>NZ_CP048602.1:1315267-2630534 GCF_012427705.1 Vreelandella piezotolerans | reverse complement strand
TATGAGCGATCTGCTCACCAAAGCGGTCGACCGCATTGATGAGCTATTCAACCTCAAAGGCGAGATGACTGGTCTCTCCACCGGTTTCCGCGATCTGGACGAGATGACCTCGGGTCTGCAGCCCTCCGACTTGGTGATCATCGCTGGGCGTCCATCGATGGGTAAGACGACATTCGCCATGAACTTGGTCGAGCATGCGGTCATCTCTAGCGACAAGCCGGTCATGGTGTTCTCCATGGAGATGCCCGCAGAGTCGCTGATGCTGCGTATGCTCTCTTCACTGGGGCGCATCGACCAGACGCGCGTTCGCTCGGGCCAGCTGGAAGATGAGGATTGGCCAAGGCTCACATCGGCTGTCAACCTTCTCAAAGACAAACAGCTGTTCATCGATGATACCGCCGCGCTCTCGCCCAATGAGATGCGCTCGCGACTGCGCCGTATCGTGCGTGAGCACGGCAACATGGCGCTGATCATGATCGACTATCTTCAGTTGATGCAGATCCCTGGCTTTTCCGAAAACCGCACGGGGGAAATCTCTGAGATCTCACGCTCTCTGAAAGGTTTGGCAAAGGAGTTCAACTGCCCGGTCGTGGCGCTTTCGCAGCTTAACCGCTCGCTCGAACAGCGCCCCAACAAGCGCCCCGTGATGTCGGATTTGAGGGAGTCGGGCGCGATCGAGCAGGATGCGGACGTCATTGCCTTCGTTTACCGGGATGAGGTGTATAACCCGGACAACCCAGATAATCAGGGCATTGCGGAGCTCATCATCGGTAAGCAGCGTAACGGGCCGATTGGCACCGTTCACATGGCTTTCATTGGTAAATACACGCGCTTCGAGGATTTGGCGCCCGATAGCTATGGCGAGGCGTTTGGCGATTAACTTGAGCGTCATGGGGGAGAACGTATAATGCGCACCCTCATGAGTAGTTCGCCTCGAGCAGATAGAGAGACAGGAGTAACAAATGGCAGGTGGTTTTAGGCGCGGTAACCGCAAACGTCTTCCGAAACTGGAAGGCCGTGGTGAACTCCAGTCGCTAGAGCGCGAAGGCCCTTTCAAAGAGTGGCTGGGCATGCCCGATCTCTATCGCTACTTTTTGGTGGTGGAGGGGGAGAAGTACAGCTACCAAACCGAAGATGCTGAACTCCCCGTCGTTGTAGGCGACAAAGTGGTGTTTCGCTATAAAGAGACCAAAGGTGGGAACTGGATCGATCGTAACTCGCTGGGCAAAGCAATCGACCCCTCCGAGTATCAATAAGTCGACCGTTAGTTGACGATTGAGACAGGAACTCTTCCCTGTTATTGCCGTCTTAGGCAGTTAGTGCCAAGGTAATATGATTGTCATGGAGCCGCTTCATGCTGTGTTCCATGACGATGACCAATAACAGGAGGGAACCATGGAACTGAAAGCGCTGAAACAGTTCGTCGTGAATCACGACAATTTTGAAATCCGTGTGATTACCCATTCGGGTAGTCGTTTTTACCAAGTCGAGCTTGAAGATGTAGAAGGTGAGCGCCACATGTTGATGCAGCGCGGTAAACCGATGCTGTTTCGCTCACTGGATGACGTTTATCTAGAGCTCAAGCGTGCGGGTATCCATCGCGCCTACTTAGTGCAGCACGTGCCTCAAGATGAGGTGATTGGCCGCGACGCTCATTATAGTGCGCCGCTGACCTCGCGTATGCCGCTCGTCTTTTGATCCAGCCGCTGTATTAGCTGACGGTTTTACCCTGTCGTTTTTCCCACCATCGCCCCAGCCGAATACGGCGACGGGCAAAGAAACGGTAGCCTGCATCCATCATGCTGCGCAGGCCCGGTAAGTAAGATAGCTTTACCAGCCGCCGGTAGCCCAACACCGCATAGAGGGCCCGGCTGGCGTCCATCCCGATGAACCACCTCCCTTCTTGATCTTGCAAATGCAGTTGGCCCATCATGGCGTCGAAACTGCGACCGACCTCGTCTGGCTTGAACTCGCTGCTCTGAATATCGACCAGCCGAACGCGAGACCGATGGCGGTGTTTGGCGAGCCAAGCGACTTCCACTCGGCAAAAGGGGCAGTCCCCGTCATGGTAGAGCGTGACCGGAGCCTGGGCATCCAGCGCTGCGAAACGGCTCATGAGCGGTTCTCCGAGTTAGATGTAGAGGAAGCGTGTTGGGCAGCAGAGGCATAGCCCTTCGTATGCGCCGGTTGGCCGTAGCCTTTACTGGTTGGCAGTTTGGCAAGGAATTGCTCGGCCTGCTGGCGAATGGCCTCGCGCTTCTCCTCTTTCATGCGTCCTAACGAGCCATAAATGAGCTTCATTCGTGGATTACGGTTGAGCCGTTCCGCATTGGTTTCCAAAAAGTGCCAGTAAAGACTGTTGAAAGGGCAGGCTTTGGGGCCGGTCATCTGTTTGGGCGAGTAGCGACAGTGCTGACAGTGATCAGACATCTTATCGATGTATTTACCCGAAGCGCAGTAAGGCTTGGAGCCCATCAAACCGCCATCGGCGTGCAGTACCATCCCGAGGGTATTAGGCAGTTCGACCCACTCGCAGGCATCGGCGTAGACGGCGAGGTACCAGTCGCACAGCGCTTCGGGCTTGACGCCGCACAGCAGGGCAAAGTTGCCGGTGACCATGAGTCGCTGGATGTGGTGCGCATAGCTGTTGTCGATGGTCATTTGAATGGCGCGCTGCAGGCAGCGCATGTCGGTGTTGGCGTCCCAATAAAACGCGGGCAGCTCGCGGGTGAAGCCTAGCTGGTTCTCCTGTTTGTACCCGGGCATGTGCGTCCAGTAGAGCCCGCGCACGTATTCGCGCCAGCCGAGTATTTGGCGGATGAAACCCTCTACCGCATTGATAGGCGCTTTGCCCGCATGGTAGTGCGCCTCGGCGGCGTCACACACTTCCATCGGCGAGAGCAGGCCAATGTTCATCGCCGCAGACAGGCGTGAGTGATACAAAAAGGGTTCTCGGTCACTAATGGCATCTTGGTAGCGGCCAAAGTCTGCTAGCCCGTGTTCGATGAAGTGGTTCAAATCGACCAGTGCCTGCCGCCGGGTGACCGGCAAGTTGAAGGTCTCCATCGTTCCCATGTGATCAGCGAAATGGTCAGCGGCGTCCTTAAGAGCTGCTTTTGTCACGTCATCCTGGCCGTGGTTGGGCAGTGCAGGAAAGCTCAGCGAGGCATCGATGGGCTCGCGGTTGTCGTGGTCGTAGTTCCACTGGCCGCCGCTGGGCGTATCGCCCTCCATGAGCAGGCCGGTGCGCTTGCGCTGCTCGCGGTAGAAATACTCCAGGCGCAGCTGTTTGCGGCCCTCTGCCCAGCGTGAAAAGTCGTCCGGTGTGGTGAAGAAGCGGTCATCTTCCCACAACTGCCAGGGGAGGGCGTTGTGTTGGCGCTGCTGCATGTCGTTCCACAGCCGCCACTCGCCGGGGCGGGTAACGCGAATTTCATCACAGCCGTACTGCTTGGCGAGCCGCTCGGCTTCTTCTATCAGCGACTGGGTGTTATCGCCATCATTGATGCGGCTGTAATGCACCGTATAGCCTTTGTCTCTCAAGGCGTCGGCAAAGTGGCGCATGGCGGCCATGAAAAGACCGATCTTATGCAGATGGTGAGGCACGTAGCGTGCCTCTTCGGCCACTTCGCACATCGCCACCACCGCATTGGAAGGCGCTTCGCGAAGGGTTGGCAGCGTCAGCGTGAGCTGATCACCCAGTACCAGGAGTAACGGCTTGGACATGAGTTGGCCTGCAGTTATACAAATAATGTTGATAGTATAACTTTATGCCGCGACTTTGCTGAAAAGTGTTAAGATTTTGCCCATTACGTACACCCGAGGAGTTAGCGAGATGGCCGATAGCATCGTGAAGGATCAACCCGGTGAGGGGCGCTTGGCCCACGCGCCCAGCAGCCACCCTGCCGTTCCCCGCGCCAAGGTGGGCGTCGTTCTAGCGAATCTGGGAACGCCCGATGCCACCGATTACTGGTCCATGCGTCGCTATCTCAGCGAGTTCTTGTCCGATAAACGAGTCGTAGATTATGCCGGATGGAAATGGCAGCCTCTTTTGCAGCTCATCATCCTGACCAAGCGTCCGTTCTCCTCGGGCAACGCGTACAAAAGCATCTGGAATAACGAGAAGAACGAAAGCCCGTTGCTGACCATCACCCGTGCACAAACGGAAAAAATGACCGAGCGCCTGAAAGCGCTTTACGGCGACGATGTCGAGGTCGATTTCTGTATGCGCTACGGCAATCCTTCAACGGACAGCGTGCTCAAACGCATGAAAGAGAAGGGTTGTGAGCGCATCGTCTTCTTCCCGCTCTATCCGCAGTACGGCTCGCCCACTACCGCTACTGCCAATGATCAAGCGTTTCGTACGCTGATGAAAATGAAGTGGCAGCCCTATATCCGTACCGTACCGGCCTATTTCGAGCATCCGACGTATATCCAGGCGTTGGCTAACTCGGTACAAGAGGCGTACGACGGCTTCGATAGTCGTCCCACCAAACTCGTGGCGAGCTATCACGGCGTGCCGGAGCGTTATCTGATGGAGGGTGACCCCTACCACTGCCAGTGTCAGAAAACGACGCGCCTACTGCGTGAAAAGCTGGGGTTGAGCAAAGAGGAGGTCGATACTGCGTTTCAGTCGCAGTTCGGTCCTGAAAAGTGGGTCGGTCCGCAAACGGTCGACCATGTTGCCGAACTGGCGAAACAAGGGCACAAGCACATTGCGATTCTTTCGCCAGCCTTTTCCTCTGATTGTGTCGAGACCCTCGAAGAGATCAAAGAGGAGATCCACGATAGTTTCATGGAAGCGGGTGGTGAAACCTTTAGCTACATCCCTTGCTTGAACGATCGCGATGACCATATCGATGCACTATTGGCGGTAGTGAATAACGAATTATCGGGTTGGTTACCAACAACGTAACGTCATATGGCGGTGCATAAAACCGCCTAGCGTATTGCGCTAGGCGGTTTTTTATTGAGAACGACTTTCCTAGAAAAGTGGGAAGGGTTGGTATAAGGTTTGTGGATATAAAATCACACTTATTCAACGCTCGAACGGCTGCTGACGTGTCGACAAGCGGCCGTTTTGAGGTGAATGCACGCAATTAGGGAGAAGGCGCCGGATGCAATTTGCCGTATTAATGGGCTTCGTGTTGGCAGCGCTGTCACCGCTGCTCAACCGCTGGTTTGGGGAGCGAGCAAGCCTGCTGCTTGCGCTATTTCCGGCACTTTTGGCCGCTTGGTTGTTAAGCCAAGCGCCGTTGGTTCTCCATGAGGGCCCTCAGCTATTGGCGTGGTCGTGGGTGCCGTCATTGGGTATCAGCTTAAGCTTTTTGCTCGATGGCCTGTCGCTGCTGTTTGGCTTGCTGATTACGGGGATCGGCACCTGCGTCTTGGTCTATGCAGGTGGCTATTTGAAAGGTCATCAGGATATGGCCCGTTTCCATTTGGCTCTGGTCGCGTTCATGGCCTCCATGCTGGGGCTCGTGCTCGCCGATGGCCTGCTTACGCTATTCATTTTTTGGGAACTGACCAGCATCACCTCCTACCTCCTGATTGGCTTCAATCACCAGGATATCGAGGCGCGTAAATCGGCACGTCAAGGTTTGTTCGTGACGGTGGCCGGTGGGTTGGCACTGATGGCAGGGCTAGTGCTGCTGGGTGTAGCAAGCGGTAGCTGGTCTCTCCATGACATTCTGCGCGCCGATGAGGACCTGCGCCAACACGCGCTCTATACCCCCATGTTGATCTGTTTGTTGCTGGGTGCGTTTACCAAATCGGCGCAGTTCCCTTTCCATTTCTGGTTGCCCAACGCCATGGCAGCGCCAACGCCCGTGTCCGCCTATCTGCACTCCGCCACCATGGTGAAGGCGGGCATTTACTTATTGGCACGGCTGCAGCCCGAGCTGGGTGGCACTGCCCTATGGGTGACGATACTCTCCGTGGTCGGAGCGACCACCATGCTGACCGGCGCTTTTCTGGCGATTCATCACACCAACATCAAGAAGTTGCTGGCGTACTCGACGGTCATGGCGCTGGGTACGCTGACCATGCTGTTAGGCATTGGCTCCGAGTATGCCATGACAGCGTTCGTGACGTTCTTGCTGGCCCACTCACTGTACAAAGGCGCCCTGTTCATGGTGGCGGGGATTCTTGATCACGAAACCGGTACCAAGGATGTCACGGCCATGGGGGGACTGCGCAGCGTGATGCCCGTGACGGCGACCATTGCACTGATAGCAGCGCTTTCCTTGGCGGGTGTGCCACCGTTACTCGGCTTTATCGGTAAAGAGCTAATGCTCGAAGCAGCGCTAGGCGCCGAGCGTGTCCGGTCAATATTGGTGGTGTTCGCCTTTATGGCGGCCGTGTTGACCATTGCGGTGGCGTCCATCATCGCGCTGCGACCTTTTTATGGCGCACGCCATGAAACTCCTAAAACGCCCCATGAAGCACCGCTAAGCATGCTGATCGGCCCAGGCCTATTGGCCCTTGGATCGCTCGCGCTTGGCTTAGCGCCCGCCATGTTGGGAGCCGATGCGTTATTGACGTCGGCGGCCACGGCAGTGGCGGGGGAGGCGCTGCCGATCTCGCTGTCGCTGTGGTATGGCGTCAACATGGCGTTGATCATGTCCGTGGTGAGCCTACTGCTCGGTTTCTTTCTCTTCAAGCGTTGGGACAGTGTACGTGGCCAGTTGGCCAGACTGACCCCCGTGATGCGCTATGGGCCCGAAGCAGGCTACGAGGGCCTGATGAATGGCATCGTGCGCTTTTCCGAGTGGCAAACTCGACTCCTGCAAAACGGCTATATGCGTAACTATATATTGGTGATGCTGGTCGTGCTGATTGCGCTAATCGGCAACTCCATTTTGTTGCGCCATTCCCCCCAGCTAGCGCTCGAGCTAGACGTGCGCTTTCACGAAGTGATCGTGGTGGGCACCATGGCGATGGGGGCTCTGTTCGCCACGATTTCGCGCTCTCGGTTGGGAGCCGTTGTCTCGGTCGGCATCATGGGCTTCTCCATCGCGCTGATCTTCATTCTGTTCAGCGCGCCGGACTTAGGCATTACCCAACTGCTCGTTGAAACCATGACGGTGATTCTGCTAGTCCTGGTGCTCTTCCGGCTGCCTCGCTTCTCCAACCTCTCCACGAATCTGGAGCGCATTCGCGATGGGTCGGTTGCAGCGACCATGGGCGTGCTGATGTTCTTATTGATCATGACGGCGTGGAGTATCGATCAGTTCGAAAGCATCTCGACCTACATGGTCGAGAACAGTGCGCCGCTTGCCCATGGTCGAAATATCGTCAATGTCATCCTGGTCGATTACCGTGCCCTCGACACCTTGGGTGAGATGTTCGTGCTAGCGTTGGCCGCCATTGGCGTGATTGCCATGCTCAAGCTTCGCCACGGCGAAACGGAGGGTAGGACAAATAGTGGCGAAAAAGCCAGCGTGAAGGAGCCCTACGATGGTTAAATCAGGCACGATCATTTTAAACACCGCAGCGCGCTTTCTCATGCCGCTGCAGCTCATGTTCTCGGTCTTCCTGCTGCTGCGGGGGCATGATGAGCCCGGGGGAGGATTCATTGCTGGGCTCGTGGCAGCGGGCGCGTTCACTTTGTATTTATTTGCCTTTGGCGTAAGCGCCACGAAAGAGGTACTGCGCATGGTCGACCCGCGAGACTTGATCGGCGCAGGACTCTTTTTTGGGATGATCTCGGTAGTGCCCGCTTGGTTCATGGGGCAGCCTTTTCTGACTGCTCAGTGGTGGACGATTCCGGTGATCGACTTCAAAGCCTCGACGCCGCTGATTTTCGATATTGGCGTCTATCTGGCGGTACTGGGCTCCGTCATGGGTATGGTCATGGCATTAATGGAGGTGGATAAGGATGAGCCATAAGTCCCTTAGACTCATCGAATCGGGAGGTCGCCGATGGAACCGTTAATGGCCCTCGTCATAGGCCTGCTCTACGCGACCGCCATATTCATGATGTTGCGTCGCTCTATCGTCAAGCTGGTGATTGGTCTGCTGCTACTGTCTAACGCCGCTAACCTGTTAATTTTTACCACGGCCGGTATGACGCGGGGTGCGCCCCCCCTGATCCCCGAAGGCATGATGCAGCCATTGGGTGGCGTTGCCGACCCCTTGCCGCAAGCAGTGGTATTGACGGCTATCGTGATTGCCTTTGGTGTATTGGCGTTTGCGGTGGTGCTGATTCGCCGCGCTTATGAAATCGTCAAGGCCGATGACTTGGACAAGATGAAGGATACCGACACGTGAGGCCTGAAGTCGCACTCCCCGTTTTACTGCCGCTACTTTCTGGGGCCATTTCGCTGATGTTTTGGCGTTCGCGCCCGATGCAGCGTTTTATTGCCGTGGCGGGCAACGTCGCGCTATTCGTCGTCAGCCTGTGGCTGTTCGTTGCGGTCTTAGAAGATGGCTACATCACCATTCAAATGGGCAGCTGGCCAGCACCGTTTGGGATAACGCTCGTCGCTGACATGCTCAGCGCTGTGATGATACTGCTCACCGGCATCATCGGCTTGGCCATGGGGATTTACTCCCTGGCGACGACTGGCCGCGGCCACGAAAAATTTGGCTACTACCCGCTGATGCATTTGCTACTGGCGGGGGTGGCGGGCGCCTTTTTAACGGGCGATATCTTCAACCTCTATGTCTGGTTCGAAGTGATGTTGGTGGCCTCGTTTGCGCTCCTAACGCTCGGTGGCGAGCGCGCCCAGATGGAGGGCGCCATCAAGTACGTCACGCTCAACCTGCTGGCTTCGGTGATTTTTCTCAGCGCGGTGGGGTTGCTCTACGGCACGGTGGGAACGCTCAATATGGCCGATATTGCGCTGCGCATGGATGAGGCCGAGCACAGCGGTATGGTCGAAGTGCTGGCGGTGATGTTCATGGTGGCCTTTGGTATCAAAGCCGCCGCGTTTCCGCTATTTTTTTGGCTGCCTGCGTCCTATCATACGCCGCCGGTGGCGGTATCGGCGTTGTTTGCGGGACTGCTCACCAAGGTGGGCGTTTACTCGCTGTTTCGGGTATTTACGCTGATCTTTGATCAAACCATGGGCTACCTCCAAGACATCATGCTGTGGGGAGCAGTATTGACCATGGTGACCGGCGTGTTAGGCGCCGCCGCTCAGTATGAATTTCGTCGTATCCTCTCGTTTCATATCGTCAGTCAGATTGGTTACATGATATTGGGACTGGCGCTCTATACGCCGCTGGCCATTGCCGGCGGTGTGTTCGCGATCATGCACAATATCATCGTCAAGACGAACCTGTTCTTGATCAGCGGCATTACGCATCGCCTCCAAGGGACGTACCAGCTCAAAAAAATGGGTGGGCTCTATCGTGAGCGGCCTTGGCTGGCCGTCGCGTTTTTTATCAGCGCGTTTTCTCTGGCGGGTATCCCACCGCTCTCGGGGTTTTTTGCGAAGTTCGTGCTGGTGCGCGCGGGCTTTGAGGCAGAGGCTTACGTGGCGACCGGCATCGCTCTGGCCGTGGGTTTGATGACGCTCTACTCCATGGTGAAGATCTGGAACGAAGTGTTCTGGAAGGCGCTACCTGAAGAAAACCAGGTGCCCGAAACACCGACACCGACTGGCGATGACGGCCGGTTGCTGAAGCCCAGCCTGTGGATGATGTATCTGCCTGTCGTGGTGCTGGCCATGATGTCCCTGCTCATTGGCGTGTTTGCCGAACCCATCATGCTGGTGATGAACCAAATAGGCGATCAATTGATGACGCCTTCAGGCTATATCGAAGCGGTACTCGGTGCCTCCGCAAGCGCGGAAGCAGCGCTACTGGATCCCCTTGAGATACAGGCCGAACGTGTCGATGACCGCTTGGAGGAAACACCATGACAGGCGCCATTTGGAACCTCTTGCTTGGTTTGGCCTGGGTGCTGCTGAGCGGCGACTTCTCCGGGTTGAATTTGTTGGTAGGGATGATTTTTGGCTATATCGCGTTGCTGCTGATCGAGCCTCAAGTCGATGGGTTGAAAGGCTATCCTGCTCGTGTGCCGCGCTTCATCGGCTTTCTCGGCTTTTTCATCAAAGAGTTGGTTCAGGCCAACTTACGCGTGGCATTCGATATCCTGACGCCGCCTTGGCACATGCAGCCGGGGGTCATTGCCTTACCGCTGTCGGCACGCACCGAAATGGAGATCACCCTGGTGGCGAATTTGATTTCGCTCACACCGGGTACCCTGAGCCTAGACGTGTCCGATGACCGTAAAGTGTTGTATATCCATGCGATGTTCCTGGACGACGAAGAGGAGCTTCGGCGCAATTTGAAAGAGATGGAACACAGGGCACTGGAGTTATTTCGTTAATGGAAACCGTGATTTTAATTAGTCAGGTGATCATGGGCTTGGCGCTCGTGCTGACCTTCGTTCGCGTGGTGCGTGGACCTAGTCTGCCAGATCGCGTAGTGGCCCTAGAACTGTTCTCGACGACGGTCGTGGGGTTGGTCGGTGTGTATGCCATTCAATCGGGCGTCTCCAGCTTTTTGGATGCGGCCATCGTCATTGCGTTGATGGGGTTTTTGGCCGCGATTGGCTTTGCACGCTTCTTGGAACGGGGAGGGCCTCGGGATGATTGATGCCATCAAAGGCGCCATGCTGCTGGTTGGCGCGAGTTTTATGCTGCTAGCCGCCGTAGGGCTCCTTCGCTTGCCCGATCTACTGACACGCATGCATGCCACCACCAAAGCCGCCGCGCTGGGTGTGATTCTGATCATGTTGGCCTCGGCCATGCATTTTGCCGAGGTAGGGGTCGTCGCTCGTTCGTTAGCCATTATCGTGTTCATTTTGATCACCGCACCTATTGCCGCCCACGTGATTGGCCGAGCCGGTTACTTTGTAGGTTCTCGGCTTTGGAGCGGCACGGTCAAAGATGAGCTGCGCCCTAACTACGACCCGCTCACCCATGAGCTGAAAAGCGGTATGGAGACGCAAGAAAACGCGAAGCGCCACCCTCGCAATACCGATCCCGACTAACGTTAAGAGTCACCGTAATTAAGAGAAGCCACCCAGGTTGGGTGGCTTTTTTTATGCGCGACTTAAAAGAGGGTAGGTGCGTGTTATGGCAAAGTCGAGGTATCAATTTATATACAATAATTGTACTGTATAAGTTATTATGTCCATGTATTACGGCGTAGCGTGGCATAGCCAGCACGCAGCGAGATGGATAGATGAAACGGAAACACGATTTACCGCAAAAAGACTGCGTTCAATGCCAGCGCCCATTTACTTGGCGGAAAAAAATGGGCGCGCTGCTGGGACGAGGTGCGCTTCTGCAGCGAACGTTGCCGTCGCGAGGCCAAGCAGCACAGCACGCCGAGGAGGCAAGAGCATGAACAGCACGACTGACATTGTCTGGCTGCAGGATAATCTGCGTGTCGCCGACAACCCCTTATTACATTTCGAACACTGCCCACATCAGCTACTCTGCCTTTACGTGCTCGACCAGCGTTGGCTCCAGGCGGCCGTGCCGGGTGAAAAGACGCCTAGGCTAGGACCAGCGCGTTTGCGCTTTTTATGGCAAAGCTTGATGGAGCTTCGCGGAGAATTGTTGCGCCGAGGTAGCGACCTGTTGGTGCGCATTGGCGACCCGGCAGCGGTCGTCGTCGAACTGGCTACCTCGCTTGATGCGCGTGAAGTCCGAGTGGCTGAACACTCAGGATGCGAAGAGTCGAAGAACATCACTCGCGCGGCTGCCGGTTTGCCCGATAGTTGCCGACTTTACCGTGCAGATAGCGGTTATTTGATCGACGCTGCTGCGCTGCCGTTCGAATTGGACGCGTTGCCATCCAGTTTTTCCGCGTTTCGTCGCAGTGTAGAAAAACAGTGTGAAATACCGCCTCCCTTACCCGCGCCGGTCACCCTGCCAGGCTGGCCTGACGGTGCGCCACGCGGTTTCCCACCGTTGAGGTCGGTGTGTGAAACCAGCGCCGCTTGGCAACCCGATAATCGTCAGGGGTTCGTATTCGTGGGCGGCGAGTCGGCAGCGAACGATCGTTTACAGCACTACTTATGGCGTCAAAACGGCGCGGAGTCTTATAAGAAAACGCGCAATGGCCTGCTAGGCGCCAACTTCTCCACGCGCTTTTCTCCGTGGCTTTCCCGTGGCTGCCTATCAGCCCGCCAAGTGAATCACGAAGTAAAAGCGTGGGAGGCCGAGTTCGGTAGCTGTGAATCAAGCTACTGGATCGTCTTCGAACTTTTATGGCGCGACTATTTTCATCGCGCTGCGCAGCTTGAAGGTGCGTCACTGTTCGGCCGTGATTCGCTGCCCGCTGCGAATGCGGCTTTCGATACGTGGCGTAACGCCGATACCGGTGTCCCCTTCATTGACGCTGCCATGCTCGAACTCAGGCGTACTGGCTGGATCTCTAATCGGGCTCGACAAAACGTCGCGAGCTTTTTAGTCAAAGATCTTCAGGTCGACTGGCGGTTAGGGGCTTGGTGGTTCGAACACTGCCTGATCGATTATGACGTGGCCAGTAACTGGGGCAACTGGCGCTACATTGCCGGAGTGGGACGCGATCCGCGGCAGGATCGCTACTTCAATGTATTGAAGCAGGCAGGCCACTACGACCCGAAAGGGCTTTACGTGGCCTACTGGTTACCTGCTCTCGAATCGTTGCCTTATGGATTGGAGCGCCACCAGCCCTGGCGTGTGGCACCTTCTCAATTCAAGCAGCCTTGCGTGTTGCCGGACGAGTGGCAGCGCTGGTTGATTGCTGCTACCGAATTCGAAGAAACGGATGAGTAACGATGGCGCGAATGGAGTCTGAAAAACGCTTGGCATGGAGCTTAGGCTTGGCCGGTCTGCTGCCGTTCATCGGTGGCGGCCTCGCCGCTTGGTGGGCACCGCCTGTCTGGCAGGTCAGTGCCATCTATGGCTTTACTTACTACAGCGCCGTGATTTTGTCGTTTTTAGGGGGCATTCATTGGGGCAGTGCGCTTCAAGTGCCCCGTGACAACAACGTACGGCGGCTAGTACTGGCCATGGTGCCTAGCCTGATAGCGTGGCCCGCTTTGCTATTCAACACGGTGACCGGGCTTTGGGTGTTGTTGGCAGGGTTTCTGTTGATGGGAGGCTACGATATTAGCCGGGAAGGGCGCGAAGGCTTTCCCAAGTGGTATCTGATCCTGCGTTGTGTGCTAACGGTGAGTGTGGTGATGCTCCATTTTGTGGTTTTGGGGCGCTTGTCTCTCTGAGGCTGGTAACTCGTTTATTTCTGAGCCATCATCAGCCTCACGCTAAGGATTGCCAAGAGATGAATACTATGACGTCACGCCCCAGGTCATTGAAACGTAATGGTTCGATACGTACCCGCCGCCACCTGCTGTGGCCACTGTTGGCCGCTGTTACTTTATACGTCCCTGCTGTGACGGCAAGCCCCCAGCTCATGACGGAAGTCGACGCCCGCGCCGCAGAGCAGGTGCGCTATGGCAACTTCAATGAGTGGCTCGGCGAGTTCCGCCGCTATGCCGCCAGCCAAGGTATCAGTGAGGCCACGCTTGCGTCGGCGTTCGATGGGATTCGTTACCGGGAGCGGGTCATCGAGCTAGATCGTTACCAGCCAGAATTCGTCCGTGCCATTTGGCAATATTTAGATAGTGCTGTGTCGCCAACGCGTATCGACAATGGACGAGAGACGCTGGCGCAGCACCGCGAGACAGCGCATATGATGCAGCAGCGCTACGGTGTCCCCGCCGAGATCATCGTAGCGATTTGGGGCGTGGAGAGTAATTACGGCAGCAATTTTGGCGATTTCTCGACACTCGAATCCCTCGCGACGCTGGCCTACGATGGCCGCCGACGAGAGTTCGCCCGGGGTGAGCTGCTGGCGGCCCTGCGCATCATCGACCAAGGGGACATTGCCGCCGAACAGATGAAAGGCTCCTGGGCGGGGGCGATGGGGCATACCCAATTTATCCCCAGCAGTTTCGAAGCCTACGCGGTGGATGGCGATGACGACGGGCGGCGCGATATTTGGGGCAGTATTCCCGATGTCATGGCGTCGACGGCGAACTATCTTGCGCGCGCTGGTTGGCAGGCAGGCCAACCCTGGGGTGCTGAGGTCAGGTTACCCGACGACTTTGACTACTCGCAAACCGACCGTAAGAGCAGCGCCGAATGGGCTGCACAAGGTGTGCGTGCCGTTCGGGGTGAGCTTCCCTCTTTCGATAGCGCTGCGGTCATCGTCCCGGCTGGGGCGAGTGGCCCTGCGTTCATCGTTGGTCCCAATTTCCGCGCGATTCTGCGCTATAACAATGCAACGAGCTATGCACTAGCCGTGGCGACGCTGGCCGATGCCATTGCCGGACGCGATGGCATCGCGCAGTCATGGCCCCGGGATGAGGCACCTTTGACGCGTGACGATGTCAGAACGCTCCAGCAGCGCTTGAACGATGCCGGTTACTCGGTAGGTGTCGCGGATGGCATCATGGGGCCGAATACCCAGGCGGGTTTGAGGGCTTTCCAGCGCGACCAGGGGATCGTTCCCGATGGCTTCGCCACTCAATCGCTGCTGGAGCGGTTACGTTAATGTTCAATCGTCGATGTTTCACCAAGGATGAGTCGAGATGGTAAAAACTGGCTTAGGAGTATGGGGTGCCAGCGTGCTGGCCAGCACGCTACTGTTGGGAGCGACTGCACAGGCAGAGGACGCTCAAACGCAAGACAACGTCTTCGGCTGGGTCGAAAATGCCTATATCGAGCCCTGGGGCATCGCGGTCAAAGCCAAGCTGGACAGCGGGGCGTTGACCTCTTCTCTGGATGCCCGAGACATTGAAATGTTCGAGAAAGAGGGTGAGGAGTGGGTGCGCTTTCGTTTGAAGCTGGAAGATCAAGAGAGCGGTGACACCTTTAGCGACCAAATCGAGCGTCCTCTCTATCGCGAGCAAACCGTGCGCGGCGCCGGGGGGCGTGACGAGCGCCCGGTGGTGCTGATGGACGTGTGCATGGGGGATACCATCTACGAGGAGCAGTTTAGCCTGCGTGACCGAGAAGAGATGATCTATCCGCTACTATTGGGGCGTCGTACCATCAGCCACCTGGGCTTGCTGGACGTACGCAATACGTTTCTACAGGAACCCGAGTGTGGAGAAAACGCTGCGTACGTTCCCCACGACCCAGAAGACGACCAGTCTTGATCCTTTATTAGTCAGGTAGCACTCAAAACAGCCGTGACAGCAGCGCGGTGACGGCTGTTTCGACGCGTAGGATGCGCGGTCCCAAGTGCATGCCGTCGCAGCCTGCCTGAATCAGTTGCTCCACCTCCCAAGGAATGAAACCACCTTCAGGACCGACCAGTAGCAGAGTGGGTTCATCCACGTCGCGTGGGCAGGCGTTTTCCATTCCCGGGTGAGCGACTAGCCCGCGACGTTCGCTCAGTAGTTGCGGGAGCTGGCCTTCTAGAAACGCTTTGAAGCCCTTGCACAGCGTCACATTGGGCAGCAGGGTATCTCGTGCTTGCTCGAGGCCCAGCACTAAATGTTGATGAATCTTGTCAGCCCTTAGCTCCGGTGATTGCCAATAGCTCTTTTCTACCCGTTTAGTATGCAGCAAGGTGATCTCTTTGACGCCCAGCGCCGTCACGTGCTCTAGCGTTCGCGCTAACATACGGGGGCGCGGCAAGGCCAGCACGAGGTGAACGGGCAGGGCGGGGGGCGCCGATTCACAAAGATCCTCCAGCGCAAAGAGCGCTTCGTGTTGACTGAGTGTTATCAGCGAGGCTTTACCCATGGCGCCGCCCTGAATGCCCACCGTCAAGCGGTCGCCCTGTTGGGCACGGTGTACGTCGTGTAAATGGGTCAAGCGCCGCGCATCGGTAATGCGCGCGTGGTGAGCGTCGACCTCGCTTGGGTCTAGCAGTATCAAATTCATAGTCGTCGTCTATTGGTCCAAGGAAAGGCGTGCTTAACACCACGAATCCGCTAAGCTGGCTTGCATGGGCGCGTGTTGCAGGCACAATAGCAGCAACGGCGACAAAAGCCTTTATCGCGTTTAAGGAGATGCGCTGTGCGCGTAATTCGTAAATATGCCAACCGCAGGTTGTACGACACCCAGCAGAGCCGTTATGTCACGCTCGAGGACCTGCGCCGTTTGATCATTGAAGAAGAGCCGTTTCGCGTCGAAGATGCGAAAAGCGGTGAAGATCTAACGCGCACCATCCTGCTATCGATCATTATCGAACAAGAACAGGCGGATAGTGAAGCCGAAGTGTTTTCCAATGACCTGCTGGCGCAGCTGATTCGTGTGTACGATATGTCCTCTCCACTGCCGCTGGCACGCTACTTGGAGCAGGGCACGCAGCTAATGCTAGAGCAGCAAAAGCGGATGCAGACCCAGTGGCAGCAGGCCATGCGCCACTCGCCGATCGAGTTCATGCGTGAATTGGCCGAAGAGAACATGCGGTTTTGGCAAAACGCGCTCAACCAGCCTACCCAGACGGACGATGACGAGACATCGGACAAGCGTTCCTAAGGCCACGGGGTGGTACGTTGTGGCATAATGCCGCCCATCGACGCTCTCCCGTTTAAGAAGGATACCCATGAAAGTTTTGATGATCGGTGGCGGTGGCCGCGAACATGCCCTGGCGTGGAAACTCGCCCAGTCCAGTGATGTCGAGCAAGTCTTCGTCGCGCCTGGCAACGCAGGGACCGCAACGGAGCCCAAGCTGACCAATGTGGCCATTGGTGTCACCGACCTAGAGGCACTGGTCGCGTTTGCTCAGCAAGAGCAGATTGCCCTGACCGTCGTTGGCCCAGAAGCGCCGCTCGTCGAAGGTGTCGTCGACCGTTTCCAAGCCGCCGGTTTGACGATTTTTGGCCCCAGCCAGCGCGCCGCCCAGCTCGAAGGCTCCAAGTCGTTCACCAAGGACTTTCTGGCCCGTCATGACATTCCCACCGCGGCCTACCAGACGTTTACGGCCGTAGAGCCTGCGCTAGCGTATTTGGCTGAGATGGGCGCGCCGATCGTGATCAAAGCCGACGGCTTAGCGGCGGGTAAAGGGGTCATCGTGGCCATGAGCGAAGCGGAAGCCGAGGCGGCGATTCGCGATATGCTCGAAGCCAATGCCTTTGGTGATGCGGGCGCGCGTGTCGTCATCGAAGAGTTTCTCGACGGCGAAGAAGCGAGCTTCATCGTCATGGTAGATGGCGAAAACGTCGTTCCGATGGCGACCAGTCAGGATCACAAGCGCGCCTACGATGGCGACACGGGCCCCAACACGGGCGGCATGGGCGCCTACTCCCCTGCGCCGGTCGTCACGCCCGACGTCGATGCGCGGATCATGGAGCAGGTCATTCTCCCCACCGTGCGCGGTATGGCCGGGGAGGGGAACGCGTATACCGGCTTCCTGTATGCGGGGCTGATGATCGATGCGCAAGGCCATCCCAAAGTCATCGAGTACAACTGCCGATTTGGTGACCCGGAAACCCAGCCGATCATGATGCGTCTTACCTCCGATTTGGCGGCGCTCTGTTTGGCTGGCGCAAAAGGCGAGCTGGCCGGAAAGCAGTGTACGTGGGATTCCCGTGCCGCCGTGGGCGTGGTGCTGGCCGCGGGTGGGTATCCCGGTAGCTATCGTAAAGGCGACGTGATTCACGGCTTGGACGATGCCGAGCGGGCGCAGTGCAAGGTCTTCCACGCGGGGACGGCGCAAAATGCAGAAGGTGAGATCACTACGGCCGGTGGGCGCGTGCTGTGTGTCACGGCCTTGGGCGACAGCGTCTCGGCGGCTCAGCAGCAGGCGTATCGAGGGGTTAGCGCGATTCATTGGGAAGGCGTCGAATTCCGCCGTGATATCGCCTTCCGCGCCATTGCGCGGGAGCAGTAAAAGCGACTTTTCCCGGTCATATCGTCACCCGACAAGGAGTAAAGCAATGGAGCGTGTCTCGCTGGACTTCCCTTTGGCAGCGGTCATTCATCGCCATTCGCTGACGGTGCGGGTGACGGATATGAATTATGGCCGCCACTTGGGGCACGATGCCCTGGTGTCGCTGCTTCATGAAGCGCGGGCGAAGGCCTTTATGGCCTTGGATCTGCCGGAGTGGGATATGCACGGCTACCCCAGCGTGGTCGTGGATCTCGCCGTGCAGTATCAACAGGAGGCGCGCTTTCCTGACGCGCTGGTCATCGAAACGGCGGTGCCCGAGCCCGAGGGCAAAGCGTTGACGATCTATCAGCGGGTCATCAAGGCAGATACAGGCGATGTCGTAGCGACCGCGCGAGTCAACAAGCTGCTACTGGACCTGGCGGTGGGTCGGCCGGTGGCGATTCCCGATGCGCTAAAGCAAACGCTGGCGGATGCCCGGGGGGGATAAATGTCGCGAGAATATCCCATCATCGCGGTGACGGGCTCGTCAGGGGCGGGGACCACGACCGTCCGCCGCAGTTTCGAGCGCATGTTCCTCCGTGAAGACGTGCATGCGGCCATGGTGGATGGCGACGCTTTCCACCGCTATACCCGCGATGATCTCAAACGTATTTTCCGCGAAGAGCCGGAGCGTAAGGACGAGCTGTCTCATTTTGCCGTCGAGGCCAACCTGCTCGACCGCTTGGAAGGCCTGTTCATCGAGTACGGAGAGCACGGTACCGGCACGTTTCGGCACTACATTCACGCGGAAGACAAGCAGAAAATCGAGGCGGGTTATCGCGTAGGCACTTTCACCGAGTGGCAGTCACTGCCCTGCGGTACCGATCTGCTCTTTTATGAAGGGTTGCATGGCGGCTTGGTGACGCAAGAGTACGATATTGCCCGTCACGTCGATTTGCTGGTCGGCGTGGCACCGACGATGAACCTCGAGTGGATTCAAAAGATCGACCGTGACACCAAACTGCGCGGCTACTCTCAGGAAGCGGTCATTGATACCATTTTGGGGCGTATGGATGATTACGTGCGCTATATTCAGCCGCAGTTTTCGCGTACCCACATCAATTTCCAGCGGGTGCCCACGGTCGATACCTCCAACCCCTTCGAAGTGCAGGATATTCCCACCGATGCCGAGTCGTTCGTGGTGATTCGTTTTCGTGACCCGTCGACGGTGGATTTTCCATGGCTGCTGGCGATGATCCAAGATTCTTTTATGACCCGTCCGCATACCCTGGTGGTGCCCGGTGCTCGTATGTCCTTGGCGATGGAGCTGATACTCGCACCGCTGGTTCGCCACCTGCTATCGCAGCGCCGTTTTCGCTAAGGTGGCGCTGCTCGACCGACCATAAACGCGCCAAACGTAAGGAGGCTGCGATGGAGTGTCTATTCTGTAAAATCATTAACCGCGAGATTCCGGCAGACATCGTGTTCGAGGATGAGCACGTACTGGCGTTCAACGATATTAACCCCCAGGCGCCAACGCATCAGCTCATCATTCCTAAAAAGCACATCCCAACGCTAAACGATATCGAAGCAGACGACGTGGCGCTCGTAGGTCGCTTACAGCACACCGCGGCACAGCTCGCCAAACAACAAGGCTTCGCGGAAGACGGCTATCGAGTGGTGATGAACTGCAATGAGATGGGTGGGCAGACCGTCTATCATATTCATATGCATCTACTGGGCGGGCGTGAGTTTACTTGGCCCGCGGGATGAGACATTCGTCAGACACGTTCCCATCGTCATAAAAAAAGCCCTGCATGAGCAGGGCTTTTTGCACCGAGGAGCACGACGTTAGGCGTCGATACGCTTGTACTTCATGCGCTTCGGCGTGTCGTTACCGACGCGTTTTTTGTGGTCCTCTTCGTACTCGGTGTAGTTACCGTCGAAGAACACCACTTCGGAATCACCTTCGAACGCCAAAATGTGCGTGGCGATACGATCCAGGAACCAACGGTCGTGAGAGATCACCATCGCGCAGCCGGGGAAGGCGAGCAACGCCTCTTCCAGAGCGCGCAGCGTTTCGATGTCCAGGTCATTCGAGGGCTCATCCAGCAACAGTACGTTAGCCCCCTGTTTCAGGGTCTGCGCTAGCTGCAGGCGACCCCGCTCACCGCCGGACAGCTCATCCAAACGTTTTTGTTGGTCGTTGCCCTTGAAGTTGAAACGGCCCACGTAGGCGCGTGAGGAGACTTCATAGCCGTTGATATTGAGAATGTCCTGCCCGTCTGACACGGCTTCCCAAACGGTCTGTTTATCGTCTAGCGCATCGCGCAACTGCTCGACGTAAGCGATGTCGACGGTTTCACCGATCACCACCTCACCGGCATCCGGCTGTTCTTTACCGGTGACCAGCTTGAACAGTGTCGATTTACCCGCGCCGTTACCACCCACGATCCCGACGATGGCGCCAGGGGGGATGGTGAAGGAGAGGTCTTGGTAGAGCAGCTTGTCATCGAAACGCTTGGTGACGTTGTGGAACTCGATCACCTTGTCACCCAGGCGCGGGCCAGGCGGAATGTAGATCTCGTTGGTCTCGTTACGCTTCTGGAAGTCGCCAGACTGCATTTCTTCGAAGCGGTTAAGGCGCGCTTTGCTCTTCGCCTGGCGGCCTTTGGCATTGCTGCGCACCCATTCGAGCTCTTGCTTGATGGCTTTCTGACGAGACGCTTCTTGCTTCGCCTCTTGGGTCAGGCGCTGCTCTTTCTGCTCCAGCCACTGGGAGTAGTTGCCTTCGAACGGAATGCCCTGCCCACGGTCAAGCTCGAGAATCCAGCCCGCAACGTTGTCCAAGAAGTAGCGGTCGTGGGTGATTGCCACGACGGTGCCATTGTAGTCGTGCAAAAAGCGCTCCAGCCAAGCCACGGACTCTGCATCCAGGTGGTTGGTGGGCTCGTCGAGTAACAGCATGTCAGGGCTGGAGAGCAGCAGACGACAGAGCGCCACACGGCGACGCTCACCGCCAGAGAGGTTGCCGACTTTTGCCTCCCATGGCGGCAGGCGTAGAGCTTCGGCGGCCACTTCTAGTTTGCGCTCGATGTTATGCGCGTCTGCCGCTTCGATGATGTTTTCTAAACGTGCTTGCTCGCTGGCAAGGGCATCGAAGTCCGCGTCAGGTTCAGCGTAAGCGGCGTATACCGCATCGAGCTTTTCCTGTGCTTCTTTGATGGCACCCAGCGCTTCTTCGACGGTATCACGGACGTTTTTCTCGTCATCTAGCTGCGGCTCCTGGGGCAAATAGCCCACATTGATACCGGGCATCGGACGAGCTTCACCTTCAAACTCTTTATCGACACCGGCCATAATGCGCAGCAGCGTGGATTTACCGGCACCGTTCAAACCCAGCACGCCAATTTTGGCGCCGGGGAAGAACGAGAGCGAAATATCCTTGAGAATTTGCTTTTTGGGCGGCACGACTTTGCCGACCCGGTTCATGGTGAATACGTATTGCGCCATGGAAATCCGTTAGGTTGTAGTAAAAGCGAGACCAGCAAGAGGCTGGCTTGGTGCACAGATGATAGTGCCCAGCGCGGCTAAAGGCCAGTAAACCCGCGTTGCAAGAGGCGCCCAAAAAGAAGGGCACGTCTAGGTGCCCTCCGGGTCGTCATTACTCTTCTTCGTCCCAGTCGTCTTCGATCGCCCGCTGCAGGCGACGCTCTTCCAGCCACGCTTCTACTTGGCGACGTGCACGCAGGGTATCCGCTTTACTGGGTTTGCTTTTACCGTAGTGATCGTCGTTGACGGCATCCACAGTGTCGAAATCGTCTGCGTCAAGACCGTCGTTGGTATAGGTGTCACGATTTAAGGGGTCACGGCTCATGGTATGCCCTCCAACCCAAGCCGGCGCACCGGCATCACAACGGCTTCTTACGCTATAGGAAAATGCGTAAAAAGCGCCTAACGCTCATTAAGCGCCTAGGCGCTATATAGCGCCACTGGGTTGGAAGTTCAAGCGTTTTTGACGCATGTGTCATGATTGTGGCGTGGGAGTGGTCTCTAATCGTCTGAGTATTACTTATTCTTGTCGGTGCGATGACGGTGAGACGTTACTCTGCGTGCTCCTGCTGCTTTTTCAATTCTGCCAGGGCTAGCTGCGCTTCGACACGCTCCGTTACGTCCTTTTGCACCCCGATGTAGTACATCAGCTTATCGGCTTCATCGTATACCGGGGTGATGGAGAGTTCGTTCCAAAACATCGTGCCATCTTTACGGTAGTTACGTAGCACTTCGCGGGAGGGGCGACCGTCCTGCAGCGCCTCACGTATCGACATGAGCGCATCCTGATCGCGATCTTCGTTTTGTAGAAAGCGGCAGTCGCGATAGAGGATTTCGTCTGCACTGTAGCCCGTCAAACGCTCGAAGCCTTTGTTCACGTAAATCAGAATGTTTTCGTCACCTTCCTGCTCTGCAACGACAATGCCATCTTCAGAAGCGTCAACAATGCGTTCGAGTAACTCCGGGCTTATCAAGGGAGATCGTTTCATCAATGGGTTCCTGTTGCTTCTCGTCTTTCTCCGCCATGGCGCTGTGCGTCAGCGCGGGGCGCTCTTTAGTGCAGGACGATGCCGTCTTTAACACCATCAAACAAAAATAGGATAGCAAAAAAACAGCTAGCCACCGTGATTTGCTGACCATCATGGCGAGCGTCGATCGGCTTTGCAATCGGCAATATCACTCCGCTTCGGGGAGTCGGTGCGCGCTAAGCATGGCGCCGAGGGCTATCAACGCCAAAATCACCAGCAGCATAGCGCTGCCTAACCACTGTGCCAATGCGCCAATCATGCCACCAACGATGAGCATTAGCACACCAGTAAAGGTATTGGAAAGCGCAACGTATAGCGCTCTATTGTCTTGGTTAGCGATGTCGACCAAATACGTTTTGCGCCCCAAGCGCACGCCGTGGTGAACCACCACCAATAGAGCGTATACACCCGCATAAGGCAGCACGCTCTGCGTCCAACTGCCTGGCAACCAGGCAATCAGAGCTGCCAGCAGGCAACACATAGCCGTGCCGATGGCCGCGTCGCGCATGACCCGACGGCTGGAGCGGTCCGCTCTTTTTCCCCATATAGGGCTTGCTACCATCGCGGCCAGTCCCGACACCACTACCAAAATGCCCAGCCCGCCTAGCTCGGTGCCACTTTGCTGCTGACCCAGCAGGGCCAGGTAGGGCAGGGCGAGCGCGCTAGAGAGCAGCAGCGCACGCGCCACGTTGAAGTGAAGAAACGTAGTGTCTTCGCGCATCAGAGATATGCCGAGTTTGATGCTATCCCAGGCGTTTTCACCGCCTTCCACGGCGCCTGGCACCTCTTTGATGCGCGCAGCGCACAGCGCGTTGAGCAGCCACCCCGCTGCGGCCACGCTTAGCAGAATTGCTAAGGCAATATTCCCGGGACGGTCGCCAAAGAGGACTAAGACACCCCCGGCTATGAGCGTGGCGGCACCGGCGATGCTGCCACTCCAACCCATCAGCGTACCGCGGCGGCGTTTGGCAATGGTTTTGCCGAGCACGTCTTTCGTAGCAATTGACGAGAGTCCGCGCGCTAATGACAGCATGACGAGTACGGCCAGCACCAGCCCGCCGCCAAGTGCTCCGTGGCCGATCAAGGCAAGCAGTGCTAACAGGGCGGCGGCCAAGGCCTGGAGTGTGGCCCCCGCGACCCACACCCATTTACGCTGGGGCTTCAAACGAATGAAGCCGGCGACGAACAGTTGGGGGAGCAGGGCGCCTGCCTCGCGGATGGGAACGAGTAACCCCACCATCCAGACCGGTGCGCCGATGATGCCCAGCAGCCAGGGCAGGACCAGACGAGCGCTCGAGAGTTCGTCGGCGAGTTTATTGCCCAGCGATGCCGATAGGTGAAGAAAAAAGTTGCGCGGCTGTTCCTGACAAGCGCCGTCAGGGATGTCGTCGCACATCCGGCTGTCGTCATCGCCAGTAAGCCACTCATAAAGCTGCGTTTGTGAAACATCCGGTTGGGCCATCATCGGTTCCTTGGCGGTTTACTCATACAAGATGACAGAATACCCTCAGGATGCCACATAATGCTGGCAAAAGGGGTTAGTCAGCGCCGCTGCGCAGTAAAAGGAACCGATCGATAAGGATTTGCACAATGGCCCGCATTCATATTCGCTACTGCACCCAGTGTCAGTGGCTGCTACGCAGCGCTTGGTATGCGCAAGAGCTTCTCTCTACGTTTGGTGAGCAGTTGACAGAAGTCGCGCTCTCACCCTCTCACGGCGGTACTTTCGAGATCTGGTGTGATGACTCGCTTCTCTGGGAGCGTAAGCGAGATGGTGGGTTTCCCGACATTAAAACGCTCAAACAGCAGGTGCGCGACCAGATCGATCCTGCCCAAGACCTGGGGCATATCGACCGATGACGCAAGATCAGCAGGCAGTACTGTATGGCTTGGGCGCCGTCGCGCTTTGGTCGACCGTGGCGACGGCATTCAAAGTCGCCCTGGCCTGGATGAGCCCGCTTGAACTCATGTGGTTGGCCGCTCTGGTGTCCTGGATGCTAATGGGCGCCATCGTCGTCAAGCAAGGGCATATGCGCGTTGCGCTACGCCGGGGGTGGGGGACGGCGCTTTGGGCTGGGTTAATGAACCCCGTGGCTTACTACTTGTTGCTATTTGCTGCCTATGACCGGCTACCTGGCCAAGAGGCCATGGCGCTCAACTATACATGGGCACTGGCGATGGCTTTTTTGGCAGTGCCGCTGCTGGGACATCGTCTCACCCGCTCGGATGTAGGGGCTGGTTTGGTGGCTTACAGCGGCGTTTGGGTCATTGCTACCCGAGGAGAGGTTTTCAACGTTGCGTTCGAAGATCCTTTGGGGGTCGTTTTCGCGTTGGCATCGACACTGGTATGGGCGCTTTACTGGCTGCTCAATGCGAAAGACGCGCGGCAGCCGTTGGTAGGGCAGTGGCAGAATTTCAGTGTTGGGTTACCTGTTTTAACACTATTGTTACTTTTTGGCCCTGGTCTGCAGTGGCACGGGTGGTCTGCGCTTGGGGCTGGTGCGTATGTCGGCCTCTTCGAAATGGGTGTTGCGTTCGTGCTTTGGCAAATGGCCGTGCAGAGCGTTTCACGAACTGCCAAGGTCTCTAATCTGATCTTCTTGTCGCCGCCTGTCTCCCTTTTGCTGCTGTTCTTGGTCGTCGGTGAGCCAATGCGGCTGTCTACCCTAGTGGGTTTAATACTGATTCTGTGCGGGTTGGCGATTCAACAGATTCCTCAAGCACGGCGTGAGCCAGCGCTGTAGTGTGTTTTTTTGGCCGCTTATTGTAAATTTTTGTGACTTTTGTTTTTATAGCTTGTCACTGCCGCTAATACGATTAATTGAAGCTAATATCATCCAGTTAGGGTGATTTATCTAAGCCCATATCACCAGCGACGATAGCCAGCTTCATGTTGGCCTGGCAGTGTTCAGTTGGGGTAAGCAGCCCAGGGGGTGACAATGCGTCGTGCGTTGTTACGAAGGAAAGGCGACTTGCTCATCGGTAGCGAAAACGTTCATTAGGGATCTCTGGCCATGAAAGACAACGTTACAACGAAACGCACACCTCTCTCACTTCAGCGCGCTGTCCGACCCTGGACACTGACCACGCTTGCCTGTTTACCGCTGACGGCGCTTGCCCAGCAGCTGCCTGCTACGCTGTACGCGCCTGGTATGACCGATCTCAATACCACGATTCAGCAAACGATCGTGAGTAACCCGCAGGTCAATGCAGCATGGAACAATTTTAGCGCGGCGGGAAGTGATGTGCGCGTGGCTCAGGGTAACTACCTGCCGTCGATCGACGTGACGGCCGGGGTGGGGCGCCAAGACCAGCAAAACGATGGACGTGGCAGTTACAGCAGTGACTTTGCCGAGCTCACTCTGACGCAAATGGTATTCGATGGCTTTGCGACACGCAGCGAAGTAGAGCGCTTGGATCGTGCGCGCCTCATTGCTTACTTCGAGTTGCTGGGGGCCAGCGAAACGGTAGCGCTAGAAGCGTTTGAAACCTATTTAGATGTCTTGCGATTCCGAGAAATGGTCCGCTTGGCGCAAGATAACTATCGTGAACACCAGCGTGTTTTCTCGCAGATCGAAGAGCGTGCACTGTCCGGCGCTGGACGTGGTGTGGATCTGGAGCAAATCAGCGGTCGTTTGGCGCTGGCCGAATCCAATTTGATGACCGAAGCTTCGAACCTGCATGATGTGACGGCTCGTTACCAGCGGATCGTCGGTGAGCTACCACCGCAAAATATGTCGCCTGCACCCTCGCTGGCCGACGAGCTACCCAGCGATGTCAGTGAAGCAGTGCGAATGGCCTTTGAGGGCAATCCCGATTTCCATGCGGCCATTGAGAACATCGCCGTTCAGCGTGCTGAGCAAAATGCCGCTCGTGCCGCCTTCATGCCACGCCTGGATATTCAAGGCCGTACCGGTACCAATAACCAAGACGACTCGATCGCTGGGCGTAGCGATGAGCACAGCATTCAGCTCGTGGCAAGCATGAACCTCTATCGCGGTGGTTCTGATAGTGCCGCGTTCGAAGCTGCCACGACGCGCATCGAGCAGGCCGTCAATCAGCGTGAAGTGGCGTGTACCAATGTCCGTCAGACGACACAAATCGCCTACAACGATACGCAGCGTCTTAATGAGCAGTTGCGCTATCTCAACGACCACCGCCAATCCATCGACCGCGTGCGTGGCGCTTACCAGCAGCAGTTCGATATTGGCCAGCGCACCCTTTTGGACGTGCTGGACAGTGAGAATGAGTACTTCGAGGCCAGCCGCGCCTATGCCAATGCGGAATTCGACCTAACATTGGCCCAGGCGCGGACGCTGGCCGCCATGGGGCAGCTCATGCAAACGTTGGAAGTCGTCCGTGAAGACATTCCAACCTTGGCAGAGTTGGGCTACGAAGATTTAGCGCAAGACCCTGAGATGGCCTGCGCTACCGATGGGCCGCGTGGCTTCACTCTGGAAGATTTCACCCGCGGTATTTCTGCTGCCCCGTTGTCCAGCGACACGCTCACCACCGCTTACAACGAGCCGAGTGAGCCCGTCGTAATGCCAAACGATGCGCCTGTGTACGCCAACGCAGCGGTTGAGCCTGAGGCCATCGAGAGCAGTCTCTATATTCAAGTCGCCTCGCTAAGTGCCGCTGAGCGCGCTCAACAGTTAAGCGTTGAGTTAGGAGAGCAGCTAACGAGCCAGTCACGGGTGTATGCGTCGGCGGGAAATTATCGCGTTCAACTGGGGCCGGTGGCCTCGTTCAGTGATGCTCAGGCGCTACAGCAAACGCTACAACGAATGGGGTATGGTGATGCCTTTGTCACCAATGGTTAGCATCAAGCGTCTATGAGTAACTAGCCATCCTCTGAGCCTGCCGCGCAGGGCGGCAGGCAAGCACTACCCATTGGGTGTGTAATACGAGTCGCTTAATGCGTTTTAGGGTAATGAGGTCTTTGTGACACAACCAAACCTGAGTAGGGCGGAGGCTCCCCATTCGCGATCGGATGACATCAGCCCCAATGAACTAGAGGGGCGTGATGAGCTGCTTGAGTGCCTCAAGGTAATCGCTTCTTTTCATCAACATGAAGTGTCATCGGAAGCACTTCGGGCAGGCCTGCCGTTGGAACAAGGCAAATTGACGCCCTCGGTGTTTGGGCGAGCTGCCTCACGGGCGGGTTTGACGGCTAGAATTACCAAAACTCGGCTGTCTGGACTGAATCCAGCGCTATTCCCGGTGATTCTTCTGCTCGAACCCGGCAGAGCCTGTGTCTTGTTGGGGCTGGATCTTAAGCAGAAAAGAGCCCGCGTCATTTTTCCCGAACTCTCAGAGTCGGACGTCGACATTTCTCTCGACGAGCTTTACGCGGGTTATAGTGGCGAGGCTATTTACGTTCGCCCAAAGTTTTTGGCTGATAACGCATCCGAGCCGGGCGTTAAAAAACGCCGTGACCAGCACTGGTTTTGGGGCGTTATTCGTGAAAATCGTCGGCTTTACCGCGATATCGTTCTGGGGTCGGTGGCGATTAACTTATTCGCCATCGCCATGCCCCTATTCGTTCTCAATGTTTACGATCGTGTCGTGCCTAACCAAGCGACAGAAACGCTTTGGGTGCTCGCCGTCGGTATTTTTATCGTTCTCTGCTTCGACTTAGCCCTAAGGCTAATGCGAAGCAGCTTTGTCGACTTGGCCGCCAGCCGGGCAGACGTCAAGCTCTCATCAAGTATCATGGCCAAATCACTGGGGCTGCGTTTGGAAGAGCGGCCCGCCTCGACGGGGTCCTTCACCTCCACGCTTCAGTCGTTCGAATCAGTGCGTGCCTTTATCGGTTCTGCAACCATCCTAGGCATCGTGGACTTACCGTTCGTGCTGATGTTTGCCGCCATTATTGCGCTGATCAACCCCTGGCTCGTGCTCCCAGTACTGGTTGGGATCGTATTCGTATTGCTCTACGCCTTGGCGGCTCAAGGAAAGCTCCACGAACTTTCGCAAACGACCTGGGAGGTCGGCGCGCAGCGTAACTCGCTCTTGGTCGAGTCCATCTCCCAGTTGGAAAACGTCAAAGCGTTACGGGCCGAAAGTCGCATCCAGCGTCATTGGGAAAAAGCGTCGGCCTTTCTATCCAAGACCGGCGCGCAATTGAAAATGGTCAGCACGTCGGTCTCTAACGTCGCTCAGTGGGCACAGCATAGTGTGGCCGTTTGCGTCATCATCGTCGGGGTGTATCAAATCATTCAGGGGAATCTGACTCAGGGTGGCCTGATCGCTGCCTATATGCTCTCTTCGCGAGCCATGGCGCCTATCAGCCAAGCCGCTGCACTGCTGGCTCAGTATCATCAATCCTCCACCGCATTAGAGTCATTGAATGCGGTCATGAATAAAAAGGTAGAGCGGCACGAAGGCAAGGCGTACGTAGAAAAGCCCAGCTTTGCAGGCAATATTCGCCTTGAAAAAGTGACGTTACGCTATCCCAATGAAGAGCGCGACGCCTTGAAGGATGTCTCTGTCACGGTCAAAGCGGGCGAAAAAGTGGCGCTCCTGGGGCGCATTGGCTGTGGAAAATCGTCGCTCAATAAACTCGTGCTGGGTTTTTATCAGCCCACCGCCGGGGCGGTGCTGGTCGATAATGTCGATATTCGTCAGCTCGACCCGTTACAACTACGCCGCCACATAGGCTATGTGCCTCAGGATGTCAGCCTATTTTCAGGCTCGCTGCGTGACAATATCGTGGCAGGGGGTGGTAGTGACCGAGTGGATGACGATGCGCTGCTGCGGGCCATCGAGCTAGCGGGGCTGGAAAGCTTGGTCAACAGCCATCCTCATGGCGTCGATCTGCAGGTAGGCGAGCGCGGCCAAGCGCTATCGGGTGGGCAGAAACAGTCGGTTGCCATTGCCCGCGCGTTGGTTCAAGACCCGCCCATCTTATTACTGGACGAGCCTACCAGCTCTATGGATAACGCCAGTGAAGAGACGTTCAAAGCCAATCTAAAAAACGTCGCAGCAGGCAAAACCATTCTCGTCGTAACGCATCGTACCTCGCTACTCTCTCTGGTGGATCGCATCATCGTCATGGATGCCGGTAAAGTCGTCGCCGACGGTCCGCGGGATACCGTGGTGGAAGCGCTGCGCAAAGGCCAAATCGGGAGGGCTTCGTAATGGCGCGTAAATCCTCCTCGACATCCGAACAAAAAGGCTTTGAAGCGATTGGGCGCTTCTCTGAAAAGGGCCAAAAACCGTTTCGACCCTTTATGGATCGCCTGTTTGCCAAACGAGTGACCTCCGCGCACCTCAATCGTGACTGGGCGAGCGACACCGACTGGGCGCGAATGCAGCAAGAGCCCATTCGGGCGCGGCTGTTTCTTTATACGGTCCTGTTGGCGATCGTGGCGCTGCTGATATGGTCTTACTTTGCCGCTATTGATGAAGTGACCCGCGGGTCTGGACGGGTGATTCCTGCCAGCCAACTTCAGCGTATCCAGTCCTTTGACGGCGGGGTGATCGAACAGATCATGGTGCGGGAAGGGCAGATGGTGAGCGCCGGTGAGGTGCTGATGCAGATAGACCCGACCCGGTTCGTCTCGGATTTTCGTGAAAATCGCGCCCAGCGATTCGCTCTGGAAGCCCGCGCTGAACGTCTGCGTGCGCTGGCGACCGGTACGGCTTTCGAGCCCTCCGAAGAGCTACGCCAGGAAGTGCCCAACATCGTCATGCAAGAGCGTGAGGTATACGAGAGCCGACGCGAAGAGCTGCGCGAGCAAAAGAACGTGTTAGAAGATCGCGTTCGCCAGCGCGAGCAGGAGTTGCGTGAGGCAGAGTCACGACGGGATACCGCTGCGCGTGAGGCTAGCATGGCCAGCCAGGAGCTGAACCTGACGCGGCCACTGCTGGCCTCGGGAGCGGTTTCTGAAGTCGAGGTGCTGCGTTTACAGCGGGAAGTTTCACGAGCATCTGGTGAGAGGAGTCAGGCCGATGCAGCGGTTGCCCGCCTGCAGGCAGCCGTCGAGGAGGCGCAAACGCAGCTGCGAGAGCTGGATGCCGAGCGTCGAAGCGAGTGGCGTAACGACCTCGCGCAAGCGCTGGGCGAGCTCAACGCACTACAGCAGTCGGGTACGGGGCTGCAGGATAGAGTGCGGCTGACGGAAATTCGCTCGCCGGTGGATGGCATCGTGCAGCGTATTCACATCAATACCATTGGCGGTGTTGCCCAGCCTGGCCAGGAAGTGGTGGAAATCGTGCCTACCGATGATCAACTGCTCGTGGAAGCACGGATTGCGCCTCAAGACATCGCCTTCCTTCACCCAGGCCAGCCAGCCACCATCAAGCTCACCGCCTACGACTATGCCATCTACGGCGGTCTACAGGCAGAGCTTGAGCACATCAGTGCCGATACCATCACCGATGATGACGGCAACACGTTTTATCTGGTGCGAGTGCGCAGCTTAGAGAATGAAAACGTAGCCGACCGGCTGCAGGTAATACCGGGCATGACGGCGCAGGTCGATATCGTCACCGGTAAGCGAACGGTGATGCAGTTTATGCTGAAACCTGTTTTAAGGGCGTGGCGAGATTCCATGGGGGAGCGCTGATGAAACACTGGTTTATCACAACAGATGGCAGTTTAAAGGCGCGGTGGAAAAAAGCGTTCCAAAATGTAGGAGCTTCGACGCCAGCCACCTACGAGCATCAGATATCACCCAACGATCTCGCTTGGCTCTCGACGACCATCGAGAGCTGGCCCTCACTACTGCCTAAATTAGTCGAACAGGGTGCCATTGTCGTGGTGCTTAGCTACACCCCTGATGACCGAGAGGCGCTGAGTGCACTGGATCTGGGCGCAAGAGGCTATGTGCACACCCTGGCCGCCGCCGATGTGCTCAACCAAGTGGCGCTGGTCGTTACGAACCAGGGAGTCTGGGTAGGGCAAGAGTTACTGGCTAAAGTACTTGGCGGTACGTTCAAAGCTCTTCAGCAGCGTGTTGATCATGACCGCTACCAGCATAGCGATTACTTAGGGCTGCTGACCGAGCGAGAGCGCGGTGTTGCACTCGCGGTTGCGCGTGGTGCTACCAACAAGGAAGCGGCCCGCCAGTTGGATATCACCGAGCGAACGGTGAAAGCGCATTTGAGTGCTATTTTCAAGAAGTTGGAGGTGCGTGATCGGTTGCAATTGATCCTCAAATTAGCGCCAGTAGCAGAGCAGGCAGATATGTAGCTCGACTGCCGAAACGTGACAATCTCCTATATATACGTTTACTACCACGAGGCCACCAGGGCCTCGTTTTTTTGTCCATCGGTACAATACTTTTTTGTTCCATACCCTCCTAATCTCGCTGTATATGCCACCGATCTATCTAGTCCCAACGTACTAGCGGGCGGCAACCTACAACGAGTGAGGAGTGACACATGGCGACGGCAACGGTTATCGCGATTACAGGTCAAGCATGGGCGCGTGACGAAGACGGCAACCTACGCGAATTGCGTATCGGGGATGTCCTTCAGGAAGGTGAAACGCTCATTACCTCTGCCGACGGCCGTGTCGAACTCGACTTTGCTGACGGCACGGGAGCCAACGTCGTCGAAGGTGGCCAAGAAGTCGCCGTCACATCCGATCTCGTCAGCGACTTGATCGTTGCCACCGATGCCAGTGCGCAAGATGACGATCTAGAAGCACTCCTCGCCGCGCTCGATGACGAAGATGGTGACCTGCTCGATATCCTAGACGCGACAGCCGCAGGTGCGGGTGCCGGCGGTGGCGGCGGTGGTGGCAACAGCTTCGTACGTGTTGCCCGTATCGCCGAAGAGACCGACCCCCTTAGCTTTAGTACAGAAGGCGGCTTAGAAGGCGCCGAGTTCGTTGAGTTTGATGGTGGTGCCGTTGCGGCTGACGATGGGGAGGATGTGACTGTTCCCACCCCTGCTCCAGAGCCCGGTGCTGACGTTGAGATTATTTTGACGGCTCCTCAGCAGGTGACAGAAGGTCAGCAGATTACGATAACTGCCACTGTCAGTGTTGCACCACAAGGCAGCCCGCTAGTGATTACGCTCAGCAACGGGCAGCAGATCACTATTGCCATTGGTGAGACTACCGGCAGCGTTACGTTCGATAGCCGTCCAGATGATGCCTACTTGCAGGGTGATGGATCAATTGCGATTGGCATTGATACGGCCACGGGAGGCGGATATGACACTATCGATACCACCTCTGAAGCCAATGTGATTGTTAGCGATGATAATGACATCACCACCATTACATTGACCGTTCCGGAAACCGTCACCGAAGGCGAGCCGATCGCTACCACCATCACGCTGAGCGCCCCGAGCGCCGTCACCGAAGGCGAGCCGATCACCGTCAGCGCGAGTGTTAATAACGCCCCGCAAGGCACCCGCTGGTCAAGCGTGACCTTCGAGAGCCGTGCTGACGATTACGCTCAGCAATGGCCAACAGATCACCATCGCCGTGGGCGAGACCACCGGCAGCGTGACCTTCGAGAGTGTGCGACGATTACGCTCTACCGGCCAGCAAGGCACCGACACGCTGAACCTGAGCATCGAGAGCGCCGACGGCAACGAAGGCACCGACACGCTGAACCTGAGCATCGAGAGCGCCGCAGGCGGCAACTACGACGAAGCTCTGGACAGTGACGCCACTGTCCGCTGTCACCATCAGCGATGACGCTCAGCAACGGCCAACAGATCACTGACGCTGCCACCATTGCCCTCCACGACAGCGCCGAAGGCGGTAACTACGACTGTGAACGCGGTCAGGCAGCGGAACGGCTACGATCAGTGCCACATTGAGCCATCCAGCGGCATCGCCGTGGGCGAGACCACCGGCAGCGTAAACGAATTCAGCAAGGCACCGACGTGAGCATAATGGAGCGACCATTACGTTTGCTCCTGGAGCAACGGAAAGCACCTCGACTGCGTTTGCTATTCAAGGTGATGATGTTTACCTCGATAGTGAAAGCTATGAAGTCTCAGTGAGCTACCACCATCACGCTGATTCAGGCGATCATAATTTCGAAAGCTTGGATATCAGCGATAAGCTACTGTGACAGTGAACCTGATACCGTTGATACGACGACCGTCAGTATCAGTGCGATTGTCACTAAAACGTCTGAAATCAACGACCGCAAGGCACCGACACGATACGACCAGCAGTTTTCCACGTGGCGTACTGCTTATAAAGGTAACCCTAACCGGCCCGCAGGTGGCCGCCTCAGGGCCACAACGGCCTCGAGTTCCGCCTGGCTCTAACCATCGCCACGGGACACCGCGGCCATGATGGCTTTGGTGTGGTTGGCTCGCAGTCATCGGGCGGTGCAGCCCGGTGAGCACGCCCAACGGTGGCGACGGCATCACCGTCAGCATCGTGGCCGACAAAGCCGAGTTCACCGAAGCCGAAGCGCAGACCTTCACGGTCCGCCTCAGCGAAGCCGTAGATCGTGACGCGCCGGTTGGCTACGTTGGAAAAGCCAGAGTGAGACCGACCCGGATTGCGGTTGAAAGCGCCGCGGCCAGCGACGGCACCGCGGTCGAAGAACGTCGCAAGTGGTCGACACCATCGACCGACCGTCCGCCACCCTGAGTGCCGTTTCCATGGCGTGGCCGAAACCGTCACCTACACCGTGGCCCGCAAGGCGCCGACCTCACGGGTAGAACGGCCTCGAGTTCCGCCTGGCCGACGGCAGCACCGCCTTGACAGCGTCACCATCGCCGCCGGACAGCTCAGCGGCAGCACCACCGTGACCGCCGCCGATGACGCCTTCGTGGGCGGCCAGGACACCCTGGTCAACCGCATCGACGCGGTGCTCAACAACAGCGACAGCGAGTTCGAAAACCTCGTCACCGCCGGCAACACCAGCGTCACCGTCCACCGACGAACCCGGCACCCCCGGTAACCCCGGTGATCCCGGCACGCCCAACGGTGGCGACGGCATCACCGTCAGCATCGTGGCCGACAAAGCCGAGTTCACCGAAGCCGAAGCGCAGACCGCTTCACGGTCCGCCTCAGCGAAGCCGTAGATCGTGACGTCACCGTCACCCTGGACGGCGGCAACACCGTGACGATCATCGCCGGTGAGACCGAGACCACCTACACCCGTCCCGCCCAAGGCGACGACGTGTTCAACGACGGCGAGACCGTCACGGTTGAACTCGAAAGCGCCGCGGCCAGCGACGGCACCGCGTTCGACGAACGTCACCCTGGGTGACGCCGCGACGGAAACGCACGTCGACACCATCGACACCGTGGCCAAGCTGAGTGCCGACGCCTCCAGCGTGGCCGAAGGCGGCACGTCACTGACACCGTCACCCTAACCGGCCCGCAAGGCGCCGACCTCACGGGCCACAACGGCCTCGAGTTCCGCCTGGCCGACGGCAGCACCGTCACCATCGCCGCCGGACAGCTCAGCGGCAGCACCACCGTGACCGCCGCCGATGACGCCTTCGTGGGCGGCCAGGACACCCTGGTCAACCGCATCGACGCGGTGCTCAACAACAGCGACAGCGAGTTCGAAAACCTCGTCACCGCCGGCAACACCAGCGTCACCGCACCGACGAACCCGGCACCCCCGGTAACCCCGGTGATCCCGGCACGCCCAACGGCGGCGACGGCATCACCGTCAGCATCGTGGCCGACAAAGCCGAGTTCACCGAAGCCGAAGCGCAGACCTTCACGGTCCGCCTCAGCGAAGCCGTAGATCGTGACGTCACCGTCACCCTGGACGGCGGCAACACCGTGACGATCATCGCCGGTGAGACCGAGACCACCTACACCCGTCCCGCCCAAGGCGACGACGTGTTCAACGACGGCGAGACCGTCACGGTTGAACTCGAAAGCGCCGCGGCCAGCGACGGCACCGCGTTCGAGAACGTCACCCTGGGCGACGCCGCGACGGCCGACATCGTCGACACCATCGACACCGTCACCACCCTGAGTGCCGACGCCTCCAGCGTCGGCACCGTCACCTACACAACGTCACCCTAACCGGCCCGCAAGGCGCCGACCTCACGGGCCACAACGGCCGGTTCCGCCTGGCCGACGGCAGCACCGTCACCATCGCCGCCGGACAGCTCAGCGGCAGCACCACCGTGACCGCCGCCGATGACGCCTTCGTGGGCGGCCAGGACACCCTGGTCAACCGCATCGACGCGGTGCAACAACAGCGACAGCGAGTTCGAAAACCTCGTCACCGCCGGCAAGGTCACCGTCACCGACGAACCCGGCACCCCCGGTAACCCCGGTGATCCCGGCACGCCCAACGGTGCGCGACGGCATCACCGTCAGCATCGTGGCGACAAAGCCGAGTTCACCGAAGCCGAAGCGCAGACCTTCACGGTCCGCCTCAGCGAAGCCGTAGATCGTGACGTCACCGTCACCCTGGACGGCGGCAACACCGTGACGATCATCGCCGGTGAGACCGAGACCACCTACACCCGTCCCGCCCAAGGCGACGACGTGTTCAACGACGGCGAGACCGTCACGGTTGAACTCGAAAGCGCCGCGGCCAGCGACGGCACCGCGTTCGAGAACGTCACCCTGGGTGACGCCGCTGAAACGCAAGTGGTCGACACCATCGACACCGTGACCGCCACCCTGAGTGCCGACGCCTCCAGCGTGGCCGAAGGCGGCACCGTCACCTACACCGTCACCCTAACCGGCCCGCAAGGCGCCGACCTCACGGGCCACAACGGCCTCGAGTTCCGCCTGGCCGATGGCAGCACCGTCACCATCGCCGCCGGACAGCTCAGCGGCAGCACCACCGTGACCGCCGCCGATGACGCCTTCGTGGGCGGCCAGGACACCTGGTCAACCGCATCGACGCGGTGCTCAACAACAGCGACAGCGAGTTCGAAAACCTCGTCACCGCCGGCAACACCAGCGTCACCGTCACCGACGAACCCGGCACCCCCGGTAACCCCGGTGATCCCGGCACGCCCAACGGTGGCGACGGCATCACCGTCAGCATCGTGGCCGACAAAGCCGAGTTCACCGAAGCCGAAGCGCAGACCTTCACGGTCCGCCTCAGCGAAGCCGTAGATCGTGACGTCACCGTCACCCTGGACGGCGGCAACACCGTGACGATCATCGCCGGTGAGACCGAGACCACCTACACCCGTCCCGCCCAAGGCGACGACGTGTTCAACGACGGCGAGACCGTCACGGTTGAACTCGAAAGCGCCGCGGCCAGCGACGGCACCGCGTTCGAGAACGTCACCCTGGGCGACGCCGCTGACGGCCGACATCGTCGACACCATCGACACCGTGACCGCCACCACCCTGAGTGCCGACGCCTCCAGCGTGGCCGAAGGCGGCACCGTCACCTACACCGTCACCCTAACGGCCCGCAAGGCGCCGACCTCACGGGCCACAACGGCCTCGAGTTCCGCCTGGCCGATGGCAGCACCGTCACCATCGCCGCCGGACAGCTCAGCGGCAGCACCACCGTGACCGCCGCCGATGACGCCTTCGTGGGCGGCCAGGACACCCTGGTCAACCGCATCGACGCGGTGCTCAACAACAGCGACAGCGAGTTCGAAAACCTCGTCACCGCCGGCAACACCAGCGTCACCGTCACCGACGAACCCGGCACCACCCCCGGTAACCCCGGTGATCCCGGCACGCCCAACGGTGGCGACGGCATCACCGTCAGCATCGTGGCCGACAAAGCCGAGTTCACCGAAGCCGAAGCGCAGACCTTCACGGTCCGCCTCAGCGAAGCCGTAGATCGTGACGTCACCGTCACCCTGGACGGCGGCAACACCGTGACGATCATCGCCGGTGAGACCGAGACCATCTACACCCGTCCCGCCCAAGGCGACGACGTGTTCAACGACGGCGAGACCGTCACGGTTGAACTCGAAAGCGCCGCGGCCAGCGACGGCACCGCGTTCGAGAACGTCACCCTGGGTGACGCCGCTAAAACGCAAGTGGTCGACACCATCGACACCGTGACCGCCACCCTGAGTGCCGACGCCTCCAGCGTGGCCGAAGCGGCACCGTCACCTACACCGTCACCCTAACCGGCCCGCAAGGCGCCGACCTCACGGGCCACAACGGCCTCGAGTTCCGCCTGGCCGATGGCAGCACCGTCACAGCGTCACCATCGCCGCCGGACAGCTCAAGGCAACCACCGTGACGGCGCCGATGACGCCTTCGTGGGCGGCCAGGACACCCTGGTCAACCGCATCGACGCGGTGCTCAACAACAGCGACAGCGAGTTCGAAAACCTCGTCACCGCCGCGCGTCACCGTCACCGACGAAACCCGGCACCCCCGGTAACCCCGGTGATCCCGGCACGCCCAACGGCGGCGACGGCATCACCGTCAGCATCGTGGCCGACAAAGCCGAGTTCACCGAAGCGAAGCGCAGTTCACGGTCAGCCTCAGCGAAGCCGTGGACCGTGACGTCACCGTCACCCTGGACGGCGGCAACACCGTGACGATCATCGCCGGTGAGACCGAGACCACCTACACCCGTCCCGCCCAAGGCGACGACGTGTTCAACGACGGCGAGACCGTCACGGTTGAACTCGAAAGCGCCGCGGCCAGCGACGGCACCGCGTTCGAGAACGTCACCTGGGTGACGCCGCGACGGCCGACATCGTCGACACCATCGACACCGTGACCATCAAGCTCAGCGCCCCGGATGCCGTTACCGAAGGCGAGCCGATCACCGTTAGTGCGAGCGTCGACCACGCTCCGCAAGACAGCCCGCTGGTCATCAGGCTAAGCAACGGCCAACAGATCACCATCGCCGTGGGTGAAACCACTGGCAGCGTGACCTTCGAGAGCCGTGCTGACGATGTCTACCAGCAAGGCACCGACACGCTGAACCTGAGCATCGAGAGCGCCGAAGGCGGCAACTACGAAGCTCTCGACAGTGACGCCACCGCCGCGGTCACTATCAGCGATGACGCCGACGCTACCACCATCACGCTGAGCGCCCCGAGCGCCGTCACCGAAGGCGAGCCGATCACCGTCAGCGCGAGTGTTAATAACGCCCCGCAAGGCAGCCCGCTGGTCATTACGCTCAGCAATGGCCAACAGATCACCATCGCCGTGGGCGAGACCACCGGCAGCGTGACCTTCGAGAGTCGTGCTGACGATGTCTACCAGCAAGGCACCGACACGCTGAACCTGAGCATCGAGAGCGCCGAAGGCGGCAACTACGAAGCTCTGGACAGTGACGCCACTGCCGCTGTCACCATCAGCGATGACACTGACGCTGCCACCATTGCCCTCCACGACATTACTGTGAACGAAGGCAGCGGAACGGCTACGATCAGTGCCACATTGAGCCATCCAGCGGGTAAAGAATTCACGGTGACGTTGAGTAATGGAGCGACCATTACGTTTGCTCCTGGAGCAACGGAAAGCACCTCGACTGCGTTTGCTATTCAAGGTGATGATGTTTACCTCGATAGTGAAAGCTATGAAGTCTCAGTGAGTGATTCAGGCGATCATAATTTCGAAAGCTTGGATATCAGCGATAAAGCTACTGTGACAGTGAACGATACCGTTGATACGACGACCGTCAGTATCAGTGCGATTGTCACTAAAACGTCTGAAATCAACGTAGGTAACGTTGATACGACCAGCAGTTTTACCGTAACTGCTTATAAAGGTAACGGTGAGGTGGGGCAGATCTCTAAGGTCACGGGAACCGTCCATGATGGCTTTGGTGTGGTTGGCTCTTCATCGGGCGGTGCAGCCAGCAGCGAGCTTGGCTACGTTGGAAATGGCCAGAGTGAGAAGATTGCGGTTGAATTTAACAACCAGGTCAAGTCTTTTGACGTTCAGTTTGCATGGCGAAATAATGCTGAGAAGGCACGTGTAGACTTCTTTGACAGCGAAGGGAACTCTGTTGGTTGGGCTGTCGTGTCGGGCGGTGGCAGTGCCACAGATGCGTTAGTGACTTATTACGACGCTCAAGGCAATGTCACAAAAACAGAACATGCGCCGGGTGGCTCTGATAGGGTAGATAACGCTTATACGTTCGAGCCTGGAAGCGGCTTGCTCTTTAATCGAGCTGAATTTACAGCTGTTGGTCATGATGATGACTACTTGATACATGCTATCAAGTATAAAGAAGTGCTGTCTGAAGATGCGGCTACGATTGATGGTCCTTCTGACGTCGTCTTTGATATACAGACGTCCAATCCGCCGGATGTGAGCCAATATGATTTTGAATACACTTTCCCAACTGCACTCGTGGAAGTGGCCGGTACACAGTATTTAGTTAACCTTGACCGCAATGGTAAGGGGACGCTATCGGTAAGTGCGGACGGGAATAGCGACCTGACAGCAACAGTGCTTGAAGTCAATGGCAATTTCGAATCAGTAGCTGTGCCAGAAAGTGCCACTCTCTACAAAGGCCTGTTGGTTGTTGGCAGTAACCTAGATGATGATGGTAGCCAAGCGGCGCCGCCAGCACATAATACGCCTAACCCGCAAGAGCCCAATAGTGGTGTGATTCAAGGTGGCTCTGGTAACGACGTCATCATTGGTGATGTCGGAGGGGCGAAAGTGACTGTTGAGCCAGGCGGTAACTATAATATTGCCCTAATCGTCGACGTCTCGGGGAGTATGGGTAATGCTTCGGGCACCGCCGGTCTAACTCGGATGGAGCTAGCCAAGCAGGCGCTCTCACAACTTGTTACCGAGCTTGCGGGCCATTCCGGCGTCATCAATATTGCACTGATACCGTTTGCCGGTAGCGGACAAACGTCCATCAAAGCATCGGTAAAAGATTTACAAAGTGGCGAGCTTCTTAAGAACTTGACTGACGCCATTGATACGTTAAGTGCTAACGGCGGTACGAACTATTCTGCCGCGTTCAATGCCGCCGAGCAGTGGTTTAGCGGTAGTGATGCCAAGGCTGGGTATGAGAACCTAACCTTCTTTTTAACCGATGGTGATCCCACCTTCTACGGGGCTAATGATCAAGGCCCAGGGAACTCAACAAATGCTGACGTGTTGCGCGCCTCTATCGATGCTTATGGATCGTTGGTGCAGGCTAGTAGCACGAAGGTCTATGGCGTAGGCATTGGAAATGGGGTCAATCAAGATTATTTGAACTTCTTTGACAATACCAATAGCTTAGGTCAAGGAACTGTCAGTGTAATCGATACCGTTACGTTGGCTGATTTTAGTGGCAGTAATGACGTACTTGACAGAGCGTCTAATTGGGCAGGAGCTGGCAGTAATGGTCGCTTTGTCATCGATCAAGGCTATCTGCAAATTTCAGATTCAAGAAACCAGGGTGCCTTCTCTGTTACGAGCGATCAGTTTAACGTGGCCGCCGATGGTAGCCAGTTACGTTTCTCTTACTCCACTTTTAGTAACTCAAGTGACGTCTTTGGATATCAGCTTCAAAAATTGGTTGGAGGCTCTTGGAACTCGCTCATCAATAGCGGTTTGAGTAGAACGGGTGGCTCTACCATTGTCATCAATGATCTGGCTGCAGGTGACTACAGGCTTGTCTACTCTGTAGATGACCGGAGTAGCAATAACTCCAATGCAACAATGTCTTTGAATGAAATTAGCCTAGTGTCTCCTGTACCCGTGACAGCCGCTATTGGCCAACCACAAATCGTCAATACAGCAGATGAACTCTCTGTTGCGTTGAACCAAGGGTCTACCGAACTGGAGTTGGCAGACGTCGGGGACGACATACTCCGTGGTGGGGAGGGTGACGATATTATCTTTGGCGATGCTATCTTCACTGATAATTTGACATGGGAGGGACGCGACTCGGCTGAGCTTCCTGATGGTTCTGGATTGAAGGCTCTGAAAGCGTACCTTGAGGATGATCTGGGCCGTGTGCCAACAACGGATGATATTTACAACTACATCAAGGATAACTATGAGAGCTTGGTAGATCCGGACCCTGTTAAAGGTGGCAATGACACGCTGATTGGAGGTCAAGGAGACGATATCTTGATTGGCGGACTCGGTGCCGATACTTTCAAGTGGGAGCTCAATGATCAAGGCACTACCGATCAACCTGCCACTGATACGGTGATGGACTTCAATGCTAGTGAAGGGGATGTTTTGGATATCTCTGAGTTGCTTCAGAACGAAGAGAATGCCACCGATCTGAGTACCTATATCGTTGCAGAAGAGGAGGGGACGGACACGGTTCTATATATCAGCTCGGACGGCAACTTGGCCGGCAATAAAGAGAACGCAGACCAAGTAGTTCGCTTAGAAGGTAAGAGCTTCTCTGACTTCGGCGGCGGAAGTGCTCAGGATGTCATTCAGCATATGTTGAATAACGACCAGCTCAAAATCGATCAGTAACCCCTCACTCAACCCAAAGGCCGCCTCCGGGCGGCCTTGTTGTCTCTAACGAAGGTTTACGTTTCGCAACCAATCGGCGCGTTTACTTACAGAGGAAGCCGCTATGCTCTACATCAAACGAAATGCCCGTGGGGAGATTGTGATGCTCAGCAAAGAGCCCTCGCCTGAGTGTAATGACACCATCGCGGCGGACTCGCCGGAGGTGTTTGCCTTTCTGGCCCAGCAAACGGGGCAGTCGGCGCAAATGATCGCGTCGGATTTGGCGTTTGTACGGGTCGTCGAAGATATGCTGGAAGTGTTGCTGGAGAAGGGCGTGCTCAGTTTTACCGACTTGCCTGCTGCCGCTCAGAGCAAGGTGATGGAGCGTAAGTCGCTTCGTTCTAAGAACGATGTCAACTTGATCGGTGATGATGGCGGTATTATCTGACGCGGCAGGTGCCGCGTCATTCCTATCGTGTTATTTCTTCGAGTCGTCTTCCGTGTTAGCTCAAGCGAACACCGGGCCCCGTTGCACCGTCCACGCCTGTGCGGAATAGGCTTTGTAACTCCTCCGAGTCAATGACCCCCTCAGCGATGACCTGGATACCCAGGGAGTGGCACAGCGTGGCCATGCCGCGCACGATGGTCTGCTGCTCGTTCGAGACGTGAATCCCACGAATCAAGCTGCTATCGACCTTCAGGTAGGCAAGCCCCACATCGTGCAAGTCAGCGAGTTTGGTGAATTCGGCACCCACGTGCTCGATGCCGAACTGACAGCCGAGTGGGCGAAGAGCACTACACAATCCGCGTAGGCTACCAATGGAGTGGGCCGTTAACGTTGCGGGTACTTCGAAGCACAGCTTGCTGGCGAGAGCGGGCTGCTTTTCTAACAGTAAACGCAGCTCGTTGACGAACTGGGCATTGTTGATCGATGCAATCGAGAGGTTAACACCGATACGCTGATCAGGATTTGCCTCGAGTTGTCCCAATGCTTTTTTGACGACGGCCATATCCAGCGCGGGCTCGAGAGCGAAGCGCGTTACCCAAGGAATGAAGATACCGGCGGTCTGCCAAGCATTGGCAAGTTCCAATCGTGCGGGACATTCATAGTGAAGCACCTGGTTCTGGGCATCGATCACGGGGAAATATGCCAACTGTGGGCCTTGTTCGATGGCCACGGTCAGTGCGGTTCGCCACTCGTTATGGTTGCCAAATAGCGACCCTTGTTCCCGTTGGCGTAGGGCAATATTCGTTGAGCTGCTACCGCTTTCGGCTTCGGCCAGGGCGTCGTCTAAGGTAGCCAGTAGCGGCCCGCGTTCGTCGTCTGAGTGATACGCTACGATCGCGGTGGCCAAGCGTACATCGGCCTGAGGGGCGCTGGCAGTAACGGTGGCCAGCGCTTGCTGCAAACGGGGCAGCAGGGCATCCGGCTGCTCTTCGAGTGGTAGCATGAGCAGGAAGTCGCTGCCGTTCAAACGGCCGATGAGCGCCTCGTCGGCGCTGGTTTCCAGGGCGGCAAGTGCCTTAACCAACGTACTGAGCAGTTGGTCGGTGGCTTGGTGGCCAAGCTGATCGTTCAAGTGCTCTAGCGCCTGTACACGCACCATGACCATCAGGCCGGTGGCACGGGCATCGTCGCTACCCAAAAGTGAGGCCAATCTGCCCATCAGCACATCACGGTTCAGTGCGCCCGTCACCCGATCATGCTGCAAATCGCGACGCAGCTCATCGAGCTTTTGACTCTCTTGGCTCAGCATTTGGCGTACATTAGCGGACAGCACGTTCATCGCCTGGGCGACTTCGCGTAGCTCTAAGGTGCGGGGCTCTTGGATAGTCGTGAAGCGTCGCGCGCTGATATCTTTAGCTTGAGCCACAACGCGTACCAGCGGGTGCTTGATGCCCCGCACCAAGACGGTGGCAATCGCCAAGCTAATGGCACCTGCCAGCAAAAACCAGCCGGCAAGCTCTAGCATACTGCGCCATAGAGAAGCGTAGGCGTAGCTGTGCTGACTCTCTAGTTCCAGTGTACCGAACTGTCGCCAGCCATCTTGAATCGTTGCAGTACCGGTGGGGACATCAAACTGCACTAAGCTTCTAAACCATGCAGGCACGTCGCCGCTATATCCATCGGCGCGGCGCTCGACAAGAACTTCGCCCTCGGCGTCACGCAGAATGATCGAACGATAGTAGCCGGTATCGAACTGTGCAGAGATCAGCAGCTCCAGAATCACTAGATCTTTGTCGAGCTGGCTCATGGACAGGGCCAAGGTGGTGGCATTGTCTGCGTTCTTGATGCGCACTTCCTGCTCGATGTAGTCACGGCTGCTGGTAATACTGATCGCTAAGCTACCTACGAACGACAGTAGTAAGAGCGCAATAATGGCCAGCCAAAGCTGTTTAATCAGCGACATAGCGCCAGTCCTCTTAAATGAATCCTTGTGATTGCATCCGCCCGATCACGCTGCGCCAGCGCGACAGTCGTGCCAGTGGGTCGGCACGGGATTCTGAACCGCCACCTGCCCAAAGCCCGTCGCTGTTGAAGCTAAAAACGGGATCTAGATCGTTACGTTGGGAAGCGGGAGAAATAGAAGGCGCAATGTTATCCAGTACCAGTGGCTCGGCGTTCGGCGTCGAATAGTAACCTAGCACCATGTGGGCTTGGGTGATTTGACTACGGCCAATTCGGGCGCGAACGTAGATCATGCGCAAGCGCTCACCCGGTACTCCCAACTGCTTTAAGGTAATGTATTTAGCAATGGAGTAGTCCTCACAGTCGCCTTGACCTTTACCTAGCGCTTCCAGGGGGGTGGCCCAAAAGTCTTCCTCTCCCCAAACGCGAATATCCTCCACCCAGCGGATGCGGCGGTTGAAAAAATCATTCACGTCACGCAGTTGGGCTTGTACATCCTGGCCGCGCAAGCGCTCCAGCAGGGCGAACCACTCTTCTAAAACGCTGAGCCCCCCCTGTCCATATAGCTGCTGCATACTTTGCCGAAGCCGTTGCGGGTTGAACGCCACAGCAGAGCTGGGATTGATCCCCAGCCCAACGCCCAATAACAACGCGCCAGCAGAAGCCAGAAACTGCCGGCGCGATAGGGAGCAGCATGGAGGGGATGATGAAGTCGACATGGACGCCATTAGCGTTGGTCAAATATCGCTTAAGACTACAAGCTAAGGCATAAAAGCGCTATATCTCCTCAGTAGAAAGTACCAATGTTTACATGACGGGTTCTTCTTGGTGTGGTTTTGCCGTTAAGTCCATACCCAGTGCACGCATGACAGCTAACATCGTCTTCAGCGTTGGGTTGCCTTGCTCGCTGAACGAACGATAGAGCTGTTCACGGGAGAGGCCAGTTTCGCGAGCAAGTTCTGTCATTCCCTTAGCGCGCGCTACGATACCCATCGCTTTAGCAACGTAAGTGGCATCTCCGGTTTCCAGCGCATCAGCGAGAAAGAGAGCGATGGCTTCATCGTTCTCTAATGCTGCTGCCGGGTCATAGTCGTAAATCTTATCGCTCATGATTCCTCCCATTGTGCTGCCAGACGCTGCGCTGTATCGATATCGTTTTGCTGCGTGCTTTTATCGCCACCACATAACAGGATGACAAGCTCGTTACCGCGTTGTTTAAAATAGACACGATATCCTGGACCATGATGAATACGCAGTTCACTGATGCCTTGGCCAACGGGTTTTACATCGCCAGCTAATCCGTTGGCTAGCCTGAAAATACGAGCAGCAATCAGTGCTTTTGTGCGCGAATCACGGAGCTTACGTTCCCACCGTCGGTAAGTGTCGGTCTGTTTAATAGCGATCATAAAAATATTGTAGTTTTTAGACTACATGCGTGCAAGCTATGAAAAACCGGTGCTTAGCCAGTCGGTGCTGTGCACCAAGTATACTACTGAGAAGAGGCCTGATACGTCTCTTCCAGCATGGGTTCAAGGGCGGGCCAAACGTTATCTAAGATAATGGGCTGTGCGTCAGCGGTAGGATGGATGCCATCGCTTTGCATTAATTGTTGATTGAGGGCGATATCTTCCAGCAAGAAGGGCACCAGCGAGAGCTCGTACTCCTGTGCCAGAGAGTGATAGACCCCGGTGAAGGCATCGCGGTAGGCTTGACCGTAGTTCGGCGGAATATCGATCCCTAGGAGTAATACTTCCGCACCCGCTTGCTGGCTCTGCTCGATCATAGTGGCTAAATTGGCGCGCATTTGAGCGGGAGGTAAACCGCGTAAACCATCGTTACCGCCAAGTTCTAAAAGAACGATATCCGGCTGACGCTGTCCGATAATATCGGCAAAACGTTGGGCACCGCCTGAGGTGGTCTCTCCGCTGATGCTGGCGTTCACCACCTGTGCGTCACCGTCGAGGCGCTCTGCCAGCAGCGACACCCAGCCCTGCTCCTGCTCGATACCATAAGCCGCACTCAGGCTGTCTCCCATGACGAGGAGCGTTGGCAAGCCCTCTTCGGCAGTGCTGGCTTGCAGCGGGACAGCCCCCAAGAATACGACCAGTAGAAGGGTGCTTGATAGACCACCACGAACGGCCGTTTGCCACGACTGAAAGGTCAGTATCTGCGTCAACCATGCTGGAACCACGCGTTTTTGTATCGCTAATATCCAAAGAGCTACAGGGAATTTACGCTTCATGTCTTACTCCTCTGACCCTACATCCCATACCGTGACCGAAGGTGCGCCGTTGCGCTCGCCCCACACCGACCCATCTGCTGCCCAGAAGGTTCCCCAAGCAGCCGCTAGCCAGCCCGTCCTGCAGGCCGAAAAGCTCGCCAAACGGGTGACCAGCGGTGAACGCACGCTAACTATTTTACATGACTTGTCGTTGAGCGTAGCGGCCGGGGAGAGTGTGGCTATATTGGGCAAAAGCGGCGCGGGTAAATCCACGTTGCTGGGCTTGCTGGCCGGGTTGGATACGCCCAGCGACGGCGAATTGACTCTTTTTGGCCATGCCTTGAGTCGCTTGGATGAAGATGGTCGTGCGGCATTACGAGCGGGGCGAGTGGGCTTCGTGTTCCAGAACTTTCAATTGCTGCCGACGCTCAGCGCACTGGAAAACGTACTGCTGCCCCTAGAGCTCTCTCCTCGAGCCGGAGAATCGCACGCTGCCCAGCAGTGGTTGGAGCGTGTAGGGTTGGGGGAGCGCACGTCTCATCAGCCTAAGCAGCTTTCCGGCGGAGAGCAGCAGCGGGTAGCCATTGCGCGCGCTTTCGTGACGGACCCCGAGCTGGTGTTCGCCGATGAACCTACCGGCAACCTAGACCCGGATACCGGTGCGCAGATCATCGACCTGCTGTTCACGCTCAATAAAGAAGCGGGCACGACGCTGATTCTCGTGACACACGACCACGCCTTGGCGCGCCGCTGCGACCGCTGCCTGCGGCTGGCCAACGGCCAGCTCGTGCCGTTCGAACCGGCCCCAGTCAACAGCGAGGAAGGCGATGAGTGATATCAACTGGCGATTAGCCGCGCGGAGCCTCAAGCGCGACCTTCGCGCGGCGGACGTGCGAGCGCTGTTCGTGGCCCTGGTCTTGGCGGTGGCCGCGTCCACCATGATTGCGTTCTTCCTTGACCGCTTAGAGCGTGGCTTGGAGCGTCAAGCGGGTCAGATGCTAGGGGGCGACTTAGTCCTCGAACAGCGCGACCCGTTTTCAGACGAGCTGCGCGCCACTCTGGAGCAGGCTGGCTTCACGCTGAGCGATCAAGTGGATCTAGTCTCCATGATCAGCCAAGGGGAGCGCTTTCAGCCCGCCAGCCTCAAGGCAGTCGATGATGTGTATCCGCACTATGGTGTGTCACATGTGGACCGAGGAAACGGCGTTGAGCAAATCGCGTCAGGCCCACCACCGGGCGAAGCCTGGGCCGATCCTCGGCTGGCCGAGTTGGTCGAGATCGCGATAGGCGACCGCGTACAGGTGGGGCAAGCGGAGCTGACCATTAGCGGGATTATCGAACGCGAAGCGGACCAGTCCGCCGGTTTTGGTAACTTCAACCCGCGCTTGATGCTCAATACCGCTGATCTCGAATCAACCGGGCTGGTACAGCCAGGGTCCCGTATCGAGTTCGAACTGTTGGCCGCTGGTCCACCCGAGGCATTGGATCAGGTTCAAGGGTTGTTGACGCAGCTTCGCCGTGACGGTGTCGAGGTGCGTGATGTTCGAGTCGACCGTCCGCAGTTGGGTAATGCGCTGCAACGGGCAGAAAGCTACTTGGGCTTGGCCGGTTTGGCGGCAGTGCTGCTGGCGGGTGTCGCGGTGGCGATGTCGACCCGCCGTTACGTAGAGCGCCACCTGGATACCGCTGCGCTGCTGCGCTGTTTCGGTGCCAGCCAGTATCAGCTGGTGACGATCTTTAGCCTACAGCTGCTGGGACTGGCGTTGATGGCCTCGCTCATCGGCGCGCTGTTGGGCTTGGTGGGGCAAGCCGTGCTGCTGTGGCTACTGACCAGTTTCCTGCCCATGACGCTGCCGCCGCCGGGCATCATGCCGCTATGGCTGGGTATTTTCACGGCGTTGGCGGTATTGGTCGGCTTTGCCGGGCCAACGCTGCTGCGTATCAAGCAGGTGAGCGCGCTCAAAGTACTGCGACGTGAGTTAGACCCGCTCCCGCCCGCGGCGTGGCTGGTGGTCGGCGTGGCTAGCATCGTCTTTGGAGGGCTGCTGTGGCTCTACTCGGGCAGCTTCTCGCTGGCCTTGGCGCTGCTGGTGGGCGGGGCAGTCCTCCTGTCGCTGCTATGGGGCGTGAGTTCCCTGTTATTGAAAGGCATGCTACGTGCCCTCCAGCGCTTGACGGGCGGCAGTGAATGGGCGCAGGCGTTGCGTTTGGGGGGAAGACAGTTAGCCCGTCGTAAACAGGCGGGGCTAGGCCAGCTACTTGCCTTTTCGGTCACGTTCTTTGCCATGGCGATGATCGTGTTGGTGCGAGGCGATCTGCTCACGACATGGCAAGATCAACTGCCCGCTGACACGCCCAATTACTTTGCCATTAACATACAGCCCAGCGAACGCGATGCTTTCGAGCAGGCGGTCGCGCCTCGAGTAGAGACCCAAAGCACACTCTACCCGATGGTACGTGGGCGAATTACACAGATTAACGGCCAAGCACCCAGGGAGGCCGTACCTCCTGATGCTCGAGGCGATAACTCGCTACGCCGTGAGTTGAACCTCACCTGGCAATCAGAGCTGCCCGAAGGGAACCAGGTGGTGGCGGGGCAGTGGTTTGTCGCGGAGCCCCAAGGCTGGATGAGCGAAGTGGATGCCACCGTCTCCAGCGAGTCGCAAACCGTCCCTATTTCGGTAGAGGATGGTTTGGCTGAACGCCTTGGTTTGGGGATAGGAGACGAAATCACGTTTGCCGTGGGGAGCGATAGCATCACCACGCATATTCAAAGCCTGCGCAGCTTGAACTGGGATAGCTTCAATCCCAACTTCTTCGTGATCTTCCCGCCCGGCGTGTTGGAGTCGTTCGGCCATAGCTTTATCACCGCCTTCCACCTGCCGGATCAAGAGCAGGGGCTGGTGCGCGAGCTGGTCATCGACTTCCCTGGGGTGTCTCTGCTCAATGTGGATGCCATTCTAGGGCAGGTGCGCGACGTGCTGACCCAGGTCACTCGGGCGGTAGAACTCGTGCTGGTTCTAGTCCTGTTAGCGGGTGTCAGCGTGCTTTACGCTGCGCTTACCGCCAGCCGCCCGGTGCGTGCCCATGAAAGTGGTCTGCTAAGGGTGTTTGGTGCAGGTAACCGTATGATTTCCCGAGTGCAGGGGGCCGAATACGCGCTGCTCGGGTTTGCCAGCGGCGTGTTGGGAGCCCTATTGGCAGAGCTCGCTACCGCGGCGCTCTACCTCTATTGGCTGGATCTTACACCCCGCCTGCACCTGGGTCTGTGGCTAGCACTTCCCATTGGCGGCGCGCTGCTGATTGGTTTGATTGGCCACGCACTCTCCTACAGCCTGCGCAAACAAGCCCCCGCGGCGAGTCTGGGATTATTAGGCGAGGCGTAGCGTCTCTCTTACAAAAGGCGGTCACGAGCCGCCTTTTTACTACCTGGACGGCAGTGGCGGTATCGTGACTTGGTGATATGCTGAAGCCTTTCAACAGGGAGGTCAGGGTATGCGTAGTAAGGTAATGACATGGGGCGTTGCAGGGGTGTCATTTTGGCTGGTCATAGGGACTGCGCATGCGTCGCTAGAGCAGTTCGAGGCGGATTTGCAGGCGGAGTTGGCGGGCGACGATGCTCGAATGGCGATTGGGCAACTGGTGGAAGAAGCCAATGGCTATGTCGCAGAGGATGTAGCCGTTACCTACCCCAACGGCGATCTGCTCTCGATCGACCGCTATCGCGTGGACGGTCGATACGCGCAGCCCGAGTCGATTACGCTAGACGGCATCCGCCTCACGGAGCTGGGATTCGACACGCCCGTGTTGACGGTGGGCGAGCTGGTCATGCGAGACCCTAGCGCGGCCGTTCCCTCACTGGCCTCTTTCGAGACCGAAGACAGTACCCTCAATGCACTCAGCTTGACCGATATGACCTTTCGGTTGGAGGGTAGCCTGGGCGATGAACTAGCCGCCGAGTTCGATAGCCAAACGCTTGCTGGCTATCTCTCCATTGACGCTCTCGAGCTGGAGGAAGTGAGCCGTAGCGCCGTGGGTTTGATTGCGCTGCAAGGGGTGAGTGGGGAGTTCGATGATCTCGCCACCGGCATCTCCGCAACGCTGGCGTTAGGCGACATGCGGATCGAGGCGCTGGAAGGGCTCGACCAGCCCGGCGAAGAGCGCCTCGAACATGCCGAGTTGAACGGTTTCAGCTTGACCAGCGAGCAGTGGAGCGTGCTGCTGGATAACGCTTGGGTCAAAGGTAACAGCTACCTAGGCGAAGCAGGCTTTCGCGGTGCCGAATTCGATCTGGGGGGGCTGATTGACCTAGCGCCACCTTCCGAACGCGATGAGCTGCAGGCGTTGAATCGTGTGCTGACGGGCGGAACCGGGCGTTTGAGTGCCGAAGGGCAGAGTGCTTCCCAGTGGCATGAGCCCGAACCCGGCGAAGCGAACGGCCGTGCGCGCCTCACCTCCGAAGGCTATCTACAGCTGGACGGCGCAGGCGGGCTCGAATTCTCCATGGATGTGCCCATTAGCCTACCGAAGGGCGCCACACTCGAGCAGGCCAGCAAAAACCCCTCGCTGTTCGAAGCAGCGACGCTTTACGGTGGCAACGCGACCGTGGCTTACCGCGATGAGGGGTTGCTGCCGCGTATAGCCACCGAAATGGCGGCACAAGGGAGGATCAGCGAAGAACAGGCGATTTCGCAAGCCTGGTCGCAGGCCCAGCAGCTCGGGCCGCTTGTAGGCCCACAGCTCACCAAACTGATGGTGGGGATGGTGGATATCATGGCCGGAAAGGCCCAGTCGCTGACCGTTCACGTGGCGGTACCCAATCCCTTTATGCTCAATCAATTCATACTCGACCCCATGGGCAGCAGCGAGCGGCTCACCTTTACCTTCGAACTCAAGTAGCGTGGTTGTCCAGTCGGTCAGTTTTTAGCGCGGCTGGCAACATGAAACATGCTCATGCAAGACCTGACGCGGATGCGATGAAAGTCGCGTCCGGCTGCGGTATCATAGCCGCCTCGCTTCTCCATGATGATCCTTTCGTAACGAGGTTCCCGCCGATGTTCAGCCGCGACATGACAATTGCTGGATTCGATGATGCGCTGTTTGATGCCATGCAAAAAGAAGTGGCACGCCAAGAAGCCCACATCGAACTGATTGCTTCCGAAAACTACGCCAGCCCCCGCGTACTCGAAGCACAAGGCAGCCAGCTGACCAACAAATACGCCGAAGGCTATCCCGGCAAGCGCTACTACGGCGGCTGTGAATTCGTCGATATCGCCGAGAACCTGGCCATCGACTACGCCAAGCAGCTGTTCGGCGCGACCTACGTCAACGTGCAGCCGCACTCGGGCTCGCAAGCCAACAGCGCCGTGTTCCAAGCGCTGGTCACGCCAGGCGACACCATCCTCGGTATGAGTCTGGACGCGGGCGGCCACCTGACCCACGGCGCCAAGCCGAATTTCTCCGGCAAGCACTACAATGCCATTCAGTACGGCCTGAACGAGCAAGGCCTGATCGACTACGATCAAGTCGACGAGCTGGCCCGTGGACACAAGCCGAAAATGATCATCGCCGGTTTTTCTGCCTACTCGCAAATCGTCGACTGGGCGAAATTCCGTGAAATCGCCGATGAAGTGGGTGCTTACCTACTGGTCGATATGGCCCACGTCTCTGGCTTGGTCGCTGCAGGCGTCTACCCCAGCCCGCTGCCCCATGCTCACGTGGTGACCTCCACGACGCATAAAACCCTGCGTGGCCCACGCAGCGGCGTGATTCTGTCGGCAGAGAACGACCCGGACATCGAGAAGAAGCTGCAGTCAGCGGTGTTTCCGGGCGGCCAGGGCGGCCCGCTGATGCACGTGATTGCGGCCAAAGCGATCTGCTTCAAAGAAGCCATGGCGCCCGAGTTCAAAACCTACCAGCAGCAGGTGGTCAAGAACGCTCAAGCCATGGCGTCGGTCTTCATCGAGCGTGGTTACGATATCGTCTCAGGCGGTACTGAAGACCACCTGTTCCTGCTGTCATTGATCAAGCAAGGCGTGACCGGCAAAGATGCGGACGCCGCGCTTGGCCGCGCCCATATCACCGTCAATAAGAACGCCGTGCCGAACGACCCGCAAAGTCCGTTCGTCACCTCTGGTCTGCGTATCGGCACCCCCGCCGTGACCACTCGCGGTTTTGGTGAGCAAGAGTGCGCACAGCTTGCCGGGTGGATTTGTGACATTCTCGACGTGCTCGCCAAAGGCGAAGACACCAGCGCGATCGAAGCCGACGTGCTGAATAAAGTCGCGGACGTATGTGGTCATTTCCCGGTGTATAAATAAGCACTGCATAGCCACGTGGTATGCAGAAGCGCTAGCCCTAGCGGGCTAGCGCTTTTTTTGTTGAAGTGCACCTATCAGGCCGAGGGGGGATTTTGGCGAATGATGCTTACCTTTTGCTGCTCTTTGGTCCATTTGCCTGCTTTCTTGTCGATGTACTGGAAATGCTCGTTGGTGAAGCTTCCCTGGTTGCAAGCGTGACGGTAGGAAACCGTGGGCACGTCTGCTTGATCCAATAGCTTGATGAAAACGCCTGGCCCGGTCAGCTCGAAGACGTTGGTAAGCTGATTCTCGACAATGTTTTGATGTACCTGCTCGATCAATTTCAGCAGATTGGGATTGCCCGGGCGGCTGGCGATGAAGTAATTGCTCAACTCTCCTTTACGTGTCGTCACATACAATTCGTCGATATCTGCTGGTACGACCCGACCCAACGGCCAGATAGCGTGGGCATCGATATCCAGGTAAACGCCGCCATGTTTATACAGCGCCAATAGCCTCCAAAAATCGGCTTGGGCAGCACCAATTTGCAGCCTGTCGTAGCTCTCGAGCCACTCTGGGCTGAAGTTCTTTTCGATGAAGTCGTGGCGCGCTTGGGTGATCATGAATCGATACTCAAAGCGCGGTGCCATCAGGCGGTTGAACAGATAGTTGAGATACACCGGCAGGGTGACTCGGTTCGTAAAGTTGGTTTGCCAAATGATTCGAGGGATACTGCTCTCTTGCTTCGACGAAAGCCAAGGGGCTGCTCTTTCTGGCAGGGTAAAGCGCTTGGCAGGAAAGAGCGCGTGAAACCCATAGCTCAGCATCTTGGTAATGTTGGCAAACAGTTTGATCACCCGGCTGATGGCCACAATATGAGGCTGGCGGGTACGGCGACGTAGAGACATAGTCGTCCTTTCGATGAGCAAATGAAAAGCCTAGCGTATCGGCTAGGCTTTCAGAAGGTACTGTGCGTCAAATCGGGTGTTTTACCATCCGCCCTGAGCCTCTAATAGGCTGCGCATATTATTATCCAAAGGTAGCTGGAAGTCTGCACTGCCTAACACCATGGCATCACCAGCGCGTACGACGCGGGCACTTACGTATAGATAGTCCTGGCCCTGAGCGTAGGTGCCCATTAGGATGGAGCGCGCATTGTGCTGAGAGCTTAGCCGTTGAACTTGGCGCGATAGAATCAATTCCCCCACGCTCTCTTCGATAAACATGCTATCGCGCATTTTGACTTCGCGAACCTGCATGCCTTGTTGGGCGAGTGCCGAGGCCATGATCTCGGAACTGATCCGACCAAAGGTCGACGATTGACTCAGATTATCGATACTGACGAACGTGGCTGCAATCATCGGGCTATAGCGAGTCAAGTCAGGATTGTTAGCGACCATCCGCTGCGCCGCTTCATGGGCGAGCTCTGACAAGTCTGGTTCTGGTTCTTGAAGTTGGGCGCTATTGCCTAGGTTAGCGCAGCCTGCCAGCAGTAGCGTCATGCAAAGCGTAGCCAACATGTCAGTGCGAAGCAGGCGCATCGACGGTAACGCAAAGATTGAGCGTAGAGACATAAACATTACCAAGTATCAGTGATAGAAACAGTCGGCGTCGTAGGCGTTCTAGGTACCCGATGCGGGGCGTATTGGCGGCGATCACCCGAGTTAATGTAATAGATATTGGAGGAGGAGTAGAGGATTTGATCCTGTTCCACTATCTGGGTGGTGATGATGATTTCTTCATTGCCTTTGGGTGTCCAGCTACCGCTGGTGGTATCGGCCACCATCGCCGCTGGGATGAGCGCAAGTGCTGGTTCACTCCAGTTACCTAAAGGAATACTGGCCACCGCGATGCCGCTCGCTAAGGCCGTGTAAGCGCCAAAGGGTGGTCGTGTATAGCCACGATCTCGGTGCTCGACGACTTCCACATCGATTTGAATCGTGGCGCCGTTGGCACGTGGCTGTGTCGTGACGCTACCGCCGCCGGATACGAGCTCGCTGGTTAGCAGTGTTCTAAAGCCACGCTCGAATTCCCCGCCACTGTAATAGGAGCCGTACTGCTCATGCTCCGGCGCCGCAATGTGCAAGTCGCGAAAACGTACTCGTTCGCTGGATAAAATGCCCGCGGCTTCATGCTGTGCAAGGACCTCCCAATGCTGGGCTGCCTGCATCTTTTGCTGTTCCGAATAGGGGTATGTCGTAGCAATGGGCGCTTGGGAAGTGCTGGCGTAAAAACAGCCGCTGAGCATCAGGCTCGCAAGTCCCAGGCCAACGGGGCGTAAATAACGGGCAATGGGGTGTGTCATAGGACGAGTGCGCACCTGGTAGTTCCTTATCGCTACTAATCGGCTTTTTGATAGACTAGTTTGCCATGCTTAGCATAGATCGGCCACGAGGTTAAAAACTTGAATGAGTAATCACCCCCATGCTTGAGGACCACCGTAGCGGCCCGCGTCATGATTCGCTGCTATCGACATACCCTGAGGACGATAGCAACAGCGGATGGATGATTAGCTATATCGATATCATGACGCTCCTCGTCGCGCTGTTCGTCATCATTATCGCCGCCGCCGGCGTCACGGGTCCCAATTGGGCCCCTGACGAGCCAGTAGCGGACACAAGCACGGCCCTTACGACACCATTGGAAGTGCCTTTGCCGACCCTGCTGGAGGAGCGGCGCCAGTCACGTCCGCTGATGCCGACAGTGGTGCCGGGTGAGCTCAACCCCATGGCGATCAGCGCCGCATTGGGTGTTGCAGGACTGCCGCCACGCGTCGCACGTTCGCCCAGCGCGCCGCCCTTATTGGCGCTTCCCGCTGATGCCGATGCAGAGTCCAGTTCAGAGTGGAACCTGGTCGCATCGCTGACGGACAGTCGCCAGGCCAGGCGGCCGTCTCCCTCTTTGTCACAGCCGCTTCCCCGGTTGCCCACGCCACTGCTCCAGGTAGAAGCACCGTCGGAGGCACTGCCTTTGGCCGATTATATGGTGCTGCTCACGGACCGGCCGCCGGTGAACGTCCGCGAGGTGAGCGATGAGGCAATCAGTGGCGCGCTTGCGCTGATGGACAACCTCGCTGAACGGGTCGATACCTCGCCTTACTTACCCAACCTGGAGGGTGTCGAAGTCTCGCGTGTGGCAGAGGGAATTAGTCTTAGGGTGCAAGATAGGCTGCTGTTCCCTTCGGCAACCGCCGAACTGACCCAGGGAGGTGCCTCGCTGGTGGGTAGTCTGTTGGAAACGATCCAGCGTTACGAGGGGGAGGTGTGGGTCGAAGGCCACTCCGATAGCCAAACTATCAACACCCCGGAATTTTCGTCCAATTGGGCACTCTCCAGCGCCCGTGCCATCGCCATCGTCGAAGCCTTGGAAGCGGCTGGCGTTGCTGCAGAGCGCTTGCGAGCCGTGGGGTTAGCCGCGACGCAGCCGCTCGAAGACAACAGCACCGCAGAGGGTAGGGCGCGTAATCGCCGTGTCGAAGTCGTCATTCACGTAGAGTGATGTTTTCGTCGAAGGGGGATGTACTAAATGAGCGTGTGGGAGGAGTGAGCTGAAAAAAAAAAGCCCGCCGGGGGAGGCGGGCATGAAAGGGCTTGGCTCACTGCAGCCCACTGACATCAGGTGAGGGGGTGTACAAGGTTGTCAGTGGGTACAATCCGAGTATAGCTATTTGCGAGCGTTTGCCAAGGCCTTGTGCAACTTTTTTTACAGGTATTTCACGACTAGATATTTCACGACTGGGGTTGTTTATGACGCCCTAAACCGCACTATGTTAGTGCATTTTAGGTGCTCTATTTTGGTGCCCTCATAATCGGTCATGCCGATTCTTTTTTAAGTTTTTGATTTATTTTATATAAATAGTGTTGGCACACATTCTGCTTTATTGCTTATCTGAGAACGACGCCTGAGTAACGGCTTTTCAGATTGCGATAAGGTGGCGCCATGAACGAACACTCCCGCACGACACAGACTCCCCGCATGTTGGCGAGTCTTCCTCTCCAGCCTCTTGGAAGCCCTGATCCGGCGCTGACACCGCGTTTGGTGGTGACCGATCTCGACGGGTCGCTGCTCGATCATCATAGCTACGATTTTTCGCCTGCAGCACCTTGGCTCGCACGCCTGAAACAGCTGGGCGTGCCGGTGATTCCGGTGACCAGCAAAACCCGTGCCGAACTAGTGACGTTGCGTGAGTCGCTGGGCCTGACCGCAACGCCATTCGTAGCGGAAAACGGCGCAGTGATCGGCTTGCCCCCAGGCTGGTGCCATGCGCGGCTGGATCGCCCTGGCAGCGGTCTAGATGGGGTGGTCGTCAAGCACACCGGCGTGGACGTTGGGTTCATCCGCGCGCGACTGAACGTGTGGCGCACGCGGCTGGGCGTGCGTTTCACTCGAATGAGCGAGCTCGATATCACTGAGGTCATGTCGCTGACGGGATTGGATGAGACGCGCGCGAGAGCTGCCCGACAGCGCGAAGGCAGCGAGCCGCTCATCTGGCAAGACGACGACACTGCCCTAAAAAATTTCCGCTTAGCGCTAGAGGGCGACGGCCTGATGCTGACTCAAGGTGGGCGTTTTTGGCATGTAATGGGCAACGCTTCGGATAAAGGCAGCGCCGTCGATTGGCTCATCAAGCGCTTTACTGCGCTGCGCGGCCGTCCGCCGCTATCTCTAGGCCTGGGCGATGGTCCCAACGATGTATCCATGCTCGAGGCGGTCGATCAGGCCGTGGTCATCAAAGGGTGCCACGAACTGGCCGTCACCCCGTCGAATGAAGCGCTGTATCGCACTCGAGCGGCCGGACCCGCCGGCTGGGCCGAGGGGGTGGCCCACTGGTGGGGGCGAGACGACCGCCGACTAGCGGCGGCCCCAGTACTGCTAGCCGTCACGGCCTAACCCATCAAGAGGTTCGCGTATGAGTGACTTCCATCAAAACGGCGTCATCACCGATTTTCATAATCTTACCCGTCGCCCGGTCGAGGCGCTCGAGCAAGAGCTAAGCCAGTTCGCCAACCGTCGACCGATGGGGCTCATCCTGCCGTCGCTGTTTTCCGAGTTGGAGGGACCCGCGCTATCGGCGATCGTCGATGAGTTGGTAAAGGTGCCGTATCTCAATGAAATCGTGATCGGCCTGGATCGTGCCGACCGTGAACAGTTTTTGTATGCCCGCGAGTTTTTCTCCCGTTTGCCTCAGCACACGCGCATTTTATGGAACGACGGCCCACGTTTGCGCGAACTCGATGCCGAGCTGGAGAGCCACGGCCTGGGCGCACTAGAGCCCGGCAAAGGACGCAACGTGTGGTACTGCGCGGGATACGTATTGGCCTCCGGCCGTTCATCGGTGGTAGGCCTACACGACTGCGATATTCTCACCTATGACCGTAGCTTGCTGGCGCGGCTCATGTATCCCGTGGCGCATCCTCGCTTCAACTACAGCTTCTGTAAAGGGTATTACCCTCGTATTGCCGAAGGAAAGTTGAATGGCCGCGTGTCGCGGCTGATGGTGACGCCGCTGCTGCGGGCGCTCAAGACCGTATGCGGGCCGCTGCCTTATCTGGATTATTTGGATAGCTTTCGTTATCCGCTCTCGGGCGAGTTTGCAATGCGCAGCGACGTGCTGGAAGGCATTCGTATTCCCGCCGACTGGGGGCTTGAAATCGGCGTGCTGTCCGAGCTCCAGCGTAACTACTCTCATCGTCAACTATGTCAGGTGGACATTGCCGATGCCTATGACCACAAGCATCAGCCCGTCAGCGAGGGGGATGCTACCGGTGGCCTGAACCGAATGAGCTTGGACATCGCCAAGGCCCTGTATCGCAAGTTAGCGACGCAAGGAGTGAGCTTTAGCAGTGAAGACTTCCGCACGCTCAAAGCCACGTACTATCGTTTGGCGCTCGATTTGATCGAAGCTTACGATCACGACGCCACCATGAATGGCCTCAGTTTGGATCGTCACTGTGAAGAGCAGGCGGTAGAGCTGTTTGCCAGCAACCTGTTGGAAGCGGGAAACCTGTTTTTGGACAATCCCCGGGAGCGGCCCTTCATTCCTAGCTGGAACCGCGTACAAGCCGCCGTGCCCGACCTGTTGGCCAGAATGCACGAGGCGGTAGAGCTGGATAATCAAGGCAAGGTCTAGTCGAGGCGTATTAGGCATGGCATGGCCTCCGCCGTGCTAGGCGGAGGCCATGTCTGGGCGATTAAAAATCGCTAAAGGAGGAGGAGCGGGCCATAGGTGGGGTAATGGCGGCTGGGGCAATGGCGGCCTGTGGTGCTTGGTGGTCGAGCTTGAAGTTGGTCACTAAATGGCGGAGCTGGGTGCTCAGCTGCGCGAGTTGCTGGGTCGCGTGGTTACTCTGCTGTACCAACCCTGCGTTTTGCTGCGTCATTTGGTCCATCTGTGTCACGGCCTGATTGACCTGCTCGATACCGCTGCTTTGTTCGATGGTGGCTGCCGAGATGTCCTGCACCAGCGTGCTGAGCTGCTGAATGTCAGCCACTACACCGTTGATCATTTCACCCGTGTTTTTAACTTGGCGGCTGCCTTCGACCACCTGAGCATCCGCGTTTTCGATCAAACCTTTGATCTCCTGGGCAGCAGACGCCGAGCGGCTAGCCAACTGGCGAACCTCGTTGGCCACCACCGCAAAACCACGCCCCTGCTCCCCCGCGCGGGCTGCTTCTACAGAAGCGTTAAGTGCCAGAATGTTGGTCTGGAACGCGATGGCATCAATGGTATTGACGATACTGCTCATCTGCGTGGCGCTGTTGTTGATGTTCTCCATGGTATGAATCACCGACGCCATGGCGTCGCTGCCACGTTGAGCACTTTCCGCCGTTTTGGTGGCGAGGGTACGAGCATGGTCAGCATGGTCGGCGTTCTGCTTTACCGTTGCCGTTAGCTGCTCCATGCTGGAGGCGGTCTCCGCCAGGGATGCAGCTTGCTCTTCGGTACGGGTGGAAAGCTCTTCGTTGACGCCAACGATTTGCTCCACGCCGTGATTCACCTGATCCGCGCCGTGGTGAATGTCACTGATGGTGCCCGCCAGCGTTTCGCGCATGCGGTTGATGTCATACAGCAAGCTATGCTGATCGTTAGCGGAGAGGGTGGCCGCTTGAGTAAGATCCCCATCGGCGATGTGACGTACCACCGTGGCGGCATAGCGTGGATCACCGCCCAGTCGGCGGGCAACGTCACGAATGACCCAGCCCATCAGGAGGGTGACCGGTACACCGATCACCAAGAGGATGAAGGCGGAACGAATCAACCGGGCAATGAAGGCGGCATTGATATCGTCGACATACACGCCAGCCGCCAGCGACCAGCCCCACTCTGGCAGGTAGGCAACATAGCTCACTTTAGGCACTTGGTCGTCACCGCTAATACGCCGTGAGTAGTAGTCCACGTGGCCACCACCGGCTTGGGCAACGTCCAAAAAGGCTGAATAGAGTCGCATACCGCTGGCGTCTTGATAGGCACTCATATCCTCGCCTCTGGGGCGGTTAGGGTGCGAAACGATCGCTAAATCGTCATCGAAAGCAAAGACGTACTCCCCCTCACCAAAACGAACGCTGGCGATGCTGTCGATGGCTCGCTGCTGCGCTTCTTCTTCGGTCAGTTCGCCGCTCTCGGCGCGTGCCTGTAGCGCTTCTAACTGTCCATGGATGCTGCTCACGATATGCTGAATACTGTCGCGTCGTTCACTTTCGATGGTTTGGCGGTTTTCCCACGCTAACCACCCCACCAGCAGTAGCATCGCCACCCAAATGATGCCCAGCGTGCCCCAAAGTTTCTGTGTCGTTGTCAAACGGTTCATGGTGTCCCTATAAAAAATTCCAAGCAGTAAGTAAGCCCTCACTGTTATCGGCCATTATCGTTCATACCTTAGTCGAGTGAATCGAAAAGTAGGGATGGAAAGTACTATTAATTCTTTAATGATATAAATATATAACTTTATTTGCGCTACACTCAGGGCACGTACTCAACGATAGTTATCCATCAATGGGAGGCTCTCGATGCAACGCCCCATCGTGACCCACTTTTTCGACGAACCTACCAATACATTCAGCTACGTGGTGCAAGATCCCGACAGTGCTGCGTGCGCCATCATCGACTCCGTACTGGACTTCGATTACGCCGCTGGCCGCACCGACGTTCGCTCGGCGGAGCAGATCATCGCCTTTGTGCGCCGCCAGGGGTTGACGGTGGAATGGATCTTAGAAACGCACGTACACGCCGATCATCTGTCGGCGGCCCCCTATCTACACTTGGCGCTAGGCGGCAAGACCGGTATTGGTGCCCATATCGTCGATGTGCAGGAAATATTCGGTAAGGCTTTCAATGCAGGCTCGGAGTTTGCCCGAGACGGCAGCCAGTTCGATGCGCTCTTCAAAGAGGGCGATGTCTTCGCCATTGGTGGGCTCGAAGGGCGGGTGCTGCACACGCCGGGCCACACGCCCGCCTGTCTGACCTACGTGATAGGCGACGCCGCGTTTGTGGGGGATACCTTGTTCATGCCGGACTACGGTACCGCGCGCTGCGATTTCCCCGGCGGCGACGCACGCACGCTCTATCAATCCATTCAGAAAGTGCTGGCGCTACCCGAAAAAACGCGGCTGTTTTTATGCCACGACTATCAAGCACCTGGACGTGAGCACTATCAACATGAGACGAGCGTGGCCGAGCAGCGCCGAGCGAACGTCCATGTGCATGACGGCATTACCGAAGAGGAGTTCGTCAAGATGCGTACCGAGAGGGATGCCACGTTAGGTATGCCGCGCCTGATCATTCCTTCGGTGCAGATCAATATGCGGGCGGGGGAAATGCCCCCAGCAGAAGATGACGGGCAAGTGTATTTAAAAGTGCCGATCAACCGGTTTTGATGTTGGAAAGTAGAAGGCGAGATCATCAGTCATGAATGAAACAGCCAATGGGTTGGCAAGTTTGCAAGGGTTGATGGGAGGCGTGTTGATAGGCCTCTCAGCGGTATGGCTAATGGGGGCGCTGGGCCGTATTGCCGGTATTAGCGGCATCATTGGAGGGCTGATGACCCAGCGCCCGAGAGGAGACAGCGCGTGGCGCATGGCGTTCTTGGCTGGGCTAGTCAGCGGCCCGTTGCTGGTGATGGCGGCCGGGGGCGGGCTGGGTAACGTGGCAGGCGTCCCCGGTGCGGTGATCGGTGAACCCGCAGGCGGCGTGCCGCTCATGCTGTTGGCAGGCCTGCTGGTAGGGGTAGGCACGGGACTTGGCAGTGGCTGTACCAGCGGTCACGGCGTATGTGGCTTGGCGCGTTTGGCACCTCGGTCGATGGCGGCCACCGTCACCTTCCTGGTCGCGGCCATCGCGACGGTCTATGTGGTTCGCCATGTCATGGGAGGTGGAGCATGAGGGTTCCAGCGGTCAAAACAGCGGCGGGATATCTCGCTGGCCTGCTGTTCGGTGTAGGACTCGCGATCTCCGGGATGACCGACCCCGCGCGCGTGCTCGGCTTTTTGGATGTGGCTGGTGCCTGGGATCCGACGTTGATGTTCGTACTGGGTGGCGCCGTCGGCACCACGTTCGTGGGCTATCGCGTGGTCTTCGCTCGCGGCACGCCGCTGTTTGGCACCCACTTCCAACTGCCGAGCAAGCAAGAGCTGGATGCCAAATTGTTAGGCGGCGCGGCGCTGTTTGGCGTGGGCTGGGGGCTATCGGGTTACTGCCCTGGTCCTGCGATCGCCTCCATCGGCGGAGCAACGTTGCCGCTGCTCGCGCTGTTGGCGGCCATGGTGTTGGGCTGGTTCATTGCTCAGCGGCTGTCCCGCTAGCCAAATGGGCAGCAATACCAGCCGCATCGACGCTCTCATGGCGCTTCGCTACCCATCATTTCGATGAAGCGCTCGTCGCTGGGTAGGCCTTGAATACGGTCTATGCGGACCGTGCCGCTGTCGGTTTCGCGTTGAAACGCACTGGTGGGAGTGGCGTAGAGGCCGAGCTGTTCGAAGAGTTGATTGTTGTCGTAGACCTGCTCTTCGATGTCTCGTGGCTGTGCGCTGGGGGAGAGTTCATCGCCCTCACTATGGCGATGTAGCGCGGCGGATGGGTCCTCGGCGCCCAGTATCGTGGCGGCGAGTGCCGGGCTATTGGGGGCTAGAATACCCACCATGATATGGCGCAGCTGGACCTTGCCAGCCTCTACCCATGGGCGGGTTTGTTGCCATAGTTGGCGGCAATAAGGGCAGTTGGCGTCAGTAAAGGTGTAGATGACGCGTGGCGCATCCGGGTTGCCATCCTGGATCCAGTGGCTCTCTTCGAGCAGCGCCCACGTGTCGGCTTCTAGCGGCGCTCGTACGTGCTCATCGAGCTGGGCCTCAGTCAGGTCGGTGCCTTCACCGTCGACCAGCGTGCCAATGATCGCATGCTCTCCATCGGGGGTGAGATAAATCGCCATGTCCTGCCCTTGCACGCTGGCCCCAAAGCCGCGCATTCCGCCCGGTGCATCGAACTGACCATGAATCGTCAAACCCTGGTTGGCGAGCGCCTGAATGGGCGCGGGCAGCTCGTCAGCGAAGCTGACAACGGCAGTGCTAGCTGTCGCGGCCAGCAGGCTGACACGACCGAGACTTTTTAATGAAACCCATGACATCGCATAATCCTTTTAGTAAAACGGCGTGGGGCACTCGCGCCTCCTTGCCTCGTGACATGATCGTCACACAGTATCGCAGCGGATGATTATGTAAGAGTGACGATCATGGATGCCTGAGTCGTTATGTCGCAAGCGTCAAGCGTCAGCCACCAGCCAGCACACGGCATAGGGTGGCAGCGTCGCGTCATGGTGAGTACTCGCACTGCCGATCGGCTGCCAGTCATGCTGAGTAAGCGTTTGATGGAGGGCATCCCCTGCGTGAGTGAGATCGACCTTACCATCGGTCACGTTATAGAGCGCGAGTAGGCGTCGACCGTTAGGCAGGGGGCCACGCTCGAGGGCGAGCAGCTCAGGGGGAGTGTCGATCACGCGCTGCGGGGCGTTGGGGTGGAAACAAGGCTCTTGGCGACGCTGTGTTAGCAGCCGATGCAGGGCGTGAAAAACGTCATGAGTCGGGGTGGCGGGGCTTTCTAATAACAAGGCAAGCTCATCGAGCTGCCAGCGTCGGCGGTTGATCGAGCGCAGGCGGCCGCTACGTTCCACACCTTCCACATCGTTCAGCGTGCCGGTGAGCGTGTGGATATAGAGCGCAGGGATCCCTTGCAAGCTGAGCATGATCGCTTGGCTGCAGAGAAAGCGTGCAATTTGCCACGGGTCCGGGCCACGGCGGGTGCCGCGCATCGCCTCGAACCATGTGATATTGATCTCGTAGGGCGTGTCGCTGCCGTCAGGATTGCTGCGCATGCTGACAAATCCACCAAAGCGGTGCATCAATTCCAGCAGCGCGTCACGCTCGTGGTCGGGGAGCAGGCCTTCAAGAGGCCGTACACCTATACCGTCGTGGCTTGCGGTAAAGTTCAAGTAGGTACACTGCGGCGGCAGTACCGGGAGGCTGTTCAACCACGTTTGTAGCGTCGTCGCTTCCCCGCGGGTCAGGGTATGCAGTAAAAGCGGGGGCAGGGCGAACTGATACACCATGTGGGCTTCGTCGGGAGTGCCCTGCGTCAACCGCTCCAAGCCGAAGTAGCTAATGTTTTCGGCGTGTGGCACGTTGGTTTCGGTAATTAACAGCGTGCCGGGCGCCACCTCATCCACGATAGCGCGCAGTAAGCGCACGACGGTATGGGTCTCTGGCAGATGGATGCACGGGGTGCCGAGCCGTTTCCATAGAAAGGCCACTGCATCCAGGCGAATGATGCGTACGCCTTGCTGCAGGTAGAACAGCAAAATGCCCACGAACTCGAGCAGCACGTCCGGGTTTTCGAAGTTGAGATCGATTTGATCTTCCGAAAAGGTAGCCCATACGTGGCGGGTGCCGCGACGCGTCGAGATCGGCACCAATAACGGGCTGCTGCGCGGGCGGGTGACCTGGGAAACGTCCGTGTCAGGATCCACCTCAATGAAATAGTCGCGCCCGGGTAGGCTACCGGTGAGATAGTCGACGAACCAGAGCGACTCTCGGGAGACATGGTTGAGTACCAAGTCAGCCATCAAGTCGTAGTGGCTGGCTAGGGTTTGGACGTCCGACCACGCGCCCAGCTCACTATTGACCTCACGATAATGAATCACCGAAAAGCCGTCGTCGCTGCTCCAAGGGAAAAAGGGCAGCACGTGAACCCCACTGACGGTGTCTCCCAGATAACGTTGCAAAAACGTATCCAGCACGGCTAGCGGTGGCGTTCCCTCATCGACGATCGAGTCGCCGTAACAGATGACCCACTGATCCTTTTCGCTCCACATTGGTGCATCGACAGATTGACCGTTAACGGTCGGTGCAGCGTTTGCTCCCTCGCGAAAATGCGCGACGTGTTGACCTATTCGCCGCTGCACTTCCCCTGCGCGCGGGCCGTATAGCTGGGTGAGGTAGTGGTGAACGGTCTTTTCGAAAGCGGTCATAGCGGGCGTCCTTTCAATCATCCTTCGACAAACGCTGCAGCTTGTGTGCCAAATCGTTACAATACGTTGAGATAGGGGCTGTATAACACCGCCATACGATAGCTCGGCGGGTCGGCTACCGCCGACAGCTGGCGATAAAACAGTTTACAAAATAGCGAAGGGCTCGTAGAGCACGCACCGTGACGCTGCGTCCCTTCGTTCAGGCTGACACGCTGCACGTACTGGTTTTAGTGCGTACTGATAATAGGTTGACTGCCATGCATTGCCCTTTTTGTGGTGCAAACGATACGAGAGTGACGGATTCCAGGCTGGTGGCAGAGGGTGACCAGGTGCGCCGACGCCGCCAGTGCGCCAGCTGCCATGAGCGTTTTACGACGTACGAGACCGCTGAGTTGATCATGCCGCGGGTGGTGAAGTCCGACGGTTCTCGCGAGAGTTTCGATGAAGCAAAGCTACGTGCGGGGATGCTCCGCGCACTGGAAAAACGCCCGGTCAGTGCCGAAGCGATCGAAGCCTCGGTAGAGCGCATTCGTCAAACGTTGCGCGCACGTGGTGACCGTGAGGTGAACGCCCGGGAGGTGGGCGAGGCGGTGATGAAAGCGTTACGTAGCCTCGACCAAGTGGCCTACATTCGTTTTGCCTCTGTATACCGCAAGTTTCAGGACCTGGATGAGTTTCGTGCTGAAATCGATCGGCTCTCCCAAGAGCCCTCCGATGAGCCGGCCGGGCAGGGATCACCGAACGGAGCGTCATGATGGGTGAGTTCTCCACTGCCGATCATCGCTACATGGCCCGCGCGATTCAGCTGGCCAAGCGGGGGCTTTACACCACCGACCCTAACCCAAGAGTGGGGTGCGTGATCGTGCGCTTCGATAGCGATGGAGACGCTCGCATCGTGGGGGAGGGGTATCACGTGCGGGCTGGGGAACCTCATGCCGAAATTCATGCGCTTCAAGCGGCAGGCAACGCTGCACAGGGCGCGACGGCGTACGTCACGTTAGAGCCGTGTTCTCACACGGGGCGCACGGGCCCTTGTGCCGTGGCCCTGACCAAGGCGGGTGTCCGTCGCGTGGTGATCGCGATGCAAGACCCCAACCCCCAGGTCAGCGGTGGCGGTATCGCACACTTGGCCTCCGCCGGTATCGACGTGCAGGTAGGTTTGCTGGAAGCCGACGCCCGGGCGCTCAATCCCGGCTTCATCTCGCGCATGGTGCGCCGCCGTCCCTTTGTGCGGCTGAAGATGGCCATGAGCTTGGATGGTCGGACCGCGATGGGCTCAGGTGAGTCGCAATGGATTACCGGGCCCCAGGCGCGCACGCAGGTGCAGCGCCTGCGGGCGCGGTCGAGCGCCATCCTGAGCGGCGTAGAGTCGCTCATCATGGATGACTCCCGGTTGACGCTGCGGGCCGACCAATTAGCCTTGGGCAACGCCGACGACATCACCCAGCGCCAACCCCTGCGAGTGATTCTTGATTCTCGCCTGCGTCTTCCTCTGGCGGCAGCGTGTCTGCGCGAGCCCGGGCGCACGCTGATCATCACCACTGACCAGCACAGCGAAGAGAAACGGCACCGGTTGGCGCAGGCCGGGGCCGAGATTCACGTGCTGCCTGCCGAAGGCGGGCGCATTGCACTGGCTGACATGCTGCGCTGGCTGGCAGATAATGAGCAGGTGAACGAACTCTTAGTAGAAACGGGAGCGACGCTTGCGGGCGCGCTGCTGGAAGCCGGCCTGGTCGATGAAATGCAGCTTTTCGTCGCGCCGACATTGCTGGGCGGCGAGGCAAGACCGCTGTTTTCCCTGCCGGGAATGACCCAGATGGCCGATCAAAAGCGCTTGACGATCCTCGAGTCGCGAACCGTGGGAAACGACTGGTGGATCATAGCCGCCCCGCACGCTGACTAGCGCAAGCCGTCATTGCAAGGTACCCTGACGCCCGAATTCGCATACGATGCGAGCCTAATTTTTGGAGATTCCATGGCGCACTCCTCTTCAGAGGGTTTATCCCCCATCGCTGAGCTGGTAGACGACATTCGCCAGGGCAAAATGGTGATTCTCATGGACGATGAGGATCGCGAGAACGAAGGCGATATCATCATGGCCGCCGAAATGGTGAAGCCAGAGCATATCAATTTCATGGCGCGCTATGCCTGCGGCCTGATCTGCATGCCGATGACCCGTGAGCGCTGCGAGCAGCTCAATCTGCCGCTCATGGTGCGCGATAACGGCTCCGGCTTTGGCACCAAATTCACGCTCTCGATCGAGGCGACCGAAGGGGTCACCACCGGCATTTCAGCCGCCGACCGCGCCCGTACGGTGCAAGCCGCCGTTGCGCCGAATGCCAAACCGACGGATATCGTTCAGCCAGGGCATATTTTTCCGCTGATGGCCGAACCCGGTGGCGTGCTGCGTCGCGCAGGCCATACCGAAGCCGCTTGCGATTTAGCCGCGCTGGCCGGATTAGATCCCAGCGGCGTCATTTGTGAGATCATGAACGATGACGGCAGTATGGCCCGCCGCCCTGAGTTAGAGGCCTTTGCCAAAGCACACGATATCAAGATGGGCACCATCGCCGACTTGATTCACTACCGGATCGTCAACGAACAAACGGTAGATCACGTAGAAACGACGCAAGTGACCACCGTCCATGGTGAGCTGGCGCTGCATGTGTTCCGTGATCGTATTCAGGGCGCTCACCACCTCGCGCTCGTGAACGGGCAGCCCACACCCGAGCAGGCCACTACCGTGCGCGTGCATTTGGCCGATACCCTGCGCGATGTGATGGGGCTGATGAAGGGCGATCAATGCCGTTGGGATGCTCACCGCGCCATCGAACAGATTGCCCAGGCGCCTGCCGGGGTGTTCGTACTGATCGATGACGGGCGGCCACATCAAGATTTGAAGGATCAGCTAGATATCTATCTGGATCGCGTGCGTCAGCCGCGCACCAGCGACTCTGATGGCTCTGGCAATTATTTAACGATTGGTACGGGTTCGCAAATTCTACGCCATCTCGGCGTGGGTAAAATGCGCCTACTCAGCTCGCCGTGGAAGTTCTCAGCGCTCTCTGGGTTCGACCTAGAAGTGGTCGAGCGGCTGGGGCCCAATGACACGGCCGACGAGCCAACTTTTCAGCAGGAATAAATCGATGCAATCCCTTTCGCAAATTGAAGGTACCTTCGTAGACGTCGATGGGCGCTACGTGATCGTGGTGGGTCGTTTTAATCACCACGTCGTGGATAGCTTGGTAGAAGGTGCCGTCGACAGTCTGACGCGCCACGGTGTGGACATGGAAAACATCCACATCGTTCACGTCCCCGGTGCATGGGAGCTGCCCCTAGCCGTCAAGCGCGTGCTCAACGTGATGAAGCCCGATGCGGTGATTGCGCTTGGCGCCGTCATTCGCGGCGGCACACCGCACTTCGAGTACGTGGCGGGGGGCTGCAACACGGCCATCAATCATCTTCAGTTGGAGTTCGATACGCCAGTAGCCAACGGTGTGCTGACCGTCGAGTCCATCGAGCAGGCCATCGAGCGTGCCGGCACCAAGGCGGGTAACAAAGGCACTGAGGCGGCCATGGCGGCGATGGAAATGGTCTCTCTACTGCGTGCCCTGCCGGTGGGAGATTCGCAATGAGTGAGCGTCGTGAGCGCAAGCCCTCAGCCGCACAGCAGGGGCGTCACGCCGCCAGGGAGTTAGCGGTACAAGGGCTTTATCAATGGCAGATGACCGGTAAATCGATTACCAGCATCGAAGCGGAATTTCGCAGTCAGGTGGCCGACGACGATCTCGAAGATCACGAGAACTGGGTCAAGGTCATGGAAATCGCCGACAAAGCGCTGTTCCATGAGCTTTTACACAACACGGTGCGCTTCAAAACCGAGCTGGACCGCGAAATCGCCCCGTTGTTGGATCGCCGCCTGGAAGATTTGGACGCGGTAGAGCTGGCCATTCTTCGCTTGGGAGCGTACGAGCTCTCCCGGCGAATGGAAGTGCCTTACCGCGTAGTGATTAACGAAGGCGTTGAGCTGGCAAAATCATTTGGCGCCACCGACGGCCATAAATACGTGAATGGCATTCTCGATAAGCTAGCCAACCGCTTACGAAGTGCCGAAGTCAGCGCCCGCCGCTTGTAAGCGGAGGGGGCTGATCAAGCGTTTAAGGGGCCTTTGTGCTTGCCGAATTCGATCTGATTCGACGTTTCTTTATGTCGCCGCAGGAGGCGCAAGCGACGAATGGCGTTGCCCTAGGATGCGGCGATGACGCCACCCTATTGATGCCTCAGGCCGGCCAAGAGCTGGCAGTGAGCGTTGACACGTCAGTGGTGAACGTACACTTCCCTCACGATGCGCCGGCTCAGGCAGTCGGTCACCGGGCGTTGGCGGTGGCCCTCAGCGATTTGGCGGCCATGGGAGCCGTCTCGCGCTGGTGCTTGATGGCACTGACGCTCGACCAGCGCGCCTTCGAGGATGACGCTCATGCGGAACAGTGGCTGTCCCGCTACGCGAGGGGGTTCCATGCGCTTTGCCAGCAGCATGCCACGGTGCTGGCGGGCGGCGATGTCACGTCCGGTGAGTTGAGTATCGGCGTTACGGTCATGGGCGAAGTGCCTGCAGGATCAGCAATGACCCGGTCAGGCGCCCGTCCAGGCGATGTCGTGGCGGTAACCGGGGCGCTAGGCGGCGGCGCGGGCGGGCTAGCGCTGTGGCAACGCGGTGAGCGAGACCTTGCGCATCCGTTGCTTCAGCGCTACCTCATGCCACAGCCAAGGCTCGACGCCGGCATCGCTCTGCGCGGAGTGGCGACGGCGGCGATGGACATCTCCGACGGCTTGTTGGCGGATTTGACCCACCTGCGAGAGGCGTCTCACGTGGGGGTCGACCTGGCCCCCGAGTCGCTACCGCTGGCCGAGGGACTGGTCGAGTGCCTCGGCCACGAGCAAGCCCTGACGGCAGCGCTCTCCGGAGGAGACGATTACGAACTCTTGGTCACGCTACCGCCCGATCAAGTCACTAAGGCGGTTGCTAAACTGGCCGAGAGCGGCCTGTCTCTGAGGGTGATTGGTCGCTGCACGGAGACGTTGGGCGTGACGGGCGTGCCTGACGGCAGAGCGACGGGCTGGCAGCACTTCCGAGGGGGTGCATCATGAACCGTGCACCAGCGAGCGTTTGGCGACGCCCCACTCACTTTTTTGCCTTCGGTTTGGGCAGCGGGACGGTGCCTTGGGCGCCGGGCACGTTTGGCACGTTGGCGGCCATTCCCTTCTACTGGATGATGGCCGACCTTTCCCTCGGTTGGTACTTGGGGATCGTGCTGGCCGCATTTATCGTTGGGGTTTGGCTATGTGACAAAACCTCCCACGATCTGGGTGTGCACGATCATTCGGGGATCGTCTGGGATGAGTTCGTTGGCTATTGGATTACCATGGCCGCCGTGCCATTCTCCTGGGAAGCGGCGCTGTGGGGGTTCGTGGTGTTCCGCATTTTCGATGTCTTTAAACCGTGGCCCATTCGCTGGGCTGACCGCCGAGTGGCCGGTGGGTTTGGCATCATGATCGACGATGTCATGGCAGGGATTTACGCCTGGAGTACCATGCACCTGTGGTTTTGGCTGCATTGATCGACGGGTGGCGTGGAATCAGGTCTCGTTGAGGGGCCGTTCAAGGAGATAGCATGCGCAAGGAACGTTTGATCGTGCCTGTTCTCGCGACGATTGCCGTCGTGTGGATGGTCGCGCAACTGCTATCCAGCGTGCTTTTCGAGCGCAGTCTCCGTCAGGCGCTCGAAGATCTAGAGGCACGCGGCGAGTGGCGTGTTAGCCAGGTAGAGAATCGACAAGGATGGCTCACTTCTCGGGGGCGGCTGATTCTTTCGCCGCTGCTGGGACGCCCCTGGCGTCTAGAGCTCACCTACCGAGCACGACACGGGGTGTTGAGTACCGATGTCGAAGGCACGCTGCTGCCGCGCTTGGATAGCGTGCTACAAAAGGCGGTGGGTGAAGTCTCGGCACCGTCGGTCCCCCGTTGGCAGGGCCGCTATCAAACTTTGAGTGGTCATACCGAGCTGCGCTTGGCACTTGCTCCCTTCGTCATTCAGCAAAACGGGCGCGAGCTGGAGGTTCGCGGTGCCCGAGTACGCTTGGAAGGCGTGTTTGGGGATTGGCGCCTGCGTGGACTGCTCGATCAGCTCACCCTGACCGACGGCCTATCACAACTCACGCTGGGTCCCGCCACCTTGGAAAGTCGCTATACCTACATCGACGATGCCTACCACTTTGCCCAGCGTGACCATCTGCACATCGAGCAGCTAGCGTTGCATTACCCTGCCTACGACATCAACGTAGCGCCTCTGGATCTCCATAGTCACATGGAGCTGGATGAGAGCGAGCTTCGTCTAAAAGGCGAGCTGGTCGTCGGCGACGTGCATGTGCCGAGTGAAGCGCCTGACACCCCGCTCCTGAATGGTCGTATCGAGGCAGAACTCTCGCGTTTGAATGGGGATGCCGTTCGGCAAACGATTCGTCGACTGCGCCAAGAGGCCGCCTGGGGAGACACTAGCTTGCCCATGGCAGAAGGGTTATTGGCTCGCTTGGAGCCCGACCTGCGCCAAGTATTGAGTGACTCTCCGCGCCTCGATATCACCACCATCGCCTTGGACAGCCCGTTATTGGGGCTGCAAGTCAATGCCGAGGGGGCCCTGTTCTTCGATGCACGTCGCTTGGAAGAGCTGAGCGTAACGTCACTGGATAAGCCAGTCGAACGCGCTCGCTGGATCGAGCGCATCGATGGTGACTTCGTGTGGCACGATGCGCCTACCGTGGCAGCGCTCTGGCTGGGCTTGCCACTGGGCACCCGTGAACTGCAGTTCGACGTGATTCGAGGCGTATGGCGCGTCAACGGTCGACCCATGCCATCGTTGTGGCCGCCTAACGAGAGTTAGGTAAAACGCTTTTAGGGTTGAAGTTTTCCCACCCTGCCCACATTCCTTTCAACATACAAAGCGGCAACAGCCGCAGGCTACTGTTGATGGAGGGCGCATGAGCGACCAGGATTACGACCGCGATCAAGAACCCCTAGATTGGCTCACCGATGCTGAGTCACAGGAACAAGACGCTCAAGAGCAGAGCGCCCACGGCGAGGCCTACCGTTCGGACGGTGAGCGGGTAAGTTCGCTCGTGCCCGCCAGCGATATGTTGCCCGAGCGCATCTACTTGCTTCCGATTCATAACCGCCCCTTTTTCCCCGCCCAGGTGCAGCCCCTGGTCATCAACCGCGAACGCTGGGAAGAGACCATGCGTCGCGTTGGCAACACCCCGCACCATACCATTGGTGTCGCGTTCGTGGGTGAGCAGGGCGTCGACTCCCTGGATCACGACGGTTTTCCTGAGATTGGTACCGCCGTCAAGGTGCACAAGCTCAAAAGCGAAGATCAGCAAATCCAGTTCATTGCCCAAGGACTCCAGCGCTTTAAAATTCAGCGATGGCTCTCCAAAGAACCGCCGTACTTGGTGGAAGTCACCTACCCCAAAGAGCCGGTCAATGCCGAAGACGAAGAGACCCGTGCCTACGCCATGGCGATCATCAACGGCATCAAGGAACTGCTGCCGATCAATCCGCTCTACGGTGAGGAACTCAAACACTACCTGAACCGTTTCAGCCCCCACCAGCCAGGACCGCTGACCGACTTCGCTGCAGCCATTACGTCGGCCAAAGGCCCCGAGCTTCAGGATGTGTTGGCCACGCTGCCAGTGGCGGAGCGAATGCACAAAGTGCTGCCGCTGCTGCGCAAAGAGATCGATGTGGCTCAACTGCAAAGCGAGATCAGCGAGCAGGTCAACGCGCAGATGCAGGAGCGTCAGCGGGAGTTTTTCCTCCGCGAGCAGCTCAAGGTCATTCAGCGTGAGCTGGGCATCTCTAAAGACGATCGAGAGAACGATGTCGATACGTTCAGAAACCGCTTGGAAGCCCTGGTGGTGCCCGAGCGGGTGCAGGCGCGCATCGATGAGGAGTTGAACAAGCTCAGCGTGTTGGAAACCGGTTCCCCAGAATACGGCACCACGCGTAATTACCTCGACTGGCTGACCTCGTTGCCTTGGGGTGTCACCAGCCAGGACAAGCTGGATCTTGCCCATGCTCGTCAAATCCTCGACCGCGACCACGACGGCTTGAAAGATGTCAAAGAGCGCATCATCGAATTTCTGGCCGAAGGCACCTTCAAAGGTGATGTGGGCGGTTCTATCGTGCTGCTGGTTGGCCCGCCAGGGGTGGGGAAAACCTCCATTGGCCGCTCCATTGCCGAGGCGCTGGGTCGCGAGTTCTACCGCTTCTCCGTGGGCGGCATGCGCGATGAGGCCGAGATCAAAGGCCATCGTCGCACCTACGTAGGGGCGATGCCCGGCAAGTTGGTCCAGGCTTTCAAGGAGGTCGAGGTCGAGAACCCGGTCATCATGCTCGACGAAATCGACAAGCTGGGTCAGTCCTTCCAAGGCGACCCCGCGTCGGCCCTGCTCGAAGTCCTCGACCCTGAGCAGAACGTCGACTTTTTGGATCACTACCTCGACGTACGCATGGATCTGTCCAAGGTGCTCTTCGTATGCACGGCCAACACCCTGGATAGCATTCCTGGCCCGCTCCTGGACCGTATGGAGCAAATTCGTCTGTCGGGCTACATCGCCGAAGAGAAGCTGCAAATCGCCAAGCACCACCTTTGGCCGAAGCTGCTAAAACGCGACAACCTGCCGAAGAAACGTATCAACCTCAGCGATGCCGCTCTCAAGCAGGTCATCGAGGGGTATGCACGTGAAGCTGGCGTTCGCCAACTGGAAAAGCAGCTCCACCGTATCGTGCGCAAAGCGGCGGTGAAACTGCTGGAAGAGGATATCGAGACCGTCAAAATTTCGGTGAAGAACCTCGAAGAGTTTCTTGGTGCTCCGCTTTTCCGCAAAGAGAAAGTGCTCAAAGGCGAAGGCGTGGTGACGGGGCTTGCCTGGACCTCCATGGGCGGCGCGACGCTCCCCATCGAAGCGGGCAAAGTGCACTCGCTGGATCGCGGCTTCAAGCTGACAGGCAAATTGGGCGATGTCATGAAAGAGTCTGCCAACATTGCTTACAGCTACACACTGGGTCACTTGGCCGAGTATGGTGCGGATGCCGACTTCTTCGACTCGGCGTTCGTGCACTTGCACGTGCCTGAAGGCGCCACGCCAAAGGATGGCCCCTCTGCTGGCGTGACCATGACGACGGCGCTGCTATCATTGGCCAAACACCAGGCCATCGACCGGCCGCTGGCCATGACCGGGGAGCTGACGCTCACGGGGCAAGTGCTACCGGTAGGGGGCATTCGTGAAAAGGTCATCGCCGCGCGCCGAAGCGATATCTTCGAGGTGATTCTTCCTGAGGCCAACCGTCGTGATTACGAGGAGTTGCCCGACTATCTCAAAGAGGGCATGACCGTTCATTTTGCCAATCGCTATAGAGATGTCGCCAACGTGGTCTTCAAATAGCGATTGAGCCTGACTCTCTTTCTGTTCACGCCTGCGCCGCTCTGAAGAGAGCGGCGCTTTTTTATAGCTATTCACTGGTTAGGCGCCCGGTAAATTCGTGATAATAGTTCAAAATCAATTATTAAAAAAAACCTCTGGGGAGCTTCTATGCGCAATAACCAGCCCGTTACGCAACGTGAATACGTGCTCGACGAAGAGACGGTACTCATTTCACGCTCGGATTTGAAAGGGAACGTCACCTATGCCAACGCTGCTTTCGTAGAAGTCAGCGGCTATTCGAGAGATGAACTGCTGGGAGCACCGCACAACCTGATCCGTCACCCCGATATGCCCGAAGCGGCCTACGCCGATTTCTGGAAAACCATTCAAGCGGGCGGAACGTGGCAGGGAACGGTGAAAAACCGCCGCAAAAATGGCGATCACTATTGGGTCAACGCTACCGTCGCCCCCTTGCGAGACGGCGATCGCATCGTGGGCTATACCTCACTGCGCCGTAAAGCGTCGCCAAAGCGCATTGCCTTGGCCGAGCAGGTGTACGCCGACATACGTGAAAAGGGCAAGTCGCGCCGCTACACGCTACAACAAGGCGCATTGCAGCGCCGGGGGCTAGGTGGCATTGTCGCCCGCTTTCAATTCACCAGTCTCAAAGCCAAATTGATCGGGATGGTCGTGGCAGCCGTCGTGTTGCTAGGGCTATCGGGTGGGCTGGGTCTTTATGGCTTGAGCGTGTCTGGTGAGCGACTGGAAACCCTCAACCGTTCTGGATTGGAGTCCGTCGCCGATTTGCAGCTCATCGAGCGCCATATTGGACTGGCCGTCGAGGAGCTAGAGCCCGCCGTCAGAAACCCGCGTCGTGTCGATATGGAAACGGTATCGGCACAATTGGCGGCCAACACTCAAAGTGCCCAAACATTATGGGAGGCGTATCGCCAAACCAGCAGCGCGTCGTCAACGGTGCTACAGGGGTTCGATGAAGCGTTCGCCGCTTGGCGCGGCGGCGTGACGGGCGCCATCGAAGCGATCGATCAAGCCAACGGTTTTGCAGCGTTCGAGGCGCTCAATAGCGTGGTGCTGCCCGCAACGGCCAATATCCGAGAGCTCAACAGCCAGCTAGTGGACGACGAGCGTGCCGGTGCCGCCGATCTGGTGGAGGACGCACGACAAGGCCGTCAGCAGATGTTCATTGCTCAGTTAGTACTGCTGTTGATCGGTCTTTGCATACTGGTGGCGCTCAGCGTGTTCATTCTGAAGTCGGTCTTTCGCAGTTTGGCGGGGGCGCGCTATATGACGTTTCAAATCGCGGCCGGTAACCTGGCGGCCCGTGAGCGTCGCCAGAGTAACGATGAGCTGGGGGAGCTGCTCTACTCGTTGGATACGATGCGCTTCAGTCTCTCTAGTATCGTGGGCGACGTCGAAAACCGCGTGTCGGTCGTCACGCCTGCGATCCAACAAATTGCTGCCGAAAACGAGGAGCTTGCTTCGCGCACGGAGCAGCAAGCGTCGTCGCTGCAGCAAACCGCCTCGAGTATGGAGGAGATGACCTCCACCGTTCAGCAGAATAACGACAATGCGCGTCAAGCCACGGAGCTAGCCCAGCAAAATGCCGCCAGCACGCGGGATACTCGCCAACAAATGGAGCAGCTCGTCGAGCGCATGCAGCGCATTGCCAAAAGCGCCGAAAAAATGACCGAAATGATCGGCGTCATCGACAGCATTGCTTTCCAAACCAATATCCTGGCGCTCAACGCCTCGGTAGAGGCCGCCCGTGCGGGCGAACATGGCCGGGGCTTTGCCGTGGTCGCCAGTGAGGTACGCACCCTAGCCAGTCGTAGTGCCGATGCCGCCCAGGAAATTCGTAAAATGATCGATAGCACGACGCAAGAGGTGAGCGGCGGGCGTAGCGCTGTCGAGCAAGCCGAGAGCGCCATCGAGAACGTCGTGGCGCAGGTCAGCCGCGTCAGCGAGCTCATGGCCTCGATCAGTACGGCATCGAACGAACAGAGCAGCGGGATTGGCCAAATCAACGCCGCCATTGCCGAGATGGATAGCGTCACCCAGCAAAATGCCACTAAAGTGCAGTCGATTGCGGCCTCGGCAGACAACTTGGCACTGGAGGCCTTCGAGCTGGCCAACGTCGTCGATGCCTTCCGCCTGGAGGGCGCACAAGCCGAGAGTATCGGCGCTGCACGCGAAAAATTGGCACGTGCCCAAAGAGCCATCAAGCAGAACGTTCCAGGACTGCCTAGTGACGCGCCGTCGAAACACGCCCGTCGTCAAACACATTCGTACACACCGTCCCAAGACGAACAGGAGGAGTGGGATACGTTTTAAGGCGTTTCATGGGAAGCGCTGCGTTTAATCACCATTGATGATTCGCATGGTCGATCATTTGAATATGCCACCCGCCGGGTGGCATATTTTTTGCTGCGTTTTTGTGGATGGGCGTAGGTCCGAAAGTGGATCGACGCTCGATAACGGCTTGGTAAAAAGGACGTCGCTGGGTCACAGGCAAAACAGGCCTTTCATAAAAAAACAGTAGGGGTTCTTGATGAGCATATCCAGCCAAGCAGCATTCGAGCTCTCTGATGATCAGGTGTTGATTTCACGCTCTGACCGCCAGGGAACGATCACCTACGTGAACCAGACATTCGTCGATGTCAGTGGCTACGCGCAGACAGAGCTAATGGGGGAACCCCACAGCATCTTTCGTGATCCGGACATGCCTGCGATGGTTTTCAGCAATATGTGGGCGACCATCGAAAAGGGAAAAACGTGGCAAGGGGTCGTCAAAAATCGCTGTAAAAATGGCGACACGTATTGGGTACATACCACGGTAGCACCGTTACTCGATGGTCAACGAGTGGCAGGCTATACGGCGATTCGCCGTAAAGCCGGACAAAAAGCCATTGCCCGCGCCGCCAGGGCGTATAGCACTATGCAACAGGGCCGAAGCCGAGGGTTCAAGCTCCATCATGGTGCATTACGGCGCACCGGGGTGCGCGGATGGGTGCAGCGTTTTAGCTTCAGCAGTATGCAGGCCAAACTGATGGGGATGGTCATTGCCGCTATTGCGCTGCTGGCCGTGGCGGGGGCCGCCGGCGTGTATGGCATCACCAGCTCTGCTGACCGGCTGCGCACACTGAACCAAACCGGGCTCGAAGGGGTGGCCAATCTGCAGCAAATCGAGCAGGGTACCGCCCAGCTCTTGCAGGCGCTGGAGCCTGCCGTGCGTAACCCGCGACGTGCCGATCTGGATGTGCTCGAAGAGCAGTTGACCACACTCCAAGGTGATATCAACCAAACATGGCAGGGGTTCACCGCCCAGCGCACGGAAACCAGTGGCGTTCAGCAGGGGCTGACGGCGCATTTGACGACGTTCTTGAGCGGCGCTGACACGGCGTTCACCGCGATACGCGATGGCAATGGCTTTGCGGCGTTCGAGGCGTTCAACGATGTCGTGAAGCCGACCTCCGATAGCATTAGTGCCACCATCAATTTGCTGGTCGATAACGAGCGTGCCGCGGCTCAAACACTCATGGCCAATGCAGAGCGTCAGCAGCAATGGCTCTTGTGGGGGCAGTTGGGCGTCTTACTCTTCGGTATTTTGCTGATGGTAGGGCTCAGCGTGGCCGTGCTACGGTCGTTGATCAAGTCGCTCAATGAAGCACGTCGCGTCACGTTTCAAATTGCAGCAGGTAATTTGGCCAATCGGGTCACCCTCAAGCGAAACGATGAGCTTGGCGAGCTGCTGGCTTCTCTGGAAACCATGCGTGCCAGCCTCTCAGGATTGATTACCGAAGTCGGCAACAAAGTGGAGATCGTCACGCCCGCCTCGGAGCACATCCATCAGCAAAACGAGGAGTTGGCTTCACGCACCGAACAGCAGGCTTCGTCGCTGCAGCAAACGGCCTCCAGCATGGACCAAATGACCGCAACGGTGCAGCAAAATACCGAAAACGCGCGTCAAGCCAATCAACTGGCCATGCAAAATGCGACGACCAGCCGCGAAACGGGTGAGCGCATGCAGGCGTTGGTGGAGCGGATGGAGCGCATCGCGGCAAGCGCCGCTAAAATGAACGATATCATCACGGTCATCGATGGTATTGCTTTCCAGACCAACATCCTGGCCTTGAACGCCTCGGTCGAAGCCGCTAGGGCAGGTGAGCAGGGCCGAGGATTTGCTGTAGTCGCCAACGAGGTACGCAATTTAGCCGGGCGCAGTGCCGATGCGGCGGGCGAGATTCGCCGATTGATCGATACCTCCTCTCAAGAGATTGCCGGTGGCGCGGATGCCGTCAAAGAGGCCGAGCGATCTATCGAGCAGGTGGTCAACCAAGTGATGCGGGTAAGCGACATCATGGAAGAGATCAGTACCGCCTCGGACGAGCAGAGCAGCGGCATTGCTCAGATCAACACGGCGGTCTCTGAAATGGATCATGTCACCCAGCAGAACGCGACCAAAGTGCAGTCGATTTCCAGCGCCGCCCAGCGCTTGACCCACGAAGCGCTAGACCTAGCGAACGTCATTGCCGCCTTCCGGTTAGAGGGCGCGGAGGAGGAGAGCAGCGAGACAGCGCGGATGCGACTGTCTCAGCGTAACGATCCAGCTCCCGGCCTACCGTCGCAACATGCGGTACAAGCGCGCGCAGAGACGCTATCCACACCTGCGCCCAAGCGTCGAGAAACGGCCCCTGCCGAGGAGGAGTGGGAGACCTTTTAAGGAGGCATCAGCATCCCACGCGTTTGGTTGCCCTCTACATCTAGTCTAGGCGGTGCGCTCATGCCACAATCTAAGGCCGCTGGATTCAATTGCCTGCCGCCACGTATGCGGCAGGCCACGATAAAGATGTAGAGGACACCATGCCTGAGTACCGCTCCCGTACCACCACCGCTGGCCGCAATATGGCTGGCGCTCGTGCCCTTTGGCGTGCCACCGGTATGAAAGATGATGACTTTCATAAACCGATCATTGCCGTTGCTAACTCGTTTACCCAGTTCGTCCCAGGGCATGTGCACTTAAAAGACATGGGGCAGCTGGTGGCGCGCGAGATCGAAAAAGCGGGAGGCGTGGCCAAAGAGTTCAACACGATCGCCGTGGATGACGGGATCGCCATGGGCCACGATGGCATGCTCTACTCGCTGCCGAGCCGCGACATCATCGCTGATAGCGTCGAGTACATGTGTAACGCCCACTGTGCCGATGCGCTGGTGTGTATTTCCAACTGCGACAAGATCACCCCAGGCATGTTGATGGCCGCGATGCGTCTCAATATTCCGGTCATCTTTGTCTCCGGCGGCCCAATGGAAGCCGGTAAGACCAAGCTGCTGGATCACGGCCTCGACCTCGTCGATGCCATGGTCATGGCGGCCGACGACAGTGTCGACGACAAAACCCTCGCCGAAGTCGAGCGCAGTGCGTGCCCTACCTGCGGCAGCTGCTCGGGTATGTTCACCGCCAACTCCATGAACTGTCTCACCGAAGCGCTAGGGCTAGCGCTGCCGGGTAACGGTACCGTGCTGGCGACCCACGCTGACCGTCGTCGTTTGTTCGAGACTGCGGGGCATCGCATCGTCGAGTTGGCCAAACGCTATTACGAAGGTGAAGAGGCGCACCTGCTACCCCGCGCGATTGGTAGCAAAGCCGCTTTCAAGAACGCCATGACGCTGGACATCGCCATGGGCGGCTCGACCAACACCATCCTCCACCTGCTGGCCGCCGCCCAAGAAGCGGAAATCGACTTCACCATGGCGGATATCGACCGTCTTTCCCGGGAAGTGCCGCAGCTATGCAAGGTGGCCCCCAATACCCAGAAGTACCACATCGAAGACGTTCACCGTGCCGGGGGGATCATGGCCATCCTGGGTGAACTGGACCGCGCGGGCGTATTGGATACCTCGGTACCGACCGTCTATGGCGACAGCCTGAAAGCGGCGCTGGATGAGTGGGACATCATGCGCTCGCCAAGCCCAGAGGTGGTGGAGTTCTTTAAAGCAGGCCCCGGCGGCGTTCCCACGCAAACCGCGTTTTCGCAAAGCGCCCGCTGGCCGAGTCTGGACGGCGACCGTGCCACCGGCTGTATTCGCGACCTGGCGCATGCGTTCTCTCGCGAGGGCGGCTTGGCCGTTCTCTACGGCAACATCGCGCTGGATGGCTGCGTGGTGAAGACTGCTGGCGTCGACGACTCCATTCTGGTCTTCGAGGGCAAAGCCCACGTGGTGGAGTCGCAAGACCAAGCGGTGGCCAACGTCTTGGATGGCAAGGTGAAAGAGGGGGATGTGGTGGTTATCCGCTACGAAGGTCCCAAAGGGGGGCCGGGCATGCAGGAGATGCTCTATCCAACCTCTTACTTGAAATCGAAAGGCCTAGGCAAAGCCTGCGCGCTGCTCACCGATGGCCGCTTCTCTGGCGGCACCTCTGGGCTGTCGATTGGTCACGTTTCCCCAGAAGCAGCGGCGGGCGGCGCCATTGGCTTGGTCGAGCAGGGCGACACCATCTTGATCGACATTCCCAACCGCGCGATCAACGTGCAACTGAGCGATGCCGAGCTGGCCAAGCGCCGCGAGGCAATGGACGCCAAAGGTAAAGATGCCTGGAAGCCCGTCGAGCAGCGCCCGCGTAAGGTCACACCTGCGCTCAAAGCGTATGCGCTGCTCGCTACCTCTGCGGACAAAGGCGCGGTGCGCGATCTGTCCAAGCTAGATTAAGTGACACCACAGCCCGTCTCGTGCGGGCTGTTTTTTTGCCAGCCTGAACCGTCACATCGACTAAGGATTGTAATGAAGGCGATCATCAACGTTGGCCTCGTTGGCTATGGTTTTGCGAGCAAGACGTTCCACGCCCCGCTCATCCAAGCAACCGAAGGGATGGACTTAGTGGCCGTCTCATCGAGCGATGCGGCCAAAGTGCAGGCAGACCTGCCCAATGTAGAGGTAGAAAGCCAAGCGCTGGCGCTATGTAAGCGACCGGATATCGACCTGATCGTCATCCCCACGCCAAACGACACTCACTTCCCGTTGGCCAAAGCGGCGCTCTCTGCTGGAAAGCACGTGGTGGTCGATAAGCCCTTCACCGTCACGCTCTCCGAGGCCAAGCAGTTAAAAGCCCTGGGAATGGACAAAGAGCGGTTGATATCGGTGTTTCATAACCGCCGTTGGGATAGCGATTTCCTGACGCTCAAAGCGCTTTTGGAAAAAGGGACGCTGGGGCGGGTAACGGGGTTCGAGTCGCGCTTCGATCGCTTTCGCCCCGAAGTGCGTGATCGCTGGCGGGAAAAAGCCACCCCTGGCGGCGGTATTTGGTACGACCTAGGACCGCACCTCCTCGATCAAGCCTGCGAACTGTTTGGCATGCCCAGTGCCATTTTGCTCGAGCTAGGCGCACGCCGCGACGGTGCCAGGGCCGACGACGACTTTCTCGCTTTGCTGGAGTATGACGATCGACGTGTCAGCTTGAGTGCCGGTACGCTGGTGGCCGAGCCGACGCCGCGCTACCGCGTGCATGGCACGAAGGGGAGCTACATCAAATACGGCCTAGACCCGCAGGAAGATCGTCTGAAAGCCGGGGAGACGCCGTCAGCCGCTTGGGGCGCAGATGGCCCTGGCATACTCACGCTGCGCGAGGGAGAAGGCGAGGAGGCGCCACTGGTGCGCCACGATCATCCTTCGCTGCCAGGTGATTATCTCGCCTATTACCAAGGGGTGAGCGCGGCGATTCGTGATAAAGCGCCGCTTCCAGTGGATATTGATGACGCCCTTCGTAGCATGGCGCTTCTGGAAGCGGGCCTAGACAGCCACCGCCAGCGTCGCTGGATTCCGCTCAAGCATCATCTGTAATGCTCAACAGCCAGAACGCCCGGCGCGTTCTGGCTGTTGAACCAGGCGGTTAGAGCAAATCCATCTCACTACGGCGCTTCTCTTCGCGCAACTTATCCCGCGCAATATAGAGCGCTGCGATGGCGCGCGCTTCATGGAAGTCTTCGCGCATCAGTAGCGCGGGTAACTCTTCGATGGCATGGGTCTCGACGATCAGCGGCTCGGGCTCGTCGCCCGGTAAGCGCTTGGGGTAGAGGTCCGTCGCCATGAGAACCTGCATACGGTGGCGCATGTAGTTAGGTGCCAACGACAGCTCGACCAGCGGTTCGATGCGATGTGCACCGAAACCGCACTCTTCCATTAGCTCGCGATTCGCGGCGGTCACGATGTCTTCACCGTGGTCGACCAAGCCTTTGGGTAGCGTGAGCACGTAGTCCTCGAACCCTGCGGCATACTCCCGAATGAGTAACACATGCTCTGGGTCGGGCATGGCAATGATCATGACCGCGCCTCGATCAGCGCCGGTCAACCGCTCGAACTGTCGCTCCTCTCCGTTGGAGAAGCGTAAGTCCAGCGCTTCGATTTGGAACAAGCGGCTTTGCGCAACACGCTGGCGCCCCAGGATTTGCGGCTTGCGTGGGTAGCCGTTTGGCGTATCGCCGTGTGCTGTATCGTCGCGTGACATCCTGCCTCCGTGGCTGCAAAAAACGGGTTACGCTACAATAGCACGCTTACTCTTTCAGACTGGAGCGGCAATGATTGATTGGCGAGAGATCGATACCGTCCTGCTCGATATGGATGGCACGCTGCTGGACCTCCACTTCGACAGCCACTTTTGGCTCGAGCATCTGCCACGTCGCTACGTCGAGCTGCACCAGTTAGACCAAGCCAGTCAAGACGCGTTGAAAACCCGCATCATGGGGGAGCAGGGGACGCTGAACTGGTATAGCCTGGCGTACTGGAGCCGCGAGCTCGATGTCGACATCGTCGCGCTCAAGCGCGAAGTGCAACACTTGATTGGTCTGCGCAGCGATGCACACGATTTTTTGACGTGGCTAAAGCAGTCGCACCCCCGGGTCGTATTGGCGACCAACGCCGACCGCGCAAGCTTAGCGTTGAAACTCCCCCTCACGGGGTTGGAAAACTACCTGGACGCCATCATCTCATCGGAAGACGTGGGGGCAGCCAAAGAGGAGCAGGCGTTTTGGTTGGCTCTGCAAGAACGGGAGCCGTTCGATCCTGCTCGTACGCTCTTCATCGATGATAACCCCCGCGTTTTAGAGAGCGCTCGCGAGTTCGGTATCAAGCACCTGTTGGGTATCAAGCAGCCCGATAGTCAGCGCCCCGAAAAAGAGCTGCAGGAATTCATCGCTCTTGATCGATTTGCCCAACTGCTGCCAGCCGATCTGCCAGGGCAGCATCCACCCACCTGAGGAGAGCGTGAATGAGTGATAGCGTTCGCTTGGATAAGTGGCTATGGGCAGCGCGGTTTTTCAAAACCCGCGCCTTAGCCAAAAAAGCCATTGAAGGCGGAAAAGTTCACTACGATGGCGCCCGCGTCAAAACCAGCAAGAACGTCGAACTGGGCGCGCTGATCCGCGTTCCGCAGGGCTGGGATATTTTCGAAGTGGAGGTAACGGCGCTCTCGGATCAGCGTCGGGGTGCCCCCGAGGCGCGCAAACTCTATGCAGAAACCCAAGAGAGCGCGACGCGACGTGCCAAAGAAGCCGAGGCGCGGCGGCTGACCAATGAAGTCATGCAGCACCCCCTCAAGCGTCCTGACAAAAAGCAGCGGCGCGATATCCAGCGTTTTCAGCGTCAACAAGGGGAGTAAGCCGCGGCTGACTCCCAGTGCTCTCTTTTGACTCTCTCTTTCATGGTCTCGTTATGTCCGATCAAATCCAACGTTTTCTGTTCGACCAAACCAACGTGCGTGGCGAAATCGTCACGCTCGGTACCGCCTATCAGGAGGTGCTCGACCGACACGCCTACCCACCGGCAGTGAACCAACTGCTGGGTGAGCTCCTGGCGGCGGTGGCGCTACTGACCGATACCGTCAAGCTCGATGGCACGCTCAGTATCGAAGTGCGTGGCCAAGGGGCGCTCGCTCTGCTCATGGCGGAATCCAACCCAGGTGGCGAGCTGCGAGCGATCGCGCGCATTGCCGAAGACGCCGCGCTGCCCAGCGAGCACGCCAGCTTCCGCGAGCTGGTCGGGGAGGGGCAAATCGTGATTACCCTAGACCCGCGAGAGGGCCACCGCTATCAAGGGATCGTCGCGCTGGACCACGACACGTTGGGTGGCTGCCTGGAAGCCTACTTTGGCCAATCCGAGCAGTTGCCGACCCGGCTTTGGCTCGCAGCCGATGGTGAGCGGGCAGGCGGCCTGCTGCTTCAGCGCCTGCCGGATGCGTCGCAAAATCAAGACGTCGACGCCTGGGAGCGCAGCGTGTACCTGGCCGACACCATCAAGTCAGAGGAGCTGCTGGGTCTGGAGCAGCGTGACGTGCTCTACCGTCTTTACCATGAAGAAACCGTACGGGTCTTCGATCCCAAAACGCTCCGCTTTGGCTGCACCTGCTCGCGGGAGCGCATGAGCCACGCGCTCTATACATTAGGAAAGGACGAACTGCGCGATATATTGCACGAGCAAGGCGCCATCGACACTCAATGCCATTTTTGTCACACGAAATATCACTACACCGCCGCCGATATTGAAATTTTATTGGAAGACCCAGGTGCGCCGCCGCCGGTGATTCACTAATTGTGTAGTCGGCGCTGGCTGGGCATGCTATTTGGCCTATCGTCTAGACCTCCCAGCTGGTCCCGTCTAGCGCCAGGCGGGCAAACGGTTGTTTGAAAAGTTACTGCGCTGCAACACAAAATGTAGTGGCATTGTAGTAGTTTAACTACAAGATATTTGCCCGAAGCCCCCGTTTCCCGGGGGTTTTCTTTTTGCCATAATGCGCCGGACTTCAGCGCACCTAGTCAGCTGTGACCACCCTGCCAGCGGCTAGGATGATTTCTCAAGGCGTCGGCGACGCCCGGTAAATTAGAGACCCAGGAATCGACATGACCACGACTCAAGCCGCCCCCCAAGCCCACGTTAATCTCAGCAGCGCCGAACTGATCGAGCGCGCCGTGGCCCGTGGTGAAGGCCGCCTGTCCGCCAACGGTGCCCTGGTAGTCAATACAGGACTACGCACTGGGCGTTCACCGAAAGATCGTTATATTGTCGATGAGCCGACCACCCGCGATAGTATCGACTGGGGCAGCGTCAACCGCCCCTTCGACGCCGACAAGTTTTCTGCCTTGTGGGCACGGGTCGAAGAGCACCTGGAGAGTCGTGATCACTTCGTCGCCGAGCTTCACGTTGGCAGCGATGCCACGCACTACCTGCCAGTACGCGTCACGACGGAAACCGCTTGGCAGAACCTGTTTGGCCATACCATGTTCGTGCGCCCTCAGGCCTACAACCAAGCTGCGAAAGACGAATGGACGATCCTTAACGCTGCCGGTTTCGATTGCGACCCGAACCGTGACGGCACGAATTCCGATGGTTGTGTCATCATCAATTTCGCCGAGCGCAAAGTATTGATTGCGGGTATGCGCTATGCAGGCGAAATGAAGAAAGCCATGTTCTCCGTCCAAAACTTCCTGCTGCCAGCGTCCGACGTGCTGCCGATGCACTGCTCGGCCAACGTCGGTGAAGATGGCGAGACCTGCCTGTTCTTCGGCCTCTCGGGTACCGGCAAAACCACCCTGTCTGCCGACCAGGCGCGCTTCTTGATCGGTGACGACGAGCACGCCTGGGGCGACGGTATCGTCTTCAACATGGAAGGCGGCTGCTACGCCAAGTGCATCGACCTGTCCGAGAAGAACGAGCCGGTCATCTGGAACGCGATCAAGTTCGGCACCGTGCTGGAAAACGTCGTCCTCGACGACCGTCGCGAGCCGGATTACGCCGACGACAGCCTGACCCAGAACTCCCGTGCGGCTTACCCGCTGGAGCACGTCGAGAAGCGCGTGGCGGAAAACCTGGCGGGCGAGCCGAATGCCATCGTCTTCCTGACCTGCGACATGTCGGGCGTGCTGCCACCCGTCTCCATATTGTCCAAAGAAGCGGCGGCTTACCACTTCCTGTCGGGCTACACCGCTAAGGTCGGCTCTACCGAAATGGGTTCGTCCGAAGGTCTGGCGGCGACGTTCTCCACCTGCTTCGGTGCACCGTTCTTCCCGCGTCCGGCCCGTGAGTACGCGGACCTGCTGATCAAGCGCGTCGAGAAAAAAGACGCCCAGGTCTACTTGGTCAACACCGGCTGGACCGGCGGTGCCTACGGTGAAGGCGGCTCGCGCTTCTCCATTCCGACCACCCGCGCGATCATCAGCGCCATTCAGTCGGGCATTCTGCGCGACGTAGAGACCAAACACATCGACGGCCTGAACCTAGATGTACCGGTCGCCGTGCCGGGCGTCGACTCCAGCCTGCTCGATCCGCGTGACACCTGGGCAGACCGCGACGCCTACGACCGCCACCTGCAGGAGCTGGCCACCAAGTTCGTCGATAACTTCAAGAAATTCGAAGGCGTCAACGACGCGATCATTCAAGCAGGCCCGCAGCTGACGTGATTTTTTACGTCTCGCGAACAGTAGTTGCCGAACGTAAGGGCAACTAAGTAGTCAGAAAGGGACGGTGCGTAGGCACCGTCCCTTTTTCTTATCTGCTTGTTTCTCTTTGCTATTCGACCGTTGTCGATGGGAGTCACGCCAATGAAACGTCGCCACTTCCTAGGACTGGCAGGGTTGACCGGTTTGGCCGGTGTATTGCCGGGAGTCTCGTTCGGTTTTCCCCGTCTCGATCTCGAAGCCGCCCCGGATTTGGATACGCTGGAGTTGAGTGAAGAGCAGTGGCGGGAGCGCCTCTCGGACGACGCCTTTTATGTATTGCGCGAAGAGGGCACCGAAGCGGCGTTTTCGAGCCCCCTGGATGAACAGTACGGTGAGGGCGAGTACCGGTGTGCAGGCTGCGACTTGCTGCTCTTCACCAGCGCCATGAAGTACGACTCGGGTACCGGTTGGCCGAGTTTCTTCGACCATGTCGAAGGTCACTTGCTGACCAAACTGGATTTCAAGTTGGTCTGGCCGCGCACCGAGTACCACTGCGCCCGCTGCGGCGGTCACCAGGGGCACGTGTTCGAAGATGGCCCCGAGCCAACCGGCCTGCGCTGGTGCAACAATGGCGTGGCGCTGCGCTTCGTGCCTGCCTAGCGGTATCGGGTGTCGGCCACGCAGCCCATGCGACCCAAGCCATGCCACCCAAGCCATGCCACCCTAGGTGGTTTGTGGTACCTTGTCGGCACCTCGAATGCTGCATGAGTTAGTTGTACGTTATGGATGTCAAACAACGCATTACTGCACGCTTGGCCGAAGAGCTGAGCGTCCGGCCGGAACAGGTCGCCGCCACGGTAGAGCTTCTGGATGGGGGCGCTACCGTGCCTTTCATTGCCCGTTACCGTAAAGAAGTCACTGGCGCGCTGGACGATACGCAGCTTCGCCAGTTGGACGAACGCCTGCGTTACCTGCGCGAGCTGGAAGAGCGTCGTGAGGCGGTATTAGCCGCCATCGATGAGCAGGGCAAACTGGATGCGAGCCTTAAAGCGACCATTCAAGCCGCCGATACCAAGCAGCGTTTGGAAGATTTATACCTTCCCTTCAAGAAAAAGCGCCGCACCAAAGCGCAAATTGCCCGTGAGGCGGGGTTGGAGCCCCTGGCCGACGCGCTACTGGCGAATCCAGCGCTCGAGCCCGAAAGCGAAGCCGCCCACTACCTGCGTGAAGCCGAGGGGGATATCCCCGCCATCGACGATGTCAAAGCGGCGCTGGATGGCGCCAAGCAGATTCTGATGGAGCGCTTTGCCGAAGACCCGGAGCTCATTGGTCAACTGCGCGAGCGGCTATGGCAAGAGGGCGAACTCAGTGCGCGCGTGCTGGAGGGCAAACAGCAGGAGGGCGCGAAGTTCTCCGACTACTTCGAGCACGACGAAAAGCTGGCGAAAGTGCCCTCGCACCGGGCGCTGGCCATGTTCCGCGGCCGCAATGAAGGCATCTTGAGCCTGGCGATCCGCTTGCCGGGCGAAGACGACGCGCCCATCCATCCCGCCCAGGTAGCGATTGCCAAGCAGGTGGGCATTAGCGATGAGGGGCGTGCAGCGGATAAGTGGTTGAATGAAGTGGTGCGCTGGACCTGGCGTGTGAAGCTATACACCGCGCTGGAAACCGAGCTGCTGGGCCGCCTGCGCGAGCAGGCCGAACAGACCGCCATCGACGTGTTTGCCGCCAATTTGAAGGATCTGCTGCTCGCCGCACCGGCCGGACAGAAAGTGACCCTGGCGCTCGACCCCGGCCTACGTACCGGCTGTAAAGTAGCGGTGGTCGATGCCACTGGCCAGTTCGTCGACCAAGCCACCATTTATCCCCATGCGCCGCAAAACCGCTGGGACGAGTCGCTCAGCGTGCTCGCCAAGTTGGTCAAGCAGCATGGCGTGGAATTGATTGCCGTGGGTAACGGCACCGCCAGCCGGGAAACCGATAAGCTCGCGGGCGAGCTGGTAAAAGCGCTGGCTCCAGCCCATCGGCTGAGCAAGGTAATGGTATCCGAGGCGGGCGCATCGGTGTATTCGGCATCCGAGTACGCGGCGCGCGAACTCCCGGATCTCGACGTGACCATTCGCGGCGCTGTCTCGATTGCCCGCCGCTTGCAAGACCCCTTGGCCGAGCTGGTGAAGATCGAACCGAAATCCATCGGCGTTGGCCAATATCAGCACGATGTTTCTCAAGTGCAGCTCTCGCGCAGCCTGGAAGCGGTCATCGAAGACTGCGTGAACGCCGTGGGCGTGGATCTCAATACCGCCTCCAGCGCGCTGTTATCGCGTGTGGCAGGCCTCAGCGCGGCGATCGCCGACAATATCGTGGCGCAGCGTAACATTCAGGGGGCGTTCAAGAGCCGTAAAGAGCTACTTGAAGTGAGCCGCCTGGGCCCGAAAACCTTCGAGCAGTGCGCAGGCTTCTTGCGTATCAGCAACGCCGAGAACCCGCTGGACGCCAGTGCGGTTCACCCCGAGGCCTACACGCTGGTAGAGCGCATTGCCAAGCAGAACAGCCGCGACGTGAAAGGGCTGATTGGCGACAGCGCCACCCTGAAAGCGCTCAAGCCCGCCGACTTCGCCGATGAGCGCTTTGGTGTGCCTACCGTAAGCGATATTCTCAAAGAGCTGGATAAGCCCGGTCGCGACCCGCGCCCGGAGTTCAAGGCCGCTGAATTCCGTGAGGGCGTCGAAACCCTCAACGATTTGAAGCTGGGCATGGTGTTGGAAGGCACCGTCACTAACGTGACCCACTTTGGGGCATTCGTGGATATTGGCGTGCATCAAGACGGCTTGGTGCATATTTCGGCGCTGTCCGACCGCTTCATCGATGATCCGCGCAGCATCGTCAAGGCGGGGGATATCGTCACGGTGAAAGTGATGAGCGTGGACATTCCGCGTAAACGGGTGGGGCTATCCATGCGCTTGGATGATGAACCGGAACAGCCCGAGGTGTCGGGCAGTCCGGCCTCGCCAGCGCCGCGCAAGCCTGCCCGAAGCCAGCGCCAAGGTGGCAAGCGTCCAGCGGGACAGCAAAATGAGGCCCCTGCCGCCATGGGGGCGCTCGGTGCTGCGTTGCTCAAAGCCAAGCGGGGCAAATAGTCGCGTGTCTTGAATATTTCACCATTGCCGCCATATCCTGCTGTCTATTCTCGATTAGAAAGCAGGGTAATGGTTATGGCGATGCCAGCTGATCTCAACGAGGCCTGCGCGATGCAGGCCTTACTAACAAGGAGTGTTCACCTTGTCTGAACCACTCACTGTGCCACCCTCGCTCACCGCCCAGGTAGAGCGGCTGCTGCCGAGCGCGCGGTTAGGGCGTTTGGGTCGCCTGCGTCGCGGATTGGAAAAAGAGGGTTTGCGGGTCGATGCCCATGGCCATATCGCCCAAACGCCTCACCCGCACGCGCTCGGATCGAAACTGACGCACCCGCATATCACCACCGATTACTCCGAAGCGCTGCTGGAGTACATCACCCCGGTCTACTCCGAGCCGAAGGAGGCACTGGCCTTCTTATCTGATCTGCACACATTTACCTATCATCATCTAGACAGCGAGTGGATCTGGCCGGGCAGCATGCCAGCACGTCTTTCTGGCAACGACAGCGTACCCATTGCCGATTACGGTCGCTCCAATGTGGGCACCATGAAGCACGTTTACCGCAAAGGGTTGGACGTGCGTTACGGGCGTATCATGCAGGCGATTGCAGGCGTGCATTACAACGTGTCGTTGCCAGAGGATATGTGGCACGCCCTACGGGAAATGGAAAAAGCCACCAATATTCCCTTCAATGATTACCGCTCGACCCGATATTTCGGGATGATTCGCCACTTTCGTCGCCATAGCTGGCTGCTGCTCTATCTGTTTGGCGCCTCGCCGGCCATCGACAAGAGCTTTCTGCCGAATGGCCACGTGCCGGATAAACTTCAGCCGCTGAGCGACGACACGTATTACGCGCCTTATGCGACCACACTGCGCATGTCGGATCTTGGTTACCAGAACAAGGTGCAGGCGCAGCTCAAAATCTGTTTCAACTCGCTGTCGAACTACGTCAATACGCTGCGTCATGCCATTTCCACTCCCTGGCCCGACTACGAAGCACTCGGCGTGAGAAACGGCGACGAGTGGCGGCAGCTCAACGCCAATATCCTGCAGATCGAAAACGAGTACTACAGTGATATTCGGCCCAAGCGTGTTGCCAAACACAACGAGACCCCCAGCCAAGCCCTGGAGGCGCGTGGCGTCGAGTACATCGAAGTGCGCTGCCTGGACCTCAACCCGTTCGACCCGCTGGGCGTCACCGAAACGCAGATGCGCTTCGTCGATACCTTCTTGATGTGGTGTCTACTTAGCGATAGCCCATGGATTTCTGACGAGGAGTGCGACCGTTTGGACGATAACCGTCGCTTAGTGGTAGAGCGTGGGCGCGATCCGGAGCTTCGTCTCACGCGGGATGGCGAGTCGGTCACACTGCCTGAGTGGGGCGAGCAAATCTTTGCGGAGATGGCCGATGTGGCGCGGCTGCTCGATGCGGTCGAAGAGGGCGAGCCCCACGCTGCTGCGCTCGACGAGTTGGCGCCACGCCTTCAGGATCCATCGCTAACACCGTCAGGGCAGATGCTGGCGCGTCTGCAGGAAAGCAATGGCTCACTGAGCGATACGCTGCTTGAAATGGCGCAGGCGCAAGCCGATAAGCTAAAAGCCACGCCCATGTTACGCTCTCGCGAGGCACTGCTGGCGCAGTTGATCGATACCTCGCATCAGCAGCAACGGGATATCGAAGAGGCCGACCAAGAGAGCTTCAGCGCGTTTCTTGAGAGCTATTTTGCCAAGGCGCGTGAGTCACGGGCGCTGTCCGCTTTACCCTCCGAGGATGCCCAATGACCCCTTCCGCTATTCGTCCGGCGGCGCTTGCCGGTGTTGCTTTTTGCGTATTGATGATGGCCGTTGCCTTGAGCCTAGAGCACATTGCTGGCTTGGAGCCATGTCCGCTGTGTATTTTTCAGCGCGTAGCGGTCATCGCGGCTGGCTTGGTGCTAGCCATGGCGGCCATCCATAACCCTAAAGGCGGTGTTGGCAAAGGCCTCTACGGCGTATTGGGGCTGGCGGCCGTAGGCACTGGTGCCTTCATTGCTGGGCGGCATGTGTGGCTGCAGGGGCTGCCTGCCGATGAAGTGCCGAGCTGCGGCCCAGGGCTCGATTACATGATGGATATCCTGCCCATGCAGGACGTTGTCGCCATGGTGCTGACAGGGTCAGGCGAGTGCGCTGAGATCGACTTCATGCTGTTAGGGCTGTCACTGCCTGCCTGGACGCTGATCGGTTTTCTGGTGCTGGCCCTGGCGCCGCTGCGTATGCTGTGGCTAGCCATCAAGCGCTAGCATAGTCGTTAGGCAGCCGATCTATCGACGGCTGTCTAACGCAAGCGTTGACTAACGAAGACGTACTCTCCAGTATCAAGGAAATCATTCCCGCCAGGATTGACAGAGGTAGAAGGAAAAGCGAGTCTAGCCCTGTTCAAGGCGGCTATCTGCAAGGAGAAAGCCCCATGCTCGAAGATTGCAAAAATGCCCTGGAGCGCTGGGGGGGCGTGCACAGCCTGATCGACCGCTGGCTGGATCAACGCCGAGCGCTGCTGGTGAGCTTCATTGAGCTAAAAGATGCCTGTGACGCGGAGCTGGAAGCCGTGAGCAAGGCGCGTATCGACACCTTCAGCGAGCTGCTGATGGACTACATCAGCGCGGGTCACTTCGAGGTGTATCCGCAGCTAGCGGAAGAAGCCAAAGCCTTCGACGACGATAGCGCGCTGCAAATCGCCGGTAAATTGCTCGAACGGCTAGAGATGTCCACGGCCATGGTGCTGGAGTTCGACGAGGATTTCGCCTCTTCAGTACGCTGCCAGCAAAACCTAGCGCGCCTCCCCGCCTGGATCGACCGCCTTGCCAAAGGCCTGACCGAGCGCTTTGCCCTGGAAGACCAGCTCATCGCCCGCTTGCACGCTGCCCACAGCCCCCAGCAGGCCAAATCCCCCGCCTAACATCTCATCATCAGGCAGCGCGCCCGCTGCCTGATGCACAATGCTTCACCACTCACCATTTATTTATCACGCCTTAACTTACCTCCAATCACTAGCATGCACGGGGTGAGCAGGAGGGTGAGGGCAGTGGCGAAGGTGAGGCCGCCGGCAATGGCGCTGGACATTTGTGTCCACCACTGGGCAGACGGGGCGTTGAAACCTAATGCCGGGGCAAACAAATTGACGTTGACGCCCAACACCATCGGCATCAACCCCAGTACGGTCGTAATCGCGGTGAGTAGCACCGGGCGCAGGCGTAAACAGCCTGCTTCCAAGGCCGCTTGAGCGGGGGGCATGCCCTCGGCGCGCAGCTCGTTATAGGTATCGATCAAGACGATATTGTTGTTCACCACGATACCCGCTAGCGCGATGACCCCCATACCCACCATCACGATGCCAAAAGCTTGGCCGGTGATCAGCAAGCCCATCAACACCCCGGCGGTCGAGAAAACGATCGCCGACAGCACCAGCGCGGCTTGGTAGTAGCTATTGAACTGCGTCACCAGAATCAATGCCATCAAGCCAATCGCAACCAAGAAAGCGCTGACCAGAAACTGCATCGACTCCTGCTGATCCTCTTGCTCACCGGCGACGTTGACCATCAAACCGTCGGGCAGTTGGCCTTGGCCAGCGTCCAATAGCGCGCGCAGCCGCTCATCGGCCAAGAATTCTGGCGCTAAGTCGGCTTCGACCGTAATGGCGCGACGGCCATCGATGCGGTTGAGCGTGCCCACCTTGGGCGCAGGAGTGATCTCGACGAAGTGGGAAATCGGAACCTGGCCCCGTGGGGTATTGATGGTCAAACGTTCGAGCTGGTTCAGCGTGCGCCAGTTCTCCGGTAGGCGCACGCGAATATCCACCTCGTCGTTGACCGTGGGCGGGCGGTAGGATGCCACTTGCAGGCCGGTCGTGAGTAGCTGCACGGCACTGCCAATCGTGGTGATATCGGTCCCCATTCGGGCGGCCGCTTCGCGGTCCACATTCACCTGCCACTCGACGCCCGGCAGGCTGCGGTTATCCTGAATATCGGTGAAACCGCCCAGCTGGCGCATCATGGCCGTCAGTTGATCGACCCCCGCATCGGCCACCTCTGGGTCCGTCGCGCTGACTTCCAGGACGATGGGCTTACCGCCGCCGGGACCCATTTCCTGCTCCTGGAATTCCAGAGTAATGCCTGGGATGTCTTGGGTGCGCTCGGCCATGTCCGCCAAAATGGTGCGCGCCGGGCGACGCTGATACCAGTCGATGAACTGAAACTGCAGCATGCCAATCACATCGCTACCCATCTGCTGGTCAGGCACGGCGTAAGAGCGCGCATAGAGGGCTTCCACTTCGCCCATGCCTTCCAAACGCTGCTCTACGCGCTGCAGAATGGCATCCGTTTCCTCTGCCGAGAAATCACCGCGAGCGCGGACCAGCACCTGGGCGCTGTCGGGTTCGACGTTAGGAAAGAAATCCACGCCATGATTGAAACGGGCATAGCCGGTGTATAGCAGGGCAATGAGCAGTACCGCAAACAGCAGTACCCAGGCCGGATGCTGCAGCAGGCGGCCCAATAGGCGACGATAACTACGCCCGAGCGCCGTGCTTTCGTCTATCGGCCCGGAGCCACTAGCGTGCGAAGTGCGGGTGAACAACCGGCCGAGCGTAGGCAGAAACACCAGCGCCATGGCCAGCGAGGCCAGCAAGCATAGAATCACCGTAGCCGGCAGGTACTTCATGAATTGGCCCACCACGCCCGGCCAAAACAGCAGCGGGATGAACACGGCAAGTGTCGTTGCCGTAGAGGCGATGACCGGCCAGCTCATGCGTGAGGCGGCATTGAGCCACGCTTGATGCGGTGCTTGGCCGTCGTGCAGATGCCGGTCGGCCAACTCGCTGACGACGATAGCCCCATCCACGAGCATGCCCGCGACCAAAATCAGTGCAAACAGCACCACGATGTTGAGCGTGAAGCCAAACGCCCACACCAGCAGAATGCCGGTCAAAAACGCCCCTGGAATCGTCAGCCCTACCAGCAGCGCCATCCGCCAGCCCATCACGGCCACCACCACGATCAGCACCAGCACCACGGCGGTCAATACGTTATTGAGCAGCTCCGAGAGCATGTTCTGCACGGTCACCGATTCATCGAGAATGGTGGTGACACGCAGCTGCTCCGGCAGCAGCTCCTCTGCTTGGGCAAAAGTGGCCCGCACCGCCTCGATGGTGGCAATGATATTGGCCCCGGCGCGTTTGGAAATTTCCAATACCACGGCAGGCTGGCCATCGATCCGGGCGAACCCTTCCGCCTCTTTGTAGGTCGGGTGAATCCAAGCCACATCGCCAAAGGTGACGACTTGGTCATCCTCGACCTTCACCGGCATGTTCATCACGTCGTTCAGCGACTCGATGATCCCAGGCACTTTTAGCGCTAGTCGCCCTGCACCGGTATCCAGGCTGCCCGCGGCCACCAAGCGGTTATTGCGCGACACTTGATTGAACAGCGTATCGAAATCGACGCCGTAGCTCTCCAGCACCAATGGGTCGACGACGATTTCCAACAGGTCCTCCCGCTCCCCCGCGATGTCCACTTCGAGCACATCGGCAATGCCTTCGATCTCCTCTTTCAAGCGCCGGGCAATGGTCATGCGCTCGCGGGTATCCAGCTCACCGGAGAGGCCAATGCTCAGCACAGGAAACTCGGAGACATTCACCTCCATCACCCGAGGCTCTTCGGCTTCGTCGGGTAGGCTGCTGCGGGCAATATCGACACGCTCCCGGACGTCGGCCAGCGCGGTATCGGGATCAAATCCGGGGTCGAACTCCAGCGTCACCGAACCGTGCCCTTCGCTGGACTGTGCGGTGAACTTACGCAGCCCCTCGATGCCACGAAGCTCTTGCTCCATGGGGCGCACCAAGAGACGCTCGCCATCTTCAGGGCTCACGCCCTCTAGGGCGAGCGACACATAGATGATCGGGATCGTCACGTCCGGGTTCGCCTCTTTGGGAATCATCTGCCAAGCGGTCGTCCCCGCTAGCAATAGCCCGACGAGCAGTAAAAGCGTGGTGCGTGTATGGGTGAGGGCGGCATTAATCAGTCGACGCATGACCACCTTCCTGGGCAGACACGGGCGTTACTGCGTCGCCGGGGCTCACCAACCCCGCGCCCAGTGTGATCAGCGTGACGGGGTCGGGGAGGCCGGTCACGTAGGCGCGTTCGGTGTCGGCGCTCACCAGCTCGACCGCCGTTTGCACCACGCGGTTTTCGTCATCGACATGTTTGATGGCTAACTGACCGCGATCATCCAGACTAAACAGCGCCGGAGAGAGCGTGTGCACCTGTCGAGGGGGCAGGGTGATGGTGAACTCCGCGCTTCCCCCGGCCAAGCGCAAGCGTTCGGGGTTGTCCAGGGCGACTTCGATATAGAAGGTGCGCGTCGCCTCCTCGGCGCGGCTGCTGATGTAGCTGACCTCGCCGGTGAGCGAGCCACCGTTGAGCAGGCGCGCCGTCACCGGCAAGCCAACGGCCAATTTGCCCACCTGCTGTTGCGATACCCACGCGGTGCCGGTCAAACGGCGATCATCGATCAAGCGCGCCCACTCTTCGCCAGGCTGGAGCAGGTCGCCAAGCTCCACCTGAACACGATCCAGCACGCCTTCGAACGGGGCCGTGGGGCGGGTGTCTTCGAGCTGCTTCTCCAACTGAGCCACTTGAGCCGCGCTGGCGCTGAGTGCGCTTTGCAGGCGCAGCAGTTCCGGTTGCGAGATCAGCTCACGGCGGCGCAGGTTTTGGGCACCGGCGTACTCAGCTTCGGCCAGTGCTAGCTCGTCTCGGGCTTGCTGTAAGCGCTCGGGCAGGGCGTCGTTATCCAGCACGAGTAGCGTTTCCCCCTGATTCACGCTCTCCCCTTGCTCGATAGGTTTTTCGGCCACGTAACCCGCGACGTTGGCACGCAGTACCGTCTCACGCTCGGCGGTAAGTTGGCCCTGCAGCACCTGCTGGGGAATATAGGGTGTGCTCTGTTGCCTGTTGACCTCCACACGGGGCAGGGCGTTGGCCTCTTCCGCGTTGTTCTCTGGCGGAGACGATTGAAACTGCTGAAAATCGCCGACGGCCAACCAAACCACTAACGCCAGCACCAGCAGGCTTGCCAGCGCATAAGAAGGGGGAATTCGTCGCATGGGAAGTCACTGTTCCAAGGAAATGACAAAATAGATAGCGCGGTAAGGATGGTACCGCAGCCCGTCACACCATAGCGTAACTGGCCGTTTTCAGCGAGTATCAAGCCCGCGTGCAAATGGGTAGTCGTCTCATGTCTGATTGAGTTTTTGAGCGTCTGGGCATAACATCGTGGCGCTATTCTTTACCAGGCGAACCTCCATTAGGCGAACCATCAAGGAGCAATGATGAAAGATCCAGTCCGTATTGCGATTACCGGCGGTGCCGGTCAAATCAGCTACTCTCTTATTTTCCGTATTGCCGCTGGCGACATGCTGGGGCCGGATCAGCCCGTCATTCTCCAGCTTCTCGAAATTCCCCAAGCGATGGACGCGCTGAACGGCGTCGTGATGGAAGTCAACGACTGTGCGTTCCCGCTGGTACAAGACATCGTCGCCACCGACGATCCGAACGTAGCGTTCAAAGATGCCGATTTCGCCCTGCTGGTAGGTGCACGTCCGCGTGGCCCGGGTATGGAGCGTAAAGATCTTCTGGAAGCCAACGCTGCGATCTTCTCCGTGCAGGGTAAAGCACTGAACGACCACGCCAGCCGTGACGTCAAAGTGCTGGTCGTCGGTAACCCGGCCAACACCAACGCGCTGATCGCTTCTTGCAACGCGCCGGATCTGGATGCAGGTCAGTTCACGGCCATGACGCGTCTGGACCACAACCGCGCGCTGACGCAGCTGGCTCAGAAAACCGGCAAGCACGTCACCGACGTCGAAAACATGATCATCTGGGGCAACCACAGCGCCACCCAGTATCCGGATCTGGCCCAGTGCAAAGTCGACGGCAAAGCCGCTTTCGATCTGGTCGAGCGCGACTGGTACGAAAACGACTTCATCCCGACCGTTCAGCAGCGCGGTGCTGCCATCATCAAAGCGCGCGGTGCGTCCTCTGCAGCGTCTGCCGCCTCTTCGGCCATCGACCATATGCGCGACTGGGCGCTGGGTTGCGACGGCATCGTCAGCATGGCGATTCCCTCCGACGGCAGCTACGGCATTGCCGAAGGCATCATCTACTCCTACCCGGTGCGCTGCCAGAGTGGCAAATATGAAATCGTCCAAGGCTTCGAACTGGACGCGTTCAGCAAAGAGAAGATGCAAGCCACCGAAAAAGAACTGCGTGAAGAGCGCGCCGCCGTCGAGCATCTGCTCGGCTAAACGCGCCGTTTGGCACCCGCCAACCGCATCCACCCCGCAAGCCATGCTTGCGGGGTTTTTTATGCCCAGCGCAATGGATTTGGATGGAACGTTATGTCGCTTGCGGGATAGCTTCAGTGGATACACCCGTAGCGCGGCGTAAGCGGAGCGCATCCGCGAAGCAACGCGAGGAGCGTTGCCGATGGGGCGCGGTGGGTGTTGGTGGCACGTTTGGTTCGGTAACGCCATCGGGGCGGCTGCCGCCGCCTTCGTGGGTGCCTCTTTCGCTCGTTGCTCTCGCTCAGTCGTTACGCCGTGCTACGGGGGTGCCTCGATTCACCGTGATGTGGTAGCCGGGTGCTCGATTTGTCGAGATGTATAGTAGCTGGGCACCCCGATGTCTCGTGGTGGTGGCGTCAGCAAATTTCCATACGGTTTCGGCCGCTACGTTTAGCTTCGTATAGGGCTTGGTCGCTTCGTGCAAGGAGGCTGGACAGGTCTTGGCTGGGCTGGGTGAGGCGTGTGACGCCCAGGCTCAACGAAACAGGGTTGGGTGTGGGGTACGTGTGCGAAGCCACGGTTTGAAACCGTTGGCGTAATTGTTGGCCCATGCGCAGTACAGCATCGTCATCGACGTCTTTCAGCAGGAATACGAACTCATCGCCGCCCAAGCGGGCCATCAGAGCGTCCGCTGGCAATGTTTGTTGAGCGATATCGCCCAGGGCGATCAGTAGGTGATCGCCCGCGGCGTGGCCATAGAGGTCATTGACCTGCTTGAAGTTGTCCAAATCGACCAGGAGTAGCGCCCCAGGTTGGCTTGGGGTGATGCGTTTTAACACGCGAAGTGCCTGGGTTTCGAAGCCACGCCGGTTGAGCAGTGACGTCAAGGCATCGCGTTCGGCGAGATGCGTGATGTGACGCTCTCGCTGGTAGCGCACGGTGCCGGTCATCGAGAGCGCAATCAGCAAGATGGCCATAGCACCCTCCACCAATGAAACGCGAATGATGGCTCCACGAAAGGCCATGAGGTCGACCAGCGTGTTGGGGGCCAAGGGCAGCAGCCCCTTGGCGATGTAAAAAAGACCGTGAATCAACAAGACGTAGTGCAATTGGCGAGTGCCGAGAGTGGCGCTGCCGGACTCCAGTTTGAGCGCCCAGCTGGCCCTCAAGGCGAGCAGCCCTACCAATAACGAATTGAGTGCCAGATAGAGTTTGGAGCTGGTCAAGGGGGCGGGGAGTAGCAGCAGTGCGCACCAGATGACGACCAGCAGCCACCAGGCCTGGCTGGGACGTTGGCCGACGAAGCGCAAGACGCCCAGCAAGAAGAGCCAGTGGGCCAGGATCAGCAGGCCATTGGCAAACCACACGCCGACCAGGAAGAAACCATTGGCGCGTAGCAGTGAAAGACTCGAGCCCACCGTGATCGTGGCAAACCCTGCTGCCCATAGCAGCAGCGCCCGTTCTCGAGCGCCACGCCACTCCATCAGCAAATAAAGCGCCGCTGCAGCGGCAATGGCGATGGTTAGCGTTAATAGGGTAGGTGGGTCGAATGCCATTAATCCCGCAAACTCATGATTCGCCAGTGTCGCTCTTCGGCCACTTGGCGAAGTGTATCGTCAGGATCTACGGCGACGGGGTTATCGACCACTTCCAGCAGCGGCAGGTCGTTATGGGAGTCGCTATAGAACCACGCATCATCGAGGGTGCACTCTTGCCCTTCCAGCCATGCTTCCAAGCGGGTGACTTTGCCTTCCCGGTAGCTGGGCACACCGGCCACGCGTCCTGTGTAACGGCCATCGACCATCTCGGGGTCGACGGCAATCAGGTCGTCCACGCCCAGCCGCTCGGCAATCGGGCCAGTGATGAAACGGTTGGTGGCCGTAATGATCAGCAAGGTATCGCCCTTGGTGCGGTGTCGCGCCAGCAGCTCTTCCGCCTTGGGTAGAATGTTCGGCTCGATCTTGCTAATCATAAACTGTTGGTGCCAAGCAGCAAGTTGCTCTGGGCTATTGTCAGCCAGCGGTTTCAGCGCCAGCGCCAGAAACGCCATCATATCCAGCGTGCCGGCATTGTAATCGGCGAGAAAGCGCTCGTTGGCCTCGCGGTAGGCCACCGGGTCCACTGCGCCTTGCTCCACCAGAAACTCCCCCCAGGCATGATCGCTATCGATGGATAGCAGCGTATTATCCAGGTCGAAAATGGCCAGACTCACGGCGCTCCCCTTGACGGTCAATGTTCGTTAATTATAAGCGACACAAAGCGCGGGATTATCGCAGAGTCACCTGGGTTTAACCACTTAGCGTTATATTGTATTGATACGGTTGTCTCCCTTATGGAAAAATGGGGACAACTGAAAATTTATGAAGGTGATGTCCGTGATCGACGCTGACGGCTTTCGCCCCAATGTTGGCATTATCATTGCCAATAGCCAGGGGCAGCTGCTTTGGGCGCGTCGTGTAGGGCAAAATGCGTGGCAGTTTCCCCAGGGAGGCATCAAAGCAAGCGAGACTCCACAACAAGCGCTTTTTCGTGAACTCCACGAAGAGATCGGCCTAACCGCCGACGATGTTGATATTGTCGCCTGCACCCGGGGCTGGCTGCGCTACCGTCTGCCACGACGCATGATTCGTACCCACTCACGGCCGGTGTGTATCGGCCAGAAGCAGAAGTGGTTTTTACTCAAAATTCGTTGCCAAGAAAACCGCATCTGTATGACGGCCACGCCCAAGCCGGAATTCGACGGTTGGCGATGGGTTAGCTACTGGTACCCACTTGGGCAGGTAGTACCGTTCAAACGAGAGGTCTATCGGCGCGCACTCCGGGAGCTTTCCCCGCGTGTGCAGCGCTTGGCACAAGATGATGAAGGATAACGCGCGCACCGTTGCGGGGTAAACGCAGCGGTCACCGGCGGGAGAATCCCTCAGCGAGGCAAATAATAGTGAATAGTAAAACGTCCATGCTTGAGGTGCTGCGACGCGTTATTCAAGAAGTGAATGGCGCAAGAAACCTCGACGCCGCGCTGTCGACCATGGTGCGCCGGATACGCAAAGCCATGCAGACCGACGTGTGCTCCTTTTATCTCTACGATAAAGAGCTGGAGTCGTTGGTGCTGATGGAAACCATTGGCCTGCGTACCCAAGCCGTGGGTCGTGTCGTGTTGCCGCTGGGGGAAGGCCTAGTGGGGCTGGTGGCCAAACGCAGCGAGCCGCTCAACTTGGAAGATGCGCGGTCGCACTCCCATTTTCGCTACTTCGAAGCCACGGGCGAAGAGCGTTACTCCAGCTTTTTAGGGGTGCCCATCATCCACCAGCGGCACATGCTCGGGGTGTTGGTGGTGCAGCAAGCGGAAAAACGCCGCTACGACGACGAAGACGAAGCCTTTTTGGTCACCATGGCCGCCCAGCTAGCCGGTGTTCTGGCGCATGCATTGGCCACAGGCAACCTCTCGCGACCGGCACTGCCGGGTGGCCAAGCCATGTTCAAAGGCGTGGCGGCGTCGCCCGGCATGGCCATGGGCGAAGCCGTGGTGATTACCCCGCCCGCCGATCTCAACAGCGTTCCTGACCTGATTCCCAGCGACCAAGAGTACGAAATCGCTCGCTTGAAAGAGGCCATTGGCAAAACCCGCGATGAGATTCGTGCGGCGGCAGAGCGCTTGGTCAATCGTATCTCCTCTCAAGAGCTGGCGCTGTTCGACGTCTACCAACAGATGTTGGGCGAAGCGGCACTCTCCGAAGAAGTCGAAAAACGAATTCGGGAAGGGCAGTGGGCGCCTGGGGCGCTGGCCGATGTCGTTCGCCGCCACGTTCAGTACCTGGAGCGGGTAGATGACGACTACCTGCGTGAACGAGCGGCGGACATCCGTGATCTTGGCCGCCGTGTGCTGGCGCATCTTCAAGAAGATACGCCTTCCACCCCAGAAACCTATCCGGATAACGCCATTCTGGTAGGCGATGAAATCAGCGTAGCCATGCTGGGCGAAGTGCCCCGCGACAAGCTCAAAGGGTTGGTATCGGTGCGGGGCTCCAGCACGTCTCACGTCGCCATCGTCGCACGCGCGATGGGGATTCCCACCGTTTTGGGTATGGTCGATCTCCCGTTGCCGCGTCTCAATGGCGCGCCCGTGGTGCTGGATGGTCACCGGGGGCGCTTGTTCGTTCGCCCGGCGGCCGAGCTGCAAACTCGCTATGCCAGCCTGATTGCCGAAGAGAAAGTGCTGAGCGAAGTACTCGAGCACGAGCAGGACCTGCCCAGTGAAACCCCCGACGGCTATGAGATGCCGCTGATGGTGAATACCGGGTTGGCGGTGGATGCCTCTGCGCTACTGAAAAGCCGCATTGGCGGGGTGGGGCTCTACCGCACCGAAGTGCCGTTCATGATCACCGAGCGCTTCCCTGGTGAAAAAGAGCAGATGCGCATGTACCGCGAACAGTTGGAAGGGTTTGCGCCCCTGCCGGTCGTCATGCGCACGCTGGATATCGGCGGCGACAAAGACTTGCCTTACTTCCCCATCGAGGAAGCCAACCCGTTTCTGGGCTGGCGGGGCATGCGGGTGACTCTGGATCATCCCGAGGTGTTGATGGTTCAGCTACGCGCCATGCTCAAAGCGTCCCACGGCCTGGGCAACCTCTACGTTCTGTTCCCCATGATCACCAACGTCGAAGAGGTGGATGAAGCCATTCGTCTGCTCGATCGCGCCATCTTGGAACTGGGCGAAGAGGGCATGAGCGTCGAGCGGCCCAAGGTGGGGGTAATGATCGAAGTGCCCGCCACGATCTATCAGATGGACGCACTGGCCAAGCGGGTCGATTTCTTCTCGGTGGGCAGTAACGACCTCACTCAATACCTGTTGGCGGTAGATCGCAACAACCCCCGCGTCTCGAGCTTGTACGATGCGCTGCACCCTGCCTTGCTCGGCGCGTTGCAAGAGCTTGCCCAAGACGCCAAGCGGCTCGACAAACCCATCTCGCTATGTGGTGAGTTGGCAGGGGACCCGGCGGGCGCGCTGCTGCTGATGGCGATGGGCTTTACCAGTCTCTCCATGAACGCCCCCAGCTTGCCAAAAGTGCGCGCAGCGATCCGCCGCGTCACGCTGGCCGACGCCCAAGCGCTGCTCGATGAGATCATGCAGCTCGATACGCCCGTACGGGTTCATGAGCATCTCAATAAGCGATTGGACGAGTGGCAGCTATCGCACTTACTACCCCCTCGCGATTAACAGCGGCTACTGCGTCTCGCAGAGAACGTTTAGCGTCGTGTCACCCAGATAGCGACCGAAGGGGCCAAAACGCTGTTCGGTCAGGGTGGCGTTGCCTCGGGCGTCGAGCGTCAACCATGTGGTCGCGCGGGTGCCGTACTGCTCGCCAACGATGAAAGCCGCCGAAAGCTGGCGCTCGAGCTCGAGCCCAACGCCGGTATCCGGTAAAAGCGATATCTCCGCAAACGCGGAATCATGCAGCGCACCGCCGGTGTCACGCCGCCAGCGGTGCTCATCGCTGTCTGCCAGCGCCTGTCGCGCGGCCTGCAGTTTGGGCCATGGCGTATTCAAGTCGGCATTCGAAAGCCCATGACACCCAGGGACGACCTCCCTCAGCGCGACGCCGTCGTATCCTCGGTGCAAGTGCCAGCAGTGGTGGGTCGTCGCCACCAGTAAGTTGAAGCCCGCGTAGCGCTCGGCATGTCGACTTGCCAGGGCGTCGAGCCACTCGGCAGGGTCGCTGGCGGTCAGCGCACCTGCGACCAATTCGCCTCGGCTGGGGGCGTTTGCAGGAGTGATCAAGCGCGTGTCGCGCACATTGGTGAGCGCGGCGACAACGCCATGCCGATTGGCCGCCAGCCAAGTGCCCTCGGCTTCTAAATCGCGGCCACCATATAAAGGAACATCTTGCCAAGTACCTAGAGGCGCAGTAGGGCGCGCATGGAACTCATCGCGATTGCCTGCCAGGCGAAACGGCGTAGCGCTATCGGGCGCCCAATGAAACGTGATTAAACACATACGAATCCCTGGAACGGCAGCAGGCGTGCCGCTTTGTGTGAGTGGTGTACCGGCGTGGCATGACAGGTGTGCGGTGTCGACGTACACTTAGCACAGAAACGTGCGGCATAAAACGTAAGGATTCACGCCATCGCTCTTTACAAGGCATGCTGCCCTTTGCCAACCAGGAAGTCGAGAATGATGCAACGCTATCAGCGAGAGCACTTCTGGAATGCCGTTATCTGGCCGGTGTTATGGCCACTGCTCCTCGTACAGGCCGCCTTAGTGCTGCTCTGTGTGTTGGTAGGTGCCGTGATTTGGTTAATGTCACCTGGCCAGGCTTCGTGGTCCACCACGCTCTGGCTCACGCTGACCCTGCTGCTGGGAAGCTGCCTGAACGTTGGCGCGTTTTTGATGTTGATCAAAGCACGGGCCAAGTTCAAAGATGCCTTGTTCATCCAAGGCCTCAATGAGCTGGAACGGCGCATCGATACGCTGCAGCAAGGCATCATGCCCCATGCGACGTTGCTGCTGGACGAAGAGAGTCAAGAGCGCCCGCTCAAGCGGCTCACCCGCGCCAACGATCAGCTGGCAAGCTTGGTGAGCGCGTTACAGAAAAGTGGCCATGTCGCTACCGCAGAGACCGAACAGTCCAAGTCCGACCAAGCGCTGCTGGATGACCTACACCACCAGCAAAAGCAGCTCAAGCACCTCATGGCAGGAAGAGAGCGTGCCAGAGAAGAGTCGCGTTTGAAATCGGGTTACCTAACGCTCATGCAGCGGGAAGCCGACACCCTGTTCGATCATCTTGGCACCATGCTGACCGAAGAATCCTCAGAAGCCTGTCGGCAAAACGTCACCCACGTGCGCGAGCGCTTGGCCGATATTCGTTCGCTGTTGGCCAACTTCGTTCAGCAGAGTGTGAACGAAGCCGATACCTACGATCTTCCTCTATCCAGCGAGCAAAGCCCGCGTGTGCTGGTCGTCGATGATGGCCCTGTGAACCTCATGCTCGCGCGGCAAATGCTCGAATTGCAAGGGCTACACGTTGAAGGCGTGAGTAGCGGCGAACAGGCGCTCGAGCGTCAGCAGTCTGCGTTCTACGACCTGGTATTCATGGATATTTTCATGCCGACACTCGACGGGCTGGAAACCACCCGCCGCTGGCGCCGGTATGAGCATCAGCACGCGACCAAACGAAGTGTCATGATCGCCCTGACCGCCAATGCCGATAACGCCGGACAAGACGCCTGCAGCGCCGCCGGGCTGGACGATATCCTCGCGAAACCCTACCAGCCCGATACCCTACACGGCATGATCAAAAAATGGTTGCCTAACGCCTTGGAGAAGCCCAACGAATGACCTTCGCAGCCATTTTGGCCAGTTATCTATTGCTCGGTGCCGCTGCAGGCACCATGGCCGGTTTGTTTGGTGTGGGCGGTGGCATCATCATCGTCCCCGTTCTGGTCTTTGCCTTCGGGCTGCAGGGCATTTCCCCCGAGATCACCATGCACCTTGCGGTGGGCACCTCGCTCGCCACGATCGTCGTGACGGGCGCCTCTTCAGCGTTGGGCCACTTTCGCAAGGGGAGTGTGCATCGTGCCTGGTTCATGGCGTTATTACCGGGCTTGATGCTGGGCGCCATTGGTGGGGTCTTCATTGCCGGTAATTTATCCGGCACCGTATTAGGCACCTTGTTTGGCGTCTTCGTGCTCTTGCTGGCCACTAAAATGATCATGGGGCTGACCCCCAAACCGGGCACGCTGGCCCCCAGCAAATTTGCCATGACCCTCGCTGGAGGCGTGGTCGGGGCCATTTCCGCGCTATTTGGTATCGGGGGCGGGGCGATGACCGTGCCTTGGTTATCGCGCTGCGGTGCCACCATGACGCAGGCGGTGGGAACCTCTGCCGCCTGCGGCTTACCAATAGCGGCAGTAGGGGCGATCACGTTCATCGTGGTCGGCTGGGGCAATTCGCTGCTACCCCCTTGGGCGACAGGCTTCGTCATGTGGCCTGCGTTCATAGGCATCGTTGCGACCAGCGTGCTGTTTGCCCGTCTTGGTGTGCGCTTGGCTCACGTGTTACCCGCCCATGTCCTACGTTACTGTTTCGCTGCGCTGCTCGCCGTGGTGGGGCTACGTTTCATACTGGCGTAACCCGCTGTGGAAAGTGGCGGCATTTCTTTTATTCGAATAGAGAAAGTGAATGATCAACTACCCAACGATAGATCCTGTCGCGATTTCCCTCGGCCCGTTGCAGGTACATTGGTACGGCCTCATGTACGTGGTCGGCTTCGTGGCGGCGTGGTGGCTAGGCTGCAAACGTGCCCCGCGTCTAGGAATGAACAAAGACGACATCGGCGATTTGCTCTTCTACTGCGCCATTGGGGTGGTCGCCGGTGGCCGCTTCGGGTACGCGCTGTTCTACGGACTAGAGCAGTGGCTGGCTGACCCGCTATGGATCTTCCGCGTTTGGGATGGCGGCATGAGCTTCCACGGCGGCTTGATAGGCGTGCTGCTGGCCGCTTGGCTATTTGCCCGCCGCAAGCAGCTCGCTTTCTTCACGTTGACCGACTTCATTGCACCGCTCGTACCCATTGGCCTTGGCGCAGGGCGCATTGGTAACTTTATCAACCATGAGTTGCCCGGCCGCGTGACCTCGCTCCCTTGGGGCATGCCCTTTCCCGGAATGGGGCCTGAACCCCGCCACCCATCGGCGCTCTACGAGGCGCTATTAGAAGGCGTCGTGCTATTTGCGATCCTCTGGTGGGTGTCTGCCCAACCCCGCGCACGTGGGTTTGTCTCAGGTCTTTTCCTGTTGGGTTATGGCGTCTTCCGCTTCATGGTCGAGTTCGTACGCATGCCCGATGCCCACATCGGCTTCATCGCCTTCGACTGGGTCACCATGGGCATGCTGTTAACCTTACCCATGATTGCTCTCGGCCTCATATTGATCGCTTGGTCACGCCGCCAGCCCATCGATGCCAAAGCTTGAAATACCCCATGCACGCTACGAATGCCAATGCACTCGTAGCTCGTGGTAAGCGGAGCGCACCCGCGAAGCACCCCGTTAGGGGTGCCGAAGGTGGCGCCGCTGGTGGATCAAAGCGAGGTAGACAAGGCGATTGAGCGCTTTGGTGGGGGGTGAAGCAGCGATACCATAGACGCTGCATAACTCGACGGCCTAGAATACAACCCCACATCCGCTGTTAATTTGGAACTTCTGTGACTGTCACAACGCCCACGCCTACCATGACATCAACGTTGCCCGCGTTGGAACAGCCTTACCTAGACCTGATGCGCACCGTGCTGGAGCAGGGCGTTGATCGCGGCGACCGCACCGGTACGGGGACGCGCTCGGTGTTTGGGCATCAAATGCGCTTTGATTTGTCCCGCGGCTTTCCACTGCTGACGACCAAAAAGCTACATTTGCGCTCCATCATCCACGAGCTTTTATGGTTTCTGAAAGGGGATACCAACATTGGGTATCTCAAAGAGAACGGCGTGCGTATTTGGGACGAATGGGCCGATGAGCACGGCAACCTGGGGCCTGTGTATGGCTACCAGTGGCGTAGCTGGCCAAACCCCAAGGGCGGCAGTGTAGATCAAATCGCCAATGTCCTCGAACAGATCCGCACGAACCCCCAGTCGCGTCGTTTGATCGTATCGGCATGGAACCCTGGTCAAGTCGATGAGATGAAGCTGCCGCCTTGTCACTGTCTGTTTCAGTTCTACGTCGCCAACGGGCGACTCTCCTGCCAGCTTTACCAGCGCAGTGCCGATATTTTTCTGGGCGTGCCGTTCAATATCGCCAGTTACGCGTTGCTGCTTAGCATGGTGGCCCAGGTCACGGGCTTACAGCCGGGGGAATTCGTTCACACGCTAGGAGACGCGCACCTGTACAGCAATCATTTGGAACAGGCGAACGAGCAGCTTGAGCGCACACCCATGCCACCGCCCAGGCTCGTGCTCAATCCAGAGGTCACGAACCTATTCGACTTCACCTTCGATGATATTCAGATCGAAGATTACGCGTCCCATCCGCATATCAAAGCAAAGGTAGCCGTATGAGTCAGCAAGCCACCGCCTATGAACCGCTGGTGCCCGTTGCGATGATCGTCGCCATGGCCAAGAATCGCGTCATTGGCGTCGATGGCAAGCTACCCTGGTACTTGCCTGAAGATTTGAAATTCTTCAAACGCATGACCCAGGCCAAGCCGCTGGTCATGGGGCGTAAAACCTTCGCCTCCATTGGCAAGCCGCTGCCCAATCGTCTCAATATCGTCGTGACTCGGGATGCCCAGTTTAGTGCAGAAGGCACACGCGTATGCCATGAGCTACCGGCGGCGTTAGCGCTGGCCGATCAGCAGGCGACGATCGAAGCGGCAGAAGAAATCATGGTCATGGGCGGCGGCGAGATTTACCGTCAAGCCTTACCGTTTGCCCAACGTCTCTACATCACGGAAGTCGATATAGAGGTGGAAGGCGATGCGCACTTCCCCGCGTTCTCGACGGAAGAGTGGCAAGAAGTTCAGCGAGTCGCCGGGCAGCCCGCAGAAGGGCAGCCAAATTATGACTTCGTCGTGTACGAGCGTGTCAGCGACTGATTTGGGTCAAAGGAGGGGGTTATGGCCGCCAGCGTACTGCATCTACTAGAAACGTTAGAAACACGGCTCGAACAAAACAAGGCCGAACTCATTGCGCTGCGCGAAGAGAATCAGCAGTTGAAACAGCAGCTAGCCGCGCTATCGACTCGCGCCTCAGGGGAGCCTACGGCATCGCCCGCTGAACACGAGACCGATGTCGCGGCGGGAGAAGAAGTGCCGAACGAAGTACCCGAGCACGTGCCAGCGGCGGTCAGGGAGCCAGCAACGCCAGATGCGCCAGATGCGCCAGAAGCCGTCACGCAACCCTCGCCGCAAGCGTTATTGAAGCAGTGGTATCAGCGTTACCCACATGCCTTCTTCAAAGGGCACACCAAACCCTTGAAAGTGGGGATTCACCAGGATTTGGCCGAGCGCGAGCCTTGGCCGAGTAAATTGATCCGTCGGGCGCTGGCCAACTACGTCAATTTGCCGCGTTATATCAAATCCATGCGTGAAGGAGCAGAGCGTGTCGATTTAGATGGCCAGCCTGCAGGCAAGGTAGACAAAGAAGCCGCGAAACATGCCAATGAGCGGCGACAAGAAACGCCCACGAAAAACCGAGCGGAACGTCCGGCACCACCCACGAAAAGTCGCACGAATAAAACGCAGCCAGCCGCGAGTAACTCATCGTCAAACGATGAAAAGCTCCCCGCGAGAACGCCCGTTCCAGAAAAAACTGAACAGAAAAAACCGCTTACCATGGAAGAGAAGCTCAAAGGCCTGCAGCAAAAATTCGAAGGGCGCTGAGACCTGAGTCCTTGGGCGGGGTTCCATAAAAAAACACAAATCGTAAAAAAACACTGTTTTTTTCTATTGCGTTCCCTGGAATCCCGGTATAGAGTTTGACCTGCGAGCATTGGACTATAACAAGGCTTTGTTGAGGACATGTCGCATACCTCCGGGAAAAACCGGCGGATGAGAAAAAGAGCATGGCCCGCAAGCCACTTACTGGCTTCTTCGAAGGCCAGTAATAACGATCGAAACAGTAAGCTAGTTAAGGAACCTACATCATGAAAAAGACACTTTTAGCGACTGCTATTGTTGGTGCCCTGGGCGCCTCCGCTGCAGCACAAGCAGCTACCGTTTATGACCAAGACGGCACCAAACTGGACGTCTATGGCCGTATCGCCATGGGTATCGCCGGTGGCGGCGCAGAGTACAACTCTGACGGCCAGAAAATCGACAACAGCGAAGAGTTCGTAGACGTTTACTCTCGTCTGGGTCTGCGCATGAGCCAGGAAGTGACTTCCGACCTGACCGCTTTCGGTCGTGTCGAGTGGCGCTTCACCGGTGACGAGCGCACTGGCCCGAGCGGTAACGGCAACTCTGGCTTCAACGAAGTTCGTCAGAGCTACATCGGTCTGCAAAGCAACCAGTATGGTACTATCCAGGCCGGTAACTTCGACAGCTTCTACAACCAGTTCGTATCTCTGCCGTTCGACGTCTACATCGATCGTGGCCTAGAGTTCGTTGGTCACCCGAAACAGTCCCGCGGCGACTCTATCGGTTACTACACGCCTGACCTGCAAGGCTTCACTGCGTTCCTGCAGCTGAAACACTACAGCGAGCGTGGCGAGCTTGAGCCGGTTCGTGAAGAAGGCAACGTAGTGGCACCGCAAGGTGGTGTTCGTTACCAGCAAGGTCCGATCACTGTAGGTCTGGGCTTCGTTGAAGACGTCGTACGTGGCGGCGGTAACGGCGAGATGCTGGGTGGTGTAGTAGGTTCTTACGCTGTAAACGATCAGTTCTCTGTTCGTCTGGGCTACGAAGGTCGTGAGCACAGCGATGAAGGTTTCGGTAACGGCTACGACATCGTTGGTCTGGGTGGTACTTACGCCACTGGCCCTTGGGCATTCACTGCTGACGTATACGACGTAAGCGAAGACGGTGCTGATGCAGACGACCGTACTGCATGGGCCCTGGGTACTTACTACAAAGTCTCCAGCAACTTCGACGTGTTCCTGGAGCTGAACCAGCGTGACCAGCAGTCCATCGACGTCACCATCGGTGGCAGCGAAGGTCCTGTTAACGTTGAGCGCGCTGACGGCGACGACATTTACTACCTGACAGGCGCTCGTTACCACTTCTAAGCCTGGGTCAAACCAAGCTTGATGTTGTAACCCCTGTAGTAGTTAATGAACCGGCCCCTTTGAGGGCCGGTTTTTTTGTAGCGATAGAAAGGTCAGGTATCTCCTTCACTCGGGATTCATATTGAGATAACTTCTCATTACTGGGCTTAATTGTTACAATATAACGTTGCTTTAGTTTGTGTGAGCAATACAAAGCACCAAACGTCACAATTAACCGCAAGGGAAACCGATGAAACGGTCTGTTAAAGCAGTAGTGGTAACGGCAGTCGCAATGGCGCTAGGGGGAGTGGGCACAAGCGTCAATGCAGCGACGCTCTATGATGAGGAGGGCACGCAGTTCGATATCTACGGGCGTCTCGCCATGGGCGTGGCTGGCGGAGGACCAGGCGTCGATTCGGCAGGCCAAAAAGTCAGTGACAGCGCAGAGTTCGTCGACGTGTACTCCCGGCTCGGTTTTCGATTGAGCCAACGAATAAGCAACGATGTCAGCGCCTTTGGGCGTTTGGAGTGGCGCTTCACGGGTGACGAGCGCAATACCGAGCAAGGCTTTAATGAGATTCGTCAAAGCTATCTTGGGCTAAAAAGCGAGCGCTATGGAACAGTGCAGGCCGGTAACTTTGATAGCCTTTACTACCAGTTTGTCTCTGCGCCGTTCGATGTTTACCTGGACCGAGGGTTGGAGTTCAGTTCTACAGGCTTACAGTCGCGTGGCGACGCCATCGGTTATTACACGCCAACACTCAATGGCTTCACCACCTTTTTGCAGGTCAAGCATTACAGTGAGCGGGGTTTGACCGATGCCGAGCAGCGCCGTGAAGGGAGTGTGTGCTAGCCGCCCAAGGCGGAGTTCACTATCAGCATGGCCCGCTGAGGGTAGGGGTGGGCGCCGTTGAAGATGTGGTTCGTGGTGGTGGTAACGGTGAGATGCTTTACGGTGTGATGGGGAGCTACCAAGCCACGGATAGCATAAGCGCAAGGTTAGGTGCCGAATGGCAGGGGCAGAACACCCAATATGGCGGCGGCTATGAAACGGTGGGGCTAGGCACGACGTATGTGACGGGGCCGTGGGCATTCACGGCCGATTACTACCGTATCAACCGAGACGACCAGGGCAACAGCAACGCCTGGGCAGCGGGTAGCTATTACAAGCTATCCAGTGCCTTCGACGTCTTTGTCGAGCTGGCAGATAGCGACACACCAGGGCTTGCTCAGCGTGGTGGCTTGAAAGACGCGTATTGGCTTACCGGGGCCCGTTACCATTTTTAATGCAAACATGCGTTCTCGATGTCGGTAATGATGTCGATAAGAACGAACCAAGCGCCTCCATGCATAACATGGAGGCGTTTTTTATACATCGATATGAGGTTTTTCATCTGGCTAGCCTTGCGCTGTTGAACCAGAATCAAACGGCACCGCTGCTGAGTTCGGCATAGCATTACAGCGCTGCCGATAAACGGTATGATAGCCAGCGTTTATCGCTGCCAGCCGATGTTGAAAAGACCGTGTCCGGCTGTGTTCATTAACGAACTAGGTGAGCTGATAGGGAAAGTATGAACGTAACCGTGTTTGGAACAGGCTATGTAGGGCTGGTGCAAGGAGCCGTTCTTGCGGACGTGGGTCACAACGTCGTTTGCGTGGATGTCGATGCCGAGAAAGTAGCGCGTCTTGAACAGGGCATCATTCCTATCTATGAGCCAGGGCTCGAAGCGCTCGTCAAAGAGAACTATACAGCGGGCAGGCTGACCTTCACGACCCAGGCGGAGAAAGGCGTCAAGCACGGAGAGGTGCAGTTCATCGCCGTTGGCACCCCCCCAGACGAGGATGGCAGTGCCGATTTGCAATACGTGTTGAAGGTGGCCGAAACCATCGCGACGCATATCGAAACACCAGTGGTCATCGTCAATAAATCCACGGTACCCGTCGGCACAGCCGATAAAGTCACTGCCGTGGTGGAGCAGGTATTGGCCAACCGATCAGCGAACCTATCGTTCGATGTGGTCTCCAACCCCGAATTCCTGAAAGAGGGTAGCGCGGTAGCCGATTGCAAAAAGCCTGACCGCATCATTATCGGCACCACTAACGCTGCCACCATCGATATCATGCGTGAGCTCTACGCGCCGTTTAACCGTAATCATGACAAAATCATCACCATGGACGTGCGCAGTGCCGAGCTGACGAAGTACGCAGCGAACTGCATGTTGGCGACGAAAATCAGCTTCATGAACGAAATGGCGAATCTCGCCGAGCGTTTGAATGCCGACATTGAAATGGTTCGTCAAGGTATCGGGAGCGATCCTCGCATTGGTTACCATTTTATTTATCCGGGCGCAGGCTATGGCGGCTCCTGCTTTCCAAAAGACGTGCAAGCGCTAATACGGACAGCCGAGGGCATTGATTTCGATGCCAAAGTGCTCAAAGCGGTCGAAGAGCGTAACCAGCTTCAAAAAAACACCCTATTCGAAAAAATATATCGTCACTTCGGCGGCGCGCTAGAGGGAAAAGTCATTGCGCTATGGGGGCTTGCCTTCAAGCCAAATACCGATGACATGCGTGAAGCGCCCAGCCGTGTCGTGATGGAGTCTCTATGGCAAGCGGGTGCCAAAGTCCAAGCGTACGACCCGGAGGCAATGGAAGAAGCCCAGCGAATTTATGGCCACCGTGATGACCTGACCTTATGTGGCACGAAAGAAGGTGCACTGAAAGGCGCCGACGCCTTAGTGATCGTCACAGACTGGCAATCTTTTAAAGCGCCAGATTTTAATTTAATCAAAGCAACGCTGTCTCAACCGGTGATTGTTGACGGTCGTAACTTGTTCGACCCGAAGCGCATGGTGAAAAAAGGAATTACGTACTACGGCGTTGGGCGATAAATAATAATAGCAAAATAAATACATTTAATTAGGGAGAGGGGTTGAATGCAGCCAGGGACATAACCGCATGGCGGTAAATGGAGGGCTATAATGAAAGAAAACTATGGAATGGAAACTAGAAAAAGCCAGAAGCAAATACCAGAGGATATGACGCTGGTTAGCTTTGTTACGCTTCTACTAAAACAGTGGAAGGTCATGCTGGCCTGCGTCACGTGTGTCATGCTGCTGACGCTGGCGGCGCTTTGGCTGAAACCCGTCAAATATGGCTTTGCCACCATGTACGCGGTGGCCTCCTATGAAACCCTGGAGGGCGAAAGGGAAGGTCTCGAAACGCCAGAAGAGGTCATCGCAAAACTTGAAAACGTCTTCATCGAACAGCAGCGCAGGCAGCTATTGGAAGACGAAAGTGTGGAAGGAATACCGTTCGACATCGACGTGACGAATCCGAGAAATACGCTGCTGCTGCGTATCATGAGCGAATCCCAGGCGGTGCATCAGCCAATGATCGAGCGGTTCCACGAGGGGATAGTCACGTCTATCCAGCAAGACCAAGAGCAGCTAGTGGAGCGATTGACGGCAGGGCTGAATGCACAGCAGGAGGCGTACTCCCAGGCGCTTGAGGCAGCGCAAGCGTCCAACAGCGACAACGCCCGCGAATTGGAAGCCTCGTTTTTCGAGAAAATGCTGCAGCTCGAACGTCGTATCGAGAGTATCAACCCTGGCGACGCCACCCAGCTTGCCGTACAAAGCCTCGAACCGGTGGGTATAGGTAGCTCCTTTATTTTAGCGTTCGGTGTATTGGTGGCACTGCTATTGGCTCCTTTAGCCGCCGTATTTAGCGTATTCGTCAAACAAGTGGCGGCTGCTTATCGGCGTGCCCAGTAATGAGAGGGCGTTAACGCACTCATTGCCCGCCGGAGCCAGTGATGGATATGAAACTAAAACGGTGTGTCGACTTGCTGCTGCTGTGTTTTCTCATGGTATGGCCCGTCGTCGATACGCTAAACGGCTATCTCTACTATCAGGACATGGCATGGCCGAGTATTTCTGCCCCCTATAAAACGCTAGGGTTCGTGGCGCTATTGGGCGTGCTAATGATCTACCACGTAAAGCAGTTTTTATACGCGCTGATTTGTGCCGCGCTGATGGCCCTATGTGTGTTCTATCAGTCGGTAAGCTACGGGCAGGCCGTCGAAAGCATTACCTGGGCCGTCAGGGGACTGCTGACGTTAGTGCTCCTGTTTTATTTGATGGGCGAGGCAAAACAAGCCACCAGTTTTTGGAGCCTGAAAAAACTGGCAGGCTTGATGTTCCTGTACTTCTTCGTCATGTCGGTGAACGTCACGCTGGGCGTACTGGGGGTCGGAGAGTCTCAATACGCGGGGGGTATTGGCGGTAAAGGCTTCATCATCGCAGGCAATGAAATGAGCTATTTGATGCTCGCATCGGCCAGTATCGTGCTCTTTCGCTTGGCCGAAACGCGGGGTGCTGCGTGTCTTGCGTTCGTGTTTAGCGTATTCCTGCTGTTTTTTCTAATGAAAGCCACCAAGGTCGCCATGCTGGGCATCTGTCTGGTGTTCGTATTTGCATTGATACACAACGGTTACTTTAAAGTAAGTCGTCTCCCCACGGTGTACCTAATCGCGTTAGTGGGCGGAGCAGCCGTCGTGGTGTTCGGGTACCCCTTCATACAGTCGACAGGGCTTTGGGATCGAATGCTTTTCCTCTACACGCTACACGGCGGCTTTTGGGGGGCGTTATTGAGTGGGCGGCTCTCGTTCTTGGGTGAGGCCATCGAATTGATCGTCGTGCCATTTGGATTCTGGGATGTGCTGTTCGGCGTGGGCGTCGACCATCTCTTGGCCGTTCGTGGCTCGCTCGTAGAGATAGATGTGGTCGATGTATTCATTACCTTTGGCGTGATGGGCGGGGTGCTGTTCTACTTGCCATGGCTGTTAGGAGCGGTATGGTCCGTACAGCTACTCAAACAGCAGCCAAGATATGGCATTAGCTTTGGGCTACTCATCATCACCATCATCGGCGTCAGCCTCACAGCGGGCCACGTGGTGAACTCAGGTATTGCCTCTAGCGCGACAGCGCTATTGATCGGCTACCTCTATCGACTCAAAACAAGGTTGCCGACCTTCAAGGAGGAAGCGTGAACATTTTATTGGTAGGCTCGTTTGGTGGCCATTTCATACAACTCAAGCGCCTATACGGACAGCTTGTCCAAGAGATCGAACCCAATAGCGTCGAGTTCAGCTTTGCCAGTACGGAACCAGGCCTAACGGTCGATGGCAGACGCGCCCATTGTTGCCCGAACATTCACAGAGGGAGCGGTATCAAAGCGCTACTCTCGGCGCTGCGCCAGTCCTATGGCGTGTTGAAAGCGGCCAAGCCCGATGTCGTGGTATCCACCGGCGCACTGCCAGGCTTACTGCTCTGTTTTCTCGCCAAAATGAGTGGCAAGAAAGCCATCTGGGTGGATAGCATGGCCAATTACCAGCAGCTCTCATTTTCCGGCAAGCTGGCGCGCTACTTCTGTGACGTATGCTTGACCCAGTGGGAACATCTGGCAGCCAGCGACAAACGGGTGAGCTACTGGGGGAAAGTTTTATGATCTTCATCACCGTTGGCACTCAGCTCCCTTTCGATCGCTTGCTGAACAACGTGGCCGATTGGCGTGAACGAAGCGGCTACTCAGGCGACATCGTTGCGCAAGTTGGCGAAGAGAGTCACTTTGCTCACCCCGATATGCAGATCGTCAAAACGCTATCGAGTGACGAGTATTACCACTGGTTTTGCCAAGCGCAGGGTATCGTTTCTCACGCCGGGATGGGCAGCATTTTGTCCTGTCTGGAACACGGTAAGCGCGGTGTGTTCATGCCCCGTCAATACGCGCTGGGCGAACACCGCAACGACCACCAGCGGGATACCGCGCGAGCGTTTACGGGCCAATACCCATCGCTGGCCTTCTGCGACGACGCCCCAGCGCTCTTCAACGCCCTCGATGCGTTGCTCAGCGCACCAACGGATGCCGAGCCGCTCGAACAAACTCCACAAAACAACACGCTAGGACGGCGTATCGCCGAACACCTTGGTGTGAAAGGGCGCGCCTCATGACCCGCCTGTTGCTATGGACGAATCTCTACCCCACCAAAGCGGCCCCGCACTATGGCACCTTCGTCAAAGCGACCGAGCAGGCTTGGCGGCAAACATTGGGCAGCGATAACGTAGCGTTGGTGGCCATTCGAGAAAAGCCCACCAGCAAGCTCAGTAAAATCACGCTATACGCCGATTTGCTAACGCGCTGCGCGCTGTCGCTACGCAACAAGCCAATCGGTACGCTGCTCGAGGTGCATTATCCCGTCTACTTTCTACCGCTGCTTTACTTGGTGGCGTTGATTAAACCCAAGCACTTTTATCTCGTATTGCGTTTTCACGGAACGGATCTTACGCAAATTGCCAGCTCTAGGCTGTTTCGCCGCCTGTTTGATCGTTTGAAAGATAGCGTAGACCTCTGCGTCGCACCCTCTGAGCACTTTCGCCACGAAATCAACACCCGTTTGAACGTGCCACTGTCGCGTATCATCAAAGTCTACCCCGATAGCGTGGGAGAACACTTTGCAGCACCAGCGCGAGCCCACGGTACAACGCCTAATGATGCCTTCATCGTGGGTTGTGTATCCCGCCTGGAGTCGGGTAAGAACTGTCGAACGTTACTAGAAGCGTTTGCCAAGCTATCGATGCCTAACAAACGGTTGGTGCTGGTGGGCGATGGCACCCAGCGAGCCGCCCTGGAAAAAATGGCGCAGCAGCTCGGCGTGGCGGACATCACCACTTTCAAAGGTGCCATGCCCAGGGAGCAGTTGCCAAAGGTGTTGGCCGACTTTTCCGTTTTCGTATTTCCCTCGACGAGAGAGAGCTTTGGTTTGGTGGCTGTCGAGGCGCTCGCCTGTGGTGTTCCCGTCATTGCCAACGCCCAGCTACACGCCGCCAAGGAGTACCTGCAAGAGGGCAAGAACGGCTATTTTTATGAAGGAGGCGTGGACGAGCTGGTCGCGGCCATCGAGACCTTTCATGCCCAGCCCGAAGCGGTGCGGGCAGCATTGAGTGAGCATGCCCAAAGCGTGCGTCATCGGTTTAGCGATCAGCGGGTCTTCACCCAGGGCGTGAACGATATTTTGAATCAGCAGAAAAGCGAATGAACATGTCGATGAATGGACTCGAAACGGGTGGCTGCAATGGGTAAGCCAAAAACCATGACTTTTTCAGAGCGTTTTCCGCCCCAGGTGGTTTTTCCCTTTTTTGACGTGCTCGCCATTTTTGCAGGCGGATGGTTAGCGCACTGGCTGAGATTTGGGTCGCTCCACCTGCACGAACGGTACGTGCTGGCCTTGATCTGTATTGGCCTTCTGGTGTTGGTAATCAACAGTATGTCCGGCAGCTACCGTCGCTGGCGGATAACGCCCGTCGGGCAGATGCTAGGCAAATTGCTGCTGGTGTGGATAGCGGTAGGCATTACCGCCGCGTCGCTCATTTACTTTTCTCACTCCGCCAGCCGCTACTCCCGGCTCTGGATTGGCTTCACGCTGGTCATCTCGTTTTCGGTGGCGGGTGGGGCGCGTTTGCTAGTGCAGCTTGCCTTGCAGCACGTTCGGCTAAGAGGTGGCGCGCGGCGTCCGGTGTTTTTGATCGGGCCGGCCAGTAACGTATTGAGTGTGGCGGAAGGCATTCGTAGTGCCGCTTGGGAAGGGCACACCATTGCCGGGGTAGAGCGAATCAAAGGGCAGGTCAACGACGAGTGTATCAAGCGCATCGTGCGGCGTATTAGCCGCTCGAATGCCCGCGAGGTATGGATTTGCGTGCCGTTCGAGATGGGCCAAATCGTGCGGTCGCTGTTTTTTGCCCTGCGCAACCACACGGCAGAAGTGCGCTTCATTCCGGCGTTCGAAGATATGCACCTGCTCAATCATCGCATGAGTGAAGTGGCAGGGCATTACGCGATCGATTTGAGCGTATCGCCCATGAGCGGCATGTCGCGCTTCGTGAAACGCAGTGAAGACATCATTATCGGTTCGCTCATCTCGATCATGATCCTGCCGGTATGCTTGGGCATAGCGCTGGCCATCAAGCTCACCTCACCAGGGCCGGTTCTGTTCAAGCAGCACCGGGAGGGCTCAAACGGGCGTCGCTTCAAAGTCTATAAGTTTCGCTCGATGCACGTTCACCAAGAAGAGGCCGGTAAAGTGACCCAAGCCAAAAAGAACGATAGCCGCATCACGCCCATTGGTGCCTTTTTAAGGCGCACGTCGCTGGATGAACTGCCGCAATTTTACAACGTGCTACAAGGAAGAATGTCCATCGTGGGGCCACGCCCGCACGCACTGGCCCATAACGAGCAGTACAAAGAGCTGGTGGAGTCTTACATGCGCCGCCACAAAGTGAAGCCGGGCATTACCGGCTGGGCGCAGGTCAATGGTTTGCGAGGCGAGACCGATACCGTGCAAAAAATGCAGCGGCGGGTCGAGTTCGACCTGTGGTATATCGACAACTGGTCGCTTTGGCTGGATTTGAAGATCATCGTGCTCACCGTTTTCAAAGGGTTCATCAACAAAAACGCCTATTAGTCGCCCAACAGAGCATTAGTGGGGTGTGGTAACATGGCACTTTTCAGGCACTTGCCTGACTAACGTGCTTCTTCGTTGCCAGGACCGGTATTTCAATGACGTTCCCTCCCCACGCTACTACCCGTAGCACCAGCGAGCTTCCTCATCAGTTGACGGGTGTGGCGGTTTTCTTGCTCACGGCGGTGAGCCTGGCCATCCCCAGTGGTTACTCCATCGGTGCCGTCATACTACTCTTCGCTGGTATGGGGCTGATCCTCACTCGTCGCGTTCCCGTATTGAGCAAGCAAGACGGCTGGGTCATTGCGGCGCTGGTGGCGTACGCGTTGGTGTGCATGCTGGAAGCCTGGTGGGATGGCCAAGGCAGCCGAGGGTTCGATAAGCCAAGCCGCTTCATTTTGGCCATTCCTGCCTTGTTGTGGGTACTGCGCTATCCGCCCAAGCTCGTCTATGTATGGGGCGGCATAGCGCTGGGCGCCATCAGCGCAGGCACTTGGGGCGGCTGGCAAAAATTAGTCGAAGGTGTGGGGCGTGCCCAGGGCCACACGCACGTGATTCAGTTTGGCAATCTCAGCATGTTGCTAGGCGTTTTATGCATGGCCGGGTTTGGGTGGGCCGTGGTGCAGCGCCATCGTGGCGTGTGGGTAGCCCTGCTGCTAGCAGGCGCGGCAGGCGGTGTACTGGGTTCACTGTTCTCGGGCAGCCGTGGCGGGTGGGTAGGCTTTCCTATCGTACTGTTAGTGCTCTACCGGGCCTACGGAACACAGCTCTCTACGTCATGGAAGGTAGCGGCCATGTCTGCCGTCTTGGTAGGCGGGTTAACGGTGTATGCCGTACCGCAGATGGGGGTGCAAGCGCGTGTACACCAAGCCTTTAACGATGTGGCGCTGTACGTTTCCGGTGAAAACCGCTCCACCTCGGTAGGCTCGCGGTTCGAGATGTGGCGCGGTGCTACCTTGCTCATTCAAGAAAAACCTCTCATGGGTTGGGGCAGCAACGGCTATGCCGATGCGATGGCCGACTTTGGTGAGGCAGGCGTGATCAGCGCCGAAGCCGCCCGATACGGGCACGCCCATAACGAGTTTATCGACGCGTTTGCCAAGCGAGGATTGCTGGGCTTAGTCGCGCTGCTGGCGCTCTATCTTGTGCCCATGCGCCTGTTTGCTCGGCACTTACAAGCCAGCCACCTAACCACGCGGGCCGTGGCTACCGCCGGGGTGCTGCTCCCCGTCACGTTCATGGATTTTGGACTAACGCAGGTCTTCATGGAGCACAACAGTGGCGTCATGATGTACGCCTTTATGCTTGCGGTGCTATGGGGTATCTACTCTCAGCGTATTAAAGAAGACTAACGAATTGTTTTAACGATATAAAAAAATCGGCCTTCGAGCCGATTTTTTTATTGTACGCCGCCTAATGCACGGCATGCTAAATAGAGTTAATTTTCTGTACAAGCCTTGTCAACGTAGAGCCCCAGCGGTTAATCCCTTACAATGCTGGGTGCTTTTTTGATAGCGCCGGTTCACCACATTTCATCCGCACAGCGTAGGGCAAGGGAATGCGCCCGTTATAATCCCTGGGCGGTAGCGTGCCTTTTTATTGGAAATCATCATGTCAAACTCCCTCATTTTCATAGCGCGGCCAGCTCGCATGCTGTTGGCCGCCTTGAGCGTTGCCGTCGTTAGCGGCTGCGCTACCTACCCGAGCGGCAACCAGCAGCAGGTGCAGTACGTGCTTGGTAACGACACCGCCAAGCCGCTGCAAGATGAAAACCTCAACGGCTTTCTCGCACAAGCGCCTGCCGGTGCCGTGCTCAACCTAGTACAAAGCCCCTGGGGCGATAACGTCGAGATCGTGGCCGATGCGCCCTATTTGGCCGCCAGTGGTCGCGAGTGCCGCAAACTGCGGGTCATCGAACAGGGCAGCGGTGCTGCCCGTACCGCGCTGACCTGCGCGACCCCCAACGGTTGGGTAAATCAGCGCATGCTGCTGCCAGAAAGCCAGCAGGGCGCGATGTCGCTTTCGCCAACGATGCATTCCACAGGAACCACACAAGGGCGCTATTAATGAGCTTGCAACGCGTAATGAAACGGCTTTCTCTCACGCGCCCGGTAGCGGTGTTATCACTGGCCCTGTTGGGCACTGCCGCTAGCAGCGTTAGCTGGGCGCAGAGCATAAGCCTACCCAATACCATCCTGCCGGAAGATCAGGCCAGCCAGCAGCGGGTAGAGCCGCCGGTGAACGACACTCCCCGCGCCGACTGGCGTAGTGGTACCTATGGCCCGGTGGCGAACCAGCCCCAGCAAAACCCCGATGCGCTGCCCCCCTTTGGGGCCAACCTCTTTACCGGTGGCTTTCGTGGAGCGATGGGAGACGGCCTAAATGCCGATTACCAAGTCAAACCCGGCGACCAAATCACCGTGCGTGCCTGGGGGGCGTTCGAGTTCGACCGCGTGCTACCGGTGGATGCCCAGGGCAACATTTTCATCCCAGGCTCCGGCCCGCTGAATGTAGAAGGCCAAAACAGCCAGCAGGTGGATAGCCGCGTGCGCGGTGCCATTACATCGGTCTACCCCGATAACGTGCAGGTGTACACCAACGTGCAGGGCGTGCAGCCGGTAGCGGTGTTCGTCACTGGCTACGTGGAAAACCCAGGCCGCTACGCGGGCACGCCCAACGACTCCGTACTCTACTTCCTCGATCAAGCGGGTGGTATCGACCAAGACCTCGGTAGCTATCGCCAAATCCGCGTGATGCGTAATAACCAAACCGTGGCCACGGTGGATCTTTACGACTTCCTGATCAACGGCAGCATCGCGCGCCCGCAGTTTCAGGATGGCGACACCATCGTAGTGGAAGAGCGCGGCCCGGCCATTGCCGTGGTGGGTGATGTTCACCGGGAGCACCGCTATGAGCTAGTGGGTAACCAGCTAAGCGGTGCCGAGCTGGTAGAGCTTGCCCGTTTAAGAAGCGGCGTGTCTCACGTGTTACTGCGCGGCGACCGTGCCGACGGCCCCATGGCGCAATACTTCCCGCTGAACGAGTTTTATAGCCAGACCATTCGCAGCGGCGATGAAGTGGCGTTCAGCGCCGACCAGCGCAGCGAAACCATCGTGGTTGAAATCGAAGGCAGCTACTATGGTCCTTCGCGCTTTGCGCTACCCCGCGATGCCCGCTTGAGCGAACTGCTGGACGCCATCCCCGTGCCGGAAAACATGACCGCCGTGGAAAGCATTTCACTACAGCGTGAAAGCGTGAAGCAGCAGCAACAGCAATCCATGGAAGACAGCCTGCGCCGCCTGGAAACCACCTATCTCAGCGCCCAATCTAGCACCAACGAAGAAGCACAGATTCGTGCCCAAGAAGCCGAGCTGATTCAAAACTTCGTGCAGCGCGCCCGCGAGCTAGAGCCCAGTGGCCGCTTGGTAGTGGCCTACAACGACCGCATTGCGGATATTCGCCTGCAAGATGGCGATGTGATCACCATTCCGGAAATCAGCGACTCCATCCTCATCAGTGGTGAAGTACTGGTGCCGCAAGCGGCGGTATACCGCCCCGGCATGAGCGTGATCGACTACATCGAAAGCGCTGGCGGCTTCACCCAGCGCGCCGACGACGACCACATCCTGCTGGTTCGCCAAAACGGCGCGGTGGAAAACGCCCGCAACACGCCGCTGCGCCCGGGGGATGAAATCCTCGTGATGCCCGAAGCCCCCACCCACAACCTGCAGCTAGCCGCCACGCTCACGCAAATCCTCTACCAAGTGGCCGTCGCCACCCGCGTTGCTGTGGATTTGTGAGGGGTGAATATCCTCGTAGCGCGGCGTAACGACTGAGCGAGAGCAACGAGCGAAAGAGGCACCCGCGGAGGGCGGCGCCAGCCGCCCTAACGCCGCCGCTAAACGCGATATCACTGACCAGTGCGATAACGCCATCCAACTGATTTCATCACGCTCTTTTCAAAAGAAACGGCATCATGAATAACACACACAGCGCCCCGAAAGGGGCGCGCTCCTCTTGGCAAGTCACCCGCAGCGTGTGGTACGCCATGTTCATGCGGGAAGCGCTTTCCCGCACGATGGGTGACCGCATGGGTTGGTTCTGGATGATTTTCGAACCCTTTGCGCTTGTGGCCATCATGGTGGGGATTCGCAGTTTTGTAAGTGGCGATAATCTAATTGCAAACGCGCCGTTCATCCCATGGATGATCGTAGGAATGATGGGCTTTTTTTTAATGCGAGAAGGAATGATCCGCGGTATGGGGGCCATTGAGGCCAACAGTGCATTGTTTGCTTATCGCCAAGTACAGCCTATAGACCCAGTATTAGTGCGCAATTTTCTAGAAGGCGCATTACGCAGTTTTATTTTCCTCATATTTATTGGTGGGGGGCTGCTACTGGGATTGGATATGTATCCTGATAATGCTATTAGAGCAATGGCTGCCTGGCTGTCGCTCGGGTTTTTTGGCCTGGGTCTAGGGCTGGTTACGTCAGTATCTGCAACGATGGTGCCTGAGGTCGGTAAGGTCATTCGTATGCTATCCCTGCCTTTAATGCTTGTTTCAGGAGCTATATTTCCATTAAACCAGTTACCACATTGGCTGCTTGAGTATTTAATGTTAAACCCTATGCCGCATGGCTTAGAAACTTTGAGGTTAGGTTTTTTCGAAAATTATCAAGTTATCCATGGTACAAGCATGACTTACTTTTGGATGATAACTCTTATTTTAAACGCTTTGGGACTGCTGATGCATCTCCGTTTCGTTGATCGGTTAAAGGCTAAATAACCCATGCACGTATCATTTACTCGTTTTATCAAGCAGTCGCCACAGTGGGCATTTGCTTTTATCGCTATCTTGCTCGTTAGTTTTTACTGGTTTGTGTGGGCTGAAGATCGCTACGTCTCCCGCGCCACCGTAGTGCTCGAAAGTCCTCAGGTCGCCACGCCAGAATTTAGCCTGTCGTCCTTAATGGGGGGCGGGTCAGGTAACACCGCTGACCTATTGCTATTGCGTGAGCACTTACTCTCGGTGGATATGCTGCGCCTACTAGACGAGCAGCTCGGTATTCGCCAGCACTACAGCGAACACGGTGATTTCTTTGCGAAGCTGCGCGACCCCAACGTTCCTATCGAAGACTTGCACGAGTACTACCTGCGCCGGGTAGAAGTAGAGCTAGACGAGTACGCAGGGGTGTTGAACATTCGTGTGCAGGGCTACACCCCGGAATTCGCCCACGACATGGCATCGCTGCTGTTAGAGGCCGGCGAAAACCACATGAACGAAATGGGCCATCGACTAGCCGATGAGCAAGTGCATTTCTTGGAACGGCAAATGGTGCGGCTAGAAGAGCGCTTTGAAGAAACCCGCGCCCAACTGCTCGAATTCCAGAACGAATACGGCCTGGTATCGCCCACCGCCACGGTAGAGAGCATCAACCAAGTCGTGGCCACGTTAGAAGGCGATTTAGCCCGCTTACAAGCCCAGCGTAACGCCCTGGCCAGCTTCCAAAGCTCTCAGTCTGCCGAATTGCGCCAAGTAGAGCGCAGCATTGCAGCACTACGCGACCAAATCACCGAGCAGCGCGACCGCCTAGCGCAGGCCACCGGTAACTCGCTCAACCGGGTGTCGGCAGAATATGAAACCCTAGAGCTGCAAGCCCAGTTCGCCCAAGAGACCTACTCCAGCGCCCTGGCCGCACTTGAAAACACCCGCTTAGAAGCCGCCCGACAGCTCAAACAGGTCAGCGTGCTACAAAGCCCGCTCATGCCGGAATACCCCACAGAGCCCAACCGCCTCTACAACAGCAGCGTCTTCGCCATTATCACCATCTTCCTAGCGTTCATCCTCAGCATGCTCATCATGATCGTTAAAGACCACCGCGATTAAGATGGCTGGCGAATGGCGAATGGCGAATGGCGAATGGCGAATGGCGAATGATGCCGCCACCGCGTAGCGCGGCGTAACGAAAGAGCGAGAGCAACGAGCGAAAGAGGCACCCGCGAAGGGCGGCGCTAGCCGCCCCGATCACGCCACCAAACGCCAAAATGCCATACCGCTAAGAGAAAGCACGAAAAGGAATTCAATGCTCAACATCACCCACCACGGCGGAGCCAAAGGCGTCACCGGAAGTTGCCACCAGCTCACCCTCGATAGCGAACACTCACTGCTGATCGACTGCGGACTATTCCAAGGCGAAGACGCAACAGAAGACGCCTTTGAGCAGCTCCAGATCGAATTCGATATCAGCACCGTCAAAGCGCTGGTCATCACCCACGTACACATCGACCACGTAGGACGCTTGCCCTACCTACTGGCGGCCGGGTTCAAAGGGCCCATCATCTGCTCTATCCCCTCGGCCAAACTGCTGCCGCTGGTGATCGAAGACGCCCTGAAAATCGGTTTCACCCGTAACACCCAGTTGATCGAGCGCTTCCAGCAGCAGTTGGCTTCCCAGCTCATCAGTGTGCCCTATGGAAAATGGCACACCGTGTTTGAAAAAACCGAAGCAGGCGGCATCACCACCCGCGTGAAGCTCAAGCGGGCAGGGCACATACTGGGCTCCAGCTACGTGGAAGTAGCCCACCAGCACCCCAACGGCGAAAAGGAACGGGTGATATTCAGCGGCGACCTGGGCGCTCCCTACGCACCGCTACTGCCCGCGCCGCAATCGCCCTATGGCTGTGAACAATTGGTACTCGAAAGTACCTACGGCGACCGCCAACATCCCGACCGCCGCCAGCGCCGCGCCACGCTGAAACAGGCCATCGAGCAAGCGCTCACCAACGGCGGTACCGTGATGGTGCCCGCCTTCAGCATTGGCCGTACTCAGGAGCTGCTCTACGAACTGGAAGGCATCATTCACGAAGCCGAACGCAACGCCAAACGCGGGCTGCCCAGAAGCCTATGGCAAACGCTGGAAATCATCGTCGATTCACCGCTGGCCGCCCGCTTCACCAGCGTTTATCGAGAGCTGAAACCCTATTGGGATAATGAAGCCCAGCGCCGCCTGCGCAGTGGCCGCCACCCGCTCAACTTCGCCAACCTCTACACCGTAGACAGCCACGAAGCCCACGAGCGAACGGTCAGCTACCTGGCCAGCACAGGCCGCCCAGCGGTGGTCATCGCCGCCAGCGGCATGTGCGCAGGCGGGCGCATCATGAACTATCTCAAAGCCATGCTGGGCGATGAACGCCACCAGGTACTGTTCGTCGGCTACCAGGGCGCAGGCACCCCAGGCCGCGCCATACAGCAATACGGCCCGCGTGGCGGCTGGGTCGAGATCGACAACCAGCGATACGATATCAAAGCAGGCGTCACCTCCATCAGTGGCTATTCCGCCCACGCCGACCAAAAAGACCTGCTCAACTTCGTCAAACGCATGCGCCGCTGGCCCCATACCATCCATTTAGTTCACGGCGAACAAACCGCGCGCAGCGCGCTCAAACGTGAGCTGGAAGCGATGTACACCCGTAAAGGAAAGGTGGTGAAAGTAGTGAATGGTGAGTAGTTTTTGGTGAGTGGTGAGTAGGGAATAGTGAGTGGTGAATGGCGAGTAGTGAGTGATGTGGGGAGGTGGGATGAGGAAGCATCAGGAGTTGAGGGTTTGGCAGCAGAGCATGGATCTTGTCGAACAAGTTTACTCCCTCACCCAAGCCTTCCCAGATGATGAAAAGTTCGGCTTAACAAGCCAAATGCGGCGCAGTGCAGTCTCCGTTCCCAGTAACATCGCTGAAGGTGCCGCTCGGGGCAGCACACAAGAGTTCATCCGTTTTCTCTACATCTCCCAAGGCTCACTCAGCGAATTAGAGACGCAGTTGCTCATCGCACAGCGCCTTAACTACTTACCAGATATTTCGTTAGCACTAGCATCTATTAACCAAGCTTCTTCCCAGCTAGGCGGCTTAATCAAACATTTAAAGAATCGGTGAAATCTATGCTCCCCATGAACTCCCCATTCACAATTCACTCCTCACCTCTCACTATGCACCCCTTACCACTCACTATTCACCCCTTACCATTCACTAATACCAAATGATCGAAATAAAGAACCTCTACAAGCGCTACCACAACCACCACGGCAGCGACTGGGTGCTCAAAGACATCAACCTCACCATACCCACCGGGGTGAGCGTAGGCCTGATTGGCCGCAACGGTGCCGGTAAATCAACACTACTGCGCCTTATTGCAGGAATGGATACACCAGAGCGTGGCGAGGTAATACGTCACAGCCGGGTCTCTTGGCCAGTAGGGCTAGCAGGCGGCATGCAAAACAATATGACAGGCCGCCAAAACGTCAAATTTGTAGCGCGAACACAAGGCTGTGGCCCCGAAGAAGTAAAACGGGTAATAGCGTTTGTGCAAGATTTTGCAGAGATCGGTGAAGCGTTCAATGAACCAGTACGTACGTATTCATCAGGTATGCGTTCAAGGCTCTCGTTTGGCCTCTCACTAGCGTTTGATTTCGATGTTTATATCTCAGATGAAGCTACGGCGGTAGGGGATCGAGCGTTTAAAGCAAAAGCGCAAAACCTATTTAAATCGAAAGTTGGGCAATCGTCGCTGATTATTGTTTCTCACTCTGAGGGGATTCTCAAAGAGCTATGTCAAGTAGGCGTTTATATCAAGGACGGGCAAGCGCTTTGGTTTGATAACATTAATGAAGCGATAGAGTCTTACCACAATGATGTGGATAAAAAATAAATTCATCGTTGCTATCTAAATTGCATAAATACCAAGGTATAGAGGAATGTGTCAGTGAATAGAATTGCTATTGTCGGCCATCCATCTTCGGGGTACACGGACGTAGAAGCACTGTTGAAACACTATGGTATGGGAGAGGCAGTCCCTTCCAGAAGGGAAGGCATGAGCGTTCACGATATTGAAGCCTCACTTTTTAAAGCCCATAACGCCGTTAACATCGAACAGGTGCAAGCCGAGGCCGAGTTAAGCCAGTTAACGCCCAGTAGTGTATGGCAAGGCCTAGCTCTGGATTTTCTGCTAGGTAATATGCAACAGAAGGGCGTATGGGGCTGGGCCTCATCTAACACACTTCCCTTACTGAATATGTGGCATGAGGTAGATGATCAAACAGCTTTTCTGTTGGTGTACCAGCATCCTGCCATTGCGTTGCAAAATGCACTAGATCGCAAAGAAAGCATATCCCCAACTGAGGTGCTCAATAACTGGGCGGCCTATCATGGTGCATTGTTAGCCTTTTACCTTCGTCACCCTGAAAGAAGCTTTCTGGTTCACACTCAGCAGCTCCTTAGCCAGCCTCAAGAGGTACTCAAAGCGCTACCTGGGCTTTCAGCTAAGCCAACAGAAGGTTTAGTGACAACCACTAAGGCCAGCCCATTAACGGCTGTCCTGAACTCTCTGGAAGGCGGTGAGCAGACAGAGACCGCATACTTAGAACCAGAGCCATTAGAACGCTTTCTAAGCGAGCAAGTGGTTGAAAAGCACCCAGCACTCTCCCTCTTTGAAGAGTTACAGGCGAGTGCCACTCAGCCAGGTGAAGTTAACGGTGGCATTGCAAGTGAAGATGCTTGGAAACACTTTAGGCAGCAGCGCGTTGCACTACTGAATACGCTAACCAAATTGCAGCAGGCACTGGAAAAAGAAAGCGCTAAGAACGCTACTTTAAAGCGTGAAAACGAGGAGTTGAAAAAAACACCGCCTACTCCAACCGTTGCGGCTGTGGATACTACTGAGCTACAGCAAGAAAACAGCATGCTGCTAGAGCAGTTGCACGTAGTTCAGGAAGAGTTAGAAAAGTTTTATAGCCAAGCTAGAAAAAAAACCACAGTAGTTTCAGAAAGCGGGCCTTATTACGGTGCTGAACAGCGTATCAAGCGCCAACTCACCTACCGGTTAGGCGCAGTGGTGGTGAATAGTCACAGTGTAAAAGACTTTGTCTGTCTACCCCTGGCCCTAAAGCGCGAATATGCTGCTTATCAGAAAGATGTGAAGGCCCGCAAAGGGGAAAAGCTACCGCCTATCTCTCAGTATGCAGATGCTCATAAAGCAGAGCAGGTGAAGCGGCACCTTTCTTATCGCTTGGGACAAGCGATTATGGATAACGCAGGCTCCCCTGTGGGATGGCTGAAGCTACCGATAGCATTAAACCGAGAAACTAAGGCTTTCCGCAAAGAACGCCAACGCTAATCATCCCCCGCAATCTTGCAAATAACATCAACACCATAGCGAGCACTCTATGTCGGTTGCGTCTAACTCCATTCAAACTCCTCCTTCACAGCCAGCGCATGGCCAAAATTCGCTTACGCCTGTGCAATGGCTAAGCGCTCTTCACGGTATCCAGCCACTGTCACAATTAACCCTGTTAGGAGCGGGCGGTGGCCAGGATGGAGTGCTCATATGGGCACACGGGCTTGCTATTGAGAAGGTAAGCTTGGTTGAAGCTAGCCAGCAACAGTTTCAACATTTAAGCGCTAAATGGCAGGCTGTGCAGCCGGAGTGGCAGTTACACAATGTGGTCATGGATGCCGGGTTTAACAAAGCTGATGCGTTTTATATAGCAAGTAACTCTTCTGAAAGCGGCTTTCTGGCACCTAAAACACTTACGCACTTGTGGCCGAATATCACTGAAAAGGAGAGCCAGCCCTGTGAGCCAGTCACGATGGCTGAGTGGGCAAAAATGCACTGGCAAAGCTCAGGGCAATGGCTCTTTATCGACTATTTTTGTGATGCGAGCCTGTTAACTACCTATGCTGCCGAGTTTCAAAATGTAGATGTACTTGGGGTACGTATAAGCACACATGAAGCGCTACCTAAATCTATTACCGCAGCCGCGTGGGAGCTTGCTTTGAAGCAAGCTGGATTTCAAATACTCAGCCGTGAATGTGAACGGCACCCCCACATTGAACAATGGTTATGTGTGAAGCGGTTTGAATGTGAAGCTGTTGCAGCCAAAGCTGCATTATCTGAAACTAAAATTGAATTAGAAGACGTCAAAGAGAAACTCGAAAATACACAAACTTGGTTTAAAAATCGTAAGCATCAAGCCATAGAATACGAGAAAAAAATAGTGTCTTTAGAGGCTTCGTTAGAAAGCGCTAATAAAGAAATAGCCCGTATTCGAGAGCAGTCTAGCCAATTTGAGGAAATAAAGAGTTCACTTAATCAGTTGGCAATTCAGGTGTCTGAAGGCTTTATGGTGCAGAGCGAGCAACGTCGGCAAGCTGCTAATGCATTAGGGCAGCATGTAACAAAAATGTTTAAAGAGTCTAATGCCCAAGAATCATCTAAGGAAAAGGACAACCTATGAGCGTAGAGCCACTTGTGATTAAGCGGGCTATGCAAGCGTTTCGCAAAGGTGATTACGCAACCGCTAAAATGTTTTACCAAAAAGCCGCTAAGCAGTACGGCGCACACTTATTTAAAGCCAATCTCTACCTGTGTGATAAATACGCTGGCAGCGGTTTAAAGCAGCTCTCCGCGATGCCTGAAAGCATGACAGGTCAAGCGGATCAGGCACAGCGCCAACTACAGGAAACTCAGCAACTTCTTGAGCACTACTACCAGCGCTGCCAAGAACTTGAGTACCAACGATTAGAGCGTTGATTAACAGCTAAGGTAACAGAATGAAAGTATTGACCGTATTTGGCACCCGCCCCGAAGCGATTAAAATGGCACCGCTAGCGCTCCAATTAGCCGCCGATGAGCGTTTTGACGCTAAAGTATGCGTAACGGCACAGCACCGAGAAATGCTGGATCAGGTGTTGTCTTTATTTGAGCTAGCACCCGATTTTGACCTGAATATTATGAAACCGGGCCAAGACCTAAACGATGTTACATGCGGAATTCTGCAAGGTCTCAAGGGTGTTTTTGAAGAATTCAAACCCGATATCGTGCTGGTGCATGGCGACACCGCGACCACCTTTGCCACCACCCTGGCGGCGTACTATCAGCAAATCCCTGTTGGTCACGTAGAAGCAGGCCTGCGTACCGGTAACCTATACTCGCCTTGGCCGGAAGAGGGGAACCGTAAACTCACTGGGGCATTGGCAAAACTGCACTTTGCACCTACCGAAACCTCTCAACAAAACCTGTTGAACGAAGGCATCGCACCAGCGGATATTCACGTAACAGGCAATACAGTGATCGACGCACTGTTGGATGTTGCCCACAAGCTGGATACGAACCAGGCATTGGCGCAAGAGCAGGCTGCACGCTTTCCCATGTTGCAGGCAGGCAAGCGTTTGATACTGGTCACTGGCCACCGCCGCGAAAGCTTTGGCGGCGGTTTTGAGCGTATTTGCCAAGCACTGGTAGATACCGCCAAAGCACACCCCGATACGCAGATTCTATACCCGGTTCACTTAAACCCGAATGTACGCGAGCCAGTGAATCGGTTATTGGCAGGTATTGATAACGTCCACCTTATCGAACCTCAAGACTACCTACCGTTTGTCTACTTGATGAATCGTGCCCACATCATTCTGACGGATTCCGGTGGTATTCAAGAAGAGGCACCATCTTTAGGTAAGCCCGTGCTGGTAATGCGCGATACCACCGAGCGCCCAGAAGCGGTTTCTGCTGGAACCGTAAAGCTGGTGGGCACCAATGCTTCTACCATCACTGAAGAACTGACCCGCCTGCTAACAGATGAAGCAGCCTACAACGCCATGAGTTATGCCCATAACCCCTACGGCGATGGCACCGCCTGCGAACGTATTCGCAACGTGTTAAGTGAGTGGAAACAGTCATAGGCGAGCATCCAATACTCGTCACAAACTATTCACGACTCACCATTTACCATTCACCATCGACTACTCACGGATAAACACATGAAATTTGAAACCATCTCTATGATTGGCCTGGGCTACATTGGTCTGCCGACTGCTGCGGTATTTGCTTCACGGAAGAAGAAGGTGATTGGTGTCGATGTCAACCAGCATGCCGTAGATACCATTAACAAAGGCGACATTCATATTGTCGAACCTGAGTTGGATATTGTAGTGAACGCTGCAGTGAAGCAGGGCTACCTACGAGCAACCACCACCCCTGAACCCGCTGATGCCTTTTTGGTAGCCGTACCCACACCGTTCCATACGGATGAAAACGGCCAGAACCACAAGGCAGATTTAAGCTACATCGAAGCAGCAGCTAAATCCGTGGCGGCAGTGTTACAGCCGGGTAACTTGGTGGTTCTAGAGTCCACTAGCCCCGTAGGTGCCACCGAGCAGATGGCAGAGTGGCTGGCAGAAGCACGGCCAGATCTCACGTTCCCGCAAACCCACGGTGAAGCATCCGATATTCGTATTGCCCACTGCCCCGAGCGTGTTTTACCGGGCCATGTGATTCGCGAGCTGGTTGAGAACGACCGCGTGATTGGTGGTATGACCCCGAAATGTGCTGAAGCTGCCTGCGCGCTCTATCAAATCGTGGTGGAAGGTGAGTGTGTTGCTACCACTGCTCGCACTGCCGAGATGGCCAAGCTAACCGAAAATAGCTTCCGCGATGTCAATATTGCTTTCGCAAATGAGCTTTCCACCATCTGCCACGAGCTAGATATCAATGTGTGGGAACTGATTGCTTTAGCAAACCGTCACCCACGAGTGAATATCCTGACCCCCGGTGCGGGCGTAGGTGGTCACTGTATTGCTGTAGACCCTTGGTTCATCGTCGATGCCTGCCCAGAACAGGCCAAAATCATTCGCGCAGCGCGCGAAGTGAACGATGCCAAACCGCAGTGGGTGTTAGGCCGTGTGAAAGAAGCGCTGGAGTACTACCACCAGCAGCACCCGGATGCCAAGCGTAGCGATTTGACCGTGGCTTGCTTGGGGGTTGCCTTTAAACCGGATATTGATGACCTGCGTGAAAGCCCCGCCCTGGGTATTGCCAAAGAAATTGGCAAGCTGGGCTGCAAACTACAAGTGGTGGAACCCAATATTGAAACACTGCCCAAAGGCCTAGAAGGCGATAACGTAACACTGGCGACCTTCGATGAAACCATGGCCCAAGCCGATGTGGTCTGTGTGTTAGTGAAGCACAAACCGTTCATTGCACAGAAGAAGGCGGTCAGCGGTAAGGAAACCGTCATCGACGCTGTGGGTCTGCTAGGTTAAATATTCACCCATAACTGTCGCTAAACCAAGTGAGTGGTAACAGCAAAGCGTTCCGCAGCCCAAACCACCACTCACCATTCACCATTCACCTCTCACGGAAACCCATGGACGAGCTTCTCAAATACGCCACACATCTAGCGGATCAAACCAGCCACGCCCTCAGCTTGCCTATCAAAGGGCGAGTAGCGTACGTGGTCAGTCATGGTCAAAGTTATGCCAGTAATGGCTATGCGATTCGCACACAAGGTGTCGCCAAGGCCCTCAATCAGCATGGGCTGGAAACACTCTGTTTTGTGCGGCCGGGAAGACCGTGGGAATTGAAGCAGAATACCCAACCTGTACTCCCTGAAGTGACGATTCAAGGCGTACGCTATATTCATAGCCGTTGGCCTGACGATGTCGCCCCTACCCATGAGCGCGTACATCTCGAAGCCAGCGTGCAGCATTTCATGACGTTGTTTAGCGTCTACCGACCCGAGGTAGTGCTGGCAGCGTCCAACTGGATCGTTGGCTTGCCTGCCTGGGTAGCGGCCAAACGCCTGGGCTTACCGTTCTACAATGAAGTACGTGGTTTCTGGGAGTTGTCGAAGGCAGCCCACGACCCAGCGTACGAAGGCAGCAAAACCAGTCAAATAGATGCAGAACGCGATACCTTCGTGGCAAAGCAGGGGCGTGCGACCTTTACACTCAATGCACCCATGCAAGATGAACTGATCAAACGGGGCGTAAAGCGTGAAAGCATCAAGCTGGTACCCAATGGCGTCAGCCAGTTGCCCAAGGTGGTACCTGCCAACCCCGCGCTGAAAAAGCAGTTAGGCATCAAAGAGGGTGAACATGTCGTGGGCTACGTAGGTAGTTTCAGCCCCTATGAAGGTCTGGATGTGCTGTTCGAAGCCTGCACCGAACTGGTACAAAAGGGCGAAAAACTCAAGCTGCTACTGGTCGGTGACAGCCAGCCCCTGACCCTGAGAAACAAGAGCGGGGCTTCAGCTGCCCACATAGCCGATACCGGCTTCAACAAAATCCCACCCTGGCTGATTCAGGTCGGGCGGGTGCCGCATGAGCAGGTCGCGGACTACTACGCGCTGCTGGATGCCGTGGTGATCCCCCGCAAACCCCTGGCGGTGTGTCAGCTGGTGCCGCCCATGAAGGCCGCCGAGGCTTTGGCTTACGGCAAGCGGCTGGTGGTCTCGGATGTGGCACCGCTGGCCGAGTATGCCGACCATTTTGAAGGCGTGCTGAGCTTCGAAGCTGGCAGTGCTGCAAGCCTGGCTGCAGCCCTTCAGAGGTCACTGAAGTTGCCTGCACCGAAGCCCACGGCCGAACTATTGTTCGCCAAGCATACCGAGCCGATGGTGAAGGTGCTGCGGGGGGAGGGGAGTGCTGCGGGCCAGAATGCGTCTCAACCAAGTGTGCTAAAAAATCATTCACCTTTAGTCAAGGAAAGTGCCAGCATAACGAAGCGTAGCGATGCTTATGTTCCAGCTGAAAGCAGCATAAAGGCAACGCTTTTAGTTGATAGCTCTGAAGACAAAAACGGCTTGTTGTCGCTAAAAGAAAAATCCTTCACAGTGACTATCGACTCTTGGATTGATGATGCAGAAGATCTAGATGTTGAGTTGTTCTGTCGAGTTAACGACGAGGCGCTAATAGAGAAAAATGCAGGCATTGTAAAAGTTAGCTTCCTAGATGAAAAAGGAAAAGCTATAGAAAAGCCAGGCCTCAATAATTTAAGCTGGTCAGAATATCTAGGCTGCTGGTATTTTTACTTCAAGCCCGAAAAAGCCAATGCTGAATCCAGGTCTGCATTTTCGTTTATCAAGCCAAAGGGTGTGTCTAAAATAGAGGTTACGTTCAGCAAGTGGCACGTTGCTGACGTTGGCTTAAAAAACTCAATCACGATAACAAAGCGTCCCTCCATCCAGCACTTTCTGCGAAGCGACTTTTCCAAAATAATTGGCGAGATAGAGAAGCCCGTTATTAAAAGCGCTGTTAAAAAGAGCAAGGGTAAGCTTTGCTATATATTAAACCATAGCTTGCCCTATCAGTCGGAGGGGTACGCAACACGAGCACATGGCCTTGCGAAAGCAATAGGTGCTACGGGTGCGGAAGTAGTGTGTATCAGTCGGCCAGGCTTCCCATGGAGCTTTATTAAGGAATATAAGGACCAAACCTTACCAGGAAAAGAAACGATTGAGGGTGTTGAATACCAGCGCCTGCGTGAGCCAAAAGGGTGGAAGGGAACGCACAACTACATCGCCAAAGCCGCTCATGAGCTTGAAAAAAAGCTCATAGAAATCAAACCCTCCTGTGTCATGGCAGCCTCTGATTTTAAAAACGCGATGCCGGCCTATTTGGCTGCTCGACGTTTAGGCATTCCTTTCATATACGAAATTCGCGGTTTCTGGGAAGTGACGCACGAGTCGCGTGATCCTTCAGCCGTACAAACCTCCAACTATCATTTAACACGGCATCTGGAGACACTGCTAGCACGGCATTCAGATCACGTATTCACATTGACAAAGGCGATGCAACAAGCGCTAGTGGATAGAGGCTTACCAAGTGAGCAAATATCCTTACTGCCTAATTCATGTGATCCAGCAACATTTGATCCGAAAAATAACCCAAAGAACAAGCCACTGCTACGCCAGCTCAATATCCCCGACGATGTTCCAGTGATTGGCTACATAGGTACGTTCAACGCTTATGAAGGCCTAGACGACTTAATGCATGCCTGCGGTAAGCTTTACCGTGAAGGGGTGGTATTCAGAACCTTGCTGGTAGGCTCTGAGCCTTCAAATCGTGTCGGAAAAGGGCCTTGCGCTTCTGAGATAGAGTCTATAGCAGCGAGTTACGGGTTCAAAGACTGGCTGATCATGCCGGGACGAATCCCCCATGATCAAGTGAGTGACTATTACTCCTTAATCGATATTGCCCCTTTCACAAGGAAGCCGCTGCCTGTTACGGAGTTGGTCTCCCCCTTGAAGCCATTGGAAGCGATGGCGATGGAAAAAGCGCTGGTAGTATCATCTGTCGGTGCGCTTGCAGAGATGGTACAGGATGGCAAAACTGGTCTTGTCTACGAGAAGGGAAATATTGACAGTCTAGCAGGCAAGCTAGCGAGCCTGTTGACTGATGCGTCTATCCGTCAGCAGATGGGCAAACATGCCCGCCAATGGGTGATTGGCAACAGAACCTGGAAAATCTGTGCCGAAAGAGTTCGTGAAAAGGCTCACTATTTTGAAGAAAATCCTCCCGTGGTAACGATACCGCCCAAAAAGCAGCTGCCAAGCAAGCTTGCATCTCAGTATAAAGTGGCCTTCATTGCTGATGAGTTTAGCTACAACAGCTTTAAAGATGAGTTCCAAGCGATTGTCATTGAACCGTCAAATTGGAAACAGCTGTTTGCAGAGCATAAACCCGATATCTTTTTCTGTGAGTCGGCTTGGTCAGGGGTAGACTCCAAAAGAAGGCCTTGGCAAGGCAAGGTGTATACGAGTATTAACTGGAAGAATGAAAACCGCACAGTCCTTCTCAGTATCCTCGATCATTGTCGCCAGGAAGGAATTCCAACCGTTTTTTGGAATAAAGAAGACCCGACGCACTTCACGGACCGTGTGCATGACTTTATCGCAACCGCGAAAGAGTTTGACTATGTGTTTACAACGGCTGAGGAGTGCTGCGAGCTTTACAGGCAAGAGTACGGCGTCAAGAATGTCTTCGCACTGCCATTTGCAACAAACCCGAGGCTCTTTAATCCCATAGCTGCAAAGCCCCGCACCAACAAAGTAGTGTTTGCAGGTAGTTGGTATGCGAATCATGAAGAGCGTTCTGCCGTGATGAAGCGCATCATGGATGCGTTACTTGAGAGCGGATATGAATTAGAGGTGTACGACCGGTATCACGGCTCAGGTGACCCACTCCACGAGTGGCCTGAAAAATACAAGAAATTTATCCGTCCAGGTCTGCCACATCAACAGATGCCGGATGTTTACCGGTCAAGCCAACTTGGGCTGAATTTCAATACGGTAACAAACTCAGCAACAATGTTTGCTAGAAGAGTCTTTGAGCTAATGTCTTCTAACACCTTAGTGATTAGCAACTATTCTAAGGGGGTAGACAAGATGTTCGGGGATCTGGTTGTTTTTGCAGATAGAGACGCCGGCAGGCTGAAGTCACTTTCGAGCCAAGAGATAGAAGAGCTCAAGGAGCGAAGTCTCCAGCTGGTGCTTGAGAAGCATACCTATACAAATCGTTGGCAAGAAATCCTGACGAAGATAGGCGCACCATGGCGACAAGACAATAAGGGCCTCACGTTTGTATGTAGAGTAGCCAGTGATGAAGATGCAAGCAGGGCCATTGATCATTACCAGAATCACTATGCCAGTAATGATGACAATCAGCTTCTATTGTTGGTTGCAGAGAGTGTCGATCCACTGCAGGTGAGGGAGTTCTACAAAAAATACAATAGAGTTGGCATCACTGTTACCTGCATGCACCATATTAAGCACTATGCATTGTCGGGAAGGTACCAGCCCATCGAGACAAAGTACTTTGTCTATGGGACTGCTGAGCAGCTTCCATCTAGCGCATGGATCAAGAAGGCAAGTTCTCATTTGGCATATGCAATCAACATACCGCTTACACCTCAGCAAGGGAGTGCTTACTCACTGGGCAGTGTGAGTAACAGCGATGTTTTTCTAGGCCACGCAACTGACTTCCTTGCCATTATGAAAGAAATCAATAGTGGTTCAGCCAAAGCGTTCCAAGTTTGAGGTTTGATGATGATTGCCGTATCGATAATTGTTCCATGCTTTAATGCCTACTCGAAAATAGGGCGCTGTTTAGCATCTTTGCGCTCGATAGACTTCCCTAGCGATGACTACGAAGTGATATTTGTGGATGATAAATCCACCGATGGCACCTATGAAATGCTTAAGGCTGAGTGCGAGACAGTAAAGAACTGGTCGGTGACGCAGCTGCAAAACAACAGCGGATCGCCATCGAAGCCGAGAAACGAAGGGGTTAAGTTAGCTAAGGGTAAGTATGTTTTTTATCTTGATTGCGATGACGAAATACTTGCTGACACCATCAAAGTTCATTATCAGCATGCAGAAGACTGTGACGCATGCATTGTGCGCGGTAACCTGGTTGTTAATGATGGTGCTAATAAGAAAGTAATGAATGAAATAGGGGGGTGGGCCCCCAAGCTTACTAAAAAACAGCGCGTTGAAAAAATAATATCTAAGCAAAGCACTACAGTAACACAGCTAATAAAAAGAAATCTTCTCCAAAAACATGAGATTCAATGGAATGAAAGCATCAAAATGGGTGAGGATACAATATTCTTAGTAGATGTGCTGTCAAAGGCTGAAAATATAGAATATCTACCTCATGATACTTTTATATACAACAAAATGCCTTCTTTTGTATTGTCTTCTACCCAGGCTTACGGTGACAAAGATCTTAATGATCACATAAATGTATGGTCATATGCACAAGCAAAGCTCAAAGAGGTTGGTGTTGATTATTCGAAAAGTCGTTTGTTCGTTGGTTTATCAACGTCATTAAAGTCGCTGATACATAAAAATAAAAATGACATAAAAAATGAAACTTTTTCTAGGCTTTCATCCTTTTTGAAAGAGCACGAAGCCGTTATAAATAGTTACAATCTGAGCGAAAGGTTTAAAGAGATTGTTGTCAGCGCTTTAAAAGAGGACTTCAAAGAGTTTAAAAATCTTTGTAGGCCAAGGCTGTTAATCGCTGGGCATGATCTAAAGTTCATCATACCGGCTGAGACTGCTCTTTCTGAGCACTTTAATATTCGTTACGACAAATGGGAAAGCCATACTGCCCATAATGAAAAAAGAAGTAAAGAGCTGTTAGAGTGGGCAGAAATAATTTGGTGTGAATGGATGTTAGGAAATAGTCTTTGGTATTCTAAGCATAAATATAATCACCAAAAATTGATATTCAGGGTTCACCGCCAAGAGCTTGCAACCAGTTATGCTGATGATATTGATTTTTCAAAAGTTGATATGGTGATTACCGTTTCGGCTTTGTTTTTTGAAAGGCTATTGGAGAGATTTCCTAATATACCTAGAAAAAAAGTAAGACTGATATCTAACTATATTGATGTTGATGCTTATAAAAAAGAGTGGCACCCGGATCGTCTATTTAATTTGGCTATGATTGGAATTCTTCCATCGCGCAAGAACTTTCATATTGGACTGGAGCTCCTGAAAGAACTTAGAAAGAAAGACAAAAGGTATAAGTTTCTTGTTTATAGTAGGCGGCCAAAAGAGCTTGCGTGGCTCGTGCGTAATCGAGATGAAATGGCTTATTTTGATAAGTGTGAAGATTACATTGAATCTAATAAACTAAGTGATTTTATTGAATTTAAAGGGCATTGTGATTTAAAGAAGTCCTTAGCAGATGATCGTGTTGGATTTGTACTTTCCCTAAGTGAGTCTATGCAAGAATTGCCTGGATTTGAAAGCTTTCATCTTGCTGTGGCTGACGGCTTTGCTTCAGGTGGAGTTGGTTTAATAAAAAAGTGGGCAGGTTGTGAATATATATATCATAATTCGATTATGTTTGACCAGCTCTCTGAGATAACTGATTTTATTCATGAGGTTTCGAACAATGAAGAGAAATTCAAAGCTCTATCAAGCTCAGGTATTGGTTTATTAAAGAAATACTCTCTAGAAAGTTTTGTAAATTCTGTTAAAAAAGATATTTCAATTATTTGACTGAGGTATCATGCATGCATTCAGGATTAGTCAATTTGAATAGCTATAGCCAATGGAATACCGATGTTTATGATGAGATTTCTATTGATGACTTTTGTTGTTTAAGTGATTTTAAAAATGGTATTTATAGGATTTCGAGTGGAAAAGTAACTATAGACTTTCTATTAAATGGATTTGATAAAATTAAAAGTGATGTCTGCTTGGTTTTCTTTCAAGGTGCTATAACAAACAGAAATAATACATTGCCTCCTTATTTTACAGGGATGGGTATTGCTGAAAAACTTGGCCATCCTTTTATATCAATTGCAGATCCAACTATTTCTTTGGATGATTCGCTTACACTTTCTTGGTATGCGGGCAATAAAGACGATAGTCTCGTCCCTTATAAAATTGCTAGGTTGTTAGATTATGTGGCAAATCTTCTTGGATTTAAATTAGTTCTAATTGGAGGCTCTGGTGGTGGCTTTTCTGTACTAGTGCAATCATGTATTTTGACTTCTAAAGCAACAGCAATAGTTTGGAACCCTCAAACATCCATTGAGAATTATTCCAGTAGATTTGTCTCAAACTATATGAAAGTTGCTTTCGATAATGACTGGGTTTCTTTTATTGACACCAAACCAAAAGAAGATCTCATAAAACATAAGGCTGTAGAGATTTTAAGGGAAAGAAAAATTCTACATTCTATTTTAGGTTTAAATATTTCTTATAATATCGAGTTGCTTTATTTGCAGAATAAAGATGATTGGCATGTTCAGAGTCATCTTAAACCTTTTCTTAAAAACAGGGAGATTGAAAGAATATCTCGAACCTCATTCTATTTGGATGATAATGCTGCTTTGCATATAGGTGATTGGGGAAAAGGACATACACCCCCTCCTAAAGAGGTTATCAAAGATATAATTATGCAAGTTGCAGATAGTACTAAGTCAGTTCGAGAGATTGCATATAATTTATCCTTTGATTCTCATGATGATTTCATTCCTTTAATTTCTGTTGATAGTGAGTTTAAAGATTTTAACCCTAGTTTATACTTCAATGAGGGTCGAGAGGACTTAACTATAAATGTTGTATTGCCTGATAATTTCATGGCCAACGAAAATTTTAAATGTGCGATTTATCTTTATAGAAATAATGAGCGGATGCATGTGTGTTGGTATCAAGATGAATTTAAATTTAAGGTTAAAGGTGGAGGGGGGCAGGGAGTCAATGCAGTTAAGGTTTTTTTAAAAGATATTTTTGGTGATGTTTTAAGCAAATTCATTTCCTTAAAATAATTGATTCACATAGAGGCTGTTTATGAAGGTGGCCGGTTTGGTTAGGGAACCGCTGATCAATTCGCCTCTGAGCGTCTGAAACACTCAGGGGCTTCCGCGAGGATGCGCAGCTTATACTCGGTCGAGAACTGACGACGCGTGCGCTTCTCCAGCTTGGGGTTCGGCGTGACCTGATGATCGGGCAGCTCGGTTGGTGGTTTTGGCATGATACGGGCTCCTGAACCTCGGGCTCTGATATTGAGCTTAACTCACAGAGCCGGTGTATGGATTCAGGTTGACACACAGGGGAGACGGCCAAGGCCAACGGCCTCTCGCCCTACGAGTACCTGCAGTTCGTGTTCGAGACCCTGCCAACTCTCGGCGAAGATGACGACCACGGCACGCTGCTGCCCTGGCGCTGGAAAGACACGCTACCGGTCTAACTCAGGCCGCAACAGGTGGGGTTGGTGGAGCGCTTACCGTTTGAGCACCTGTGTACTGAGGTACACCGGCTGCTTGATGGCTATGGAACTGAGTGCGCGATTAATTTTGAATAGGCACTTAAGAAGGCTAGACGATGCTTGAAAATAAGCTTGAAAAGATGGAAAAAACACTTCTGCAGGCAACAAAGGATAGTTCAGCAAAAAACACCAAAGATTTATTAATTGTGCAGAACCGTCTCTATGCTCAATTAGAAAGTCTCTCCTGGTTACAGCGGCGGTTGTCAATTCAAGGCCAACTGCCACCGCTACGCGGCTGGGCTACCTCTCCCGATTTCCTTCTAAAGCTTCACACTCATGTTATGGCAAGCCAGCCCAAAGTAGTGGTTGAGTTTGGTAGTGGTTCCTCCACTTTAGTGACGGCTGATGCTCTTCGTCAGAATGGTTTTGGTCAACTGTTTTCTATTGAGCATAGCAGTCATTACGGCAAGCAAACGCTTGACACGTTAATTGCAGAAAATTTGCAACCTTGGGTAGATTTACGTGTTGGAGAACTGGAAGCTTGGAATAAGCATCACCTTTGCCCATCTGATGCGGAAAAGCCACCTTTCTGGTATCCCGAACGCTTATTGAAAGCTATAGAGGGTATCGACTTATTGCTTGTCGATGGCCCTCCAGGCGGCACTTGTGAGTTCGCTCGCTACCCTGCATTGCCTGCGCTTTTTGAAAGGTTAAATCCTGGAGCGCAGGTGTGGATGGATGACACCGTCCGTCAAGAAGAAAAAGATATCTGCCAGCGTTGGGCTGATGATTATGGGTTTAATTTGGAATACTACCCTCTTGAAAAGGGCCTCGGTATTCTGTCACGAGCTTAATTAGCACTTGGTGCATCTATGCAAATGCATATAGTTGTTTACTAAGAGCTGTTCTTTAAAAAATTCATTCTGAATTAACGGAAATACTATGTGCGGCATTGTTGGCGCGATTAGCGCAAAGGAAAGCACCGAATTTCTACTCGCAGGGCTGTCTACCCTGGAGTATCGCGGCTACGATTCGGCAGGCTTGGCGGTACTCAATAATGGGTTGCAGCGCGCCCGTGCCAAAGGGCGTGTGGCGGAGCTAGCCAGCAAAGTGGCGGAAGCGGGTATTAACGGGCATGTGGGTATCGCCCACACGCGCTGGGCTACTCATGGCGTTCCTGCCGAGCGTAATGCTCACCCGCACATCTCCTCTGGTTTAGCGGTAGTGCATAACGGCATTATCGAAAACTACGAGTCTCTCCGTGAGCGGCTTCAAGGCCTGGGGTATGTGTTCACCTCGGACACCGATACCGAAACCATTGCTCACCTGATTCAAGCCTGTTTTAAGGGCCAAATAGGCGAACCTGCCGAAAACCTGTTTTCTGCCGTGCAGTGTGCTGTTGCCCACCTGAAGGGGGCGTTTGCGTTAGCCGTCATTAGTGAGGAAGAGCCGGACTGCCTGGTGGTTGCCCGTGAAGGCTCCCCGTTAATGCTGGGCGTGGCGGAAGATGGCTACTATGCGGCATCTGATGCCTCTGCGCTGCTCTCCGTTACCAAGCGCATGATGTATCTGGAAAATGGCGATGTAGCCCGTTTGAGCCGCGATGCGGTGGTAGTGGTCGATGGTGTTGGCCAGATGGTCGAGCGTGCCATAGTCACGTCTAGCTTGAACGCCAACGCGGTTGAGCTTGGCGATTATAGCCACTACATGCAGAAGGAAATCTTCGAGCAGCCCCAGGCGCTGAGTAACACGCTGGAAATGATTAGCGGGGCAGGGCAGTTGCAGCCCGGCATTTTTGGTGCGGAAGCCGCTGAGATTTTTCAGCAGGTAGATTCGGTACTGATTCTAGCGTGTGGTACCTCTAGCTACGCAGGCATGACGGCGAAGTACTGGATTGAGCAAGTGGCGGGCATTCCTTGCAACGTAGAAATTGCCAGCGAGTACCGCTATCGCCATAGCGTGCCTAACCCAACGCAGTTGGTCGTGGTGATTTCTCAGTCCGGTGAAACCGCGGATACCCTGGCGGCGCTGCACCATGCTAAGGCACAGGGGCATACCTTCACCCTGGCGATCTGTAACGTTCCGGAATCAGCCATTGTGCGTGAAACCGCGCTGCGCTTTATTACCCGCGCTGGCCCGGAAATTGGTGTGGCCTCTACCAAAGCGTTTACCACTCAGCTTAGTGCGCTGTTCTTACTCACGCTGCTGCTTGCCAAGGCGAACCAGCGCTTGAGTGATGACGCTGAAAAAGCGTATTTAGACGAGCTTCGTCACTTGCCCATTGCCGTGGATAAAGTGCTGGCATTAGAGCCCAGCATCGAGGCGTGGTCACAGCATTTTGCCAATAAGCACCATGCGCTGTTTTTGGGCCGTGGTCGGCATTACCCCATTGCTTTGGAAGGCGCGCTGAAGCTCAAAGAGATCTCTTACATTCATGCGGAAGCCTACCCAGCAGGTGAGCTGAAACATGGCCCGCTGGCTCTGGTCGATTCCGAAATGCCTGTGGTGGTGGTAGCGCCCAATGATGAAATGTTGGAAAAGCTGAAAGCCAACATGCAGGAAGTGAGTGCCCGTGGCGGGCAGCTTTATGTATTTGCCGATGGTGGCAGTGCGGTGAAGTCGTCTGACGGTGTGAACGTACTGTTGATGCCTGAGCATTACGGGTTGCTTTCACCGGTGTTACACGTGGTAGCGCTTCAGTTGCTCTCTTACCATGTGGCGTTGGTGAAAGGCACCGATGTTGATAAGCCGCGTAATTTGGCGAAGAGTGTGACGGTGGAGTGAGGCGGTTTGGGTGGCTGCGTCGGGGCGGCTAAGCGCCGCCCACGCGGGTGCCTCATTTGCTCGTGCCTCGCAAGATTCGTTACGCCGCGCTACGGGGTTCAGTGCATGCACTTGTAGCGCGTGGTAAGCGGAGCGCACCCGCGAAGCACTCCGGTAGGAGTGCCGATGGTAGCGCGAAGGTGAAATGGCGCACGGTGGCTTCATCCAGGCGGCTGTTCGCCGCCCTCGCGGGTGCCTCCTTCGCTCGTTACTCTAGCTCTTTCGTTACGCCGCGCTACGGGGTCAGTGCATGCACCTGTAGCGTGTGGTAAGCGGAGCGCGCCTGGGAATCAATGCGTTGGCGGTGCCATTGGGGCGCGGGAGTTAACTTCTGATAAGATGACCACGCAGGGGCCTTAAGGCCCTTTTTTGTAGGCGAATGTTCAGGAGTGAACCGCCTGGGGCAGTGATTTTGCCGCATCGTTGTGCAGGGAGCGATATAACAAATAACACCTGAGTGGGGGCACCATGTCGGATGCACAGGAAACAATCGCGAGCCTGGAAGCACGTTTGCGAGCGCTGGTGGAACACTATGCGGTAGAGCGTGGCGAAATGGCCGAGCAGCTGAGCCAGTTGCTGGAAGAGAATGACCGCTTAAAGCGTCAGGTGAAGCAGTTGGAACACTCTGCGGGTGTACCGTTGGGGCAGTCGCAGGAGTCTAACAGCCATGCGCTCACCTTTGATTTTTCATTACCTGATCAGCCCGTAAGCTAGTCAGGTAGGTGGTAATGCAGGAGTAAGGATGCAGGTGTTTAAGGCAGGAAAAGCACGGCTGCGCCAGTGGGTGGGGCAGCACGCGCTGGCCTTGGCGTCGGGTGGTTCATCATTCGCACAATCAGCGGCGGGGGTGTGGTCTTACTATCGCTTGGGAATGTACCAAACAGTGGTGAACCAGCCTGCCTTCCCAGATAACGTGAATGCTCAGTTCGCTAGAGCGGCCTCGTTAACGGCTCTGGGGGAAGCTCAGGAAGCCGAGGCAGTGGCGCGTTCACTGTTGAAAAGTGGCCAACTAGGCGCCCGTGTGCCTGCGTTCATTCAAGCCATCGCTGCCTTTTCGCCCCCCTTGGCGGAACGGCTCTGCCATGAAGCGGTGCTACCTGCTTCGTCTTTTCTACCCGTAGGCTTAGCCATGCGGTTGGGGGATTATCCCTTAGCTAAGCAGAGGCTACAGGCTTACCAGCAGGCGGCTAACACCCCCAATCCTGAAGCATTGCTGGTGGAAAGTAACCTTACTGCCACCACGGCGCTTCAACAGTGCGACTTCATCAATCAATTTTTGGCCCGCCACGGGCTCGCCGCTGTTAGGCCCGTTGATGAGCACGCCCCGTTGGGCGTCATGAATCTTGCAGCGTTGGATAAGCCCGCCCACGCAGATAATGAGAGCGCGCCTGCCAGCCAAGGGCCGCTGGTCAGTGTGCTGATGACGACATACTGCTCGGGAGAGCGTGCCGTTCGTGCGATTGATTCGCTATTGGCTCAGCAGCACCGTCACCTCGAAATCATCGTGGTGGATGACGCTAGCCCTGATAACACCTTTGAGCAGCTCTTGGAGTGCGCTAAAAAAGATGCGCGGGTTCGGTGTTATCAGTTGCCGAAAAACGCGGGCACGTACGTTGCTAAAACCTACGGCTACCAGCAGGCGCATGGCGAGTTCATTACCTGCCATGATTCGGATGACTGGTCGCACCCTGAAAAAATTAGCCGCCAACTGGCTCCCATGCTGAAACATCCATCCATCATGGCGACCACGTCTCAGTGGGTTCGCTTAAGTGATGAAGGGACGTTTTTTGTACGCCAGGCAGCACCGTTTACGCGCTTGAACCCGTCTTCGCCACTGTTTCGTCGTGCGGTGATTGAGCGCATGGGCAGTTGGGACTTGGTGCGTACCGGGGCAGACAGTGAGTTCTTGGCACGCATGAAGTTGTATTTTGGTAAGAGTGCCGTAAAACGCTTGATTGAACCGCTTGCGTTTGGCGCGCACCGAGACGATTCATTGATGACCGCTAAAGATACCGGGCATCAAGAAAATGCGGTCTCCCCAGCACGGCTGGCCTACTGGGAAAGCTGGAGCGAGTGGCACCTTCAACGGTTACGCAACGGTGAGCCACTCTGCTTGGCACCGATAAGCGGTCAGCGGGCGTTTCCGGCACCCGATGCAATTGCGGTGCCTGAGGCGGATATCAACACATTGCTAGGTGAAGCGCGTTAAGGCGCTCGCCAGCCATTAACATAATACGTTTGGTGGGTTTGGAGAATGCGAAAGTATTTTGGTACCGATGGGGTTCGCGGGTTAGTGGGTGAATTCCCCATGACCCCTGATTTTGCCATGAAGCTGGGCTGGGCCGCTGGGCAGGTGCTGGGCGCAGAAGGCATTAAAGAGGTCATCATCGGTAAAGATACCCGTGCCAGTGGCTATATGCTGGAGTCGGCGTTAGAGGCGGGCTTTTCAGCGGCAGGCGTGAACGTGGCGTTGGTTGGGCCGTTGCCTACTCCGGCGGTGTCGTATTTAACCTCCACCTTCCGTGCGGATGCCGGGGTGGTGATCAGTGCCTCGCATAACCCGTTTCACGATAACGGCATCAAGATTTTTGGTCAGGGTGGTTTTAAACTGACTGATGTACAAGAGCAAGAGATCGAACGTTTGCTGCACACCGCCATCGAAGGCGGCATGACGTGTGTGAGTTCGGAGCTGTTGGGTAAAGCCCGCCGAGTGGACGATGCCGCTGGGCGTTATATCGAATACTGTAAAGCCAACCTGCCCGGCCACTTGAGCTTGAGCGGCCTGAAAGTAGTGGTGGATAGCGCCAACGGCGCTGCCTATAAAGTGGCCCCGGCCGTGTACCGCGAGCTGGGGGCCACCGTGGTGAGTATTCACGACCAGCCCAACGGCGTGAACATCAACGCGGGCTGCGGTGCCACGGCGATGGAAAGCCTACGGGCGGCCGTGCTGCAGCATGAAGCCGACCTGGGGATTGCGCTGGATGGCGATGCCGACCGCCTGATGATGGTGGATCATACCGGGTCGGTGGTCGATGGCGATGAGCTGCTGTTCCTGCTGGCGAAAGATGCCAAGGCATCGGGTTATACCGGCGGTGTCGTCGGTACTCAAATGAGCAATCTGGGCCTGGAGCAAGCACTGGCAGCCATGGAGGTGCCCTTTAAGCGTGCCAAAGTAGGCGACCGCTACGTGATGGAGCAACTCAAGGCCACCGGCTGGCGCTTGGGCGGCGAGGGGTCTGGCCACTTACTGAGCCTAGACCACGCCTCCACAGGCGATGCCATCATTGCCTCACTGCGCGTACTCACCTGCTTATTGCAGCAAGAGGCAACGCTGTTTGTGGCAAAGCAGGGCATGCACAAGCTGCCGCAAACGTTGATTAACGTTCGCTACATCGCCGTAGAAGGCATCGACCCTCTAGAAAGCGAGCAGGTGAAAGCGGCAGTCGCCAACGTAGAAACGGAGCTTGGCGATAGTGGCCGTGTGCTGTTGCGTAAATCAGGCACCGAGCCGCTGATTCGTGTGATGGTTGAAGCAGTGGATGCCGAGCAGGCGACGTCTTGCGCGGAGAAAATCGCCGCAGCGCTGGCGTAATCCGGCCGTGAGTAGTTCAAGCCAGCCAGCCTTTCGGCTGGCTTTTTTGTGGCACTTTGTTGTGGCTAGGTAACAGGTCGATGATTCTAAAAGAGAAGCTGTTTCTGGCTAATTGCGACTCCGTGCGCCAGTTAAGCCCAGATGACGTGCGCGCTCGTTTTATGGCAGGCGTGCTATTTGCGGATGGCGTGGTGCTTTCGCCAAATTTACTGATCGATAACCCGGCGATTATTTCGTTACTGGCATCCAAGCATGTTCAGCGTTGGTTCAAGCGCGATGAGCACAACGAGAGCAAGCTGATGATTCGCGGCTTCGGCCTGGAGAATGGCTTTTCCCTGGTCGACTATTTTGAGCACTTGGACGCCAACTATGTGGTGTCTCAGTTGGGCGGCGTGCGTAAGGCCGAGCTGACGGCTGTGCAGGCTAGCCAGCTCAAAAAGCAGTTAGAAACAGCCAGCGATGTTTTAACCTGCTATCAGCCCTCTATCGTGTCGCTCGAGAAGAAACCCGGGGCATTGAGCGAGCAGATACGCTTGCGGTTAGCTGGGGCTGCTACTTCCACCACGGAGGTTGCTGTAGAGGCGGAACAGCAGCGCAGCGTTCACCAACGAACGCTGGCGCTGGTCGAACAAAGCGGCAAGCCGCTAGGGTCGCGTTCTGATTGGTATTCGGCGCTTGGCGCGTTGGAGATACCCGCTCTTCAGCGTGATCAGTTCCGCTTGGAAGTCGTAGATGCGAGCTACAACGGCCTGTTCGTGGGGGAAGGGGAGGCGTTCGTGATGGATCGCATCCAGGTGCTTTCTCGTTTGCCGCTGTGGCTGTTGGATACGGGTATTTCAATTGGTAGCCGACGGGAAGAGTTGGCCACGCTGAAAGCAGGCTATGATCTGTTTAACTTTATCTCTACCTTGGGCAGCGAAGAGCTGGCGAGCATTTTGGCCGATAAAGCCTTGGAGTACGCAGAAGAGAAAGCCAAGGCGCATGGGGTTTCCTGGTGTGAGCGGCGCAACTGGTTTGGCCTTTACCCTAAACTAACGCGCTTTATGGGCGTGGAGTTGAAATAGTGCCTACACACTCCTCAGATAAGCATATCGAGTATCAGAACCCTTGGTTTCGCGTGGTGCGAGAGGGTGCCTATCACTATGTCGATGAGCCGGGGGCGCAGGCCGGAGCGGCGGTGCTGCCGCTAGTGGGTGACATGGTGTGGCTGCTGGAGATGCGCAGACCCGCCCAACAGGGGGCAGTCACGTGGGAAATTCCGCGTGGCTACGGTGAAGCTCACGAAACATCGCAGCAGTGCGCGCTGCGAGAACTGCGTGAGGAAACGGGGCTACTCGCAGCGCCAGCGCAGCTTACCAGGCTGGGAAAAGTACGCCCTAATACGGCCATACTGACTTCCTGTATCGATATTTATTTGGCGAAATTGCCTTCTAATCACCCACCACATAGGCGGGATCGAGAAGCAGAGCGCATTGTAAAAATACCCATAAAGGCTTTGCCACGTGAGTTAGCGCAGGGCAAGTTAGAAGATAGTTTTACACTGGCAGCGTTGAGTTTTTATTGGGCAACTTTACGCTAAGGGTATGCTAGCCTTGGCGTTTTGCTTATTACTATCATCGTCATATTTATAGTGTGCGCGGCGGGAATCGCAGTGCGTGTGGCGAATTTAGCAAGGAGATGCACATGGAAGCCATCGTAGCGGCATTTTTTGATCAGACACCGGATGCCAGCATTGCGAGCGAGCGGGTGGCCTTTGGCACCTCGGGACACCGAGGCCGAGCTACCCAGCGCACGTTCAACGAGGCGCACATTATCGCCATTACCCAAGCAGTGGTGGATTACCGCCAAGCGGAAGATTACCAAGGGCCGCTGTTTTTAGGTGTGGACACCCATGCGCTTTCACGCCCCGCCTGGGAGTGTGCACTGCGGGTGCTGGCAGCCAATAAAGTGCCGGTGATGGTGGAAAAAGGCCACGGTTACACGGCAACCCCGTTGGTCAGCCATGCGATTTTGCAGCACAACGCGCAGCAGCGCCATGCCATGCCTGCGGCAAAAGCCGATGGTTTGATCATCACCCCTAGCCATAACCCGCCGGAAGATGGCGGTATCAAGTACAACCCTTATCACGGTGGCCCTGCCGATACCGAAGCGACGCAGTGGATCGAGCTGCGTGCCAATGCGTACCTGCTGCGTCAGTTAAGTGACATTACGTTGGTATCGTTGGAAGAGGCGCTAGCCCACGCCCAGGAGTATGACTACACCGCACATTACGTGGCCCATTTAGGCAGCGTGGTGGACATGGCCGCCATCCAGAACGCCAACCTAAGGCTGGGCGCAGACCCGATGGGCGGCACGGCGCTGCCCGTGTGGCAGGCGGTTGGTGAGCATTTCGGCCTGCACCTGGACGTCGTGAACACCACCATTGATGCCAGCTTCGGGTTCATGCCGCCCGATCACGACGGCAAGATCCGTATGGATTGCTCTAGTGCGGATGCCATGGCGAACCTGATCAAGATCAAAGACCGCTTCGATATCGCCTTTGGCAACGACCCGGACGCCGACCGTCACGGCATTGTCGATGCCAACGGGTTGATGAACCCGAACCACTTCCTGGCGGTGTGTGTGGATTACCTGATCAGCCATCGCCCCCAATGGCGCGATTCGCTGAAAATCGGTAAAACGCTGGTCTCTTCTTCGATGATTGATCGTGTCGTGACTTCTCACAACCGTGAGCTGTTTGAAGTGCCGGTCGGTTTCAAGTGGTTCGTGGATGGCTTGCACGAAGGCTGGTTAGCCTTTGGGGGTGAAGAGAGCGCTGGCGCAAGCCTGCTCACCCAAGCAGGCGAGGCGTGGTCCACCGATAAAGACGGCATCGTGCTGTGTTTGCTGGCTGCTGAGATTATGGCCGTTACTGGCAAAACGCCCAGTGAGTATTACCAAACCCTCACCGAACTCTTTGGCGAGCCGTTCTATAAACGGGTCGATACCGCCTGCAGCGCAGAAGAGAAAGCCGCGTTTAAAAACCTCACCGCCGATAGCATCACCGACACCACCTTGGCAGGCGACCCCATCACCGCCGTTTTGGTCAAAGCCCCGGGTAACCAAGCCGCCATCGGTGGTTTGAAAGTCACCACCGAAAACGGTTGGTTCGCCGCCCGCCCCAGCGGCACGGAATCGCTCTACAAAGTGTACGCGGAAAGCTTCAAAGGGCCGCAGCATCTCGACGAGCTGATTGAAAGTGCCACCTCGCTGTTATCTGGCGTGTTGAAAGGGTAAGTCATTCAAGTAGCGTGTGGTAAACGGAGCGCACCCGCGACGCACTCCGTCAGGAGTGCCGGATTTTGGTACTGAGGTGTGATCCTTCACGGTGGCCTTATCCAGGCGGCTATCGCCGCCTTCGCGGGTGCCTCCTTCGCTCGTTGCTCTCGCTCAGTCGTTACGCCGCGCTACGGGGCGGTGCAGACACTCGTAGCGCGTGGTAAGCGATAGCGCACCCGCGAAGCACTCCAGTAGGAGTGCCGAAGGTGGTACCAGGCTCGCTCCGGTAGAGGCGTTCCTGCTATATTGTTCGGCATGTCTATTGCATATCGTTTGGCGTGGTTCGATGTTTATGACTTCTCGTGGAAGGCACGCTCAATAAAAGGACGTTAATGATGACTCAAGTACGCAAAGCGATTATTCCGGTGGCTGGATTCGGTACCCGCCTGCTGCCGATCAGCAAGGCGATTCCTAAAGAGATGGTGCCGGTGGTGGATCGCCCCCTTATCCAGCACGTAGTGGAAGAAGCGCTGGCGGCGGGTATCAACGAAATCATTTTGGTCACGCGTGCCGGAAAATCGGCCATTGAAGACCACTTCGATGCGCATTTTGAACTCGAGCATTCGCTAGCTAGCAAGGGTAAAGATGCGCTGCTGGAAACCCTTTCGGCCATTTCGCCTAAAAAGCTGAAAGTGACCAGCGTGCGTCAGCCCAACGCAAAAGGGCTGGGTCATGCTATTTTCTGCGCTTCTCACTTGTTAGACAAAGACGAGCCCTTTGCGGTGATTCTGCCGGACGTACTGGTCAAACCCCAGGTAGGCAGCAGCGTGTGTGACTTGGGCAGCATGGTCGAGCGCTGGGAAGCCTCCGATGCGTCGCAGATCATGGTAGAAGCGGTGCCGCAAGAAGACGTTTATCGTTACGGCATTGTCGACTGCGATGAGCCAGCCGCGGGGGAGAGCGCCACCATGCGTGGGGTGGTGGAAAAGCCCAAACCGGAAGACGCGCCGTCGCGACTTTCTGTCATTGGCCGCTATGTGCTGCCGTACCGCATCATGGAGCTGCTGCGCGATCAGCCACCGGGTGCGGGTAATGAAATCCAGCTAACCGATGCCATCGACCGCTTGATGCAGGAAGGTCAAACCGTGCAGGCGTTCCGTATGCATGGCCGCACCTTCGATTGCGGACACATCGAAGGCTGGCTGCAAGCCAACACCACGCTCGCCCGGGAAGCGGGCTACGACGTTTGACGAGCTGTTGAATGATGAATGTTTGAAAACCGTCCTATGGGCGGTTTTTTACTATCTGGGGGGAGTATGCGGGAATTACTCGAACAGGTGTTGGCCATTGCCAAGGACGCTGATCGCGCCATTATGGCCGTGTATGCTCGTGAGTTTGATGTCACGATTAAAGAAGATAACAGCCCGCTCACAGAGGCGGATCGAGCGGCGCATCAAGTGATACGGCGCGGCTTGGAGGCGCTGTCGACGACGCTGCCGATCTTGTCGGAAGAAGATATAGAGGGCTTTTCAGGCGTGGGGAAAGAGGGCTGCTATTGGCTGGTCGACCCGCTGGATGGCACCAAAGAGTTCATCAAGCGAAATGATGAGTTTACGGTGAATATTGCGCTGATTGAACACGGTGCGCCTATTTTGGGGGTCGTCACGGCGCCTGCGCTGGGGGTGGCTTATATCGCCGCAGACGGTATGGGGGCTTTTAGAATCGACGCTGATGGACAGCGCCATGTGATTCAAGTGACCGGCAAACCTTCACCAGGAAGCGCATGGCGGGTACTGGGCAGCCGCTCCCATGCAAGCCCTGCCTTGTCCGCTTGGTTGGAGACGCTGGGCGCTTATGAGATTCAGCCCATGGGAAGCTCGCTGAAAAGTTGTCTGATTGCAGAAGGTAAAGCCGATGTGTACCCACGGTTAGGCCCCACTAGTCTCTGGGATACCGCTGCCGCCCATGCCGTCGTGCGTTATGCAGGTGGTCGAATAGAGACCCTGGAAGGGCAGCCGCTTAGCTACGCCAACCCTGACCAGACCTTGAACCCCTCCTTTGTTGTGTGGGGTTATTCGTAGAGCGGCGCAAGCGGAGCGCACCCGCGAAGCACTCCGGTAGGAGGGTCAGGTATTCTACTCCCAGTCCATATCGGCGACGTCCGGGATGTCTTGCGTGCCCCAGTCTGGCTCGTACCATCCCTTCTTGACGCATCGGTGGAAGCTGGACCACTGCCATTTGCGAGGGGCGTGGGCCCAGCCGTGCTTCACTGGGTTGTAATGGATGTAATCAATGTGGCGCTGCCAATCGTTCTCATCGCGGATGACGTGCTCCCAAAATCCACGCTGCCAAGCATGTTGGCTACCGGGGGGAAGCAAGAATTCTTGAGAGGCATATTTTTTGACGTCTCTCCATCGGTAGGAGTAATCCGCATCGCCTTCGGGGAGGGTCCAGAGACAGTGCAGGTGGTCCGGTAGAAGAACGAACGCATCCATGAGAAAGGGACGTTCGTCGCGCACTCGACGAAAAGCTCGACCGAGGGCGTCTATGTTCAAGCGATCCGATAACAGCGGCTGGCGGCCATACGTTACTACGGTGAAAAAGTAGGTGCCGCCGGGTAGGTGAGCTCGTCGGTAGGTCGCCATGGCTGCTTCCTTGCAGTAATGAATACCCATAGCCTACCGTCGTCGAGAAGACGATGCATCTTTAAAGCCGCAATGCCAATGCTGAGTAGCCAGGCTGGCGTAGGTTAGGGGACAATATGAGCCACTTTTCCCCCACCTTAACGAGCCCTATTGATTCAAGGAGCAGACGTGTGAGCATTGAGCCGTTTGGCGTTTTTGTACTGACCATGAGAGATGAGACAAGGATGGCCTCTATTGAGCGTCAACTGTCTCGGCTTGATATCTCGTTTGAGTACATCGATGCCACGGTCCTGGAAAGGATCGAGCATGCCGATCTGCCCATCGAACGTGAGGCTATTCAAGCGCGGTATGGCCGGATGCTTACTCAAGGCGAAGTGAGCTGTTTTTTAAGCCATCGAAGAATCTGGCAGCAGGTGGTGGAGGCTGGAAAGCCAGGTGTCATTTTTGAAGACGATGCGCTCATTGAAGAGGAGCTTTGTCAATTCTTAGACCGCCTGAACGGTGTCTCCGCTCGGTTCGACGTGGTGTTGCTAGGTCACTCTAAAAAAGATCACCGCCGGAAAACGCTATACCACTTTCTTGAGCCGTTAAAGCGTTGGACGCCCATGGGGCCCTTTAAACTTGGCAGAGGTTTTAAAACATGGCCCTCCGGAGCAGTAGGGTATGTCGTGACTCCAGCGGGCGCGGCTAAATTGTTAGCGGCTACGACAGCGATCCGGTGTGTGCTGGATGACTGGCCTTATTTTGAAACGAAGGGCGTTAAGGTCCAAGAAGTAAGACCGTTATTGGTGTGGGAGGATTTCATCAAACTTGACAGCTCACTAGAAGGTGAGCGCCAAACACCAGCGAGGCGAAAACTCTTTTCGATTGCGCGAGTGATAAGAGGATGTGTTCGTCAGCTTCAGTCTAGAAAGGACGACGGTTCATGACCCTTCGTCGTTCATTGGAAAGGCTGTTGCCTTTTATTACGGCTGCCGTTCCTGGTGGCTTTCGTATTTTTGTGTTGGGGATTGCGGGATTCTTTCTTGCCCCAGACAGCATGGTGTTTTTTTCTACTCAGTACACCCTGGCGGCCTTTTTCGTCATGGTGTCAGGGGTTGGTTTTGCGACGATCTTAATGAAGCGTATGGCCGAGGATGAGCGCTTGGCGATACTGCTGCGCTATGGGGCATCGTGTGTGGTGGTCGGTGGGGGTGTGTCAGCAGTCGCGCTGCTTGTCGCGTCGTTGGCCGTTCCCGTTCCACATGGGTGGGAAGTGTTCTGTCTGATTTTGATGACGTCTCTGTATCAGGTTTTTCGCAATTATCTCGTTTTTAAACGGCAGTTTTGGACGCTGTTTTTTTATGATGGCGTGATTGGGCTTCTTTTTATTCTCATGATGCTGGCGTTATACGTCATGGTGGGGCGGCTCGATGCGGGGCAGTTGTTGAACGTGTTGTCCCTCTCATACGCCTTCGCTTTCGTAACATTCGTAGGTGTATTGATTGCCAGCGAGAGCGACCCTCATTTTTATCGTCATGTCGCTTTTCTGTCGCCCAGTGACTTGGTGTCGAGTTTGGTCGTGGGTTTTTCCAACGCGGCCAGTAGCGGCGTCGGTTTTATTTTGCCCTCTCTATTTATCGCGCTCGGTGGTAGTGACGTGGCTATCGTGGCCTCGCTCTGCGTGGCGGTCTTTAGCGCAATGTCGGCTCTGCCCAGGGGGTTGATCAATAATAGTGCCGCTGCGCTTTCCAAGATGGTCATGGTGCGGGATTATGCGCGTTCGGTGGTGGTGCCGCTTCGTAAAAAAATCTATACCTTGGTGGCTGTTTTGGTGCCTGCGTTATCGCTAACGATCATCGCGTATTTTTATTTTTCAGGCGCGGTAAATAATGAGGGGCTGGTGCTGTTTTTCGTGGCGGCGTTTGCGTTTAACGTGGCCAGCGGGCAACTTGGTGTGATTGAGTCGGTGTTGATTAATTTTTGCGGCTACGAGCGGTTGTCATTGATGTTCAACATGGTGGTGTTTTTACTCGTATTGCTCGTGTTTAGCATCGTGCGTTTAATGCCCCAAGCTCAGGAGTGGATCTTCATTATTTATGCCGTGCCTTTCGTGCTGGGTGTGATCAACATTTTACGGCTTTTTTGGTATCGAAAGATGGTGCAGCGCTATTTTGCGACCGCCCGCTAGCCTTGCATAGACGTTATTCCGGAAATCAGTATTCATTTCGCGTCGCTTGTCACCGCTTTTCCAAGCTTTCAACCGGTAGTTCTACGTGTTGTGGGCGTTGGAGAACGTTGAGCAATACGATGGCGCGTTCTTCGCCTTTGCAGCGGGTGAAGATGGCTTCTAGATCTTTGAAGGGGCCGTCGGTGATGGTGACTTTTTCGCCCGCAGTGAAGTAACTGTGGCTGCCTTCTTGGCGATGGGGTTGGGCACGCAGGGTGTCGACGAGGGCGTCGGGTACGGCGATGGGCGTGTTGCCAAAGGTGAGCAGGCGCAAGACGCCACGCGTAGAGCGGATGGGCCGCCAGTTGCTGACGACCTGGTCTAAACGGATGAACAAATAGTAGGGAAATAGCGGCTCGGTGACGGTAGTGAGCTTGCCTTGCCGTTTGCGTTTGACATCGAGGACCGGGTGGAACACCTCATAGCCTTGATTGACGAGGTGTTCGGCGGCGCGGAAGGATTCGCTGCCTTTGCATTGAATGACGTACCAGTGGGCAGTGCTGGTCTCTGTTACTTCTACTGCCATGTTACTACCTTCCTATTGCCCAGGTGGTTCTTCAGGTTAACGTGCCACCTTCCAGGCGGCTATCGCCGCCCCTGCGGGTGCCTCTATCGCTCGTTGCTCTCGCTCTTTCGTTACGCCGCGCTACGGTGCTGGCTCACCATTCACCATTCACCTCTCACCACTCACCACTCACCACTCACCACTCACCACTCACATTCACATTCACCACCACTCACATTCCTTCGGCTAACAGCTTCTCCAGTACCTCTAGCGTCTCGTCGATGTGCGCTTGGGTGTGTTCGCAGGAGAGGAAGAAGCGCAGGCGGGCGCTTTTTTCCGGCACGGCGGGGTACAGGATGGGCTGTACGTTGATGTCTCGCGCGAGCAGTGCGTTGGAGAGGTGCGCTGCCAGTGGCGAGCTGCCAACGATGACGGGAACCACGGCGGAGCCGATGCTGTGGCCGGTATCCATGCCTCGGGCTTGGGCTTGCTCGAGGAAGTAGCGAGAGATGGCCTGCAGTTTGGCGACGCGCTCGGGTTCTTGGGGCATCAGCTCCAGCACTTTGAGCGAAGGGGCGGCCACTTGGGCGGGCATACCGACGCTGTACAAAAAGCCCGGTGCGAAGTAGCGCAGCGTCTCGACTAACGCGATGCTACCCGCAATGTAGCCACCGCAGCCGGAGAGCGTTTTGCTCATGGTGCCCATCCAGATATCGACATCGGTGGGGTCGATGGCAAAGTGTTCCCGCAGGCCCAAGCCGGTTTTGCCCATCACGCCGAAGGAGTGGGCTTCATCCACCATGAGCCAGGCTTGATGGCGCTGTTTGAGGGCAATGAAGCGCGGCAGGTCGGGGATGTCGCCGTCCATGCTGTAAAGCCCTTCGATCACGACCAGGACGCGCTCGAACTGATGGCGGTGCTGGACAAGCAATGCCTCCAAAGCGTCGGGGTCGTTGTGGCTAAACGACATGCGTTTGGCCCCCGAGAGCTGCGCGCCCACCAACGAGCTATTGTGGATGTACTCGTCGTGTAGGATGAGGTCTTTTGGGCCGAGCAGATAGCCCAACGTGGAGACGTTGGTCGCGTGGCCGCTGACGAACGCGACGGCGTCTTCAACGGCGTAAGCGCTGGCAATGGCGCGTTCGAGCTCGCCGTGGATAGGGCGTTCCCCAGAGACGACGCGGCTCGCCGAGACGGATGTCCCGTAATGAGCGGCTGCCTCGCTAGCGGCTTGCACCACACGGGGGTCGCCGGAGTAACCCAAGTAGTTGTAGCTGGCAAAGTTGATGCAGGTGCGGCCATCCATCACGCTCGTGGCCCCCGCCAAGCCCTCATGTACCTTGAAGAAGGGCACCTCCAGGCCGAGCTGCTCAGCGCCTTGGCGCATCATCATGAGCTGCTGATAGCCTGGGTGCGCATCGAAGCGCGTAAAGCGCTCGGGCACGGAACGGGTTGCCCCCGCGCCTTGGGCGCTGGGGGCAGAGGGAGCGGCGGCTCTGGCGGTGGGGCGCTGGCGCGCTTTTTCCAGAAGCTGGCGTTTTAACTCAGAACGCTTGGCGGTCATGGTGTCTCGGTCGCAGGGGAGGATGCGGGCTCGCTGTTGATGCCATCCGCACCGTGGCGGGCGGCCAGAGAGGCTAACGCATCTTGTGGCGACTCTTCAACATCCTCATCGTGCTGGTGCAGTTTCTGAATCAGCACGCCTGCAAGCTTATCCAGCGTGGAGGCTTCGCTGAGCACCATCACCGGTACTTGGACGCCTAAACGGTTCTCGATAGCCGTCATTAACTCGACCCCCATGAGCGAATCGAAGCCCATGTCGTAGACCGAGCGATTCACGTCGATTTTTTCTTCATCGATGAGCAGAATGCTGGCCAGTTCGGCGCGCAGCAGCTCGGTGATCGTGCTGTGCAGCTCTTCGGGCGAGAGATCTGCCAGCAGCGCGCTGATGTCGTCGTCGCTATCCAGGCTACCGTCGTCATCGCTGGACCGCGCAATCTCATCGAAGCGCGGCACGCTGGAGGTGGGCAGGAAGCGCGCCAGCGCACCCCACTCGAGCTCTAGCACACCCAGGCTTGGCCCAGGCGTCAGCAGCATTTGTTCGAGCACCTTGAGGGCGTCGTCTGAGCGTAGTGCCGAGCCGCCCAGGCGCTCTTGCAGTGCGTCGCGGGTGCGGGTATTGCGCGCCAAGAAGCCAACGTCGTCGATGGCGCCCCAACGCACGCAGGTGGCCGGTAGACCTTGGGCGCGACGGCGGGCCGCGAACGCTTCGAGCCAGTGGTTCGCAGCCACATAGTTGGCTTGGCCAGGGTTGCCGAACAGGGTGGTGGCCGATGAGTAGAGCACGAAGAAGTCGAGGGTGTCGTTGGCCGTCAGCGCCTCTAAGTGCTTGGCACCGTCGATCTTCGGTGACAGCACGTTTTGAATCCGCTCGGCATCTAGGTTGCGAATCAAGCCGTCATCGATGACCGTGGCGGCATGCACGATACCGCGCAGCGGACTGAGCTCGCGTTTGGCGCGCTCGAACACCTGTGCCAGGGCATCGCGGTCGGTAATGTCGCACGCCGCCGCCAGCACGTTCACACCTTGCGCTTCGAAGTCAGCCACGGCTGCTTGCGCTTCTTCACTGGCCGGGCCGCTGCGGCTGAGTAGAATCAGCTCGCGTGCGCCCTTATCGACCAGCCATTGTGCGGTTTTTAGGCCAAAGCCACCCAGGCCGCCGGTCACCAGGTAGCTGGCATCGCTGGGTAGCTGCATATTGGCGGTGCCTAGCTGCTCCTGGCGCGGCGGGGCAATGGGCTGCTCGTAGGTGACGACGACCTTGCCGATCTGGCGCGCCTGCTGCATGTAGCGGAAGGCATCGATGACTTGGCTGTGGCTGAAGGCGGTAAACGGCAGCGGGCTCAGCGTGCCGTCGTTGAACAGTGCCATCATTTCGCCGAACAGGCGCTGAGTGAGGGCCGGCTGCACTTTCATCAGCTGGTCGGAGTCGATGCCGAAGTAGCTCAGGTTGTTGCGGAACGGCCGTAGACCGATATGGGTATTTTCGTAGAAGTCGCGCTTGCCAAGCTCCAGGAAGCGACCGAACGGGCGTAAAGCGCGCAGGTTCTGGTTAATGGCTTCACCGGCCAGGGAGTTGAGGACGACATCGACGCCTTCACCCTGGGTGTCTTCGAGGATCTCTTCTGCGAAGGTGAGCGAGCGGGAGTCGTACAGGCGCTCTTCGCCCATTAGGCGGAGGAAATCACGCTTCTCTTCCGAGCCCACCGTGGCGTAAATCTCGGCCCCCATCCACTGGGCGATTTGTAGCGCGGCAATGCCCACACCGCCAGCAGCGCCGTGAATCAGCACTTTTTCGCCGGGTTCTAAACGTGCCAAGTGTTTTAGCGCGTAGTACACGGTAAAAAAGGTCGTCGGGATGGTGGCGGCAGCGGCGTAGCTGATGCCTTCCGGCAGGGGCGCCACAGCGTGCTGGCTGGCCATCAGGCGGTCGCTGAAGCTGGCGGGACCAAACCCTACGACGCCTTGGCCGGGCGTTAGGTGGTGAACGTTGCTGCCCACGGCCACCACTTCACCGGAAAACTCGAGGCCGAGGGTGGGGCCAGCAAAGCCGTTTTCGATGGCTTCATCCGACAGCAAGCCCAGGGTATACATGACATCGCGGAAGTTGAGACCGGTCGCTTTGACGCGTACCTCGACGTCGTCAGCGCCAAGCTCGGGCAACTGGCGAGGCCGCCACTGTAGCTGGCGCAATTGGCCGGGCAGGGCGAAGCCGAGCGTCATGGCTTGGCGAGGTGCGGGGTTGCTGGCGGTATGCGGGTGCGGCGCGGGCAGGGTACGCAGGCGCGTGGCAAAGCGGGTGCCTTCTTGCGTCATCACCAGCTCGTTTTCGCTATCCGGTTCCGCGATAGAGGCCGCGAAGGTGGCGAGCGCAGACGCAATGGGGGCATCTGGCAAGTCAACGAGGGTGACGCTGTGGCCCACGGCCTCGTTGGCCAGCGAGCGGCCAAAGCCCCATAGCGCGGCGTCGTCGGCACGCTGGTAGCCTTGAGTGGTCAGCCATAAGGTCACATGGCAGCCTTGCGCGTCCAGGCCGCTCGCTTCCAGCGCCAACGACCACTGCTGCGCGGCGAAACAGCGCTGCGTTTGTGCCTCGGTGGACGTGCTGCCTAGCTCACGCAGATCGAGCACGTTCAGTGCTACAGGTGTGTCGGTGAGGTCGGCCAGCGCGTCATTGAGTAGCGTTTGCGGCGCTGCGTCGCTGATCCGACGCCATACGCGGTGGCCCGTGTGGTGGCTTAGATGCTCCGCCAGCTCTGCAGCAAGCGCTTCTCGTGATGCATCGGCTATCAATAGGGTCTGCGCGCTGGCTACCTGCGCGTCGGTGTCACCAAGCTCTGGGTGTTGCGCATGCAGCAAGTAAGCGCCCGCTTCCTCTAGTTCGATAGGCGCGGAAACGCTCAGCCCCTGGTGGCTCAGCCACTCGATCAGCGTGCTCTGTTCGAGCGCCGCTTGGTCGATGCCCGGCGTTGCCAGCAGGTCGTCCAGCCAACGGCTCGGATGAAGGCCAATCACCATGATCTGCGCGCCGGGCGCCAATTGCGCGGGCAGGGCGTCGATCAGTTGGCGTGTGCGTTCGGGTTGGGTGACATCTGCGCTGACGAACGCAAGCTGTGCCTTTTGCGCGGCTGTCAGCGCCGGTAGCGCCTCGTCTAATGGCTGAATGTCCATCAGCGGGTAGCGCTCTTGCAACTGTTCCGCCTGGTGGCGCGCCGTGTCGCTCGTGGTGAGCGCGCGGTAGCGATAACGGTCGTTCGTACCTGGGGCGCCGTGGGCAAGCTGTTCCAGCAAGCGCTGGCCCAGCGCGGGCGCGCAGGGGCCTGCTTCCAGTAGATTGAGGCGTTGGCCATCTGGCAGAGTGGCCAGAGAGGCCTCCATCAGCGCACCTAGTTCCTGGGCCAGAACTTGCCAACCGCTTTCACCCACCAGGACACGATTGATGCCGGCCAAATGCTCGGCAGTGATGCCCAAGCTTTCCAGCGTATCACGGCCATTGAGTAGCGGTTCACGGTGCAGGCCCAAGCGGCCGACGAGGTGAATGGGCGCGAAGTAGTCGGGATACTCCTGCACCAAGAGCTGCCAAATGGTCTCTGGCGCTGGGGATGCGTCGTCATCGCCGCCGTTAGCCTGCTGGACGAAGGCCTCGCTAAGGCTATCGAGCAGGGGGGCAACTTCTTGCGCATAGCGCTGGCCAGTGCTGGCGGTGTAAGCATCGCTCAAGCCCATCAGGCGCGTCAGCGCGTCTGCGGGAAGCGGTAGCGCGGCGGCTTTCAGCGGAGCGGGCGTGAGCTCCACGTCTAAATAGCTAAAGTGTTGGTGGTGCGCACGGTTGAGGCGAATGGCCTTGAAGCGTGTTTGGCTCAGCACCGCCACGGCGCGCCCTTGGGCATCGTAAAGCTCGAAGTCCGCCGTGAAAGAGTGCGGCGCGCGTTTGCCCATGACCGCACGCGCCAACACGGGCGCGCCTGCCTCGGCATTGACTTGGATACGACCGACGCGCACCGGTACGAAGGCGAGTTGGGCGGCGAATTCACTGTGCTGTGCCAGCAGCGGAATGAACATTTGGAAAGCGCTATCCAGAATTCCCGGATGCACGTGTAGCGTGTTTAACTGAGCCGTCACCGCCTCTGAGAGGGCGATTTCTCCAATGACGCTATCGCCCTCGATCCAGCCACGTTGAATCGCCTGAAACGCTGGGCCATAGTGCAGGCCAATGCGTTCGGCCATGTGCAGATGCTCGTCCAGAGTGTAGTCAGCATCACGTTTGGGTAGCGCTGGCGCCCTGCGGTTGAGCAGGAAACCGCGGCTTTCGCGCATCCGGCGTGCCACGGCATTGAGCTGCCACTCGCTTCCCGTGGCGGGCTCTCGGGAGTGGATGGCCAGACGTCCATCATCGGGGTTGAGGGTGAGACGCATGGTACGGCCATTGGGCCCGTCCAGCAGCAGCGGTGCGCGAATCTCCAGCTCTTCGATATCGAGAACCGGCGTCTCTTTCTGGTGTAGCGCGGCGGCCAGCGCCAGCTCGACGAAGCCCGCGCCGGGGAAGACGGCCCCTTCACCCACCACATGGTCGGCCAGCCAAGGCTGTCGCTTGGTGTCTAATTGGCTCTCCCAAGTGTGCTCTTGCTGGGCCAGCGGGTAGCCAAGCAACGGGTGCTGGTAATAGCGCGCCAGCAGGCCTTGTCCATCGTGGGTGCCCTGGACCCAGAGCTGGGTGCGCTGCCATGCGTAACGTGGCAGCAGCACGCGTTGACCTTCCACGGGGAAGAAGTGCTGGCTGTCGAGGCTCAAGCCACTGAGCAGCAGTTGGCTGGTGGTGCGGTTCAAGCCCTCTAACCCTGGCTTGTGGCGCTCGATGGTGCCGAAGACCAAGCCGCTGCGCTCTTGCTGGCGCAGCGATTCGTTGAGATAGCGGCGTAAGATCGGGTGCGCTCCGACTTCGACGAAGACGTTGTAACCCTGCTCGATGAGGGCGGTCGCTGCGCTATCGAAGAGCACCGGCTCGCGGATGTTGAGCCACCAGTAGTGGGCATCCAGTTGTGTGCCTTCACTGATCGCCCCGGTCACGGTAGAGACGTAGGGGATCTGGGTGGCTTGGGGCTCGATGTCCGCCAGCGCGACGACCACACCCGACTGGATGCTATCCATGGCAGGGCTGTGGAAGGCGTAATCCAACGGCAGACGCTTGGCAAAAGTGCCGTCGGCACTCAGCGCAGCTTCCAGCTCGCCGAGCTGGTCGCGATCGCCCGCCAGGGTAATGCCTTTGGGACTATTGATGCCCGCCAGACTGATCTTGTCGAATTCGGGCTTGGCGAGCCAAGGAGTGATCTCATCGGCACTCATCGCCACCGCCGTCATTTCCCCTAGGCCGCGAGTTTTGCCCTGATAGTCACTGCGGTAATAAATCACTTTGACCGCGTCTTCCAGGCTCAGTGCGCCAGATGCCCACGCGGCCGCTACCTCGCCTACGCTGTGCCCAAACACGGCGGCTGGTGTGATGCCTTGCGCTTTTAGCCACTCGGTCAGCGCTACCTGCAGGGCAAACAGTGCGGGCTGGGCGATTTCGGTGCGTACGAAGCGGCTCTCTTCGCCTTCTGACCGGTTGCGGCCTGCTAATTCGTCACGCAGAGAGAAGCGACCGTAGCGCTGGAACAGAGCGTCGACACGGTCGATGGCGGCCGTGAAGTCGGCGTCGGTATCCAGCAGGTCATGGCCCATGGTTTCCCACTGGCAGCCGTTACCGTCGTAGACGAACACCGGGCCTCGGGCATTGGCGAGGCGCTCTAGCGTCATGACGGGGCTGGCCTCTCCTTCGGCAAACTGGCGCAGTGCCGTGGCGGCTTCGTCAGCGCTGCTGGCAAAGCAGAGCGCGCCGTGGCTGTGCTGCTCACGGTGGTGATAAAGCGTATGGGCTATATCGTAAAAATCCTGCCCGGATACCTGCAGGTGCTTGGCCAGCGCCAGCGCATTGTCGGTCAGGGCCGCTTCGCTGCGGGCGCTAAGGCGAATGGGCAGCGGGGTAGCGGGTGTTTGACGAGGCGTTTCCGCTTTTTCCGGTGCGCTCTCCAAAATGACGTGGGCGTTGGCGCCACCAAAGCCAAACGAGTTGATGCCAATCACCAAACGGCCTTTGGGTTTCAGCGGTTGGGCTTTGGTGACCACGCTCAAGTTCCATTCGTCGAACTTGATGCGCGGATTCAGCTTGCGAATGCCAATGGTCGCGGGCACCTCGCGGTGCTGCAGGCTATAAAGCGCTTTGGCAAGCCCCGCCACGCCCGAGGCGGTTTCTAAGTGGCCGACATTACTTTTTACCGAACCAATCGGCAGCGGCGTTTGCCGATGCTTGCCAATGGCCTCGCCAATGGCGCGGGTTTCGATGGGGTCGCCAACGGCGGTGCCGGTGCCGTGGGCTTCTAAATAGTCGATCTCATCGGGGGAGATGCCCGCTTGCTCGTAGGCGCGACGCATCAAGTCGGTTTGAGCGCTGGGATTGGGTACCGTCAGGCCGGATTTATGACCGTCGGTATTCACGGCTGACCCGGCGACCACGGCCAGTATGTTGTCACCGTCGGCGACGGCTAAGTCGTAATCTTTGAGCAGGAAAAGTCCTGCGCCTTCGGAGCGTACGTAGCCGTTACCCGCTTCGTCGAACACCTGACAGCGTCCGGTGGGCGACAGCATGCTGGCTTTGGAAAAGATGATGAAGCCATAGGGGTGCAAGTGCAGGCTGATACCGCCCGCCAGCGCCATCGTGGTTTCACCGCTACGAATGGATTGGCAAGCTTGGTGAAACGCCACCATCGAGGACGAGCACGCGGTATCCAGCGACATGCTGGGGCCGTGCAGGTCGAATACGTAAGAGAGACGGTTGGAGGCGATACTCGAGGTGTTACCCGTGGCGGTAGAGGCATCGATGGCGGCCATGTCATCTGCCAAGCGGTACGAGTAGTCCAGGCTGGCGACACCCACGAAGACACCACACTGGCTGCCACGCAGCGTGCTGGGTACGATGCCGGCACTTTCCATGGTTTCCCAGGCGAGCTCTAGCAGCATGCGCTGCTGCGGGTCCATGTTGGCGGCTTCGCGGGGAGAAATGCCGAAAAACGCTGCGTCGAACCCGCTAATATCGCCCAGGCTGCCCGCTGCGAAAGTGACGCTGGTGCCGGGGTGGCGTTTGTCTGGGTGCCAGAAGGCGTCGTGGCTCCAGCGATCTGGGGCCACTTGGGTGACGAGGTCTTTTTCGGCTTGCAGGTCTTGCCAGAACGTTTCAGGGGTGGTGCCGGGGAAACGATGGGCGGCGCCGATGATGGCCACACGTTTAGTCATTCTTGCTCCTGAGGTTCTGGTTCTGCCTTGATCACATCGTTACTTATATCGTGTCCAAACACTTGTTTAAATAGCCGAAGGCCAAGTTCGTTGGCGGCTATGTCCTGCGGCGGCTGCTTGGCAGGCATTTGGTCGGGCGGCGTTGGTTGCGTCGACCATATCATGTATGGGGTGCTGCCCGTAGGGGGCATGAAGTGCCCGTAGGCATCTGGCAGTATAGGCACATGGTCGCCATACCAGCCCAGTATGCCAGGCCTCATGCGCTCGTTTAGCGCGGTTTTAACGTTCGCCAACATTTGATCAGCTTCACCTAAGTGGTGCAAATAGACGGCGAGTTCACGCAGGTGGTCTGCAAGCGGCCAAGTCGCGTTGGGTAGGGTCGCCGCCAAGCGTGCCTGCGTAGGCGCCTCCAAATGCAGCGGGCCGTGGTTTTCCATGGTGATCACGAAAATAAACAGCGGCCTATTATCGTCATCTTTCAGCAGGCGTCCAACCTTTCGTGCCACGGCCTGGTCACCGATGTATTGCCCGTGTTTGTCGCTACTGTCAAACGCGCTGATATCGATGAACGTATCGAAACTCAACTGCGGCATGACGTTATCGCGCATGTAGAAGGTAGCGGGGTAGGGGTGCACGCAAATAGTGCGGTATCCCTGCGCGCGAAAAGCGCTCGCCACGCTGGGTAGCGGGTGACGGCTTAGCGTGCGGTAGGGGTTGAACTGGCGGGCACCCCAGGCGCTGGGTGCCAACCCCGTGAGCACGGCGCATTCGGTGCGTACGGTATTGGCCCCCCAGGCCGGCACGCTCAGTTCGCCCTTTTCGACGGCCTCGGTAAAGGTAGCATCGAAATGTTGCAGTAGCGTCGGCGCAACCTCTGGACACCATGGGCGCGGATCGAAAAAGGATTCACTCTGGACCAGGACGACATTGGGTCGCTCGGCGCTATCTGGTGAAGCGACGGCACTGGGCTGGCTGGCAGCCGCGTAGGGGGATGCCAAAGGGTCAGGCGGTGACGAGCGCATCAAGGCTACCCCATAGGCCCAAAGGCTGGCGTGTAGCCCTACGCGATGTAGATCCTCGACCGGTTGCAGGGACATGGCGCCGAGTGAGCGTAAACCAACGGCTACCAGCACCGCCCCGAGCCCGGCGAGCAGTCCGGTGCTTTGTAAAAAGAGCACAGTGCTCCACTGGCTAACCAGCGACGGCTCCACATAGAGAAAGCTGCCAATAGCGATGGCCCCCGCGCTGCTGGCCGCGATGGCGAGGCCAATGCCAAAAAACGGGACATAAAGCCGTGGGTGCAGGATGGCGTCCCAGAAGTACTCGAAGTCGTGGCAGATGAACGGTTCGTTGAGCGTTTTGGACTTGGTATTGCTCGACTGGACCACCACGAGCTGGAGTGACAGCACGAAGACCACGGCAAACCAGGGGCGCTGGAGCAGCAGCGTGAAAAGCCCAAATAGCAGTAGCCAACTACCAAGATGAATAACATTGGCTGCCATCGGGCGATGCCAGAGAGGAGCAGGCCGTGGAGACAGCAGCGCTTCGAACGCTAGGCTGAACACTAGCCCGATGAAGAGCGGCAGGCTAAGCGATAGGAGCAGGTGGTCAAGCATCTTACCGGCCTCCTACATGATCGAAACCCAGTCGTTTGATGAGCCACTGCGACACGCCTGCTGGCAAGACGGCCAGCCACCAAGTGCCGAAGTTGAGCGGAAACGGGAAGCTGACTCGCGCACGGTTGGCGCGAATGCCACGAACGATCACTTTGGCGGCTCGTTCGGGTGGCCACTCAAAGGGCTTGGGGCCAGGCATGGCATTGCACATGGGGGAGGTGACGTAGCCGGGCATGACGACCGTTACCCCGATGCCGCAGGGGGCGAGCAAGCCGCGCAAGGCTTCGCCATACGCTTTGATGCCCGCTTTGCTGGCACTGTACGTGGGCGTGCTGGGTAGTCCATGCCAACCTGCCAGTGAGCTAATGAATACCAGTTGGCCGCTACCCCGTGCGCGCATGGCGGGCACCAAGTGCTGCGCCATGGCAATGGGGGTGATGAGGTTGATGTCCAGCAGATCTTGAACATCGGCCCAGGGCTCGAGCTCGCCCAACTGATCAGGATGTGTGTTCTTGCCTGCGTTGGCGATCACGATATCCGGCAACTGCTCGGCACTGAGCGTGGTGAGCCACTGCGCCAGTGCCTCATCATCGGTGAGGTCGATGGAGGAGAGCGACACGTCAGCCCCTTTTTCGCGACAGGCGTTAGCCACGTGCTCTAAGGCGCTGACGTTGCGTCCATGCAGAATCAGATGCGTTTGGGGAGACGCATACGCCTTGGCGAGCGCTCCACCGATGGCCCCTGTGGCGCCGGTGATCAGCACGCAGCGTGTGTGTGGTGTCTTCGTCGAGTACGTTGCATCAACACTCACAGCAGCTTCTCCAAAGGGGATGGGCAGGCTTCTAATATGTGCGCAGCATTATTGACCGCGAGATCGATACTGGGCTGGCAGTAAAAACCGCCGTTTACCTGGGCGGTATGCATCACGGTATTGCGAAAATAGCCGAACAATTCGGCACTGGGCGGTGGTGGCTGGTGCCAAAACTCCTCCAGCGAGCCTTCATAGGTAAGGCCTGCCAGATTATAAATGGGGTCGCTGAGCGCAAAGGTGGGGCAGTGTGATTCCAGTGAGACGATGCCTACGGTACTGTTCACCGTGACGGTGCCCACTGCATGCTTGATCAGCGCATTCAGATCGCCGGACTCGAGGTACACGATGCGCCCATCCAAGCCGTAAAAGTCTGAGAGACGTTGAATGATGGAGGGGTAATCCACGAGTCCCATATCGAGCGGGTGGTTCTTGATGCACAGCAAGGCATCGCTTGGTGCATGCTCGGCAAACGAGCCCATCACGTGGTCCATGACCTCTTCCATGTTGGCGTAGGGAGAGTGGTCACGAATTTGCGCATCGGTATTTAGCTGCAACGGCAGCATGAAGTAGGGCTTGCCGCTTCCGATCAATCGTTTAATCCGTGCTGCGTCGCGTTTTTTCCACTGTTTGAGAAGCGTGAAGCGCTTTAGGTAGCCCGCATACTCCACCGGTGCGGTAATGGGCGCGTGGTTGCGATAGCGCGGTGCGACCAGGGGGTTCGCCAGCCCGGCCACATGGTACGCCACATCGTGCATGGCGCGGATTTTAAACGATGAGCGAAAGCGTACTGGAGAGGGAAGCTCAGGTAACGCTTTGCCCGTTTCATAAAACCAGGTGGGATCGCGAGGCAGCAGCGAGTGGCCGTTGACTCCCTCACGTTCCAGCGTGATCCAAAAGGGGCGGAAGTAGCCCTCTTCAAACACGTGGGTGCGAATGCCTGCGGCCGGGGCTTGGTCGACCGCTGGGCGGTGCACGGGACGCCGGTCTCCGAACAGGACTTGGTCGGTAATGCCGTAGCGTTGCCATAGTGAGGTGACGTAGGCGGGCAGTTCGTTCAGAGGGCCACGAAACAAGTGGCTATGACTGTGCGTGCGTTGCCAATAGAGGAGGTCGCCCGCGTTGAAGTTAACTTTCACCACGCGGTGGCCGTCGTCGGTGAGGCGGCGGGCTAAGCGTTGGTAAAAGGGCGAGCAAACGCCTTGTAAGAATAAGAATGCGCGCTTCTGCTTCAACTCAATGGCTTCCAATCAACAAGTTACGATAGCAGCGATAAAGGCGCTGCTTCCATGTAAGTAGCGGTGTTTGTGCATTAGATTGTTGTAACTTTGCCCGCTCCAATAGGCTGACGACGGTCTCGGCATTGCAAAGCTGACCAGAGGTGGGGTCGACGTAATTGGGGTACAGCAATAGCGTGCCAGCAACGAGGGCATCCAGGGTGAGCGTCCGGTTGCGCCTGGGGCAGCGCAGGGCGTCTTGCGTTAGCCCCCAACCCGCATAAAAAGGCAGGCCATAGGTCGTCACTTGACGATGACGCAACAGGGCTTCAAAACCGGTCAGCGAGCTCATTGTATGCACGGCATCCACGCGCTCTAGCAAAGCGGTGATGTCGACGTGGCTAGCGTCCAAATCATACAGACGTTTGGCATCAGTATCGAGTTTGCCCACCCGAGCCCCGCTGATCACATCAGGGTGTGCCTTGTAGATGATGAAAGCGTTCGGCTGAGATTGGCGCACGGCTTTTAGCAGCGCGCTATTGGTGCGGATCTCCGGTGAGCCGGTGGCGATGGACGCATCACTCTCGACTTGTCCCGGCACTAAAATGACCGTTCGATGATCGGGTAAGGCAACGTCAGCCGCCCCTGGCACGTTATATTTCGATAGCTTCAGGGTGACGAGGCGCTGGCGCAATTCGGCGGCCCTGGCCAGTAAGTCATCGCTAAATTCATGCTCGTTGAGCAGCGTTTCCAGGTCGCTTGGCTGACTGGGGTCGTAATAAATACCGTGTCGATCTATCACCAGTGACAGGGGTTGAGTGAGGTCGACACCCAGGCCTACCGAGCGGATAAAACCGTCTTCCATGCGCCAAAGATGAGGCAACAGTTCGCTGTGCTGCGTTTTGAAGGTGCCGTCGATACGGCTCGACCATACCAGCAGCCGTTGAGACTCGACGGCTTGCTTGGGGAGGCTCTTTTGGTAACGAACGCGGGCAGCAGGACCCAGAAAATCGCTGATGAAACGTCGCTTCCAAGAGGAGAAGCCGCAAGCGAGCCATGCGCCTCTCAACCGCTCTTGCTGACGCTTTTGGTCAGCGATGAGGTATATCGTCTCTTCCAGCGTGGATGGCTGGCCCGTGTAGGGGTTGGCGTAACGGCAATAGCGAAGATAGGCCGCCGCGAACACTTCTGGCAGTGTACGAGAACGCGTGCGCCGGAGGCAGGGGAGTTGGTCTTGGGTCAGGCCCCAGCCAGCATAGAAAGGAGTGCCAAAGCAGTGGACACGTTTGCCCGCCATGAGCGCTTCGAAGCCAAGCTGGCTAGTCACCACATAGACATCGTCGACTTGGTCGAACAGGGCCCAGGGGTTGATATCTTCGCTGATCACCTGGCAGCGCGGGTGCTGAAGAGCGCTGGTAAGGTGCCCTTGCTTTTTACCCGCAATCACATCGGGATGAATTTTGACCAGCACTTTGGCCTGGGGGTGATAGGCCAGTGCGTGCTCCAGCATGGCTGAAAAACTGGCGGCGCTCGCGCCACCATACTCGATGGATGCATCCCCCGCCGTTTGGTCGACCACTAACACGCTGGCGCCACTAGCGCTCAGAGGCTTGTCCGGCGCATGGTTATATTTCGATAAGCGATAACGCTTTAGTAAGGCGATGCAATGTTCGGCCCTGGATACTTCTTCCGACGAAAAGTCGGCGGTCGCTAGCCACTGCTCTAGGTCGCTGGGTCGTGAGGCGTCGTAATAAATGCCGCTGTAATCCACTACGAGACTATGCGGTTGGTAACCGGCACTACTTAGCCCTAAAGAGCGTAAAAAACCATCTTCCAGGGCGACGTAGGGAAGACGACGCTTGTCGGCGTAGCGCCTCGCTCGGCGGCTGGTAGGTTTCAACCCCCATCCAATGACGGCGTCTGGCTGGGCACTGAGGGGACGAAGCGGGAGGACGTCGTCGAATTCTCTTAAAAATGCGGCGAGTGGTGTGATGCTGCCAATGCCTTTAGAGGTGTAACCCGCCGTACGTTTTGCCATGGAGTGTGCCGAAATGTTTTGTCGGGTGGTTTGCGAGATAGGCGGCGAACATACGTGAAATAAGCGTGGTTATCAATTCGCACGCGCTTGGCTTAGAGTTAAGGCGCTTTCGTTACGCAAAGAAACGGTTTAGAAAAAAAATAGCTAAGTTGATTTGTCTCAACGCGCACATTTCAGTTGTTTTTGATAAGTTATTTCTTTCGAGCCATGATAGCGTCTGAACTCGCGAACCCCATTCAAGGAAAGTTAACGAAATAGGGATTTCTGGTGCGCCTAGCCCCCCTGATCCATCGACTGATTACGTTTCGTTCGCTAAAAAGCCGGCTGCTGCTGGGGCTTTCCTGTGCGCTGGCCATCTTGGCGGGGGCCGTGCTGGGCATGGCGTGGCAGGTCGGCAAAATCATGGTGCACGAGACCAATATCGCCCACCTGCGCTATGAAGCCGATTTGCTGGCCGATGAGATTACCCAACAGATCAACCAGCGCATCAACGCGCTACAGCGGTTGAACGGGGCCATTGGGCTGTCAGACGATCCCACCTGGTTGAATTACGAGCTGCAAAAGAACGACTCCCTGCTGGCTTGGTTCGAAGGTTTGGTGGTCAGCGATGAGAACGGCGTGATTTTGAGCGACTGGCCGAGCGTGGTGGGGCGAGTGGGCCTCGAGACCAAAGACCTCGAGTATTTCAAAATGGTGCGCGGTATTCGCCGCCCCTACGTGAGCGAGCCCTTCGTGGGCCGGGCTAGCGGTATGCCGCTGGTGCTCATCAGCATTCCTCGTTTGGATGAAAACGGGCGTTTTGCGGGCTTTGTCGGGGGCATCGTCAGCCTCAAGAGCAGCGGACTCTTCAATCGTTTGAGCACCATTCGTTTGGGTGACAGTGGCTATGCGGCCGTTTCGACCGCTTCTGGCAAAATTCTTTACCATCCTGATCACGAGTTGGTGAACGCCGAGATCAGCAACGTCCAATTGAACCCGATGTTAGAGCTTGCGCTGGCGGGTTGGAGAGGGGAAGGGGTTGCCGAACTGTCGAGTGGTCGCGTAGCGCTGCAAGCGTATGCCCAAGTGTGGCCAGCCGATTGGATAGTAGGCCTGTTTTTGCCCACCACTCAAGCACAGTTACCGCTCTCGGGGTTCATTTATAAGCTGCTGGGCATTTGGTTCGTCCTGGCGTTACTCATGATGCCGCTCTTATGGTGGCTGCTGGCGCGCATTCTCAAGCCATTGGACCATCTTGAATCGCAAATTGGTGAAGTGGGTAAGGGCGAGCGCGCGAGTCTCGATCTCGCCACCAGCATGCAGGAGTTGCAGCAAGTCGCGATGACTTTCAACCGCGTAGAGCATGAGCGCCAGCAGTTGGTTGGCCATTTGCAAGAGCGCCAGGCGTTTTTGGATTCCGTATTGAGCGCTACACCCCAGGGCATGTTCGTTGCCAATTTTGGCGGCAAGATCACTTATATGAACCCGGCACTGCTGGAGATGCTGGATATCCCTCCCGATACGCCCATGGAGGCGTGGATGGAGCAGGTGCACCCTGACGACCGAGAAGGGGCGAGGGACATGTGGGTTCACAGCCTGAAAACCGGTAGCGATTTCGTGCGCCAACTACGGTTCGTGCGCAGCGACCATGAAACGCTGTGGCTGGACATTCATGCACGGGTGGTCATGTTGTCTCAAGGGGGGCACTCGCTGGGCTTGGTCGGGGTCGTGAAGGACATCACCGAGCGTCGCCAGCAAGAGGCGTTGCAGCGCTGGGAGGCGGAGCACGACCCGTTGACGGGGCTACTCAATCGACGTGGGTTCGAGCGCCGGTTGGAAGAGGCATTCGCCGACTTCCAGAAGACCAGCACGCCCTCTGCGCTGCTTCTCTTCGATCTGGACCATTTCAAGCCTATCAACGATGAGGGCGGCCACGCGCTGGGAGACGAGATGCTCCGCCGTATCGCTCAAATCGTGGCCTGGGAAGTGCGTCGCAGTGACCATGTGGCGCGCCAAGGGGGAGATGAGTTTGCCGTGCTGCTGCCCAGCTGTACGCTGGGACAGGCCGAGCGTATCGCAGAGTCGTTGCGTCAGTCGGTGAGCGAGGTGACCGTGACCCATGAGGGCAAAGAGTACAGCGTGACGCTCAGCATCGGCGTGACGACCTTCGATGAAAGCGACGAAACGGTCGATGTGGCGATTTCCCGGGCAGATGCGGCCAGTTATGAAGCCAAAGGGGAGGGGCGAGACGCCGTGGTCGTCAAATTGCCCGAACAGTTCGACCCCATAGAGCTGTTCGATTAAGACGCGTCTGGGAAACCTTCCCGCTGCCAGGTGATCAGCCACTGGGGGAGCGCTTCGGCGGGCATGGGGCGCGCAATACCGTAGCCCTGGGCTAAGTAGCAGCCCAGCGACAGGAGCGCTTGAGCGTGTGCCAGCGTCTCGACGCCCTCTGCTAGCACGGGGCGCGCGAACTTCTTGGCCAAGAAGACGATACTCTCTACGATCGCACGATCATCTTCGCTCGCCAGCATATCGCGAACGAAGTCTCTATCGACTTTGATCAACTGCACCGGCAGGCGGCGAAAGTACGCCAGCGACGAGTAACCGGTGCCGAAATCGTCCAGCGCCACGTCGATCCCCAGCCGTTGACAGTTTTCGAGTACATGCAGCGCCGCTTGCATGTCATCCAGCGTGGCGGACTCCAAAATTTCGATGGCCAGCAGCTTGGTGGGCACATCGGCATAGCGGGCTAATAACTTTTCCAGCTGAGGCAAAAATCCTTGGTGCAGCAGGTGCTGCGGGCTGACATTGACACTGACCTGCAGCGAAATACCGACGCTTTGCCACTGCTGAAGCTGTTTCAGAGCGGCTTCGATGACCCACTCTCCCAGTAGAAACTCCAGTTCGCTGCCTTCGATGAGGGGTAAAAACTCACCTGGAGCGCAAATCCCCCGCGTAGGATGCTGCCAGCGGATCAGCGCTTCGGCACCTACCACCTCTTTCGATTGCAAATCGACTTGAGGTTGATAGAAAAGCTGGAACTCGCCGTGACTCAATCCATGCTGAATGGCGGTGCGCTCTTGCTGACGTAGCCGGGAAAGGTACTCTTCATCGGTGCTGTAGCGAACGCACTGGGAGACGCCTTGGGTTTTGGCTTTATACAGCGCTTGGTAAGCGTGTCGAAAGAGCGTGTCAGGGTCTACTTCGTCCTCTGGGAAACACGTCATCCCAATGCACGTCGTTAGCTTCAAGCTATGCCCATGTACCTTCATGGGTTGCTGGATGGCGCTTTGCAGCGCTGCGCTGTTGAAGTGCTGGGTGGGGGCGACCACCACGAACTCATCGCCGCTAAGCCGTGCGGCAATGCCTTGCCCGCGCAACGGTTTGATCGACGCCTGCAGGCGTTTCGCTATGCGCGTTAGAATACGATTACCCACGGGGTAGCCGAACATGTCGTTAAGGCGTTTGAAGTCATCGATATTTAGCACGTAGACCGTCAACGGTTCGCGCTGCTGGATGAGCGCCTCTAATTGCGTGCGGGCTAAGCGTTGATTGGGTAGTCCCGTCAATTCATCGATGTTCGCAGCTTTATACAGCGCTTCTTCGTGACGCTTCGTGTCGGTAATATCCGACTGAATGGCAATGAACCCTCCACCTGACTGCTCGCTATCGGGAAGTGGGTTACAGCTAATGTGCACCCAATAAGGCGTGCCGTCTTTACGGTAGTTGAGCAGCTCTTCTTCGAACCGCTGCCTGTCGCGCAGCGCATGCGCAATACGCCGCACGGTGGCTTTATCGGTGGCGCTTCCCTGGACTAGCTTGCCAGGTTTTTTACCCACGGCTTCTTCGAAGGTATAGCCGCTTAGCCGTGTAAAGCCGTCGTTGATCCACTCGATATTGCCCTTGGCATCGGTGATGACGACACCGTTACTGGTATTTTTGGCCACCATCGACAGGCGGGCAATGGCCTGCTGGTCTTGGCGCTGCTGACGGTGATTGCGAAGGTTATTGATGAACTGCCCTATGCTACCTAGTAGCGGTGCCAAAAATTCGACCAGGGCGTCGTCATAGCCGTTCGGGCGGTTAGCGAGGCCAATCATCCCGATACAGTGGCCGTTAGAGTGAATCGGCACGCCCAAGAAGGCATTCAGCGGCGGATGCCCTGGCGGTAACCCGCCTCGTCGGGTATCGAGGGCGGGCGTATTGGAGATCACCACCTGTTGATGGCGCATTACATGACCAAAAAGGGTGTCGAGATTGCTGAACACCATTCCATCGGGAGCATTCTGATCATAAAACAGCTTGGAGGCTCGATCCCACGTGATGTCGGTGATTGCGTGGGCGACGAGGTAGGGGACCTGGCTCTCGTTATATAGCACCTCGCCAATGAAGCCATATTCGCTGCTGGTCAATGCCAATAGATCTTCGAGCAGCGGGTCGAGCGCTTTGGCATTGCCTTGGCCATCGATGAAGCTCGCCTGAGCACGCATGATGGCTTGCTCCAACGCCTGCTGGCGCAGTAATTGGGTTTCGATCTGTTTACGCGGAGTGACATCCAGCATCGTACCGATGAGCTGCACCACGTGGCCGTTGACCACTAGCGGGTTGCCGGTGATTCTGACCCAGCGCGGCTCGCCACTGACCGTGATCAATTGAAACGTGTCGTTAAACGCAAGGCCTTGCTCGATAGCCGAATCGATGGCGTCCATCAGGCGCTGGCGGTCCTCGGGGGTATAAGCCTCCATGCGCTGCTCGAAGGTGCGAGCATCACGCTTGTCTACGTCGTAGAGCTCGTTGACGACATCGTTCCAGTGCGTAGCGCGACTGGGCACGTCCATTTCCCAGAGACCAATCGCTGCGTTGCCAATGGCATCGTAGGCACGTTGAGATACATAGTGCTCGAACTGCAGGACCGCGCTACTGGCCAGTTGCTGAAGTAGCGCGCTTTGTACGCTGGAGAGCCGACGGGGCTGGGTATCCATGACGCAGAGCGTGCCGATGACGCTGCCATTGTCTGCGATCAGAGGCGCTCCGGCATAGAACACGATGTGCGGAGGCGAACTCACCAGGGGTAATTGCTTTAGCGAGGCGTCCTGACGGGCATCTTGTACTTCGAACAGCGCTCGTTTTTCGATGGCAATGCCGCAGAATGAGTGTTCTCGCAGCATCCGCTGCGTGGATTGGCCCACGCTACTCTTGACCCACACATGGGTGTCATCGACGAGCGTCATTAGCGCAATGGGCGTATCGCAGTAGGCAGCAGCCAGTTGAGTGATACGGTCGAAGTGGTCGTCAGCCGACAAGTCCCCTAGCGTATAACGCTTGAGCGTGAGAAGGCGCTGCTCTTCGTTTTCATGGTTGAGGGGCAAAACCATAAGTGACCTATCAGTGACGGTGCGCGTTTGTGCTTACTTTCCCTTATGGTGACGAGACTGTCTAGCGAGTCGACAAATCTCAGTCAACGGTAGAGTATAAGAGGATGCTGATTCGACTGAGAGCGCCTTCGTGGACTTACTTGAACTCTTTACACGCACCTTAGACGTGACCCTGCCTGTTTTTGCCATGGTGTTCATCGGGATTGCCTTGAAGCGCCTGGGCTGGATCGATAGCGCTTTCATTTCGACCGCCTCGTCTCTCGTTTTCAAAGCCACACTGCCCACGCTGATCTTTCTCAGCCTAGTCAAAGCTGACTTGAGCGTTGCTCTTGATGTGCCGTTACTGCTCTTTTTTGCCCTCGCCACGTTGGGCCAGTTTTTGCTGAGTTGGGGTTGGGCGCACCTGCGCGTGCCAAGAGCCGACCGTGGCATTTATGTTCAAGGAGCGTTTCGCGGAAATTGTGGGGTCGTAGGCTTGGCCTTGGCGGCGGGCATGTACGGCAATTATGGGTTATCCGCCGGTAGTTTGCTGCTGGGGGTGGTGATCGTGATGTATAACGCGCTCTCCGTCGTTGCCTTGGCGGCCTATCAGCCCGGCCAAGCGACCGATTGGCGGAGTTTGCTGGGTCATATCATTAAAAATCCGCTGATTCTTTCGGTGTTCGCTGCGCTACCTTTTACCGCTTTCTCGGTGTCGCTGCCCAGCTGGATGATGACCTCGGGTAATTACTTTGCCTCGCTCACGCTACCGCTCGCGTTGATATGCATCGGCGCAACGCTATCGGTATCCAGCATGCGAGAGGGAAGCCAAGTGGCGCTCAGCGCCAGCAGTATGAAAATGGTGGTTTTACCCGTGCTTTCCACATTGGCTGCGTGGCTGATGGGGTTTTCGGGGAATCAGCTCGGCTTACTGTTTCTTTTCTTTGCCAGCCCCACCGCTGCCGCCAGCTTCGTGATGGTCAAAGCGATCAATGGAAACGTGGCCTTGGCCGCCAATATCATCGCCATGACCACGCTCATGGCCAGCGTGACCGTAACACTGGGTATCTTCGCTCTTCGCCTGCTCGGTTGGATATGACCTCTGCCGATGCAAAACCGCGGTTGGCCGGGGCGGATCAAACCGCTATACTATGCGCCCCGTTAGTCCCTGTAGCTCAGTAGGATAGAGCAGCCGCCTCCTAAGCGGCAGGTCGCAGGTTCGACTCCTGCCAGGGACGCCAAACGCCCCCATGTCTTCTTCGTTTCTAACGACTAGCGCGGCGCGCCTAGCGTTTGCACCCAGTAGTGCGTAAATCGCGAGTCACTATCTTCCGCGTGCGCCATGCCCATGTCGGTGAAGGCATCGTTCATGAGGTTTCGGCAGTGGCCTGGGCTTTCGATCCAGCTTTCGATGGCTGCGTCGGCGGTGGTGTGGCCAGCGGCGATGTTTTCGCCAATCCTTCGCCACGTATAGCCGTGCTGAGTAGCGCGATCACTCATGCTGCTGCCGCCTTGCCCGGTATGGCTGAAGTAGTCGTTCGTGGCCATGTCGTCGGCGTGAGCTTGGGCGGCGGTGGTGAGCGAGCAGCTCCAAGTAAGGGGGCTAGCGGCATCGAAAGAACGTTCGCCGCATTGGCGGGCTTGGCCTCGAGCTTGGTTGACGCGGTCAAGCATCGTTTGCTGCCGTTCGGTGGGAGCGCACGCTTCGGACGCGGGGGATGCCTCATTGGCGGATGAGGCGGGCGCATGCGTTATCCAGACCGTTGCCATCCACGCGATCGAACAAAGCGCCCGGGCAGCCGGGCGCTTCATGAACGGCTTATCCACCGAACTTCTCGTTTTCGCCCAAGTTGGGTGTGGCGTCTTTTTTGAGATTGGCTTTGGCGATTTCGTACAGCTGGAACGTTTTGCTCTCTTTGGCTTTCCAGTGCTCACCCATTTCTACTTTCACTTCCAGTAGGGCGACATCAGGGTCGTCTTTGCCTTCAGGGAACCAGGCCGCGACGAAGGGGTTCCAGTACTTGTCGATCAGCTCACGGTCGTCGATGACGTTGGCCTTACCGGATAAGGAGACGTAGACACCGTCGTCTTGGTCCGAAAAGCTAAGACAGACATCGTGATCGCTTTTGGTTTCCAGTACTTTTTCAGCACTACGGCGAGTATAGAACCAAAGCGTGCCGTCGTAGTCGTCTTGCACGAGGTGCATGGGGCGGGCGCGTGGCATGTCATGGTCTAACGTCACCAGCATGCCGACTTTGATATCCTTGATCATTTTCCAGATTTTTTGCTTATGCTCTGGGCTAGACATGGTGTCACTCTCCTTATGAATGGCTAGCAGTGGGCGATTGCCAAGCGCCTCTTTCTGGGGCAATGCTTATGCAAAAGCTAATAGGATTCGTGCGGTGTTGTACAAATCCTTTCATTAGCCTAGCTGCCATTGAGGAGATCAGCAAATCAGCTCTCCGGGGAGTTCGATAGTGAATTCGCCACCGCCGCCGTCGGCATCTCGGTAGTACACCTCGCCCCCCAGCTGCTGGGCAATTTCTCGGGTAATGGCGAGCCCCAAGCCGGTACCGGGGAGCTTGCGCGTGTCACTAGCGTCCGCTTGGGAAAAACGCTTGAAGAGGTGGGGTTGAAAGTCGGGGTCGACACCTGGTCCGTGATCGCGGACGCTAATGTTGACGGTTGACTGTTGGTGCGCAACGGAGATTTCGACCGGACGATCTTTCGGCGTGAATTTGACGGCATTCGACATCAAGTTGGTTAGCGCTTGAATCAGCCGTGGACCGTCGACGTTGACGCGCACCTCTGGCCACTGTGGCGTGGCTTCAATACGGACCCCGTGCTGCTCGCCGTACCCGGCCATGGAGTCGATCGCCTCTACCACCAGCGGGGTCAATGGCTGCGCGGCCAGGTTCATGGGCATTTTGCCTGCCACCAATTTCTCCATATCCAGCAGGTCGTTGATGAGCGTGGCAAGCCGCTGCACGTTGCGCTGGGCGGTTTCCAACAGCGCATTGGCGGGGGCAGGCAGTTCGCCCACGACGCCGCCTGCTAGAAGCCCTAACGAGCCATTGATGGAGGTGAGCGGGGTGCGCAGTTCGTGGCTCACGGTAGCGATGAACTGATTTTTCATCTTATCCAGCCGTCGTCGCTCGGTAATGTCCTCTATCAGTGACCAGATGACGGGGCGCCCGTCGGGGTCATGGCTCAGCATGCCCTGCAAACGAACCGGGTAGCGGCTGCCATCCTTGCGGATGTACTCTTTTTCGAAAGGCCCGTAGCGGCCCTCGTTTTTAAGGCTCACGAGTACTTGCTCTTCCATGGCTTGGTACTCTCGGGGCGTAAGGTCCCAGTAGCTGAGCTTGACGAACTCGTCGCGGGTATAACCGGAGGGCAGCGTCAAGGCGTCGTTGAGATCGATGAACTGCCCGGTCTCGTAATCGTTGAGCGCAATGCCAATGGGAGCAAACTCAAAAAGGCCTCTAAGACGACTCTCGTTGCGCTCCAGGGCTTTTCGTGCCAACTCTTGTTCATGGATATCGTGCAGGTAGCCATGCCATAGCACGCTGCCATCGGCGAGCCGCTCTGGTCGCGCCTGACCGGCTGTCCAGCGGTACACGCCCTGATCGTTTCGTACGCGATACGTGGCATGCCAGTCCCCGAGCGCGTTGGCGGAATGCTGTATGGCGGACGCCACGGATGCCAGGTCGTCTGGATGGATGCGCTCGAAGGCGGGAGTGGCGTCTTGGGCCGCCTGTTTGGGCGTCATGCCGTAAAGGGTTTGAATTTGCGGTGAGCTGAACGGGAACGTGGGCCGTCCGTCGGGAAACTGTCGGTACTGATAAATGACGCCAGGCAGTTGCGCCATGAGCTTGGTAATCCGCTCGTTGCTCAAACTGTTGGTCAAGGTATCGGCCAGCCAGCGGGCGAGTAGTCTTAGAAACAAGGTTTCGCTTTCATCAAACTCGCTGCCCCGGGGTGAGGCTGAGGAGAAGTTGAGCGTACCGAACACTTGGCCCTCCACTTCGATGACGATGGCGGCATAGGCGCCAAGAGGAAAGGCTTGATAACAGGGGTGAGCATGAAACTCACTGTTGGCGACATTGGCGATAAACAGCTCTTTTTTCTGTCCGGTGAAGAGTAGTTGGCACCAAGTGCTGCCTAAATCGAAGCGCTCACCGGCCGCCAGTGGCATGCCGGGGGAGCACTCTACCCATCGAGCGGTGTATACCTCGCCCTCGATCTGGCTGAGAATCGCTAGGTCCAAACCGAGATAGTGACGCGTCGTATGCAGTGCATACTGAATTTTGGCATCGAGGGTGTCGAGCGTATTGAACGCGATATCGTTGAGCAGCAGCAGCGCATCGTGGTGTTTGCGAAGCTGCACGCGGGCTTCGTGCTCACGGGTAATGTCGACGATGAACCCTTCCATGATCAAGGGGTGTTGGGCATCGCCTGTCACCCAGTTGCCGCGCTCTTCGACCCAGCGCCAACGGCCATCGCGGTGGCGTATCCGGTACTCGATATGCCAACCTTCGCTGGCGGCGCGGGCGGTTTCGATCGCGTCGCCCACGGCGGCGGCATCGTCGGGATGAATGATGTCGGCATAGCTGAGGCACGCGTTATTGATGAGTTCTTTCGCGGTATGGCCGCTGACCTGGTCGATTTGCCCGCTGATGTAGAGCATGGTCCAGTTCTCATCCGGTAAGCAGCGATAGGTCACCCCGGGCATGTTGCTCAACAGTGACGCAAACTCATCCCGGCTGGCTTGCAAGGCCTGCTGCGCCTCGATCTCGTGGGTGATGTCGGTATGGGTGCCATACATCAACAGCGGCTGACCCTCTGAGGTCCAGTCGAACACCTGCCCGCGGTCGTGCACCCACACCCAGTGGCCCTGCTTGTGACGCATTCTTGCTTTGCAGCTATAGCTTTCCGTTTCTCCTCGAAAATGCGCATCGAGTAGGGCGGCAGAGTGAGCCAAGTCGTCGGGGTGTGCAAGGTCCAACCACGTATTGATGGTGATGGGGCTGAGCTCTTCCAGCGTATAGCCAACGATCTGTGCCCACCGCTCGTTGAAAACGGTCTCTCCCGTTTGTACGTTCCACTGCCAGGTGCCGACGCCAGTGCCTTCGATGACCAATCGGGCACGGCGCTCGCTTTTTTGCAGTGCCAGCGACAGCGCAGAGTGAGAGGCGTGGTGACCGATATCGTCCTGGATCAGTGCCTCTATCGTTGCGGCGATGTCGTGAAGCAGCGCAATCTGTTCTTTCGTGAAGGCTCTTGGAACCGTGTCGAACAGGCAGAGACAGCCTGCCGAGCGATCCGAAGACGTAGCCAACGGTATCCCGGCAAAGAAGCGGACGAAGGGGGCGGCCTGAACCATGGGGTGATCGGCGAAGCGGATATCCGCCTGGGCGTCCTCGACGATCAAACAATCGCTTGGAAAGAGCGCATGGCGACGAAATGTGTGTGCTAACGCGGCTGCGCTGGTTTCCGACAAGCCCTGGCTCGTCGCGAGCTCCAAACGGTCATGTTGACGTAGATAGACTTGCACGATGGGCACGCCGAATACCTGTTGCGCGAGGCGCGCCACACGCTCGAAACGAGAGGGCTTGCCATCGTTCAAACCGTGGTCAACATTCGCTTCTAACGAAGGTGTAGCGCGGCTTATTGAGCCCTGGGGTGTTTTCATGGCGTGACCATCGAGTGACCTACTGAAAGTGTGCAAGGGTGACGACGCGCTAGCCGCTGCGCTTACATTTATATTGGTCCGTCAAGCTGCCTTCACAGCATAATGGCTTATGGTGGTGGGGTGTAGAGAGAGACGTGGCTTGAGCGTCGTTGAGATGTGAAAAATTGTGGAGCGCCGTTTGGCGGGCCTGATGCGGCGAAGTAGAGTGAGGAGTACCACGAATGAAACATAGCGTCTTAATAATGATGTTGACGTTAGTAGGCTGTGCGGGAGGAGAAGGCGCTGATATGCAGACGGCGGCTGCGGCGTATTGCGTCAGCCTGGGCGGCGAGCGCCTCACCCGCGAAAGCGCTTTGGGAACGGGGCGTTACTGTCGACTGCCGGATGGTCGGGTCGAAAACGAGTGGCACTTATATCGAACAGAGCGATTGGATAATGATTAACGCCACCAACGAATAAGCGTTTGAAACGCATCAAACGTGCTATCAACGCAATTTTGAGCGTATAAGGTTAGTGTCAATAAAAAAATAAGGTGAGCTGGTGGGTCATGCCAGCTAGGGGATCGGATGGGTACGTTCAACGTCTTGTTGCGCTTTTTATGCGTAGGAATAATGGCTGGCTTGCTGTTGCTGTCCGGTTCTTTGGCCTACGCTAGCGCGCCTGCACCGCTGACCGATTGGGAGTATCGCTGGGGAGATGCTCCTTTAGAAGATGACGCGCCTTGGACCCCCATCGATTTTCCTTCTAACCCCCCGGAGCGCAACGGCCAGAAGTCCGTGTGGTTTAAAACGGTCTTGCCAGAGGGAGAGTGGCGTGACCCGGTGTTGCACATTACCAGCATTAACTTGGTGGGGCAGATCTACCTCGACGGCACGCTGATTTATCAGCATGGCGATATGGAGGCGCCTCGTTTCATCGGTTGGCCGTGGCATTTGGTTCCGCTGCCGGAGAACTCGGCGGGCAAGACGCTGGCGCTGCGTATCCACTCCGATTACACCAGCATCGGGCTGTGGGGCGATGTAGAAATCACCGATCGTATCGATGCGCTGAAGGGGATGCTCCACGCTTCGGTACAGGACCTTGCGGTGAGTGCCTTCAGCCTGCTACTGGCGACGTTGGCAGCGATTTTTGCCATGATTGGACCTGAGCGTCGGGGCTTTTTCGCCATCGCGCTGTTTGCGTTTTCGTCAGGGTTGATGCTGTTGGCAGAGACTCCCGTTCGGCAGCTGTTGGCAGACGCGCCGCTTACCTGGGACATTTTACGAGCCGCCAGTTACTTTACACTGCCCATTGCCATAGGCTTGTTGCTGAGCCACTGGTTGGATGGTGTACCAAAGCGCTGGATGAGGCGTTTATGGCAGCTCCATTTGGCGTACCTCGTGGCTTCGATTGGTCTGGTCGCACTTGGCGTGGTGAACTTGGCACTAACGTTCCCCATATTCGATGTGCTGCTGTTGCTCACGCTCCCCCTCATGCTTCTGCTGGCGCTGCTGCGAGTGCGTCGTTTGAATTTGGAGCAGCGGCTGTTCGTCACTAGTTTCCTGCTGTTTGCGCCACTTCTGTTGCTGGATATGTTGGTGGCGCACGAGCTGATCCCTCGGCGCGATGTGCCACTGAGCTATGGGGCGTTGGGCTTCTCTTTGGCTATCGTGGGGATTTCGCTGTGGCACTATCGTCATACGCAGCGTCAGCTTGCTGCGGCCAACCAGACGCTAGAAGCACAGGTGACGGCGCGGACGGCAGAGCTAGATACCTTGGTCGAGCAGCTCAAGGGGCTCTCGCTTCAGGATGCCCTGACCGGCCTCAATAACCGTCGCCATTTCGACACCTTGCTACATCAGGAAATGGCGCTCGCGCAGCGTAAGGGAAGCCTGCTTTCGCTGCTGATGATCGATATCGATCATTTCAAGAAAGTGAACGATAACTTTGGCCACGACGCTGGCGATGCCGTTTTGATCGAGGTCGCGGCGCTGTTAAAGAAGCATTTTCGCGGTACGGACGTGGTGTGTCGGTTGGGGGGCGAGGAGTTCGTCGCGCTCCTACCGGGCACCGGAACGGCCGAGGCGCAAACGCGTGCCGAGAAACTGCTGAAGGCACAGCGTGACCAAGCGTTGAGTCACCTTCATCAGCCGCTTGGGCGCATTACGCTCTCTTGCGGAATCGCCACGTATCCGGCTCACACCATGGACCCTAAAAGGCTACTGCGCTTAGCCGACACAGCGTTGTACAAAGCCAAGAATAACGGCCGCGACCGTTGTGAAGTATGGGAAGGGGCCGTGTCGTCCAGCGAGCAGTAGCTAGCGGCTATGATGACTCGTTTTGCCAGACGTTTGGCCATGCCCAGCCATCTTTATGCACGTAGGCAGCCAGTAACCGCTGTTGGCGGGTGGCAAGCTGTAGATGTATCTCTTGGTGAGCGGCGGTGATGCCAGGCAATCGTTGGTACTCTGCTAGCGAAGGTAGCTCTGGGAGGGTAGGGGTAGGGTCGATGAACGCGCTGTCTAACGTCGCGAGAAAGTTTTCAAGCGTGACGATGCCCGTTTTAAGCTGTTGCCGCGTCGCGTGGTCGATATCGGGGCAAGCAATTTGTGCAATGACCAGCGCTTGATAGAGTTTCGCGAGAGCAACCGGTAGCGATTTTTGACGGTTAGTGTCGTGATAATAGTGCAAAATGGGATACGCCAGATGCTGCTGCCCCAACCGGCTAATGGCCTGTTGGAGTGGTTGTAGCTGCTGTACCAAGCTTGTGTACTTCCCATTATCATGGGTCGCGCGAAGAATTTGTAAGGGGCTATTGCCCAGCGCATGGATGGACAGCGCGACATGGCGTTTTTCGGTGACATTGGCCATGATGCTCAGCATATACGTAATGGTGAGCGTAAAGAGAAAAAAGCCGTTGGCAGCTGCCAGCGGTGGTGCAAGCCGCCAAGTGTCGCTGCCCGGAACGAAGTCGCCGTAGCCCAAAGTGGTCAATGTATAGCCCGCATAGTACAGGCGCTCGACATCGTTGGCAGGGGCTTTGGTCGTGGCGTTCACCACGGCGTCTTCGGTGCTGCAAAACAGTAGCCACCATCCGACTAGGGCAAGCAGCAGCCAAACGGTCATCAAACCTACGGTCAGCCAAGGGCCTGCTGCAGACAGTACGCGGTGGCAGCGATGACGTTGATGCAATGCCAGTAACAGGGTCCATACCGTGCTAATGGAGCGGTTGGTCAAAGGGCCAGAGTGAGAGGCAGACAGCGTCGTCTTGATGGCATCATAATTGGCAAGGGTTATTAGAAGGATGCCAACGATACCGAGCCAGTGATGTCCTATCATGCTCGCTTCCTAGTTCGAAGAATCGGATGGGGTGACACTCACCACCACTTCATAAATACGCCAATCATAATGATTCAGCATGGCCTCTGCCGAGGCAACGCGCTCGGCCAGTCGATGCGTATCGCGCGGGACAATGAATGCTTCACCGCTGAACACGTGTCCCTCTTCTCGTAGTCGAACGGCAGCGTCCAAGACCCACTCGTATCGTTTGAGTGCCGTTTCCAGCGACTCGGCTAACGGCTCGGGTTGGGTGTTCGACGTAAATCGCGGGCGGCGATCCAATAAATCACCCACGGCCTCTTTCAGGTTCACCACGCCGTCCTTGGTCACATCGATGGCGATGAGCGCTGCCGCTAGCGCATCTGCCCACCAGATACCGGCACCAATCCCCAAAATGCCGATGATCGCTGCCAAGCCGGTCATCCAGTCCGCTTTGCTCATCTTACCATCGACATAGACGGTTTTTTCATGCACCTGTATGGCGGCTTTGGTCTGCAAGCGGCCAATCACCATGGGAGGACTCACACTGTAGATGAGGGCACCGATCATTAACCAGCCCATCCAAAACGTATGCCCAAAGAGCGAGATAGCGCCTACTGAGGGGTGCTCCTGACTGATCAGTTTCATGATCGAATCCAGTAACAGCAAGCTCCCCATCAGGCTCAGTGCCGTGGCCGCGCATAAAAACGCAATCACCGTGGCGCGCTGGTAGCCGTAGGGAAAGGTATCGTTAGGGGGGCGGTTACGAAAATGCATGGCGATCAAGAATGCCACGGGAGGAATGAGCGATAGGATGTCCTCTATCCAGGCCGCTTTCATGGCTTGGCTGCTGCCTAACACCAGCCCAAGCACCAGAATGATTGAGACCCGAAACCCCAAGTTCCACCACTCCAGTCTCACCAAATAATCGAGCTGGCGCTGTTTGTCAGCAGGCATACGGTAGGGCTTGCGTATTTTCATTCAGCGGCCTCGACGCGTTTTAGCTGCTCATAAAGAGAGGATTGGTCATTGAGATGGCGTTGAAGCGCCAACATGAGGGCGTTTTCCCCTTTGGGTAGCGCCATCACATGGTGTTCGCTGGTGAGTCGATGAGCCGTTGGTCGAAAGCCATGGGCTTCTAACCACCATTGAGGGCCAGCTACCCAGCCCGGCGCGTCATGCACGCGCTCGGTGATCACGGGGGTCGCGCCCAGCGCACGGATCGACTGCGTGACGCTATTGAGACGCGCCACGGCGATGTCTTGGCCCTCGAGGGCAGCGTCGCCCGCTGCGTGAGCGTTAGGGTGATGAGGCGCGATACCAATGACATGATGTGAGGTGAAGTACGGGCGTGTCGTGGCGGCTAGCTGAGTAAGACGCGTATTGTGAGTAAAGCCGCCGGCCACAATATCGAGCTGGTGGTGGTTGAGCGCTTTCAGTAGCTCGTTTTCACTGCCCCAGTGCCACTCGATGGACGCATCGAGGCTATTGGCAAACTGGGATAGAAGGCCGATGTCCACCCCTTTGGGGCCCGCAGCGGTAGCGATGACCCAAGGTGGGTTTTCCGTGATACCGATGAAGAGTGTGCCGCCCTCGATATCGCTCATTTTGCGTTCTACATTTTGGGGATAGCGACAGCCAACAAGCGTTAAAAAAAACGCTATACATAGGCATAGTGCGTAACTTTTATGTGACGATTTTTTTCTCACGTTGATGTAAATCTTAGTATTAAAGGGGCGGCTAATAAGCGGCTACTTTTATGTTTCGTTCACTACTGCATGATATAACGAACACAGTAGAAACAGCCGTGCTGTTATCAGCACGGCTGAGCCATTGAAAGACAATGTCGTTAAAGGCGCGGACATTAAGCGGCAATGCTCGCACAGGCGTTGGCACACTGTTGGCAAGCTTGGGCACACGCTTGGCAGTGATCAGCGTCGTGTTTGGCACACTCGTCGGCACACTTTTGGCAAATGTCGGCGCAAAGTTGGCAGATGTCATTGGCGTATTCGCTGTTTTGGGCCATGTAGGACGCCGCCAAGCGACAGATCTGAGCGCACTGAATATCCATGCGTATGCACTCGGCCATTTTGTGTACTTCATCCTCTTGAAGGCACTGGGTAGCGCACTGGTCACAATACGCGGCGCAGATATGACAAGCCTCGATTTTTTCCTTGAACGCTCCAAAATGCATCGTCAGCTCCTGTAGCCACTCTAGTCAACGAAGGGGAGGTATTCCCTTATGGGTCGAGAGTTAAAGCTAGCCGACGATGAGACAACGTACCTGCAATGCCTCTAATTTTTAATATTGTTTAATTTTTCAATAAGGTTTTTTTAAGCATTGTATAGCTTATGTTGAGCCTAAGGGGGAATGTCAAATAATGTGACATGCTAGGTAACTACCGTTACTTTTTTTAGCGTCTGAGCCATAGTACGCCTACTGGGCTTGCAGGTGTAAAAAGTATTCTCCCAAAGGGGGTGGCAATGCGTAATAACGGCTATGTATCACAAACGAATTATCCGATTGAACCCGATGACTTCTTAATCTCCCGCACGGATATCAACGGCTATATTACGTATGCCAACCCGCGCTTTATCGAGGTGAGCGGCTTCGCCATCGAAGAGTTGATGAATGAACCGCACAATGTCGTTCGGCATCCGGATATGCCGCCCGAGGTGTACCGGGATATGTGGGCAACCCTGAGAGAAGGGCTCTCTTGGCAAGGATACGTCAAAAATCGCCGTAAAAACGGCGACCACTACTGGGTGCACGCCAATGTCGTGCCCGTCGTCGATAAAGGCGAGCTACAAGGCTACGCGTCGCTTCGCTCTTATGCGGGTGAAGAGAAGGCGCGCTATTTCGATCACCTGTATCGTCAAATGCGTGAAAACAACTGCCCCTACTATTTAAAGCGCGGCAAACTCAAGCGCAAAGGGTTGCGCGGCAAGTTGCCATCGTTTCAGTGGGAGGGAGTGAAGGCGCGCGTCGTTCTGTCGTCTTTGGCGAGCGTAGTGCTACTGGGGGGTGGCTTGTGGATCACGCAACGCTTTTCTCTCGAGAGCTGGTCTTTGGCTGTGCTTGCCCTAGTGCTGGCAAGTGCGATCTGGTCGGTGAACGCGTTGCTGCTAGGCTCCTTGAGTCGTTCGGTCGCATCGCTGAAAGACATTGCGCTGCAGCTGGCAGCGGGCAACTTGAACACGGTGATTCCTTCCACTCGCCGCCAATCGCTTCGTCAAACGCTTGAGGCACTTCAGCTCATGCGCCGCTCGCTGCTCTCTACCGCCAGTGATATTCAGCGCAATATGGACACCATTGGCCCGGTGGTGAGCCAAATTCTAAGCAATAACGCCAACATGGCGGATCGCCTGGAACAGCAAGCCTCCGCGGTACAAGAGACGGCTGCCAGCATGGAGGAGATTTCCAGCACCGTGCGTCAAAGCGCCTCGAATGCGCAGCTTGCGAGCAAGGCGGCCGATACCAACCTCGCCGAAGTGGGCAACGCGTCGCGCCTGACAGACGAGTTGGCTCAGGCCATGGACGCGTTGACCAAGCAGTCCGAACGGATGAAACACATGGTGCAAGCCATCGATGCCATCGCGTTTCAAACCAATATTCTGGCTCTCAATGCGTCGGTGGAAGCGGCGCGTGCTGGCGAACACGGACGTGGCTTTGCGGTAGTGGCCCAAGAGGTGCGAAAGCTCTCCAATCAGACCGCTGAAGCGGCCAAAGAAGTGCAGCGCATGATCGTGGACACCAATCAAAGCGTGCTGGAAAGCGCGTCTCATACGCGAGAAACGCAAGCGGCGACCCAACGTATCCGACATGCCAGTCAGCGGGTCAACGACCTGATGGCAGAGATTAGCCGAGCGGCCAGCGAGCAGAGCGACGGCGTTGCCCAAGTAGGACTAGCCATTGCCGAGATCGACAGCACGACCCAAGCCAGCGCCTCGGATATGGAGAGCTACCGGCGGGTGGCAGATACCCTCAGTGGGGAAGCCGCCGCTCTGACCAACAGCGTCAACGCCTTCAGAACCTCACAAGGCGCGCAGCCTTTGCCAGCGCTACGCCGCTCGCAGCCGCTTGGGCTCCATCAGTCCGCCGCCAAAGTGCTGCCCTCCAAGCAGTCGTCAGCGGGTGAGTGGGAGCAGTTCTAGTCCTAGCTGTGACCATCGCGCCTTGGACTGCTCAACCATGCTGCCTGGGGTGCGATTTTCCTGACGATAACGGGTAAACTAGCGCCCCTTTAAACTGTGGTGGCTAGAGGCATGCACCCGACCTACGAATTAACCGACGCTGGCGACCGCTACTTTGATGGCTTGGCAGATAAGTTCTCTCGCTCGCTCTACCAAGCACCCCGGGGCGAGCTGCGCCTCGCGATGTTGGACTATCTGCTGCCGCAAATGCTGCGCTTGACGGCCCAGCCCGTGCTGGATGTTGGCGGTGGGTTGGGGCAGCTCTCCGGCTGGTTTGCCGCACGTGGTCACACGGTCACCATGGCGGAGCCTTCCCACGATATGCTGTCCCACGCCAAGGCGTGGCACGCTGAGCAAGAGGCCGCTGTGGCGTGGCCACCGGGGCAGCTTTGCTATGTGGAGGCTCCTCTACAGGCGCTGCCCAGCCAAGCACCTGGTCCTTGGCCGCTGATCGCCTGTCACGCGGTGCTGGAGTGGTTAGGCAATCCCGAGCAAGCGCTGAAAACCCTCGCAACGCTGCTTGCTCCCGGTGGTCAACTGAGTCTGATGGTGTTCAACCGCGACGCGCTGCGCTTTTCCAACGTGGTGAAGGGCAACTATCAAAAAGCCTTGAGCGATCAGTTGGAAGGTAAAGGCAAGCGCCAGCGCTTAACGCCGATTACCCCCGTTACCCATGACGAGATTGGCCAGTGGGTGAGTCAGAACGGCTTACGTATCGAGAGTGTCGCGGGTATCCGTATTTTTCAGGATTACGTGCGTCAGGCGCCTGAGAAGACAAGCGATCAAGCAGCGTTGCTGGCGCTTGAAAAGCAGTATTGCCAGCAAGACCCCCATTGGCGTTTAGGCCGCTATTTGCTTTATACCGTTACCAAACCCGAGGCTGATGTATGAGTGCTCAACTGCCTACTTGCCAGCTGCTGGAACGTTACTACGGGCAGGCCGCTCGGCTATGGCCTGTCTCGCCTCCAGACGATACGTGGCTGTTAAACCTCTCCGCCGCGATGGTGAGTGACAATGTTGCCCTGCGGGAGCAGTGGCAGACCAGTGCGCGTCAAGCCATGAGTCCTTTCGCGCCGTTCGACTGCCTACCCGACGGTCAGGTGGTGCTGTTTTGGCCCAAAGCCCATCAGCTAGGCAAATGGTGGCTGGCGTGGCTCTGCCACGTGCTGCCTGACGATACGCCGGTCGATATCGTGGGCGAGCATCAAGGGGGCATCAAACGCGTGCCTAAGATACTGGATGAGCTGGGCATGGCGTGCGACAAGCTCGATAACGCCCGCCGCTGCACGCTCTTTGCCACCCGCACGGTGAACATGGCAGCGCCTGAGAGCGCCTGGCAAACCTTTGACGCCCTGGATATGCGTTTGGTCAGCCACCCAGGCGTGTTTGGTCACGGCAAAGTCGACGAGGGAACGCAGCTTCTGCTGCAGGCCCTGGAGAAAGCGCTGCCGAAAAAACCGCTAAAAGTGCTTGATATGGGCTGTGGCGACGGCATCATCAGCGCGTGGCTCGCCAAACGCGGGCATGCGGTCACGGCTGTCGACGTCAGCGCCTTCGCCGCCGAAGCCTGCCGACGAACGCTGCGTGAGAACGCGCTGGAGGGCAGGGTGCTGGAGAGCGACGTTTACTCGGCGTTGGACGGCGAGCGATTCGATGTCATCGTGAGTAACCCGCCGTTTCACCAGGAGCGAGACATCAGCTATGGCCCCAGCTCGCGCTTGATCGATCAAGCGGTAGAGCACCTCCAGGCAAAAGGGCAGTTGTGGCTGGTGGCCAATGCGTTTCTGCCCTATCCGGAGCGATTACAGCGCGCGCTGGGCGAGTTCGAGACGCTGTCGGACAACCGGCGTTTCCGGGTGTATCGCGCCGTCAACTAGTCGTCTTTGGCTGTTGTTCTTTGGCGTCGAGCTCATGGGCCGCTTGGCGTATCGTAGTGAATGGCCGTCACGGTATAGAACGTTTCGCCGTTGGGAGTCAGCACCGTGACGTCGTCATCGACCTCTTTGCCCAACAGTGCCTTTGCCATGGGCGCGTCGATGCTGATCCAGCGCTTTTGCGTATCGAGCTCGTCGTGGCCGACGATGCGAATCTGAAGTGTTGCTCCCTCGTCGTCCTCCAGACTCACGTAGGCCCCAAAAAAGACCTTGTCGGTATTGGCGGGCAGTCGGTCCACTACCTGCAACTCGTCGAGCCGCTTGGTGAGATAGCGGATGCGCGCAATGACTCGGTTGAGTTCCTTCTTGTTATAGGTGTAATCCGCATTTTCGCTGCGGTCACCCAGCGCGGCGGCTTCGCCCACTTTGGCGGATAGCGCCGGGCGCTTTACCCGTGAAAGGTGATCGAGAATGCCGCGCAGTCGGGCGGCCCCTTCGGCGGTGATCAAATTGCTTTTGGGCGCTTGGCGTGGGTCTTTCGCCGGATCCCGCCAGCGGGTCATGTTGCGACCTTTCATACGTCCATCGTCTCCTTGTACGCCCAAACGGGCGCTTCTGCGGGTAGCCATAAGCTTACGTCGAGGGGGTGTTTTATAACAACGTCGTGAATGTCTGGCGAATCATTCAAACGTTCGTTACATTGTCTAGGTAAGCTATCGTTGGGCCTGAAGGCCCCGATGAAAAAGCCGCTACAACAACAAACCTGGAGGTTTCCATGCGCGCTATTCCCTTTTCCCGCTTGTTGATCGCCGCCGCCCTGGGCAGCACGCTGGCGCTGGCCCCCTTGAGTGCATCGGCGTTCGAGGGGGAGGTCTTTTCACTCAAGAACCGTTGGGAGCACACGGTGACGCAAATGCCCGCGAATCAGCGGGAAGACACGCTGAAAGCGCTCGCCAGCGAAGCCGAGCAGCTCGCCAACCAGTATCCCAATGAGGCCGAGGTGCTGATTTGGCAGGGTATTGTGCTGGCCTCCTACGCGCGTGAACGCGGTGGATTGGGCGCGCTGGGGACGGCCGGTGACGCCCGCGACGTGTTGGAGCGCGCCATCGAGATCGACCCCACGGGAGGCAACGGCTCGGCCTATGTCACGCTGGGTGCTTTATATGACCGAGCCCCAGGCCGCCCGCTGGGATTTGGTAACAGCGATACTGCCGAGCGCATGTTCCAGCGCGCGCTGGAGCTGCGCCCGGACGGCATCGATGTCAACTACTACTACGCGGCGTTTTTAAAAGAAGAGGGCAACACCCCAGCGGCGCGCGAGCATGCCCAGCGCGCGGTGAACGGCACGGCCCGAGAGAATCGCCAGGTGTCCGATGAGGCGCTGCGCCGTGAGGCCGAGGCGTTGCTTGGTCAGCTATGAAATGATGTACCTTTTCCCCTGAACCCTACGCGCGGTTAATCACCGCATTGGCATTCCCGGTGAGCAGCATTGATAATAGGACGATTGTGAACACCGGGAGTGCCGTATGGGCCCTACGCTTGGTCGTGAGGATGTCGAGCTCATCCAACGCGATACCCTCTATCAAGGTTTCTTTCGCCTGGAAGCGCTGGAGCTGCGCCATCGCTTGTTCGAGGGTGGCTGGAGCAAAGCCATGCGCCGCGAAGTGCATCACCGCCACGATGCGGTCGGTGTGCTTTTGTACGATCCACACCGTGACGCGCTGGTGCTAGTCGAGCAGTTTCGCGCCGGGGCGATCGATGACCCCGCCTCTCCGTGGAAATTAGAATTCGTCGCGGGTCTCGTGGATAAAGAGGAATCCCTGGAGGACGTTGCTCGACGCGAAGCGGTGGAAGAGGCCGGCTGCCAAGTAGGGCAACTGACCAAATTGCACACCTACTACCCTAGCCCCGGCGCCTGCAACGAGCGTGTGACGCTGTTTTGCGGCCTAGTGGATACCCAAGGGCTAGGCGGTGTGTATGGCGTGGACGATGAGCACGAAGACATCCGCGTGCATATCGTCACGTTTACTCGTGCTTGGGAACTCTTAGAGCAGGGAAGACTCGACAACGCCATGTCGTTGATTGGGCTGCATTGGCTGGCGGGGCAGCGGGCATCGCTGCGTGCCGCCTCGCAACGCGCCGCCCTCTCGACGACGGACGCCAAGCGAACCCAGTAAGGAGTCATCATGGCAAGAGCCGCCTACGTTACCGATTTAAAAACCCTGCAGGGCGAATGCAGCGCGAACTATTTGCGCCTGTTGCGTCTGGTGGGGGATATGGAGAGCGGTCAGCGCCGTGATATCGCCCTGCGTGGCGACCACCAGCACTTTGGCGATCTGCATCTCACCATTCTTCAGCAAGCGCCCTATACCACGCTGGTGGAAGTGACCCAGAGCGGGCCACTGGATAGCGTCATCGAAGGGCCGCGCATGCGGGTACATCTCTATCATGATGTGCGTATGGCGGAGGTCATCGATTTTCAGCGCGAACGCCACTTCAGCGGCCGCTACCGCTATCCCAACGCCCGTATGCACCAGCCGGACGAGAAGCTTCAGCTCAATTGCTTCCTAGGCGAATGGTTGGCCCACGGCCTTGCCCATGGGCATGCTGTGGACATACCCGAACTACGTTAATTCACGTCGTATACGATTCAGGTCAAGGGAGCCAGGTGAATGCGGCTTATCCAAATCACCGATTCACACTTACATGCAGATAAACGGGCGCGCTCCCGCGCGGGTATTCCGTGGCAGCAGTTCCAGCGCGTACTGGAAGCCGTTGCTGCCGAGCGACCCGACGTCGTCGTGTTCACAGGGGATGTCAGCCAAGACGAAACTGCCGCGTCCTATGCCCACGCCCGAGAAGCGCTGAGTGCGATGCCCTGTCCGTGGTTTTGGATACCGGGTAACCATGATCAGCTAGAGCTGATGAGTGCCGAGCAGCCGCTGCTCGACGAAGTGGATTTGGATCAGTGGCGCTTGCTGTTGCTCGATACCCAGGTCGTCGGCAAGCCCCACGGCGAGTTAGGGAGCGATACCCTGAGCGCGCTGGCAGGGCGGCTCGAGCAAGACGATCGCCCTACAATAATTGCCATGCACCACCCGCCGGTGGATGTGGGGGCTGCCTGGATGGATGCCATCGGCCTGCAAGACCGCGAGGCGTTTTGGCAGCTGTTGAGTGCTTACCCGCAGGTCAAGATGATTCTGTTTGGCCATGCCCATCAAGCCTATGCGCAGTTTCATCCAGTGGCAGGCAGTGATATCGGGGTCTACGGCTGCCCGGCCATGTCAGACCAGTTTCTGCCGGGCGCAGAGGCGTTTGCCATCGATGAAGCGTCGCGCCCTGGCTATCGTATCGTCGATATTCACGGCCATGAGTGGCAGACCTGGGTGGAGCGCGTCGCCGTCTAGCGTCTGTTAGGCATTATGGTTCTAAAAAGATAGTTATTAATTCTTTTGGGTTATTATTGACCTGGCGTTACCCTACCCACAAATGCCCGCTTTGCGTTTCGTACGCGCTGGGCAGTGTACCTGTTTGCAAAGGCTTCCTTGAAAAGCCGTCTAATAAACGCAAGCACCGTTTTGTGAGGGAGTAGGTAATGAACCAGTTTTCTGCGCCGTCGGCGGCGTCGCAACAGGTGCCAAGCGCACCAGATGCTGCCCGACTGACCCACTTGAAGCAGCTCGAAGCCGAGTCGATCCATATCATTCGAGAAGTGGCGGCGGAGTTCAGCAATCCGGTGATGATGTACTCCATCGGTAAAGACTCCTCGGTGATGCTGCACCTGGCGCGCAAAGCCTTCTATCCCGGCACGCCGCCGTTCCCGCTAATGCACATCGACACCACCTGGAAATTCCGCGAAATGATCGCGTTCCGCAACCGTATGGCGGAAGAAGCTGGCATGGAGCTGATCGTGCACACCAACGAGGAGGGGCGGGCGGCCAATATCAACCCCTTCGATCACGGTAGTGCCAAGTACACCGACATCATGAAAACCCAGGCGCTCAAGCAGGCCTTGACCCAACATGGTTTCGATGCCGCGTTTGGCGGTGCGCGCCGCGACGAGGAAGCATCGCGCGCTAAAGAGCGCGTTTACTCCTTCCGTGACAAGTACCATCGCTGGGACCCGAAGAGCCAGCGCCCCGAACTGTGGAACGTCTACAACGCCAAGGTCAATAAAGGCGAGTCGATTCGTGTCTTTCCGCTCTCCAACTGGACCGAGCTGGATATCTGGCAGTACATCTACCTCGAGTCGATTCCGATCGTGCCGCTGTATTACGCCGCCAAACGCCCGGTGGTCGAGCGCGACGGCATGCAGATCATGGTGGACGATGACCGTCTGCCGTTAGCGCCTGGCGAAGTGCCTGAAGAGAAGTGGGTGCGTTTCCGAACCCTGGGCTGCTACCCGCTCACCGGCGCGGTGGAGTCCAAGGCCGCCACGCTGCCGGAAATCATCCAGGAGATGCTGTTGACCAAAACCAGCGAGCGCAGCGGCCGTGCCATCGACCACGACCAGGCCGGTTCCATGGAGAAGAAAAAGCGTGAGGGGTACTTCTAATGGCACACCAATCGACGTTAATTGCCGATAACATCGAGCAATATCTGCACGAGCACGAAAACAAAGACCTGCTGCGCTTCATTACCTGCGGCAGCGTCGATGACGGTAAATCTACCCTCATCGGCCGGATGCTCCATGACTCCAAGATGATCTTCGAGGATCAATTGGCAGCCATCACCCAGGCCTCTAAAACCAGCGGCACCACCGGCGATACGGTGGATCTGGCACTGCTTGTGGATGGCTTGCAGTCCGAGCGCGAGCAGGGCATCACCATCGATGTGGCCTATCGTTTCTTCTCCACGGACAAGCGCAAGTTCATCATTGCCGACACGCCAGGACATGAGCAGTACACCCGCAACATGGCCACGGGCGCCTCGACGGCCAGTTTGGCGATCATTTTGATCGACGCACGTTACGGTGTGCAGACCCAGACACGTCGCCACAGCTTCATTGCCGACCTGCTGGGTATTCAGCACTTGGTCATTGCGGTCAATAAGATGGACTTAGTGGGCTTCTCGGAAGCGCGCTTCAACGAGATCGTCGACGAGTACCGCGAATTCGCCACCAACCTGCAGGCGCCGGACATCCGCTTCGTGCCAATGTCGGCGCTCAATGGCGACAACGTCGTCAACCGCAGCGAGCAAACGCCCTGGTACTTCGAGGATGGCCAGCGCTACGAGGGCAAAACGCTGATCGAACTGCTGGAAAACGTCGAGATCACCCGCGACCAGAACCTCACCGACTTGCGTCTGCCTGTTCAGTACGTCAATCGCCCGAACCTGGACTTTCGGGGTTACTGCGGCACGCTCTCGGCAGGAGTGTTGCGCCCAGGCCAGGCGGTCAAGGCGCTGCCGTCCGGTAAAACGTCCCGTGTGGCGCGCGTGGTGACCTTCGACGGCGACTTGGATGCGGCCTATCCCGGCCAGGCGGTGACCGTCACCCTGGAAGACGAGATCGACATTTCCCGCGGCGATTGGATCGTCAGCGCCGATGCCGAGATTCCGCTGTCGAACGTCTTCAGCGCCGATATCGTGTGGATGCACGAAGATGCCCTCACGCCCGGCAAGCTCTACGACATCAAGCTGGCCACCCGGGATTTGGCGGGGCAGGTCAGCGCCATCGAGTACCAGATAGACGTCAACACGCTGGAGAAGCATGCCACCGATGCGTTGAGCCTCAACGCCATTGCCCGCTGTGAGGTGGAGTTGACCGCCGCTATCCCCGTCGACGACTATCGCACCAGCCCAGGCACCGGCAGCTTCATCGTGATCGACCGGCTGACCAACGTGACCGTGGGCGCGGGTATGATTCGCGGCGTGGTGAACGCTCGCGAGCAGGCGGTGACCACCGACTGGGCGGCCTTCGAGCGCGATCTGAACGCCCTGGTGCGTAAACATTTCCCGCATTGGGAAGCCAAAGATATTGGGTCACTGCTGGGACGCTAACACTGCCCCCATTGAACCCTTGTTGACGCCGCTCTGCGGCGTCAACTTTTAGGTAAAGCTGAATCGAGACACCAAGGAGCGAGAGTCGATGTTAACCCTATTGGACGGTGGTTTAGGGCGTGAGTTAAAGCGGCTGGGAGCGCCGTTTCGCCAGCCGGAGTGGTCGGCGCTGGCGCTCATGGAAGCCCCCGAGTGTGTGACCCAAGCGCATCGCGCTTTCATCCAAGCGGGCGCCGAGGTGATTACCACCAATGCCTATGCCGTCGTGCCGTTTCATATTGGCGAGGCGTGTTTTGCCGAGCGCGGCCTGGCGCTGGCGACGCTGGCGGGAAAGTTGGCGCGTGACAGCGTGGCGGGGGAGGCGGTGACCGTCGCCGGATCGCTGCCGCCGCTGTTCGGCTCCTATCAGCCGGCGCTCTTCGATGCCCAGCGCGCGCCCGAGCTGTTGGCAACGCTGATCGAAGGGCAGGCCCCTTACGTGGACGTGTGGCTGGCAGAGACGCTGGGCGCCACGCAGGAGGCTCGAGCGGTGGCCACTGCGCTGGGGAACGATCCTCGTCCGCGTTGGTTCTCGTTCACCTTGCAAGACGCCGACGAAAACGGCGAACTGCCCTGCGCGCTGCGCTCCGGCGAGGGGGTGGAGGCGGCAGTAAATGCGGTGCTCGAGGCGGGTGGCGAGGCGCTGCTGTTCAACTGTAGCCAAGCCGAGTTGATGGAAGAGGCGCTACGCCAGGCGCAGGCGGCCGTGGACGCCAAAGGGGCCACGCTGCGTTTGGGGGTGTACGCCAATAGCTTCGTGCCGCAGAGCAACCGCATCGCCGCCAACGCCGGTGTGAGCGATATGCGCGATGACCTGGGGCCAGACGCCTACGCCGACTTCGCCAAGCGCTGGCAGGCGGCGGGGGCCAGCATGATCGGCGGCTGCTGTGGCATTGGCCCCGAGCATATTGCCAAGTTGGCCGAGGCGGTGCGTGACTGACCGCTGGTCGTAATTGATTGCATAGGACGACTCCCCCATGAAGAAAGGAACGGACGTGCCCGCCGAGGGGCACTTGGCAGGCGTGACCCGGCGCCAGTTTCTGCAGCGCTCCGCCGCGCTGTCGGTGTCTGCCAGCGCTTTGGGCGGGCTACTGCTGCCGCGCTGGGCGAGCGCGCAAACGGAGGCCACTCCGCAACGCGGCGGGCATCTCATTTTGGCGATCGACAATGCCTCCAGCAGCGACCGCCTGGACCCGGCCTACTACTTCGAGCAGTACATGTACCATGTGGGGCGCCAGCTGTTTAACACCCTGACCGAACTTCACGATGACGGGTCTCTGGCGCCCGGTTTGGCCGAGTCTTGGGAGACGACGGATGCGACGCACTGGGTGTTTACCTTGCGGCAAGGGGTGACGTTCCACAACGGCAAGACCCTCACCGCCGAGGACGTGGTTTACTCGCTGAACCATCACCGAGCCGAGGACTCGCCCTCGGCGGTGAAGGGCTACATGGAGCAGATCACCGAGCTGGCCGCCCGTGGCAGCCACGACGTGGTCATGACGCTCTCTGCCCCCAATATGGATCTGCCGTATTTGCTGGGAGAGGTAAACTTTGCCATCACGCCGGCAGGTGCCAATTTCGATGAGGGTATCGGCACCGGGCCGTTCGTGCTGGAAAGCTTCGAGCCGGGTGTGCGTACCCTGGTCAAGCGCAACGACAACTACTGGAAGTCGGATCGTGCCTTCGTCGATAGCGTCGAAACCCGCGCCTTCAACGATGCCACCGCCCGGGTGGCGGCGCTGATGAGTGGGTCGGTGCACTTCGTCAACCGCGTGACGCCGAGCATCGTCAGCCGTTTGGAGGGCGCGTCATCGCTCACCATCAACCGTAATTCGGGCAGCTTCCAAGTGACGTTTCCTGGCTTGGCTGATCGTGCGCCCTTCGATAACAAAGACGTTCGTTTGGCCATGAAATACGCCCTCGACCGAGAGCAGCTGTTGAATCTGCTGGTGCAAGGCTATGGCCAAGTAGGTAACGATACGCCGCTGTTCCCCAGCAACCGCTATTTCACCACCGACCTGCCCAGCCACGCCTTCGATCCTGACAAAGCGCTTCACCATTGGCGCCAATCGGGTATGGACAGGCCCATTCGGTTGAGCACTGCGGATGGCGCGACCTTCGAAGGGGCGGTGTCGGCAGCGGAGTTGTATCAGCAGTCGGCCCAGCGCGCAGGCATCCCGCTGGAGGTCAATCGCGTACCCGCCGATGGCTATTGGTCGGAAGTGTGGCGTCAGCACGAATTCTGCGCGTCCGGTTGGTCGAGCCGCCCTACGGCGGATGCCTATCTCTCCATGGTCAATTTATCCAACGCGCCGTGGAACGAAGCGCGCTGGGCCAATGAGCAGCTCGATCAATTGATCATCGCGGCGCGCGGCGAGCAGGACGAGGCCACGCGGCGTCAGATGTACCACGACATTCAGGTGCTCTATCAGCAGGAGGGTAGCACCGTGGCACCGCTGTATATGGATTCGATTTCGGCCAATCGCGCCAACGTGCGGGGGTATGTCGACGTGCCGGGAGAAGTAGCGACTCGCTCGGTCGAAAAGATGTGGATCGCCAGTTGAACCGAGGGTGATTCCTGCGCCAGCCCGTTCAATGCGGGCTGGCGCTTTGTCGATAGGCTTACTCAGCGTTGGGGAAAAACAACTGTTGGCCGTCTACTTCAAAGTCGGCAATCGCCTGCTGGCCTTCCTCAGAGACCAGCCATTGATGCCACTGGGCGGCTAAATCGTGCTTCAGGTGCGGATGACGCTCCTCCGAGAGCAGTAGACTGCCGTACTGATTGAACAGCGCCTCGTCGCCTTCGAAGAGCAGCGTGAGGTTTTGCGGATTATCGAACGCGACCCAGGTGGCACGGTCGGTAAAGGTGTAAGCGTCCATACCCGCAGCGGTGTTCAATGTCGGGCCCATACCGCTGCCGAGCTCCCGGTACCACTCGCCTTGGGGCGTCACGCCCGCATCTTCCCACAAACGCAGCTCGGCGCGGTTCGTACCGCTATCATCGCCGCGTGAGGCAAACGGTGATTCGCTCTCGGCGATACGTGCAAAGGCGTCGGCGACGCTCTCGCTGTCACTGATGCCCGCCGGGTCGTCGCTGGGCCCTACGATCACGAAGTCGTTGTACATCACGTCCAAACGCTCCGTAGCGTAACCTTCCGCCACGAACTGCTCCTCGCCTGCCGTATCATGTACCAGAAGGCTGTCGGCATCACCACGGCGGCCGATTTCGAACGCCTGTCCGGTGCCGACGGCCACCACGCGCACACCGATGCTGGTGGCCTCGGTGAAGGTGGGAATGATGGCGTCGAACAGTCCTGAGTTTTCGGTCGAGGTCGTAGAGGCGAGCGTAATGAAATCGTCATCCGCGAGTAGCGAAGCGCTCCAGGCCAAGGCGGTCGTGCATACGCTGGCGGTGATTAGCGTGGTGGTTTTGTTCACGGTCTGCTCCTTTGGGTCTTGTTCAACGCTGGGTGGGGCTTACCAAACCAGCTCGCCCCGGATGAACGCCCTGGCCTGGGAAGAGGTCGGGGCGTCGAAAAAACGCTCGGCGGGGGTGTGTTCCAATACCTGTCCGCCATACATGAACAGCACGTCATCGGCGAGCCGCTTCGCCTGGTGCAAGTCGTGGGTCGTCATCACGATGCGCGTGCCGCTCTGGTGAAATTCGTTGACCGCGTCCTCGACGGCTTTGATGGCGGCAGGGTCGAGGGCCGAGGTCGGTTCATCCAAAAACAGCACGGCGGGGTTCAGCAGCCAAGCGCGGGCCAGGGTTAGACGCTGCTGTTCGCCGCCCGACAGCACCCGGGCAGGGCGCTTGGCCAGTGCGGCAAGGCCAAATTTTTCCAACGCTTGTAGGGCGAGCGCTTGGCGTTTTGGGCGTGGCACGTCTTTGACGGCCAGCGCATAGCGCAAGTTATCGATCACCGAGCGGCGTAGCAGAACCGGCCGCTGGAACACCATGGCCTGCACCGGCGGCTTGCCCTCCCAACGGACTTGGCCGCTACTTGGGCTGAGCAGCCCGTGGGCCAAGCGCATGAATAGGCTTTTACCCGCTCCGTTGGGCCCCATGATGAGCGTGCGCTGACAGCCAGACAGCGTGAGCGTGGTCGGCACCAACAATGCGTGGCCGCGGTGGGTAAAGCTCGCCTGCTGAAAGTGTAGGGCTGGCACATCGGCCAGTGGGGTGAGAGAGGAGGAAGTGAGCGGTGCGTTCATCCTAATCGCCTCTTGGCCGCTTCACTGACCGCATGGGCCAGCGCATTGATCAACGTGACCAGCGCCAGCAGGATGATGCCCAGGCCGAGTGCCAACGGCAGATCGCCCTTGCTGGTTTCCAGCACGATGCTGGTGGTCATCACGCGCGTCACCCCATCGATATTGCCACCGACGATCATCACCGCACCCACTTCGGCACTGGCACGGCCGAAGCCAGCCAAAACGACCGTCAGCAGGCCAAAGCGTGCATCCCACAGCAGGGTGGGCATCATGCGTAGCGGCGTTAGCCCGAGTGAGCGAAGCTGTTCGTCATACTCGTGGTGCAAGGCTTCCACTTGTTGGCGTGTCAGCGCAGCGATAATGGGAAAGACCAGGATGACTTGGGCAACCACCATGGCGCTGGGTGTGAACAGCAGGCCAAGCGATCCCAGCGGCCCCGCTCTGGAGAGCATCAAATAGACGCATAGACCCGCCACGACCGGCGGTAACCCCATCAGCGCGTTGAGCACCACGATCATGCCGTTGCGACCAGGGAAGCGCCACAACGCCAGCGCGGCACCCACCGGCAGCGCCAAAGCGCTGGCGATCAGCACGGCGCTCAGCGACACCTGCAGCGAAAGCGCCACGATGTCGATCAAGTTCGAGTCCATGCCCAGAATCAGCGTGAGCGCCGTGTAGAAAGGATTATCACTAGCTGCCATAAGGACCTGATTCAATAGCACCGGGTTGCGCACACGCCAGTGCGATTGCCGCGGAATAAAGAGAAAAATTCAGCATGTTCGTCAAGCTGCATAGTGTACGTTTACTTGATGTAATGCATTGGTTGCTGAAATATATGCAGTCATACGCAGTTGGATGCAGGATGAACCATGCCGAACGACTATTTGACCACCGCTGAAGTAGCAGACTATTTGCGTTTGAAAGAGCGCAAGGTGTACGACCTCGTCCGACAAGGTCATATTCCCTGCAGCCGTGCTACGGGAAAGTTGCTGTTTCCCCGCCAGCATGTCGATATGTGGGTGCTTAGCCACTTGGAGGGCGACCAAGCGCAGCGGCAGCCGCCGCCGCCCGTGTTGGTGGGCAGCCAGGACCCGCTGTTGGAGTGGGCCGTGCGCGAAAGTGGCAGCGATCTGGCCTCGTTGTGTCAGGGCAGTGGCGACGGCGTGCGCCGCTTGCTGGAGGGCAAGGCGATGCTGGCGGGAATTCATTTGCTGGACGCAGCTACCGGGCGCTATAACGAACCGGCCGCGTTGGGCCTTGGGGGCGTGCGCGATTTGATCGTATTGCACTGGGCCACACGACGCCAGGGCCTGCTGTTAGCTCCGGGTAATCCGCTGGGCATTCAATCGGTGGACGACATTGCCAAGCGCAAAGCCGTGCTGGCCCATCGCCAGCCGGGTGCCGGGGCCGCGCAACTCTTGAGCTGCTTGCTAGAGCAGGCGGGCATCCCGCCGGAAGCCTTGAGATGGGCGGCGCACCCTGCGCTCAGCGAAGACGACTTGGCGCTGACCATCGCTCAGGGCGATGCCGATGTCGGCCTTGGTATGAAGGCCGCGGCACAGCGCCAGCAGTTGGCGTTCGTCCCGCTCGTAGAGGAGTCGTTCGATGTAGTGATGCATCGACGCAGCTATTTCGAGCCTGCCGTACAGGCGCTCTTTGCGTTTGCCCGTACGGCCCGTTTTGCCCAGCGGGCCAGTACGCTGAGCGGTTACGATGTGCGCCTGCTGGGTCGCGTGTTGTACAACGCTTAAGCGCCTAGCGGCTGGACGATTTCGGTATCTGCGCTTGACGATTGTATAAGATGCGCCACACTGGGAGAGGCGTTGTAAACGCACACTCATCACGAAAAGGAGAGCATGATGAATCAAGCACTGAACGGTAAACGCGTGGCCATTCTCGCCACCGACGGTTTCGAAGAGTCCGAGCTGAGCGTGCCTCGCGCGGCGCTTCAAAAAGAAGGTGTCGAGGTGCATGTCGTGTCCCCGGAAGGCAAGGGCATTCGCGCCTGGGCCGAAACCGATTGGGGCGATACTTACGATGCCGATAAGGCGCTAGCCGATGCCCACGAGTCGGACTATCACGCGCTGGTCCTCCCAGGCGGCCTGTTCAACCCTGACGAGCTGCGTTTGAATGAAGACGCGCTGAGCTTCGTCAAAGCGTTCTTTCAAGCGGGCAAGCCTGTTGCTGCCATTTGTCACGCGCCTTGGATTCTCATAAATGCAGGCGTTGTTGACGGGCGCAAGATGACCTCCGTGCCCAGCGTTGCCCAAGACCTGCGCAATGCGGGTGTCAACTGGGTCGACGAGCCGGTAGTGGTCGATAGCGGTCTCGTGACCAGCCGTACTCCTAAAGATCTGGACGCCTTCAACGCCAAACTGCTGGAGGAGCTGCAGGAAGGGCGGCATTCAGGTCAGCACGCTTAATGGCGTGGTACCACCAGTGGGCAAGCTTCGCCAAAAGGCTTGCCCACGTCATTGCAAAACCGATGAAGCGGGACAGCGGCCGCAGTGGGGTGATGGTACATCCCTATCGTGGCTATGGCTCCCAGCAGGAAGTTTTCGTTATGGGCCGAGTGTTCCGCCAAGCGGCACTCGGTCGCGCCATTCCAAGACGCGGCGTGCTGCGCGATACCGCCGATGTGGCGCGTCGTGTCTTTCGTCGTGGCCTCGCCAATGCCCAGGTCGATCTACGAATTGGCGACAACCAGCTCTGCTTGACCACCGACCGCGACGGCTACTTTGATGCTCACTTGCCTATCAAGACGCCCTTGCCGGTCGACGTTTCCTGGCACCGCGCCGATATTTTGGTGCGCGCCAAGGGACACCCACCCGTTCGTACCAGTGTCGAGGTCTATGTTCCACCTCCTGAAGCGGATCTGCTAGTGATTAGCGATATCGATGATACGGTGATGTTCACGGGTGTCGCGGAAAAGCTCAAAATGCTCTATCGGTTGTTCGTGCGTAAGCCGCACCGCCGAACGGCATTCCCCGGTGTGGCGTCGCTCTACCAAGCGCTTTACCGTGGCCAAACCGAAAAGGGTGAACGCCCGATCCTATACGTCTCCCGGGGTCCTTGGGCTATTTATGAGATGCTGGAAGCCTTTTTCCAAATGAACCGGATTCCGATTGGGCCAATACTGTTTTTGCGCGAGTGGGGCATCTCCTGGCGCAAACCATGGCCCCGCCGAGCGGAAGCACACAAACGAGAACTCATCGATCGTATGCTGGCGTTATACGACGACATGCCCTGCATCTTGATTGGTGATAGCGGTCAACATGACCCCGAAGTCTATACGGAGGTCGTCAAAGCCTACCCGGATCGGATCAAATCGATCTACATACGTCGTGTCGATAACAATCCACAGCGGGAGGCCGCCATTCAGCGCTTGCGCGATGAGTTAGCCCATACCGAGTGTGAGCTGGTCCTGGCGGCAGATAGCATTTTGATTGCCGAACACGCCCACGCCCAAGGCGATATTTCGGCGCGTGGCTTGCAGGCCGTTCAGCGTGATGTGGAAGCGCATCGCAACGAGCCTGCCTAAGCTGTGTTTCCCCGCCATTCGTGATAAAAACTAATCTCGAAGAGCGATTCTCGATGAGCGATTCTCGAAAACTATTATCGAAAACCCTATTCGAATAACGAAACGCTACTCGAACGGTCCTCTCATTACCCATCGATAGGGTGATGCTGGCGTATTCCTAACTGGCAGGTCTGCGGTGTTGCGATGCTGATTCTTCTTGTCGTATTGGCACTGGCCATTTTCGTCTTGCCCAATCTGTGGGCGAAGTGGGTGTTGAAGCGCCATACCCGTGGGCGTGACGACTACCCGGGCACCGGCGCGGAGTTGGCCGAGCATCTGCTGCGCCGCTTGGGCGTCGAGGGCGTGCGAGTCGAGCGTACCGAGCAGGGGGACCATTACGACCCCGAATCGCGCTGCGTGCGCTTGACCCCCGACCATTACGATGGCCGCTCGCTCACGGCGGTGACCGTTGCCGCCCATGAAGTGGGTCATGCCATTCAGCACCATGAAGGCTACGCGCCGCTGCTGGCACGCAGCCGCTTGGTCACGCTGGCGCAAAAAGCCGAAAAGCTGGGCGCCATTTTGATGATGGCCGCGCCTTTTCTCTTCCTACTCACGCGGTTACCCGGTGGGCTGGCCATGGTCATTGCCATGGCGGTGATCAGCTTCGGCACGGCGGCGCTGGTGCATCTCGTCACGCTGCCGGTGGAGTTCGATGCCAGCTTCAATCGTGCGCTGCCTCTGCTCAAAGAGTACGTCCCTCCCGCCGATATGGCCGGTGCCCGCCACGTTCTCACCGCCTGCGCCTTTACCTACGTGGCCGCGTCACTGGCCAGCGTGATGAACCTAGGCCGCTGGCTGGTGATTCTCCGGCGTTAGGCGACGCTGAGATTGCCTACGTCGGCTTGTTTGCCAGAATCACCGCCCGGCGCGGCGACGGATAGCCCTCGACGGTGCGGCTGCGATCATGGGGGTCGAGAAAGTCCGCCAGCGACTGGTAGGTCATCCACTCGGTGGAGCGCTGCTCGTCGAGTGTCGTCACTGCTTCGTCAACGACCCGCACATTGGTATAGCCGCAGCGCGAAAGCCAGTGGCACAGCGCTTTGGAGGAGGGCAGAAAGTAGACGTTAGGCATGGCGGCGTAACGCTCGCCGGGGACGAACACGGTCTGCTCGTCGCCTTCCACCACCAGGGTTTCCAGTACCAGCTCGCCGCCGGGGGCCAAAGCGTCTTTTAGCTGCTGCAGGTGTTCGAGCGGCGATGGACGGTGGTAAAGCACGCCCATGGAGAACACCGTATCGAAGAAACCCAGGTTCTCCGGTACGTCTTCGATACCCACCGGCAGAAACTGCGTGCGGCCGTCGTCGGCGTTGCCAACGAAATGGCGCACTGCCTGGAACTGCCAGTAAAAGCGCGGCGATGGGTCGATCACTAACACGAAAGCGGCACCTGCACCCGCCATCCGCCAAGCGTGATAGCCGCTGCCGCCGCCGACATCCAACACTTTGCGATACTTAAGCGGTGCCAGATGCGGGGAGACCCTTTGCCATTTCCAATCCGAGCGCCACTCGGTGTCGATCTCGATACCCCCCAGGCTAAACGGGCCTTTGCGCCATGGGGCCAGCTTGCGCAGCAGGTTGAAGCACTGGCGCTGCTGGCTGTCGGTGAGCTCGAGTTCGACTGTCAGCGTATCGCTGTTCAAATCCACACGGCGCTCGTCCGGCAGCGGCGGCAATTTGGCCACGGCTTTTTCCCAGGCAGAGAGGTCGCCGTGGCGCTGGCGGTCCAGTCCGCTGGCGAGCTGCTCGGGGAGTTTAGCCAGCCAAGGCGTCAGCGAGGCATCCTGGGCGGCTTGGTCCAGAAACGCTTGATACAGCGCGCGGTGATCGTCGGGGAGTAGCGCCACCTTAACCCTCCTTGAAAGCGATCAGCGAGGTGAAGTTCAGGTACTGGAACCAAGTCATGGAGCGGGGGAAGCCCGCCAGCGACAAGCGCTCGTGCAGCGCATCGAGCGTATCGGGAATCAGCACGTTCTCGAGCGCGGTGCGCTTTTGGCTGATCTCCATATCGCTATAGCCGTTGGCACGCTTGAAGTCGTGGTAGCGCTCGACCCGCCAGGCATTGTCGCGCTCGTCGGCATCGACGGTCTTTTCCGACAAAATCAGCACGCCGCCGGGCTCCAGTGCATCATAAAGGCGCTCGAGCAGCGCATCCCGGTCGGCCGGGGGCAAGAATTGCAGCGTAAAGTTGAGAATGATCATCCCCGACGGCGCATACTCGTAGGTACGAATATCGGCTTCTTCGACCTGCAACGCATGGTCGGGGCACTCCTCGAGAAAGGTCTGCTTGGCGCGGGCGGCCATGGCCGGGGAAAGGTCGATACCGGTATAGCGGAACGCATCGGCGGGCAGGGCGCCTGCCAGGGCAAGGCCGGAGGCGCCCAGCGAGCAGCCCAGATCGTATACGTGGGCGCCGTGGCGCAGATGGCGTTTGGCAATCAGGCTCAGCATACCCAGGATTTGGCCATAGCCGGGCACCGAGCGGCGGATCATATCAGGGAAGCACGCGACGACCTGCTCATCAAAGGAGAACCTAGCCACCTTGTCTAGGGGTGTTGAAAAGATAGCGTCGCGGTAAGATGCATCACTCATGGGCAAGCCAGGATGGTTAATGAGGCTGCGTAGTTTACGCGCCCTTGTTATCGCAGAACAGGCCTGATCCATTCAGATTCCTGCCTCACGGAACGACGCCACAGGAGAGGGCACATGGCTTTCGCAACAGCAACTCCCGATACGCTTCCCGCTTGGCAAACGTTACAGCAGCATGCGCAAGCGCTTAAACACGTTCACTTGAAAAACCTGTTTGGGGACGACCCTGGACGCTGGCAGCACTTTACGCGTCAGGTAGCGGGGCTGACCCTCGATCTTTCCAAGCAGCGTTGGGACGACGATACGCTGGAGCATCTGCTGGCGCTGGCGCACGAAGCGGGCGTCCCCGGTGCCATCGAGGCGCTGTTGAGCGGCAAACGGGTGAACGTCAGTGAGAACCGCCCGGCGCTGCATACTGCCTTGCGCTTACCTGCGGATGCGAGCCTGGACGTGGAAGGCGAGGATATCGTCGAGGCCGTGCATGACAGCTTGGCGCAGATGGAGCGTCTGGTGCAGCGCCTGCACGCTGGCCAGTGGCGTGGGGCCACCGGCAAGCCGATTCGTCACGTGGTGAACTTAGGTGTGGGCGGCTCGGATTTGGGGCCGCTCATGGTGACCCATGCGCTATCGGACTATCGGCCCCGGGATATTCATCCGGTCGAGGTGCATTTTGCCTCGACCATGGACGGCTCTCAGTTGGCGGATTACCTCAGCCGTTTCAACCCGGAGACCACGCTGTTCGTGCTGTCGTCCAAGTCGTTCACCACCATCGATACGCTCTCCAATGCGAACACGGCCCGCGACTGGTTGATCGGGCGACTCACCCAGCACGCCGACCTGCCGGACGCGAGCCCTCATGCCAAACCGATCAGCGAGGCGCTGATCGTGCGCCAGCATTTCATCGGTGTATCGGCCAGCCCTGAAAAGATGAGTGAGTGGGGGATTGCCTCTGACCATCAGCTGATGTTTTGGGAGTGGGTCGGCGGGCGCTACTCGCTGTGGGGTACCATTGGGCTGCCGATCGCGCTGGTGGTAGGCATGGCGCATTTTCGAGAACTGTTGGCGGGTGCCCACGCTATGGATAGCCACTTCCGCGATGCGCCGCTGGCCGACAACCTGCCGGTGCTATTGGGCTTGGCGGGCATCTGGAACGTCAACTTTCTGGATATTCGCGCCCACTCGATTCTGCCCTACGACGGACGGTTGGAGTACTTTGCCGCTTACCTAGAGCAGCTCGAGATGGAGTCCAACGGTAAGTCGGTCACCCGACAGGGCCAAGCAGTCAACTACTCCACCTGCCCGGTACTCTGGGGGCAGCTCGGCCCGAACGCCCAGCACGCCTTTTATCAGTTGCTGCACCAGGGCACCCAACCGGTGGTCTGCGATTTCATTGCTCCCCTGAAGCGTTACGACGAGGTCGAGGAGCCGGATACCCGCCGCCACTTGAAGGCCCAGCATCGCCTGGCGTTGGCCAACTGCTTTGCCCAATCCCGCGTGCTGATGCTGGGTGACGATGCGTTGGACGAGGATGGCCCGCGCCCCGAGCACAAGCGATACCGGGGCAATCAGCCCTCGACCACGGTGCTGCTGGATCAGTTGACGCCCGCCACGTTGGGCGCGCTGATTGCACTTTACGAGCACAAGGTCTTCGTTCAGGCCGTCATTTGGGACATCAACCCCTTCGATCAGTGGGGCGTCGAGCTGGGTAAGCAGATTGCCACCGATACCCAGGCCATCATCGATGGCGAGGGCGATATCGCTCGTATGGATGCGTCTAGCCGCGGTCTCATCGAGGCATTGTGGGCAGCAGAGCAGGCGTAGGCCGTTCGATCTATATGGCTGGATATACAGCTTTTTGCTTTTCCGCTATCCTGTGTGCGTTTAGGCGCGGTCTATCGTGTTGAGCCTCTGTGATAAGTGTTCGAGGTGGCGTCTTTGCACGCCACTCAGCCAGACCGCTTCTGCGCTTTTGTTCAGTCCGTTTTTTCAGGAACCGACGTTACATGACCCAGTTTGATGCCTCCCAGTACGGCGCGAGTTCGATCGAGGTCCTTTCAGGGCTCGAGCCGGTGCGCAAGCGTCCCGGTATGTATACCGATACCTCGCGTCCCAATCACCTCGCGCAAGAAGTCATCGACAACAGTGTCGACGAGGCGCTGGCCGGGCATGCGTCGAGCATTAGCGTGGTGCTGCAGAGTGACGGCGCCATCGAGGTGCAGGATAACGGTCGGGGCATGCCCATCGACCTGCACCCGGAGCACGGCGTATCGGGGGTCGAGCTCATTCTCACCAAGCTGCACGCGGGCGGTAAGTTCTCTTCGTCGAGCTACCGCTTTTCGGGCGGCCTTCACGGCGTGGGCGTCTCGGTGGTCAATGCGCTGTCGCGACGCTTGGAAGTCGAAGTCACCCGCGACGGCGCCCGTCACGCCATTGCCTTCGAGCACGGCGAAAAAGTCGAAGAGCTGCACGAAGTCGGTAAGGCCGCCAAACGTGCCACCGGCACCCTGGTACGCTTCTGGCCGGACGAGAGCTACTTCGACAGCCCGAAGCTCGCGCTCTCCAAACTGAAACACCTGCTGCGTGCCAAAGCGGTGCTGTGCCCAGGGCTCGCGGTCACCCTGGTCGAGCCGGATGGCACCAAAACCGAGTGGGCCTACGCCGATGGCCTGCGCGACTACTTGGCCGAAGCCACCGATGGTTACGAGGTGCTGCCCAAAGAGCCGTTCGTCGGCCACTTCAGCGACGACGAGCACGGCGTGGACTGGGCCATTCAGTGGCTGCCGGAGGGCGGCGAGGCGCTGCTCGAAAGTTACGTCAACCTGATTCCCACGCCCCAGGGTGGCACGCATGTCAACGGCTTTCGGTCCGGCCTGCTAGACGCCCTCCGGGAGTTCTGTGAATACCGCAGCCTGCTGCCACGCGGCATCAAGCTGACCGCCGAGGATTTATGGGAGCGCGCCTCCTTCGTGCTTTCGGTGAAAATGCTCGACCCCCAGTTTGCGGGACAGACCAAGGAGCGCCTCTCGTCGCGCACCATTGCGGGGTTCGTGTCCGGGGTCGTCAAAGACGCCTTTTCGCTGTGGCTGAACCATCACGTCGAGCAGGCCGAACAGCTAGCCGAGCTAGTGATCAGCGCCGCCCAGCAGCGTCAAAAGAAGTCGAAGAAGGTTGCGCGGAAGAAGGTCACGTCAGGCCCAGCGCTACCCGGCAAGTTGGCGGACTGCTCCGGTCAGGACCCGGCGCAGAGCGAGCTGTTTTTAGTCGAGGGGGACTCGGCCGGTGGCAGCGCCAAGCAGGCGCGTAACCGCGATACTCAGGCCATCCTGCCGCTGCGTGGCAAGATCCTCAACACCTGGGAAGTCGACTCCCACGATATTTACGGCTCCCAGGAAGTGCACGATATTGCCGTGGCGATTGGTGCTGATCCGGGCAGCGCCGACCTCGAAAAGCTGCGCTATCACAAGATCTGCATCCTGGCGGATGCCGACTCCGACGGGCTGCACATCGCCACGCTGCTCTGCGCGCTGTTCGTCAAACACTTCCCCGCTCTGGTCGATGCCGGGCATGTCTTCGTGGCCATGCCGCCGCTCTACCGGATCGACCTGGGTAAAGAGGTGCATTACGCCCTGGATGAGAGCGAGAAAGCCGCCATTTTGAAACAGCTAGCGAAAAAACGCGGCACCCCCAACGTTCAGCGCTTCAAAGGGCTGGGGGAGATGAGCCCGCTGCAGCTACGCGAAACCACCATGGCAGTGGAAACCCGCCGTCTCGTACAGCTCACGCTGGACGAGGGCGACGGCACCCTGGAAATGATGGACATGCTGCTCGCCAAAAAGCGCGCCAGCGACCGCAAGAAGTGGTTAGAAGATTACGGTAACTTGGCAGACATTGAGGTATGACCCCCCGATGACCATGGATATTCAGGTAGCGGAGGGCGACATCGAGCGTCTGTCCCTGCGCGATTACACCGAAAAAGCGTACCTCGACTACTCGATGTACGTCATTCTAGACCGCGCGTTGCCCAACATTGGCGATGGCATGAAGCCTGTACAGCGGCGCATCATTTACGCCATGCGCGAGCTGGCGCTGCACGCCAATGCCAAGTACAAGAAGTCGGCGCGTACCGTGGGTGACGTGCTGGGTAAGTTCCATCCCCACGGGGATAGCGCCTGCTACGAAGCCATGGTGCTGATGGCGCAGTCGTTCAGCTACCGCTACCCGCTGGTGGATGGCCAAGGTAACTGGGGGAGCCCCGATGACCCCAAATCGTTTGCGGCCATGCGCTACACCGAGGCCAAGCTTTCCAAATTTGCCGAGGTGTTGCTGAGTGAGTTGGGCCAGGGCACCGTGGAGTGGGCGCCCAACTTCGATGGCACCATGCAGGAGCCGGTGGTATTGCCCGCGAGGCTGCCCCACGTGCTGCTCAACGGGGGCACCGGGATTGCCGTGGGCATGGCCACCGATATTCCGCCCCATAACGTCTCCGAGGTGGTGGAGGCCACTTGCCATCTGCTGCGTCACCCCGAGGCCACCACGGCGGACTTGATGGCGTTCGTCCCTGCCCCGGATTTCCCGACGGATGCAGAGATCATCACGCCGAAAGCGGATCTGCGTAAGCTCTACGAGACCGGCCGTGGCTCGGTCAAGCTGCGCGCCCGCTACGTGCGCGAAGAGGCCAATATCGTCATTACCGCCGTGCCTTATCAGGTTAGCGGTGCCAAGGTGTTGGAGCAGATCGCCGCGCAAATGCAGGCGAAGAAGCTGCCCATGGTCGCCGATCTGCGCGACGAGTCGACCCACGAAGAGCCAACCCGCCTGGTGATCGAGCCGCGCTCGAGCCGTGTGGATGTCGAATCGCTGATGGCGCACCTGTTTGCCACCACGGATCTCGAAAAGAACGTGCGGGTCAACATGAACGTGATCGGCCTGGATGGGCGCCCGCGGGTGATGCCGCTGACCGACATGCTGGGGGAGTGGCTGCGTTTCCGCCGTGCCACCGTGCGCCGCCGCTTGGAGCACCGCCTTGGCAAGGTGGAAGATCGGCTGCATATTCTGGAAGGCCTGCTCACGGCGTATCTGAACATCGACGAGGTGATTCGTATCACCCGTGAAGAGGATGAGCCCAAACCTGCGCTGATGAGTGCCTTTGGCCTGAGCGAGCGTCAGGCAGAAGCGATTCTCGAGCTGCGTCTTCGTCATCTCGCCAAGCTGGAAGAGATGAAGATTCGCGGTGAGCAGGACGAGCTGGAGAAAGAGCGGAAGACCCTGCAAGGGCTGTTGGCGAGCGACGCCAAGCTCACCACGCTGATCGAAAAAGAGATTCGCGCTGCGGGTAAAGAACATGGCGACGACCGCCGCTCGCCGCTGGTCGAGCGCAGCGAAGCCAAGGCGCTGTCAGAAGTGGAGCTGCTGGGCGCCGACCCGATTACCGTCGTGCTGTCGGATAAGGGGTGGATTCGTGCGGCCAAAGGCCACGATATCGACCCGGAGGGGCTCTCTTATAAAGCGGGCGATGGCTTTCGTCTCGCTGCGCGTGGCAAGACCAACCAGCCATTGGTGCTGTTGGACGATACGGGCCGCGCGTATACCTTGGCGGCACATAACTTACCCAGTGCACGAGGGCAGGGCGAGCCGGTGACGGGCCGCGTGAATGTCGCTGCCGGGGCACAAATGGCGGGGTTGATGCTTGCGCCGCCTACCACGCGCTTTCTGCTGGCCAGCGACGGCGGTTACGGGTTCGTGGCTCAGCTCGAAGCGCTCACGGGCAAAAACAAGGCGGGTAAAGCCGTGCTCAGCGTGCCCAAGGGGTGTAGCGTCATGCCTCCCATCGAGGTGCCGGAGGGCGAGGGACTTTGGGTCGCCTCGGTCTCCAATGAGGGGCGCTTGCTGCTGTTTCCTCTGGATCAGTTGCCGGAAATGGCCAAGGGCAAGGGCAACAAAATGCTCGATATCCCCGGCCCCCGCGCGTCGCGCCGGGAAGAGTTCGTGCGCGACATCGCCATCGTGACGGAAGGAAGTGAACTGATCATTCATGCTGGCAAACGTAAATTGACGCTCAAAGCGGACGATCTCGCGTATTATCGCGGTGAGCGCGGGCGGCGGGGCAGTAAGCTGCCGCGAGGTTTCCAAAAAGTCGATCGTTTAGAAGCAGGGGAGTAACGGATGGCACGCGGGAATGTGGTGGTCACGCTGATAGCGCCGCGCCTGACGGCAACGGTGGAGCTGGCAGTGGCGTCGCTCATGGAGCAGTTTGGCCTACAGGAGGAGCGTCGCCAGACGTTGGCTGACACGGCACGTGGTAGCGTCATGGATTGTTTGGAGCTTCACGTCAGCGGCGCGCCCGAATCGCTCACGGCGCTGCGTCAGGCGGCGCTGGCGCTAGGAGATACCCATGGTGTGGATCTCGTCGTACAGCCACTCCGCTCCGGCGAGGCGCCGCGTTTGGCCTGCTTCGACATGGACTCGACGCTGATCGAGGCGGAAGTGATCGACGAGCTGGCCCGGCGCCATGGCGTCGGTGAAGAAGTAGCAGAAGTGACCGAGCGAGCCATGCGCGGCGAGCTGGATTTCAAAGCCAGTTTCCGCGAGCGCATGAGCAAGCTGGAAGGTCTCGAAGAGTCGGTACTGGCGAACATTGCCGCAGAGCTGCCGCTCATGGAGGGCGTCGAGCGCCTGCTGGTCAATTTGAAACGCTTGGGCTTCCGAACCGTGATTCTTTCCGGGGGCTTTACCTATTTCGCTCGCTATTTGCAGGAGCGGCTGGGTTTCGACGAAATTCATGCCAACGAGTTGGTCATCGAGCAGGGCAAAGTGACCGGCGCGGTGCAGGAGCCCATCGTCGATGCGGAGCGTAAAGCGGCGCTGCTGACGCAGATCGCCAAGCGGGAAGGGGTGCCGTTGGCGCAGACCGTTGCCGTGGGCGATGGCGCAAACGATTTAAAAATGCTCGCGACGGCAGGCATGGGGGTTGCCTTTCGCGCCAAACCGCTAGTGCGGGCAGAAGCGCGACAAGCCATTTCCGTGGCGGGGCTGGATGGCGTGCTGTATCTGCTGGGCTATAGCGACGCTGAGCTTCTCTAAGTCGGCGACAGATCGGTGAAAACGGCGGTGCTGATCTGCTCAGCGCCGCCGTTTTATGAGTGGCTATCTGTTAATCATCGCTAGCGCCGCTATCTGCGGTTTGAGGGCGTATTCCTTCATACTCCTCGCGCAGCGATGTGAGTCGTTCCGTCTCGCTGTCGGTGAGCGGTGGCGCGTTCCATAGCGGCTCGCCGTTGGCATCGTTGACGCCCAAGAGGGTCAGCGATAGTTCGGCATTGCGGGGAATTTGATCGTTGCCCCAGGGCCCGAAACGGTTGGGTGCTAGGCTCCAGGTGGCGCTTTCGCCGGGCGCTAGCCCCCCTGAAATCACGTAGTAGAAGGTTTGATCCACCCAGGCGATATCCCGCTCGGGGCTTTCCAGTAACCCACGCAGCATGAGCTCTGAGATAGTGTGATCCGTGCCATTCGTTACGGCCAATTCGATCACTGGCTCTAGCGCGCCAAAGGGGCTAGTGGCAAGGTAGTAGCGAGCGTTATCGATGCGGATTTGTGCCAAGCGCTCCTGGTCACGCTGAGCGTTAGCCTGTTTGGCTTCGAGACGATTGAGCGTGCGCAACGCTTGCTCGCGTTCACGCGCGCGTCGTTCGCGTAGCATGCTGTCGGCGCGCTCGATGATTTCATCTCCTGTCAGCCCATGCATGTACGCATTGGCCGATTCGGCAATTTCAGCCGCGTTCATGCGCTGGGGATTGAAGGGATCGATACCGCTAAACGATGACATGGCAATGATTTTGACCGCGGTATCGAACTCGTCGCGCTTGTAAGTGGGCAGCGACTCGCGCACTTTTTCGATCGATACCACCGCGGCAGGCATGGAGCTCGTATCCACCTTGGGGTCGGAGCAGCCCGCAAACATCAGGGCAGACAAAGAAAGTGCAGATAGCCTGAGTAGGCGCCACATAGTTACGTTACCTCATAAAATCGATCGGCAAGAGCTTACCGGAAAGTGGCATTTGCCACTACTTTCTGTCGAGTACTTCTCAGGCTGATCGCCAAGTCTTTTGCTGCTTGGTCAGCGGTTTAGCAGCCGACCAAAAAAAAGCGCTGGCGAGACGCCAACGCTCGCAGAGAGAGGCGATGCCTAGCCGTGCCCTTTGTCCGGGTGGGGCACCGGCTTTTCACCGACTTCTTCTGAACGTAACTCAATCGGTTTGCCCTGGGTCTTTTGAGTATGCTTCAACTGCATATGAAGGCCGGTTTTGGCCAGCAGATGGGCGCTGACCGGTGCGGTGATGAAGAGGAAGAGCGTGATCAGCAGCTCCTGGATATCCGGTTTACCATCGACGCTCCAGAAATAGCCCATGGAGGCAATCAGCATGCAGCCGATGCCGAGCGTGGTGGCTTTGGTAGGGCCATGTAAGCGCATGTAGAAATCGCGCAGGTGTGCCATACCTAACGAGCCGATGAATACGAATACACCGCCCGCTAACAGCAGCAAAGAAATGATCGCTTCAACGAAAAATGGCATCACTGCACCCCATCGATCAGGTTCATTCGATAATATCTCCGCGCAGAATGTATTTGCACACGGCCACGGTGCTAATAAAGCCGAGCATGGCGATCAGCAGGGCCGACTCGAAATAGGTCTTACTGTTGAGCCATAACCCGAGTAGCACGATCAAGGCGATGGAGTTGACGTACATGGTGTCCAGCGCCAGCACCCGATCAGGGAGGTCGGGGCCCACCGTCAGTCGGTAAAGGTTCATTAGTAGAGCCATCACCACCAGCGCTAAGGTGATATAGAGCGCAATACTCAGCATTCGTAAATCTCCTTGAGCGGCCGTTCGTAGCGTTCGCGAATTTGCTCGATGAGCGCCTCTTCATCGTCCACATTCAACGCATGGATCAGCAGGGATTTGCCATCCATACGCAGGTTGGCCGATACGGTTCCCGGCGTCAGGCTGATCGTGCTGGCGAGCAGCGTGATGGTAAAACGCTCCTCCAGCATCAGGGGGTACTCGATGAAGTGGGGTTTGAGTTTGCGCCACGGGTTCGCGATCAGGTACGCCACCTCGAAATTGGCGGTCACGATATCGCCTAATACTCGCAATCCAAAGCGCAGTAGCAGTATGGGTTTGTTGATACGTGGCCGGGCATCCCAAAAGCGATGGGTCAACAAAGGAATCACTATGGCCAGCGCGCCCCCCAATACCAGCTGACCAAAAGCGTAGCTGCGTACCAGGAGCAGCCATACCAGAAGCAGCAGTAACGATAGCACCGGTGTGGGTAGCCATTTGCGTGGGATAATCATGGTGTTTCTCCTGCGTCGGGCAGCAGCGTTTCGATCAATCGCTGAGGGTTGGCAAGCTGCTCACCCGTGGCTTGGGTGTAGCTGCTTACCGGCCCGGCAAAGGCCACCAGCAGCGGCGCAGCGCTGAGTAGCCACAGCATGCCCATCCACTTATAGCGGGATAGCGGACTGCCGCTAGGGCTGCCCCGGTGGCTGCGCCAAAACAGCGTCGAGCCCGCCCGGGAGAGGGCGATGAGCGAGGCGAGACTGGCCAGCAGCAGCAGCGGCCATAGCCACACGCGCTGGGTGCCCTCGGCCGCTACCAGGACCATCGCTTTCCCCAAAGCACCCGACAGCGGTGGCATTCCCACCACGGCAATCGCACCGATGAAAAAGGCGATCGCCAGCGCATTGCCTTGTACCAGTGGGCGCCCTTTGACGATCCGCGTGCCGGCCTTGCCGCGCTGTAAGCCAATCATTTCCGCCAGTAGGAACAGGCCACCGGTCACCAGGGTCGTGTGGATGAGGTAGTAGAGCAGGGCAGACGTGGCCTCGGCGGAGCGCATGCCTACACCCGCCAGCAGCGTGCCAACCGAAATCAACACCAAGTAAGCCACCAACAGGCGTAGGTCACGGGCGGCCATCACGCCTACGCCAGCCGCTGCCAAGGTGGCAAGGGCTAGCCACCATACCCACGGCTGTTCCAGCGCGACGAGCCCGCCTGCCTGCTCGCCAAACATCAGCGAATAGACCCGAAGAATGGCGTAGATACCCACCTTGGTCATGATGGCAAACAGGGCTGCCACCGGGGCAGGTGCCGCTGCGTAGGCGCGGGGGAGCCAGAAATAGAGCGGCAAAATGGCCGCTTTCAGGCCAAATACCACCAGCAGCATCAGCGCACCGGCCGTTACAAGCCCTTCACGCTCGGCGGGCAGGCTGGCGATTTTATAGCCCATATCCGCCATATTGAGCGTGCCGGTGGCCCCGTACAGAATGCCAACCGCAATCAAGAACAGCGACGAGCCTGCCAGGTTGAGCACCACATAGTGAACGCTGGCCTGAATGCGCGCTTTGCCGCCGCCGTGTAGCAGCAGTGCGTAGGAAGCCAACAGCAGCACTTCGAAGAAAACGAACAAGTTGAACAGATCGCCGGTCAAGAACGCGCCGTTGATACCCAGCAACTGCCACTGGAACAAGCCGTGGAAGTTACTGCCTTTCTCGTCGTCGCCACCGCAGGCAAACACCACAGCACCCACGGCTAACAGAGACGTCAGGAGCACCATCAGCGCGGAGAGGCGGTCGAGCACCAGTACGACGCCAAACGGGGGTTGCCAGTCGCCCAACGCGTAGTAGGTGATATCGCCGCTGGCGGCTTGGTGCAGCAGGGCAATCGAAGCTAGCAGCAATAGAAACGTGGCAACGACACTGACGGCGCGCTTGTAATGCACGAGCCCCTGGCGTTGGTAAAGCAACAAAATACCTGCGACCAGCGGCAGTACCACGGGCAATACAATCAGATGCTGAATCATTCGCGGTCTTCCTTTTTACCATCCACATGGTCGTTACCGACTTCGCTACGCGCCCGCATGGCGAGAATGACGACGAACGCCGTCATGGCAAAGCCGATGACGATGGCGGTGAGGACCAGTGCTTGAGGAAGCGGGTCGGCGAACTGAGAGCCCTCATTGACTAACGCGGCGCCATCCGTGGTCAGCCCGCCCATGGAGAACAAGAACAGATTGACTGCATAAGAGAGCAGCGTAAGGCCCACCACGACCGGGAACGTCCTTCCACGCAGCGTCAGATACAGCCCGCAGGCAGTCAAAACGCCCGTGGTAATGGCGTAGAGCATTTCCATTAGTGGGACTCCTTTTCGTTCGGCGTGTCGTGGTGGTCGGACATCTTCGGATCGGTCACCGGTCGGTGCGGTGTCGTCACCTTGCCCAAATTGGCCAAAATCATCAGTGTGGCGCCCACCACCGCGAGATACACACCCAAGTCGAACAGCAGCGCCGTGGCAAGCTCGAACGTGCCAATCAGCGGTAGACTGAAATAGCCAAACGACGAGGTTAGGAAGGGGTAACCCAGCAGCCAACTACCCAGCCCGGTGAGGGTGGCAATGGCCACACCGACCACGGCGACGGGCTGGAAGGGAAAGTTCAGGCGCTCCTGTGCCCACTCGACGCCCCGCGCCATGTACAGCAGGATCAACGCAACCGCGGTGATCAAACCGGCAATGAAGCCGCCGCCGGGCTGGTTATGGCCGCGTAAGAAGATGAAGGCCGATACCAGCAGTGCCAACGGCAGCAGTGCCATGGAGATCGAGGTCAAAATGGCCGGGTAGCGATCCGGTGACCAGACGCGCCCCTCGCCATCGCTGTGTGGCATGAACAGGCGCAGGCGGTTGAGCAGTTTGAAAATGGCCAGGCCGGCAATCGCCAATACGGTAATTTCGCCCAGCGTATCGAAGCCCCTGAAGTCGACCAGGATGACGTTGACCACGTTGTAGCCGCCGCCGCCAGGCTTGCTGTTCTCCACGAAGAAGTTGGAAATCGAAAGCGTCTCGCGAGTCATCACCGCGTAGTTCAAACTGGCCACCACGAGGCCCAGCGCACCGGCTAGCAGGATGTCGCGTACGTTGCGCATCGGACTCGATTCGGTTGGTGTTTTTTGCGGCAGAAAGAAGAGTGCCAGCATTAGCAAAATCATCGTCACGACCTCTACCGACAGCTGGGTCAACGCGAGATCCGGTGCGGAGAAGCGGGCAAAGGTCAGGGCGACGAACAGGCCCACTACCGACAGCATCAATAGTGATATCAAACGGTAGCGGTGGGTGGCTGCAGTAGCGACACCTCCAAACATCAGCATGCCTGCGCCGAGCAGTACGACGCCATCGATGGGCTGATTGCCTTGGCTCCCCGTCAGTTCTTGGATGCTGGCAAGACCGATCACCCCCATGAGTAGAGCGGCCCCCAGTAACCAGCCCATGTAGCGCTGTAGCGAATTGCCTTCCAGCTTGGTCATGACCTGTTCGGCGCGATAGCCGGTGGAAAGGATCAAACGCTCGAAAACGCGACGGGCATCGACGCTGTCGAAGGGCTGCATGAAACGACGCAGATCGGCATGGCGCCAGTACATGGCAATGCCCGCTGCAAAGGCGAGCAAGCTCATCATCAATGGCAAATTCACGCCGTGCCAGATGGCGAGATAGAACGATAACGGCTCACCCAACACGGCGTGGGTGGCTAGCTCCAAAATACCGGTCGCAAAAAAAGCAGGGAATAGGCCCACCAAGACACATAGCGCAACCAAAAGCTCCACGGGCAAACGCATGAGGTGAGGCGGCTCGTGAGGGGCTTTGGGCGTCTTCTCGCGGGCGGGCTTGTAGAAGACCGCATGGACCAGTCGCAGTGAGTATGCCACCGAGAGAATGCCGCCCAGCGCCGCCAACGCGGGCAGTACCCAGCTCAAGCCGCCCAGCACGGGAGTGGCGAGTGTCTCGGTAAAAAACATCTCTTTCGATAAAAAGCCGTTGAACAGCGGTACCCCCGCCATGGCGGCGGCGGCCAAGGTGGTGAGCAGGGCGGTGACCGGCATCGCTTTTTTTAGCCCGCCAAGCTGCTTCAGCTCCCGGGTGCCGGTTTCATGGTCGATGATACCCGCACTCATGAACAGCGCTGCTTTGAAGGTAGCGTGGTTCAGGATATGGAACAGCGCCGCCAGCACGGCCATGGGGCTGCCAATCCCCAGCAGTACGGTGATCAAGCCCAAGTGGCTGACGGTCGAAAACGCCAAAATGCCTTTCAAGTCGGTTTTGAACAGCGCAAACCACGCGCCATAGAGCAGCGTGATGGTACCCACCAGTGGCACGATCACGCTCCACAGCGCGCTATCGGCAATGGCCGGATGCAAACGCGCCATGAGAAAAATGCCCGCTTTCACCATGGTGGCCGAGTGCAGGTAAGCCGATACCGGCGTAGGAGCCGCCATGGCGTGGGGAAGCCAGAACTGAAAAGGAAACTGTGCGGACTTGGTGAACGCCCCCAATAATACTAGCACCAGCATCAGCGGGTAGCGCGCATCCTCGACGATGGCAGCGCCGCTAGTCAGTACGACATCCATGCGGTAGCTGCCCGCCATATCGCCCAGCAGAAGCAGGCCCGCCAGCAGAGCCAGTCCGCCTGCACCGGTCACGGTCAGTGCCATGCGTGCCCCTTTACGAGCATCGCTTCGGTAGGACCAAAAACCAATCAGCAGAAACGACGATAGGCTGGTCAGCTCCCAGAACAGCCAAAGTAGGATCAAATTGTCGGACATGGAAATGCCGACCATCGATGCCATGAACAGCATCAAGAAGGCGTAAAAACGTCCAAAAGGCTCATCGCTTGCCAAATAAAAGTGGGCATACAATAGAATTAGCAGTCCTATGCCCAGTATGAGCAGGTTGAAAAGCAGCGACAGGCCATCAAGGCGAAACGCCAGCTCCAGGCCAAGGGCGGGCATCCAGTCGGCTGCAAAACGCAGCGCTTCGCCCTCCAGCAGGGCCGGAATTTGCAGCAGCGTGAGTAGTAGCGCCGTTGCTGGCAGTATGCCCGTGGCAAGCGAGCACCAAGTGCGGCCGCGTTGGGCAGTCAGTGCCGGCACCAGTACGCCCAGTAACGGCAGTAAGGCGATCCACAGCAGTGTCATGAGGTCATCCAGCGCAAAAAATCAAAAAGTCACCCAAGCAACGAGCGTTGCCCAGGAGGCGAAGATACATCAAGTGAAACAACAGGATATCACTTGTATGGAAGGTGCGTGATTTTAGTATAAAGTGTCGACGTTAATCGTTAAGAGACTCCTTGTTCCATGAGTGAACCCTTTAATACCTGGCAAGCCCGCTTTGAAAAGCTGCGTAGCAACAAGTTTTTTGAAGGGTTGGTCATTTCCATTATCGTGATCTCTGCGCTGGTGATTGGCGCGAAAACCTACGAAGAAACATCCCGAATAGAGCAGTGGTTGCTCTATCTGGATGTTGCCGTCACGGTGTTCTTCCTGGTCGAGATTCTGATCAGAATGGCAGCCGAGCGCAACTTAGTCAGCTTTTTTAAGAAAGGCTGGAACGTTTTTGATTTTTTGATCGTCACCGCCAGCCTGATTCCTATGGACGATTCGGAGATGGTGCTGCTAGCGAGACTGCTACGGATCTTCCGTGTACTGCGCTTGGTATCGATGATTCCCGAGCTACAGATGCTGCTCGCGGCGCTGGTCAAGTCGATTCCCCGCATGGGCTACGTCGTGCTGCTCATGTTCATCATCTTTTATATCTATGCGGCGCTGGGAAGCTTTCTTTTTCACGACGTGGATGAGTTTTTATGGGGCAACATCTCCATTGCCATGTTGACGCTGTTTCGCATTGCGACGTTCGAGGACTGGACGGACGTGATGTACGCCACTCAGGAAGTTTACGTTTGGAGCTGGATTTACTACTTGACGTTCATTTTTCTTACGGCGTTTATTTTTCTTAATATGATGATAGGTATCGTGCTGGACGTGATGCAAAAAGAGAGCGCGCAACTCGATGCCGACCATGAGGAAGGCGATCCGGCACAGCTGCAGGCGCTGCGTGATGACGTCCACTCGCTGAAAATGCAGCTCGATCGTATGGAAGCCGCCATGGCAGAGCGTCATGCAGCTACGACGCCTCCACATCGCCCTTCAGACTCTGCGACAACCGATTAACGACAGGAGCGCCACTATGATGCTGTCCGACCCCTCTAAAAAGTATCGCCCCTTCGTGGCCGTGGACTTGCCTGACCGCCAGTGGCCAAGCCAGCGTATCGACACACCGCCCATCTGGTGCAGCGTGGACCTGCGCGATGGCAACCAGTCGCTAATCGATCCGATGGATCAAGAGCGTAAACAGCGCCTGTTCGACATGCTCTTGAAAATCGGTTTCAAAGAGATCGAAGTGGGTTTCCCTTCCGCCTCGCAAACCGACTTCGACTTCGTACGTTCGCTGATCGAGCAAGACAAAATTCCTGAGGACGTGACCATTCAGGTCCTGACCCAAGCGCGTCCACACTTGATCGAGCGCACCTTCGAGGCGTTGAAGGGCGTCAAGAACGCCATCGTTCACGTCTACAATGCCACCGACCCGATGTTTCGTCGGGTGGTGTTCAACGTGGATAAAACCGAGTGCGTGCAGATTGCTGTCGAAGCGACGGCGCAGATTCGTGACTTGATGGCGGCCAACCCGGAGACGAACTGGACTTTTCAGTACTCCCCCGAGCTATTCACCACCACCGAGATGGACTTCGCCGTCGAGATCGTCGAGGCGGTGATGGATACCTTTGGCCCTAGCGTCGACAATAAAATGATCGTCAACCTGCCGGCCACGGTGGAAGTCGCCACGCCGAACAACTACGCCGACCAGATCGAGTTGTTCTGCCGCCATGTGAAAAAGCGCGATACCCTGATCGTCAGCGTTCACCCGCACAACGACCGTGGCACTGGCGTGGCGGCCGCCGAGCTAACGCTGATGGCGGGAGCGGATCGCGTCGAGGGCACGCTGTTTGGCAACGGCGAGCGTACGGGTAACGTGGATATCGTCACGCTGGCGATGAACATGTATACCCAAGGCGTTCATCCGCAGCTCGACTTCTCCAACATCACTCCCATCATGCGTGAGGCCGAGTATTGTAACCAGCTGCCCGTTCACCCACGTCACCCCTATGTGGGCGATCTGGTCTTCACCGCATTCTCGGGCTCTCACCAGGATGCCATCAAAAAGGGCATGGCCGACCGTCGCGTTCACCCTGAAGCGCCGTGGGATGTTCCCTACTTGCCCATCGACCCCCTAGACGTTGGCCGTAGCTACGAAGCGGTCATTCGCGTGAATAGCCAGTCGGGCAAGGGCGGTATCTCCTACTTACTAGAGCAGGAGTACGGGATCGAACTGCCGCGCAGACTCTCTATCGAGTTCAGCCAAGTGGTCCAGGAAGTCGCCGACCGCACGGGTAAAGAGATCACCTCGCAGATGATCTACCAAGCCTTCGCCGACGAATACTTGGAACAGCGCTCACCCCTGGCACTGGTCAACCATCGCCTCTCGTCCGAGCCAGATAGCCCTAATGTGGCGCTGGAAGCGACGGTCGAGAATGGTGGTCAGCGGCAAACTCTGACCGGCGAAGGCAACGGCCCGCTGGCCGCGTTCATCAAAGCGCTGGTGGCAAGCGGGCAAGAGGTGGAAATCATCGACTACCACGAGCACTCCCGTGGCCAGGGAGCCGATGCCGAGGCCATCGCCTACGTCGAGGTGCGTATCGATGGCAAAGCGGTGTTCGGCGTAGGCACCGATGAGAGCATCACCAGCGCCTCCATGAAGGGAGTGCTGAGCGCCATTAATCGCCACTACTCCACTCAGCCCGCAGCGGCAAACGTGACGGCAGCGACATTGGGATAAGTGCTCAGACGATCCCTCCAAAAAGGATATCTGCGCACTGAAAGGGGGCGTTAATCAAAACGGAGCTGCCCCTATAGGCCGCTCCGTTAATGGATGCCTCAACCGCCGACGCTATTCTGGCAGGGCGTAAACGGCGATCTGATCACCTACCTGATTTTTCAGAATGGTATTGCCACCAGAGACGAAGGCGACGTATTGCCGGCCCTCGTACTCATAGACCGCGGGGTTGGAGACGGAAGGGGCTTCGGTTTGGTCCGACCATAGCTCCTCACCGGTTTCCAGCGAGTAGGCACGTACCTTGGCATCCATCGAGGCGCCGATGAAAATGACGTTACCAGCGGTGACGGCTGGACCGCCAATGGTAGGCGAGCCCCAACGTTCGGGCATGAAGAAGCCATACTGTTGAGAAACGCCCATTGGGCGGCGCCATTTGATGTCTCCCGTGGTCATATCGATGGCAACGAGTTCGCCGAAGGGCGGCTCCCAGCAAGGCATGCCCCAGCGATTGAGCGCGACTTCCAAACGCATACCGTAGGGCGCTCCTTCCTGAGGGGCGAAGCCGCTTTCGTTGCCTGATCCGCTATCTGCTTTTTCATAGGCCTCGCGCTCATATAGCTTGATGTACTGCACGATGTGCGAGGTATTGACGATAGCGGTCTGGCTGTCAGGCTCGAAGGCCACTCCACCCCACTGCACGCCGCCGGCGCTAATGGGATAGCCCAGCGTGCCTTCACCTTGAGTCGTCGGTGGGGTGTACATGCCTTCGTAGCGGAGTTCATCCCAGAGCGCCGAGCATTCGCCAAAGCTGACTGCGTCGGCAAGCGCCCAAACGTTGGGTTTCTCGGATTGATCCAACAGCGGTACCGGTTTGGTCGGGAATGGCTGGGTGGGCGCGTAAACCTCACCTTCGACGCTACCGTCGCCGCTCGGCACTGGCCGCTCTTCGATAGGCCACACGTCCTCGCCGGTTTCGCGATTCACCACGAAGAGAAAGCCCATTTTGGTCGCCTGAAGCAGCGCCGGGATCTCTTCACCATCGACGGTAATGTCCATCAACGTCGGGGCCGCAACGGTATCGTAATCCCAGATATCGTGGTGAACCCATTGGCGTGACCACACCACCTCGCCTGTCTCGATATCCACGGCGGTGGTGGATGTTCCTAAGGGCACTTCCTCGGTGCGATTGCCGCCCCAGTAGTTGGGCGATGGCGAAGACACGGGTAAATATACTAACCCTAGCTCTTCATCAGCGGACATATGTGTCCACACGTTAGCCGTTCCGCTCTGCTCTCGCACCTCATCAGAGAGCGCCTGGAATGTCCATTCGCGCTCGCCGGTGCGCGCATTGATGGAGAAGACCGTGCCAGGGGGCGCCTGCTCATAGGCCCAATCATTGCCTGCCCAGCCAAGAATCAAGTGGTCGCCCACAACGGTGGGTGGCTGCAGTAATGACAAGGGCCATTTATCGTGGGTGTCGTTCCATTGATTGACGTCGAGCACGCCGTTCTCGGCAAAGTCTGCGCACTGTTCGCCGGTATCGGCGTCGACTGCAAACAGCTGGGCATCCATGGTGCCCATGTAGATTATTTTTTGGCAGGGCTCGCCTGCTTCTGAATCAGTCGCCTCCCAATAGGCGACACCGCGATTCTTCAAGGCGGGCTGGGTGAGAGCTTCCAAGGAGGATTGTGTATCGAAACTCCATTTCTCTTCACCACTTGCAGGGTCAAGTGCCAGGATCCGGTAAAACGGCGTGCCGATGTACAGCGTGTCATTGGCAAACACCGGCGTGGCTGACCAAACCGTCGCGGGCAAATCGCCTGAGCCATCGGCCACATCGCCCGTATGCAACTCCCAGACTTTTTCCAAATCGGCGACGTTATCTGCAGTGATCTGATCGAGCGGGCTGTACTTCTGGGCGTTGAGCTGGCCGTGGAAGCTATCCCAGATGGGCTCTCCAGGTACCAATGGGATGGGTGCGGCGCTAGAAGCTGTTTCCAATGAAGCATTGTCTTGCGCTGTTGATGGTTCGTTCTCGACTGAGACCTCCTGAGCCATGAGCGGCAACGGGGTTAGGCCGAGGGTCAAAGCGGTCATCGCGCTTAAACCAGGCTTAAAGGACATCAGTGGAGCGCTGGAGAGGGATAAACGGGTCGTCATGAGCAGCTCCTTAAGAATGCACAAGGCGCGCCGGGCGCATCAGGTCGAGTATCAGGCCTATTAGGCCTACTACCATGGCTACGCCTATCCACCATTGATGAAGTAGCACAGCGGCGAATCCCGTGCCGCCGAGACCCAGCAGAATGAGTATCCGTAGGAAAATGGCAGTGCCGGGACCTTGAGTAGACGCCAGTAGCAGGGCCAATATGGCAAGCGCGAGACAGGCCAAGATGGCTACCAATGCACCGAGTGTTCCAGTGACGCCGGTCAGTGGAGTGAAATAGGCATACAGCGCGATGGCAAGCCCCGTAAGCGACGCGATTAGCAGGACGATCGCGCCCGATTTTGAGGGAAAAGATGACGACATGACGAGTTGGCCTCCTGCCGTGGGTGGTTCCTGATCTGAAATCTAACGCCGCATCAAGCAGAGTTAGACTTATAAACCTAGCAGAAAACCTCATCCTTACGATTTGGAAACATGCAAAGGCTCCAAAGTCGCCTATCCCGTTTTCGTAAGCAGAGATGGGGCAAAGCTAAATGACCTATCTCAAATAAAGGGCTCAATGACTTGGTTCGCATAAAGTAGGAGGCACCGCAAACATGCTGGTATCCGGGTGTCTGGTTTAAAAGGCTCATCCACGAGATGAGCCTTATAGGTGGGAGCTATGAATGACTCGCTAGCCATCCGCGCCAACCGCCAAATGCGGTGATGTCCTCTGCCTTACCCCCTTCATTGAGCGCACCGGCGGTGCAGATGAAGCCACATTTCCAGCTTCCGTCGGCAAGCTCCACTTGGCCCAAGCCGAGCGGTGCAGGAATACCGGCTAACAAGCTGCCAATGGTGGCGATGGGTAAGCGCCATACTTCCACTTCGATGGCTTGGCCATGCTCGTCGCGCAGCATGGCCGGGCGTTTGGGCGGCCCACCCGCTAGTGCGAAGAGCTTGTAGCGGGGCGCGCTATGGGTGGTGCTGATCAGTTGGCCGCCCCGTTCGGTCAACTGGTGATTGAGCGGCAGGCCTTGCAGGTGCGCGCCGCATACCACCAGCTCTAGCGTGCCGTCTTGAGCAGTGGTGGCATGGGCAGCCAACGCCGAGCGGGCGATACCCGAGGCGCCTAACGGCAGCATCGAGCGTGCTTCGAGGGCTCGGCCCAGAGAGAGCAGTGACAAGTCATCGAACACGGGCCCAAATAGCGTGATGCCTACCGGCAGATTGTCGTCCGTAAATCCGATGGGCACTGCCAGCGCGCTGTAGTCGAGCAGGTTCATGAAGTTGGTCCAGGTGCCCAGGCGCGAGTTCACGCCAATCGGGTCGGCGGCCACGTCTGCCTTGGTGGGGTGGGTCACCGTGGTGGGCGAGAGCATCACGTCCACCTGGCCAATCAGGGCATCGGCCTGGCGTTTGAATTCGGCGAGCTTGTAGCGTGCATCGAAGGCATCCACCGCCAGCGGAGTCGCGCCGCCTTGCGTGATATCGAAGGTGACAGGGTGCACCGCCTGCGGGTCACGCTGCATCAACTCGCGGATGACATGGTAGCGCTCGGCCACCCAGGGCCCTTCGTACAGCAAGCGTGCGGCGGCCAGTAGCGGCGTACAGTCCAGCTCGACTTTTTCCCCGCCAAGAGCCTCCAGCTCGGCAATCGCCTGTTGCATCCCCTGAGTATAGGCCGCATCGGTGTGCCATTGAGACGCCAGCGGCACCCCAAACCGGAAGGTCGCAGGCGCCTGTCCATAGCGTTGACCGTACACGGCAAAGTCATGCTTTCGCGACCAGGCGCACTGATCGTCATAGACCGCCGTCACACCGAGCACCTTGGCGGCATCGTCGGCGGTGAGGGTAAAGAGGCTAATGGTGTCCAGCGTGGCGCAGGCGGGCACGACGCCGCGGGTGCTGAGCAGGCCAAGGCTAGGTTTGACGCCGTATAAATTGTGGAAGCAGGCGGGCACGCGGCCGGAACCGGCGGTATCGGTGCCTAGCGCGAAGCTCACCATGCCTGCGGCTGTGACGACCGCCGAGCCGCTACTGGAGCCCCCCGGCACCCGCTCTGGGTCGAAAGCGTTGGCCGGCGTGCCGTACACATCCAGGGCACGCTCACCCACCAGCCCAGTGGCAAACTGATCGAGGTTGGTTTTCCCCATGGGTATCGCGCCCGCATCGATCAGCCGTTGTACCACGAAGGCGCTCTCTCGGGGCGTATAGGCGTAGGCCGGGCTGCCAGCAGTGGTCGGCATCCCCGCCAGATCGATGTTGTCTTTGATGGCAAAGGGAATACCGTAGAGCGGCAGCGTCTCCGGCGACTCACCCTCCAGACGCTGCAGGTAAGGGGCCAACTGCGCGCGATCCAAACGCGTTATCCAAGCCGGCTCGGCGCCGTGGCGTTCAGCTTGAGCCAGCAGCTCGTCGATGAGCTGAGGGGGGGTCAGGGCACCTTGTTGATAGGCGGTATGGAGGCTGGCGATATCCAGGGAAATAGAGCGTGTCATGATGGGCTCCTTGGGAAGGCGGGCGTCATAGCATTGGTTGAAGAGCAGGTGGCGTCGTTCAAGACATGATCCTGCCTCCAGGGCTGTGTGGAGAGCTCGATGTGCCACCCGTTTGGGCCGCGTTGGCAGTAGTCGATGCACAGGCTGGCTCGCCGGCGCAGATCGTCGAGGCTGGCGTGGCGGGGTAGCGCGAAGGGGTCGGATTGATCGGCGATGGGTGGGCGGGGGGTGATGGCCATGGCGTGATCGCCGAGCGCCAGCCAGCGCAGCCGGCCCTGCCCATCGACGCGTACCGTCTCCGCCGCGCTGGGTGCCGTGAGCCGCTGCCAATGCTCGACGTAGTGTCCGACCGGGTGCCGCTCTTCCAGCGTATCCGCCTGCCAGCGCAGCAGGCCCACGTCTTTCTCCAGGCTAGGGCAGAGATCCTGCAGGCGATGCCAGGTGCATACACCGCCATCTATTTGGGTCAGCCCTGCAAAGGCCGTCAGGCTGGCCAACCACTCGAGCTGCGCTCGGTTGCACGCTGCGAGGCTTTGAACGTGGCTGAAGTCAGGTGATTCGAGGGGGATGCGCAAGTCGGCATGCCACTGCTGGCCCTGTAGCCACACCACCCGGGTGGTGGTATCGGTTGCCCGGTACGGCGGTGTGTGGGGCTCGGCATAGAGCGTGCGCTGCCACGCCCCTTGGTACGCTGGATGCACGCTGGGAAGTGGCATCGTCATGACGTCGCTCCCGTGCTGCCCGGCGCTTTTTGCTTGCCGTGCTGGCCCAGGGTACCAACTTCTCTGGCGTCCTCTGGGAGCGTAATCTCGCCCGCTGCCAAGCGCTCGCGTAGGTAGCGAAAGGTTTGGATGGTTTGGGCATAGAGGTGGTCGCCTGCGGTCAGAGCGCCGTAGTGGGCCTGCCCATGGCGAGCGACGAGTTCGGGGAGCGGGGCGACCCTGGTGGGGTAATCGCAGGCGAAAAACAGCGGAAACGAGTAGCGCTCCTCCTTCACTTTGCGTACCCGGTGAGAGGTGGCGACGAATTCGCCGTTGCTCCAGATCTCCAGCATATCGCCAATGTTGACGACCAAGGCGCCCTCCTTGAACGGCACGTCGATCCACTCGCCGTTGCCATTCATCACCTCGAGCCCGGGGGCGGTGGGCAGCAGCAGGGTAAAGCATTCGTAGTCCGTGTGGGCGCCGATGCCTTGTGCGTCCTCGGCATCGGGGTTGTAGGGGTAGTGGATCAGGCGTAGCTGGCTGGGCGGCTTGTTGACGAACTGCAGCAGCTGCTCGGGCGCAAGCCCCAATGCCATGGCAAAGCCGCCCATTAGTGCGCGCCCGACGTGGTAGGCCGCGTCATAGTAAGTGGCTACGGGTTCCTTGAAGCCCTCTAGGTCGGGCCAGGGATTGGGACCGAGCAGCGGCGTTCCGGCTAGCACTGCAGGGTCATCGCTGGGTAGCTCGAACGCGAGGTCGAAGGCCTCTTTCATATCGGGCTTGGCCGGGTCTGGCGACTCTTCGCCGGGCGGCACATAGCCGCGATGGTGGTGATAGAGGCCGATGTAGCGCTCCATTTTGGTCGCTTCGGGCTGGGCAAAGAAGCGTTTGGCCTGGTGAATCAGCCCGTCGCGCAGCGAGTCATCGATGCCGTGGCCCACCATTTGGAAGAAACCCACGTCACGGGCGGCGCGCCCCAGTTCTGCGGCCACCTCACGCTTTGCCTGATCGTCCCCATGTAGCAGGGGGTGAATGTCGATGACAGGAATCGCCTGAAAGCCCGCCAAGCGCTGGTTGCCAGTGGGTGTGCTCATGCGTTGGCCTCCTCTTCCTGGATAAGTACCACCAGCGGCTGGCCGGGGCCGAGGGCCGCGCCTTCGGCGAGCGGCAGCCGGACGACCCGTCCGGCGCAGTGGGCGGTGACCTCGACCTCCATTTTCATCGACTCCACCAGCGCCACGGGTTGACCCGCGCTGACCTGCTCGCCCTCCTTGACCAGCAGTTTCCATAGGCTGCCGGTGACTGGGCTTTCGATCCCCAACTCGTCTTCGTCGAGCGCGTCGACGTCGGCGCTTGCCGGGGCTTGATCTTCGAAGGTGAACTGGCCATTGGCACGCCAAGCGGCCATTTCCGCTTGAAAGGCCTGCTCACGCCGGGTGCGAAACGCCTCGATGGCCTCGGCGTTAGCCTCGATCTCGGCTTGGTAGTCGGCCAGTGTGAAACGGGTCGTCTCGATGGAGAGATCGAAGCGCCCGTGGGGGAAGTCGCGGCGGATGTGCTGCAGCTCGTCGTGACTCACTTCATAAAAGCGCAGCTGATCGAAAAAGCGCAGCAGCCACGGGTTGTCGAAGTGCCGAGTCGTGCGGTAGCGGTTCCACATCTGCAGCGTGCGGCCCACGAACTGGTAGCCGCCGGGGCCCTCCATGCCATACACGCAGAGATACGCGCCGCCAATCCCCACCGAGTTTTCCGCCGTCCAGGTACGCGCCGGGTTGTATTTGGTGGTGACCAGGCGTTGGCGCGGATCGAGGGGAGTGGCGACCGGCGCTCCTAGGTAGACATCGCCCAGCCCCATCACCAAGTAGCGGGCGTTGAAGACGATGTCGCGCACTTGCCGTTCGCTCTCGAGGGCGTTGATTCGGCGTATGAAATCCAGGTTGCTGGGGCACCAGGGGGCGTCGGGACGTACGCTGCGCTGATACTTGTCGATGGCTTCCTGGCAGGCGGGATCGTCCCAAGAGAGGGGCAGGTGCACGACCCGAGACGCCACTTCCAGCGACTCGACGTCCACCAGCGCCTGTTCGGCTTCGCGCAGGTGGTCAAGCAGCGCGTCAAGGGTCAGCTCCCGCGGTTCGAAATGCACCTGCAGCGAGCGGATGCCGGGGGTGAGCTCTCGCAGGCCCGCAATGGAGTGTTCTTGCAGCCACAGCATCCAGGCGTGGACGCGAAAGCGTAGGGCGATGTCCAACTCCATGGCGCCGAATTCGATCAGTAGGAAGTCGTCCCCAGCCCGGCGGTAAACGATGCGCTCACCCGCCTCTTCGGCAGGAACGTCGCGCAGCACCGGGGTGCTCTGCTCCCAGTCGAGCGTCACGTCGGGTGCTGGTGTCAGCGACGCCAATTGGGCGAGCTGGCGCTCCTCCAGCGCCCGGGCGGTGGCCAAGGTGACCGGAAAGAAGCGTACTTTGTCACCGGCGGTGAGCTGGCCAAGCTTCCAGCGTTCGGCGCGCACCACGGTGGCGGGGCAGACGAACCCCCCCAATGACGGGCCGTCCGGGCCCAGAATGACCGGCATGTCGCCGGTAAAGTCGATGGTGCCAAAGGCGTAGGCGTTATCGTGGATGTTCGAGGGGTGTAGCCCTGCCTCGCCGCCGTCTGCCCGAGCCCACTCCGGCCGCGGGCCGATCAGGCGCACGCCGGTGCGGCTGGAGTTGTAGTGCACCGCCCACTCGTGGTCGAAAAAGCGGTCGATATCGGCGTCGGTAAAAAAATCCGGCGCGCCGTGGGGGCCATACAGTACGGCAATCTCCGTGACGTCGGACGCTGCGCGACCGATGGCGGGCACCAGCGCGCTATCGAGGGTGCGCTGGGGAGCCGGGGTCAGCGCAGGCAGGGTGAGCATGTCGCCGCTGCGCAGGGCGCGGCCCCCGTGGCCGCCAAATTGGCCGAGCGTAAAGGTACTGCGAGAGCCCAGGTAGCGCGGGCACTCGATACCGTGACGCACCAGCAGATAGGCGCGGGCGCCTGCGGTGGCCTTGCCCAGCGTCAGCGTGGCACCGGCGGGCACGTCGATGACGGCCCAGCGGTCGATGGCGCGACCCTCCAGCGAGGCGGAGAGTTCAGCCCCGGCGAGCACGATCTGGGTGGCCCGATGAAAGCGCAGCGTGGGGCCTTGGAGAGTGATCTCCAGGCCCGCGGCCTCTGGTGGGTTGTCGAGCAGGCGGTTGCCCAGCCGAAACGACCAGTCGTCGAACGGGCCGGAAGGCGGCACGCCCACGTCCCAGTGGCCCTGGCGGCCGGGGAAGTCTTGAATCGTGGTCAGCGTGCCTGGTGTGAGCACTTCGATGGCGGGCGGTGCCCAATCCAGTGTCGTGAGCCAGTGGGTGTCGATATCCGCCTGCTGAAAGCGCTCGGCGCGCAGCACGTGAGCCAGCCAGCGGCAGTTGGTGGTAATGCCGTAGACGCTGGCGCTGTCCAGGGCATCTGCCAGCTCGGCGGTGGCCTGCCCGCGGCTGGCGGCATGCACCATCACCTTGGCCAGCATGGGGTCGAACAGCGGTGAGACCTCCAGGCCCGCCTCGATGGCGTGGTCGATGCGCAGGCCGCTGGCCTCGGGAAAGCGAACGTCCGTCAGCAGACCGGCGCTGGGGCGAAAGTCGTGGGCGGGGTCTTCGGCGTAGAGGCGCGCCTGCACGGCGTGGCCGTGGGGGGCGAGGCCTTGGGCCAGGCCTTCCAGGTCGGGCAGCGCACCGGCGCCGAGTCGGATCATCCACTCGACGATGTCCACGCCGTAGACCAGCTCTGTAACGCCGTGCTCCACTTGAAGGCGGGTATTGACCTCCAGGAAGTAGAAGGCTTCGCGCTCGGCATCGTAGATGAACTCGACGGTGCCCGCGCTGCGGTAGTTGACCGCTTTGCCTAGCTGCACCGCCGTGGCGTGCAGCGCTTGGCGAACGGCGTCGGGGAGGTTCGGCGCCGGGCACTCCTCCAGCACTTTTTGGTGGCGGCGCTGGGTGGAACAGTCGCGCTCACCGAGGGCGATGACGCTGCCCTGGCCGTCGCCAAATAGCTGCACTTCCAGGTGGCGGGCGCGGGCGATATAGGCTTCCAGAAAGACGCCGCCATCGCCGAAATTGCGCTCGCCCAGGCCTTTCACCGATTCGAAGGCGCGCTCGAGTTCTGCCGGGGTGCGGCACACCTGCATGCCGATGCCGCCGCCGCCCGCCGTGGATTTGAGCATCACCGGATAGCCGATCCGCTCGGCGGCCTGCCTGGCGTCGTCGAGGCTGTCGAGCAGCGCCGAGCCGGGTACCAGCGGTACGCCCGCCCGTTCGGCGAGCGCGCGGGCTTCGTGCTTGAGGCCGAACTGGCGTATCTGTTCGGCGGTGGGGCCGAGAAACGTCAGCCCAGCGGCATCGCAGGCGGTGATGAAGCGGGTATTCTCCGAGAGAAATCCGTAGCCGGGGTGGATCGCCTGGGCGCCACTCTGCTGGGCGATGGCAATCAGCTTGTCGATGTCGAGATAGGTGTCGCTGGCGCCGCCCTCGCCAAGGGCATACGCCTCATCGGCTCGATGCACGTAGGGGGCATCGCGGTCGGCATCGGCATACACCACGACACTGCCCACGCCTAGCGCATTGAGCGTGCGTAAGATTCGCGCGGCAATGGCGCCGCGGTTGGCAATCAGGACTTTGCTAAACGTTTTCTGGGTGGACATGGCTCTGCCTGCAAACAAAGGCGGGTCGTCCCGCAGGTTGCTTTGCCTTCTAGGGTCGTCCCTAGGGCGAACGGGTCATTCCCAAACCAACAGCTCGATGGGCGTGGGGTCGTAGCCGTTACAGGGGTTGTTGAGCTGGGGGCAGTTGGAGACCAGCACGATCACGTCCATCTCGGCGACCATCTCCACGTATTTGCCCGGCGCGGAGATGCCATCCTCGAAGGTCAGCCCGCCGTCGGCGGTGACCGGCACGTTCATGAAGAAGTTGATGTTGTGGGTGATGTCGCGCTTGGTCAGGCCGTACTCTGGATGGTTGACAATGGCCTGCATCCAGTTGTCACGGCAGGAGTGCATATGGCGCTTCTCCAGGTCGTAACGCACGGTGTTGCTTTCGCTGGCGCAGGCACCGCCCAAGGTGTCGTGGCGGCCGCAGGTGTCGGCGGTGAGCGTCAGCATCGTGCGGCCTTCGCTGGAGATCAGCTTGGAGCCCGCGGTCAGGTAGACGGCTCCCTGTTCGCGAACGGTATCCATGGCGCTGTAGTGCTCGGCGGTGTCAGCGGCGCTGAAGAACAGGGTGTCGGCGGCCTGGTTGCCCTCTAAGTCGAGAATGCGCAGGGTTTGGCCACGCTTGACGACGCCGATGTAGTGGTCGCCCGCGTTCACCGTGGTTCGGCTGACGGCATTTTCGGGGCGTAGGGTGCTTTCGATGATCATGCGGTTCTCCCTTACAGGCCGAGGTGGTAAAGGCGGTTGTTGGCAAATCCGCGGGCGTTTTCGGGCCGCGAGCGGTAGCAGGGGTCGTCTTCGTTGGGCGCCTCGGCGATGCCCAGCGCGATATCGACGCCGCGCCGTGGATAGTCGGCGGCGGGATCCAGCGGGTGGGGGCAGGTGTGCAGCAGCACCAGGGTATCCATCTCGAAGCGCAGCGTGACGCGGTTGCCTGGCTGGCAGTGGTCGCTGACGTAGCTCAGCTTGCCTGCGTCATCGCTCTCGACCCGGGAGAACAGGTTGAGGTTGGCCGCCATGTCGCGGCGCCCTAGGCCATACTTGGCCAGTTCGACCAGGAAGGCGTCGAAGCCGGTGCGCGTCCAGTCGTTGTGCGCCTGCTGATAGCTCACCGGTTGCCAGCCTTTGGCCAGCAGATGGTGGGGCATCAGGTTGCCGCCCACGCTGTCGTGCCAGCCAAGGTCATCGTGGGTGATCGAGGCGAAGATGCGCCCCATGTCCGAGTAGAGGCAGTGACCCTGGGTGAGCTTGAAGGTGTGCTGGGCCTTCAAGGTGTCCGGCAGGTTCAAGCGTTCCAGCAGGTTTTCGGGGTTGTAGCACAAAAGCCCGACGTTGCTATCGGCCTGTTTGGCGGTCAGCGTCAGCGTCGTGCCACGGCGCAGGCGCAGCGACCAGTGGTGCCCGCCGGGCAGGTGGGTGGTGTAGTGTGCATCGTGGGTCATCAAAACGTCTCCTTACAGCAGCGTTTCCTGGGTATGTGTCGCGACGCCCCGTTCGGCAAGCTGCTGGCTGAACGCTTGGGCACTCAGCGCTTCGTCGGTGTGCTGGCCCAGGGGCAGGTCGTAGGTAATGGTGGCGCCATAGGCGTTGGGGGCTTGCGGGTCGTGGCGGGTTTTATCGAACACCCAGAGCCGCGTGCCCAGCGCGAAGGCCTCTTTTAGGTCGTGGGTAATCATGAAGATGGTGAGCTGCTGCTCCTGCCAAAGGCGCGTGATCAAGGCGTGCATGTCCTGACGAATCCCTGGGTCGAGGGCGCCAAAGGGTTCGTCCAGCAGCAGGATGCGCGGGCGCATCATCAGCGCTTGGGCGATGGCGAGGCGTTGCTGCATGCCGCCGGAAAGCTCATGGGGGTACTTGTGCAGCGCATGGCCCAGGCCCACTTCGTCGATGCGCGCGTTGGCGTTCTCGATGGCGCGACGCCGGGTAGCGCCAAAGGTCTTGCCGAGCAGTTTGGCGCTGTGCAGCTCATCGGCCATCATCACGTTGCCCAGCACCGTCAGATGGGGGAAGACCGAATACTTTTGAAAGACCACGCCGCGGTCGGGGCCGGGCTCGTTGGGAATGGGCTGGCCATCCAGCAGCAGGGTGCCTTTGGAAATGGCTTGGGTGCCCAGCAACATTTTCAAAAACGTCGTTTTACCGCAGCCCGAGGCGCCCACCAGCGTGACGAACTCCCCTTGCTCGACGCTGAAGTTCAGATTCTCCAGCACGATGTGGTGGCCGTAGTGCTTTTCCAAGCGTTTGGCGGACAGCAGGCTCATGACTTGTCTCCTTCGCCAGCGTGGTACCAGGGAAAGGCGAGGCGCGACGTCCAGGCGAGCAGTTGGTCGAGCAGAAACGCCAGCAGCGTGATCCACGCCACGTAGGGCAGAATGACGTCCATCGACAGGTAGCGACGCACCAGGAAGATGCGATAGCCAAGCCCCTCTTGGGCGGCAATCGCCTCGGCGGCGATCAAAAACAGCCAGGCGCTGCCCAGCGCCAAGCGCGTGGCATTGAGCAGGCGTGGGGTAAGCTGGGGCAGCAGCACCCGGAGCAGCACCTGCCAGGAGCTGGCCCCCAGGGTTTGCGCTTTGATCAACTGCTCGTCGGGCAGCCGCAAGGCGTGGCCCTGGAGGTCGCGAATCAGAAACGGCGTGACTCCGATGACGATCAGCGCGATCTTGGCGGCCTCGCCGGTGCCAAAGGCGATGAACAGGATGGGCAGTATCGCCATGGGCGGAATGAGCGACGCCACGGTGACCAGCGGTGAGAGCTTGGCGCGGATGAGGGGAAGACCGCCGTTCAAAATGCCCACGACCAGACCGATGAAGGCGCTGATCGCCACGCCAATGAGAATGCGCTCTAGGCTGGCGAAGGTATCGGTCCAGAGCACGATTTGCCCCGTCCGCACGTTCTCGGCGGTGGCCAAATGGTAAAACGAGCCTGCCATGGTAGCCGGTGTCGGCAGCAGCCGGTCGTTGGGGTTCTCGGCCAGCCGGGCATTGGAGAGGCTCAGGTAGAGCATGGCCAACACGACGAAGGGCAGCAGTCCGAGCAGCCATCGGCTCCCCCGCGAAGGGGCTAGATTAATGAGTCGCTTCATGGCGAGTGTCCATCGAGAGGAGAAGCAGAGGGAGCGGCCCATGGCCACTCCCATGGCGCGAGTTACTGGGCGTCGAGGTACGCTTGGGTAAAGCTAGGGTCGAAACGCAGCTGCACGTTGCTCTCGTCGCCGAACACGCCGCTGGGCGTTTCGATACCGACGACTTCGGCATTAGGCGCCATGTCGCCCAGCAGTCCGTGCTGGAAGCTGAACTCGGCGACCCGCCCCATGGTGTCGAGCAACTCGGGGCTCTCCATCAAGGCGATGGCTTCTGCTGGGTCGGTATAGAGATAGGTGGCGTCCAACTGACGCTTGTAGCCCTCCAGGTCGGTGCCCGCAGCATCGGCCATGATCGTCAGCGCCTGCTCGTCGTCGGCGGCGACCAGATCCATGACTTCATACCAAGCGCCGACCAAGGCGTGGCCGAGCGCAGGGTTGTCCGCCAGGGTTTGGGTATTGACCACCATCATGTCGAGAATTTCGCCGGGGATCTCCGCAGAGGTATACACCACGTTGCTGTCGGGCATGTCCGTGATGGCGCCTAGCTGGGGGTTCCAGGCGACCACTGCTTCGGTGGTGTCGCTGGAGAAGAGACCGACGATGTCTGCATCGGAGGTGTTGACGGTTTCGATGTCACGTTCGGTCAAGCCAACGCTCTCGAGGGCGCGTGCCAGGAAGTAGTGGGAGACACTAAACTGAACGAGATTAACGCGACGGCCTGCAATGTCGGCAAGATCGTCGCTGCCTTTGAGCACGATGCCGTCGTTACCGTTGGAGTAGTCGTTGATGATCAATGCGGTAGAGTCGACGCCGCTGGCGGCAGGAATCGTCAGGGCATCCATGTTGGTCATGGCGCAGCCGTCGACGTTGCCGGAGGTGAACTGGTTGATGGACTCGACGTAGTCGTTGACCTGCACCACGTCGATGCTGATGCCGTACTCGTCGGCCCACTTATCGACGATGCCTTCGACATCGGCGTAGGCCCAGGGCATCCAGCCCGCGTAAATCGACCAGCAGACGCTGAAATCGTCGCGTTCTTGGGCCTGGGCAGGGGTGATCGCTAGGGTCGACGCTAGCAGTGCGGCAGAGAGGGGAGCGAGCGAGAAACATTGGGGGGAGATACGGATGGCACGGGTCATGTCAGCCTCCAGGGTCTAGGAAAAAAACTCGGGGGCATCGGCGCATCACTGCACCTTATCCTCCCGGGCTTTTGTCCCGCCGTGTAACCTAACGTCAAGGCATTAGGTCGATTGCTCTCGGACCAGCCACGTCCATCAGGGGCCTATCATTGATGGCGTCGGAACCCTAGCGATCTATTGGAAACTCTATTGTTGGGCAGCGCTAGCCGCCGATACCCCGCTTGTTACGCTTAGAAACTGAGCAAGATCGCTGCCGATCATCGTTAACTCTTTATATTTCATGGTGTTAAAGCGCTTTCGTTGCCAAAAAAGGCGGCGCGGCTCGTTTGTTTCATGCCTCTTGACGGTGCAAAAAGGCAGCGAATGCACTCATATGCATCGCTTAGTCAGCCTCATAGCGGCGTTTTACTCCCTTTTCCGGGGATCTCCCGCACCAAGCGCGGCATCAAAAAACCGGGCAAATGATCGCGCAGTGCAGCCACCAAGTCGCGGGCTTCGTCGTCGGGCACATCGAAATGGGCAGCGCCCTGTACAGGATCGAGTACATGCAGGTAGTAGGGCAGAATGGCTGCCTCGAACAGCCGCTCCGACAGCGCTGCCAAGGTGGCGACGTCATCGTTGATGCCGCGCAGCAGCACGCTCTGGTTGAGGAGCGTTGCGCCCGCTCGTTTGAGTCGCGCGCAGGCATCGACGACCGCCTGATCGATCTCGTTGGCGTGGTTGATATGCAATACCACGACCGTTTGCAGGCGTGTCGATGTGAGCCAGCCGAGTAAAGCGTCATCTACTCGGTCAGGAATCACCACCGGTAGACGGGTATGAATGCGCAGTCGCTTGAGGTGAGCAATGCTTTCTAACTGTTCGACCAGCCAGGCCAGTTGGCGGTCATTGGCCGCCAACGGGTCACCACCCGACAAAATTGCCTCGTGTAGGGTCGTGTCGCTACGTAGGTAGTCGAGTGCTTCCTGCCACTGCGCTCGGGAGGGGGAGTTGTCGCTGTAGGGGAAATGGCGGCGAAAGCAGTAACGACAGTTGATCGCACAGTTAGGGCTGGCGATCAGCAGCACCCGGCCCGCATACTTATGGATCAACCCTTTCGCTGGCCGATGGTCGGCCTCTTCCAGAGGATCGACGACGTAGCCTTGAGGCGTCAGCGCCTCATCGCCAAGCGGCATCACTTGGCGCAACAAGGGGTCGTTGATGTCGGCATGGGCGATTCGTGTGAGGTACGCTTCCGGCACGCACACGTCGAAAAGGTCATGCCCTATTCGAGCGACCGCTAGCCAGTCACGGCTCAAACCCAGCCGTTCACACAGTATTTGTGGGTCGCGAATGGCGTGAGTAAGCTGCTGCTGCCAAGTGGAAGGCACCCGTGCGTCACGATGGCTTTGCGCTTCAGACGCGGCAATAATGATGTTCTCCTGCAAAAAAGCCCTCCTTCGGGTTATCATGCGCGCACTTATTGAGCGACGCCATAGGCAACGTATGGCATCGCGCATCACCTGTCGAAGCCAATAACTGAAATGGATGATTGAGAAACATTATGGCGAACTATTCTACCAACGAATTCAAGGCCGGTCTGAAAGTAATGCTCGACGGCGACCCTTGCTCGATCGTCGAGAACGAGCTGGTCAAGCCGGGTAAAGGCCAAGCGTTCAACCGCGTCAAGCTGCGCAACTTGATGACGGGTCGTGTCGGTGAGCGTACGTTCAAATCCGGCGACTCACTGGAAGGTGCCGACGTCATGGACCTGGAAATGGAGTACCTCTACACCGACGGTGATATGTGGCACTTCATGAAGACCGACGGCTCTTTCGAGCAGTATGCCGTCGAGAAAAAAGCGCTCGGCGATACTGAAAAATGGCTCAAAGAGCAGGTGCCGTATACGCTGACCCTTTGGAACGACAAGGCGATCTCGGTCACGCCGCCCAACTTTATCGAGCTGGAAGTAGTCGAAACCGATCCCGGCTTGAAGGGCGATACGGCCCAGGGCGGCTCGAAGCCAGCCACACTATCGTCAGGTGCCGTGGTTCGCGTTCCGCTGTTCATTAACCAGGGGGAAGTCCTGAAAATCGACACCCGTTCTGGTGAGTACGTATCACGCGCTTGATCGCGCGATAACCAAAGCGGCAGACGTAGTCGCTCGAGCATTTCATTGATAAAGCCACGCGATACTATTGCGTGGCTTTATGCTGTTAGGGAGAAGGGAATGACACTGAACTGGCAGCCAACGGCAACGGTGGACACCTTGCGCGAGCGCGCTCGCTTGATCGCTACGGTGCGCGCCTTTTTTGCCGCGCGGGACATATGGGAAGTGGAGACGCCAGTGCTCGGCCAGGGGGGGAGTACCGATGTGCATTTGGTGTCGCTAGCGACGCTTGCCCGCACGGATAAAGGTCAGCGCAAACTATGGCTGCAAACCTCGCCCGAGTTTCATATGAAGCGGCTGCTGGCAGCCGACAGCGGCCCCATCTTTCAACTGGCCAAAAGCTTTCGTGATGGTGAAGTGGGGGCACGACACAATATCGAATTCACCATGCTGGAGTGGTATCGCCCTGGATTCACACTCGCACAGCTGATCGAGGAAACGACGGCGTTGGTGGCGCACGTGCTGCCGCAGTCACCGGGCCCGGTGGTGCACTACCGTTATCGTGAACTTTTCCACCGTCACTTGGAAGTCGACCCGTTCACCACGTCGCTGGAAACGCTGCGAACGCTAGCGGCGCAGCGGGGCAATATGTCGGCCCAAGCGCTAGCCGAAGAGGGGCGCGATACGTGTCTGGATCTATTGATGGGCATGGTCATCGAGCCCACGCTTGGGCAGCAGGAGCTGAGCGTGGTAGTGGATTACCCGGCGAGCCAGGCGGCGCTGGCGCGCCGCCATCGAGATGCCGATGGTGAGTGGGTGGCGTCGCGCTTCGAGCTATACATGAACGGCATCGAGCTGGCCAACGGCTACGATGAGCTGACCGATGCCGAAGAGCAGCGCCAGCGTTTCGATGCGGATAATGCCGAGCGCCGCCGGTTAGGGCTGACGGAAGTGGAGGTCGATGCTCATTTGCTGGCAGCGCTAGAGCAGGGGCTGCCCGCCTCTTCCGGCGTAGCGCTAGGGCTGGATCGTTTGATTCAGCTGGCGCTGGGCAAAGCACGTTTGGAAGAGGTCTTGGCGTTTTCGACGGCCAACTGCTGACCAATAGCGTTGGCCATCTTGCATTAAGGCGTGGCTGTCGCTAGGGACTGGCCCATCTGGATTTTCGTCCCTAGCGCATGGTTGCCGAACATAATGGGGTTGGCAAAGCACATGACCACGGTGGAACCCAGCTTGAAGCGGCCCATCTCCGCGCCTTTTTCCAGCACGATGGGCTGCCCGAAGCGCATACGCTGCGGGTGGCCCGACAGCGGCGTGACCTGACCAGACCAAACCGTCTCGATGGCCGCCACGATCATGGCGCCCACCAGCACCATGGCCATCGGGCCGTGTTCGGTATCGAAGATACAGACTAAGCGTTCATTACGGGCGAACAAGCCGGGCACATGGTTAGCGGTAGCTTGATTGACCGAGAAGAGACGCCCAGGCACGTAGATCATTTCCCGGAGCGTGCCGGTTACCGGCATGTGCACGCGGTGATAATCGCTTGGCGAGAGATAGACCGTCGCAAAGCTGCCGTTCAAAAACTCATCGGCCAACCTTTTGTCGCCGCCCAGCAACGTTTGAGCGGAAAACGTGTGCCCCTTTGCCTGCACTAGCATGCCCGCCGTGGTGAGGCGGCCAAACTGAGAGAGCGTGCCGTCAGCAGGGCTCAGCACACCGTCACCCAGTGGGCGCGCATCGGCTCTTAGCGCCCGGGTGAAGAAGTCGTTGAACGTGGAGTAGGCGGTCGGGTCTGGCTCGAGTGCCTGGCTCATATCCACGTTGAAGCGCTTGATGAACGCATTGATCAGAGTGTTTTTTACCCAAGGGTGATCGCACTGGCCAAACTTACCCGTTAGGCGTGATAGGGCGTGCTGAGGCAGCGGGTACTGCAGCAGTGAAAAGGCTTTTTGGGAAAGAGTCACAGTAATGTCTTCATGTCTCGATAGGTGTGTCGTCGCGATTGCCCCACTCGCCCCAAGATCCCGCATAGCCGCGCATGTTGAAGCCAAGCGCCTTGCCGACTAGCCAAGTAAAGCTGCTGCGGTGATGGCTTTGGCAGTGAGTGGCAATTTCCATGTCGGGAGTGAGTCCAAGCGCATTGAGTTCGGTCATCAGCTCGGCGTAGTCGCGGATTCTCAGCGCGCGGCTGCGATCCATGGCGTCCAGCCAATCCATGTTCACTGCACCAGGAATGTGTCCTAAGTGTTTGTTATTACCGCGTTCGCCGTCGTACTCCGCCTTGGAGCGGGCGTCCCAGATGGCAAACCGCTTGTCGCCGAGCTTCTCTTTGATCTCGTCGCAGGTGATGGCGACGTTGGGGTTGAGAATCTCGGCGTGGTAGTCGCTGGGTGTCGGGGCGGTCAGCTCGGTGCTCTCTTCCAGCCCTGCGTCACGCCAGGCGTGAATGCCGCCGTTCAGGTAGGAGTAGCGGGTGTGGCCAATCAGCTCCAGCGTCCAGAGCAGCCGTGCCGCCCAGCCGCCGCCTTCGTCATCGTAGGCCACCACATGGGTGTCGCGGGTCAATCCCAGCGCGCTAAACAGCCTAGAGAGAAATGCGACCGATGGCACGTCATTGGGGACTGGACCTTCCCCGCGCATCAGGTAGCGGAAATCGAGATAGACGGCGCCAGGAACGTGGCCTTGGCGGTAGCTGTCGCCGTTGACGGGCACGTCGATGATGAGCAGTTGGGGCGCCTGCAGGTGCGCGTGTAGCTGCTCCGGCTCGACGATGAGCGGGAGTAGGTTGTGCTCTGATGAGTGGCTGGCAGTGCTCATGTCCGGTTCCCTGTCCTGGATGGTAAAACGAACACGACAGGGTGTAGCGATGCCACCCCATCATGGAGAATTCGTTACTACGGGTTCAAGCTATCGAGTATGCGTCGGTAGCTGGCAAAGCGCTCTGGATGAATCTTGCCTGCCTCGACGGCCTCTAGTAAAGCACAGCCTGGCTCATTGCGGTGGCGGCAGTCGCGAAAACGGCACAGGCCCAAATAGGGATGAAACTCGATGAAGCCCTCGGTTACGTCCTGCTCGTCCAGATGGATCAGACCAAATTCCCGAATCCCTGGTGAGTCGATCAGCTCGCCATTGCTGACCTCGTCGCGGCGCATGGCGTAGAGCCGTGCGGTGGTGGTCGTGTGCGTGCCCTTACGCGAATCTTCCGAGAGCGCGCCAATGCGCAGGGTTTCATCGGGGAGTAGCAGGTCGATCAGCGAGGACTTGCCCACCCCGCTTTGGCCGACGAAGACCGACGTGCGCCCCTCTAACTGCTGGCGCAGCGCATCCAAACCGTGGGGATTGGCCGTGGTGGTGCGCACCACTGGGTAGCCCAGCGCACGGTAGCGCTCCAAGAGCGTGCCCAGCTCGCCGCCATCGTCGGGCAGCAGGTCCGTTTTGTTGAGCACCAGTACCGGCGCGATGCCCGTCGCTTCGGCAGCGACCAGATAACGGTCGATCAAGTTGGGGTGCGGCGCGGGCTCGACGGCAAACACGATCAGCAGCTGGTCGATGTTGGCCGCGACCGGCTTGAGCTGACCGCGGGGGTCGGGACGCTTTAAGATGCTGTCGCGCTCTTCGCGGGCAACGACCACCCCCGAGCCGTCCTGGCCTGCCCGCCAGATGACTCGGTCACCGGTCACCAAACCCTCGAGGTTGGCGCGCAGGTGGCAGCGTATGGGCGTCCCGTCGGCGTCACGAACTTCCAGCGTGCGGCCAAAATGGGCCATGACGCGGCCCGGCTGTTCGGGGCCATATTCGCCCGCGGAGAGCTTTTCGGCGTCCTTGGCATCACGTTTTTCGGCACGCTGGGCGCGTTCGGCTTGGATTTTCTCGACGCGCCACTGCTGCTGACGGCTTAATTTACGTTTGCTCATGACCACCCGATGATCGTTACAATAGAGGGCATTGTACCCATCTAGGCGGCCCACTGTCCTGTATGGGGTGCGGGTTGGCGCAAGATAAGCGACACTTTTGTTCACTGCGCCGAAACAAGGGCGACCCTGACCAAGGAATGAATGTAATGAGCGAGCAAAACGGCGCACCGCGTAGTGACCTGTTGGTGTGGATCGATTTGGAAATGACCGGTCTGGAACCGGATAAAGAGCGTATTATCGAGGTGGCGACACTGATCACCGATGCTCGTTTGAAGGTCGTGGCAGAAGGGCCGGTGATCGCCGTCAAGCAGCCCGATCGCTTGCTGGCCAATATGGACGATTGGAACCAGAAAACTCACGGTGAGTCTGGATTGGTGGCGCGCGTGAAAGCGAGCACCGTCGAGACGCAAGAAGCAGAGCGTCAGACACTCGATTTTTTACGCCAGTACGTCGTTGCAGGCTCTTCGCCGATGTGCGGCAACAGTATTCACCAGGACCGCCGCTTTTTGGAGCGGGAAATGCCCGAACTGTGGGCGTTTTTCCACTACCGCAACCTGGATGTCTCGACCGTCAAAGAGCTGGCCAAGCGCTGGAACCCTGGTGCGCTGGCGGGCTTCAAGAAGCAAAACGCCCACTTGGCCATGGACGACATCAAGGAGTCGATCGCGGAACTGGCCCACTATCGCCGCACGTTTTTACGCGTGGAAGAGGGCAGCGACGAAGAGGAGTAGCGTTCAGGCGCGCGTGGCGATACGCGCATCACGCTTGCGGCGCTGCTCCGCGAGTGCCCAGGCAACATGTTCACGCACTAGGTCGCTTGGGTAGGCCCGTCTGGCCCATAGCGCGGCCTCGACGGCATCGCTCCACGGGGCGTTGCCCAGGCCAACGGCGAGATTGCGCAGCCAGCGCTCGTAACCGATGCGGCGAATGGGGCTACCGGCGGTCTTGTCGAGAAACTCCTCTTCGCCCCAACTGAACAGCGCAATAAGCGAGGCGCGATCGAGATCGTGGCGTGGCGTGAAGTCTGCTTCTTGGGTGATTTTCGTGAAGCGTGTGAACGGGCAAACGAGCTGGCAATCGTCGCAGCCATACACGCGATTGCCCATGGCGCGCCGATACTCTTCGGGTATGGCGCCGGGTAGCTCGATGGTGAGATATGAGATGCACTTGCGCGAATCGACGACCTTATCGTCCACGATGGCCCCGGTGGGGCAGGCAGTGCGGCAGGCGCTACAGCTACCGCAGTGCTCCTGCTCGAAGGGCGCATCGACGGGCAGTGGGAGGTCGGTATACAGCTCGCCAAGAAAAAACAGCGAGCCTGCTTTGGGGTTCAGTAGCATAGCGTTTTTGCCGAACCACCCCAACCCCGCCTTCTGGGCAAGCGCGCGCTCCATCACCGGCGCCGAGTCCACGAAGGCGCGGAAGCCAAATTTTCCTACTTCCCGCTCGATTTGCTTGGCTAGCTGCGCCAAACGTTTGCGCATCAATTTGTGATAATCACGCCCCAATGCATAGCGAGATACGTAGGCGCGGTGCGGCTGCCCCAATACTTTGGCACTCTCTACTTCGGCGGGCAGATAGTCCATGCGCACGCTGATCACCCGCTGCGTGCCGGGTTCCAGCTCCTCGGGGCGCGTGCGCTTGGTGCCGTGCTTGGCCATGAAAGCCATCTCGCCGTGATAGCCACTCTCCAGCCAGCGGTTCAAGTGCGCCTCGTGGGCAGCTAGGTCCGTGTCGGCGATGCCGACCTGTTGAAAGCCCAACTCGCGTCCCCACTGCTTGATCTGCTCGGCCAGCCGATGCAGGTGGTCATGGGTCAGAGCGTCGCTGGAGGGTGGAAATGTGATGGAACTTGGCATGGTCAGTCAACGGTGATGCGTTAAGCGCGCTATGCTAACGCATTAGCCGCTGGCACGACATGCCGCGTATGACGACGCGGGTAAGGTATGCGCATGAGGGTTGATTTAAGGCCTTTACAAGGAGTCATTGTGTCTACGTTGAACACCTCTTCACTTCGTCCTCTCTACACCGCATCACAGGTCCGTGAGTTGGATAGGCGTACCATTGCCGGGGGGATCGACAGCTTTGCCTTGATGCAGCGAGCGGCCTCCAGCGCTTGGCACAGTTTTCGCTCGCGCTGGCCCCAGGCGCGCAGCGTGACCGTGCTGTGTGGCGGCGGTCACAACGGCGGTGACGGTCACGTGCTGGCAGCGCTGGCCATGCAGTCGGGCCTCAAAGTGCAGCGTCTTTCTCTGAAGCCGCTAGATACGCTTTCTGGTGACGTGGCGCGCGCCGCCGAGCTGGCCACGGCTGCAGGCGTCAGCTTCGAAGAGTGGCAGCCAAGCACGACGCTGTCTGGCGAGGTCATCGTCGATGCGCTGCTGGGTACGGGATTGACCGGTGAGGTCGAAGGCAGCGTCAAGCAGGCCATTACGGCCATTAACACCGCGTCTCAGCCCGTGCTGGCGCTGGATATCCCTTCGGGAGTGTCGGCCGATACCGGCGCGATGCTGGGTACGGCGGTCGAGGCCACCTGCACGGTAACGTTCATTGGCGACAAAATCGGCCTACATACTGGCGAGGCGCCTGCCTACGCCGGTGACATCGATTTTCGCCCCCTGGGCGTCAAAGCGCAGGCGTTTTTCGATATTCCGCCGACCGCTTGGCGGTTGGATGAGGCAATGCTCAGCGAGGCATTGCCACCTCGTTCGCGCACCAGTCATAAGGGGAGCCTAGGGCACGTACTGGTGATGGGCGGCGCGCCGGGGTTTGGTGGTGCGGCGCTGCTAGCCTCTCAGGCGGCAGCGCGCTTAGGAGCAGGTAAGGTGACGCTCGCTACCGCACAGGAACACCTGACTGCCAGCCTCGTGCGCTGCCCAGAAGTCATGGCGCGTGCAGTGCGTAGCGGGGCCGACGTGGCCGAGTTGCCCGCCAATGCGGATGTCGTGGTGGTTGGGCCAGGGATGGGGCAAGAGGCCTGGGGCCAGGCAGTGCTGCAAAGTGCGCTACAGGCATCGACACCGCTCGTCATCGATGCCGATGCGCTCAACCTGCTGGCCAGCCGCTGGCCAACGCTTCGTCGGGACGACTGGGTATTGACGCCTCACCCTGGCGAAGCGGCCAGACTGCTGGGCTGCAGTGTGGCCGATGTCCAGGCGGATCGTCCGGCGGCCGCCCGGGCGTTGCAGCGCGCCCGTGGGGGCGTCGTGATTCTGAAAGGGGCTGGCAGCCTGGTGGCGGGTCCCAGCGGACTGGTCGTCTGCCCTTACGGGAATCCCGGCATGGCGAGCGGCGGTATGGGCGATGTGCTGAGCGGCATGTTGGGCGCCTTGATGGCTCAACTGGGCGGCTTGGAGCAGAGCGCTTGGCTGGGTACGATGCTGCATGCTCTGGCAGGCGACGAGGCGGCCAAAGCCGCCGGAGAGCGTGGCCTGTTAGCCAGTGATCTGGCATCCTATGCACGAGTGCTCATTAACCCGTGAAGGCGGCCAACATGCAGGTGCAATTGAACGATGAAGTGGCCCACGTTGCCTTTGGTGAGGCGCTGGGTCGAGCGCTAAGCGGTCGCGGGCGCGTTTATTTGGAAGGCGATTTAGGGGCAGGTAAAACCACCCTGACGCGCGGCATTTTGAGAGCATACGGCTATCAGGGAGCCGTTAAGAGCCCAACCTATACGTTGGTGGAGCCTTACGAGCTGGGCGATCAACGCATTTACCATCTGGATTTGTATCGTTTGGCAGACCCAGAAGAGCTTGAATTCATGGGCGGACGAGACGTTCTCGCCGATGATGCTCTCTGTCTGATCGAATGGCCCAGCAGAGGCGAGGGTTGGTTACCCGCACCCGATGTGCGCATTCAGCTCTGCGTAGCGGCGCAGGGTCGAACGGCGCGTTTGACGGCCGAAACCGCCTTTGGCCAGCGTGTCTTAGCGCCGTTGGAGGCAAGGATCATCGATAATTCGCGGGAGAGTGGTGGGATTCAATGGATATGAAACGACCCCTCGTTCGGCTATTCATCCGCTGCGCGGTAGGATGTGCGTTCTTATTGACCGCCAGTGCGACCACCGCGCAGGCGGCCAACGTCGAGAGCATGCGGCTTTGGGCGGCACCCGATCACGCGCGTTTGGTGTTCGATCTCACGGGGGCCACGCAAGCCAACGTATTTACGTTGGACAATCCGTCACGTCTGGTGATCGATCTAGACGACAGTCAGCTCAATACCGATGCCTCCACGCTGCCACTGGAAGGCAGCGCCATTTCAGCCGTTCGCACGGGGGTGCGAGACCAGGGCGGCTTGAGGGTGGTGCTCGAGCTTAACCGTGCTATCGAGCCTCGTCATTTTACGCTTCCGCCTAACGACCAGTATGGGCATCGTCTGGTGGTCGATCTGGAGTATCCCGGCGAGAGTGCAGTGGAAAATCCCATCGATCCCATCGAAGCGATGATTCGTGACCAGGAGATGATGGCACAGCGCTCGGCCCAGGCGCGGCTACCCGGCGTAGAGGCCGACGTGCCATCTCCAGCGCCAGATCAGCCGCCGGTAGAAGTGCAGCCCGCTCAGCCGCACCCACAGCGGGACATTATCATTGCCATCGACGCCGGGCACGGTGGCGAGGACCCGGGTGCCATTGGCCCGGCGGGCACCCGTGAAAAAGATGTCGTGCTGGAAATTGCCCGTCGGCTCGCCTCCGACGTCAATCGCACGCAGGGGTTCAAAGCCGTGCTGATTCGCGATGGCGACTACTACCTCGGTTTACGCCAGCGCACCCAACTGGCTCGTGAGCAGAAGGCCGATTTCTTCGTCTCGATTCACGCCGATGCCTTCACTAGTCCCCGCCCTCAGGGTAGCTCGGTGTATGCGCTGTCACAGCGTGGGGCGACATCAGAAACGGCACAGTGGCTGGCCGATAGTGAAAATCGCTCGGATCTGATCGGCGGTGTCGATGGCAGTTTGTCGCTGCGTGACAAAGACCAAGTGCTGCGCGGGGTGCTGCTGGACCTTACCATGACCGCGACGCTCAACGACTCGCTGTCGATTGGCGGGCAGGTACTCGAACAGCTTGGGCGAGTCAACCGGTTGCATAAATCCCGGGTCGAGCAGGCGGGCTTTATGGTGCTGAAATCACCGGATATTCCATCGCTGCTGATTGAGGTGGGCTTTATATCGAATCCCGACGAAGAGCGTCGCCTGCGCGACCCAGTGCACCAACAGGGGCTTTCGACGGCCATTTTCAGCGGCCTGCGCGACCATTTTCAGCGTAATCCACCGCCAGCCAGCCTGCTGGCGTGGCAGCGGGATCATCAGCGCAGCCCCACGGGCGACGAATATCGCATCCAATCAGGCGACACGCTCTCCTCGATTGCCGTTCGCCACGGTGTCCCGGTAAACCAGCTGAAACAGGCCAACGATTTGAATGGCGACATCATTCGTGTGGGGCAGGTGCTACGTATCCCCAGTTCGTGACACGCATGCTTAATAAACCACTTAGATACTGAATGTTGAGGTGTTGGTTGACTGAATTGAACTCGTTCTCTGGTCGTATCCATGTGCTCGACCCTCGCCTGGCCAACCAAATTGCCGCAGGCGAGGTGGTCGAACGCCCCTCGTCAGTCACAAAAGAGCTGATCGAGAATGCCATCGATGCGGGCAGTCAGCGGATCGAAGTAGAGATCGAACAGGGCGGCGCAAGGCTGATCAAAGTGCGCGATGACGGCATCGGTATCGGCGAGGCGGACCTGCCGCTGGCATTAGCGCGCCATGCCACGAGTAAGATCAGTAGCCTCGAGGATCTGGAAGGGGTTAGTTCACTGGGCTTTCGTGGAGAAGCGCTGGCGTCGATCAGTTCTGTGTCGCGCTTGGAGCTGGTCTCCAACGCGGAGGAAGATCCCCGCCTGGGGTGGCGGGTCGTCGCCGAAGGGCGCGGTATGGAGGCCCGGGTGACACCTGCACCGCACCCCCGGGGCACCAGTGTCTCGGTGCGCGACCTGTTTTTCAACACGCCCGCGCGGCGCAAGTTCTTACGCACTGAAAAGACCGAATTTGCCCATGTGGAGGAGGCCTTTCGTCGTCAGGCGCTATCGCGTTATGACATTGCATGGGTGTTGAAGCACAATCAGAAAGTGGTGCATCAGCTTCCCCAGGGAGATTCACCCGCCTCTCGTGAGCGGCGTATTGCATCGCTGTTGGGCAAGAATTTTATCGAACACGCCCGCTACATCGAACGCGAAGCGGGTGGCCTGCGGCTCAGTGGCTGGGTGGGATTGCCAACTCACTCGCGCTCACAGGCCGATCAGCAGTACTTCTTCGTCAATGGCCGCGTGGTCCGCGATCGCCTCGTTGCGCATGCGGTTCGTCAGGCGTATCGCGACGTGCTCTACAACGGTCGCCACCCGGTGTTCGTGCTTTATCTTGAGCTCGATCCCGACGTGGTGGATGTCAACGTCCACCCAACCAAGCATGAAGTACGTTTTCGTGATGGGCGTATGGTGCATGATTTCCTGTATTCCAGTTTGCACCACTGCTTGGCGGCCTCCAAACCCACCGATGAGGAGCAAAATGAGGTGGCCGCTCCGACGGGTCAGGTCGAAACCGTCTCTAGCGTGGGCGCTGCGCCAGAGACTCCCCGCTGGCAGCAGCAGGGTATGCCGCTGCCGGAAGCGTCCGAGCGACACCCCGGCGCTGAGCGGGTGCGCCGCTTCATGCAGGGGTATCAGGCGCTGCATCCCGATCACGAAGAGACGCTGTTAACGCCACAACCTAGCCCGCCCCACCCACACACAACCGCATCGGAAGTGCGTGAGGCGCCGCCACCTGTCATGCCGGAGCATGATGCCACGACAGCGCCGCCGCTTGGCTTTGCGCTGGGCCAGCTGCATGGCGTGTACATCTTGGCACAGAACGCACAGGGACTCGTTCTGGTGGATATGCATGCAGCCCACGAGCGGATCGTCTACGAGCGTATGAAAAACCAGCTGGCAGCGGCAAAGGGGATCGATACCCAGCCGCTGCTGGTGCCCGTGTCGCTGGCGGCCAACCGCAGCGAAGTGGCCATCGCAGAGAGCGAGCGTGACGCCATTGCTCAGCTAGGCGTCGAGCTGGATGTGGCTGGACCGGAAACGCTGCTAGTACGCCAGCTGCCCGCGCTGCTGGCCCAGGCCGACCCCGAGGAGCTGGTGCGTGAAATGCTCGAAGAGCTGTCACGCTATGGTCGCACGCATCAGGTCGAGGCGCGTATTCATGAACTGCTCTCTACCATGGCGTGTCACGGCAGCGTGCGGGCTAACCGGCGTTTGACGCTCGATGAAATGAACTCGTTGCTACGTGACATGGAGCGCACTGAGCGCAGCGATCAATGTAATCATGGCCGTCCCACTTGGACGCAAATGAGCATGAAAGCGCTCGACCGCCTATTTTTGCGCGGCCAGTGACGATGAAAACGACTAACGGAGTGCGTCGAGCATATGGCTGATACACGCCCCTGGGCGATATTTCTAATGGGGCCGACGGCTGCTGGCAAAACCGACGCTGCGATAGCGCTCCATGAGCAGCTAGGCCATGAACTGATCAGCGTCGATTCTGCCATGGTCTACCAAGGCATGGATGTGGGTAGCGCCAAGCCCAGCGCGGCAGAACTGGCGCGGGCGCCCCACCGTTTGATCGATATTCGTGATCCTGCAGCCCCCTATTCAGCGGCAGATTTTCGTGAAGACGCCCTGCGTGAAATGCGTCAAATCAGCGCAGCCGGTCGAGTGCCGCTATTAGTGGGTGGCACGATGCTTTACTACAAGCGCTTGGTCGAAGGCGTGGATAATTTGCCAGGAGCAGACGTTGCCATTCGCGAACGCCTGGAGGCACAGCGTCAGCATGAGGGATTGGCTGGCCTGCATCGCACGCTGGCCGAAGTCGACCCATCCTCAGCGGCACGTATACACCCCAATGATCCTCAACGGCTGATGCGCGCGTTGGAAGTGTACTATGCGAGCGGTCGGCCGATGAGCGAGCTATGGGCAGAGCAGCAGCCGGAAACCTTTCCATGGCGGGTGCTGTCGATAGCCCTAGCACCCAACGAACGACAGGTGCTTCATCAGCGTATTGCCCGGCGTTTCGAAATGATGTTGGCAGAGGGCTTGATAGACGAGGTCGCTGCCCTCAAAAAGCGTAGTGATCTTCATATTAACTTGCCATCCATGAAGAGCGTTGGCTACCGTCAGGTATGGGAGTATCTAGACGGTGCTTATGATCGCGATGAACTCGTGGCACGAGGTATCATTGCCACTCGTCAGCTTGCCAAGCGTCAATTGACGTGGCTGAGAAGCTGGCCGTCCTTGACATGGGTCGATTCGCAGCAGCCAGATGCGCTGGATAAGCTTCTGAAATTCGTGCGTGAAAGCGGTGCTTAGCGTAAGATAGTGATTTCGTAAGCAAGTGTTTTCGAGTGGCCGGCTAACGCGTTTGACACATTAGGCCTTTCGGGCAACAAGATTGCGGCGTAGCACCAGTAGGGCACGCCATTTGATAACCAACCCCAACGACAGTTTTAGGGAGAGCAACATGTCCAAAGGGCAGTCCCTTCAAGACCCGTACCTGAACATTTTGCGCAAGGAGCGCATTCCGGTCTCTATTTTCCTGGTAAACGGCATTAAATTGCAGGGCCAGATTGAATCGTTTGACCAGTTTGTCATCTTGTTGCGCAATACCGTCAGTCAGATGGTTTATAAACACGCTATTTCCACGGTGGTGCCCTCGCGCAACGTGCGTTTGCCGGCACAGGATCCGTCAGCACCCGACGCTGACATCTAACACCGCTGGATAGCAAAAGAGTCCATGAGGTATTGATTGTTTTTTGAACGCCCAGACGCCGGTGAAACGGCAGTACTTGTTCACGTAGATTTCTACGATGAGCAGGCACGTGAAGACCCGGGTGAGTTCTTGGAGCTCGTGCGCTCTGCTGGCGCAGAGCCCGCGACATTGCTCACAGCGAGTCGACAGCGGCCTGATTCCCGCACCTTCATAGGGTCAGGTAAGTTGGACGAGCTGCGGGCAATGCTCGCAGCTCATGACGCTGAACTGGTCATCTTCAACCACAGTTTAAGTCCTTCCCAGCAGCGCAACCTGGAGCAAGAGCTCAAGTGCCGCGTGTTGGACCGTACCGGTCTGATACTCGATATTTTTGCGCAGCGGGCACGAACGCATGAAGGTAAGTTGCAAGTAGAGCTTGCTCAACTCGAGTACATGTCCACGCGCTTGATTCGCGGCTGGACGCACCTCGAGCGTCAAAAAGGCGGTATCGGCCTGCGCGGTCCCGGCGAAACACAGCTAGAGACCGACCGTCGTTTGCTACGCGGCCGTATCAAATCGATTCATAAGCGCTTGGATAAAGTGCGCAGCCAGCGTGAGCAGAACCGGCGTGCTCGAGCCCGTGCAGAAATTCATAGCGTGTCGCTAGTGGGCTATACCAACGCGGGTAAGTCGACGCTATTCAATGCGCTGACCAGCGCTGAGGTCTACGCAGCGGATCAGCTCTTTGCGACCCTAGATCCGACACTCCGTCGTTTGGAAATCGAAGACGTAGGGCCTGTCGTCATGGCCGATACCGTCGGTTTTATCCGCCACTTGCCGCATAAGTTGGTGGAAGCTTTTCAGGCGACGCTGCAAGAAGCGGCGGAAGCGACGCTGTTGGTGCATGTCATCGATGCGGCCGACCCTGACCGCGATCTCAACGTTGAGCAGGTCGATAGCGTACTGAAAGAGATTGGGGCGGATAGCGTTCCGGTACTCAAAGTGATGAACAAGATCGACAAACTCGATAGTGCGCCACGTATCGAGCGAGATGGTCACGGCGTACCTGAGGTGGTCTGGCTATCGGCTCAGCAGGGCCAAGGGCTTGAGCTGTTACATGAAGCGTTGACCGAGCGGCTCGCCAACGACGTGATTGGTTTTTCGCTCACCCTGTCGCCAGAGCAAGGTAAGCTGCGCGCAGGCCTGCATGAACTCAATGCCGTGCGCGAAGAGAGTTTTGACGAGCAGGGGCGCTCCGTATTGGATGTGCGCTTGCCGAGGCGCGACTTCAACCAGTTGATGGCTCAGTTGGGAGAGCGTGCCAATACCTATTTACCAGAAGCATTACGCGAATCTGACGAATGGTAGCCCATCGAGTACCTACCCCCATAGTCATCGGCTGTAAAGGTATGGTACAAGATTGATATAGCAATAATATCAAAAGCACCCGGCCTTGCATTCAGTATCAAGGCAAAGTGCAGGTGAACACCTTAGTGGAGACGAAGTATGGCCTGGAATGAGCCCGGTGGTGGCAACCAGCACGACCCCTGGAGCGGTGGCGGCCGACGCGGTAATGGCGGCGATCGCGGTGGGAACAATGGTGGTGGAAACAACGGCGGCAATAATGGCGGCAATAACCAGGGGCCGCCTGACTTGGATGAAGCGCTGAAAAAGTTCCAAGACAAGCTCAACGGTATGCTAGGCGGCAGCGGCAAGAAGAGCGGCGGTGGTGGCGGCAAGAGTGGTGGCGGTAAGCCTCGTAACTCGTTTGCTCTGCCAGGCCTTCTGCTCATCGTGGCGCTTGCCATCTGGGGAGCCTCGGGCTTCTATCTGGTGGACCAATCGGAGCGGGGCGTCGTGCTGCGTTTTGGTGAGTACCAGGGCATCGTCGAGCCGGGCCTCCAGTGGAACCCGCCGCTCATCGATGACGTGCGCATGGTCAACGTGACGCGCGTACGCTCTGTCTCTCAAACTCAGTCCATGCTGACGCGTGATGAAAACATCGTCGAAGTGGAAATTTCTGCTCAGTACCAGGTCGCGAATCCGCGCGATTTCGTGCTGAACGTTCGTGATCCGGCGCTCTCCATCGAGAACGCACTGGACTCTGCGCTGCGGCACGTGGTCGGTGGCACGGACATGATCGATATCCTGACCTCTGGTCGTGAGATACTCGGTAGCTCCGTCGCGAGCCGTCTGCAAACGTATCTGGATGCCTACGGCGCCGGTATTCGCCTGCAAACTATCAACATCGAATCCACGTCGGCACCTGCGCCCGTCATCGATGCTTTTGATGACGTTATCCGTGCCCGTGAAGATCGTCAGAGAACGATCAACGAAGGTATGGCGTACGCCAATGCGATCATTCCGGCCGCACAGGGTCAGGCTCAGCGTATCGTCGAGCAGGGCCAAGGATACCGTGAGTCGGTGGTGGCAGAAGCACAGGGTCAAGCTAACCGTTTCAACGCGCTGCTGACCGAGTATCGCAACGCGCCGGAAGTGATGCGCGAACGTATGTACCTGGATGCCATCGAAGAAGTCTTTGGTGGGACGCCGAAAGTTCTGCTAGACGTGAGCGACAATGCGCCGCTGATGTATTTGCCGCTCGATCAAATGCGCGGCGGTAGCAGTAACGACAGTCGTTCGGCGAGCAATGATAGCGGTGCTAACAGCAGCGATACGGTCGATCCGCGCGTGTTAGAGTCGCTGCGAGGCAGCCAAAGTAGCTCCTCATCGTCGTCCAGCAATAACCCCATTCGCAGGGAGGGCCGCTAAATGATTAATAATCGATCCCTGCTTATCGTAGGTGGTTTGGCCGCCGTCGCGTGGCTAGCGAGCAACAGTCTTTATGTCGTGGATGAAACCGAACGCGCTGTGAAGCTACGCTTTGGTGAAGTCATCGAAGAGAATATTCAGCCGGGTCTGCATGTGAAAATTCCGATTGCGCAGACCATCCGCAAGTTCGACGTGCGGCTGCTGACGCTGGATACCGATACTAGCCGCTATCTGACTCTTGAGCAGAAAGCGGTCATCGTCGACTCTTATGTCAAGTGGCAAGTCGTCAACCCGACCCGCTACTACGAGGCTACCGCAGGCGATGAACTGATGGCGATCCGCCTCATTCAGCCGCGAGTGGATGAGAGTCTGCGTAATGAATTCGGTCGTTTGAATCTTCAGGAAATCATTGCCGAGCGCCGTGATGACCTGATGACAGGCCCCACCGAAGAGCTCGATCAGCTCATGCGTGAAGAACTCGGCGTGGCGATTCGCGATATTCGTATCAAGCGCATCGACCTGCCTGAAGATGTCTCGGCAGCCGTCTTCGAGCGCATGCGCTCAGAGCGTGAGCGTGAGGCTCGCGAGTGGCGCGCACAGGGTCAGGAAGAGGCCGAGCGGATTCGCGCTAATGCCGACCGTCGCCGTCAGGTGCTGCTTGCTCAAGCCAACGAGCGTGCCGAGACGCTGCGCGGTGAGGGGGATGCCGAAGCAGCCGCTATCTTCTCGCAGGCTTATAGCCAGGACCAAGAGTTCTTCGCTTTCTGGCGCAGCCTGAACGCTTACCGTGAAAGCTTCTCTGGCGATGGTAATCTGCTGGTGCTAGAACCGGATAGCGACTTCTTCCGTTATCTACGCAGCGCCGTTCCCGACAGCGCCGAGTGATGCGCCCATCCCGCCAAGCACTGCGCTTGGCGGGGTTCATATAGCGCATAAACGTGATAGACTTTACCTACCGGGCGTCGCCCGGTTTTTTTGTGGCCCTCGTTTCGTGAACGTTCCACACAGCGCCTCGTGAGGCAGCGAGTGGTGTCGTTAGAAAGGGCCTTCATCGTCTCGCAGGATTGTTCACATGACCATCGCTGACCGCTGGCTACTGCCCGACGGCATGGATGAGGTGCTGCCGCCTCAGGCAAGCCGCATGGAAGAGCTGCGCCGTGCGCTGCTCGATCTTTACCATTGCTGGGGCTACGACCAGGTCATGCCGCCCCCGGTGGAGTTTTTGGACTCCTTGCTGACCGGTACCGGCACGGACCTCGATCTTCAAACGTTCAAGCTGACCGACCAACTGACGGGTCGCATGATGGGCGCCTCGGCAGACGTCACACCGCAGGTGGCGCGGATGGACGCCCACTCCCTAAAACGCCAGGGGCCAGTTCGGCTGTGTTACTGCACCAATGTGCTGCGTGCCAAAGCCGACCAGCATCAAGGGGGACGCAGCCCAGTGCAGGTCGGAGTCGAGCTGTTTGGCCATGCTGGCCTCGAAGCCGACAGTGAGATTATTCATCTGGCGCTTGCCAGTCTTCATGCGGCAGGCGCTGACGAGATACATTTGGCATTAGGGCACATCGGGATCTACCGTAGCCTGGTGGAAGCCGCTGCCCTTAACGATGAGCAAGAGCGCGCGCTGTTCGAAGCGTTGGCGCTTAAATCGCCGGGGCAACTGGTTGAGCAGGTCAGTGCCAGCGTTAGCGACCCTGTGTTGGCAGATATGCTAGTGGCGCTAGGCGAGCTGCATGGGGATGCCAGCGTTCTGAGCGAGGCGCGCGAGCGTTTTGCTGGCGCGCCTACCCCCGTGACGGCGGCGCTAGATCAGCTCGAGGCGCTTTACAAAGGCGTTTTGGCGCGCTTTGACGTATCGCTCTATTTTGATCTAGCGGAGCTGCGCGGTTATCAGTATCACACGGGTATGATGTTCGCGGCGTACGTGCCCGGCTATGGTCATGCGCTGGCCAAAGGTGGGCGCTATGATGATACTGGGCGCGCGTTTGGCCGAGCCCGACCCGCTACCGGCTTCTCCATGGACCTGAAGCAGTTGGCATCGCTGGCATTGGCGTCACCCAGCCAGGGGGCCATTTGGGCGCCAGCCCAAGAAGAAGAGTCGCTCAACGCTGCCATCGTCGCGCTGCGTGAGCAGGGTGAACGCGTAATTCAAGCGCTGCCTGGGCAGCGTACTGGGCCGGCGGAGCACAGCTGTGACCGCCGTCTTGAGTTTATCGATGGTCGTTGGCAGACAACGGCCCTGACACAAGAGACGAGTGCATAATGGGTAAGAATGTCGTAGTCCTGGGTACCCAATGGGGCGATGAAGGCAAAGGCAAGATCGTTGACCTGCTCACCGAATCCGCTGCTGCTGTGGTGCGCTTCCAAGGGGGGCATAATGCCGGTCACACGCTGGTCATCGACGGTGAGAAAACCGTCCTACACCTGATCCCCTCGGGTGTGCTACGTCCAGGTAAAACCTGTGTGATCGGTAACGGGGTCGTATTGTCACCGGAAGCGCTGATCAAAGAGATCCGCGAACTGGAAGCGAAGGGCGTTCCCGTTCGTGAGCGTTTGCGTCTTTCCCCGGCGTGTCCGCTGATCTTGCCTTACCACGTGCGTCTCGACCAGGCACGTGAGAAGGCCCGTGGCGTGGCTAAGATCGGCACCACCGGTCGCGGCATTGGCCCGGCATACGAAGACAAGGTGGCGCGCCGTGGTCTACGGTTGGGTGACATGCTCCACCGTGAGCGTTTTGCCTCCAAACTCGGTGAGGTGCTCGACTACCATAACTTCGTGCTAGTGAATTATCACGGCGAACCGGCGGTGGATTTCCAGGAAGTGCTCGATAGCGCCATGCAGATGGCCGAAGAGCTGCGCCCCATGGTCAGCGATACCGTCAGCATGGTGCACGACCTGCGCAAGGCCGGTGAGAACATTCTATTCGAAGGCGCCCAAGGCTCGCTGTTGGATATCGACCACGGTACTTACCCGTTCGTCACCAGCTCCAACACCACGGCTGGCGGCACGGCAACCGGCTCTGGCGTCGGCCCGCTCTATTTGGACTACGTGCTGGGTATCACCAAAGCTTACACCACGCGTGTTGGCTCGGGTCCGTTCCCCACCGAGCTGTTCGACGATCATGGCCGTCACTTAGCCGAGCGTGGGCACGAGTTTGGCGCGACCACCGGGCGTCCACGTCGCTGCGGCTGGTTCGATGCGGTGGCGCTGCGTCATGCGGTGCAAATCAACTCGGTTTCCGGTATCTGCCTGACCAAACTGGACGTGCTGGACGGTTTGGAAAACATCCGTGTGTGTGTTGGCTACCGCAGCAAGGATGGTGACGTGCTGGATAACCCGGTGGATTCAGAGGGCTACGAAGCGGTAGAGCCGGTCTATCACGATCTGCCGGGCTGGAAAGAGTCCACGCTGGGCGCTAAGAAGGTGGAAGACTTACCGGCTAATGCCCGTGCATACATCAGCTTCCTCGAAGAGCAGGTAGGCACCAGCATCGATATCATTTCTACCGGTCCCGATCGTATTGAAACCATCGTGCTGCGCAACCCGTTCGAAGGCTAGGTCGCACACCCTCAGGTGATACCCAAAGGGCGGCTTGGCCGCCCTTTATCGTGCTTAGAAATCGATGCCTCGCCGGGCCTGAAGGCCGTTGTTGAAAGCGTGTCGCACCTCCTGCATGTCGGTCACGGTGTCCGCCATGGCCACTAGCTCACGGTGGGCATTTCGCCCGGTAATGATCACGGTTTGTTCCTGCGGACGGTCCAGTAGCGCCTGTTTGACGGTGGCGATATCGAGATAGCCAAACTTCAGCATGTAGGTGAGTTCGTCCAACACCACGAGATACGTCTCGGGGTCTGCCAGCATTTTCTGCGCTTCTTGCCAGACCTCCAGACAGGCGGCGGTGTCCGCTTCGCGATTTTGCGTATCCCAGGTAAAGCCGGTTGCCATGATAGCGACGCTCAAATGAGGATCGTCTTCCAGCCGATTGCGCTCGCCACACTCCCATAACCCCTTGATGAACTGCACCACGCCTACTTTGTAGCCATAACCCAGCGCGCGCGTGACGGTGCCCCAGGCGGCGGTGGTTTTGCCTTTTCCGTTACCCGTGTTGATGAGCAGCAGTCCGCGCTGCTCGGTGGCATTGGCAACTTTTTCGTCCACTCGCGCTTTGAGTTTTTCCATCGATGCTTTATGGCGGGTATCGCGATCACTCATGGTCTCTCCTCGTTGAAAGAGTACAAGGCTATGTCAGCAGGTTACGACAGAGGCGCACAATTTAACATCGCCCTGAGAGGTGTTTGTATAGCTTTTAAGCTTGATGTGACCGGCTTGCAGAGTTTTTGTCCAGATTTTTCTAAGAGAATTGGCCGGTTGGGGGCTTGCTGCTCTAGAATGGTGGGTCATGTCTTGTTAGGAATAGTGTCATGCCCTCATTTGATATCGTGTCAGAATTCGATCAGCACGAAGCCGCCAATGCGGTGGACCAGGCCAATCGTGAAGTCCAGTCACGCTTCGACTTTAAAGGCGTCGATGCCAGCTTCACGTTGGAAGGCGATAAGGTGCTGCTCGAGGCCGAAGTAGATTTCCAGCTCAAGCAAATGCTGGACGTGTTGCGTAACCGACTGATTGCCCGCGGTATCGACGCACGTTGCATGGATGTCAAAGATGCCGTGCTGTCCGGTGTCAAGGCGCGTCAAGAGGTGGTACTCAAGCAGGGGCTCGATCAAGCTGAAGCCAAGGATGTGGTCAAGCGCATCAAAGGCAGTAAGTTAAAAGTGCAGGCTCAAATTCAGGGTGAAAAAGTGCGCGTAACGGGCAAAAAGCGAGATGACCTGCAGAGTGTCATGGCGCTACTGCGTGGCGAAGAGGGGCCTGACTTGCCATTACAGTTCGACAACTTTCGCGATTGACGATCACAAAAAAATATTCATTGAGTAGCGCCGTATAGGCGCTACTCGACTACTGAAAAGCTTACAGGAGTTTCGCGCTATGTCTGATCCGCAGCCGGTTTATTTAAGCGACTACCAGCCACCCGCCTACCACGTAATTCATACCGAGCTGACGTTTGATCTTGACCCCACCGAGACCCGTGTGAAAGCACGTCTGACCATGCAGCGCCACCCAAGCGCTGACGCGGCTGCGCCGCTGGTGCTCGATGGTGAGCATCTATCGCTGCGCGCGCTTGCCATCGATGGTCAAGCGTTGAGCGATGCCGATTACCAGCTCACTGATGAAACGCTGACGATTACCCGTGTACCTGCTGCCTTTACGTTAGAAAGCGACGTGGCGATCTCGCCCAGTAGTAATACGGCTTTGGAAGGGCTTTATCAATCAAATGGCATGTACTGCACGCAGTGTGAAGCAGAGGGCTTTCGACGTATTACCTATTATCCGGATCGCCCCGATGTCATGGCCACGTTCAAGGTCACGGTCATCGGTGATGCGCAAAAGGAGCCGGTGCTCCTCGCCAACGGCAATCCGGTCGAGCAGGGAACGCGAGAGGACGGCCGTCACTTCGTGACCTGGGAAGATCCGCATCCCAAGCCCTGCTACCTCTTTGCGCTGGTGGCTGGGGATTTGCAAAAAGTCGAAGATCACTTTACGACCATGAGCGGCCGCGACGTGACGCTGCAGCTGTGGGTAGAGAAGGAGAATCTCGATAAAACCGACCATGCCATGGCCTCACTCAAGCGCGCCATGCGCTGGGATGAAGAGACTTACGGGCGCGAGTACGATCTGGATCTGTTCATGATCGTGGCGGTCAACGACTTCAATATGGGCGCAATGGAGAACAAAGGCCTCAACATCTTCAACTCCGCGGCGGTGCTCACGCACCCCAAGACCGCCACCGATGCGGCGTTTCAAAATGTCGAAGGGATCGTTGCCCACGAGTATTTCCACAACTGGTCGGGGAATCGCGTGACGTGCCGCGATTGGTTCCAGCTCTCGCTAAAGGAAGGTTTTACGGTATTCCGCGATCAGTGTTTTTCTGCGGATACCAATTCAGCCCCCGTCAAGCGCATTCAAGACGTCTCGTTTTTCCGCACCGCGCAATTTGCCGAAGACGCAGGTCCCACGGCGCATCCGATTCGTCCGGATCACTATATCGAGATCACCAACTTCTACACGCTGACTATCTATGAAAAAGGGGCAGAAGTGGTGCGCATGCTGCGCAACCTGCTGGGCTGGGAGGCCTTCCGCCGTGGCTCGGATCTCTATTTCGAGCGCTTTGACGGGCAGGCCGTGACGATCGAAGACTTCGTGGGCTGCATGGCCGAGGTATCGGACATCGATTTAAGCCAGTTCATGCGCTGGTACTCCCAGGCGGGCACGCCGGAAATCGATGCCCACGGTGAGTACGACTACGCCAACGCCGAGTACCATTTGACGCTTCGCCAGCGCACGCCAGCCACGCCCGGACAGCCGGACAAGCAGCCGCTGCACATTCCGGTACGCATGGGCCTGGTGGGCACCAAATCCGGTCAGGATTTAACGCTCACGCTCGACGGCAACAAGATTGGGAAAGACGCGGTCATTCACCTGACCGACGATGAGCAGACCTTCATCTTCACGGAAGTGGCCGAGGCACCCGTGCCGTCGCTACTGCGCGATTTTTCCGCACCGGTCAAGCTGCACTTCCCTTATTCCCGCGAAGATTTGGCCTTTCTATTGACCCACGATAGCGATGGTTTCAACCGCTGGGATGCCGGTCAGCGATTGGCGCTACTGGCGCTGGACGACCTGATTGCTGCCCATCGAAACGGCGTCGAAAAAGTGATGGACAACCGAGTGATCGAGGCATTCCGCTTGCTCTTGACCTCTTCCATGGACGATAAAGCGGTGCTGGCCGAGATGCTGACACTGCCCTCGGAAGCCTATATCGCCGAACAGCAGCCAATCGTCGACGTGGATGCCATTCACGCTGCCCGCGAGTTCGTGCGCCAATCCCTGGCGCTGGCACTGCGTGATGAGTTCTTGGCCGTCTATAAGGCGAACGTCAGTGACGCCCCATACGCGCCTACGCCTGAACAAATGGCTCAGCGCAGCCTCAAAAACGTAGCGCTCGCTTATTTGATGTCCATTGAGGACGACGAGAGCGTCGCGCTGTGTGAAGCGCAGTTTGCGACGGATCACAACATGACCGACGTTCGCCACGCGCTGACACTGCTCGTGCACAGTGATCGTGACGACGTGTCGGCACCGGCTTTGAAAGCCTTTGGGGAAGCCTGGGCTCACGATCCACTCGTGATGGATCAGTGGTTTACGATTCAGGTAACGCGCCCTCAGCCCGATGTACTGGAGCGCGTGGAGTACTTAATGCAGCACCCTGCGTTCTCGATGAAGAACCCCAACAAAGTGCGTGCGTTGATTGGCGCTTTTGCGCAAAACCGTATCAATTTCCACCGCCTGGATGGCAAAGGGTATGCCCTGTTGGCGGATGCGGTGATCGAGCTCAACCGCCTCAACCCTGAAATTGCCGCGCGGCTGATTACCCCATTGACGCGCTGGCAGCGGTTCGATGAGACACGACAGCAGTTGATGCGAGCAGAACTCGAAAGAATCAAACGCGAGCCGCTGTCGTCCAACGTGTTCGAGGTGGTCGAGAAAGCGCTGGCATAACGTGCATCCAGTGAATTAACCATGGAGAGGGAAGACACCGGTGACAGACCCACAACAGCGTTATTTATTGATTATCAACGGTAAGTCGGCCGGGAATCCGGCGCTGCGCGACGCCGTCGAAGCGCAGCGCAAGGCAGGGACGCCCATCATTGTTCGCGCGACGTGGGAAGGTGGCGATGCCGCTGATTTTGCAGCCCAAGCGCTCGATTTGGGCGCGACATGCGTCATCGCATGCGGTGGTGATGGCACCGTCAACGAAGTCGTCAATGGACTCATGCGGCTGCCCCATGACCATCGTCCGAGCTTGGGCGTGGTGCCGATGGGCAGCGCGAATGATTTTGCCACTTCGGTGGGGTTACCTTTGGAGCTGGATCGCGCACTGGCGGATGCCGTTCGCTTGCCGTCTGCGCCCATCGATGTGATTCGTATGACGGCGGAAGCCAGAGGCGAACCGTCGGTATGCTATTACATCAATATGACCACCGGTGGTTTCGGCGCAGAAATTACCTCCTCTACCCCCAAAACGTTAAAACGCATGTTAGGGGGAGGAGCCTACTCACTGATGGGTGCGCTCAAGGCGTGGCGTCATCGCAGTTATCGCGGCACGTTGCACTGGGGCGATCATGAGCAGGCCGCGTCACTGCTGCTGCTGGCACTGGGCAATGGGCGTCAATCGGGTGGGGGGCAGGTGCTGGCCCCTCGTGCCAAGCTCGATGATGGGCGATTGGACGTTCTGCTAGTCAAAGATTTTCATTCGGTGACGGAGCTTCCTGCGCTGCTCGGCGAGCTACAGCAGTTCCCCGCAGAAGGGCGTTATGTGCGCTACTTCACTGCCAGCCAGTTGACCGTTACCACTCGGTCCGATGATGAACCTTGGCCGCTGACCCTGGATGGTGAGGCAAAACGCTATCAACGATTTACCGCTGAAGTCGTCCCGCTAGCGTTGAAGGTACGCTTACCAGAAGGCTGTTCGCTGTTGTCTGCCAACGACCGCCACTAATGAATTCGAACCATTAAGGAGCATGACTCGATGAGCTACCATGTATGGATGCCGCTACTGGCCAGTTTGGCCCTACTGCTGAGTGCCTGCGGCGACAGTCAAGAAGAGGCAAACGTCGTACCGGAAGAGAGCGCGGCCGAGCAGCCCAGTGAGACGCCAGCCGCTGCACCTGACACCGGTAGTGACGATGTTCCTTCGCCCTCCCAGGTGGAAGACGACATTGAACGTCAGGCGTCCGAGGCGTCCGAGCCTTCCAATGCTCAGGAAGACCTGTCTTCCACCGCCAGTGAGCCAACCTCGGAGCCCCTGCAGGCGGACGAAGAGACGCTGGCCGCCGACCCCGACGAAGCCCTTGACGAAGCTAGCGCAATGCCGGGTGAAACCACGCGTTCTGATGTCGATGACGTGATTGCCGAGACCGAGCGTCGTTTCGAAGAGGCACAGCGTCAGTTGGAGCAACAGTTTCAAGAAATCGAGCAGCAGTCGCCCGAACTGGCGCCCATGGAGAACGACCCCATCGAGCCAAGCTGGGAGCGCGAAAGCAGCTTACCCGAAGGCACTTCCGTGGAAGGAGGGTTAGAAGCGCAAGATGTGGATGCGCTCATCGAAGATACCGAACGTCAATTCGAAGAGGCCCAGCAGCGCCTAGAAGAGCAGTTCCAAGCCTTGGAGAGTGAGCGCCCCACCAATGGTGCACCCCTGGCGTCTGACGAACTCCAAGACCGCGACGTTGGTGACGACCACCCTGTTGAAGAGCGCTCTACCAATGACGATAGCGAAGCGCAAGAGGCCGAAAGCTCCTCGGACGACACGTTGGATACATCGTCTTAAGAAGGAAACCCCAACCTATAAAAAAGGCCCGCATTCGCGGGCCTTTATCCATTCGGTGCGGTTCAAGCAACGCGAATGTTGGAAGCCTGAAGGCCTTTTTTACCCTGAGTCACCTCGAAGCTGACTTTCTGACCATCTTGCAGGGTCTTAAAACCTTCAGCTTGAATTTCAGAGAAGTGGGCAAAGAGATCGTCACCGCCGTCATCGGGAGAGATGAAGCCGTAACCTTTGGTGTCGTTGAACCACTTGACAGTGCCAGTTGCCATCGTTCATATCCTTAACGTGCTTAATGATTGAGCAGGCGACGCTCTGTCAACCTGCCAAATTCACTTTAGAAGCAAATAATCAGCACGTCCAGTCACGTGATTAAGATTCTTTATCACTCAGCGAGCCAAGTACATGATGGAACTCAACCTCATCGATGCGCAGTTCATTCCCTTTTTAGTGGCCATCACGCTGCTGTCGATAAGCCCAGGAGTCGACACGCTTCTGGTGATTCGCAACACCGCGCGAGGCGGTATCCGAGACGGCATAGCCACGAGCGTAGCCATTTGCTGTGGTTTGTTCGTTCATGCCACCGTTTCGGCGTTGGGTATCTCGTTCATTTTGCTGCAGTCGGCCTGGGCGTTCAACATGCTGAAGTTGGCAGGGGCGGCGTATTTGATTTGGCTGGGGGGCACGAGCCTGCTGGCAGCCCGCCGAGGAACGCCGCTGCCGGTGAAGGGCGTCCTGAAGGAGGCGGCGCCCGTTCCGCTGTGGCAGCCAGTCAAAGAAGGGCTGCTATCCAACGTGCTCAACCCCAAAACCGTGGTGTTCTACATGGCGTTTTTACCCCAGTTCATCGCGCCCACTGACCCCGCACTCGTCAAATCCCTCTGGTTGGCGGGCGTGCACTTCGTGATTGCCAATATTTGGCAGATTAGCGTCGTGTTGATGGTTGGTGGGGCGAGTAAATGGCTGGCCAGCGCACGCTTTGCGCAAACCTTGAATGCTGCCACTGGCGCGGTGTTGGTCGTTTTCGGCGTGCGGCTGGCGCTGGAGCAACGCCCGGTGTAACCGGGCGTTGTGGGGGGATCGCGATACGCGTCGCTGGGACTAGCGCTGTACGAGGGCGCGGTCGTAGCGCACGGCCTGCTCGCTTTCGTTGAGTAGCGAGACCCCATCGCTGCTACCGCCGTTGGCTAAGCTCTCAAAAATCACCCGGTAGCTCAGCACTGCCTGTACGTAATCGCGTGTCTCGCGAAATGGAATACTCTCCACGAAGAGATCGAACGACTCCATGCTCTGAGTGCCTAACCACTGATCGACGCGTCCAGGTCCTGCATTGTAGGCAGCTGTGGCCGCAAGACGATTGCCTCGGTAGCGCGCGAGCTTGTCGCGCAAGTAGGTACTTCCAAGGCGAATGTTCAGCTCAGGATCCAGCACGCCGTAGGGACCGGGGTCGTTCAGCCCCAGTTGACGGCTCACTTGGGCGGCCGTGCCGGGCATCAACTGCATCAAGCCCCTAGCGCCTGCGGGTGAGAGCGCCACCGGGTTGTACGCACTTTCTCGGCGGGTAATTGCCATTAATAGGTAAGGGTCTACCCCTGTTTGAGCGCCCCATTGAAGAAAGCTCTCGCGGTAGGCGGGAGGAAAGCGCCACTCCAGCGCGTCCCACATTTTGCCTGCAATGGTGGTTTGTACTAGCCGTGCGTGCCACTGCTGCTGGGCGGCATAGTCGGCCAGCGCGCGGGCTTGCTGGGGCGTGCCGTGCTCGATGGCGTAAAGCCACTCGCTGTTGGCTAAACCGTCTTCACCGATACGCAGCAGCGCCTCGGTGCGCTGCACGACCGGTAGTCGTGCCGTCTGCTCGCGGGTAGCCTCGTCGAAGTGATGGCGCTCGTTGTTGAGTCGGTAAGGCTGGTCGATTCTATCGGCGGCGGCGAAGCCGTAGAAGCTGCGGTCAGTGGCTGCTTGCTGATAACGTGCCATGGCCGCCTCGGGGTTGCCAAGCTGCTCGTTGGCGCGCCCCAGCCAATACTGCCAGCGACTGCTCGCTTGCTGGCTCGCGGGCATTTCGGCAATCCAGTGTACGACGTCGGTCCACTGGCGGTCGGCCAGCGCGCGACGCACGCGCAGCTCCAGTACGCGCTCGCTGGCTAGCGAGGGCAGCACGCTATCGACCCAGCCGAGCGTGCCGGGCACCTCCCGAACGAGGGTGTAAAACGCTAGCTCTTCCTCGATGACTTGGCGCTCTTGCGCCGTCAAGTTCAAGCGAGGCGAGAGCTGCTGCCAAGCGGCGAAAGCGGTAGGCGTGTCATCTCGGGTCAGGCGCTGCATGGCGGCTTGGTAGAAAGCCGCCGTGGCCCTGCACTCCGGGCCTAGGCAGGTGGGGGCGCTGGTGATGGCCCTGGCGTTGTTGCTGACCGCGTCCAACGTGTCGAGGGCCGTTTGCCACTCGCTGCTCAGCAGTCCGCCTAGGTAGTTACTCAGGCGCGATTCGCCCGCTTGCCAAGCTAGCATCTTGCGTTCCCAGATGGCGGTCGCATCGATAGTGCCATCGGCCCGTAGGCGGTTGAAAAGGGGGTCACAGGCATCGGGCTGTGAGCTGCCTACTCGCCAAAGCGCCAAGCCCGCGCGGCGCGACTCTTCTGGGGCACGGTCGATGAGCGCCATGTAGTAGTAACACTGACGTGCCGTTCCAGCAGGCTCGCCATCGGCGACGGTGAGTAGATCGCCGTAACGTCCTGCATGACCATATTTGGCAATGGCTTGGCCGCGCATCCATTCCGATAGCGGAGAGTCGGCATGCTGTTCGATGAACTGCAGCACTTGACTGGCGGCCACGTTGGGCAACTGGTTGCGTAAGCGGTGATAGGTGACATAACCGCTGAGTATGTGTCCTTCGATGGCGCGCTCATCGATGTGTTGCCACTGCTGCTGGCGTGCGGCGTTGAGCGCATCACGCATAGCGTCATCAGTGGCTGCCCAACTCCCCGTCGGTAGGCCGATGATGGCTGCTGCACACAGAGTGCGAAGGGTAGAACGTAATGGCGTAGCCGGCATGGCACTCCCTCTTGCTCGCTGGTAGGGTCAAAGGCGCAATAGTGAACTATACGGACAAGTGAACTATACGCACAGATAAGGTTCTGACAATCGTGACACTAAGAGGATTCGATAACGATGGCACGATTATCCGTTTGGGGATTGTTTCGTCGATTGAAAACACGCGTATGGGCCGTTAAACGTATCGCCCGTGCGCTCAAGCTATTTTTACCCATGACCCGCGATGTGCTGAAAGGAGATTTCAGGCCGATTCCCTGGTCTGCGTTTGGCACCATGGCGCTGGCGTTGGCCTACCTGGTCATGCCATTCGATCTGATCCCCGACTTTTTGGTGCTGCTAGGTGTGGTCGATGACGTATTGATCGTGGGCTGGTTACTAAATCGCGTCGATACGCAGTTGGCCGACTATCGCGCTTGGAAATCGGCTACTGAGGCAGCCACCGCTTCTTCACACACACCTTCTTGAAATCCCTTCGCTTATCCCCATATTGAGTTCACTACCTTTTCCGCCTCTGCCTATGGGCAGAGGCGTCAAGCAACACGTGATCAATGAGGGCTAAGCGCATGACCACTGCGACCCATGAAGAAACTCTTGGCTTTCAGACGGAAGTCAAACAGCTCCTGAATCTGATGATCCACTCTCTGTACTCGAATCGGGAGATTTTTCTACGCGAGCTGATTTCCAACGCCGCCGATGCCTGTGACAAGTTGCGCTATGCCGCACTCGATAACGACGCTCTGTACGAAGGCGATAGCGAGCTGCGTATCGAGATCGAGCACGACCGCGACGCCAACACCATCACGCTGCGCGATAATGGTATCGGCATGAACCGCGAAGATGTGATTGCCAACTTGGGCACCATCGCGCGTTCCGGTACGGCAGAGTTTTTGAAGCAGCTCTCCGGCGAGCAGCAAAAAGACGCCAAGCTGATCGGTCAGTTCGGGGTTGGTTTCTATTCGGGCTTCATCGTGGCCGACGAAGTGGCCGTACGTACTCGTAAAGCAGGCACCGCTGCATCGGAAGGCGTCGAGTGGCGCTCCAAAGGCGAAGGCGAGTTTACCGTTGCCGACATCGAGCGTGACGCTCACGGCACGGAAATCACTCTGCATTTAAAAGACGATGCAAAAGAGTTCGCCGACGACTACCGCCTGCAAAGCTTGGTGCGCAAGTACTCTGATCACATCGAAGTGCCGGTGCGTATGCCCAAGGTCGAAACCGCCAAGGATGACGACGGTAACGAGATCGAAGGTAGCGAAGTGACGACGTGGGAAACCGTCAACGAAGCTACCGCGCTGTGGGCGCGCCCGAAGAGCGATGTCAGCGACGACGAGTATAAGGCGTTCTACAAGCACGTTGCCCACGACTTCAGTGACCCGCTTACCTGGAGTCACAATAAAGTCGAGGGTAAGCTCGAGTACACCAGCTTGCTCTACGTGCCGGGCCGCGCACCGTTCGACATGTTCGACCGTGACGGCTCGCGCGGTGTGAAGCTTTACGTGCAACGTGTCTTCATCATGGATGATGCCGAGCAGTTCCTGCCCCTCTACCTGCGTTTCATCAAGGGTGTGCTGGATACGCGCGATCTCTCATTGAACGTCTCCCGTGAGTTGCTGCAGCAAGATCCCAAGGTCGACAAGATCAAAGGGGCGCTCACCAAGCGTGCGCTGGACATGCTCAAGAAACTGTCCAAAGATAGCGAGCAGTATCAAACGTTCTGGAACACCTTTGGCAGTGTGCTGAAAGAGGGCCCAGGTGAAGACTTCGCTAACCGCGAAAAAGTCGCTGGCCTCCTGCGTTTCGCCTCTACCCATACCGATACCGCCACGCAAGAACACTCTCTGGCGGATTACGTCGAACGTATGAAAGAGGGCCAGAAGAAGATCTACTACGTGGTGGCGGATAGCTTCAATGCAGCGAAGAACAGCCCGCACCTGGAGATTTTCCGCAAGAAAGGCATCGAAGTGCTGCTGCTCTCTGACCGGATCGACGAGTGGCTGATGAGCCATCTGACAGAATTTGACGGCAAGCCCTTTGCCGATGTGGCAAAAGGTGAGCTGGATCTTGGGGACGTAGAGGACGAAGCCGAGAAAAAAGCCCAGGAAGAGACGGCCAAGGCGAAGGAAGATCTCGTAAAGCGCGTCAAAGAAGCGCTGAGCGATGGCGTTCAAGAGGTCAAAATCACCCATCGTCTGACCGATTCGCCCGCTTGCGTGGTGTTGCCCGAGCACGAAATGGGCTATCAGATGCGCCGTATCATGGAAGCGGCCGGGCAAAAACTCCCGGATGTGAAACCCATCCTCGAGCTCAACCCCAACCATGCCCTAGTGGCCCGTTTGGAAAATGCAGAGGGTGATCTATTTGGCCAGTTAGCCCACATCCTTCTGGATCAGGCGATCATTGCCGAGGGCGGTCATCTGGACGACCCGGCTGCCTACGTGAAGCGTCTCAATAGTGTGTTGACGGCTTAATGCCCTAAGCTCGCTAGTCGCGGCCCGCTTGGTCAACCAAGCGGGCCGCTTGTTTTGTTAAGGTAGTACTTATCAAAATGGGGGGTGTTGAGGCCCACCGTTACGTAAAAGAACTCAGGACATGGCTATGGCAGAGCAGCAAAGTAACGTCGCGGTGCTGGGGGGCGGGAGTTTTGGTACCGCGCTGGCCAGTATCGCTGCCGACAATGGCGCTAACGTGCGTCAATGGTTGCGCGACGAGGCGCTGGTCGCGCAGATCAACCGAGAGCACCGCAACGGCCGCTATCTTCCCGACTATGCGATCAACCCTGCCGTCACCGCATCGACCGACTTGAAAACGGTGCTGACGGGTGCCGAACTGGTGCTGATTGCCATCCCGTCGAAAGCGTTTCGCAGCGTGGTGCAAGCGGCCAAGCCTTGGCTCTCGCCCGAACAAATCCTGGTCAGCACCACCAAAGGGATTGAGCAAGATGGCTTTTTACTGATGAGCCAAGTGCTGGAGCAAGAGACCGGCTTCCCCCATATTGGCGTCATTGCAGGGCCTAATTTGGCCTCCGAGATTGCTGACAAGCAGTTGACCGCCACGGTGATCGCCAGTGCGGATGCGCTAACGCGCACTCGAGTACAGCAAGTGCTGGGCTGTCGCTATTTCCGCGTTTACGCCAGTAATGATCGTCACGGCGTGGAGCTGGGGGGCGCATTAAAGAATATTTACGCCATTGCAGCGGGCATGGCCGCGGCGCTGGGGATGGGGGAGAACACACGCAGCATGCTGATGACCCGAGCGCTGGCCGAGATGAGCCGTTTCGCCGTTGCCCAGGGGGCCAACCCCATGACGTTTCTTGGTTTGGCAGGCGTGGGCGACCTGATCGTCACTTGCTCGTCTAACTTGTCGCGCAATTACCGCGTGGGCCATGCACTGGGTACGGGGCTGTCGTTAGAGGAAGCGGTGGCTGCGCTTGGCCAAGTGGCGGAAGGCGTCAATACCGTCAAGCTGGTCTGCGCAAAAGCGCGCGAGATGGGGGTTTATATGCCGTTGGCCGAAGGGTTGAATCGTGTGCTCTTCGAAGGCGTGCCTGCCGAGGACATGGCGGGAACGCTCATGATGGGCGAGCAGAGTAGCGACGTGGAGTTCATTCTGCCCCGCGAAGCGGTTCAGCAGGCGCATCGCGAGCAGGCTCATCAGGATCAGCAAGGCAGCGGAGGTTCCCATGAATAGCCACCGACAGCAAGGTAGTTGCAGCGTATTGATCATGCGTCATGGCGAAGCCGCGCCAGGTTTTCCAGACCACGCCCGGCCGCTGACGCCCAGGGGGGAGCACGAGGCCGAGACCATGGCTCGCTGGCTGGCGACGCGTATCGATCAAGGCGAGCTGTCTAGGCCAACGCTCTACGCCAGCCCTTACGTCCGTGCTCAGCAAACCGCCCAGCGAATCAGCGATGCCCTGGGCGCCCCCCTCAATACGCTGTCCTTCATTACCCCGGAAGATCCGCCCGGCGATGTCAGCGACTGGTTGCTCAGGCATCCCGTTGACTCGCCGATCATGCTGGTTAGCCACATGCCGCTGGTGGGCGACTTGGCTGGGCTGTTGGTCGAAGGCGCGCCAAGCCAGGGCGTTGGCTTCCCCACGGCGGCCATTGCCGAGCTAGAGGCTGACGTCTGGGCGGCAGGCTGCGCGCAGCTCAAGCGTTTTACTCAGCCGAGTCAACTGGCTTAACGAGACGCTCGAGACCAAAAAAGCGGCTGCCGAGGCAGCCGCTTTTGGTTGATGGCCGTGCCGACTAGCCGTGGCTAGAGCAGCGCATCCAACTTCTCTTTCAACAAGCCGTTGACCTGCTGGGGGTTGGCGGTGCCGCGTGAGGCTTTCATCACCTGGCCCACGAAGTAGCCAATCATCTTGCCACGCTTCTCGGGCTCGGAATCACGGTACTGCGCCACCTGTGCCGGGCTTTCGGCAATGACTTGGTCGATCATTGCTTCGATGGCGCCGGTGTCGGTCACCTGTTTTAGGCCTTTGGCCTCGATGACGGCATCTGCGCTCTCGCCCTGGCCGTTCCACAGCGCCTGGAAGACCTGCTTCGCTGCCTTACCGTTGATGGTGTCGTCCAGCACGCGGCTGATCAACTCACCCAGCTGTTGGGCGGATACCGGACTGTGTTGAATGCTCAGGTTCTCCCGGTTCAATGCACCAGAGAGCTCGCCCTGTACCCAATTGGCTGCCTGCTTGGCGTCGCCACAGACGCGATGCACTTCTTCGAAGAACTCCGCCATGTCACGGCTGGCCGACAGCACGTTGGCGTCGTACGCCGAGAGGCCTAGTTTGCTCTGGAAACGGGCGCGCTTGTCGGCGGGCAGTTCCGGCAGTTGGCTGCGCAGGTGGTCCAGATAGGCCTGATCCAACACCACCGGTAGCAGGTCGGGGCAGGGGAAGTAGCGGTAGTCGTTGGCTTCTTCCTTGGTCCGCATGCTGCGGGTCTCGTCACGCTCTGGATCGAACAGGCGAGTCTCTTGGACGACTTTACCGCCATCTTCGATGAGCTCGATCTGCCGCTCGACTTCGAACGCAATGGCACGCTCGACGAAGCGGAAGGAGTTGACGTTCTTGATCTCCGCCCGGGTGCCAAACGCGTCTTGGCCTTTTGGACGTACCGACACGTTGACGTCGCAGCGCATCGAGCCCTCGGCCATGTTGCCATCGGAAATACCCAGGTAGGTCACGATGGAGTGAATCGCTTTTAGATAGGCGGCGGCTTCTTTGGCGCTGCGCATGTCCGGCTCGGAGACGATCTCTAAAAGCGGCGTGCCCGCCCGGTTCAGGTCGATCCCGGTCATGCCGTGGAAGTCTTCGTGCAGCGATTTGCCGGCGTCCTCTTCCAGGTGGGCGTGGTGAATACGAATCCGTTTGGTGGTGTCGTCATCCAGCGTGATCTCGACTTCACCCGCGCCCACGATGGGGTGGTACATCTGACTGGTTTGGTAGCCCTTCGGCAAATCTGGATAGAAGTAATTCTTACGGTCGAACACCGAGACTTCAGGGATCTCGGCGTGGACGGCGAGGCCAAACTGCACGGCCATGGCGACGGCCTGCTCATTGAGCACCGGCAGCACGCCCGGCAGGCCCAAGTCGACGGCGCAGGCCTGGGTGTTCGGCTCGGCGCCAAACGCAGTGGAGGCGCCGGAAAAGATCTTAGAGCGCGTTGCGAGCTGAACGTGGACCTCGAGCCCGATCACGGTTTCCCATTGCATTAGGCGTTCTCCTCGGCAAAGGCAGGCAGTTGAAGGTGCCAGCCGGTCGCTTGCTGGAACTGGTGAGCAACGTTGAGCAGCTGCGCTTCGGCAAAGTGGGTGCCCAGAATCTGAAGGCCTACCGGGCGGCCACCGGCAAAGCCAGCGGGAACGCTGATACCTGGGATGCCTGCCAGGTTGACGGCGATGGTGTAGATGTCTTGCAAATACATGGAAACCGGGTCTTTCTTGGCACCCAGGTCGAAGGCAGGCGTCGGTGAGGCGGGGCCCATGAGCACGTCGACATCCTCGAAAGCATCGAGAAAATCTTGACGAATCAAGCGACGAACCTGCTGCGCTTTGGTGTAGTAGGCGTCGAAGAAGCCCTCCGATAGCGTGTGTGTGCCAATGAGAATGCGGCGTTTCACCTCTTCACCGAACCCTTCCGCCCGTGAGCGGGTGTAGAGGTCGACGAGATCCGCAGGCGCATCGCAGCGATGACCAAAACGCACGCCGTCGAAGCGCGATAGGTTCGACGAGGCCTCGGCAGGGGCGATGACGTAGTAAGCCGGAATCGCGTAGTGGGTGTGCGGCAAGCTGACGTCGCGCACCGAAGCGCCCAGCGATTCATACACTTTCACCGCGTCACGAACGGCCTTCTCGACCTCGGGGTCCAGGCCGTCACCAAAATACTCCGTCGGTAGGCCGATTTTGAGGCCAGAGAGCGGAGCGTTGAGCGTCTCGGTGTAGTCCGGCACGCCACGGGCGACGCTGGTGGAGTCGCGTACATCGTGACCGGCAATCACGTTCATCAGGTGCGCACAATCTTCGGCAGTGCGTGCCATGGGGCCTGCCTGGTCGAGACTGGAGGCGTAGGCGATCATGCCGTAACGAGAGACACGTCCGTAAGTGGGCTTCAGACCGGTAATGCCACAAAATGCTGCTGGCTGGCGTATGGAGCCGCCGGTGTCGGTGCCCATAGCCGCGGGTATGAGCCCGGCAGCCACGGCAGCAGCGCTACCGCCCGAGCTTCCACCGGGCACGGCTGAGAGATCCCAAGGATTTTTGACGGCACCGTAGTGGCTGTTTTCGTTGGAAGAGCCCATGGCGAACTCATCCATATTGGTTTTACCCAGGCTAATGGTGCCTGCAGCGCTCAGTTTTTCGACCACGGTGGCATCGTAAGGCGCGATAAAGTTATCGAGCATTTTGGAGCCGCAGCTAGTTTTCACGCCTTGGGTACAAAAAATATCTTTTAGCGCTAGAGGAATTCCGGTGAGCTTGCCTGCTTTACCGCTGGCTCGTGCTTTATCAGCGGCGTCGGCTTTTATGAGCGCCTGCTCGGCGGTCACGGTAATGAAGCTATTCAGCTGGTCGTCGGTTTTCTCGATGCGCTGTAAAAAATGAGACGTCAGCTCTCGGCAGGAGAGTTCACCACTGTCTAAGGCGGCGGCGAGCTGCGTTACGGTTTTGTCATGCATGACCCGGAAGCTCCGTTCAGAGGCGGATGGAAGGAGTGGAAACGAACGATGAGCGCGGCTTATTCGACCACGCGCGGGACCAGATAAAGGCCGTTTTCCACTGCCGGGGCGCAGTGTTGGAACGTATCGCGCTGATTCGTTTCGGTGACCTCGTCGGCGCGAAGGCGCTGGGTCGCATCGAGCGGATGGGACAGCGGCGCGACGCCTTCGGTGTTCAGGCTCTGGAGCTGGTCGACCATGTCCAGAATGCGGCTAAGATCGTCGACGAAGCCGCTGGCTTGGTCGTCGCTAACGGCGAGTCGGGCCAAGTGTGCGGCCCGGCGCACATGAGATTCTTCAAGCGCCATGATCGAGGTTTCCTCGCAATGGTGATGGAACATATTTCGCTTTGAGCGGTATACGTACGGTCATCTTAAATTCGTCTGACGGAGCAGACGTGGAAAATAGCCGCAAAAGGTACCACATATTGGCCTTGGCGGGCAGTGTTCGGGACGACTCGTGCTTGCTGCCAAGGGGTTGCGGTGATACCGTTTGCATCCGCACAGGGTTCCCGGTCTGCACTAGGTAACAACATCCATGTTCAAACGTTTGAGGGGGCTGTTTTCCAGCGATCTGTCGATCGACTTGGGTACGGCCAACACACTGATTTATGTACGCGGTCGTGGCATCGTGCTCGATGAACCGTCCGTAGTCGCCATTCGCCAGTCTGGCAACATGCGCAGCGTCGCCTCGGTGGGTGCCGATGCCAAGCGCATGCTTGGTCGCACGCCTGGCAATATTACGGCCATTCGTCCGATGAAAGACGGTGTCATCGCCGACTTCACCGTTACCGAGCAGATGCTTCAGCACTTCATTCGTAAAGTGCATCAAAGTACGTTCCTCACCCCCAGTCCGCGCGTTCTAGTCTGCGTGCCCTGCATGTCGACGCAGGTGGAGCGACGCGCCATTCGTGAATCGGCAGAAGGCGCCGGCGCGCGTGAAGTGTTCCTGATCGAAGAGCCCATGGCGGCAGCGATCGGTGCTGGCTTGCCGGTGGAAGAAGCGCAGGGCTCGATGGTCGTGGATATCGGTGGGGGCACCACGGAAATTGCGATCATATCGCTCAACGGGGTCGTATATTCAGAATCGATCCGCGTAGGCGGTGACCGTTTTGATGAGGCGATCACCGCGTACGTGCGCCGTCACTATGGCAGCCTGATTGGTGAAGCGACGGCCGAGCGTATCAAAGAAGAGATTGGCTGTGCTTATCCAGGTGGCGAGCTGCGCGAGATCGATGTGCGTGGCCGTAACCTTGCCGAGGGTATTCCACGCAGCTTTACCTTGAACTCCCACGAAATTCTCGAAGCACTGCAAGAGACGCTGGGCTCTATCGTAGCCGCCGTCAAGAGCGCGCTGGAGCAGTCTCCACCCGAGCTGGCCTCGGATATCGCCGAGCGCGGCTTGGTGCTGACCGGCGGTGGCGCGCTGCTGCGTGACCTGGATAAGTTGATCGCCGAAGAGACCGGCTTGCCGGTGATCGTGGCGGAAGATCCGCTGACCTGCGTTGCACGTGGTGGCGGCAAGGCATTGGAGATGATCGATCAGCACACGTTTGAGTTGCTGTCGAGCGACTGATCGCAGCGGTTTATCGCGGGGGATTGCCTATCAAACCGCTGTTTTCACACGGGCCGCTACCCGGTTACCGGCTATTCTTCTGTGTTGTGGCGGCAAGCGCATTGATGTTTGTCGACCACCGTTTCACTCGCATGGAAGATCTGCGCGCCCAAATGACCACGATCGTTGCACCCATTCAGTGGGCGGTTAGTGTGCCCAGCGACCTGCTGAACTGGGGGGCGCTGGCGCTCTCCGACCAGCAGGCGCTGGTGGATGAAAATCGACGCTTGCGCGAGCAAATATTGACACTTTCCCACCGTGGTCAACGCTTGGCGAATTTGACTGCTGAGAACGCGGAGCTGCGCCAACTGCTGGGCGCCGCCGAGCGGCGGGACATTCCCTATATGACGGCGGAACTGCTGTCGTTGGACAACGACCCTTTTAGCCATCAGATGGTGGTCGACCGTGGGCATCGTAACGGTGCCTACGTGGGGCAGCCGGTGATCGATGCATCAGGACTCGTCGGCCAGGTGACGGCCGTCTCGGCATACTCGAGTCGGGTCTTGTTGCTGGCCGATGCCAGCCACGCGCTGCCGGTCCAGGTCAATCGCAACGGTCTGCGCTTCATCGTTCAGGGCACTGGCCGCTACGGCAGTGTGAACGTGCTTCACGTACCGGATACGGCCGATATCCGTGAAGGTGATCTGCTGACCACGTCCGGATTGGCGGGGCGCTTTCCGCCGGGCTACCCCGTGGCGAGGGTAACTGAGGTTTATCACGATCCTGGCCAGCCGTTTGCTCGTGTGGTCGCTGAACCATCTGCCCAGCTCCAGCGTTCGCGACATTTTTTGCTGCTTTTTCCACCTCCCCGCGAAGAGTTGGATCCGTCTATTTGGGATGAGTCCATGGAGATTTCAGCCGACGCGCTCCATGCTGCTCAGCGGCTTGGGCAACCAGCCCCCCCGTCCGAAGAGGAGGCGCGCTAATGGCACGTGCGCCGATGGTACCGCTCGTGGTGGTCTGGCTCAGTCTCGTATTGGCGCTGTGCCTGCAGGTCATGCCACTTGCTGATGGTTGGCAAGTGTTTCGCCCCGAATGGGTGGGGCTCATGCTCATCTACTGGTGCATGCGTGCCCCTGATAGGGTTGGTGTCTTTCATGGCTTCGTATTTGGCCTATTGATGGATCTCATCGAGGGGACGGCACTAGGGCAGCACGCGCTCATCCTGTCGTTACTGGCGTTTTTAGCGGCGCTGGTCTATCCCCGTTTTCGCGCTTACTCGTTGGTACAGCAATCGGTGCTGGTGCTGGTGCTGCTGGGGTTGGTTCAGCTCATCGAGCAGTGGCTGCGCACGTTGACCGGCGACTTCTCGATCCACCTCTCTTTCTTGATTCCTTCGCTGGTGAGCGCGCTGCTGTGGCCTTGGCTGGCGACGATGTTCCACGCCATCGAACGGCGCATGGCCAATGCGTGACGTTGCCACGACTCCCGTGCTCTGCTTGGCCTCTGCTTCACCGCGACGCCAGGCGCTGCTCGCGTCGATCGGCGTGCCCGTCACCGTCATGCCCAGTAACGTCGATGAAACGCCCATCGAGGGAGAATCCCCCGCCGCTTATGTAGAGCGGCTGGCCATTGCCAAGGCAGAGGCAGCGACGGGGAAAACCACGCTGCCCGTGCTAGGGTCGGACACGGCGGTGGTCGTCGACGATACGATTCTGGGCAAGCCGCGCGACCAGCAGCACGCGGCTGATATGTTATCGCTGTTAGCAGGGCGGTCGCACCGAGTACTCACGGCAGTAGCGGTCAGCGGGTCGCGGGGTATACTCTCCTGCTGTGTGACCACCGAGGTCATCATGCGCGCGTTAACGGCAGACGAGATCGAATGCTATTGGCATACCGGTGAACCTGTCGATAAAGCGGGCGGGTATGCCATCCAGGGGCTAGCCGCTATTTTTATCGAACGAATTCAGGGCAGTCATTCCGCCGTGGTAGGACTGCCTCTTTTTGAAACCACGCGCTTGCTTCGCCAGCAAGGGGTTCCCATTTGGGCGGGCCGTTATCTTACGTAACCACCGACTCATCGCCCGCTGCGCTGGCAAGGAATTGGACACCCAATAAGGAATTTTGCATGAGCGGTGAAGTCCTCATCAATTTAACGCCCATGGAGACCCGCGTTGCGCTGGTAGAAAACGGCGTATTGCAAGAGGCGCTCATCGAGCGCTCTCGCAGGCGCGGTATCGTAGGCAATATCTACAAAGGCAAAGTCGTTCGCGTACTGCCTGGCATGCAGGCTGCTTTTGTCGATATTGGCTTGGAGCGTGCGGCGTTCATCCATGCACACGAAGTCATGCCGCCCGGCACTCCTAGCGAGGAGCAGCAAACCATTGGGCAACTGCTCCACGAAGGCCAAGCCCTGGTCGTTCAGGTCACCAAAGATCCCATCGGCACCAAAGGGGCACGTCTAACCACGCACTTATCGATCCCCTCGCGGTACTTGGTTTACATGCCTGACTCGCCACACCACGGCGTGTCGCAGCGCATCGAGGACGAGCGTGAGCGTGAACGCTTGAAGATGCTGCTAGACAAGAGCATCGAGGAGCAAACCCTCGAGGTGACAGGCGGCTTCATCGTGCGGACTGCCGCAGAGGGCGTGGGCGATGAAGAACTGGCCAGCGATATGTACTTCCTGTTGCGCATTTGGCGAAAAGTCAGCGAGCGCAAAATCACTGCTGCACCGCCCAGCGTCATTTATGACGACCTGCCGCTGTTCATGCGCACGCTCCGAGACGTGATGCGCGATGACATCGAGAAGGTGCGCATCGATTCCCGGGAAAACTTCGTCAAGCTCGTGGAGTTCGCAGAAGAGTTCATGCCCGATGCGGTCGACCGTATAGAGTACTATCCCGGTGAGCGTCCGATCTTCGATCTCTATAGTGTCGAAGACGAGATTCAGAAAGCGCTGGGGCGCAAGGTGCAACTCAAATCGGGCGGGTATTTGGTCATCGACCCGACCGAGGCCATGACGACCATCGATGTGAATACCGGTGGCTACGTGGGGCATCGCAATCTCGAAGAGACGATTTTCAAGACCAATTTGGAAGCCGCCACTGCCATTGCGCGCCAGCTTCGTTTACGCAATCTTGGCGGTATCATCATCATCGACTTCATCGATATGGTGGATGTCGAGCACCAGCGTCAAGTGTTGCGCGTGTTAGAGAAAGCGTTAGAGCGTGATCACGCCAAAACCAAATGCACCGGTGTTACCGAGCTTGGACTGGTGCAGTTAACGCGTAAGCGTACTCGGGAAAGCTTAGAGCAGACTCTCTGCGAAGCATGTCCGACCTGTGGCGGCCGCGGGACCCTTAAAACTCCAGAAACCATCTGTTACGAAATCTTCCGGGAGATCCTCCGCGAAGAGCGTGCCTATAGCGCAGAGACCTATATGGTGCTGGCGTCGCAGCCGGTGGTGGATCGCCTGCTGGATGAAGAGTCTGCCGCTGTCGCCGATCTGGAGACCTTCATCAATAAAACGATCCGTTTCCAGGTCGAGCAGCACTACTCTCAAGAGCAGTACGACATCGTACTGATGTAATGATGTCATCACGCTCTCTCGTTCGTGGCTGTTGGATCAGCGTCGCTGCCGTGCTGGCGACGCTGGCTGTGGTGATGCTGGCGTTTCGTCTATTGGCCAGCCAGGCGGATGCCTTGACCCCACGTATCGAAGCCATGCTCGAAGCGCGCATCGGGGTGCCGGTACACGTCGACCGGCTAGCACTCTCGTTAGAACGTAATGTTCTGCACCTAGCGCTCGATGAACTTAAGGCGCAAACCCCTGAGGGACAGGCCTTGGTGGAGGTCGACCGCCTGTCGCTACGTCTCGATGTCTGGGAGAGCTTGCGTCGGTTGGCACCCATCTTCAGCGATGCGCGTATGTTTGGGCTGCGCTTTCATCTTTACCAACAGCAGGATAGCGGATGGGGGTGGCCCTCTCCGGCCGAACTCCCCCTGGGCGTGACGCCCCAGCCCGACGTCGACCTCGACGCCTTAGATGCTTGGGCGGGCCTGTTACTGCGCCAGCGCGTCTGGGTGGATGATAGTCGTGTCACCCTGCATGGCGAGGAGCAAACCGTGATGCTACACGCGCCCACGCTCTTGTTGAGCGGTGATCGGCGACGGACGCGTCTAGAGGGCGCACTGACCATCGTCGATACGCCTGATGCGGCGAATGCCGAGCTTCCGGCTATGACCCTTCGTGCCGAAATGCAGCCAGGAAAGCAGGGGTTTAGCGACTTTTCGGCGGCTCTTCAGCTGGACATGCAGCTTGACCACTTGGTGGTACTGGCCGCCCTGTTTCGTCCGGATTGGATGCCCTTTTTGGAGCAGGTGGGTGGCCAGGTACAGCTTTGGGGTCGTTGGCAAGAGGGTGCCTTGGCCGATGCGCGGCTGGCACTGGATGTTCCTGAGCTCACCCTGCGTCAGGATGTCGAATACGCCGTGCTTCGCAATATTCAGGCCAGCGGACAGTGGCTGCGTGATGGCGATGGGGGGGAGGCATGGCTCAGCGGCAGTGCCGAGACCGTCGAGTGGGCACAACCCGAGGGGGGCAGCGCTGGCCCGGCACTACCACGTCACTGGTATCTATCGCATCAACCCGGACAGTGGGAATTGCGCACCAGCGCATTCGAGCTCGCCTCTTTGGCGGCGTGGCGTGAGTATGCACTATTGCCTGAGTCGGTGACGCGGGTTCTGCAAACACTTTCACCCCGCGGGCAGGTGCAGGGCTTACGTCTAGGCCAGCGTGACGGCCGTTGGGGGGTCGATGCAGCCCTGACCAACGTTGCCGTTTTGCCATGGCAGCAGGCACCGGGCGGCGGGCCGCTGGATGCCTGGGTTCAGGCGCGCGATTTGCGTGGGCGTGTGACCTTTAATAGCGCGGGCGATAGCGCGCTTTACTTCCCTGAACTGTTTGATGCGCCGATGCAGCTTCGCCATGCAGAAGGGGTCGTCGAGTGGGTTTACGACGGCCCCAATACCATGATCAGCGGTCGCGATCTGAACGTCGATTGGGAGGGAGCTCGTGTCAGCGGTGGCTTTGGCCTGATCACTGGGCAGCAAAACGGCCAGTTCGGTCTCGACATCGCCTTTGCCGACGTGGATGCGCGCGCTCGTCCGCTCTCGCAGTGGCTGCCGATGAAAGCGTTCGACCCAGCGCTGCGCGATTGGTTGGCCAGCGATATAGGGGGCATGGTGCCTCAGGGCTCTTTGAAGCTCAGCCAGCCGCTGGGGCCGCGCGCGTCATCGGATCAGCTATCGGCAACGCTGGCACTGGCGATCGAGCAGGGCTATCTACCGATAGCGCCTGATTGGCCCCTACTAGAGGATCTTGAGGGGCGCTTGCTCTGGCAAGGAGGCGTATTGCAAGCCGAAGTGGCGCATGCGCAGAGTCAGGGTGTGGAAGTCGCCAATGGTGTGGTACGTATGGAAGAGAAGCAGCCACTGACGCTGTCGGCAGACGTACATAGTCATGGCGCTGCGTTGCTGAGTTTCCTTCGCGCCATGCCCGACATGGATACGCTACCCCTCGACGCGCTGTCGGCGCAGGGACATCTTGACGGTGACGTCGCGCTGGAGCTGCCACTCGAATCCCCAGAGACGCTTCAGCTCGAGATCAATGTCCGCCCGGTGCTATCGGCTGTCGGCTATGCGCCGCTGCCTATTACGCTGCGTGAACTGGGGGGGGAACTTCACTGGCAACAAGTGGGGCAGGCGCATGCCCTGACCGGCGACTTGAGTAGTCAGTGGCAGGGAGGGGATCTGCGGGCGACATTCTTGGCCGATGAGCGCATCGCCCTTGAAGGGAGCGTAGCGACCTCAGCGCTCTGGTCGCTGGCGAGCGTGCCTGCCGAACAAGCTCGTCAAATCATCGACGGTAGCACGCCGTGGCAAGGGGAGGTCACGCTGACGCCTAGCCCCGTGGTGACGTTGCAAAGTCGCCTTCTCGGCGTGACGAGCGAGCTGCCCGAGCCGTTTGCCAAGCGCAGCGAAGAGGCCTGGCCGTTACAGTTACGCGCTGAGTTGGCCTCTGGGCGTACTTCCGTTGAGTTGGCCGATAAGCTCGTGGCCAAGGTACACTCTTTAGAGGGTGGCGCACAGGCAGGGCAAGTAGCGCTAGGCAGCGCGGTATCGCGCTCCGGCTGGTCCCGACAGCCGGGCTGGCGCTTGGATGCAGGTCTTGACACACTGGACCCGTTGGCGTGGCAAGCAGCCCTTGCTCCGCTGATGTCAGGAAATCTGGAAAACGCTTCCAGCCGTGGTGACCGTTCGCCTTTCGACGTGCGGCTGCGCACTGAGTGTCTGATGTATCGTGAGACCTGTCTGGGCGCGATGACGGCCTCAGGAACGATCGAACCTCGGCGTGCAGCCTTAAACCTCAATGGTGATGTGCTGAACGGCCGGGTCGACTACCAACCTGCCAGCGAGCGTCCGCTGGACATCGCCATCACCACGCTGACGCTGGATCCATTGTTCGATCTCCCCGCCAACACCCACGATGCCAGCGTCGCAGCTCCCGACTCCTGGATCGAGGCGGTCGATACCCAGTACGCAGATCCCGTGCCAATCCCAGACGGCTTGGCGGCGCTGCCTAATGGCCGGTTGCGACTGGCGGAAGTGAGTGTGGGTAATCGCCGCTACGGACCGCTTACCGCGTTTTGGCAAGCCGATGAGCGTCGTTTTACGCTTGCGCCGGTGGGGCTGACACTCGGTCAGCTCTCTGCGCGAGGCGAACTGGTGTGGGAGGGCAATGCGGTGAACAGTCGAACCCGCGCCGATATTTCTATTCAGGGAGGCGATGTCGGTACGGCGCTAGAGCGGCTAGGGCAGCCGGTGGCCATGCGAAGCCGTACGACGGATGTATCCGCCAACCTCACGTGGCCCGGCGCACCCTGGCAGGTGGATTTGAGCCGAGCCGGTGGAGAGATGAGCGCGGATCTTCGTGATGGGCGTTTCGTGACGCTCGAATCGACGCCAGCCCGCCTGGTTGGACTGCTCAATTTCGATAACATTCTGCGCCGCTTGCGCTTCGATTTTTCCGATTTGACGGGTCAAGGCACCGCCTTCGATCGTGTGCACGGTACCGCTGACGTGGCCCAGGGGCAGCTGCTGCTGCGCGGCCCCCTACAAATTGATGCCCCTGCGACCACGCTGACGCTGACAGGAAGTGTTAACCTCTTACAGCGTGAACTCGATCAGCGTCTCGGCGTCACACTGCCTGTGAGCCAAAGTTTACCCATCGCCGCCATTGCGGTCGGCGCGCCCATCGTTGGCGGCGCGCTATTCATTGCCGACCAGCTATTCGGCGATGCGTTGGATCAAGCAACCACTCTCTATTATCGCGTGCGAGGTCCTTGGACCTCGCCGCAAGTGACTTTAGAAGGCCCCCAATGACCCCACAAACAAGCGATATCGAGTCTGCCGTTTCCATTTTGCTTACCCCTGGTGGTCTCGATCTTGACGCCCTGGATACTGGCCTTGGTTATGCCCTGGGAGCGGGCATCGATTATGCCGATCTCTATTTTCAGCGAACTTGGCAAGAAGGGTGGGTGCTGGAGGATGGCGAGGTCAAAGAGGCCAGCTATAACATTGATGGTGGCGTGGGCGTGCGCTCGCTGGCGGGTGAGAAAACGGGGTTTGCGTACTCCAATCAAATCACCGCCGATGCGTTGATGGACACCGGGCGAACGGCGGCTGGTATCGTTCGCAGCGGAAAACAGTTACCCGGTCAGAAAGTAACGCCGGTCAGCGCCGCCGCGCGTTATTCAGGAATCGATCCGCTTGCCGGGTTATCAGCGGAAGAAAAGGTCGCGATGTTGAAAGAGGCCGATCGCATAGCGCGAGCCGCAGATCCCAGTATCAGCCAAGTGAGCGCGTCGCTCTCTGGCACCTACGAAGTCGTGTTGGTACGCGCCAGCGACGGCACCCTTGCCGCCGATATTCGCCCCCTCGTGCGTTTCAACGTCAGTGTGATTGCGGCCAAAAACGGCCGCCGGGAGCGCGGTGGCGCGGGCGGCGGTGGTCGTTACTCGATGTCGCGTCTGCGTGATGAAGGCGTGGCCGAGCGCTACGCAAAAGAAGCGGTGCGTCAAGCGCTGGTCAACCTGGAGGCTGTCGACGCACCGGCCGGGCAGATGCCGGTGGTGTTAGGGGCGGGTTGGCCTGGTATTCTTCTGCACGAAGCCGTTGGGCACGGATTGGAAGGCGATTTCAACCGCAAAGGCAGCTCGGCGTTTGCCGGGCGGATGGGACAGCAGGTCGCCGCCAAGGGCGTCACGGTGGTCGACGATGCCACGGTGGCCGATAGCCGTGGCGCGCTCAGTGTGGACGACGAAGGCACGCCCGGTCAGTACACGCCGTTGATCGAAGACGGTATTTTGACAGGCTATATGCAGGATAAGCTGAATGCGCGCTTGATGAAAATGGCGCCCACCGGTAATGCGCGTCGCGAGTCGTTTGCGCATTTGCCAATGCCACGTATGACCAACACGGTCATGCTGGCGGGGCAGGATGATCCTGACGACATCATCAAAAGCGTCAAGCGGGGTATCTATGCCGTCAGCTTTGGCGGCGGTCAAGTAGACATTACCTCGGGTAAGTTCGTCTTTTCGGCCAGCGAAGCTTACATGATCGAAGATGGCAAGATCACAGCGCCGGTCAAGGGCGCGACGCTGATAGGCAACGGGCCCGAAGCCATGGGCAGAGTGTCGATGATTGGCCATGACATGGCGATGGATACCGGCATTGGCGTGTGTGGTAAAGAGGGGCAGGGCGTGCCCGTCGGTGTCGGTCAGCCCACGCTTAAGCTGGATGAGCTGACCGTCGGCGGTACGCAGTCTTCATGACTGGCTTACAGCGCTAGCGTCTCACGCAGGTGTTTGAACAGCTTGCGCGAGCTGGTGGGGGGCTTGCCCTGTTCGCGTTCTTTACGCGTGTTGCGCACGAGTTGGCGCAGCGCTTGCCGATCCGCATTGGGATAATCGACCATGAAGAGATCGACGGCATCGTCGCCCTCGTCGATCATGCGGTCTCGCCACTTTTCCAGGCGATGAAAAGCATGATCGCGCTGCTCTTTTTCTTGTTCGATGGCGTCGAAAACGCCTTGAATGGCCGTTAGATCCTCTTTGCGGATGAGCTTGCCAACGTACTGCATATGACGTCGGCGGCCCTCATGGGAGCGAATGCGAGCGGTTTCATCGATGGCGCGCAGCATATCGTCAGACAGCGGAAAGCGTGAGCGTTCGGTGGGGTTCATGGCAATCAGGGTTTCGCCAAGCGCCTGTAAGGCGTGCATTTCTCGCTTTAGCTGCGATTTACTGGGGCGTTCTACCTGTTCGTCGATGTCAATTGGCTCGGGACGTTGCTTGGGCATATAGCTACTCACAGATTAGATTCGTTCGCAGCATTATATCAGGCTGTGACCACAACATTGATCCGCCAACGCGTTTCAGGCGAAAAGGAGGCCACATGGCACAGGCATTTGATGCATCGGCGCAGCAGGCATTACTGACACAGCGCGCTGAAGAAGCGCTTGCCCTAGCAAAGCAGCTAGGAGCAGATGCTGCTGAAGTGGGTGCCAGCGTCGATCAAGGCATGGGCGTCAGCGTTCGTTTAGGCGATGTGGAAACCGTTGAGCTGTCGCGCGATCAGGGAATTGCGGTAACGCTATACGTGGGCAAGAGAAAGGGGAGCGCCTCGTCTACCGATGCCAGCAGCGCGTCGATTCGCGCAACGGTCGAGAAAGCGCTCGCGATCGCGCGCTATACCGGAGAAGATCCTGCCGCCGGTTTGGCAGACGCGTCGCTGATGGCCACTGAGCTACCCGATTTGAAAGTCCACCACCCGTGGACGCTCACCACGGATGAGGCCATCGACCTGGCCCTTCGCTGCGAGCAGGCTGGACGCAGCGCGGAGGGGATTCATCAGTCGGAGGGTGCGTCACTCTCCAGCGGCGAGGGTGTCCGTGTTTATGCCAACAGCCACGGATTTTTGGGCACTCAAAAAGGCAGCAATCACTCGCTCTCATGCATGCTGATCGCCCAGGACGATCAGGGTATGCAGCGCGACTATGATTACACCGCCGCACGTAATCCACACCATTTACGCAGCCCGGAAGAGGTCGGTCGAGAAGCGGCAACTCGCACGCTTCGCCGACTGGGTGCGCGTCGGCCACCGACCGGTACCTTTCCGGTGCTGTTCGACCCTACGCTAGCCAGCGGCCTGATCGGTCATCTAATGAGCGCCTTGGCAGGCGGTGCGCTATACCGAGAAGCCTCTTTTCTGTGTGACCGTCTGGGAACGCCGCTTTTCCCCGAGTGGTTTGGCTTGGAAGAGCGACCCATGGAAGTGGGGGCGACGGCGAGCTCGCCGTTCGATGCCGAGGGGGTGCAAACCCGTAATAATCGATTCATCGATCGGGGGCAGGTTGCCAGCTACATGCTTTCTGCTTATAGCGCACGGCGTTTAGGTATGCACTCGACTGGAAATGCAGGTGGCGCGCGCAATTTACGCCTGCTGGCTCCGTTAACGCCACGAGCCGAGCTGTTGAGTCAGATGGGGCAAGGTATTTGGGTCACCGAACTCATGGGGCAGGGGGTGAACGGTGTGACCGGTGATTACTCGCGGGGAGCGGCAGGCTTTTGGATTGAAAACGGTGAAGTTCAGTACCCAATCGAGGAGTTCACGATCGCCAGTAACCTGGACAAGATGTTTGCCGGGCTGAGCGGCGTAGGGGATGACACGGATACACGGGGCAGCATTCACACGGGGAGCTGGCTGGTGGATGCGATGACCGTGGCGGGCAGCTAAGCGTTCACGCTGCATCGATTACTGATCTTCTTCAAACCGAGCGTCGAATAGCGCCTCGATAGCATCGAGCGCTCGTTCGGCGTCTTCCCCTTCTGCAATGACGGTGAGCTCGGTCCCGCAGGGCGCGGCGAGCATGAGCAGTGACATGATATTGGCAGCATCCGCTTTTTGCTGCTTCTTGTACACATGAATCTGGGCAGAGAACTGCTGGCCACACTGAACCAGTTTGGTGGCTGCGCGGGCGTGAAGGCCGCGCTGATTGGTAAGGGTCAACGTTCTTTCGGGCACTCTGGTTCCTTTTTGCCGAGTGGGGTTTTAGGGAGGGCTCAGGGAGTACTGGGCGTCGCCGCCGTATGTTGGGTTGTCGGCGTTTCGCTGAGCGTGTACTGCAGCCCTAGCTCGCGATGCCTCAACTGCACTTCCCCTGTTTGTTTGACCAGCCGCTGTGCAAGCTGCTCGATCATATAAACGGACCGGTGTTGGCCGCCCGTGCAGCCAATGGCCACGGTCATATAGCTGCGATGGCTATTTTGATAGGCCGGTAGCCACTTCTCCAGCCACGTTTCAATATCGCTTGCCATGGCCTCTACCACGGGGTAGCCGCTCAAGAAGTCGATGATGTTGGCGTCGCGACCGGTATATTGGCGCAGAGTAGGGTCCCAATAAGGATTGGGCAAGCAGCGTACGTCGAACACGAGGTCGGCATCCAGCGGAACGCCGCGTTTGTAGCCAAAGGACTCGAAGGTGAGCGTCAGTTGATGCTGGCGCTGATGAGCTACTTGGTCGGTAATGCGGCGTCGCAGATCGTGTACGGAGAGTCGAGACGTATCGATCAATAAATCGGCGAGGTCGCGAATGTCATTCAGCGTCTCTTCTTCTTTGTTGATCGCTTCTTCCAGCGTCATGTCGCTATCACGGGTGAGGGGATGACGACGGCGAGTGGCCGAGTAACGCTCCAGCAAAATACGCGCATCGGTTGTCAGGTAGATCACCTGAAAACGAATTTCCCGGTGGCGCAATTCTTCAAGTAGCGCTGGCAGACGCTCCAGCGCAGTAGGTAAGTTGCGTGCGTCGATACTGACGGCAATCCGTGTGCGCTCACCCTGGGCGCGCAACTCGTCGATAAGCGAGCCCAACAGCATGGCAGGCAAGTTATCGATCGCGTAATAGCCAAGATCTTCCAGCGCTTGTAAGGCGATAGACTTACCGGAACCTGAACGGCCGCTAATGATCACCAGTTGCATAGCGTCTCTCTTGGCGTTTGAGCGTAAGAAGTAAAGACAAATTGAAGGAGTAGATCTGTTACGCAGCTTGTTCGCGTATCTTGGCCGTTATCAGCGTCAACAGTTCTTTTTGACTGCCTGCTTTGCGCAGCTGTTGGCGAGTATCGGCGTCGTTCATGATCGTCGCGACTTGTCCGAGCAAAGCAAGGTGCGTGTCATCGGCTTCTTCAGGCACCAGCAAAACGAACACGAGATCGACCGGGTCCCCATCGATGGCATCGAAATCGACGGGTTCCGCCAGTTTCAAAAAGCCAGCAATGGGGGCACTGCAGTGCGGGCTTCTTGCGTGGGGAATGGCAACACCGTTGCCAATCCCCGTGCTGCCAAGACGCTCGCGCCCAATCAAACGACTGAACACTTCTTGGCTGTCAAGGCTGGGCGTGTTTTGGGCGATGAAGGTGCTGAAAAACTCCAGCACCCGCTTTTTGCTGCCCCCGGGTACGTCATAAAGCACGCGCTCCGGGGGGAGAATGGTTTCCAACGTCATTGAGTTAACGCACACCTGCGCCTTGAGCGCGAGCTTGTGCTTTTTCCTTGTGTTTGACGAGTTGACGATCGATTTTGTCCGCAAGGGCATCGATGGCGGCATACATATCGTTATCGAGTGCCTCGGCATGAAGGTCAGCACCAGCGGCATGTAGCGTGCACGCTGCCTGCTGGCGCTCCTTTTCGACAGATAAGGTCACTTGTACCGTGGTGATATTGTCGTAGTGTCGTTCGACGCGTTCCAGCTTTTCGTTAACGTAGTCACGCAAGGCGTCAGTCAGTTCAACGTGATGACCAGTGATGTTTACTTGCATTGACGTGCTCCTTATCCATCGGGCTGTACTTCGATTGTAACCCTTTTTACGCTATTGCAAAGCCCTTGCGGTGAGTTTGTCACGACCAAGCGTTTAACTAGCGTAAACGGCGGCGCTCGCTCGAAGAGGGAATGCCCATCGACTCGCGATATTTCGCGACGGTACGTCGTGCCACGCTTATTCCGCCCTCTTCGAGAAGCGTCACCAAGCGACTATCGGAGAGCGGTTTGCCTGAGGGCTCCTCTTGAATGAGCTTTTTGATACGTGCGCGAATGGCCGTGCTCGAGTGGCTGTCGCCGCCGTCTTGGCCACTGACTTGACTGGAGAAAAAGTATTTCAACTCGAACACGCCACGCGGTGTATGAATGAACTTCTGTGTCGTCACGCGTGAGATGGTCGACTCATGCATCTCTACGGCTTCGGCGATGTCGGCCAAGATCAGCGGCTTCATGGCCTCTTCGCCGTGCTCTAGAAAGCCAATTTGGCGAGCGATGATTTCACGCCCCACGCGCAGCAAGGTGTCATTGCGGCTAGAGAGGCTTTTGATCAGCCAGCGCGCTTCTTGAAGGTGCTCTTTCAAGAACTGGTTGTCCTGGCTCTTGTCGGCGCGTTTGATCAAGCTGGCGTAGTCGGGTTGGATGCGTAGCCGTGGAAGAGCGTCCGGGTTGAGCTCTAAATGCCAGCCTTCGTTGTCATGGCGCACGACCAGATCGGGAGTGATGTAGCTATCGTCGGTCACGCCGTAGGCGCTGCCGGGTCGGGGATCGAGGCTGCGAATTAATCGAATGACGTCATCCAGCTGCTCATCGTCCAGGCTCAAACGGCGCTTGAGGAGGCGCATATCGTCTTTGCCTAGCGCCTCCAAAAACTGTCGTACCAGCCGTTTGGCTGGCATCAATAGCGGGGTGTCTTCCGGCAACGCAGCAAGTTGAAGCATCAGACATTCGCGCAGGTCGCGAGCGAATACGCCGGTCGGCTCGAACTGCTGCAAGCGCAGTAGGGTATTTTCCACTTCCCGTTGGCTCAAGCCGTCATGACCTTGTGCTTTGAGCCCTTCACGAATGTCGTTGAGCGGCTGGGTAAGATAACCATTGGCGTCCAGCGCATCGATCAGGCTCTCCGCAATTGCATATTCCCGTGAGCTGACATCGGTCATGGCCAGTTGCCACAGCAAATGGCCATGAAGGCTTTGGCCAGCGGCTTGGCGCTCGAAGTCGGGTCCTTCGCTACCACCGCTCAGACTGCCCATGTCTTGGTAGGTGTCCGACCAGTCGCTGTCGACGGAGAGTTCGTTGGGAATGCTGTCAGACCACTCGGCCTCTTGCGGCTCGCTGACTGCCTGCTCTCCAAACTCGTCCTCTTGCTCGAGCATAGGGTTGGCGTCAAGCGCTTGCTGAATTTCTTGACGGAGGTCCAGCGTAGAGAGCTGCAGCAGGGCAATGGCCTGTTGCAGCTGGGGTGTCATGGTCAGCTGTGTGCCGATACGCAATTGGAGAGAAGCTTTCATGACCATCTGAGAACCACTCGTTAATCAGAAAGCTCCACCCTAGAGCGAGTTATGGCTACGTGCAAGTGCAATAAGCATGCCACTAAAAGAAAAGTTTGGTCAGGCCTCGGTTTAGAGCCGGAAATCAGCGCCCAGATAGACGTCGCGGACCTTTTGGTTATTGAGAATCTCCTGGGCGTTCCCACTGGCGATGATGTGGCCATCGCCAACGATGTAGGCGATATCGCAAATATCCAGGGTTTCACGCACGTTGTGGTCGGTGATCAAGACGCCGATGTGGCGTTTTTTGAGTGCACGGATAATGGTTTTGATTTCGCCGACCGAAATAGGGTCGACCCCGGCAAAGGGTTCGTCGAGTAGAATGAACGCGGGCTCGGTGGCCAGCGACCGCGCGATCTCTACTCGACGGCGCTCGCCTCCTGAGAGGCTCATGCCTAGGTTGTCACGAATATGGGTGATATGAAAATCTTCGAGCAGTGACTCCAGGCGAGCTTCTCTGGCGCTGCGATCGAGCGTTTTGCGCGTCTCGAGGATGGCCATGATGTTATCGGCTACCGAGAGCTTGCGAAAAATCGAGGCCTCTTGGGGAAGATACCCAATGCCTGCCATGGCGCGTTCGTGCATGGGCGCGTGGGTCAAATCCAGATCGTCGATACCCACATTGCCCGCATCGGATTTGACCAGTCCGACGATCATGTAAAACGAGGTGGTTTTACCGGCTCCATTGGGGCCCAACAGTCCAACGACACTGCCCTGGGCGATTTCCAGGTTGATGTCCTTGACGACGCGGCGGCGTTTGTAGCTCTTTGCTAGGTGGTGGGCGTAGAGCGTTTTGACAGGTGCGGAATCTGCAGACGTTGATGCTGCCACGTGGGCGCTCCCTATTGTTCCGGCTGAAGGGTCATGCGAATGCGCTGGTTGTCGCTACCGTTCACGTCGGAGCGAGCTTGCACCACTTCCTGGTCGATGAAGTACTCCAGGCGGCCCCCTTGAAAGCGGTCGCCTTGCTGGGTCAGTTCGGCTTGGTCGATCAGCTCCACGCGGCGTTCGGCGACGTGATAGATGATGCGCCGCGCCCAACCTTCCATGGGGGTCTCCTGGTCGTCGAGACGATTGCGCAAGTAGGCACGCTCACCCGTGGCAATGGCTTGAGAAAGTTCCCCTGCATCATTGCGCTGAATCTCTACGCGTTCGCCGCGCAATTGCATTTCGCCTTGACGAATATCCACGTTACCTGAGTAAACTGCGGTGCCCGCGCGCTGGTCGAGGTCCAGGCGGTCGGCTTCTACTTCGATGGGTGCTTGGCTTTGCGCCATGGCAGCCGTCGCCAGCGGTAGCGTTAAAGCAAAGAGGGTGGTGCGGAGAGAGGCATTCATCGCGACTCCTAGGGGGTACGAGTGGCCGGCGGATGCACGCCGCGCACGTTGTTGGTCAGGCGGACCTGGCTGTCATCCAGCCAAACGTCCATGCGGGAAGCTTCCATACGCTGAGGGGGCTGCTGCAACAGCACGGGCGTAGTGCTCCAGGCGTGGCGGGTCACGCCATCGTAGTTGAGTTGCTGTGTATCGAGCTGCCAACCCTCTTCAGGCGCGAGCAGCCGGGCAGACCCGCGCAGCGTCAAGGCCTGAGTATCGGTATTCAGGGTGCCGGTATCCGCGGTCGCCAACCACTCCCGCTGTTCGCTATCGAACAGCGTAGCACGTGGCGACACGACATCTGTCATGGCCGTTTGAGGTGTATGCACTAGCCGGGGAGTGACCAGCGACTGCTGAATCGCCCCCGATTCCCCAAATAGGGTGATTTCGGCATTCTCTAATACATGACCTGGCTCCTGAGCGCGCGCTTGCTCGTCGATATCTCGCTCTTGGGCGCTGCGCGGGTCGAGCCAAACCAAAAGCATGCCCAGGACGACGACCAGTGCCGTTACCCAAACTCGTTTTCTGAGCTTTACGCCCATCATGAGTGCCTGTGAAGATAGGTGTCGAGTACGGCATCCCAATGCCCTTGGGAGGTGAGCAGCGTATCGCAAATTTCACGCACCGCGCCGTGCCCGCCCAGCCGTTCGGTGATCCAATCGGCGTGGGTATGCATATAATCGGGTGCATTGGGGACCGTGATGCCAACGCCTGCGCGCTTGATGGGTGCCAAGTCTGGCAGGTCGTCCCCGCAGTAAGCGACTTGTTCGAGCGTAATATCCAGCCGCTGGCAGAGGGCTCTCAGGGTCGTGAGTTTGTCTTCGCAGCCTTGATGCACATGGCTGATACCTAGTGCCGCAGCGCGCTGGCTGACCATCGGCGAATCGCGGCCGGTGATGAGCGCCACATGAATGCCAACGCGTTTGAGCAGTTTCAAGCCATGCCCATCCTGAGTGTGAAACGCTTTGATCTCGATGCCGTCGGCTTGAAAGTAGAGTCGGCCGTCCGTCAAAACGCCATCTACGTCTAGCGCAAGTAGTTTTACGCGGCGGAGCCGGTCGAGTAGTGCATCGGGTAGGGCCATATAGCCTCCTTAACATCCATGGCAAAAAGCGTTATCACGCAGTTAAATCACACCGCTGGCCAGTAAGTCATGCATATGTAGCGCGCCGATGGGACGCTGTTGCTCGTCGACGACGGCCAGCGCGGTTATCCGGCTATCTTCCATAATACGTACCGCTTCGGCTGCTAGCACGTCAGGACCGATGCGTTTGCCTGGGCGCGTCATGACGTCGTCGACTCGCACATCGCGCAAGTCATGAAATTGGTCCAATGTGCGTCTCAGGTCACCGTCGGTATATACACCTGCCAAACGGCCTTCGCTATCGATGACGCAGGTGAACCCAAGCCCTTGGCGTGTGATCTCTAAAAGCGCATCGCGTAGCGGGCTACCCAATGCAACCTGAGGCAGCCGCGTGCCGTCGTGCATGAGATCGCGAACTCGCAGCAGCAGCCGCTTGCCGAGGCTTCCTCCCGGATGAGAGAGCGCAAAATCTTCCGCTGTAAAGCCACGTGCTTCAAGCAAGGCCACGGCAAGGGCGTCCCCCAGTGCTAGCGCGGCGGTGGTCGAGCTTGTCGGGGCAAGATCCAGCGGGCAGGCTTCACGCTCGACGCCGCTGTCCAAATGGGCATCGGCGTGGCGTGCCAGGGTAGAGCCTGGACGTCCAGTCATGCTCACCAGCGGGGTGCCAAGCCTTTTAAGTAGAGGGAGTAGCGCCGTGACTTCAGCTGTTTCGCCGGAGTTAGAGAGCGCCAACACTACGTCGGTACGGGTGATCATACCGAGATCGCCGTGGCTGGCTTCACCTGGGTGTACGAAAAAGGCGGGCGTACCGGTGCTTGCCAGCGTGGCAGCCAGTTTGCCTGCAATATGACCCGACTTGCCCATGCCGGTCACCACCACGCGGCCTTGGCAGGCGAGAATGAGCTGGCAGGCATGGTCGAATTGGTCGTCTAGCTTGGCTTGGAGGCCGCCGATGGCTGCTTGCTCGATTTGCAGCGTGCGCAGCGCACTTTCACGCAGTTGGCTGGGTGTAGAGAGTGGCTGGCCCATGGCATGTCTCGTTTTCATGATGTGAATGGGTAGCTGGTAAGAATAACATCTTGCGGCGCTATTTAGCTAAATCACGACAAGGTCGTCGATGGTATGGAGGGCTCCATTGCATGAACGATGGTGCGCTCACTGTTAGCGTCGCTGCTGTTGAGAGTAGCGTTGGATCATGATGTTCGATACTATTTCGAAAACACTGTTTTTTAAACTGCCCTGTGGCTTGTCGGTTTATACTGACGCGTTCTGGCATCAACGAGGAAGGTCAAACATCATATGACGGATGTATCCTTCATACAGGTCGAAGACATCTACTTTTCCCGTGGTGAGAGCGAAATTTTTCGCGGTGTCAGCATGACCATACCTCGCGGGCAAGTGACGGCCATCATGGGGCCAAGCGGTACCGGTAAGACGACGTTGTTGAAGCTCATCGGTGGCCAGCTCACACCCGACCGTGGACGTATCCTCATCGATGGGCAGGACGTGCATCGGCTCTCACGTAAAGCGCTATTCGCGCTGCGCAAACGCATGGGCATGCTGTTTCAAAGCGGTGCCCTGTTTTCGGATTTGGACGTTTTTGAAAACGTTGCGTTTCCGCTGCGCGTTCATACGGACCTGCCGGACGCAATGATTCGCGATCTGGTGCTATTGAAGCTTCAGGCGGTAGGGCTGCGCGGCGCGAAGCACCTAACGCCCGCCGAGCTGTCCGGTGGGATGGCGCGTCGGGTGGCGTTGGCGCGTGCCGTGGCACTCGACCCTGAGCTAATACTCTACGACGAGCCATTCGTCGGCCAGGACCCTATTTCCATGGGCGTGCTGGTGCAACTGATCAAACGGCTCAATCAGGCGCTGTCACTCACCTCGGTGGTAGTGTCGCATGACATCAAAGAGACGCTGAGCATCGCGGATTACCTCTACTTGATCGCCGATGGTCAAGTCGTTGCTCACGGGACCCCCAGCACGCTGGAAACGAACCAGGATCCTCGCGTCAACCAATTCATGCACGGCAAGCCAGACGGTCCCGTGCCGTTTCACTATCCCGCAGACCCACTTCACCGGGATATCTTCGGTCACGATTCAGTCACAAAGGCAGGGTAGATGCAGGGCAAATTGACACAATATGCGTCGCGCGTGGCCCGTCTGGGGCGAAAAAGCTGCGATGTCGTCGAGGCGCTGGGGCGCGCGACGGTGTTTCTAGCGCAGTCGGCGATAGGCGTGCCGTCACGGGAAGGGTGGTCGCTTTGGATGCGCCAAATGCACTTCGTCGGAGTGCTGTCGCTGGCCATCGTCCTCGTGTCGGGGCTGTTCATTGGCATGGTGCTGGCGCTACAGGGATATACCATTTTGGTGGATTTTGGTGCCGAACAGGCGCTGGGCCAAATGGTGGCGCTCTCACTGCTGCGTGAGCTTGCCCCTGTGGTGGCTGCGCTGCTGTTTGCGGGGCGAGCCGGGTCTGCTTTGACCGCCGAAATCGGACTGATGAAAGCCACCGAGCAGCTCACTAGTATGGAGATGATTGGCGTCGACCCGCTGCGGCGTGTGGTGGCGCCTAGGCTGTGGGCGGGTTTCGTGGCGTTACCGATGTTGACCGTGGGCTTCAGTGTCGTGGGCATTTGGGGCGGCTACTTGGTCGGTGTCGAGTGGCTGGGCGTGTTCGAGGGCTCGTACTGGAGCAACATGCAGGCCAGCGTGTCGTTTCTCGACGATGTTGGTAACGGTATGATCAAAAGCGTGGTGTTTGCCCTCGTCGTAACCTGGATCGCCGTGTTTCAAGGCTATGACCTCGTGCCGACTTCCGAAGGGATCTCCCGAGCCACCACCCGCACGGTGGTATATTCCTCGCTGGCCGTGCTTGGATTGGATTTCGTTTTAACTGCCGTGATGTTCGGCGGTCTTTAAGGGTGGAGTAATGTCATGAAACGCAGCAAAACCATGGAGTTCGGTGTTGGCCTATTTATGTTGGCTGGCATCGTCGGGCTGGTATTTCTCGGCTTGCGGGTCAGCGGCTTAACGCTGTCGGCTCCCTCCGATACGTTCCGCCTTGAGGCCAATTTTGCCAACATCGGCGGGTTGAAGCCGCGTGCTCGGGTCACTATGGCGGGTGTGACCGTAGGCCGAGTAGAGGCCATCGAACTCGATACCCAGTGGTACGACGCCCGTGTAACGATGACGCTGGATAGTGCGCTCGAAGGGCAGCTGTCTCAAGACACCACGGCTGCCATCTTGACGGCTGGCTTACTGGGTGAACAGTACATTGGGTTGAGTGTTGGCGGAGCGCCAGAGGTGTTGGAAGAGGGCGACGTGATTCGCGACACACAGTCCGCTCTAGTGTTGGAAGAACTTATTCAGCAATTCGTATCCAATATGGTCAGCAACGGATGATGGTCAGTCACTCATTGCCATCGGTTTTTTCCTGCAAGAGGTCATGAAGATGTTCAACCTTTATTCTGCTTTTATTCAGCGCTTCGCGTTGGCTGCTGTGCTGATGCTGGCGCCGCTAATGGCGCAAGCGCAAACGCAGTCCCCCGAAGAAGTGGTTCGTGACAATGTCGAATCCTTTATGAGCCAACTCGATGGTAAGAAAGCGTACTATGCCGATAACCTCGATGAGCTAAAAGCATTGGTCGACGAGAGCCTCGATGACGTGGCGGATTTTCGTTACATCGGCGCTAGCGTCATGGGTAGCTATTTCCGCAATGCAACGCCCGAGCAGCGGAGCCGGTTTGCCGACGTGTTCCGCCAAACGCTGATCGATACTTACACGCGTGGGTTGGTGACGTTTGATTACAACGAGCTACGTGTGCTGAACCAGCAGCGCGGCCAGCGCTACGAAGACCAGGCCAGCGTGGATATGGAAGTCGTGGCAAACAATGGTCAGGTCTACCCAGTGAGCTATAGCCTTCGTCTGTCGGATGGTGAGTGGCGTGTAGTGAACGTCATCGTCAACGGCATCAACCTGGGGCTGACTTTCCGTAATCAGTTCGATCAAGCCATGCGTGACAATAACCGCGATTACGATGCAGTCATACGTGGTTGGGCGCCTGAAATCGGTGTCGATGAGCTGGAGCAGGGAGGCGATGCGTGACATCGCTCCTCTCTCGCTCAGAGGTGACGCTGTCAGCACAGGGCGATTCGCTGATGGTCGCAGGCGACTTGACCATGAGTGTCGCCGCCGACGTGGCCGCTCGCGGCGTTCAGTGGCTGCGTCAGTCCGATCATTCTGAGGTCTGTCTGGATTTTGCGAAAATCAATAAAGCGAGCAGCGCAGCGCTGAGCGTGCTGTTTGAGTGGCTACGTGCCTGCCAGGCGCTCCAGGTCAAGGTGCGATCCATCGTGCTGTCGCCGCCGCTGCAGCGTTTGGCGTCTTTGGCAGAACTCGATACCTTGGTTTCACAAGACGTTTTTGCAGACATCGCGTGATCTCTAGAGCAGCCCCCGGGCTGCTCTCTTTATGGTGGGCACGGCTCGGCATCGCCAAGTGAGCCGCTTTTCTTTATCATGTTCGCCCATTACTCACTATTTCAACGACCCCAAAGGAGTTTCCTGTCTCATGCAACCCAACGAGGTAAAAGCACTGCTTGAATCCCGCATCGATGGGTGTGAGTTTCACATCCAGGGTGAAGGCTGCAATTTTCAGGTGATTGCGGTTGGTGAAGCCTTTGAAGGTCTTTCTCCCGTTAAGCGCCAGCAGCTCGTTTACGCCGCGCTCAGCGACGAAATCGCATCGGGTGCCCTACACGCGATCAGCATCAAAACGTTTACACCGACGCAGTGGCAAACTGCGTCGGAAAACGCTCAGTAACGGTCGCCCCCATGGATAAACTCATTATTACGGGTAATGGCTCGGTCGATGGAGAAGTGTGGGCAAGCGGTGCCAAAAACGCGGCGCTGCCCATTTTATGTGCGAGCCTTTTGGCAGATGGGCCGGTAGTCATCGGTAATTTGCCGCATCTTCAAGATATTACGACCACGCTAGAGCTGCTTGGGCGGATGGGCGTCGAGCCGATCATGGGTGAGAAGTTGAGCATTCAGCTTGATGGCTCCCAAGTGTCCCAGTGCCATGCGCCCTACGAGCTAGTGAAAAAAATGCGCGCCTCCATTTTGGTGTTAGGGCCGCTGCTGGCGCACTTCGGTAAGGCGGACGTGTCGCTGCCTGGTGGTTGCGCCATTGGTTCGCGCCCGGTGGATCTGCACCTGCGTGGCCTGGAGGCCATGGGGGCGGAGATCCATGTCGAAGCAGGCTATATCCGTGCCCGTGTTGATGGGCGTTTAAAAGGCGCTACGATCTTTTTCGACACCGTGACCGTGACCGGCACGGAAAACCTGCTGATGGCAGCGACCCTGGCAGACGGGCGGACCGTTCTCGAGAACGCCGCCCGAGAGCCCGAGGTCGTCGATCTCGCCGAGTGCCTGATCAAAATGGGCGCGCAGATTCGAGGTCACGGCACCGACACCATCGTCATCGACGGTGTTGCGTCGCTGCATGGCTGCGAGCACGATGTCATGCCCGATCGTATCGAGACTGGCACGTTTTTAGTGGCCGCCGCCATGACGGGTGGGCGAGTCAAAGTGAAGCGTACGCGAGCCGATATCCTGGAAGCCGTGCTTGCCAAATTGGAAGAGGCGGGCGCGACGATCGAGAGTGGCGACGATTGGATATCATTGGATATGCACGGTAAACGCCCGAAGGCCGTCAATATTCGTACGGCGCCGTATCCCGCATTTCCTACTGACATGCAGGCCCAGTTCGTTGCCATGAATGCCGTTGCCGAGGGGCATTCAAGGGTCGTGGAGACCATCTTCGAGAATCGCTTCATGCATGTTCAAGAGCTGAACCGCATGGGCGCCAACATCGTCCTGGAGGGTAACGCCGCGTTGATCAATGGCGTTGATAAACTCTCGGGCGCTCCCGTCATGGCGACGGATCTTCGTGCGTCAGCGTCTCTCGTCATTGCTGCCATGATGGCCGAAGGGGAAACCTTGGTCGATCGGATCTATCACATCGATCGCGGCTATGAGTGTATCGAGGAAAAATTACAGCTGCTGGGGGCGAAGATTCGCCGTATCCCCGGCTAAGCCACGCGGACAACACTGGCCTTTGACCATGAGTAAGCAACTGATTTTGGCCCTTTCGAAAGGGCGTATCTTGGAAGAAACCCTTCCGCTACTGGCAGATGCGGGCATTACACCTGCCGAGGATCTGAGTAAAAGCCGCAAGCTTTTGTTCGATACCAACTTGCCGGACGTCAAACTGGTGATTATTCGTGCCACTGACGTGCCAACCTACGTGCAGCTAGGCGCGGCGGATGTAGGTATCGCCGGTAAAGACGTGCTGCTGGAGCACGGCGCGGAAGGTCTTTACGAGCCGCTCGACCTGGATATTGCGCGGTGCAAGCTGATGACGGCAGGCGTGACGGGGCAGCCGCCCGCCAAAGCGCGACGCCGAGTAGCGACCAAATTCGTCAACGTGGCACGTCGCTACTACGCAGAGCAGGGTATCCAAGCAGAAGTCATCAAGCTTTATGGTGCCATGGAGCTCGCACCGCTGATGAATTTGGCCGATGAGATCGTCGATATCGTCGATACCGGTAACACGCTGCGCGCCAATGGTATGGAGCCGCGCGAGCTCATTGCCCACATCAGCACGCGTTTGGTGGTCAACAAAGCCGCTATGACCATGAAGCACGACCGTATCAAGCCGCTGCTAGCGCGTCTGGAAAGCGCCGTAAAATCGCGTCAGGCGCAGCCTATTGAATGACAAGAGGTTCATCATGAGCGATACAACCACAGCCACCATTGCCCGCCTATCGACCCGTGATGCGGCTTTTCATCAGCGCCTAGATGCGCTGTTGGATTGGGAGGGCGTGTCTGATAAAGCGGTGCAGGCTCGTGTTGAGGAAATCTTGGCAGACGTCAAACAGCGTGGCGATCAGGCGGTCATCGAGGCAACGAATCGTTTTGACCGTTTGTCCGTCGACGCCATGGAGCAGCTATGCCTCACGCCTGACCAGTTAAAAAAAGCGTATGACGGATTGCCTGCCGAGCAACGGGATGCGCTAGCGATTGCCGCCGAGCGCATCAAGCGCTACCACGAGCGGCAAAAACCGACCTCCTGGCAATACGAAGAGGCTGACGGGACGGTGCTCGGCCAGAAAGTCACGCCGCTCGATCGGGCCGGTATTTATGTGCCGGGTGGGAAGGCTGCCTATCCGTCCTCCGTATTGATGAATGCCATCCCTGCCCACGTGGCGGGCGTGCGTGAAATCGTCATGGTGGTACCTACGCCCGATGGCGTGTTGAATGATCTAGTATTAGCGGCAGCGCATCTGGCGGGCGTGGACTACGTGTTCACCATTGGCGGCGCTCAAGCCGTCGCCGCGCTGGCTTACGGGACACAAAGCGTTCCACGTGTCGATAAGATCGTGGGGCCGGGTAACATCTACGTCGCCACGGCTAAACGGGCCGTATTTGGGCAGGTCGGTATCGATATGATTGCGGGGCCTTCGGAAATCATGGTGGTGTCGGACGGGAAAACCGACCCGGATTGGATCGCCATGGATCTCTTTTCTCAGGCAGAGCATGATGAAGATGCGCAAGCCATTCTCGTGAGCTGGGACGCCGAGCATTTGGATGCTGTGGCGAGTTCCATCGAACGATTGCTGCCGACGCTAGAGCGGGAGCCAATTGCACGCGCGTCGCTGAATCGCCGCGGTGCATTGATTCTGTGTCGCGATCAGGCAGAAGCCGTCGAGATGATCAATCGTATTGCGCCAGAGCATCTCGAGCTGTCAGTGGCCGAGCCCGGCGCATGGCTGGATGATATTCGCCATGCAGGGGCGATCTTCATGGGGCGACACACGTCAGAAGCGTTGGGCGACTACTGTGCAGGCCCGAACCACGTTCTGCCGACGTCGGGAACTGCGCGGTTCTCCTCCCCGCTAGGCGTGTACGACTTTCAGAAGCGCTCCTCGATCATCCATTGCTCACCTGAAGGGGCATCCGAGCTGGGTAAGGTGGCCTCCGTACTGGCGCGTGGCGAATACCTTACGGCTCATGCCCGTTCAGCGGAGTATCGCATTCGCAATCGATGAGCAGTTCGGTCGGGCAGGGCGGTGCTAGGAGCCGCTCTGCCGGTCGGCCGATGTGGCATTGGTCGGCACGGGACGCTCGCCTACCTCAACGGTCATTTCCATGCGTTCGCCGCCGCGTACGATCGTCAGCGGCAGCGACGTCCCTGGTGGGATCGACGCGATATCGCTCATGGTCGCCCTAGCATCCAGAATGACCTGTCCATCGATGGAGAGCAGTACGTCGCCTGGCTGTAAGCCTGCCTGGGCGGCAGGTCCGCCACTCACCACGCCTGCGACGATGACGCCCTGGGGCGTACGCAACCCAAACGACGCGGCCAGCTCGCGCGAAAGCGCTTGGGCCTCGATGCCCAGCCATCCCCGAATGACTCTTCCGCGCGTCACCAACTCATCCAATATGCTGTGTGCGAGGTTGGCGGGAATCGCAAAACCAATTCCCTGAGAGCCCCCGGAGCGAGAGAAAATGGCGGTATTGATACCCACCAGAGCGCCCTCTGGATTGACCAGTGCCCCGCCCGAATTACCGGGGTTAATGGCTGCATCGGTCTGAATGAAGTCTTCGTAAGCGTTCAGGCCCAAATGGCTTCGTCCAGTGGCGCTGATGATGCCCATGGTGACGGTCTGCCCCACGCCAAAGGGGTTGCCAATGGCCAGCGCCACATCGCCGACGGCGACCTCCTCCGAGTCAGCAAGCTCGATGACCGGCAAGTCTTCTAGACCGATCCGCAGCACGGCCAAATCGCTCTCTGGATCGGTGCCGATGACCTCTGCCAGGGTTTCGCGACCGTCGCGAAGCGCGACCTGGATTTGGTCGGCGCCGTTGATGACGTGATGGTTGGTCAGTACATAGCCATCATTGCTAACGATGACGCCCGATCCGAGGCTCGACAGCATACGCTGGTGGGTGGTGGCGTCGTCGCCGCTAAAAAACTGGTTGAAGAACGGGTCGGACATTAGCGGGTGCTGGTCGCGCTCGACGATGCGTGAAGAGTAAATGTTCACCACGGCGGGAGCGGCTTGGTTGACGGCATTGGAGTAACTGGCTGGGCCTTGATGTCGGGTCAGCGGAGCCGCTTGCCTGATATCCGGTGCCGGGCGATTCGCGCTTGATTCACTGCTAGTGGTGGGCACCAATGCGGGCGGAGTCTCGACGTTAGCAGGCGGAGCCTCCGACACGGGGGGCGTGTGGCGGAACGGGTTGGGTAGCTGCTCCGGAAAGGCGAGCAGGATAACGGCCGCTAGCAGAAGCCCCGTAAGTACGGGCCAGAGATAAGGCAGCACTGAACGGTGCATGCGAAAGTTCCTCAGCGTGTGGCAGTCTAAACGGTCGCGAGGTTCGCGATAACGTAAAGCGAGTTTTACAATGGCGCTATGGTAACACCGAATGACGCTGCGCCTCACGGGGCTGTACTTAATTGTGAAAAGGAGGGAACGTGAATCATCGTGATCAACTGGTCGCTGCCTGTGACCACCAGTTACGCTCTGCTCAATTCAAAGATTTCACGGTCAATGGCCTGCAAATCGAGGGACGAGAGCAAGTGCGTCGCGTCATGTCGGGGGTAACGGCCTGCCAAGCGCTGCTCGACGAGGCCGTCGCATGGCAGGCCGATATGGTGCTCGTTCATCATGGCTATTTCTGGAAGAACGAGCCTGTTGCCATCACCGGTATGAAGCAGCGTCGGATCAAAACGTTGCTGGCCAACGATATCAGCTTGCTGGCTTACCATTTGCCGCTTGATGCTCATACAGAGATGGGCAATAACGCGCAGTTGGCCAAGCGAATGGGCTGGAAAGTCGAGGGATGCCTAGACGGTGAGTTGGGAGAGGGGCTGCTCTGGTCGGGCCGGTTGGTGGTTCCACAATCAATTGGCGAGTTGGCCCGCCAAGTAGCGGGTGTTCTCGCCCGCGAGCCGCTGCTGGTCGAGGCGCCGTGTCAGAAGCCAATCGAGCGAGTCGCATGGTGTACCGGTGGTGCGCAAGACATGATTACGGAAGCCTATGAGGCCGGTGCGCAGGTGTTCGTTTCAGGAGAGGTCTCTGAACGGACGACCCATTTAGCGCGTGAAATGGGAATTCATTACTTGGCAGCAGGCCATCACGCGACCGAGCGCTACGGTGTGCAGGCGCTCGGCGAGTGGCTGGCCAGTGAGTTCGATGTTGAGCATCGCTTCGTCGACATTGATAACCCCGCCTAGCGAAAGGCTTCAGCTGTCGCACAGGTGCAGACCAGGGTGATACTGACACGTTGCCCTGGTCGCGTCTGAGTTACGCAAAAGTGCGCTCATGAATAGGTTAGTAGCGTGGCGGCTGAGGAGAGTCGACGTCGGTTGCTTTGCTCTCTTTCAAGCCGAAATCTTCCGATAGCGTACCGTTTTTGCCAGCGGCGTAATCTCTTGGCATGGCAACGCTTGAGTCGCTGTCTGGCATCGCAATGGGCTCAGAAGGCGTTTTGACGCTGGGTAATTTCCACTGCTTGGCCTCGTCTTCGATGTGCTGTTCGAGGTGATCAGCCTCATGGCGAATGTTCTCAAGGCGCTGCTGTATGCCCGTGAGGTGGCTGCTCATGTTTTTCTTCAAGTCGGCGATCTGGTGTTCACGTTCAAGCAGTGTCTGCTTGAGTGAAGCGACGTCTCGCGCACCTTTGCTAAAGAGCCGATAGCATACCAAGCCGATGACGAACCCTACGGCCAAGCCGATAAGTGCAAAAGTAAATGGCGAGCTTGCTTCCACAGTCCTTCTCCCTAAGTAATGCGCGCCGCTGTGTACAGGGCGTGACTTTAAAAACCGCCCCATTATAGGCGCGTCTCAGTCGGTTGGGTCAATCCGCTCATGCGCTTAGCCTTCAAGCGACGTATAATCACTCCCATTTTTGTCGAGTCCGTTTTGTTAGGCGCCCCTAGCGGTGCCTGCAAAAAGGTAAGGGCCATGCGTTGCGGGAGCACCTTCATGCCATCAGTATCTGAGCGTCAGGCCTCCGGCCACACTCGTCGTCCCACGCCGCTTGAGCGCTATCAAGACGACCTCCAGCGCAGTGATTTTCAGTATGACCCGGCCCAAGAGCAGGCGGTCAAGCATCTCCAGCGGCTCTATGATGAGCTGTTGGCGACGCCAACGACGGTGCCCAAGGCTGTGGTGGCCAGCAAAGGAATCAAAGCCAAAATGGCAGGTTTGCTGGGTAAGAAGCATGCGCCTGCCAAACCGCCGTTGCCCCAAGTAAAAGGGCTCTACTTCTGGGGAGGCGTGGGGCGTGGTAAGACCTACTTGGTCGATACCTTTTATGAAGCGCTGCCGTTTCCTGAAAAGATGCGCACGCACTTTCATCGCTTCATGCAGCGAGTTCACAATGAGCTGACCCATTATAAAGGCGAGAAAAACCCACTCACACTTATTGCGGGTAAGTTTGCCGCCGAAGCGCGTGTCATTTGTTTCGATGAGTTCTTCGTCAAGGACATCACCGACGCCATGATTCTCGCCAACTTGCTTGAAGCGCTTTTCGAGCGTGGCGTGGTGTTAGTGGCGACCTCGAATATCGTTCCCGACGAGCTGTATAAAGATGGATTGCAGCGTGCGAGATTCGTGCCTGCCATTGAATTGCTGAATCGTCATTGTGAGGTGGTCAATGTCGACTCGGGTATCGATTATCGTCTGCGGGCGCTGGAGCGTGCTGAAATTTTTCATGCGCCTCTCGACGCTGCTGCCGAAAGAGAGCTGGCGCGCAGCTTTCGAGAGATTGCTGGTCAGTCAGGTGAGGAGAACGCGCCATTGGAGGTCAATCACCGGGTGCTTAAAACGCGTCGCTTGCATGAGGATGTCGTGTGGTTTGAGTTTGCTGAGCTGTGTGACGGGCCGCGTAGCCAAAATGACTATATCGAACTAGCCCGCGAGTTCCATACCGTTTTGGTAGCCAACGTGCCGCGTATGGACGGCAAGACAGACGATCAAGCACGACGCTTCATCAATATGGTGGACGAGTTTTATGATCGTGGCGTAAAGCTGTTGATGTCGGCAGAGGTGCCGGTGGAATCCCTCTATAGTGACGGGAAGCTGACCTTCGAATTCCAGCGCACGCTATCTCGGCTGCAGGAAATGCAGTCGCGCGAATACTTGGCGCTGGCGCACAAGCCCTAGCGTGGGGGATGTAAAAAAAGTCATGGGACACTTAACTTGAGCAGATGGTTGCTGTAGAATGCCGCCTCGCTGCACGTTGCTGGCATTAGTCGGCAACCAAAAAAAATAGGGATGGTGCTTCACCGCTTGGCGGTGTGAGTTACCCAACACACTTAATCTGGTGATTTCATCCATGAAGACGTTCAGTGCTAAGCCGCAGTCCGTCCAGCGCGACTGGTACATTGTCGACGCTACGGACAAAACGCTCGGTCGTCTGGCAACCGAGATTGCTCGCCGCCTGCGTGGCAAGCATAAGCCCGAGTTTACCCCGCACGTTGATACCGGCGATTACATTGTTGTCGTTAACGCAGAGAAAGTCCAAGTGACGGGTAACAAGGCAAAAGCCAAGACTTACTACCGCCACACAGGTTACCCGGGCGGTCTGCGCTCCATGACATTCGACAAAATGATCGATCACGCTCCCGAGCGTATCATCGAGTCTGCCGTCAAAGGCATGCTGCCGAAAGGTCCGCTGGGTCGCGCCATGTACTCCAAGTTGAAAGTGTACGCCGGTGCCGAGCATCCGCACGCTGCCCAGCAGCCGCTTGAACTGAACATCTGAGGAAATCTTCGCCATGACACAGCAGTATTACGGTACCGGGCGCCGCAAGACTTCCACCGCTCGCGTGTTTCTGAAGCCGGGTTCCGGCAAAATTACCGTCAACAACCGCGAACTCGACCAGTACTTCGGTCGTGTGACGGGTCGTATGGTTGTGCGTCAGCCGCTCGAGCTGACCGAGACGCTGAACCAGTTCGATGTGTACGTCACCGTTGAAGGCGGTGGCGGCTCTTCACAAGCCGGCGCTATTCGTCACGGCATTACACGTGCCCTGATGGATTACAACGAGGACTTGCGTCCTACGCTGCGCGCAGCGGGTTATGTCACCCGTGATGCTCGTCAGGTCGAGCGTAAGAAAGTCGGTCTGCGTAAAGCACGTCGTCGTCCGCAGTTCTCCAAGCGTTAATTCTACGCTATGCGGCAAAAACGCCCAGGTCAAAGACCTGGGCGTTTTTTATTGGAATATCAAAAAATTATAACGCTCCTACCACCATGGTCCGGGGCGGTTGTTCTTGTGCAGAGCGTTTTGTTTTTTTAACATAGACTGTATTTGATATTCGTCGTCGCAAGACGCCTTTGCGACGGAACGGGTAAGCTGATGGGAGAAACCAGAAATGGCAGATAACGGCGTAAACAAAGGTCGGCGCCGTTTCCTCGTGGGCGCCACCTCCGTTGTGGGGGCGGTGGGCGCTGTCGGGGTTGCGGTCCCCTTTGTGGCATCTTGGCAGCCTAGTGCCAAGGCAAGAGCGGCAGGCGCGCCGGTTCAAGCGGATATTTCCAAGCTTGAGCCAGGTCAGCGTATGACCGTCGAGTGGCGTGGTCGCCCGATTTGGATCATTAATCGTACGCCTGAGATGATCGAACGGACCGAAGCGCTAGGGGCTGACAGCTTGGCGGACCCAGAGTCCGAAGTGCCACAGCAGCCTGCCTATATCCAGGGTGGTCTGCGCTCGATCAAGCCTGAGATTGGTGTCTTGATCGGCATCTGTACCCATTTGGGCTGTTCTCCCTTGTATCGGCCCGAGCCGGATGCGGAAGGGGTGGGCGTCGATAACTGGCCGGGTGGTTTCTTCTGCCCATGCCACGGCTCTCGTTTTGACTTGGCCGGTCGCGTCTTTAGCAACGTTCCTGCGCCGACGAACCTTGAAGTGCCGCCCTACCGCTTTGAAAGCGATGACATCATCGTGGTCGGCGAAGATGAGGAGAGTGCCTAATGGCTAATCCAAATAAGGCGAAGGCCGAGAGTGGCATCATGCGCTGGGTGGACGACCGATTCCCCGCCACGCAAATGATGCAAGACCATCTGACGAAGTACTACGCGCCGAAGAACTTCAACTTCTTCTATATATTTGGTGTGCTGGCGCTGCTGGTGCTGGTCAACCAAATCCTGACTGGCGTTTGGTTGACCATGAGTTTCAATCCCTCTGCCGAAGGCGCGTTTGCCTCCGTCGAGTACATCATGCGTGATGTCGAATGGGGCTGGTTGATTCGCTACATGCATACGACGGGGGCATCCGCCTTCTTCGTGGTCATCTATCTGCATATGTTCCGCGGCTTGCTTTATGGTTCCTACAAAGCGCCACGTGAGCTGGTGTGGATTTTTGGTATGGCCATCTATCTTCTGCTGATGGCCGAAGCCTTTATGGGCTATCTGCTCCCATGGGGTCAAATGTCTTACTGGGGGGCGCAGGTCATTATCTCGCTGTTCTCGGCCATCCCGGGTATTGGCCCTGATCTAGCGCAGTGGGTGCGCGGTGACTTCCTGATTTCAGGCATCACGTTGAACCGTTTCTTTGCGCTTCACGTCGTTGCGTTGCCCATCGTGATTTTGGCATTGGTCGTGCTTCACATCATTGCTCTGCATGAAGTGGGTTCTAACAACCCTGATGGTATCGACATCAAGCAGAAGAAAGACGAGACCGGCAAGCCGCTCGACGGCATCGCTTTCCACCCGTACTACACCGTGAAGGACTTGGTGGGTATTGCGGTGTTCTTGTTTGTCTTCAGTGTCGTGGTGTTCTACTTCCCGGAAGGGGGGGGCTACTTCATCGAGCGGCCTAACTTCGAGCCGGCTAACCCGCTGAAAACGCCTGACTACATTGCACCGGTCTGGTACTTCACGCCGTTCTACGCCATTCTGCGTGCGATTACCTTCTCGCTGTTTGGTCTTGACGCTAAGTTCTTGGGTGTCGTCTGCATGGGTGCGGCCATCGCGGTGTTGTTCGTGCTGCCGTGGCTCGACCGTAGCCCGGTGCGCTCGATGCGCTACAAAGGCTGGATGTCCAAAGTCATGCTACTGCTGTTCTGCATTAGCTTTGTGATTTTGGGCGTTCTAGGTGTGTTGCCGTCAACGACAGGTCGCACCATCTTGGCGCAAGTGTGTACAGCCATTTACTTCGCCTTCTTCCTGCTGATGCCGTTCTACACCAAGCTGGAGAAGACCAAACCCGTTCCGGAAAGGGTGACTGGCTAATGAAAAAGCAACTATTAGCACTGCTCTTCGCAATCGTGCCAGTCACCGCGATGGCGGCTGGTGGCGCAAGCGTGCCCCACAGCATGGAGCCTGACCTGCACGACCAGGCGTCGTTGCAAAACGGTATGAAGCTCTACGTCAACTACTGCATGGGCTGTCACTCACTAGAGTATCAACGCTTTGCACGTGCTGCGGATGATTTGGGTATTCCGCAAGATCTAGTGGAAGAGAACCTGATCTTCTCCTCGGACCTGGCATTCAATGACCAAATGCACATTGCCATGGACCGTGGGGATGCAGAGTCTTGGTTTGGCGCTCCGCCGCCTGACTTGACGCTGGAGGCGCGTTTACGTGGCACCGACTGGATCTACTCCTATCTGTTAGGGTTTTACAAAGACCCTAGCCGCCCAACCGGTGTCAACAATACGGTCTTTGATTTGGTGGCGATGCCTAACGTGTTGGAGCCTCTCCAAGGCGTTCAGGAATTGGTGTGTGCCGAAACCGATCAGCCGGTGGCGGGGCAGTCTCCCGACCCGCTATCAGGTAAGTATCAGTCTTGTGATGTGCTGCAAGTGACTCAACCAGGGGCGATGGAGCCAGCCGAGTTCGAGGAAGCGGTATATGACTTGACCAACTTCCTGGCCTACGTGGGTGAGCCCTCCAAGCTGCAGGCGCAAGCCCTGGCACCTAAAGTGCTCATCTTCATCTTTATTTTTGGTGTGATTGCTTACCTGCTCAAGCGTGAGTACTGGCGAGACGTCCACTGATCGATAAAGTCTGATAGGTCGTTCGGGCGCACGGCGAGAGCCGTGCGCCTTTTGCTTGTCTGTAGTATCGCTTTGTATCGCTGGCTACCTTCCCATAAGAGGGTGCTGGCATGTTATTATCGAAAATTGTTTTGATGCGAGGATGCTTTCATGGGTGTTGTGGCCAAGCGGTCGTCAATGATCTTTTACTCAGGTAGTGATGATCATTTCAGTCATCGAGTGCGCATTGTTTTGGCTGAAAAAGGAGTGGCGGTCGACATCGTTGATGTCACCGAAGAGCAGCCGCCTGAAGAGTTAGCAGACCTCAACCCGTACAACAGCGTCCCGACGCTGCTGGATCGTGATCTGGTGCTTTACGAGTCCAAGGTCATGATGGAGTACTTGGATGAGCGCTTTCCTCATCCGCCGCTGCTGCCGGTCTATCCGGTAGCGCGTGCACAAAGCCGACTATGGATGCATCGCATCGAGCGGGAGTGGTGTCCGATGCTCGAGCAGATTCGCACTGGCGGTAAAAAAGAGGCCGAGAAAGCGCGTAAAGAGCTGCGCGAGAGTCTGATCGGTATTTCACCGATCTTCGAAGACATGCCTTACTTCATGAGCGAAGAATTCACGCTGGTGGATTGCTGTTTGGCGCCGATTTTATGGCGTTTACCGGAGCTGAACATCGAACTGCCCGAAAAACAGGTCAAACCGCTGCTGGGTTACATGTCTCGGGTATTCGAGCGTGAAGCGTTTAAAGCATCTCTGAACGAGCGTGAAAAAGAGATGCGCGCTTGAATTCATTCGGCCTCTTCCTGTTAGAGGCCATTCACGTTAGGAGGAGGGAGCCTTATGAAGTCGAGTCGTCCCTATCTCGCCCGAGCTCTTTACGAGTGGCTGTTGGATAATGAGCTGACACCGTACCTCGTGGTGGACGCTACTCAGCCTGGTGTCGAGGTGCCGAGGCAGTTCGTACAAAACGGACAAATCGTACTCAACGTGGCGCCGACGGCTGTTCGCGACCTGTTCATGGAAAATCAGGCGATTGGTTTCAATGCGCGTTTCGGCGGTCAGCCCATGCAGGTGATGATCCCAACGCCTGCGCTGATTGCTATTTATGCCCGTGAGAATGGTGCGGGTATGGTGTTTGGTCATGAGCCTGAGCTAGATGCAGAAGGCTTCGATGAGCATGATGATTCGTCTGACGAGTCGGAAAGCGCGGGTTCGGAGGCTTCGAAACCTGAGCTGACCCTAACGGAGTCCACGCCGGACACGCCGTCCAGCGACTCTTCCGAGGCTGACACTAGCGCTGCAAAGCCCAAGAAGAAGCCCACGTTGCGTGTCGTTAAGTAACTTCTTGGGGCGTCATACATAAAAACCTCGCCAGGCATCTGGCGAGGTTTTTCCGTTTATGGGGACTAGTCGAGGTAATCGAACACCTTCACGATGCGCTGAACGCCCCCTACCGATGAGGCAGCATTGACGATGCGGTCAGCCTCTTCACGCGTCACCATGCCCATCAAATAGACGCTGGCATTTTCCGTGGTGACCTTCAGCTTTGAAGAGTCAATGCGGTCATTGGTGGCGAGCTGGCTGATGACATTGGTGGTGAGCCAAGTGTCCGTCAGTCGCTGAGTCGCGGGTAGATTGGCCGCCACGGTCAGTTCGTTGTGGACTTTTTGCACGCCACGCAGGTTGGAGGCCACGCTACCGGCCATGTTTTTTAGTTCTTCGCTGGGTACTTGTCCGACGAGTAGTAGGGCACCATTGTAGCTGTGAGCGCGGATGCGGGCATCGCCAAGGCGGGCATCTGCGCGGGCTAGGGCGCGCTCTACTTCTCGCTCGATGGTGGCATCGACGGCTTCTACGTCATTGCTGCGTTGGCCGTAGTTGGACGGGTTGGAGGCGCTATTGTTGGCGCAACCACTGAGTGCGATCGCACCACAAAGCGTTGCAGCCAGTAAGGTTTTGGAGGAGAAGCGCAGGGCCATGAGAATGACTCCTTGATCAGTAGGGATTCGCAAAACGCGCGTGATTAGTCAGCGCCGCCAAACAGTTGTTCGTCAATTAAATCACAAAGACAGTGAATGACGAGCAAATGCACCTCTTGAATGCGCGCGGTGGAGGTGGCGGGTACGCGAATTTCGCAGTCATCTTGGCCTAGCAGCGAGGCCATGTTGCCACCGTCACGTCCGGTGAGCGCCACCACGGTCATGTCACGGTCGTGAGCAGCCTGGATGGCTTGAACGACGTTAGCCGAGTTGCCGCTGGTGGAGATTGCCAGCAAGACGTCGCCAGGCTGGCCCAGTGCGCGGATCTGTTTGGAAAAGACTTCGTTGTAGCTGTAGTCGTTGGCAATGGAGGTGAGTGTCGATGTATCGGTCGTTAGAGCCAAGGCAGGTAGGCTGGGGCGCTCGCGCTCGAAACGATTCAGTAACTCAGACGAAAAGTGCTGGCTATCGCCAGCGCTACCACCGTTGCCACAAGCGAGAATTTTCCCTTCGTTGACCAAGCACTGCACCATCATTTGACTGGCGACCTCGATGAACGGAGGCAAGACTTCGCTGGCGTAGGTTTTGGTATCGATGCTGGCATTGAAATGGCTGAGTATACGAGATTGAAAGTCCATCAGGGCTTCCTAGTTAAGAGTATTAATACGCGTCGAAAGCCGCTTGCTCCCATTGGAACTCGAGAGCGGGCGGTCTGCCTGTGATGGCTAGGATATCAAAGCGACAGGGGCATGCGAGATCATGTCGTGCAAGATAGAGCGTTGCCGCACGAATCAACCGGCGGCGCTTTTGCGCGTTGACCATTTCGAGTGGATGCCCATGACGTGTCGTGGCGCGATGTTTTACTTCGACAAAGACCAGCGTGTCGCGGTCGTACATCACCAAGTCCAATTCGCCGCCCTTTACATGGTGATTGCTGGTCACTAGCTTGAGGCCACGCTGCTGCAGCCATTGAGCCGCTATTTGCTCAATGGCTGCGCCGCGTGAACGAGCGGTCTGTGGGTTACTGCTCATTATCCCGCAAACCGGGGATCAAAATGGGGGAAGGCGTACCGTTCTGGAACTTGGCCCAGGGGAGTTCGCGGTGAATGCGCCCATCATTGGAGAGCGATAGCGTGCCGGTGCTGCCGTTCAAACCGTTCAGGTCAGACAGATCCGACATGCGTTTAGCCAGTTCGTAGGCGTCCACGCCCATGGCCATCAAGCGGAACATGGAGGCGTCCGCCTCATCGCGTAGCGCTTGGTAAGTGGGGTAGAACGGCAGTACTTCTTCACCGCCTACCGCGGCATCTGGAATTTGCCACGGGATATCCATGAACATGACGTCATTGAGATCTTGGTCCAGGCGCGTTTGTAAGCGGCCTTCATGGAGATGTGACGTGGCGTAGATGGGCAGGTCCGGCGCGTAGTAGTAATCCAGCGTGGGCGGCACTTGGCGTGCATAGTCCGGGAGCGCCAGTAGGAAAAGGGCATCAATGTTGCCAAGGCGAGCGCGTTCTCCGCTGACATTGAGTGCCGTTTGCACCGCATTCGATACCGGGCTGCTGGGGTTGTAGCGCACGGCATTCGTGACTTCGCCACCTAAGCGCTGATACTCGTTCCAGAAGGCTTCACCGACTCGGCGGCCCCAGTCGTTATCGGGCACCATGAGCGACATTTGGCGTTGTCCATCCTGGTAGGCGCGGCGTGCCGCTTGGCGCGCCTCGTCTTCCGCCGACAAGCCATATTGCAGCAGACGCTGGGCCTGGTTGTTTGCGCTGCTACCGTAGTTAAGTGCCAACGTAGGTAGTGGCACGCTGTCACGCTGTTCGAGCTGAGTGACTTGGTCTTTATCGAGCGGCCCGATCATGAGTTGCGCGTTGATCTGTTGCGCCCGGCTATAGAGCTCGTCGAGGGAGAATTGCGCAGCGTCGATGAAGCTTAGCTGAACGCCGTCAGCGCTAATCTCGTGATGGCGGCGCATGGCGCTGGCTATAGTGTTGGCAACGCTGCTCAGTGGGCCGGACTCTGGCAGTGCAACAATGATACGTCGAACCTCGGTGCCGTCCAGTTCAGGAAGCGCGACTTGAACAGAGCCCGGCTGCTGGTCTAGAGCCTGTTGTGCCCACTGACGACGCTCGGCCAGCGTCTGCTGCTGGTTCGCCTGCATGGGCAGCTCGTCATCCAATACCTGTGTGGCGCGAAGGACGGCACGCGGATCGTTCAGGCCGCGGGCAAGTTCCGAGAACAGCATGGCCCAGCGAACACGGTCGGTATCGTTGAGCTGCGCCTCGTCGATGCTATTGGCGGCATCGAAGGCGTTTTCACGCTGGCCTTGGCGGGCCAGAATGTTGGCCGCTTCCAAGCGGGTGCGGGCAGCTTGCTCCGGCGCTTGCTGCTCGGCCTGACTGAGCAAGCGTCCTGCATCCTGATCAGGCACTCGATCAACCACGCTGGGGGGCTGCATGGCGCACCCGGTGATGAGAAGTGCCATGAAGGCAGTGGCCAATAGGCCACGAAGTGACTGTTTCATGTATCCTTCCTTAGTTTCCATTTGCGCTGTCGCGGTCTATCAGCTGGTTAGCGTGGCTTTTTCACAAGCATAGCGCACCGTCAGGGCAAGCCATCAACAAATCGGGAGTCATGATGACACACCAACATCCGGGCACATTGTACGTGGTTGCCACGCCAATTGGGAATTTGGACGATTTGACCCCGCGCGCCGCTCGCGTCTTGGCCGACGTATCACGTATTGCGGCTGAGGATACTCGGCATAGTGCGCGCCTGCTCGGCCATCTTGGTGTGAATACGCCGATGATGTCGTTGCACGAACATAACGAAGCCCAGCGAGTAGATACCCTGGATGGCTATTTGTTGGCGGGCGAAAACATTGCGTTGATTAGTGATGCGGGCACGCCGCTGATTTGCGACCCAGGATTCGTGTTGGTGCGTGAGCTACGCGCTAGAGGCCGAAGCGTCGTGCCATTGCCCGGTCCCTGTGCGCTGATTACGGCGCTATCCGCTGCGGGCCTGCCTACTGATCGTTTTACGTTTGGCGGTTTTTTACCTGCCAAGCCAAGCGCTCGCCGCCAAACGCTCGAGCAGTGGCAGTGTCGTGAGGAAACGCTTGTGTTCTATGAATCGCCCCACCGCATTGTTCACACGCTGGAAGCGTTGTGCGACCAGATGCCCGATCGATCCGTGGTGTTGGCCCGTGAGCTGACCAAAACGTACGAGACGTTTCTGCAGGGCTCTCCGGCATCGCTGCGCGATCGGCTCGCGGATGATCCTAACCAGAGTCGTGGCGAATTCGTGATCATGATTTCGGGTGCACCCAAGATGGAGCCAAGCGATGAGCAGACGATGTCGGCCGACGAACTGCTCGCTGCTTTGCTGGCCGAAGGTATTGGCGTCAAGCAGGGGGCGTCGGTTGCGGCACGAATGCTAGGCGGGCGCAAGCAGGAGTGGTATGCCCGGTTGCAGGCAATGAAAGGTCAGCATTGAGGCGAACGCGGGGCACTGGTATGCTTGCCGCCGGAGTTGGCCAGACAGTCGCCGCTGGTGTGCCCGTTAGGGCCGCCGGGGGAGGAAAGTCCGGGCTCCATAGGGCAGAGTGCCAGGTAACGCCTGGGCGGCGTAAGCCGACGGAAAGTGCAGCAGAGAGCAGACCGCCTAAGTCTCTGACATCAACCTTAGGGGCCGGTAAGGGTGAAAGGGTGCGGTAAGAGCGCACCGCGCGCCTGGCAACAGTGCGTGGCATGGTAAACCCCACTCGGAGCAAGACCAAATAGGGACCCAACGGCGTGGCCCGCGCTGGGTCCGGGTAGGTTGCTTGAGCGCTGCGGTGACGCAGCGCCTAGAGGAATGACTGTCCACGACAGAACCCGGCTTATCGGCCGACTCCCCATTTCCATGAAAGGCGTGCCCAGCGCGCCTTCCCAAATTTTGTGTGAGAGTACCATGCCTTCTGCTGACGCTGATCAGGTCACCCGTTTTCGTCATACCAGCGTTTTATTGGAAGGAGCGGTAGATGCCCTGGTGCATGATCCAGAAGGCGTTTACCTAGATGGCACCTTTGGTCGTGGTGGTCACTCCCGGTTGATTCTTTCCCGTTTGAGTCATCAAGGTCGCTTGCTGGCCATGGATCGCGACCCACAGGCCATCGCAGCGGCCGCTGACATAGATGATTCTCGGTTTCTTATCACTCAGCGCGAGTTCGCCCAGCTGGCGGAGTTTGCCAAAGAGCAAGGGCTCTATGGCAAGCTTTCCGGCATTCTGCTAGATGTGGGCGTCTCATCCCCCCAGCTCGATGACCCCGAACGCGGGTTTAGCTTCATGCGTAACGGTCCGCTGGATATGCGCATGGACCCTACCCAAGGGGAGAGCGCCGCCGAGTTTTTGGCCCGCGCCAATGAAGCCGATATTGCCCATGTCTTCAAAGCCTACGGGGAAGAGCGCTACGCCAAACGTCTAGCGAATGCCGTGATAAAGCGTCGAGTAGAGAAGCCCTTTACGCATACGGTGGACTTGGCTGAGGTGCTGAAAGCCGCGCACCCTGCGTGGGAAAAAGGACGCCATCCGGCCACCAAGGCATTCCAAGGGCTGCGCATTTATCTCAATGGGGAACTCGACCAGCTCGATGCCGCCTTAGAAGCAGCGCTCGAAGCGCTTGCCCCCGGTGGTCATTTGGTGGTGATCAGCTTCCATTCGTTGGAAGACCGTCGTGTGAAGCGTTTTATTCGACATCACGTGCGTGGAGATACCCATCTACCCCGAGGGGTTCCCATCCGTGACGATCAGTTGAACCGCCGTCTGGAAGCGCTGGGTAAAGGCAGTCGTCCAAGTGACGAGGAAGTCGATGCCAACCCCCGCGCGCGAAGTGCCGTCATGCGGGCGGCGCGTAAGCGAGGCTAATCATGAGTATGGAGCGGTTAGGGCTCTGGGCTTCCACGCTAAGGGCAGAGTGGCCATTCAAACTACGTCTTCGTTGGTGGCCCATGACGATGATCGGGCTGTTTATGGCCTGTTTGCTGACCGGTTTGGCCGTGGTCACGACGACTCACATGACGCGCACGCAGTTTGCCGAGTTGCAGCGGTTGGAGCAGGAAAAGAATCAGTTGCAAACCGAGTGGGGGCAGTTATTGCTGGAGGAGGGGGCCTGGTCAACGCCGGCCCGCATTGAACAAATTGCCACGGAACGGCTAGAGATGCGCATTCCTGACGTAAACGATGTCGAGGTGATTCGGCCATGAGGCGTGAAGGTCGGGGAGGGACGTCCCGCCAATATCCCATCGCGCCGCCGCTTGCCGGTGGGCGCTTTTTCTTCATCTTATTGGCCATTGGCTTGGCATCGGCGATTCTGATTGGACGGATTACGCTGCTTCAGGTCATCGACCGCCCCTTCTTGCAGAGCCAGGGTGATGCCCGCACGCTGCGCCACGAAACCATTCCCGCCCACCGCGGGATGATCACTGATCGTAACGGGGAGCCGCTGGCGATTTCGACGCCGGTCGTGACGCTTTGGGCGAACCCTCAAGAGTTGCCTACAGACGCCATCCAGCGTGTCATGCTGGCGCAGGCGCTGGGGATGTCACTGGATGACTTCGAGTCCCGAGTGGCGCGCTACAGTAGCCGCGAATTCATGTATTTGCGCCGACAGATGACCCCAGACGCTGCGCAGCGCATCCTCGATCTGCGCACGCCGGGTGTCTATCCCCAGCGTGAATACAAGCGCTACTACCCGGCTGGAGAGGTGGCGGCCCAAATACTCGGCGTCACCAACGTAGACGACGTCGGTCAGGAGGGCTTAGAGCTCGCTTATCAGCCCTACCTAGCGGGTCACCCGGGGCAGCGTCGCGTCATCAAAGACCGGCGCGGCCGCTTGGTGCGAGAGTTGGGTGTGATTCGTGAAGCGCAGCCGGGTGGAGAATTAACCCTGGCGATCGATCAACGTATTCAGTACATGGCCTATCGGGAGCTGCGTGCCGCCGTTGCCGAGCACCAAGCAGACGGTGGCGTGCTTGTGATGATGGATGCCCGTACCGGTGAAGTACTGGCGATGGCCAACTTTCCCTCTTATAACCCCAACAATCGCGCCGGGTTAGACCCTCGCGGCTTACGCAATCAAGCGCTGGTCGATGTGTTTGAACCGGGATCGGTGATGAAGCCGCTTGCTATGGCCGCTGTGCTGGAAAGCGGCATCGTTGGGCGCGATGCGGTCGTAGATACCTCGCCGGGGTGGATGCGGCTCGACCAGTTCACGATTCGCGATTTCCGTAACTATGGCGAATTGGATCTGGCGGGTATTCTCGAAAAGTCCTCGAATATTGGTATGTCACGTTTGGCGCTTCAGCTCAGCGATACGGCCATCTGGGAAAAATACAACCAACTGGGCCTAGGTCAAAGCCCAGGTACAGGGTTTCCTGGAGAGTCTACGGGAACGTTACCGGCGCGGATTCAGTGGTCACGCAGCGAGCGAGCCGCGCTCTCTTATGGGTATGGGCTCTCGGTGACGGCGGTCCAATTGGCCAGTGCCTACACGGCGTTAGCCAATGACGGTCAGCGTCTACCTCCTTCGTTGTTGAGGTTGTCAGAGCCCCCGCCAGGTATTCCTGCCATCGAGCCTAGCGTTGCCAACGACCTACTCGATATCTTGGAGACGTCGGTGGGCGCTTACACCGGCGGTCGACGAGCTCGGGTAGAGGGGTATCGCGTGGGCGGTAAAACCGGCACCGTGCGTAAAACGGGGCAGCAAGGGTATGCCACCGATGCGTATCGCAGCGTGTTTGCTGGCATTGCTCCGATTTCGGACCCGCGTATCGTGACGGTGGTCATGATCGATCACCCTAAAGCGGGCGAGTTCTATGGTGGCGCCGTAGCCGCTCCGGTGTTTTCGAGTGTCACCGGCAACGCTCTGCGGCTGTTGGATGTGCCGCCGGATTACGAGGTCGATTAGTGTTTAAGGAGATGGCATGACTCTATGCCCAGACCAGTTACGGAAAGCGTTACGCTTGGTATGGCCGAGCGCCGAACTGCCAGCGCTGCCTGACCTACCTCAGCAGCTTCATCTGATCACCGATTCTCGCAAGCTCCAGGCAGGCGATGTGTTCGTTGCCGTGCCCGGCAGCCAGAGTGATGGCCGAGCGTATATCGAACAAGCGTTGGCAAGTGGAGCCGCCCTCGTGCTGGCGCATACCAAAGAGAGTGACGTGAGCCTGGACGAACGCGTGCTGTTTTTGCCGCATTTGTCGCTGCGTCTGGGGGAGCTGGGTCGGGCGTTGTTTGACGTGCCGAGTGGGCTTGAGATCATTGCAGTCACGGGAACCAACGGCAAGAGCTCGGTGACCCACTACATTGCCGAGCTCAGCGAACGCTTGGGGACACCTGCCGGTGTGATTGGGACCTTGGGCGTAGGACGACCGGGTCAGCTGTTAGAAAGCGGGTTGACGACGCCTGGTCCCCTTGCCCTGCAATCGACGCTGGGTGAGTTGGCGCGCCAGGGCGTCAAGCGGGTTGCGCTGGAGGCCTCTTCCCACGCGCTGGATCAGCAGCGCTTGGACGCGGTGGATGTGAACGTCGGGGTATTTACCAATCTGACCCGGGATCATTTGGATTATCACGGCAGTATGGCCGCTTACGCAGCGGCAAAGGCAAAACTCTTCCGTCGAGCCGAGTTGACATTGGCCGTTGTGAACGGTGACGACCCCTTGGCTCGCTTGATGCTGGCCGGGTGTGACCAGCGCGTGCGCGTGTTGGCGACTGGCAGCGATGACGCCGTCACGCTACGGGTGTTGGATTGGCAGCCGCATGCCCTTGGACAGCAGGCGCTGATTGCGACCCCGGAAGGTGAGAAAGCGCTGCAGCTAGGTCTCATGGGGCGGTTCAATCTGGACAACGTGTTGCTGGCTATCGCCGTGCTGTATGGATTGGGCGAGTCATTGGAGTCGCTGTTCGCGGCAGCGGCTAGCCTTTCCCCAGTGCCGGGACGTATGGCGTGCTTCGGTGGTGATCGTGCACCCAGCGTGGTAGTAGATTACGCCCACACGCCAGATGCGCTACAGAGTGCGCTAGGCGCGCTGCGCGCCCATCTGGGTAGCCGGGGCAAGTTGTGGTGTGTGTTTGGCTGTGGGGGAGAGCGCGATACGGGAAAGCGCGCCGAAATGGCCAGCGTCGCTGAGCAGCTAGCCGACCACATCGTGGTGACCGATGATAACCCTCGCGGGGAGTCGGCGGCGCGTATTCGTGAGCAAATTCTCACTGGCTTTACCGAACGTGCGACGGTCGACGAGGTCGGTGATCGTGGCCAAGCTATTCTCCACGCGGTACATCAGGCCTCGCCGGAAGATGTGGTTCTCGTGGCAGGTAAAGGTCACGAAGCCTATCAAGAGATCGATGGCGTGCGTCATGCGTTTCAAGATGACGAGCAGGTTCGAGATGCATTAGCGACTCGAGGTGTCGTCTGATGTGGACGTTAACAGAAGTGGCCGCTGCACTGGGTGTCGGCGTGTCGCCCATCAACGGCGCTCAATGGGTGTCGTCTGTCGTGACCGACACGCGGAAAATCATTCCTGGATGCCTGTTTGTCGCGTTAAAAGGACCGCGTTTCGATGGCCACGCGTTCGTCGAGCAAGCAAGGGAGCAGGGGGCTGTCGCCGCGTTGGTGGAGCGTCCGGTGGAAAGCGCTCTGCCGCAGTTGGTGTGTTCGGATACGCGGCTTGGGCTGGGGTTGTTGGCCAAGGCTTGGCGTCGTCGGTTCGACCTCCCGCTCATCGCCGTCACCGGTAATAGCGGTAAGACCACGGTAAAAGAGATCACCGCTGCCTTGCTGTCACCGCTCGGTGACGTACTAGCGACCTCGGGCAATTTGAATAACGATATCGGTGCGCCGCTGACGCTGTTGCGTTTATCTCACGAGCATCAAGCGGGCGTGATCGAGCTGGGGGCTAATCATCTGGGCGAGATCGCTTGGACGAGCCAGCTCACCGCACCGCAAGTAGCGATCATAACCAACGTGACCGGGGCGCATGTTGGCGAATTTGGCGGCATGGGGCAGATTGCTCAGGCAAAAAGTGAGATCTTATCTGGGCTTGGGTCCGATGGCACGGCCGTCATCAACCGAGACGATCGCTACCACGATTTTTGGTCAGCTTGTGCCGCCCCTAGGCGTTGTGTCAGCTACGGCTTACATGAGGATGCCGACGTTCACGCCCAGGCACTTTCCTGCGACCCTCAGGGGCGGTATGCTTTCACGCTTGTTGCGCACGGCCAGCGCCTCGGTGACGTCAATCTGCCACTGATTGGGAAGCATAACGTCAGCAACGCACTCGCTGCATCGGCAGCGGCACTGGCGCTCGGCGTGTCATCGCAAGACGTGGTGGCCGGGTTGGGCGGATTGACGTCACTGTCAGGTCGCCTAAGCCTAGTGGCTGGTCTACGTCATTCTACGCTGCTCGATGACACCTACAATGCCAACCCCGGCGCAGTGAAAGCCGCGCTAGACGCGCTAGCCAGCTTTCCAGCGCCACGCTGGTGCGCGTTGGGGGCGATGGGGGAGTTAGGCGGCGAGTCGCAAGCCCTTCACGCCGAGGTGGGTCGCTACGCTGCGTCGCTGGGCATCGATATGCTGGTGACCTACGGCGAAGCAGCCCGTGCGGCCTCGGATGCCTTTGGTCGTGGGCAGCATTTTGACGATCACGAGACGCTTGTGCGTCATATTATTCATTCTCTTCCACCCCACGCCACATTGCTGGTGAAAGGGTCGCGTAGTGCTGGCATGGAAATGGTCATTACGGCATTGCGCGCGGATGAAACAAGGTAAGCGCCGTTCATGTTACTTCATTTGGCGAATTTCTTAGCCCAATATCAGTCTACGTTTCAAGTTTTTAACTATTTGACGTTACGCGTGATTTTGGCAGCGCTAACGGCATTGATGCTGTGTCTTTGGTTAGGACCGTGGGTCATTCGCCGACTGGTAGAAGGCCAAATTGGCCAAGCAGTGAGAGATGATGGCCCCCAGTCGCATCTCTCGAAAGCGGGCACCCCGACCATGGGGGGCGCGATGATTCTATTGGCAATTGCCATTAGTACGCTGGTCTGGGGCGATTTGACCAACCACTATGTGTGGGTCGTGCTACTGGTGACACTGGGGTTTGGGGCGATTGGTTGGGTCGATGATTACCGTAAAGTGGTCGAGAAGAATCCCCGAGGCCTGCCAGCGCGTTGGAAATACTTCTGGCAGTCGGTCGTGGGTATTGGAGCGGCCGTGGTGCTCTACGCAACGGCCACCACGCCTGCAGAAACCAGCCTGCTCATTCCCATGTTCAAGGACGTCGCGCTTCCGCTGGGCGTCTTTTACATCGTGCTGAGTTACTTTGTGATCGTGGGTAGCTCGAATGCCGTCAACCTCACTGATGGCTTGGATGGTTTGGCGATCATGCCGACTGTGCTTGTGGCCATGGGGCTCTCGGTCTTTGCCTACGCCAGCGGCAACGCGGTATTCGCGAACTATCTCCATATTCCTTTCATTCACGGTACCGGTGAGCTGGCGGTCTTCTGCGCCACCATCGCGGGCGCCGGTCTTGGCTTTCTGTGGTTCAACACGTACCCCGCCCAAGTGTTCATGGGGGATGTCGGTGCCCTGGCGCTGGGCGCGGCGCTCGGCGTGGTGGCGGTCATCGTTCGTCAAGAGATCGTGCTGTTCATCATGGGCGGTATTTTCGTGTTGGAAACCGTCTCCGTGATCTTACAGGTGGGCTCCTACAAACTCACCGGTCGCCGTATCTTCCGCATGGCCCCGTTACACCACCATTATGAGTTGAAAGGGTGGCCGGAGCCGCGGGTCATCGTGCGCTTTTGGATTATTACGGTGGTGCTGGTACTACTCGGCCTCGCCACGCTGAAACTGCGATAAGTTTAGACCCGATAGGCGGCGTTAGGGCCGCCTTTAGCGCAAGGCAGAAGGAGCCACATGGTGCAGGTACCCAACGGATTTACGGTGGTCGTCGGGCTAGGAGTTTCTGGCCAGGCCATTTGCCGTCATCTTACCCAGTTGGGTAGGCCGTTCATGGTGGCGGATACCCGCGAGACCCCGCCGGGACTCGAAGCCTTTCAGCAAGCGCACCCTGCTGTTCACGTACACTGCGGTGCCTTGACACTGTTGGATATGCGCGATGCGTACGAGGTCGTCGTCAGTCCCGGTGTCGATCCCTATACGGCAGGTTTGGAGGGGTTGTTAGAGCGTCATAACCCGACCACCGGAGAGCCTATGCTCGTGGGGGAAATTGCGCTGTTCAAGCGTGCCGTCAAGGCACCCATCGCCGCGATTACCGGGTCAAATGCCAAATCCACCGTTACCACACTGCTCGGCGAGATGGCCGCTGCCTCGGGAATCAAGGCCGCGGTGGGGGGCAATTTAGGGACACCCGCGCTCGATCTGTTGGCGGAGCAGCCGGACGCTGAGCTCTTCATTTTGGAGCTATCCAGCTTTCAGCTAGAAACGACCCCGTGGCTAGGCGCTGCGTCGGTAGCGTTCTTGAATCTTTGCGACGACCATCTGGATCGGCACGGCGACCTGGCGGGTTACCGTCAGGCCAAGCAGCGCATCTTCCTGGGGGCCGATCACGCCGTGGTGAACGCAGACGACGACCAGACGTGGCCAGAGTCGATGCTAAACCATGTCGAGTATTTCAGCAGTGAGCCACCCATCGGCCAGTCCTGGGGGCTCGACGAGCGCCAGGGGCGCTGGTGGTTGATGCATGGGCAGACGCCTTGGTTGGCGGCTGACGAGCTTCAGTTGGCGGGTCGGCATCATTATGCCAATGCGCTGGCTGCACTGGCGATGGGAAACGCGCTAGGCTTTGGCCGCGCGGACATGTGCCGTGCTCTGCGAGCATTCGCGGGTTTGCCCCATCGAAGCGAATGGATCGCCGATATTAACGGGGTCCGCTGGGTCAATGATTCCAAAGGAACCAACGTTGGGGCCACGCTGGCGGCCATCAACGGTATTGGTCCCACTCTCGATGGAAAGCTCATCCTGCTGGCGGGGGGCGTGGGCAAGGGCGCTGACTTTACGCCCCTAACGGCTCCACTTGCTGAGTGTGCCCGTGCGGCGATCGTGTTTGGCACCGATGCGCCTCGTTTGATGGAAACGCTGGCAGGGGCACTGCCCGTGGAGCGGGTCGAGCACTTGACGCAGGCCATGGAAGTCGCCTTTGCCATGGCCGAGCCCGGTGATTGTGTGCTGCTGTCTCCCGCCTGTGCCAGCTTGGATCAATTTGCTAACTATCAAGCCCGTGGTGATGCCTTTCGTCAGTGGGTGATACATAAACGCAATGAGTTGACGATATGAGCGACGAGTCACTTAGCCGGCTACAGCGCCTGCGCGCTGCTCTGACGACCCAGCATCTTCCCTGTGATATCTGGTTGATTCTTGCCGTCGTAGCGTTGGCTGGGCTGGGCTGGATCATGGTCAGCTCTGCATCCATAGGACTGCTAGAAAATAGCTACCACTATTCCCGGCAGCACGGCATTTTTCTCGTGCTGGCCATTACGGCTTGCCTATTCATGCTGTGCGTGCCGCTGGAGCTATGGCGTCAGAACGCGGCGCTCATCCTGCTCGTCAGTATTTTCATGCTCGTGGTGGTACTGATCGTCGGTCAAGAAGTGAACGGCAGTAAGCGCTGGATTTCTCTGCCGGGGCCACTACCGAGCCTGCAGGTCTCGGAGCTGGCAAAAGTGGGGCTGATTTTCTACATGGCGGCGTTCATGTCCCGCTTCACTTACGAATTGCGTCAACGGGCATTTACCATGTGGCGGCCGTTGGCCGTACTGGCCGTGCCCGCTAGCCTATTGTTTCTCGCCCCAGATTTCGGCGGTATGGTGGTCTATACCGTGTGTGTCATCGGCATGCTGATGATGAGTGGTGCCTCGTTGACGCTACTACTGGGCAGCGGCGGGGTGTTGGGGTTTGGCGCGGTCATGATGGTCGTCATGGAGCCTTATCGCTTGGCGCGCTGGACCAGCTTTCTCGATCCTTGGGCCGATCAGTTCGCCACCGGTTATCAGTTGACCCAGGCATTGATTGCCTTTGGTCGTGGCCATGTCACCGGCACTGGCCTTGGCAATAGCGTGCAAAAACTTCACTACCTGCCGGAAGCGCATACGGACTTCATTTTTGCCGTGGTGGCCGAAGAGTTGGGCATGTTAGGCGCTATTGCCGTGGTCCTGCTGTTTACCCTATTCATTGTACGCGCGATGTGGGTAGGCCGCCGGGCAGAGCTGGCAGGTCATCTATTCGGTGCCTACGTCAGCTATGGCATTGGATTCATCGTGGCCGCTCAGGCGTTCATCAATATGGCGGTGAGCTCAGGATTGCTCCCTACCAAAGGGCTAACGTTGCCGCTGATTAGTTATGGCGGTTCGAGCCTACTGGTGACCGGTATGATGATTGGGCTGCTGCTTCGGGTCGATGCCGAGACCCGTCATCGCCCGCGTCGTACGCCGACGCCCTACCGCGCTCGCCGAGAGCCGCGTTTATCGTAATTATTCAAGGAGCCGTTTGTAGTGACCAACTCACGTCGACGGATATTGATCATGGCCGGGGGAACCGGCGGGCACGTCATTCCTGCGCTCTCGTTGGCGCATGCGTTACAGGCCAAGGGTGTCGACGTGGAATGGCTAGGAAGCCCGCGCGGCATCGAAAATCAGTTGGTGCCCAAGGCAGGTATTCTACTACACACCATTGCCATCGGAGGGCTGCGCGGTAAAGGGCTCGCTGGCTGGTGCAAAGCCCCTCTCAATCTTTTCAAGGCGGTGTTGCAGGCCCGACGTGTTATTCAGCGTTTCAAGCCCGATGTCGTCGTGGGTCTGGGGGGGTTTGCCAGTGGTCCTGGCGGGTTAGCGGCGTGGTTGTCACGGGTGCCGCTGGTCATTCATGAACAGAATGCCGTCGCGGGTCTCACCAATAAGGTGCTGTCTCGGCTGGCGACTCGAACCTATGCGGCTTTCGACGATGCGTTCGGCCACCGCGCCGAGGTCATCGGTAACCCGGTGCGCGAAGATATCGCGGCGTTGGGAGAGTGCCCCAGACAGACGACCGAGCTGGAGGGCCGTCCGCTGAGGCTATTGGTAGTCGGTGGCTCTCTGGGTGCCGTTGCGCTCAATGAGCGGCTTCCCGCAGCGCTGGCTGCGCTACCGCCAGAGCGGCGTCCCGATGTTCGTCATCAAGCCGGTAAAGAGCGTGATGTCGCCACGGCTCAAGCCTATGCGGAACGGGGCATTGTCGCGGACGTTAGCCCTTTTATTGATGATATGGCAGCAGCCTACGCATGGGCTGATCTAGTGGTCTGCCGTGCGGGGGCGTTGACAGTGGCCGAGCTGGCGGCTGCCGCCAAGCCTGCCCTGTTGGTGCCTTTTCCCTTTGCTGTCGATGACCATCAGCGTGTCAATGCCGATGTGTTGGTCAAGGCGGGAGCGGCGCAGTGCGTGGTGCAATCGGCCCTCACGCCGGAGCGTTTGACTCGATTACTCGATGAATTATTAGACCCTGACAGGCTGGCAGACATGGCGTCGAAGGCGCGACAGGCCGCGCACCTCGACGCTACAGAGCGTCTTGCAGCAGGCTGTTTGGGCTTGGCGAAGCAAGGAGAAACTGCGTGACCGATTCAGTGACTAACATGCCGCCGCAAGGGGTCCGTCCGTCGGGCCCCGGTATGCGTCGTATTCAGCGGCTGCATTTCGTGGGTATCGGTGGGGCAGGCATGTGCGGAATCGCCGAGGTATTGGCGAACCAAGGCTACCAAGTCAGCGGTAGCGATATGAAAGCATCCCCCGTAGTAGAGCGGCTGCGCCAGTGCGGTGTCACGGTGGCGATCGGCCATGCAGAAGCAAATGTTCGAGGGGCTGACGTGGTCGTCGTCTCCAGCGCCATCGATGAAACCAACCCTGAGATACGCTGGGCCCATGAGCACCGGGTGCCGGTGGTGCGTCGTGCCGAGATGCTGGCAGAGTTGATGCGTTTTCGCCACGGCATTGCCGTGGCGGGTACCCATGGTAAAACCACCACGACTAGCTTGACGGCCACGCTACTCGCAGAAGGAGGGTTGGACCCAACGTTCGTCATCGGTGGCAAGCTGACGAGTGCAGGCGCCAATGCCCGTTTGGGCGAGGGCGATTATCTGGTGGCCGAGGCCGACGAGTCCGACGCGTCGTTTTTGCACCTGCAGCCCATGGTATCGATCGTGACCAACATCGATGCCGACCATATGGCGACGTATGGCGGTGACTTCGAGCGGCTCAAAAGCACCTTCATCGAATTTCTACATAATCTGCCTTTTTATGGATTGGCCGTGCTGTGCATAGATGACCCGCATGTGCGCGGTTTATGTGAGCAAGTAAAACGGCAGTTCGTGACGTATGGCTTCGATGACGATGCCGACTACCGTATCGTCGATTTTGCACAGCAAGGTGGCGAAGTGTCGTTCACTGCGCTGCGTCCAGGTGGCGCTGCACCGTTGGCCATTCGACTAGCCATGCCGGGTCGGCATAACGCGCTCAATGCTATGGCGGCGATCGTAGTGGCGACGGACGCAGGCGTTAGCGATGAGGCGATTCAACGGGGCCTTACCGGGTTTGCAGGTGTTGGACGTCGTTTTCAAGTGCATGGACACTTCCCTGCCCCCACGGGGGGAGGTGAGGTCATGCTGGTGGACGACTACGGGCACCACCCCCGCGAGGTCGACATGGTGATTCAAGCCGTGCGAGCGGGTTGGCCCGACCGCCGGTTGGTGATGCTCTACCAGCCCCATCGCTACAGCCGAACGCGGGATCTCTACGAAGACTTCGTGCGTGTTCTTTCCCAAGTAGATACGCTGGTGCTCTTGGACGTGTACAGTGCGGGCGAAGCCGTGCTGCCGGGAGCCGAAGGGCGCACACTAGCCGGTTCTATTCGCCAGCGAGGCGAGGTCGATCCGCTATTTGTCGAGCACAAGCATGAACTGCCCGCTTTGCTGACCAACGTGTTACGTCCCGGAGATATCCTAATTACTCAGGGGGCAGGGGACGTGGGCGGTATTTCGCTACGTTTGGCGCAGGCCAGATTGGAGTTGGATGAGGTGGCGTTATGAACGGCAGTCAAGTCGGCTCCTTGGAGCGCGTCGTCGTGGTATATGGCGGCATTTCCGCCGAGCGAGAGGTGTCTCTCAAAAGTGGCGCGGCGATTTTAGCTGCCCTGAGGCGACAGGGTGTCGACGCGATCGGTTATGACCCTAAAGAGGGCGGCCTCGCTGGGCTCGAGCGCTTGGATCCCAGCGCGGTGTTCGTTGCGCTGCATGGTCGCGGTGGAGAGGATGGTACCTTTCAAGGGGCGCTAGAGCTGCTGGGCGTACCCTACACTGGAAGCGGCGTCTTGGCCTCTGCGCTGGGAATGGATAAACAGCGCACCAAACAGGTGTGGCAGGCCGTAGGCCTGCCCACGCCTGAGTGCATCATGCTCGACGAGCGCGCCGACTGGGTCGCTGTGGTCGAGCGGCTCGGGCTCCCGATGATGGTCAAACCGGTGCATGAGGGCTCCACCCTGGGCATCAGTATCGTCAAGAGCCAAGAAGAGCTTCGAGCGGCGTATACGGAGGCGGCCAAATTCGATGCGCGTGTAATGGCCGAACGATTTGTCGTCGGCGATGAGTACACCGTAGCGCTGCTGGGAAATGATGTCTTGCCTGCCATTCGCGTCGAGGTGCCAGGCGGTTTCTACGACTACGAAGCCAAGTACATCGCCAACACTACGCAGTATCACTTACCCTGTGGTCTATCCTGGGAGGATGAGCAGTCCCTGGCAGCGTTGTGCAAAGAGGCGTTTGCCGCTGTAGGAGGCGAGGGGTGGGGACGTATTGACGTCATGCGTGACACGTCAGGTCAGTTCTGGCTCATCGAGGTCAATACGGTGCCGGGAATGACCGATCATAGTCTCGTTCCGCAGGCGGCTGCCCACGCAGGTATTGGCTTCGACGAGTTGGTCTTGCGGATCCTACAGACTGCCCTCTCAGCGGCCAGCGCATCATGATGGGCTCGGTAAAAGGGACGTTATGAAAAAACGCAACGCATGGTTGGGCGTTGTGCTATTGGCGCTGCTGCTGGGTGCCGGTGGTCGAGCGCTATGGCTATGGTTGGATCGCCCCATCGAGCGCGTGTCGATACGAGGCGAATGGGAGTACGTCAGCGCCGACTATCTGCGCACTCAGTTAGCACCCTTGGTACAAGAGGCAACGTGGCTATCGGCTGACTTGGGGGAGCTTCGGCGCCGTGCGCTCACCATCGGCTGGCTCAATGAAGTGCGAATCTCGCGTGAGTGGCCGAATGCGTTGGTGTTCGAACTGGTAGAGCAGACGCCAGTGGCGCGCTGGAACGATGACTTTCTTTTGAATCCCGAAGGCGAGCCGTTTGCTTTTGCGCCTCTAACCGTACCGGCAGGGCTTCCCGACTTGGCAGGACCAAGTGGCAGCAGTGAAGAGGTGTTGGCTTACTATCAGCGCTTGTTACCCCATTTTGCCGGGTTATCGCTATCCCTCTCTCAGCTGCGGTTAGAACCGCGCGGAGCTTGGCGTTTGCAGCTATCCAGTGGTGCCTGGGTCATGCTGGGTCGCCGCCAGCACGGCGAGCGTTTAGCGAGATTGTCAGCCTCATGGCAGCGCGAGCTGGCGAATGTCAGTGATCATATTCGTTACATCGATTTGCGTTACCCTAACGGAGTAGCGGTCGCTTGGCATGGAGAAACAGAGTTTCAGGAAAATGAGTCCACTCCCAGTGCAGAGTAACGTTCGATGACAATGTGCAAAAAGCGGGTAAAGGTGAGTGATCGCCAACGCTGAAAAAGCCGCAAATGGGGTTTAAATTGCGGCTAAAGCCAATTATCGTGGGTACGGACTAGTCGTATAGCGTCTATTGTTTCTATACTATGTGTCGAGCGGAGCTGTGGGTCTGTTTTTATTATCCAGTCAGCGGTTAACCCGCATCAGCGAGTTTCAAGTTTAACGTTACTAATTTTAATTTGGCGGAAGCTCTTTTTTGCTCAGGCAAATAATGTACCCGCCGTATTCATTAAAACAATGGCAAGGAGATTTACCGACTCATGGCAGGCTCACCCAACGCATCCAATATGGTTGTCGGGCTGGACATTGGAACGTCCAAGGTCGTCGCAATAGTCGGTCAACCCACCGATGACGGTGGAATTGAAATTGCCGGTATCGGTTCTCATCCGTCGCGCGGCATGAAGCGTGGTGTCGTCATCAACATCGAATCAACGGTTCAGTCGATTCAACGTGCTGTCGAAGAGGCGGAGTTGATGGCAGGTTGCGATATCCACTCGGTGTATGTGGGTGTGGCGGGCAGTCATATTAGCTCGATGAACTCCGATGGCGTAGTGGCCATTAAAGAGCGTGAAGTGACGCCGTCCGATATCGACCGGGTGATCGATTCTGCTCGCGCGCGGGCGATCTCCGAAGGCCAACGCGTACTGCACGTATTGCCTCAGGAGTTCTCGATCGACGCCCAAGGGGGCATCCGAGAGCCGCTGGGCATGTCGGGCGTTCGTCTGGAAGCGCAAGTGCATTTGGTCACGGCAGCCCTCAACGCCGTCCAGAATATCGAGAAGTGCGTACGACGCTGTGGTTTGGATGTCGACGCGATCATTCTCGAACAGCTGGCGTCGAGTATGGCCGTGCTGACCGAAGACGAGCGAGAGCTCGGGGTGTGCATGGTCGATATTGGTGGCGGCACGACCGATATGGCGATTTTCAGCGAAGGTGCCATTCGTCATACGGCGGTGATTCCCATTGCCGGTGATCAAGTCACTAACGATATTGCTATGGCGTTACGTACCCCGACGCAGCACGCTGAAGAGATCAAAGTGAAGTATGCTTGCGCGCTAACCCAGTTAGCGGCAAGTGATGAGATGATCAAGGTTCCCAGTGTCGGTGATCGTCCGGCCAGAGATCTGTCACGCCAAGCGCTGGCAGAGGTGGTCGAGCCGCGTTACGAAGAGCTGTTTACCTTGGTAAGAGACGAATTACGCCGCAGCGGCTATGAAGATATGGTGGCTGCGGGTGTGGTGCTCACCGGCGGCACTTCGCGCATGGAGGGTGTAAGCGAGCTGGCAGAAGAGATATTTCACATGCCGGTTCGTATTGCCTGCCCGCAAAATGTCAGAGGCTTGGCAGATGTGGTTCGCAATCCTATCTATGCGACGGGCGTTGGTTTGCTGCATTATGCACTGCAGGAAACGCGTCATGGGCAAGGCCTAGAAAGCCACGGGGGAGGCGTTGCGGCCCATAAAGGGCGTAACGAATTAGCCCGGCGTGATATCAAGGATGGCCATTCGGCGCTGGCAAGAATCAAAGGCTGGTTCAAAGGAAATTTCTGATAGGGCCGCAAGCGCGGTTCAGGAGACGGGGCTTATGTTCGAATTGGTAGATAACGCACCCTCGAGCAGTGCGGTCATCAAAGTAGTGGGCGTTGGCGGCGGTGGCGGTAACGCTGTCAACCATATGGTCGAAAGCAACATCGAAGGCGTCGAGTTCATTTGCGCCAACACCGATGCTCAGGCCCTCAAGCGCGTATCGGCAAAGACGGTGCTGCAGTTGGGTGGTGAAATCACCAAAGGGCTCGGGGCAGGTGCTAACCCTGAAGTAGGGCGGCAGGCGGCCATGGAAGACCGTGAGCGCATTGCCGAACTGCTGAGCGGCGCCGACATGGTCTTCATTACGGCAGGTATGGGCGGCGGCACCGGCACTGGCGGGGCGCCCGTCGTAGCGCAAGTCGCCAAAGAGCTTGGCATTTTGACGGTGGCCGTGGTGACACGCCCCTTCCCCTTCGAAGGGCCCAAGCGAATGCGTGCGGCAGAAGAGGGAATGAAAGAGCTCTCCGAGCATGTCGACTCGTTGATCACTATTCCCAACGAAAAGCTGCTGTCGGTCCTAGGCAAGAACGCCACGCTGCTGACGGCGTTCAGCGCAGCCAACGATGTGCTGCTGGGCGCGGTGCAGGGTATTGCAGAGCTGATCACCAGCCCAGGGATCATCAACGTGGACTTTGCCGATGTGCGCACCGTCATGTCAGAAATGGGCATGGCCATGATGGGGACCGGCGGCGCTACGGGGGAAAACCGCGCCCGTGAAGCCGCTGAAAAAGCCATTCGCAGCCCGCTACTCGAGGATATCGATCTTCATGGCGCGCGCGGTATTCTGGTCAACATTACCGCAGGCCCGGATCTTTCCATCGGCGAATTCAACGATGTGGGTGCAACGGTCCAAGAATTTGCATCTCAAGAGGCGACCATCGTGGTGGGTACCTCCATCGATATGGAAATGTCCGATGAGCTGCGCGTTACGGTGGTGGCGGCCGGACTGGATGGTAGCAAAGCCAAGGCGACGGCGGCGCGAGAACCGGCTCGTCGCTCTGCGGCGGAAGCCGGTGGTTCCGATTATCGTAAATTGCAGCAACCCACTGTCATGCGCCAGCAAGCCACGGCACGCGCCGAAGCTCCCGATGCAGCGCCAAAGCCGCGTGCTGAAAAGCGTCGTGCAGCGGATGCCGACGACTACTTGGATATCCCCGCGTTCCTGCGTCGTCAAGCGGATTAACCCCCGCCATCGGGTTCATTGCAGCAGCAAACGAGAGTTTTATTGGTTAAAACGCTCGTTTGCTGTTAAAGTGAACACTGTTTGATAACTTTCTTCCTTTGCGGATCCTGTAGCAGCTTGCTGCAAGCCGCCGTCATTAGAGCTTGACCACTACCCATGATCAGACAACGCACACTACAAAACGTCATTCGCGCCACTGGAGTGGGTCTGCACTCCGGCAAAAAAGTCCATATGGCTTTGCGTCCGGCACCGGCCAACACCGGCATTGTGTTTGTCAGAACCGATCTGGATCCCGTGGTACATGTGCCTGCCCGTGCCGAACTGGTTGAAGACACCACGCTGTGCACGGCGCTCTCTTATGAAGGTGTCAAAGTCGCGACCGTCGAGCACCTTATGTCCGCCTTTGCGGGCTTGGGCATCGATAATGCCTACGTCGATATCAGTGCCCCGGAAGTGCCCATCATGGATGGTAGCGCCAGCCCATTTGTCTTTTTGATTCAGTCTGCGGGCATTTTGGAGCAAGAGGCGGCCAAGAAATTCATTCGCATCAAGCGCCGCATTGGTGTGACCGATGGTGATAAAGAAGCCACTTTTTTGCCTCACCAAGGTTTTAAAGTGTCGTTTGCCATCGATTTCGACCATCCGGTTTTCGAGCAGCAGAAGCAAACTGCGCTGATCGACTTTTCGACCACGTCGTTCGTCAAAGAAGTCTCCCGTGCGCGAACTTTTGGCTTCATGCGCGATCTCGAGTACCTTCGCTCCAACAATTTGGCTCTTGGGGGCAGCCTCGAGAATGCGATCGTTGTTGATGATTACCGTATCGTCAATGAAGGTGGCCTGCGCTATGAAGATGAGTTCGTCAAACACAAGGTGCTAGATGCCATCGGTGACCTGTATCAGTTGGGCTATAGTTTGATTGGCGAATTCCGCGGCGTGAAATCAGGCCATGCGCTCAATAACCAGCTGTGCCGTGAGCTAATGGCTCAGCCTGATGCCTATGAAATTGTCACGTTCGAAGAAGAGAAAGCCGTGGCACCCATCTCTTATGCGGCTCCAGCGATGGCGTAATTCGTCAAAATAAAAATGTCTGGGGCGTTGAGTTGAAAACGTGACATGGCTCCCCATCTATAAAGCACTGCTTCGGCGGTGCTTTTTGCGTGTAAGGGGAGGCGCTTTTAAATTACGTTTTGGTGTCTTTCGGGCGAGCGTGAGAGGCCAGGCGCTCTAGGGCATGTTTGAGGCTGAGGCTGTCAGCGTCTTTGGCGCATTCGGCCAGGGTTTTGCCCGCACTGTCGGAAAGCGTTCGCGTGAAGCGTCTGGGTGACTCGATGGGGCGTACGGGGCGCACTTTAAGGGTGAACCCTGTCACTCCCTCAAAGCCAGGGAGCTGGTGAAGCAGCGATAACAGGCGAGATTGTTCGTAGCGTAGCCACGTCAGCCAGCTCGCTTGCCCGCTGATGAGGGTCAAGCGCCCATTGCTAAAACCGCCTACGAAAATATGTTCACGCATCTCTTCGGGTAAATGAGCACGGAGATGCCGCTGTGCTTGATCGATCAAGCGTGATTGTCGCATGAGCTGGCCGACGCCGCCTGACTTGGTTAGCAGTTGGGCAATGGGCTGTGCGCGAGAACGCTTAACCTTTATACTCATCAACTTGATTCCTAGGGTGTTGCGAGTGGCGTCGTACTGGTTACTACGTGCATCACCTGTGATTGACCGCCAATAGACAGAGCCTAACACGCTCAGGAGCCAGTCCACAGCATGTCATCAACGTCAGAGATCGAATCCGCTTCGCTAAAGCGTCCTCGACGCTATGGCCTGGCGCGTTGGTGGTTGGCTGGTTTGCTGGTGAGTTGTTTACTACCCGCTAGTTTACACCCATCCGACGCGTTGAGAAGCAGCGACCGTGGTGTTTGCATCTGCTTTTGGATGCCTGCCATGCTTCGCGCGCAGTCTCATTGGATCGCGAAGAAACGGCGCGCGCTTCGCCGCTGGTTTCATCGCCAAACGCGACGAGAGCCCCAATCCTTCCGTCGCCCGTTACCTTTTCTTCGGTTTGCGCTCCCGCTCGTCGCCGCAAGCGATGTCGTGACGCCCCGTGGCCCGCCTACTCGATAATGCCTCGCTTGATTACCACCCTTTTTGCCTGATACCTGAGCGTACCTGGATGGGGCGCTCACGATGATTTGGAAATTTCATGATTAATAATTTGTTACGTAAAGTGGTCGGCTCCAAGAACGACCGTGAAGTCAAGCGCATGCAAAAAAGTGTGCAGAGCATCAATGCATTGGAAGAGACCCTGGCGGGCCTAAGCGATGCAGAGCTTCAAGCAAAAACTCCAGAACTACGTCAGCGTCTAGACGAAGGGGCAACGCTGGACAGCCTCTTGCCCGATGCGTTTGCTGTGGTGCGCGAGGCCAGTAAGCGGGTGATGGGGATGCGTCATTTCGACGTGCAGATGGTGGGGGGTATGACCCTACACCGCGGCCGTATCGCCGAAATGAAGACTGGTGAAGGTAAAACCCTGGTCGCCACGCTCGCGGTCTATTTGAACGCGCTGACTCGCAAAGGCGTTCATGTCGTGACCGTGAACGACTACCTCGCCCGTCGCGATGCCGAATGGATGCGCCCCCTGTATGAATTTCTAGGGCTCACGGTGGGTGTTATTTTCGCCGGACAGACGGGGGAAGAGAAGCGTCACGCGTATCAATGCGATATTACCTACGGCACCAATAACGAATTTGGCTTCGACTACCTACGCGACAACATGGCGTTCTCGCTGGAAGACAAAGTCCAGCGCGGTTTGCACTACGCCATTGTGGACGAAGTCGACTCCATCTTGATCGATGAAGCGCGCACACCGCTGATCATCTCCGGTGCGGTGGACGAAAATACGGACCTCTACGGCATCGTGAATCGTTTGGCTCAGCAGCTCGAGCAGGGGGAAGTCTCCGAAGATGACGAAGCGCCAGTGAGCGGCGATTTCGTGCTCGACGAAAAGCAGAAACAGGTAGAACTGACCGAGCAAGGACACAATAAGGTCGAAGAACTCATGCGGGCCGAGGGGCTGCTGGGGGAGGGCGAATCGCTTTATGCTGCGCAAAACCTCAACTTGCTGCAGCACATGCACTCGGCGCTACGTGCGCGTCACCTCTACCACCTCGACGTGGACTACATCGTTGCGGAAGGTCAGGTCGTGATCGTCGACGAACATACCGGTCGTACCATGCCTGGGCGTCGTTGGTCCGAGGGGTTGCACCAGGCCGTCGAAGCCAAAGAAGGGGTGACGGTTCAGCGTGAAAGTCAGACGCTGGCATCCACTACCTTCCAGAACTACTTTCGTCTGTATGAAAAGCTGTCGGGCATGACGGGCACGGCGGACACCGAAGCGTTCGAATTCCGTCAAATTTACGGTCTGGACGTCATCGTCATCCCTACCAACCGTCCGTTGGCGCGCAAGGATCTCAATGATCTCGTCTACCTGAGCGCCGAAGAGAAGTACGAAGCCATCATCAAAGACGTCAAGGCAGAAACAGAGGCTGGTCGTCCTGTGCTGGTCGGTACGGCGTCGATCGAAACGTCCGAGTACCTCGCACGCCTGATGCGCAATGCAGGCTTGAAATTTAACGTGCTCAACGCAAAACAGCACCAAAGCGAAGCGGAAATCATCGCCCAGGCGGGCCGACCAGGTGCCATTACCATCGCCACCAACATGGCGGGGCGTGGGACGGACATCATGTTGGGTGGCAACTGGGAGGCCGAGGCAGCCAAGCTGCAAAACCCCAGTCAAGCCCAAATCGATACGCTCAAGGCCGAATGGCAAAAGCGCCATGATGCGGTCTTGGAAGCGGGTGGCCTGCACGTCGTGGGTTCCGAGCGGCACGAATCACGGCGTATCGATAACCAGCTTCGCGGTCGCGCCGGGCGTCAGGGGGATCCTGGCTCGACACGCTTCTTCCTCTCCTTGGAAGATAGCCTGATGCGTCTGTTTGGCTCGGATCGCGTGAAGCGTTTGATGCAGGCGTTGGGGCTCGAGCGTGGCGAGGCCATCGAGCACAAAATGGTCTCTAACGCGGTCGAGCGCGCGCAGAAGAAAGTCGAAGGCCGTAACTTCGATATCCGTAAGCAGCTACTGGAGTACGATGACGTCGCCAACGACCAGCGCCGCGTCATCTATGAGCAGCGTAACGAAATTCTCGCCTCCGACGATGTCTCCGCCGCTGTGTTAGGTATTCGTGAGGAGGTCATGGAGGAGGCGATTAGCGACTACGTGCCCCCACAAAGTCTGGCTGAGCAGTGGGATCTTCCTGGGCTGGAAGCGCATCTGAAAACGGAGTTCAATCTCGATGCTCCGGTCGTGCAGTGGGCGGACGAGGATGAGCGCTTCAGTGAAGAGAAGCTGCGCGAGCGCCTGCAAACCATGCACCGCGACGCGTACCAGGCGAAGATCGAGTCCGCTGGTGAAGCGCTGATTCGTCGCTTCGAGAAACAAGTGATGCTGCAAGTGCTGGATACCCGCTGGAAAGAGCATCTGCAGTCCATGGATCATTTGCGTCGCGGTATCCACTTGCGTGGCTATGCACAGAAAAACCCCAAGCAGGAGTACAAGCGCGAGTCCTTCGAGCTGTTCCAGCATCTGTTGACCAACATCAAAGCCGATGTCACGCGTATTCTCAGCCACGTTCAGGTGCGTCAGCCAGAAGAGGTCGATGCGCTGGAGCAGAAGCGCCGTGAAGAGCTGGCCCGTGAAAAAGCCACGGCTGCCAGCCGCCACGATGCGCCCGATGCCGAGCCTGGCGAGGCCTCGCCCGGTGCCGACGGTCGCCCGCTGCGTCGTGAAAATCCCAAAGTAGGCCGCAACGATCCTTGCGTGTGTGGTTCGGGTAAGAAATACAAGCAGTGCTGCGGAAAATTGAGCTAATCACGCGCTTTCGTCAGCGAGCGTAAAGGAGAAAAACATGGCGGTGGGACATCTTCCCTTTCCAGAATTGCCACCTCTTGACGGGGTGCGTCTAGGGACTGCAAAGGCGGGCATCAAGAAGCCGGACCGCCGTGACATGGTCGTGATCGAGCTGCCTGAGGCGGCCACCGTCGCCGGTGTGTTCACGCGCAATGCGTTTTGTGCCGCTCCCGTGGTGGTGGCTAAGACACACCTTGAGGCGTGTGCAAAGAACGGTCTGTCTGCCCGGTACTGGCTGATCAATACCGGCAATGCCAATGCGGGTACGGGTGAGTCAGGACTGCAGGATGCCTATGCCAGCTGCGCCGCGGTGGCCGAGCAAGCCGGGGTGGACGCCACCCAGGTACTGCCGTTCTCGACTGGCGTGATTGGCGAGCCATTGCCCATGGCCCGCCTTTTGGCGGGTTTGCCAAATGCGCTGGGGTCGTTGGCTGATTCAAGTCAAGCCTGGCAGCAGGCAGGGGAAGGCATTCTTACTACCGACACTCGCGCAAAAGGCGCGACGGTTAGCGTGGCGATTGGCGACCAGCAGGTGACCATCAACGGTATTACCAAAGGGTCGGGCATGATCAAACCCAACATGGCGACCATGCTGGGATTCGTCGTTACCGACGCGGCGATTGAGCAGCCCTTACTCGCCTCGCTACTCCGGGAAACGGTGGATCGCTCTTTCAACTGCATCACCGTGGATAGCGATACCTCTACCAACGATGCCTGCATGCTGGCAGCGACGGGCACGGGGGCGCGTATCGAAAGCGACGAGCATATTGTCGTGTTCCGCAATGCACTGCAGCGAGTGATGACCGAGCTAGCTCAGTCGATCATCCGCGATGGCGAGGGGGCGACTAAATTCATCACCCTGCAGGTGAACGATGCCTGCACGCGCCAAGAGGCGCTGGACGTAGCATTTACCGTGGCCCATTCGCCGCTGGTCAAAACCGCCCTTTATGCTTCCGATGCCAACTGGGGGCGTATTTTAGCGGCAGTGGGGCGGGCACCGGTGGAGTCGTTCGATGTCAGCCGTGTCGTCATCGATTTGGGCGATGTGCGACTGGTGGAGAACGGTGGCCGTGCTAATAGCTACACCGAGGCAGCTGGCAGTGCTGTCATGGCCGAGGAAGAGATTACAATTCGCATTAATTTGGGGCGTGGTGACGAGGCGGCCACTGTGTGGACCTCGGATCTGTCCCATGACTATGTGTCCATCAACGCGGATTACCGCAGCTAAGTCTGTGGCAACGTGCTAACGCAGCGAGATAGCGCCGTGCAAGCATGGCGGTGCGCACAAAGTGGATTAGACGTAATGAGTGTAATGGTAAAACGACGGGTTCATGTTGCGGCGGCTGCAATGATCAGCGCCGATCAAAAGCACGTGCTGATCGCGCGTCGGCCTTCCAACGTCGATCACGGCGGTTTATGGGAGTTTCCTGGCGGTAAACTGGCCCCCTATGAAACTGGGTTAGAAGGCCTGAAACGTGAGCTGCATGAAGAGTTGGGCGTGGAGATCGTCCGTGCTCAGCCGCTCATTCGCGTTCACCACGAGTACCCTGATAAGCATATCTTGCTCGACGTATGGCAGGTGCATGAGTTCGCCGGCGAGCCGTTTGGCCGTGAGGGTCAAGCGGTGCGGTGGGTGCCGATGAACGAGCTGGTGAACTACCCGTTCCCGGCAGCGAACCTGCCGATCCTCCGCGCTGTGATGCTACCTACCGAGTATTTGATTACCGGTGAAGAGCCTGACGTCGAGCGCTTCGCAGCGCTGCTCGAGCGCGCTCTGCGCGAAGACAATATTCGTCTTGTTCAGCTGCGTGCCAAAAGTTTGGATGAGGCAGCCTACGTGGCTCGTGCCGAGCGTGCGCTCACGCTTTGCCGTGAATATGGGGCAAAACTGCTGCTCAACGGTGAGCCTACGCTCTTGGAGCAGGTCGATGCCGATGGCATCCATCTGACCAGTGCGCGGTTGATGGAGCTGGATCGTCGCCCGATTGCCGAAAACAAGTGGCTGTCGGCATCAACGCATGACCAGAAGCAGCTCTCCCAAGCGGCCGTGTTGGGGTGTGATTTCGTCACCCTGTCGCCGCTACGCACTACGCCTTCGCACCCGGAAGTGGCCCCCATGGGCTGGCACGACTTCCAACAACTGGTGGAGCGGGCCGGTATGCCGGTGTTCGCGCTGGGCGGCATGACCCGCTTCGACGCCAACCACGCGCGCGCGGTGGGCGCGCAAGGCATCGCCTCTATTCGCGATTTTTGGAAGTAAGTACTTTTGCCGTGGGTACTCTTGCTGTAGGTACGCTTGTCTGATCGCCAATAGTAAAACGCCTGCTCTGGTCACAGGGCAGGCGTTATTAGTTGTTAGGGAGAAGTAAATACCTAGTCGCGGTAGCGGCGGGTCAGGTCGCCATAGGCGTCGACCCGGCGGTCGCGCAGGTAGGGCCAAATACGTCGGGTGTTTTCGCTACGCGCCATATCCAGGCTTACGACCAACTGCTCGGTCTCTTCACCCGCATGTGCTAACAGCTCGCCTTGTGGGCCGCAAATAAAGCTACCGCCCCAAAAAGCGATACCGTCGCCCACGCCGGAGTGATCCGCTTCAAGGCCGACGCGGTTGGCCACCAGGACTGGCAGACCGTTGGCAACGCCATGGGCTCGCTGAATGAGCGTCCACGCCTCTTTTTGGCGCGCCTTTTCGGCGTCGTCGTCGTTAGGGTCCCAGCCAATGGCGGTGGGATAGAGCAGCAGCTCGGCACCCGCCAGCGCCATCAGGCGCGCCGCTTCCGGATACCACTGGTCCCAGCACACCAAAATCCCTAACCGCCCCACGGACGTGTCGATGGGCGTAAAGCCCTCTTTGCGGGTGTCGTCGGCGTCGCCAGGGGTGAAGTAAAACTTTTCGTAGAACCCTGGGTCGTCGGGAATGTGCATCTTACGATACTGACCCACTCGCCCCTGAGCACGGTCGTAGACCACGGCAGTATTGTGGTAAAGCCCCGCTGCGCGTTTCTCGAACAGCGAGCCTACTAGCACGATATCCAGCTCTTTGGCCAGTGCCGCTAGCCGCTGGCCGGTGGGGCCGTCCAGTGGTTCGGCAAGATCGAACAGTGCCGGGTCTTCGTATTGGCAGAAGTAGTGGGTGGCGTGCAGCTCTTGTAATAGTACGAGCTGTGCTCCTTGGCTCGCTGCTTTGCGAATGCCCGCTTCGCTTTCGGCTAGACTGCGCGCTTTGTCCGGCCATGCGGCTTGTTGAATCACCGCCACGTTGAGTGTCTGAGACATGCTGCTCTCCTTAAGAGTGAGTGGTCGCAGGCACAAGCGTACCTTTGGGTAGCTGCATGGTTAAGCAGTGCAGGCTGCCGTGCTGTCGAATCACGCTGACGCACTCGATGGGAATCAGAGTATGTTCCGGGAACGCCACGGCCAGCGCCTGGAGGGCCGTGACATCCGCAGGATCTCCGTAAGTGGGTACGAGCACGGCGTCGTTAATGATCAGAAAGTTAGCATAGGTGGCTGGCAGGCGATGACCGTCTTCAGGATCGAAACAGGCCTGGGGCCAGGGAAGCGGAACGAGCCGGTAGGGCTCGCCGTTACGCTGACGAAACGCTTTTAGCTCCTGTTCCATGGCCTGGAGGGCCGTATAGTGGCGATCGGTGGGATCATCGCAGCGCACGTAGGCAATGGTGGTGGGGCTACAAAAACGAGCCAGTGTATCCACATGACTGTCGGTATCGTCACCTTCTAAGTGCCCGTGCGTTAGCCATAGTATTCGGTCGACACCAAAGTCGTCTGCCAATCTCGCTTCGATATCGGCACGGGAGAGTGACGGGTTGCGGTTGGTATTCAGCAAGCACGCTTCGGTGGTGAGCAGTGTGCCCTCGCCGTCGGTTTCGATGGCGCCGCCTTCCAGTACCATGTCACGCGAGGCCACCGGACAAGCCCATACGCCTGCGTCTGCCAGCCACTGCGTCAGCTGATTGTCCCGCTCGGCGGGAAATTTACCGCCCCAGCCGGTAAAGGTGTAATCCAGCAGCAACGGTTGGTCATCGTCATCCAACACCGTGATCGGCCCGTGATCCCGCGCCCAGGTATCGTCGGTGGGTGCGACAATGAGCAGCAATTGCTGTTGGGGAATTCCATACGCCTCGAAAGTGGCGGTCAGACGCTGGTAAGTCGCCTCGTCGGGCACGCAAATGATCACCTTCTGGTAGCGCGCGGTGGCCAGTACGATTCGCTCTAGCGTGGCTTCGATACGCGCCAGCATATAGGCCCAGTCGCCGTCAGGGCGGGGCCAAGTGAGCTGCAGACCATCTTGAGGATGCCACTCGGGCAATAGGCGGTGAGTATGGGTAGCCAACGTCAACGGTGCTCTCTCTAGTCAGAATAAGCTTACCCAGCGGGCAAGAGGAACGGGCGCAATTTAGGGGGTTGCCTCACAACTTGCAAGCGTTACTGACCATCGAGGGAACGCTGTGGGTAGCCGCCACTCTAAGGCTGCGTTTGCACATGCAGCCATGCTAAAAAAACCGTACCATGGACGCCCATTATTAAGGAATGTCGTCATGCTTGATCGTTTGCCTTTTCTGGTGGGGCTGCGCTATGTGCGCGCTAAACGCCGGAACCATTTCATTTCATTTATCTCTCTGACGTCGATGCTGGGACTGATGCTGGGCGTGGCGGTGTTGATTCTCGTCTTGTCGGTGATGAACGGCTTCGATCACGAGCTGCGTACGCGCATTCTGGGTATGGTGCCCCACACTAAGATCGAATCCCAAGAAGGGCTGGTGGAGTGGGAAGCGTTAGCTGAGCGGCTAATGCAGCGTGAGCGGGTGATCGGTGCGGCGCCCTACGTCGAGCAACAGGGCATGTTCTCTGCCGGAGGCCGTAATCAAGGGGCGATGGTCAATGGCATTCACCCTGACTGGGAAGATCGCGTCTCCATCATTGGCGAGCATATGCGTCAGGGGGAGTTGGCCGATCTCGTGCCCGGCGAGTGGAATGTCGTGTTGGGCTCTATGCTTGCACGTCGGTTGGGCGTGGGAGTAGGGGACCGTGTGACGTTGCTGGTGCCTGAAGCCTCGATTACACCGGCAGGCGTATTTCCACGACTCAAGCGGTTTACCGTGAGCGGTATCTTTAGCGTCGGGGCCGATCTCGATGCGAGCCTTGCCTATGCCAACATTGAAGACATGCAAACGCTGGCTCGCATGGGTGATGCAGTGGGTGGGTTACGCCTGGAGCTGGATGACCTGTTCATTGCCGGTAGTGAAACCCAAGCCATCGTCAATGAGCTGGGCCCTGGCTATCGTGGCACCGACTGGACGTTTTCCCAAGGAAACCTCTTTCAAGCGATTCAGATGGAAAAGCGCATGATCGCGCTGCTATTGACGGTGATCATCGCCGTTGCCGCTTTCAATATCGTCTCGACGCTGGTGATGGTGGTCACCGACAAGCGCGCCGATATTGCCATTTTACGCACCATTGGTGCCACCCCGCGGTCGATCATGGGGATTTTCATCGTGCAGGGACTGGCGATTGGATTGATCGGCATTGCCGTTGGCGTTGCGGTGGGTATCGTGCTGGCGCTGACCATTGCCGACCTGATCGCCTGGTTCGAGAGTGCCTTTGGCATTCAGTTCCTGGATGCGGGGGTTTATTTTATCAGCGATCTTCCATCTCGGTTGGTGTGGAGCGACGTGCGTGACATCGTGCTGGCCGCGTTTGGTCTAACCTTCCTCTCGACGCTTTACCCTGCATGGCGAGCCGCCCGAGTTCAGCCTGCCGATGTACTTCGCTATGAATAAGGAGGCTCAGATGACGCCAACCAACGCCAACGCCATCATGTTGGAATGCCGCGAGCTTACCCGCGTTTACAGCGAAGGCCCACAGGATCTGACCGTGCTGGATCAGCTCGAACTCACCGTGCACGCGGGCGAGCGCGTCGCGATCGTGGGTAGTTCCGGGTCGGGCAAGACGACCCTGTTGAACTTGCTGGGAGGGCTGGATCGACCCAGCTCAGGCAGCGTGGTGATTGGCGGCGAACCGCTGTCGGGATTGAACGAAGCCGCACTGGGCCGCTTTCGCAACCAGTACATCGGTTTCGTATATCAATTCCACCACCTGCTGGCGGAATTCACGGCCGTCGAGAACGCGGCACTGCCGCTGATCATTCGTGGTCAGTCGAAAAAAGCTGCCGAGCAGCGTGCCATGGGGTTACTGGAGCGGGTAGGTATGAAGGCTCGCGCCGATCATAAGCCAGGTGAGCTGTCTGGAGGCGAGCGCCAGCGGGTAGCGATTGCCCGAGCACTCGTCACAGACCCAAGTCTGGTTTTGATGGACGAGCCAACGGGTAACCTCGACCAAGCTACCGCTGCCACCATTCTGAGCTTGATGGACGAGCTGGCCAAGGAGAGCGCCTGTGCCTTTGTGATCGTTACTCACGATGTGAGCCTTGCCGCCCACCAAGATCGGGTGATGAAGTTGGATGGAGGCCGCCTGGTGGCTCAGGCGAGGTGAGTCAATCGTCAAACTCCGATTCGATGCGGGCTCGGCGCCGCCGTCTTTTAAGGCGGCGGCGTTTCCAGTTATGGGAGACGTGCCAGCGCCAGATTAAGCGAATCCCGATGTTCGCAACAATGGCCAGTACGAGGGCTGTGATCAATGATCCCAGCAACAGTGGCGGCAGAATGTCGTGCATCTGCTCGGCAATCCAGCGCGTCGAAATACGTGAAGGAGCCTCCCGCGCAGGGGCGCCTAGCAAAAACGTACCGATGCGATAATTGACGTAAAAAATCAGCGGCATGGTGAGCGGGTTGGTGACCCATACCAGGCCGACCGAGAGGGCCAAGTTACAACGGCTCAGCCGCGCGCCCAATGCTGCCACTACCATCTGAAAGGGGATGGGCAGCATTGCACAGAACAACCCGACGCTGAACGCGTTGGCCACGCTGCGTCGGGTCAGTAGCCATAGGCCCGGGTCCGCAATTAGCGGTGCAATGAAGCGCAGCGAGCGCTGACGCTTTAATGTGTCGGGCTTTGGCATGTAGCGCTGCAGGAAACGGCGCGGCATGTCAGGTACTCTTGAAATAAGTTGTTGCTATTATCCATATCGCGCAGGGCTTCGGCTATGGCGCATGCAGGAATGGTGAGCCACCAGGGAGGGGTGCATGGGCCAAGGCATCGCGATGCCCGCGGCAGTCGCGGCGCTGATAGGCGGTTTTTTCGCGTGGTGGACCGGGGCGCAGAGCGGCCCATGGTGGCTTCCATCCGTCATGGGCATGGGCGTGCTGCTGTGTCTGGCTTCTCGTCCTAACGCGTTACCGTGGCTGTTCATTGCTGCAGTCGTTGCGGTGAGCATTCAGCAAGAGTGGTCACGCCAACTGCCCGTCGGACTGAGCGGGCAGGATATCGTCATCGACGCCTACATCACTGAGGTGCAAGAGCAGCCGGGCGCAAGGCGGCTGCGCTTGAAGGTCGAACGCTGTACGGCCCCTCGACACTTACCTAGTTGCGAGCGATTGGGAAGTGTCAGGGTTAGCGCATACGACCATGCTTTCACCCCAGGCGAGCGCTGGCGGATGACCGTGCGGCTGCGCCCGCCCTCTGGATTTCTCAATCCGCATACGTTCAATTACGAGCAGTGGCTGTGGCGCGAAGGGATACATGCCACGGGTTACGTACGCGCGAATCCTGCGCCCCAGAAGCTGGCTGCGGCGACGCCCCGATTGCGGTCTTGGGCGCAGGATTATTTGGCACAAAGTCCTTTGGCGCCTCGCACCCAGCGGTGGTTGGCGGCATTGACGCTGGGCGATAGCGAACAGCTCACGCAAGACGACTGGACGCTGTTGAACGCTACGGGGACCACGCATCTGGTGGTGATTTCTGGCCTTCACGTGGGGTTGGTGGCCTCTTTCGTGCTGCTATTGGGTCGCTATGGCGCCCGTCTGATAACACCCACTGATTGGCGCCTGCGAACATGGCCCTGGTGGTTGGCGGGGGCAGCGGCCATTGCCTATGCGGCACTGGCGGGACTGGCACCCCCGGCGATGCGGGCGATGATCATGACCCTGCTGGGTCTATGGGTGCTTAGTGGACGCCATGCCCCCGGCTCCTGGCAGGCGTGGTGGTTAGCCTTAGCGCTGGTACTATTCTTCGATCCTCTCGCGCTTTGGCGGCCAGGGCTATGGCTATCGTTTCTGGCGGTTGGCTGGCTCATTCTCTTATGGCAAGGGCGTCCCCGACCCGTGGGAATAAGGGGGTGGTGCTGGGCGCTGCTGCGTTCGCAACTGTTGCTCGCGCCGTTGATGGCCGCTGCAGTGCTGCTGGCATTCGGGCGAGTAGCCCCCGTGGCGCCGCTGGTCAATCTGATCGCCGTGCCGTGGGTTAGCTCGATAATGGTGCCTAGCGCGCTGCTTGGTTGGCTACTCTCACCGCTACCTGGCCTAGGCGCGCTGACTTGGTGGGCGTTCGAGCAGGCGTTGGGAGGGTTCCACTGGCTGTTGCGCCTCGCGGTCGATGCAGCACCTCTTTGGCAGCCGCCCTCATCGATGGTCTATCCCCTGGCGGGTAGCCTAGTGCTGGTATCGCTGTGCTGGGGGCTGCCCGCCATTCCGCGTTGGCTGGGTATCGCATCACTGGCGCTCGTCGCGACACTCCCCTTATGGCCTAGAGAGCCGACGCTAGCCCCTGGACGGCTGGACGTAACCGTCTATGACGTGGGGCAAGGTCAGTTGGTCGAGCTGCGCAGCGCCCATTATCGGATGTTATATGATACGGGGCCGCGTTTTCGTAGCGGCTTCATGCCTCTGCAAAGCCTGTGGCCCCCTGGCCAGCTCATTGATCGAGTCATCGTCAGTCACGCGGACACCGACCATGCCGGTGGCATCGAAGCACTGCTGTCCGAACACCGCGTCCGCCAGTGGTGGGCTCCTGAGGGGGAAGTGTTGCCGGTGGACAGTCACCCTTGCCAGCAGGGGCAGCAGTGGCAACAGGACGGTGTTCGCTATCGTATCCTTTGGCCACCGAAAGGGGAGAATGCGCTCTCCTCGAACGACCGCTCCTGCGTGTTGGTGGTAGAGGTCGGCGAACATCGTTTGCTACTGACAGGAGATGTCGGGCGACAGATCGAGCGACAGCTGCTCAACCAGCTCGATGGCCCGGTAAGCGTCTTAGTGGCAGGGCATCACGGCAGCTCGACAAGCTCTAGCGTTCAGTTCGTGCGCGATACCTCTCCCCGCCACGTCGTGTTTAGCGCAGGAAGGGGTAATCCGTTCGGGCATCCCGCCGATGAGGTGGTGCGTCGCTTTCGCCAGCAGAAGAGCTGCCTGTGGAGTACTGCCCACGATGGCGCACTGCGTTTTTCGCTTATCCCGCAACAGCCTATTGAGCTGCGGCCTCTGAGCGTTCTTGCAGGTGGTCATCAGCGGTGTTGAAGCGGGCCACCATCAGGTAGAATCGCCGACACTGCACACTACTGCCGGGAGCGCGTGTGACTGATTCAGGTTGGATGTTATATAGAAGGTTATTGGGGTACGTAAAGCCACACTGGCGTGCGTTTGCGTTAGCGGTGGTAGGGTTCGTGATTTATGCCGCATCGAGCACGGCGCTGGCGGAGATGATGAAGCGACTGATTGACGGCATCCAGAATCCGGATGCCGCTTTTCGTTTGTTTTTGCCGCTGTTCGTCGTGCTCATGTTCGCCTCTCGCGGACTAGGAACGTTCTTGAGCACCTATTTCATGGCTTACGTTGGACGCTATGTCATTCACACCCTGCGCTGCGACGTATTTGCCCATTTGTTGCACCTGCCGGGGCGCTTCTTCGATCACCACTCTAGCGGCCATCTGGTCTCACGCGTCACTTATCATGTCGAGCAGGTAGCGGGCGCCGCCACCAATGCGGTCACGATCATTTTACGAGAAGGGCTGTTCGTCATTGGGCTGATCGGTTATCTATTCTGGACCAACTGGATGCTGACACTGCTGTTTCTGGGCGTCACGCCAATCATTGCGGGTGTCGTGAGCTATGTAAGCAAGCGCTTTCGACGTATCTCCAAGCGCATTCAGCACTCCATGGGTGATGTGACGCACGTTGCTTCAGAGGCGCTCTCCGGTTATAGAGTGGTGCGTACCCACGGTGCAGAAGCGTATGAGAAGCAGCGTTTCGAACGGGTCAGTGAAGAGAACCGTCGCCAAAGCATGAAGGAGGCCATGACGCGCGCGGTCAGCTCGCCTGTGGTGCTAATGCTGGTGGCGATTTCCATGGCGCTATTGGTTTGGCTGGCCATGGCACCTTCACTCATGGAAGACATGACGCCAGGTGAATTCGTTGCCTTCATTACGGCAGCGGCGCTGATGATCAAACCGGTTCGTCAGCTCACCGAAATCAACGGTGAGATTCAGAAAGGCATTGCCGCGGCGTCCGAGCTGTTTGGCTTGTTGGATCTGACGCCTGAACAAGACGAGGGCAAACGCTTACCCAACAAACTAAGTGGCCACGTGGTGATCGAGGATGTCAGCTTTCGCTATGACGACGACCACCCGAATGTGCTGCACCACATTGATCTCGACGTTGCCCCCGGCGAGTTGGTGGCGATCGTGGGGCGCTCGGGGAGCGGAAAATCCACTTTAGTGAGCCTGCTACCGCGCTTCTATCGACCGAGTGAAGGGCGTATCTTGATCGATGGCGTCAATGCTGACGAGTATGCCTTAGGCCCGTTGCGCCAGAACATTGCTTTGGTCTCCCAGCAGGTAACGCTGTTTAACGCATCGATTGCCGCCAACATTGCCTATGGGGAGGCAGATCCTGATCCTGTCGCTATCAAAGCCGCCGCCGAAGCCGCCTATGCCAGCGAGTTCATCGAAAAGCTGCCCGAAGGCTACGCGACGAAAGTAGGGGAGAATGGTGTCATGCTTTCAGGCGGTCAGCGCCAGCGGCTTGCCATCGCTCGGGCGATCTTCAAAGATGCGCCTATTTTGATCTTGGATGAAGCGACCTCCGCCCTCGATACCGAATCCGAGCGCTATATTCAAAAAGCGCTGGAACACGTCTGTCAGGGGCGAACCACGCTAGTGATCGCCCATCGCCTCTCCACCATCGAGCGTGCCGACCGTATCCTGGTGATGGATCAGGGACGCATCGTGGAGCAGGGGACGCACTTTGAGCTGTTGGAAAAAGGCGGTGCCTACGCAGCCCTCCATCAGCTTCAGTTTCAGGAGAGTGAATGAGCTTGTCGCAGCGCTGGCTGAAAGCCGCCTATGAAGGCAGCGCGTGGCTGACGCCGCTCTATCCGCTCGGCTTTTTATACCGTTATCTCATGAGGCGGAGAGCGGCGCTTTACCGTCGTGGTGATAAGCCAACATGGCGAGCGCCAGTGCCGGTGATCATGGTCGGTAATATTACCTTGGGGGGAACCGGTAAGTCGCCACTGGTCGCATGGCTAAGCCGTTGGCTCAAAATGCAAGGGTTTTCACCGGGTATCGTCACACGTGGCTATGGCGGAAAGGCGCCGGTCTATCCCTTGCTGGTAACGCCGTCAACCGACCCGCATCATAGCGGTGACGAGCCGCTCATGCTAGCTCAGCAGACCGGGGTACCGGTCGTTGCCGATCCGCAGAGGTCACGCGGGGCCGATATGCTGATGCGGCAGGGGTGCGACGTGTTAATTAGCGATGATGGCTTGCAGCACTTGGCGATGGGACGCGATATTGAGTTAGTGGTGGTTGATGGTGCTAGAGGGCTCGGCAATCGCCGTTGTCTTCCGGCGGGTCCACTGAGGGAGGCGCCGGCGCGGTTGGCGAGCGTAGATGCAGTGATCATCAACGGAACTCCTCAGCGTCCGCTGGGTATTGAGGGGGTGCCCATGACACTTGTACCCACGCGTTGGCGCTACTTGAAGACTGGGCAGGAGTGGCCACTTCAGCCGCTGCCATTTTCTCTTCCTGTCGATGCGATGGCGGGAATTGGCAATCCTCAGCGCTTTTTCGATACGCTTCGATCATTGGGTGTTAGCGGAGCGATGCACCCTTTGAATGACCATCAGCCTTTCGATACCAGCACCTTTCAGTTCGTATCGAAACGCCCCGTTATCATGACGGCCAAAGACGCCGTGAAGTGTCAGGCGTTTGCACCGCCTGATAGCTGGGTATTAGACGTGGAAGCGCAGCTTCCACACGCATTCGAGGACTGGCTGCTCAATAAGCTGTCCGACTTGACACAAAGGGGAAGCACCGATGGATAAGGAATTATTGGCGATGCTGGTTTGCCCACTATGTAACGGCAAACTGAAGTATGACCGAGACGCGCAGGAGCTTTGCTGCCATTACGACGGATTGGCGTACCCTATCCAGGACGGCATTCCTGTCATGCTGCCTGAAGAGGCGCGACGCATGGATGCCGATGAAAAACTCGCTACTTCGCCTGGCCGCACTGGGGAGGCGTGATGGGAGACACGTCGACGCCGTTCATCGCCGTAGTACCCGCTCGTTTTGGCTCCTCACGGCTGCCGGGGAAGCCGCTCCTAGACATTGCGGGAGAGCCGATGGTGGCGCATGTGTGGCGACGTGCCAGCAAAAGTCAGGCAAGCCGCGTCGTGGTCGCCACCGATGATGATCGCATTCGCGACGCCATGCTGTCTTACGGTGCAGACGTCGTCATGACGCGCGACGATCACCCGTCGGGTACTGATCGACTGGCCGAGGTGGTCGAGCAGCTCGGTCTCGACGACGAGACGCTGGTAGTCAATGTCCAAGGTGATGAGCCGCTTATTCCTCCCGTACTCATCGACCAAGTGGCGCATCGCTTGGCCGATGATCCCGATGCTGCGATGGCCACGTTGGCGGAACCGATCACGGATGTAGATACGCTCTTCAATCCTAACGTGGTGAAAGTCGTGCGCTCGTTGCAAGGGCGTGCGCTTTATTTCTCTCGAGCACCGATTCCGTGGGATCGGGAGCACTTCACACGCCAGCCCAACCTATTGGAAACCGATGCATGGCTACGCCATATCGGTATCTATGCCTATCGGGCAAGCTTTTTGGCAGCTTATCAGGATTTGCCGACCTCTACGCTGGAGCAATTGGAGCAGTTAGAGCAGCTTCGCGCTCTCCAGCATGGCTACGCGATTCAAGTGGCGTTGGCCAGCGCGGTGAATCCTGCCGGTGTGGATACGCAAGAGGATCTAGCGCGTGTCAGAGCGCTTTTGGCGGTAGAGGAGGGGCGGTCATGACACGCGTACTGTTCGTTTGTCTGGGCAACATCTGCCGTTCGCCCACGGCGGAAGGCGTATTTCAGCAGGCGTTGGCGCGGGCAGGGCTCACTCATCTTGTCGACATCGACTCCTGCGGCGTAGGCGATTGGCACGTGGGTAAAGCCCCTGACCTGCGTGCCCAGGCGGCCGCACGTCGGCGTGGCGTGGACATCAGCCACCTGCGTGCCCGACAGCTAACCGCGAACGACTTCCATGCGTTTGATTACGTGCTAGGTATGGATCGTGATAACTTGGCGGCCATTCATGCGTTACAGCCCGCCGATAGTCAAGCCAAAACAGGGTTGCTATTGGCGTATGCCGGGTTGCCCAATACGGATGTGCCTGACCCCTACTACGGCGGAGAGGAGGGATTTGAGCAGGTATTGGACATGATCGAGCAGGCCAGTGCCGGATTGATCGACGAGTTGACCCGTGGTCGCTGACGCTGTGAATCAACCAGCAGCCTGGGTGGATTTGTCTGCCGCCAATACGCTGCGTCTGCCTTGTCAGGTGGAGCACTATGCCGCGCCCACTTCGCTAACGAGCCTACAGGCGGCGCTTCACCATGCTCATGCTCGGCAGTGGCCCATAACGCTGCTCGGCGGTGGCAGCAACGTACTTTTGCCACCTACTCTCATGGGCATGGCGCTGCGCCCAGCGCTTTGCCACTGGTGGTTGGAGCGCCAGAACGAGAGCGTCGTGGCGTTCGTCGGCGCTGGCGTCAACTGGCACTCGCTGGTCATGGCCTTGGCGGCCAGAGGGCTTTGGGGGACGGAGAATCTAGCGCTCATTCCAGGTGATTGCGGTGCGGCGCCGGTACAGAACATTGGGGCCTACGGCGTCGAACTGAGCGATGTGCTGGAAGGTGTCCAGGTGGTCGAATTGGCCACGGGCGAGGTGCGCTGGTTGAGCGCTCAGGCCTGTCAGTTCGGCTATCGAGATAGTATCTTCAAACGGGCACTGGCTGGTCGAGTGGTGATTACTCAACTGGCACTTCGGCTCTCCGAGTGCCCACGTCCCGTGCTGGGCTATGGCGATTTGGCCTCTCGTGTGACGGCTTCACCCACGCCACTGGCGGTCGCTCAGGCGGTTTGCGCCATTCGTCGAGAGAAGCTGCCAGACCCGGCCGTGCTCGCCAATGCGGGTAGCTTCTTCAAGAACCCGGTGGTGGACGAGTCTCAAGCGCAACGCCTTCTACAGACATATCCGCAGATGCCGCACTTTCCTCAAGCTCAACACCAAACCAAGCTGGCGGCAGGATGGCTGATCGATCAGTGTGGCTTGAAGGGCTATCGTGACGGCGCTTTCGGCGTGCATGAGCGTCAAGCCCTGGTACTCGTGCACTTCGGGGGAGGCGACCGTCCTGGGCTGCTGCGTTTTGCTGAAAGCGTGGCAAACGCTGTATACGATCGGTTTGCCGTCACGCTGGAGCCCGAGCCTCGCGTGGTTTAAGCAAAACATCGAGTAGCTATAAAAAACCCCGCCGAGGCGGGGTTTTTTGTGCTTGGCCGTTACTCTTGCGAGTTCTGACCTTGAGCGTTCTGCTGCTTGCGCAGCTCACGCGGATCGTTATGGGCACGACGGCGACGACGGCGGGGTTTAGGCGCTTCTTCGTCGGTGGCAATGCTAGCTGGCGCTGGCGCAGACACCTCGTCGGTCGAGGCAGTGGCCGCGGGTTTCTGCTCGGACGCGTTGGCAGTCGCTGATGTCGCTTCGTCGGCGACGGCATCGCTGGGCGTCTTCTCGGCAGTTCGTTCGCTTGCCGGCGTGGCCGCCTCGGAGGTCGATGCGTCGTCTTCAGGCTTCGCAGAGGGCGCTGTGTCAACGTTGTCCTGCTCCGCTTCTGCCGTGGGCTGGGCATCGACGTCTGCTACTGGCGCTACCGATACGTCGGTCTTCGCCGCTTGGGCGTGTGCTTTGTCAGGCGCAGCGCTGCTTGCCTCGGTCTCTGCCGGAGTGGCCGCGGGCGCTTGAGGCGCGTTCGTGGCCTGCGGCGCCTTTGCGTGATCAGTTGGCTGAGCCTGAGCATCGCTCGCATCGTCAACGCTTGCATCCGGCACTTCGGCTTTGGGCACCTCAACTGCTGACGACTCTACGTGGGGTTCTTGCTGCACGTCCGCGGTGCGTGCGCGTTCTGTAGTAGCGTCGTCAGGCTCCGCGTGGCTAGCTGCTTCCGTGGAGGCGGGCTCGGGCTGCGGTCTGCTCGGTGCCGCTGCTTCTTGAGCGGTGGCTTCCGGCTTGGATTGACGACGCTGGCGCGTCGGTTTGCGAACTTTGTCGGCACTGTTGACTGCGCGCTCTGTGGGAGTGCTCTCTTTGGTGCTCTCTCCAGTGCTTCCGCCAGTACCTTCGCCAGCGCTCACTTCGGACGTCTGGTCGGCCTGATCGCTTCGTAGGGTCGCGGCATCAGTCGGTGCCTCGGTGGCCGTTGCCTGAGAGGCTTCGGCTGTCTGTGTGGAGGCCTCAACCGTGGGTGTCACGTCAGCAGGCGCTGTGTCGGCCATGCCATCAGTGGCTTGGGGAGCCTTTGCGGCTTCGGCTTGCAGCTTCAACTGCTCGGCTTCCGCCTGCGGATTGAGTGCCTGTTTACGCGAGCGGTTACGCGGGTTGTTGCGGGTGCGCTTTGGCTTGCCGTCATCCTGCTGTCCGTCGTCGGCTTGCGCCGCAGGTGCGCGCTCCTCTTGCTTATCCTGCTTGGGTTTGCCGTCCCGTGGCTTGTCGCGACGAGGCTCCTGAGGTTTGCCAGACTCTTCTTTGGACGTCTCTTTCTGGGCCTCTTTAGGACTCTGCTGACGCGGGTTTTTCGCGTTCTCTTGGCCTTTGCTATCGTCCTGTTGGGGGTGGCGGCGGCGGTTACGCGTACGGCTTGGGCCGCTGCGCTTGTCGCTAACGTCCTCGCTACGTGGCCCGGTGTTGCCTGCTGAGTTGCTGCGCTGATCGTTCTTGGCGTTATCGCTGCGCTGTTCCTGCTTGGGCGTGCTGTCGCTACGCTCCTGGGCCGGTTTGCTGCGGCGCTCGTTGCGTGACGGGCGGCTTGGCTGCTCGGACTGCTTGCGTGGCGCTTCTGCCTCTTTAGCCGTCTGCTGAGCGCTGTCGTCTCCGCCCAATAGCTTGGCGAAGCCGCGAATGAAGCGGCCGAGTACGCTGGGCTGCTCGGCGGTCGGCGCTGGAGCGGCGGCTACCTTGGCAGGCGCTTCTTCGGTTTGTAGCGATGCAGGCGCCGGGGCGTTATGTACGACGCTCTTCACGGCAGCTTCGGCACGCTGCGCAGGGGGCGCAAAGCTTGGGTCTGGCTCTTTGCCGACGTCGGTGTCGGTCGACAGCTCGAAACTGGAGAGCGAGTGGCTATCATCTTCGTCTAAATGATCATCCCGCAGGCGCTGGACATCATAATGCGGCGTGTCCATGTCAGGGCTGGGAAGCAGGACCACGCGAACCCCTTGGCGTGACTCTATGTCTGCCAGCACGCTGCGCTTTTCGTTCAGCAAGTAGGTGGCCACGGACACTGGCAAGATGGCGCGTATTTGGGCGCTGCGCTCTTTCATGGCTTCTTCTTCGATTAGACGCATGATCGAGAGTGATAGTGAGCGTACGTCCCGAATGGTGCCCTGGCCGTTGCAGCGCGGGCACACCACGCCGCTGGTTTCGCCGAGAGAAGGGCGCAGGCGCTGGCGCGACATTTCCATCAGACCAAAGCGAGAAATGCGACCGATTTGAACCCGCGCGCGATCCAGCTTCAAGGCATCGCGCATGCGGTTTTCGACTTCACGCTGGTTGCGCGCGGGCCCCATGTCGATAAAGTCGATGACGACCAAGCCACCAATATCCCGCAGGCGCAGCTGTCGGGCGATCTCGTCGGCGGCTTCCGAGTTGGTTTGCAGTGCCGTTTCCTCGATATCGCTACCCCGCGTGGCACGGGCGGAGTTGATGTCGATTGAGACCAGCGCTTCGGTGTGGTCGATCACGATCGAGCCGCCTGATGGCAGCTTCACTTCCCGCTGATAGGCGGTTTCGATTTGCGACTCGATCTGGAAACGGGAGAAGAGCGGAACTTCGTCCGCGTAGAGCTTGATCTTCTGTTGGTACGAGGGCATGACCTGGCGAATGAACGCCAGCGCCTCGGCGTGAATCTCGGGGCTATCGATCAATACCTCGCCGATATCCTGGCGCAGGTAGTCGCGCATGGCGCGAATGATGACGTTGGATTCACGGTAAATCAGAAACGGTGCCGAGCGTTTGCCTGCTTCCGTCGTGATGGACTCCCACACCTGAACGAGGTAATCCAAGTCCCACTGTAGCTCCTCGGAGCTACGTCCGATGCCGGCCGTACGAACGATCAGTCCCATTTTATCAGGAACGGTGAGCTGACCCATTGCATCTTTGAGCTGGCTGCGGTCATCGCCCTCGATACGGCGTGAAATCCCTCCTGCGCGTGGGTTGTTGGGCATCAACACCAAAAAGCGACCCGCGAGACTGATAAAAGTGGTCAGCGCTGCGCCTTTGTTGCCGCGTTCCTCTTTATCGACCTGAACGATGACTTCCTGGCCCTCTTTTAGCACCTCTTTGATGCTAGGGCGACCAGAGACGTCTTTGATGAAGTATTCGCGCGAGATCTCTTTCAGAGGAAGGAAACCGTGGCGCTCGGCACCAAAGTCCACGAACGCGGCTTCGAGAGAGGGTTCTACTCGGGTGATCTTACCCCGATAAATATTGGCTTTTTTCTGTTCCCGAGCGCCGGATTCGATATCCAAATCGTAAAGGCGCTGTCCATCTACCAGTGCGACCCGCAGCTCTTCAGGCTGGGTCGCGTTAATTAGCATCCGTTTCATGTTGTCTCACGTAGCATGGCGTGCCGACATACTTTTGAAAGCGTGCGTCGGCGAATCGCTGGGTGCTGCGTGCTTGTGCTCGGCGCATGGTTATGCTGACGCATTAAGCCGGGAAGGCAGTCGTGCCGACCCGGCCGAAAGGGCGTTGAGTACGTGGCGGCGGCAGAACATGTTTCGGTGGCTGTCACGTCCATCCGGCTCTGCTGACACCGCCTACACCTGGCATTCATCGATTCGCCAACGCCGGTATCGGCACAGCGTTGATCTTAGCGCCCTAGCGTTGCAACGACTTGTGACGAAAAGAGGCTGCAAGGCTGAGGCGTAACGTTTAATTAGTGACGGGCCCGCCGTTTCTGGCCGAGCCTGACGTTCTCTCTCGTCCGACGGGTGTCAAACGACAGAGTTACTGCATTTCAATACGTTGTCAGTAGGTAGTGCGTACACTTATCACTACTGAGTGCGCTCTGACCTGCGTGTTGGTCGTGCAGGTGCGAAGCCAAAACGTGGAACATCCTTCTTTATACCAATGTTATAAAAGCGGGCCACGTTCGGCCCGGCCACGTTGGCCGATGAGCGCTTTGGAATATAACAGTAAAGACAACCACCAGCAATTGACGCAATGCCGGGAGCTCTACGTTAGAATGCCGTTTTTAATCTGACGTCAAAGAATGTCACCAGGAGTAAGCGGCAATGTCCGAAGGGCGTGAAGTACAGTGGGTGGAAATCGCCCCGGAACAAGCAGGTCAGAGAATCGATAATTTTTTGATGACCCGATTAAAAGGGGCTCCCCGCGCACTGATTTACCGTATCGTTCGTAAAGGGGAAGTTCGGGTCAATAAAAAACGGGTCAAAGTCGATTATCGCCTGCAGTCGGGTGATTTGGTGCGAGTGCCGCCGCTGCGTCTTGCCCCTAAAGAGGCGGTGAAAGAAGTCAGCGATAATCTGCGCGACCTGCTGGTGGGCAGCGTGATCATGGAAGGGCCCGACTGGATGGTGATGAACAAGCCGTCGGGCTTGGCCGTCCATGGGGGAAGTGGTGTCAAGATTGGCTTGATCGAGGCTCTTCGCCAAGTGCGTGACGACCTGACGTTCTTGGAGTTGGTGCATCGTCTCGATCGCGATACTTCCGGCTGTTTACTGCTCGCCAAGTCCCGTGATGCGTTGGTTACTCTCAACGAGTCTTTGAAAAAACACGGCATGGACAAACGCTATTTGGCGCTGGTGGCCGGACGCTGGCCTGCCCGCAAAACCTACGAAAGCGCGCGGCTGGATCGTTTCGATGCAGGCAACGGCGAGCGGCGCGTGCGGGTAGACCCCAATGGTAAGGTGTCACGCACTCACTTCTCCGTGGTCGAGACGTTCGAAAAAGTCACGCTGATCGAAGCGGAGCCAGTGACCGGTCGCACTCACCAAATTCGCGTGCACGCTGCCCATGCAGGGCATGCGCTATTGGGTGATGATAAATACGCGACCCGTGAAAGCGCAGTGCTGACCAAGCAATTGGGCTTGGGCCGCCTCTTTCTACATGCTCGCTCGCTGACCTTTCCAGAGCCTGGTAACGGCAGACCTGTGACGGTTAAAGCGCCGCTTCCAGAGGCACTTGAAGAGACGCTCAAGCGCGCACGTCAATGAGAGAAATGCTATGCGTTACGAGCTGATTATTTTCGACTGGGACGGCACGCTAATGAATTCCGTGCCCAAAATCGTCGCTTGCATGCAGGCGGCGGCGATGGATGCCGAGTGGGGCGAACTGGACGTCAGTGCCATCGAAGACATCATCGGTTTAGGGTTGCCTGAGGCAATCGCCAAGCTATGCCCGGGCATTGCGTCCGAGCAGGCCGAGCGGCTGCGCCAGCGTTACTCCCATCACTTTGTAGAGGGCAATACGACGCCAATGCCTTTTTTCGACGGGGTAGAGGCGCAGCTGGCGAGATTGCGGGAGCGACCCCAGCAACGTCTTGCGGTCGCGACGGGTAAAAGTCGTCGCGGTCTCGATCGAATCTTTCGTGAGACGGGGAGCGGCGAGTTTTTTCACGCGAGCCGCACGGCCGATGAGACGCGTTCAAAGCCACATCCCCAGATGCTAGAGGAGATTTTGGCCGAGCTGCAGGTGCCAGTAGAGCGCGCTGTTATGGTGGGAGACACCGAATACGATTTGGAGATGGCCCGCGCCCTGGGGATGGATCGGGTGGGGGTGACCTACGGTGTGCACACGCCCGCTCGTCTGGCGGCTAGCCAGCCCGTGTGGGTGGCTGACGACATACCGTCACTGTTCGATTGGCTCTACTGCGAGCCGCTATGCAGACAGGCCTAGACGTGAATACACGCAACGTAGGAGTCGACGATGAGTGATGATCAGCGGCGTGACGAGCGCCATGGAGAGGCACCCAGCAGCCGTGATCCATCGAGTGAGCATGATCGCTGGACGCAAGGACCTGAAGTGCCTGCGCAGCAAAAGCGGGCAGCGCAGACAGATCACCAAGAGGACGATGCAGAGACCCTAAGAGAGCGTCAGCGGCTAGCTCAGCTTGAGATGATGGATCGTTGGATCGGTGGTGTGCTGACCGAGCAGCGTAGAAGCCGCCGCTGGAAGCTATTCTTTAGGTTGATGTTACTCGCGCTGGTGCTCATCTCGCTGACGACGACGCTCTATCGGGTATTTTTGGCAGAACCTACCGCTGCAGTGCCCGCGCAGCAACACTTGGCGTTGATAGAAGTGCACGGAGTGATTGCCAGCGATGCGCCTGCCAATGCGGAGCGCATCATCCAAGGTTTGAATCGAGCCTGGGACAATGCCGGTGTTGTCGCCGTGGTGCTGCACATCGACAGCCCGGGAGGAAGTCCTGTCCAGTCTCAACGTATTTATACCGAAATCATGCGCCTGCGCGAGCAGGGCGATAAGCCGATCATTGCAGTGATCGAAGATATCGGTGCCAGCGGTGCTTACTACGTTGCGTCGGCGGCAGACGAGATCGTTGCGTCTCCGGCCAGCTTGGTGGGATCGATTGGCGTGATTTATGCGGGATTTGGCTTTCAAGAAGCCATTGCCGAGCTGGGAGTCGAGCGCCGAGTCATGACGGCGGGTGAGAACAAGGCGTTTCTAGACCCCTTTCAGCCGTTGGACGAGGACGTGGCGCGCTTTTGGCAAAGCGTGCTCACCCAAACGCATGAGCAATTCATTGGTGATGTGCGAGCGGGGCGCGGAGAGCGTTTGAGCGATAACCCGGATATTTTTTCCGGGCTAGTCTGGAGCGGCGAGCAGGCGCTTGGCTTAGGGTTGGTCGATGAGTTGGCGAGTCTAGAGCAGGTTGCCCGTGCTCAGGTGGGCGAGGCGTCCTGGGAGAACTACACGCCTCGTTTAGATCCCTTCGAGCGGCTAACGCGCCGATTTACTCAAGCGGCTGCCGAGGTGCTGGGTGTGCACACTAGTCATGCGCCGATAAAGTTTCAGGCCCAGTAGCGTCAGACGTCGCCAAGGGGTTCATGCCCACGTGGCGAAGCATGTCGCAAAGGGCGATGAGGGGCAGTCCGATCAATGCGTTGGGGTCACGGCCCTCCAGACGCTCGAATAGTGTGATTCCCAACCCCTCCATGCGAAAGCTTCCGGCGCTATCGAGGGGTTGCTCAAGGGCAACGTAACGTTCTATTTCCTGTTCGCTCAAGGTGCGGAATACCACCTCGAACGGCTCGATATGCACGTGGTGGCGCTGATGTCGCGTGTCGACCAGAGCGAGTCCCGTCAAGAACGTGACCTTACGGCCCGAAAAACGCGCCAGATTGGCACGTGCGCGCTCCGGTGTGTGTGGTTTGCCGAGAATGTCACCTTCGAACAGGGCAATTTGATCAGAGCCAATGATACAGTGGTGGGGGAAACGCTCGGCCACCGCGTTGGCTTTGCTCAGCGCAAGGCGGTGAACGAGTGCCTGCGGGGATTCGTAATCGAGGGGCGTCTCGTCGATGTCAGGGGAGTGACATTGGTAAGGTAGCTGCAGACGGTCTAGCAGCGCTTGGCGAAAGCGAGAGCTAGACGCAAGGACGAGGGGGGCGTTTTGCATTTGCGGCACTGTCGTCTCCTTTTGACTGGGATGGCGCCATCAGCACGGGCATTGAGTGTAGCGAAAGCGCGGCGACATGCCTAATAGCCCCGTTTTCACCGAGCTATCGATAAGAATTATGCTATGAGCTTTGACACCAGGGGGGCGAGTGCCTATCATTGCGCGCCTATGTTGACCTCACAACTCCCCAGCCGGGTTGAGCCTTATAAGCTTGCAGCCCGCCGCGAACGACTCGAAGGCTTAGTGGCGCTGAATAAGCTGCCCCGCCTTGCTGAAGAAGCAGGCGACCAAACGGGCGACTGTCATGTCGTACTCGAGTTTGGTGTCGATGCCCAAGGTCGCCGCGAAATTCGTGGCCATTTGCAAGCGACGCTGGCACTGCCTTGTCGTCGCTGTATGGTGCCGCTTAGCCAAGACGTTTCCAGTGACTTCCTGCTTGGGATGATTACCGACGAAGCCTTGGCCGCCGAGCTGCCTGCCAGTCATGAGCCGGTGCTGGTGGAAAACGAACAGCTGGACCTGCTGACGGTGGTCGAGGATGAGCTCATTCTCAGCCTTCCCCAGGTGGTCTACCACGATGAGACCGAATGCCATGTCTCGGCGGAGCAGCTGGTCAGCAAGACCGAAGGCGCGGCGGACGAGTCCGCTTCAGCCAAGAATCCTTTCGCGGTGCTCAATGCTTTGAAAAGCAGTGGCGCTTTGAAAGGCAAAAAGTAAGCATCACTTACCCTACATACCTTGGAGTAAACACTCATGGCAGTTCAACAGAACCGTAAAACTCGTTCCAAGCGCGGCATGCGTCGTAGTCACGATGCGCTGAGCGCACCGACTCTGTCTCAAGACAAAGAAACGGGCACCACTCATCTGCGTCACCATGTTTCTCCCGATGGTTTCTATCGCGGCCGTAAGGTGGTTGAGGTTTAAGCCTTAACACTTTACGAGTGGCATAACAGCGTGGGTGCAATGCGCCTAGCGATCGATGTCATGGGGGGTGACCAAGGCCCTCGTGCCATTATCGAAGGCTCTGCAAAGGCGGTCATCGAGCGACCTGACATTGAACTCACCCTGTTCGGCCCGCGTCAGCGTATCATCGCTGAACTTTCGCGCTTGCCGCAGCCTTTGGCTGCGGCAGCGTCACGTTTAGTCGCCTGCGATGTTTCTGATGCAGTGCCGCCCAGCGCATCGGCTGCCTGGGCGCTGCGGCGTGGGCACGAGACGAGCATGGCGCGCATGCTGCGCTATGTAGCAGAAGGTGGCGCCCATGCCGGGCTCAGTGCTGGCAATACCGCGGCGTTAGTCGCGCTGTCGCGGCGTGAGCTTGGCATGATCTCTGGGTTCTCCCGGCCCGCTATCAGTACTGCCATACCCTCACGGGGCGGTCGACGTTGCTACCTGCTGGATTTGGGGGCAAATGTAGATTCCCCCGCCTCACGGCTCGTTGATTTTGCCGTATTAGGGGCTGCTATGGCGCACTGCATAGATGGGATCGACCGTCCTCGCGTTGCGTTATTGAACGTTGGGGCAGAGGCCACAAAAGGCAGTGTGACCGTGCGGGAGACGGATCACTTGCTTCGGGAGTGTGCATCCTCACTGCCATTTGTATATCTAGGCTATGCGGAAGGTGGCGACATCTTTCAAGGCGAGATCGATGTCATGGTGTGCGATGGCTTTGTCGGTAACGTGACGTTGAAGGCGAGCGAAGGTTTGACTCGTATGTTGGTTGAGCGTGTGCAGTGGGCGTTTGAATCACGCCTATGTGGACGTTTGGCAAGTGTACTGGCCAAACCTGTGCTGAAACGGCTCAAGCAGGAGCTTGACCCCGTACGTTATAACGGCGCAAGCCTACTTGGGCTAAAACGAATTGTGGTGAAGAGCCATGGGAGTGCCGGTGCAGATGGGTTCTACTACGCTATTCAGCGAGCCCTGCAAGAAGTAGAACGCGATCTGCCAACCCAGCTTGCCAGTCGCTGGTCTTGAACCGAAGGCAAGCAAGACGCCACAAAACGTCGTACGATTTTTGCGGGTTATCGGTGGCCATTGGAGATGCCGTTCGCTGCGCGTCAGCGTTACCGATGACTACGCCTATCGCTCAACTGAGCAAATGCCTACAAGAGCAAAGGTGAACGACATGTCTCAACCCCTTGCCCTCATTTTTCCCGGGCAAGGCTCTCAGCAGCTTGGAATGCTGCGGGAGCTGGCCGAGCGCTATAGTGTGGTGGGAACGACATTTGAGGAAGCGTCCGATGCGCTGGGCTATGACCTATGGAAGGTCGTCCAGGAAGGCCCCGAAGATGCACTGAATGCAACGGCTTGCACCCAGCCAGCGCTGCTCACATCCAGCGTGGCTATCTGGCGAGTTTGGCAGGAGCTGGAAGGCCCTCGCCCTAGCGTAATGGCAGGTCATAGCCTTGGCGAGTACAGTGCGATGGTCTGCGCGGGCGTGATGGGCTTTGCCGAAGGTGTGCAGCTCGTTCGTCTACGTGGTGAAGCCATGCAGGAGGCCGTTCCCGCTGGCGAAGGCGGCATGGCTGCGATACTTGGTCTTGACGATGCCGTTGTTGAAGCCGCCTGCGCTAGCGCCGCCCAGGGTGACGTCGTATCGGCCGTGAATTATAACTCTCCTGGGCAGGTGGTCATCGCTGGCAGTAAAGCGGCGGTTGAGCGTGCCATTACGGCCTGCCAAGAGGCCGGTGCCAAGCGTGCACTGGCTTTGCCCGTTTCTGTACCGTCCCACTGTGCGTTGATGCGCCCCGCTGCCGAGCGTTTGGCCAATGCGATGCAATCGATCGAGCTACGCACGCCTCGCTACACCGTCATCCAAAACGTCGACGCCCAAGCCCATGCGGATGTCGACACGCTTCGTACGCGCTTGATCGAGCAGCTCTATCAACCTGTGCGATGGTCCTCTTGCGTTGAAGCCATGGCAGAGCAAGGTGCTAATGTCTTCATCGAATGTGGCCCGGGCAAGGTGCTGACCGGTCTCAACAAGCGTATCGTGCGTGGTGCCAAGGGGTTGGCGGTCAACGACCCCGACAGTTTGGACGCAGCGCTCGAGCTTGCGCGCGAAACATTGGCGGGTAATGCGTGATAAACGGCGAATATCAGCTACCCTTGCTTAGTTCAGTGGAAGGAAACGTGTTATGACGCAAGAGAAACGTGTCGCCCTAGTAACGGGAGCAAGCCGCGGCATTGGTCGTGCCATTGCTCACGAGCTTGGTCGTCAGGGCCGTATCGTCATCGGTACGGCCACTAGCGACGCTGGTGCTGAGAAAATCGATGCCGATTTAAAAGCCAATGGCATTGAAGGCGCAGGCATGTGCCTGAATGTCACCGATCAGGCGAGTATCGATGAGGTGTTAAAGACGATCGGTGAGCGTTTCGGGGCACCCACGATTTTGGTTAACAATGCAGGGATTACCCGTGATAACCTCCTCATGCGGATGAAAGAGGAGGAGTGGGATTCCGTGATGGATACCAACCTCAAATCCGTCTACCGTGTGAGCAAGGCTTGCCTGCGTGGCATGACCAAGGCGCGCTTTGGTCGAATCGTATCGATCAGTTCGGTCGTCGCGACCATGGGTAACTTGGGTCAAGCGAACTATGCAGCGGCCAAGGCTGGCATGGAGGGCTTTAGTCGTGCACTTGCGCGCGAGGTGGCGTCACGTGCCATCACGGTCAATGCCGTTGCGCCGGGTTTTATCGCCACTGATATGACTGAATCGCTGCCCGAAGCACAGCACGACATGTTGCTGAAACAGATTCCTTTGGCACGTCTGGGCGGGCCAGAAGAGATTGCTGCTGCCGTTGGCTTTTTGACGAGTGACGCTGCAGGGTATATCACTGGTGAAACGCTGCACGTGAATGGCGGTATGAATATGCGTTGATGGCCTTGGGTTTGGCGGTTGCGTCAACCTAAGGGCGTCTATAAACTACCCCGCAGCTTTTGGCTTGCGGTTTCCAAATAGCTGGTTATCTATAACGGCTAATGTGAACGACTGGAGTACGTTGATGAGTACTATTGAAGAGCGCGTAAAAAAAGTAGTGGCAGAGCGCCTGAACGTTAAAGAAGAAGACATCCAGAACAGCTCTTCTTTCACTGAAGACCTGGGTGCCGACTCTCTGGACACCGTTGAACTGGTGATGGCATTGGAAGAGGAATTCGATACTGAAATTCCTGACGAAGAAGCCGAAAAAATCACCACGGTTCAAGAAGCGATCGACTACGTAAACGCCCACCAGTAAGGGCGCGATCATCGCGAAGAGTCAGGGTGGGGTGTCTCCCGCCCGTATTAAAAAAGCCGTCCTGATAGGGGACGGCTTTTTTGCTTTACGCTCTCAATGAATATAACGTTCAAACTCCGTTATACTAGTCACCAAATTTCTGCAGCAAATGACCCAGATGGGTCGTGTCACCATGGATGCCTGGAGGAAAGCTGATGGCGCGAAGAAGGGTAGTGGTAACTGGGTTAGGCCTGGTGACCCCAGTGGGCAATAGCGTAGACGAGTCGTGGGCCAATATCGTCGCGGGGAAAAGTGGCATTGCGCCTATCGAGCACTTCGATACCAGTGGCTTCAATACACGCTTTGGTGGTTCGGTAAAGAATTTCGATATCAGCCCCTACTTGAACCCCAAAGATGCACGCAAGATGGATCTGTTCATTCAGTACGGCATGGCGGCCGGTGCGCAGGCCATCCAGGATTCAGGCATAGAGTGTAACGACGAGAACGCCGAGCGCATCGGTGTGGCTATCGGTTCAGGCATCGGCGGCTTGCCAATGATTGAACATAACCACAATGCGCTCAATAAAGGCGGCGCGCGCCGCGTGTCGCCGTTCTTTGTGCCGGGGTCCATCATCAATATGATCTCGGGCAACATGGCGATCCAGCACGGCTTCAAAGGGCCGAATATTGCCATTACGACGGCATGCACCACCGGTACGCATAATATTGGCTACAGCGCACGTACCATCGCCTACGGCGATGCAGACGTGATGATTTGTGGCGGTGCGGAAATGGCCACGACGCCGCTGGGTTTGGGCGGTTTCTCGGCGGCGCGTGCGCTTTCCACACGCAATGACGACCCTGAAGCGGCAAGCCGTCCTTGGGATGCCGGGCGCGATGGCTTCGTGCTCTCGGATGGTGCGGGCGTGTTGGTGTTAGAAGAGTACGAGCATGCCAAAGCACGTGGAGCCCACATTTATGCGGAGCTTGCAGGCTTTGGAATGAGTGATGATGCCTATCATATGACGGCACCTCCAGAGGACGGCCGTGGCGCGGCGCTCTCTATGAGTAATGCGATCAAAGATGCCGCCATTGATCCATCGGCCGTGCATTATATCAATGCTCACGGTACGTCGACGGCGGCTGGTGATTTGGCGGAGAGCCGTGCGATCGAGAAAGTGTTGGGTCATGCGGCTCAGCACGTGGCCGTAAGCTCCACCAAGTCGATGATTGGTCACTTGCTGGGAGCTGCTGGCGCCGTTGAAGCCGTTTTCAGCATTCTGGCCATTCGTGATCAGGTTGCGCCGCCCACCATCAACCTGGACAACCCTCAGGAGGGCTGCAATCTCGACTACGTCCCCCATACCGCTCGTGACATGCGTATCGATGTAACGCTGTCGAACTCGTTTGGTTTTGGTGGCACGAACGGCTCGCTGTTGTTCAAAAAGGTATAAGCCTTGATGCCGATGCCCCAGGTGCCTTTCGATGACCGCGGGCTGGCGTATGGCGATGGTCTATTCGAAACCGTCTTGCTACGTGATGGGCAGCCCGTGCTGTGGGAGTACCATCACGCCCGGTTGTCAAAGGGCTGCCAACGTTTGAATATTCCATTGCCGTCTGCTCGGCAGCTGTCTCAGGCGTGGCAAGCCCCCCCTAGGGCCGCTCTCGAGGTTCTCAAGCTCATTTTGACCCGTGGGAGTGGTGGTCGTGGCTACGCGATTCCTAACCAGGTAGCGCCCCGGCTGATGACTCGGCGTACGCCCTTTACGACAAACGAAACGCACTGGCGTGAGGGCGTATGCGTTCGTATGTGTCAACTGCGTTTGGGGCATCAACCGCTTCTGGCCGGGATCAAACATCTCAATCGGCTAGAGAACGTGCTGGCGCGTCAGGAGTGGCAAGAGCCTGACATCGCCGAAGGGTTGCTGACCGATCAAGCGAGTAATGTCGTGGAGGCCACCAGTATGAACCTGTTCTGGTCGTCAGAAGGGCGTTTGTATACGCCCTACATTGATCGTTGCGGTGTAGAGGGCACCCTGCGTGCTGCCTTGCTGTCTGAGGGCCTCATCCACGAAAGCCGTTTGTCCGCTGCAGCGTTGTCAAGCGTGGAACGGCTTTGGGTCGGTAATTCAGTTCAAGGGGTTTGGCCCGTGCGTGAGCTACGCGACGCCCACGGCAGTCGACTAGCGGCGTGGCCGCGCTTCAAGGCGGATCCGCTGCAAGTCGCGGCGCATCGGCTGCTCGGTTATCCAGGTACATTTCTATCGTAGGCAACCCCATAACATGATCGAGGTATCAACGTGAAACGGTTATTTGCCGTCTTAGCGGTATTGGTAGTGCTGGCGATTGCCGCCGTGCTAGGTGGCTATGCCTATTGGCAGCAGCGCCTTGCGGCACCCATTGTCGTTGAGGAACCCACGCTTTACCAAGTGCCTGCGGGTGCTGGATTTCATCAAGTCGTACGTGACCTGGCTTCTCAAGGCGTATTGAAAGACGTCTGGGCGTATCAACTGCTGGCTCGTATCGACCCAGAGCAGGTGCCGCAACTGCGGGTGGGAGAGTATCGGCTGATGCCCGGGATGAGCGGACTGGATGTCATTGCGTTATTGGGCAGCAATAACGTGGTGACATACTCGTTGACCGTACCGGAAGGTTGGACGTTTCGCCAGATGCGCACGTTGCTCGATACGGCCCCCAAGCTCGAGCATCGCACGACTGGCATGAGTGACGAAGCGATCATGACGCTTTTGGGGCGTGAGGGAGCTCATCCAGAAGGTTGGTTCTTTCCCGATACCTATCGCTACCATTTGGGCATGAGCGATGTGGATATCTTGCGTCAGTCCCTGCAGCGGATGGAGCGTATTTTGGAAGAGGTCTGGGCAGAGCGGGATGAGGATCTCACTATCGAGTCTCCTTACGAAGCACTCATCATGGCCTCGTTAATCGAACGCGAAACCGGAGCGCCGGAAGAGCGTCGGGAAATTGCCGGCGTTTTCAAGCGGCGTATGGAGCGCGGCATGCGTCTTCAAACGGACCCTACGGTCATTTATGGAATGGGCGAGCGCTACGAAGGGCGGATTACCCGTGCCGACCTGAGGGAAGCGACTCCCTACAACACGTACGTGATCGATGGTATGCCGCCGACACCCATCGCCATGCCAGGGCGTGCCTCGTTGGAAGCTGCGGTGAATCCGCAACCTGGTGAAACACTCTACTTTGTGTCGCGGGGAGATGGCACCCACCATTTTTCACGTACCCTGCGTGAGCACAATAATGCCGTCAACCGCTATATTCGTAATCGTTAAATCGCTGCCATCGACCAAGATGGCGTATCAATTGAGTAAGGGGCAGCAATGAGTAAGCGTGGGCGCTTCATCACGCTGGAAGGCGGTGAAGGGGTCGGTAAGTCGACCAACGTGGCGTTCGTCGAAGCGTGGCTGACATCGCGTGGAATCGATGTGGTGCGCACGCGGGAACCCGGAGGCACGGCGCGCGCGGAGGCCATTCGCGAGCTGTTGCTAGACCCTGCGCCCAACGAGCCGCTCAGTGTCGATGCGGAGTTGTTGCTCGTCTTTGCCGCCCGTGCACAGCATTTGGCGGAGAAAATTCTGCCAGCCCTGGCGCGCGGCGCCTGGGTGGTCTGTGACCGTTTTACCGATGCGACCTTTGCCTATCAGGGCGGTGGGCGAGGTATCGATACGTACCGAATTGCTCAGCTAGAAGCATTCGTTCAGAAAGGGCTTTCTCCTGATTTGACGCTTTTGCTCGATATGCCGCCTGACGCTGCCAGAGTGCGGCTAGAGGGGCGTTTACGCGATCTCAATACGCAGCGTGACCGGTTCGAGCAAGAGCGTGTCGAATTTTTCATGGACGTTCGCCAGGCTTACCTTGAGAGAGCTGCATCTGCTCCGGAGCGTTTTGCTCTCATTGACGCGGCCCAGCCGCTGCAAGACGTTCAAATGGTGCTGGGTCGTGTGCTGGAAGAGCGGGTTGCGCAATGGCAGTAACCGGCGTCTTGCCCTGGCACCACTCGACCTGGCAGCAGTTGGTGCGTCTGGCCGATAGCGGACGTTTGCCCCATGCGCTGCTGATCAGCGGTGCTCACGGCGTCGGCAAACAGCAGTTAGCGGAGGCGCTGATCGCCAGAGCGTTGTGTGCAGCGCCAAGCGAGCAGGCCTGCGGGCAGTGTCATAGCTGTGCCATGCTGGCGTCAGGCTATCACCCTGACTTGCTGCGGGTGTCGCCGGAGGAGGGGAAGCGTCAAATTCGTATCGACCCTATTCGCGATGTGAATCGGTTCGTGTCGCAAACGGCGCAGCAGGGCGGTTATCGCGTCATTGTCATTTCCCCGGCGGAAGCGATGAACGTTGCCGCGGCCAATGCGCTGTTAAAAAGCTTGGAAGAGCCTGGCGACAAAACGCTCTTTATCCTGCTCTCGGACGTGCCGTCTCGCACGTTGCCGACCATTCGCTCACGCTGTCAGCAGTGGCCACTGGCCAGCGTAGCGTTCGAGGCATGTAAAGGCTGGCTGACGCAGCATCTGGGAGGTGATGAGGCGCACTTTTGGTGGCGTGTCTCCGGTGGTTTACCGCTCTTGGCAGTGGAGCTTGCCGCTCCCGACGAGCGTGCCCTGAGGCATCAAATTCACGACTGTTTCGAGCAGTTAGTGCGCGGGGCAGAGCCGGTATCCGAGGCAGCAAGGTTGGACCGCCAGGCGATCGATGCCATCTTATGGTACGGTATCGCTTGGCTTGAGGACTTGATTCGTCTGGGGCTTTCCGGCGAGCAGAGCGTGTTGCACAATCCTGATTTGGTGCCACTCTACCGACAGGCGGTAAAAAACGGTCGCGTTCAAGACTGGTTCCGGCTGCTGGATTATGCCCGAGAGCAGCGCCGCTTGTTCGCCGTAGGGGCCAACCCAAATCCCCAACTCGTTTTGGAAGCGTGGCTAGTTCGCTGGTCTGCGCTGCTACGCTCCTAACCACTGGTTGTAACGAGGTCGTGATGGCTGCCCAAAAAGCGCTCTCTTTGACGATACCGGATGTACCAACGCTGTTGTCCGCCTACATGCCCTTTTTGGACCGAGGTGGGATTTTCGTACCGACGAAAACACTCTACAGCCTGGGGCAGTCGGTCATGCTGCTGCTGACCCTGCCAGGGGAGAGTGAGCGTCTTTCGGTGACAGGACAGGTGATTTGGATATCTCCCGAAGGCGTGAGCGGTCGGCGTATGCCGGGCATCGGCGTTCACTTCAGCCAGCAGGATTACTCCGTTCGCGACCGTATCGAGACGCTGTTGGCGGGCCAGCTCGATAAAGCGCCCCCTTCATTTACGCTTTAATTCAGCGATTTTTCTATACACTCAAAGAGCCCTGCATGTTTGTCGACTCTCACTGCCATCTCGATCGTTTATCGGAACATACCCACGGTGGCGACGTAGCAGCCACCCTGGCCGCTGCGCGTCAAGCGAACGTTAGCCAGTTTCTCGCGATTTCGACGACGCTGGAGGAGCTGCCTGGGCTGGCCGCCATTGCCAGAGAGCACCCTGACGTTGCGATCTCCGCCGGTCTGCACCCGCTGTATCAGGCGGCGCACGAACCCAGCGTGGACGAGATCGTCGAAGCTGCCGAGCAGTATGGCGCGGTGGCCATTGGCGAGACCGGGCTGGATTATCACTACCAGGAGAGCGTACCGCTAAGCGTCCAGCATGAGCGCTTCAAACGGCACCTAATGGCCGCAAGCGAATTAGAACTACCGGTGATCATCCATACCCGTGAGGCGAAAGACGATACGTTGGCGCTGCTGCGGGAACACAGCAATCCTCAGGTGGGGGGGGTGATTCACTGCTTCACCGAAGATCTGGAGATGGCCCGGGAAGCCGTGCGGCTGGGTTTTTACATTTCGCTTTCCGGTATTATCACCTTCCGTAACGCTGCGTCACTGCGTACGCTGGCACGCCAGCTTCCACTGGATAGGCTGCTCATCGAAACCGACAGCCCCTATTTGGCACCCGTTCCCCATCGCGGAAAGCCCAACGAACCCGCGTGGGTCGTCGAGGTGGCTGAGTGTATTGCCCGTGAACGAGGCATCAGCGTCGATGAAGTTGCGATGCAGACGACGGTGAACTTCTACCATCTTTTCCGGGCTGCCGTGCCCGATGCGCCTGCCCATGTGAAAGAGGCGCTGGCACGATCTGGGCTGGTAGTGTAACGCGCTATCTTTTGGGGAGCATGGCAATGAACATTGATCGGCTACTTCAGCAATCCGGCGGCTCGGCGACCATTCCCCCTGTCGATACTTGGCAGCCCGAGCTCACGGGCGATATCGACATACGCATCCAGGCGGATGGCACTTGGCTGCATGAAGGCAAGCCTTTCGCACGCCCGGCGATTGCCAAGGTGCTTGCCAGTCTTTTGCGGCGGGATGCGGAAGGGTATTGCCTGGTGACCCCCGCTGAGCGCTGGCGCGTCAGCGTCGAGGATCGTCCATTAGTGATCGTCGAGGCCGATTTTCGCGACGACGCCTGGTGGCTGACCACCCAGTTCGAGGATGTGGTGCGCCTGGACGCTGATCATCCCTTATCGCTGTCGATGACACCTGAAGGTGATTTAGCGCCCGAGTGTGCCATTCGCTTTGGCTTGGCAGCTCGGCTGCACCGCAACGTGTTCTATCGCTTAGTGGAGCAAGCCCGCGTCGAAGAAGCGGCAAGTGGACAAACGGTTTGCCGACTCTATAGTGCAGGAAGCTGGCATCCACTTGGTCAATGGAGCGATAGCTTGCCAAGTGAGGCGCCGTGAAGCTAACGGCCGAACAGCAAGCAGTGGTTCACCATGGCGAAGGGCATGCTCGTGTTGCCGCCGTGGCGGGAGCGGGTAAGACCACGACCATGGCCGCTCGAGTACTTCATCTGCTATCGAGCGGCGTTGCTCCCAAGCGAATGCTGGTGCTGATGTTCAATCGTTCTGCTAAAGAGGATTTCCAGCGACGCCTGGCCACCATGGCCCCAGATGGGCAACCGCTGCCCGATGTGCGCACGTTTCACTCTCTGGGGCATCGTCTGACGCAAAGCTTGTGCCGTTGGGGGGCGCTGGCCCCTAGACGGTTACTCTCTGCCGAGTGGCAGATGGAGCGCTTGCTGCGTCAGGCTAGTTTGAACGTGCTGGCCGACCAAATGGAGCGCCGTGACGCTGCGCTAGAGGGCGACCGCCTGGAAGCACTGGCGCATTTTTGCGGGTTGGTAAAGGCGGAAATGCTATCTGCCGAGACCCTCTACGAGCGGCTTCAGTTCGAGCCTGACACCGATTACTTTCCTGCTGCCTTCGCCGAGGCCGAACGCCTTTTGGAGGCGGAAGGAGTGATGAGCTATGCGGATCTGCTCTACCGTCCCGTACAGGCCCTGGAAGCCGATGACGCACTTCGCCAGCGCGTCGAGGGGTTTTTGGATCACGTGATCGTCGATGAGTATCAGGACATCAATACGGTTCAGCAACGACTGCTCGCCGTGCTGGCCGGTTCCACTGCGAGCGTTATGGCGGTGGGCGATGCCAACCAGTGCATATACGAGTGGCGGGGGGCACGCCCTGATACGATGCTGGAAAACTTTACCGCGACGTTTGGTGACGCCACCGACTATCCGCTCTCAATGACCTTTCGTCATGGGCACGCGCTGGCGCTTACGGCCAATCACGCCATCATGGCCAACCGCCGACGGCCTGATCAGCTCTGCTTGGCAGGGGCTCGCAACCCGGCGACCCGCATCAACGCAGGTCAAGGCAGCCGTTTTTTGCTGGATGCGCTGATCGATTGGCAATCGCAAGGGCGCGCTCTGAGCGATGCCAGCCTGCTCGTGCGCAGTTGGGCACTGTCGGTGCCGTTCCAGCTCGCACTGCTTCAGGCGGGTATTCCCTTTCGAATGTTGCGAGAAGACCGCTTTGTGTTTCGCTTGCCTTTGGTGCAGGCATTGGCGGGCTATCTGAAGCTCTCCAGGCGCCCAGAGCTGTTACAGGATCCCGAGCAGTTGCTGCTGTTATTAGCTCAGCCAACCCCGTTCGTTGCCAGAGAGCGCTTGCAGCGCCTGGCCTACCAGCTTGCGAGTACTCAGCAGTGGCCGGAGCGCCATGAACCCGTGCTGGCCGCATTGAAACCGCTTCAGCGGCGCACCCTCAAAAAACGCTGGGAATTGCTGTGTGAATTGCCGAGGCTGAGTGCTTGGCCACCGGCAAAACTGCTCAGTCACGTGGTCGAGGTTATCGATGCAGAAAAGACGTTGAAGCGTGCCGCTGCGAGACGCGACAAGGGGGAGGAGGACGTACGACTGCTAGATGTACTGATCGAGCAGGCCGAGAGTGTACAAGACCCCGATGCGTTCATCGAACTGCTCGAGCGCCCCGTGGAGAATCAGGCGGGTGGCGTATTGATCAGTACGGTGCACGGTGCCAAAGGCCTCGAATGGCCTTTGGTGGCGGTGGCCGGGGTCAACGAAGAAGACTTTCCTTACTACAGTCACGATAACCCCCTGAGCGACGAGCGATTGGAAGAGGAGCGAAGGCTATTTTACGTCGCCATTACTCGTGCCAAAGAGCAGTTGCTCGTTCTGCACGATGGCGGTGTCCACAAGCCAAGCCGCTTCATTGCTGAAAGTGCCTGGCAAGACGGTATGCGCATTGCCGAGCATCTTGCACACGCCCAGCCACCGAGTGACCCGGTAGCGGTGAATGCACCAAGCTTGGTCGAGCGCTACTTGAAAAAGATCGGGCGCGAGGATATTGCCCTGGCGGCACCTCAGGTGAACGAAACCGTGGCTGGTTATCGTGTACACAGCCATTTCTACCCTGGTCAACGGCTGCTACATGCGGTGTTTGGCGAAGGTGAAGTGGCCGCCGTCGAAGGCAACCCCTCCGACCCCGTCATCGACGTTCGCTTTGTCCAAGCCGGCCGGCGACGTTTGATTGCCCGTCGTGCGCCCATCGAGATCATGGAGTCCGCAAGCTAGCGTTGACGTTCCGTTTAGCTTGTCAAGGAGGCTCTTTTAACTGTTGTCAGGACCGATTGGTTCAATGGCGTTTGACTTAGTCTAGTCTGGCCGATTAAATGCTTGGCAGTTAACCATTTACCCAGCAGGTAATCGGCATGCTAAGGCAGTTTGTCAGGTCGTGCGCCATTTCCCTTGCGGTTTACAGCGGCGTTATATCGGCCGACACGTCACTGCCCAGCGTTAGCCTGAATGGGTTCGGCACGCTAGGTGTCGTGCATTCAGATATTGCTGATGCCGATTTCGTGGCCGATCCGTTCGCCTCCTCGGGTGCGGGTTTCAGCGGGGAGTGGAGTGCTGAAGTTGATAGCCGATTGGGGCTTCAAACGACGCTTGCCGCGACGTCTTCCCTCTCCGCGACCGTTCAGGTGGTCAGCGAAAAACGCTTCGATGGCTCCTACTCGCCGGATATCGAGTGGGCCTATCTTCAGTATGACGCGACGCCGTCGTTAAGCTTTCGCGTAGGTCGCATGGTGCAAGGAAGCTTCATGAATTCCGAGTACCGCAAAGTGAGTTTTGCTACCCCTTGGATCAGACCGCCTGCTGAGATTTATCGTCTCGTTCCCGTCGCCAATTTCGATGGAGTCGATCTTCGCTATCGCTACTATTTGGGTGAGGCGATCAACGATGTGCGTCTGAGCTATGGTGGCGGTAGCGTGGAGTATGAGACAGGAGATATCGACTCTTCCGACTCGTGGGGCCTTTCTCAGCATACGCGGTGGGGCAATACGACACTTTTTGCCAGCTATGGCGAGCTCAGTGTACAAGCCGATGAGTTGACCCAGTTCTTCGATGTTTACCGGCTTTTTGGGCCTCCGGGAGAGACCTTGGCCGAGCGTTATGAAGTCGATGGCAAACCCATCCGCATTTTGAGCTTTGGCGTCAACTACGACCCCGGTTCATGGTTTGTGGAGGGGGAGTGGGCCAAGTTTTCTTCGTCGACTCTCCTGGGCAGTAGTGAAAACGCTCACTTGACGGCGGGCTATCGCATTGGCCAATGGACCCCCTATGCGGCACTCGGACGCGCCCGTGTTCTGAGCAATCGATCCGAGCCCGGACTGACCCCTGGATTTTATCCCTCTCCCTTTTCTGAGGCGGCCGTGGTGCTCAACAGCACGCTGAATGCCGTGCTGTCGTCTGGGCTATCACAAGATAGCAGCACCCTTGGTTTGCGTTGGGATTTTCGCCCAGGGATGGCGCTAACGGCACAATATGACCATATCGATTTTCGCTCCGGTTCCCCTGGCGGGCTGATCAATCAGCAGCCCAATTTCCAGCCAGGGGGCAATATAAATCTGTTTAGCCTCGCGCTCGACTTTGTGTTTTAAGGAGCGTGACGATGGCAAAGCGACTATCTCAAGCATGCTGTTGTTTACTGCTCGGCTTGCTTCCCTGTGCAGGCGTTGCTGACTTGGTCGTGGTGGTATCTGCAGAGACAGGACTGACTCGGATCCAGCGTCAAGAGCTGAAAGACCTTTATTTGGACAGCCGAACGCGGCTTCAAGGGGGGGCGGCGATAACGCCTATCGACCAATCCGAACGGTCACGTGAGCGAGACGAGTTTTACCGTCGCTACATCGAAAAGACACCGGCACAGTTGCGCGCCCATTGGGCGAGGTTGATTTTTACTGGTCGAGGCCAGCCGCCTCAAACGCTTGCCGATAGCCAGGCCGTGGTAGAGAGGCTCGCTCGCGACCCCGGCGCCCTTGGCTACATTGATGCCCGTTATTTGGATGATCGGTTGCGGGTGGTGACGATTGAGTAACCTCAAAGGACCATCGCTGCGCCTGGACGCGCAGCATAGGGTATATTCGTGGCGCGATCGATTAGCCGAACCATTGGTGCTTTTTGGTACGGTCGGCCTTTTGATCGTGCTGATCATCGTAAGCAGTACCCACTATTTGGTCAGTCGTGAGCAAGCGGCGATAAAGCGTCAAATCGAGCATTCGATCGGCGATATAGCAGATACCTACGAAGCTAGGGTACTGAGATCGCTGCGAGAGATCGATGCCACCTTGAAACTCGTCGATTTCGTCGCTAGCCAGCAGCGTTCAGATATCTTGACCACGCTTTCTGAGAGGAACTTGCTGCCACCCGGGTTGATTTTTTCAGTGAGCATCGTTGATGGTCAAGGAAGGGTAAAAGAGAGCACGAGCCCTTGGGAGCTAGCCACACAGGGCGACACTTTTCCCACGCTGCCAGATGTAACCGAGTTAGTGGTCGAGGCGTTTTCGGCGGCGGGGCGCCAACAGCTGCTATTTGCTAGAAAGCTTAGCAATGAGAGTAACGTCCCTGAGTGGGCGACGTTAACCGTCAGTGCTGACTACTTCGTCAGTGGGTATGATGCGGGGTCACTGGGGGAGCGCGGGTTACTCGCGTTAGTGGATGCTGGGAACGTCACGCGTATTGCCCGAAGTGGCTCCCAGCTAACCTCTCGCACCATCATGGCGTTGCCGTCCTATGATGAGATTATGAATAGCGACGATAAGCCCTTCCTCACGCATTGGATGGAGGTCGAGAGAATGACCTTGGTCCGGCCGCTGTTTCGTTTTCCTCTGTCCATCGTGGTAGGCATCTCGGTGGAGGAGCAGTTGGCGAGTGCTTACCCGATGGCGCGTCGCTACTGGTTGCGCGCGCTGATTGTGAGTGTCGCCGCCCTGATGTTTCTTGGGCTCTTGGCGCGGCTTAGCCATCAGTTGCAGCGAGAGCGTCAGCGAGTGATGGATGAACGGCTGCGCCACGCCCGCCATATCGAGCACCTTGCGTTTCACGATACCCTGACCCAGCTACCTAATCGAGCTTACCTGAGCTATGTGGTGGACCAAACGATTGGGCAGCATCGTGAGTCAGAAGAAGGCTTTGCCTTGCTGTTCTTGGATTTGGACCGCTTCAAGAGCGTCAACGATACCCAAGGCCATGAAGCGGGAGATAAGTTGCTACGGCTAGTCGCTAAGAGGCTGCTGGCTTCGGTGCGCGAACATGATGTCGTTGCTCGGCTGGGGGGCGATGAATTCGTTATTTTATTGAGAAACATCACCCAGCGAGAGCCTGTGACACGAATTACCGAACAGCTGGTGACCGCTATACAAGAGCCTTTCGCTTTACAAGGGCAAACGTGTTTGATTTCGGTCAGTATTGGTGTGGCGTTATTTCCCCATGATGGGGCCGACGAGCAAACGTTGATGAAGCGTGCTGATGCCGCCATGTATCGCGCCAAGCAGGCGGGCAAGAACACCGCGTATTTTCATGAGCGGTGGTCGGTGTAAGAGCGCGAAGGTAGCCAGAGGCATGTATGCTGCCCCTTTGAAGGGGCAGCAACAATCGAGGTGGACTTACATATTGGGATAGTTCGGTCCGCCGCCACCTTCTGGTGCTACCCAGGTGATGTTCTGGGCAGGGTCCTTGATATCGCAAGTCTTGCAGTGCACGCAGTTTTGGAAGTTGATCTGGAAACGCGGCTGGCCTTGATCGTCTTCGACGACTTCATACACGCCCGCCGGACAGTATCGCTGTGCGGGCTCGGCGTATTTAGGTAGGTTATGGCGAATCGGTAGGTCTGGGTCTGCGAGACGCAGGTGGCAAGGCTGATCCTCTTCATGGTTCGTGTTGGACAAGAACACTGACGTGGATTTGTCGAACGATAGCTTGCCATCCGGCTTCGGGTAGACGATTTTCTCGAACTCAGCGGCCGGCTTCAGCGCCCCATGATCGGTCGTCGTATCATGGACGTTAGGTAGTTTATTGCCCAGAAGTTGATTCACGAAGTTATAGGCACCGCCACCTACCGTACCGTATTTATGAATGGCGGGTCCGAAGCTCGCACTCTCTTTTAGCTCCTGGTAGGCCCAGCTAGCTTCCCACTTGCTGGTGAAGTTGGCGAGCTCTTGTCCCCCTTCATCACCCCCTTTGATGGCCTCGAAGACGCTCTCGGCAGCCACCATGCCCGATTTCATGGCGGTATGCAGGCCTTTGATTTTGGCAAAGTTTAGCGTGCCCGCGTCGCAGCCAATCAGCAGACCACCTGGGAACGTCATTTTCGGCAGGCAGTTGAACCCACCTTTGGCAATGGCCCGTGCGCCGTAAGCGACGCGTTTCCCGCCTTCTAGGTATTGGCTGAGCTCCGGATGATGTTTCATACGTTGGAATTCATCGAACGGGGAGAGCCACGGGTTTTGGTAGCCAAGATCCATGATCAGTCCAACGACGACCTGCTGGTTCTCTGCATGGTAGAGGAACCAGCCGCCGTGGGTGTTGCTATCTAGCGGCCATCCGGAACCGTGCACCACTAGGCCAGGTTCGTGCTTGTCGGCGGGCACATCCCACAGCTCTTTCAGGCCAATACCGTAGTGCTGCGGATCGCGGCCTTCATTCAGAGAAAAGTCGTTGATCAGTCGCTTGCCCAAGTGGCCTCGCGCACCCTCGGCAAAGAGCGTGTACTTAGCGCGCAGCTCCATACCAGGCATATGGCCATCCTTGGGCGTGCCATCGGCACCCACGCCCATATCACCAATCAAAATACCGCGAACGACATCCTCTTCGATGATGACTTCCTGGGCGGCAAAGCCAGGGAAAATCTCGACGCCCAGCGACTCCGCCTGTTCCGCCAGCCAGCGGCACAGGTTGCCCGCACTAATCACGTAGCGCGTCAGATCGCCGCCAGTGTTGTGCATGCTTTTGGGAACGAGCGCATTGGGGATTTTCTGCGCTTTCTCGGCATCTTTGAGCAGATATACCTCGTCGCGAACGGCGGGCGTCGTCAGAGGGGCGCCGCGCTCTTCCCAATCAGGAAACAGCTCTGCCAGTGCGCGGGGTTCGAAGACCGCGCCAGATAGAATGTGGGCGCCCACTTCCGAGCCTTTTTCGACGACACAGACGGTGAGTTCCTGCTCGGCTTCGTTTGCTTGTTGCATCAAGCGGCAAGCGGCGGCAAGGCCTGATGGGCCTGCGCCGACGATGACAACGTCAAAGTCCATTACATCGCGCTCAACGTTTTCCACCCGGTTTCTCCTTATTCTCATAAGCGCCATCGTTGTCGGGCTAGTGAATAGGCACTAGCTTATGAAAAGATGGCCTTAATTTAAAACGGTCGTTTGCTTCTGGTTATCTCCCATGATAGGCATAATACCCGTGTCAGGTCACCCCTACGATGGCAAATGCGCACTTTATCCATACCGATTAGGCAAGTGACTCCCATGGGCTACGACCAAGGCCGCACGCAGAGAGAGTTGTTGATGGTGGGTAGGCTGTGGCAAATTGATAGGGTTTTTCATTTACCAGCCTATCAAACGCTTGCATGAATTTTTTAGCGTTGCCCCGTTAGTGGCGGCGCCTGTTCGGGTTAACGGCCTCTATCACGAGCCAAGCGAGGAACCTATGAAAGTACTCGTCGCGGTGAAACGCGTCATCGACTACAACGTCAAAATCCGCGTCAAAGCGGACCACTCCGATGTGGACCTTACCAACGTCAAAATGGCCATGAACCCCTTCTGCGAAATTGCCGTGGAAGAGGCGGTGCGCCTGAAAGAGAAGGGCGTGGCCACCGACGTCGTGGCCGTCACGGTCGGCCCCAAGGCCGCCCAAGAGCAGCTGCGCACCGCGCTGGCGCTAGGGGCCGACCGCGCCATCCACATTGAAACCGACGAGCGCGCCGAATCGCTGGCGGTGGCCAAGCTGCTGGCCAAGGTGGTGGACGACGAGCAGCCGGGCCTGGTGATTCTCGGTAAGCAAGCCATCGACACCGACAACAACCAGACCGGCCAGATGCTCGCCGCGCTGACCAACCTGCCGCAAGGTACGTTCGCCTCAGAAGTGGCCGTAGACGGCGACAAGGTCAACGTGACCCGTGAAATCGACGGCGGCTTGCAAACCGTTGCCCTCACGCTGCCCGCCATCGTCACCACCGACCTACGCCTCAACGAGCCGCGCTACGCCAAACTGCCGGACATCATGAAGGCCAAGAAAAAGCCGCTGGATGTCAAAACCCCCGCCGACTACGGCGTCGAGGTGGCCTCCAAGGTCACGCTGCTCAAAGTGGAATCCCCCGCCGAGCGCAAAGGCGGCGTCAAAGTCGCCTCGGTGGACGAGCTGATCGACAAACTGAAAAACGAAGCCAAAGTGCTTTAAAAGGAGCTGATCTCATGAGCATTCTGGTACTTGCCGACCTGCATGAAGGTCAGTTAGCGGGCGCCACCGCCCACGTCGTCGCAGCGGCCCAAGCCATCGGCGGCGACATCGATGTGCTGGTGGCCGGTGAAGGCGTCCAGGCCGCCGCCGACGCGGCCGCCCAGCTCGACGGAGTGAGCAAAGTGCGCGTGGCGGACAACGCCGTGTACGCCCACCAGCTGGCCGAGCCCATGGGCGCGCTGCTGGTGGAGCTGGCGGGCGACTATACCCACGTACTGGCCAGCGCCTCCACCACGGGTAAGAACGTCCTGCCGCGCCTAGCGGCGCTGAAAGACGTCAGCCAGCTATCGGACGTGATTGGTGTCGACAGCGCCGATACCTTCCTGCGTCCGATCTACGCCGGTAACGCCATCGCGACGGTGAAAAGCGACGACGCGCTGAAAGTCATCACCGTGCGCACGACAGCGTTCGATGCGGTGGGCAGCGGCGGAAGCGCCACGGTAGAAGCGGTGGACGTGGTCGTCGACAACACCCAATCGCGCTTCGTCAAGCAAGAGCTGGCGCAGAGCGACCGCCCCGAACTCGGCGGCGCCAAGGTGGTGATCTCCGGCGGCCGCGGCATGGGCAACGGCGAGAACTTCAAGCTGCTCGACGGCATTGCCGATAAGCTGGGGGCAGCCATTGGCGCTTCTCGTGCGGCGGTGGATGCCGGCTTCGTGCCCAACGACATGCAGGTCGGCCAGACCGGTAAGATCGTTGCGCCGGAGCTGTACATTGCGGTGGGTATTTCAGGCGCGATTCAACACTTGGCGGGCATGAAAGACTCCAAGGTGATCGTCGCGATCAACAAAGACGACGAAGCGCCGATCTTCCAGGTGGCCGATTACGGCCTGGTAGGGGATCTGTTCGAGATCCTGCCGGAGTTGGAAAGCAAGTTATAAGCTATTGAACTGCTTGCCTAGCAAAAGCCGACTTCGCCAGAAGTCGGCTTTTTTATTGCGGGCGGGTTCGATAAACTGACAATAGTTGACTAAGGTACTGGGATAAAGGTTTGCCGCCCATGGTAAAAAATTGCCGTGGCGGTGGTTGAAAAGGGTGAAGTAAGACCACACCTACTGTAGTGAACGCAATAGAAGCCACTCAAGGAGAAGATAGCATGGCACATACCCTTCCTGAACTGCCGTACGCCTACGATGCACTCGAGCCGAACATCGATGCGATGACGATGGAAATTCACCACTCTCGCCACCACAATACCTATGTCACCAACTTGAATGGTGCGCTGGAAGGTACTGGCCTTGAAGATGTGCCAGTGGAAGAGCTGATCTCCAATCTGGACCGCGTACCCGAAGAAAAACGTCAAGCCGTTATCAATAACGGTGGTGGGCACGCGAATCACTCCATGTTTTGGCAAATGATGTCGCCTAAGGGTGGCGGCCAGCCGCATGGTGATATTGCTAAAGCCATCGACGCCGAGTTGGGCGGCTTGGATGCATTTAAAGACGCTTTCAAAAAAGCCGCGTTGGGCCGTTTCGGCAGCGGCTGGGCATGGTTGTCCGTCACGCCTGAGAAAAAACTAGTCGTCGAAAATACCCTCAACCAAGATAGCCCGTTGATGCACGGCAACACGCCCGTACTCGGTCTGGACGTTTGGGAGCACGCTTACTACCTGAAGTTCCAGAACAAGCGCCCCGACTACGTCGATGCCTTCTTCAATGTGGTGAACTGGGACGATGTCGAGCGTCGTTACCAAGCCGCCACCGCCTAAGACTCACGCTTCGTGAGCGCGATGTAAGCGCTTTACATCGCCTAAAACCGTCCCCTGATCAGGGGGCGGTTTTTTTGTGCCTGGGTATAGCGCTGGGCATGAGCTGTCAATAACCTGTGGATGAAAAAATACCATATATGCTTGAATTGATTTTCTCTTGGTCTATATATAGTATGCGTGGTGACTTTTAGAGAGGTAGGGCAAGCGCTGCGCACTACCTGAAAACTGCCGCTATGAAAAGGAAAAATAGCCATGGAAATCCAAATTTATAGCAAGCCTGCCTGCGTCCAGTGCACCGCTACGTATCGTGCGCTGGATAAGCAGGGTCTCGACTACACCGTCATCGACATTACCGCTGAATCAGGCGCACAAGCAGAAGTCGAAGCGCTTGGATATCGTCAACTACCGGTCGTCGTGGTTGGTGAAGAGCACTGGTCGGGCTTCCGCCCGGATCGCATTCAAGCGCTGGCGTAATCGTCACCCATGCACACGGCTGACGTGGAAGCCAATCAGGCAGGTACGCTGGTCTATTTTTCCACCAAGTCAGGCAATACCCATCGTTTCATAGAAAAGCTTGGTTTGGGTGCACAGCGGCTACCGTTAAATCGTGAAGCCCCTACGCCACGCATCGAGCAGCCCTATATATTGATCACCCCCACCTATGGGGGTGGTTCGGCCAACGGGGCCGTGCCAAAGCAGGTAATTCAGTTTTTAAATGACGCGCACAATCGACACCTTATAAGGGGTGTCATTGCTGCTGGTAATACTAATTTTGGTGACGCATACGGTTTGGCGGGGCGAATTATTGCCCAAAAGTGCCAGGTGCCACTGCTTTATCGTTTTGAATTATTTGGCACCGATGACGATGTCGCCAAGGTCCGCAAAGGAGTAGAAGAGTTTTGGAAACGTCAAGCTCAGTCTCTAAGAACGTAGCTGCAAAAAACTCGGCAGATCAACGCCCTGCTGCGGGAGCCACCGAGGCGCGCACGCTGGATTACCATGCGCTGAATGCGATGTTGAACCTGTACGGTGCCAACGGCGAGCTGCAGTTGGACAAGGATCGCGAAGCGGCGCGTCAGTACTTCCTTCAGCATGTCAATCAGAACACGGTGTTCTTCCACTCTTTAGAAGAGAAGTTGGATTATCTGGTGGAAGAGCAGTACTACGAAGCCGACGTGCTGGCGCAGTACAGCTTCGCGTTCGTCAAAGCGCTGTTCGAGCAAGCGTATGCGTATAAATTCCGCTTCCCGAGCTTCCTGGGTGCGTTCAAGTACTACACCAGCTACACGCTCAAAACCTTCGACGGCAAGCGCTACCTCGAGCGGTATGAAGACCGCGTCTGCATGGTGGCGCTGACCTTGGCACGCGGCGACGAAGCGCTGGCCAAGTCGCTAGTCGACGAGATCATTAGCGGTCGTTTCCAGCCCGCGACCCCCACCTTTCTGAACTGCGGTAAGCGTCAACGGGGCGAGCTGGTCTCTTGCTTCTTGCTGCGCATCGAAGACAACATGGAGTCCATCGGGCGCTCCATCAACTCTGCGCTGCAGCTCTCCAAGCGTGGCGGCGGCGTGGCTTTCCTGCTCAGCAACATTCGCGAATCCGGCGCGCCGATCAAGCGTATCGAGAATCAGTCATCGGGCATCATCCCGATCATGAAATTGCTCGAAGACGCCTTCTCTTACGCTAACCAGCTGGGCGCTCGTCAGGGGGCCGGGGCGGTCTATCTCAACGCTCACCACCCGGATATTTTGCGCTTTCTGGACACCAAGCGTGAAAACGCGGACGAGAAAATTCGTATCAAAACGCTATCACTGGGCGTGACTATTCCTGACATCACCTTCGAGCTGGCCAAGCGTAACGACGATATGTACCTCTTCTCGCCTTACGACGTCGAGCGCGTCTACGGCGTACCGTTTGGTGATATCAGCGTGACCGAGAAGTACCATGAAATGGTGGCTGATGCGCGCATTCGTAAACATAAGATCAATGCGCGCGCCTTCTTCCAAACCCTGGCTGAACTGCAGTTCGAGTCTGGTTACCCATACATCATGTTCGAAGATACGGTCAACCGCGCCAACCCGATTGCGGGTCGTATCAACATGAGTAATCTCTGCTCTGAGATTCTGCAGGTCAATACGCCCACCGAGTACGATGACGATCTCGGCTACCGTCAGGTAGGGCAGGATATCTCCTGTAACCTCGGGTCGATGAACATAGCCAAGGTGATGGATTCTGGCGATATCGGGACCAGTGTCGAGATCGCCATTCGTGGCCTCACCGCCGTGTCTGAAATGAGCAACTTGCGTAGCGTTCCCTCTATCGCTGAAGGTAATGCCAAATCTCGCGCCATCGGCCTTGGTCAGATGAACCTGCATGGTTTCCTGGCCCGCGAGCATATCTACTACGGTTCAGAAGAGGGGTTGGATTTCACCAACCTGTACTTCTATAGCGTGGCGTTCCATGCGCTTCGCGCGTCGAATCGACTGGCCATTGAGCATGGCGAGACCTTTACTGGTTTTGAAGACTCCACCTATGCGTCGGGTACCTTCTTCGACAAGTACACCGATCAGGCGTGGCTCCCGCGTACCGAGAAAGTGCGTCATCTCTTCGAGCGCAGCGGCATTGCACTGCCTACGCAAGACGACTGGCAATCGCTCAAAGCCTCGGTGATGGCGCACGGCCTGTACAACCGTAACCTGCAAGCGGTACCGCCGACCGGTTCTATCTCTTACATCAATCACTCCACGTCGAGCATTCACCCGGTGGCGGCGAAGATTGAAATTCGCAAAGAGGGCAAATTGGGTCGCGTTTACTACCCGGCACCTTTTTTGAACGAAGAGAACTTCGACTACTTCCAGGATGCCTACGAAATCGGCCCTGAAAAAATCATCGATACTTACGCAGAAGCGTCCAAGCACGTGGACCAAGGCCTCTCGTTGACACTGTTCTTCCCGGATACGGCCACCACGCGGGATATCAACAAGGCGCAAATTTACGCTTGGCGTAAAGGCATCAAGACGCTTTATTACATCCGTCTACGTCAAAGTGCTTTAGAAGGCACCGAGGTGGAAGGCTGCGTCTCCTGCACGCTTTGAACGGGTAACGCTTTTAAGATGATGTTTGTGAGAGAACGCTGATGACCATGATGCAACGTTTGTCGCGAGTGAATGCGATCAACTGGAACCGCCTTCAGGATGATAAAGACCTTGAAGTGTGGAACCGTCTGACCAGTAACTTCTGGTTGCCGGAAAAAGTGCCCCTCTCCAACGACATTCAGTCTTGGAATACGCTGACGCAGCAGGAGAAGCAGCTGACCATTCGCGTATTTACCGGTCTGACGCTGTTGGATACCATTCAAAGCAGCGTGGGCGCGCCCGTGTTGATGGAGGACGCACGCACCCCTCATGAAGAAGCGGTATATACCAATATCGCTTTCATGGAGTCGGTGCATGCCCGCTCCTACAGTTCGATTTTCTCGACGCTGTGTGCCACGCGGGATGTGGACGATGCCTTCCGCTGGAGCGAGGAGAATCCGACGCTGCAGATGAAGTCAGAGCTGATTTTGAATCGCTATCGCTCCGACGATCCACTCATGCGTAAGGTGGCGAGTGTTTTCCTGGAATCGTTCCTGTTCTACTCAGGCTTCTACCTGCCGATGTATTGGTCCAGTCACGCCAAACTGACCAATACCGCTGACCTGATTCGTTTGATCATTCGTGATGAGGCGGTACACGGCTATTACGTGGGCTACAAATTCCAGCAGGCGTTGGCAGAAGAGACGCCCGAGCGGCAGCAGGAAGTGAAAGACTACGCCTACGAGCTACTGCTAGAGCTTTACGACAACGAAGTTCGCTACACGGAATCGCTGTACGATGACGTGGGTCTAACGGAAGACGTGAAGAAATTTCTTCACTACAACGCTAACAAAGCCTTGATGAACCTGGGTTTTGAGCCGCTATTCCCCAGTAGCGTGACGGACGTAGACCCAACGATCATGGCCGCGCTGTCGCCCAGCGCGGACGAGAACCACGACTTCTTCTCAGGGTCGGGATCCTCTTATGTCATTGGTAAAGCCGTCGCCACCGAGGACGACGACTGGGCGTTTTGATAGTGCTGCCAATGGGTGGGGGCGTCAGTTATCTGGTGGATGAATGATGCAAACAAGTAACGCGAATGTATTGAAAATAGCAGCCGCCGTAGTGAGCGATTCAACAGGTCGATTGCTATTGGTGCGTAAACGCAATACATCTTTTTTCATGCAGCCAGGCGGCAAGATCGATGCAGGAGAAACTGCCCTAGAGGCTCTTTGTCGTGAACTCAATGAGGAGTTGGGGCTGATAGTGAATAGTGACCGTCTCTCTCCACTCGGATTGTACTCAGCGCCCGCTGCCAATGAGCCAGGTGTGATGTTGGACGCATATCTCTTTAGCCTTGTGCTTGATGAGCGTGTCACGGCGGCAGCTGAAATAGCTGAAGCAAAATGGGTGACTCGGGAAGAAGCATGGCAGCTCCCTTTGGCGCCACTCACTAAAGAGCATATCGTAGCAAATCACCATTAATTTTAATTAGTCATCAAGGCGCCGGTAGGCGCCTTTTTTGTGTGCAGAAAATACGCTGGTGACTGAATGTTAATGATAAATATTGTCATTAATTCTATTAGTGGTACGCTATGCACTGCACGCGTTAAACGCAAATCGTTCTTATACCTAATGAGTTTTAGCACGCCGATCGTGATGGCGCGCTGAGCAGTGACGGAGACATAACGTGCGGAACAGGCCTTTCTTTGCCTTGCGTGGATGCTGTCTAGCGGGCGTGCTAGCCAGCGGTGCGCTCATGGCAAGTGATGAGACGGTGGATCAAGCGGCCCAAAGTGTCGAGGCCCAGCAAGCCCAGTCTGAGCTGCAGCAGCAAATCGATAGGGCGGATGAAGCCACGCGATCCGCCATTGAAGAACTTCGCCGCCTGGAGCAGGAAACCCGCCAGATGGAAGCCGCCAACGCCACGCTCAGCAGCCGCTTGGTCAGTGAGGCCGAACGCCAGCAACGTTTGAATCAAGCGCTGGATACCTTGAGCGATACGCGCGCAGCGCTGCCCATGATCGAACAGGATATGACCGAACAGCTCACTCGATGGATCGAGTCAGATCTTCCCTTCTTGACCGATGAGCGCCTCGCCCGGGTGGCGTCTGCAGGTAGCCCTGAGGCGAGTAGTGCCGAACGCATTGCGAGCCTGATCGAAGCTTGGCGTGCAGAACTCGCTTATGGACGCGAGGTTGATAGCTGGCGTGGCCGCTTGGAGATAGAGGGCGCTTCCCCCAGGGAGGTGGAATACTTGCGGATTGGCCGTATTGGCTTTTATTACTTGACACCGGATGGCCGAGAGGGCGGTGTCTGGGATAAAGAAGAGAGAACTTGGCTCGCGTTAGACGAGCCCGCTCGTCGCCAGGTACGTAATGGACTGCGGATTGCGGCCGACCAGCGTACCCCAGAACTTCTAAAGCTCCCGCTCTCGATCACGGCTAATGACCAAGGAGGGCAGCCATGAGTCTGTTTTCTCGCTCCAAGGCTAGGCTTTGCCTCACCCTATTGGTCGGCGTGTTGACCAGCAGCGTTGGCATGGCCCAAAGCGACGATGTCAGCTCGTTAAGAGAGGCCCGCGAGGCTGCCCAGGCGCGTGACCAGGTGCGTCTTCAATCTTTCTTGGATGATCAAGACGCGCTAGAAGCCGCTTTGCAAGAGGCGCGTGATGCCCACTCGGCTGCCGAGGAGCAGCAGGCTGCGCTCGAAGCGCAACAGGATGAGCAAAACGAGCAGGCGCAGGCACTTGCTCAGCGCCAGGCGGAACAAGGCGAGGCGTTAACGGCGCTACTGGCGGAGCTAACGCGTCATAGCGAAGAGGTTCGCAACGAGCTAGGCGGCGATAGCTGGCTAACGCTTGAGGCCGATGCTTTGCCACCGCGTTTGAACGATGTCGACGTGCTCGAACGGCAAAACATTGAGGCCGTCGTTGATCGTCTAGCGGCTCTCACCATGGATACGGGCCGTGCCGAGCGCTTGGCGTTACCGGTAGCAGATGCCAGCGGTGACATAGCGTCGCGCAGCGTCGTGCGACTGGGTGATTTCGCTGCGTTCACCGAGTCTGCGCTGCTTCGACAAGGGCAAGATGAGGAAGGTGGCCTCGCCGAGGTGCCACGCACCCCCGCCGATATTCGCGATCTATTAGCGGCTTATCACAGCGGCGAGAGCCGCGAATTCGCTATCGACCCTACCCAGGGCAGCGTGCTCGAAGCGCTGGCCCAGCAGCCCACGCTATGGGAGCGCTTTCAGCAGGGCGGTTACGTCGGTTACGTGGTCGTGGTGCTAGGGGGCATCGGCCTGCTAGTCGCCTTGGCACAGTATCTGTATCTGTTGGTGGTCAGCGCCCGCGTGCGTCGCCAGCGTCAAGCGCTGCATCAGCCCAGCGCGGACAACCCTTTGGGGCGTGTTCTGCAGCGCTTTAAAGAAATGGACAAACATCAAGCGCCGGAAGCGCTCGAAGCAAGGCTGGATGAGGCGGTACTCGCCGAGCTACCTAAAATCGAACGTGGTCAACCCATCGTCAAGCTGCTGGCCGCCATTGCGCCGCTGATGGGTCTGCTGGGTACCGTGACAGGCATGATCGTGACCTTCCAGGCCATCACGGTCTTTGGCACGGGGGACCCCCAGCTCATGGCAGGGGGGATCAGTCAGGCGCTGGTCACTACCGTGTTGGGTCTCGTCACGGCAGTGCCGCTGCTGTTTGCCCAAACGGCGCTGTCTAGCCGCAGTCGCTTCATTGTTCAGGTGATCGAAGGCGAAGCAAGCGCCACGCTGGCAGACCATCTGGAAGCGCAGTCCGCTGGCCATGCGCACGCGGTGACTTAGTATGCCTACGCTACCCCTATGGCTTTCGCCCGTCGAGCGGTTGCTCGATGCAGGTGGTGCCGTCATCGTGGTGCTGGCGCTGGTGGCCGTGGCGGTGTTCGCCATGGCGATCGAGCGGTGGTGGTACTACCGCTTCAGCTGGCGGCAATCGCGACATGAGCTGGTGCGTCGCTGGACGGCCCGTAACGACCATCGCAGTTGGAGCGCGCGCACGCTACGCCATGTGTGGAGTGCTGCACTGGTGGCCAAGCTGCGTCGGCCGTTGCCTTGGATCAAGCTGCTCGTGGCGCTTTGCCCGCTGCTCGGGTTATTGGGAACGGTCACGGGCATGATTACCGTTTTCGATAGCCTTTCGATGAGTGATACCCACCAAGCCCGAGCCATGGCCGATGGGGTTGCCCGGGCTACGTTGCCCACGCTGACGGGCATGGCCATTGCGGTGGTGGGTATGTTGTTTATTAGCCGTTTAGAGCACGTTATTCGTCGCGAAGACCAGCGTCTGCATGACCGTTTAGCGCGTGCCTTGGAGGAGAGTGATGCGTAGACGCCGTTCCATAGAGGCTGCTGACGATAGCAATGAGGTAAACCTGACGCCGATGTTGGACGTGGTGTTCATCATGCTGATCTTCTTTATCGTCACGACCAGCTTTATCAAGGAGAGCGGGGTGGACATCGATCGCCCTGAGGCCTCAGCGGCCACTCCGCGTCCCGATGCGCAAGTGTTGATTGCCGTCACGCCGGAAGGAGCCGTATGGGTCGATGGCCAGCCAGTGGACGTTCACCGTGTGGGCCAGCAGGTGGCTGGAATGCTGAGCGGTGAGGGCTCCGTGGTCATTCAGGCCGACCGGGCGTCGACGACCGGCGTTCTGATCGAGGTCATGGACCGCCTTCAGCAGGCGGGCGTCGAGCAGGTTGCCGTGGCAGCGAGCCGGAGTGCGCCATGATGCGCCATGTGTTGTCGATGCTAGGTGGTATCGCTCTGGCCGTTGGACTTCTCTGGATGCTGGCGCTGCTGGTCGCTCCCCCCGAGCAGCAGGTGGATGAGCCCATCATGTCGATGTCGATGACCATGGTGGAGGCACCGGAGGTGGCGCCGGAGCAGGAGACATCGCCCCCTGTACCTACTCAAGCCGCTTCAGCGCCACCGCCCATGCCCGTGCCATCACCAGCGCCGGTCGCCACGAGCGCGATTGCGCTACCAGATGTAGAGCTACCCGACGCGCCGGTAGAGCCCGTCGAGTTGGAAAGCGAGCTGCCGGAGCTGACCGAGGTGCGCCCTGAGCCTACGCCGCAGCCCCAGCCCCAGCCAGCACCTGAGCCCGCCCCCGAACCTTCAGAAACGGCGGCCCCCTCTCCTGAGCCTGCCACCGCGCAGCGGGAAGCGGCACCAGCCGCAGAGCCCGCGCCCTCGAATGAGCCCGTGAGTGTCGGTCAAGTGGCGCCCACGAATCGCGTCAACCCGTCTTATCCTCCACGTGCTCAACGCCGAGGTTTGGAAGGGTTTGTGGAGGTGGAATTTGTCATTCAGCGTAATGGAAGGGTAGATGGAGGCTCCATTCGGGTAACCAATGCACAGCCTCGCCGGGTATTCGAAGACGCCGCTCGTGAGGCAATTGCGCGCTGGCAGTTCGAGCCCAGCCAGCAGCTGCGGCGCGCCACCCAGCGTATCGAGTTCCAGTTAAGGTAGCGGTGACATGTCTCGTATAGAAAATACGCCAAACAGGCCCGTCGTTATGGTTGACCACAAACGCGCGTTAACACAATGGATAGGTATCGTGTTGCTAAGCGCGTTGAGCGTCACCGCAACGGCCAATGAGCCGCTACCGGGCGATATGATTCAGGACCTGAACCGGCTCCAGAGTCAGTTGGCCAGCCAGACAAGCGGCTCAGCCGATCCTGACGTGCTGAACAGTATCATCGCTCATGCGCGCGCTCAGTCCGAGCGACTCGCAGGTGGTAACCGTGCAGATCAATGGGCGAGTGCGCTGTATCATCAGCTAACCGCCAGCGCACTGGTGCGTCAGGGGGACCCCCTGGCTGCTGCCGACGAGCTTGCCAGTGCCCGTCAGCGGCCAAGCGTCCCCGATAGTCAAGTGCGTCGCTGGTTACGTGACGAAGCGTTGCTGCGCCGTGCCGCAGGAGAACGGGGTCAGGCTATCACACTGTACGAGCAGTGGCTGAATGAGTCGTCGGGCAGTGATCGCTACGCGGAAACGGCTTGGCAGCTCGTACGCCTGTTGGCGGAAGAGGAGCGCTGGCAAGAGGCGATGGAGTGGCTGGCGCCGCTGCTTGAACAAGGGGAGTTGACGGCTGATCAGCAAACGCTCACCCATGTCGTGCTTCGAAACACAGGGGATAACGCACAGGCACTTAGCTGGCTGCTGAATGGGTTGAGTGCTGAGAGTGACGCCGAGGCGTGGCGTCAGGCTGCCGGTCTTGCCCAGCAGGCCGGCCAACTGGGCGTGGCCGCCGCCGTTTGGGAGGCAGCCTGGCAATTGGGTAAGTTTTCTACGCCTGAGGAACGCCGCACCCTGATCGAGCTGCATATGGCCGGGGGGACGCCTGCGCGCGCTGCCGAGCACTTAGAAGCGGCGCTAGAGGCGGATTCACTTCCCCGTGATGAAGATACGCTTCGCCTGCGCGCCACGGCTTGGCAGCAGGCCAAGGATGTCGATAAAGCGCTAGCGGCGTGGCGCGAACTGGCCGCGCTGACCCAGACAGCGGAGGATTGGCGACGTTACGGCCAGTTAGCTTATGGGTGGGGTGAAGACGCACAGGCCGAAGCGGCCCTGACCCAGGCGGCCGATCTAGGCGATGACCAAGCAGAGCAGTGGTTGGCTTATTTCGATTGATGGCTGCTTCAAGCGAATGTGATATAAACATCGGGCTGCCTGTAGGGGCTGTCCGGTTGCCTTGCTCGTCGAGGCCTCTCTTCCATCGATACATTAGACTGCCATGAATAAAATAACGTATTTACCCGCCGTACTGCTGGTTGCGGGTACGCTCGCTAGCTCGGCGGCTCACGCTCAAGAGCGGAACCTCACCCTGTCGCCTGGCTTCATGCCCGACCCCATGCAGCGCAGCTATGTATCGGGCGGTGGTCAAGACGCCAGCGGTATCTTTGGCACCGACATGCGTGGCGTAGGCTGTTCAGGCAGCATTTCACAAACGCCGGATCACATCATGACGCTGAACGACCGGTTCGATTTTTTGCAGATATGGAACCAGTCGGGAGCCGATACCACCTTGGTCATCGACGGCCCCGGGCGCTTTCTACTGTGTGACGACGACGGGGGAGAGGGTCTCAATGAACGCATCGAGCACAGCGACTGGGTGCCGGGTGAGTACCGTATTTATGTCGGTAGCTATGGCGGCGGAGTTCATAACTATGACCTGTTCGTCAGCGAGCTGCCTGGCAGTCGCCTCGAGGGAGCGAGCGGGGGCTATGCCGATACCAGTGAAGATCGCCATCTAGCGATTTCACCCGGTTTCTCTCCCGATCCCTGGCGGGTCAGTTTCGTGTCTGGCGGCGCGCAGGAGGCCGCGAGCCAGTTTGGAACGGACATGCGCGGCAACCGCTGCCAAGGTAGCGTCGCCACTACGCCCGATCATCAAATGACGCTCAACGAGTCCTTCTCTTATCTGCAGCTTTGGACACTCGCCGATGGCGATACCACGCTGATCGTCGATGGCCCTGGCAAGTTCCTGCTGTGCGATGACGACGGCGGAATGGGCCTCAACGAGCACATCGAATACACGAATTGGCCCGCTGGTGACTACCAGATTTACGTAGGCAGCTACAGCGACGATTATTTGAACTACCAGCTCAGTATTTCCGAACTGGCGTCAGAGGGCCCCAGCCGCTAACTAAGCCGCGCCGGAAAGTCTGTCCGGCCACCCCATCACGCGCTTAGGGTGAGCGTAAAATCGCTCCAGGTGGGAGCGTGGTCGGACGGGCGCTCCATGGCGCGTAGCGGGTAATCGATACCTGCATCGGTCACGCACTCGGCCAGCGGCTTCGAGACCAGGATGTAGTCGATGCGCAGCCCTCGTTTGGGGTCGCGATCAAAGCCCTTGGAGCGGTAGTCGAACCAGCTAAACCACTCATCGTTGTCTGGATGGCACAGCCGATAGCTGTCGCTCAGCCCCCACGCTTTGATGCCTTCCAGCCACTCACGCTCGATGGGCTGAAAACTGGTTTTGCCTTCTCGAAGCCAACGTTTGCGGTTGGCTTCACCAATGCCGATGTCTTGGTCCTCAGGCGAGATATTGAAATCGCCCATGACCGCCAAGCGCTCGTTGGGAGCATGCTGGGTATTAAGCAGGTTGGCGAGCTGTCGATAAAAGCGCGCCTTGTGCGGAAACTTGGTAGGGTGATCGATACTTTCGCCTTGAGGGAAGTAGCCATTCCATACCGTGACGGGTTTGCCATCTTCCGCGAGCAATTTGACGCCAATCATGCGCCGCTGGGCATCGTCGTCGTCATCGGGAAAGCCGTAATACACCGCTTGCGGCCGTTGACGGCATAAAAGTGCAACGCCGTAATGCCCTTTTTGGCCATAGTAAAAAACGTGATAGCCCATGGCTTCGACGTCAGCCGTGGGAAATTCACTGTCTTGCACTTTGGTTTCTTGAAGGCCGATGACATCGGGCTGATGGGTGTCGATCAGCGCTTGAAGCTGGTGCAGTCGTGCTCGAATTCCGTTGATGTTGAACGAAACCAAACGCATCAAGACGGCTCTCCTGGTGAGTTGTCGCCCGCTTTGTCAGGATGGATGGCGATCGTTTGGCCACTTTGCTGGCGCGCCAGCTTGCGCACCGCCTGAAGCTTGCGCTGCTGCTGCTTTTTGGCGACGAAGCGGCGCGACGAGGTCACCTGATCAGGATTCTCATGGCGCCACTTTTTATAATCTTTGCGGCGACCAGTGCGGATCGTTACTTTATCCGCCAATGAACGAGTCTTTTTCTTACGCGTCATGTCGCGCTCCCTGGGTTAATGTAGGCCTTATTCTAACAGGCTAGTGTGCTCCTTCGACAGCAGGGCGCGCTCTTATCGCCAACCCCTGGTACAATGCGCACTTCGTGATGCCTAACATCCACAGCAATGGACAGATACACAGCCTATGAGCGAGTCGGAACAGACCACAGCATCGGCCCAGAACCGCAAGCCAAAACGTCGTCGTCGTAAACCGCGTCGTCGTCAGTCTAACTGGGATCTTCGTCAGTTTCAGGTGCCCGCCGTTGCCGGCAAGTGGCGCTTCCATGACTTTGATCTGCCGCTGCCTTTGATGCGTGCGATTCACGCCCAAGGGTTCGAGTACTGCACGCCTATCCAAGCGGAAGCACTGCGCCATACGCTGTTGGGAGGCGACATCGTCGGTAAAGCGCAGACGGGAACCGGTAAAACCGCCGCCTTTTTGATCTCCGTGTTGGCCTATTTTCTCGAAGAGCCCACACCGGAGGGCCAAAAGCCGGGGGCTCCCCGCGCGCTGATCATCGCGCCGACCCGTGAGCTGGCGCTGCAAATCGAGAAAGACGCCAAGGCGCTTGCGCGCTTTACTCAGCTTAATGTCGCCAGTGTCGTCGGCGGCATGGATTATCAAAAACAGCGCGATAGCCTGAGCAAGAAGATCGATATCCTGGTCGCCACGCCTGGGCGCCTGCTTGATTTTCATCAGAAGCGTGATATCGACCTCTCTGAAACCGAAGTGCTGGTGCTCGACGAAGCAGATCGTATGCTCTCCATGGGGTTCATCCCCGACGTGAAGCGGATCATTCGCTACACGCCAAAAAAAGAGGAGCGCCAGACGTTCCTGTTCTCGGCCACCTTCACCGACGATATTCTCAATCTGGCGAGTCAGTGGACGCTCGATCCGGCGCATGTCGAAATCGAAGTGACCGTTGAAAATCAGGCGGATATCGATCAGCGGGTCTATCTCGTCTCCGATGACGACAAGCAACGCCTGCTGGTCAAGCTACTGGAGCAGGAGAGCTTCGAGCGCGTTATGGTGTTCGGAAATCGCCGCGATCTCGTGCGTAAGTTGGATGACCTGCTGAAAAAAGCCGGTGTCAGTGCGGCCATGCTATCGGGTGATGTGCCGCAGAATCAGCGCATCAAGACGCTGGAAAGCTTCCGCGAAGGGGGCGTGCAGGTGCTGGTGGCCACCGACGTGGCCGGCCGCGGAATTCATATCGAAGACGTGAGCCACGTGATCAACTATACCTTGCCAGAAGACCCGGAAGATTACGTTCATCGTATCGGACGTACCGGCCGTGCCGGGGCGAAAGGGGTGTCGATCAGCTTCGTCGGCGAAGAGGACGCTTTCTCGTTGCCTGAAATCGAGCGCTATATCAACGGTAAGTTGCCCTGCGAACACCCGCCGGAAGGCATGCTGTAACTCGGATGTTGAATGACGCGCTAAAAAACGATATCCAGCAGGCTTACCGTAACGTGGTGGAGAAGCTCGAGCTCACACCGCGTTACGGGCAGCGCTTGATGATCGCCGAAATCGCCCGAACCTTGGGCGACATCGAGTGCGATAGCGAGGGAAAGCGCGTTAGCGATAGCCACGTCTGCGTGCTGGAGGCCGGTACTGGCACGGGCAAAACACTGGCGTATCTCATTGCGGGGCTGCCCATCGCCAAGGCGCAGGGTAAGCGCTTGATCGTGTCCACGGCCACCGTGGCGCTTCAAGAGCAGGTACTCAACCAGGACTTGCCCTCACTGGCGAGCCATAGCGGGGTTGCCTTTCGCTACGCGTTAGCCAAAGGGCGTGGCCGTTACGTTTGCGTAGCGCGGTTGGATCAAGCGCTAGAAGGAAGTGAGCCCAACCCAACGCTTTCGCTATTCGAGCAGTCGTTGCAAGCCGATAGCAGCGACTTCAACGTGCTGGCCACCGATATGGCCGACGCTTACGGCAAGGGCGACTGGGAGGGCGACCGCGATACCTGGCCGGTGTCGATCGATGACTCGCACTGGCGACAGCTTACGGTCGACCATCGCCAGTGCACCGGTCGCCGGTGCGGCCATTTCGGTGCTTGTGCCTTTTTCCGCTCGCGACGAGAGCTGGAAAATGCCGACGTGATCGTTGCCAATCACGACCTCGTGCTGGCGGATCTAGCCCTGGGGGGCGGTGCGATTTTGCCGGACCCCGCCGACTGCATTTTTGTCTTCGACGAAGGTCACCACCTGCCGGACAAAGCGCTATCGCACTTTGCTCACCGTTTTGCCGTGCATGGTTGTCTACGCTGGTTGAAAACATTGAAAACCAGTCTGACGGACTTGCACCAGGGGCTGGCGGTTCAGCCTACCATCGCTCGGCTATTGGCAGGGTTGCCCGAATTGCTGCATGGCTTGGAGCCCGCGCTGGGCGATGTGTTTAGCATGGGGCATCAGCTTGCCGGGCGAGAAAACGGCCTTGCCGATGAAGAAGCCAGCCACCAGCAGCGTTTCGAGAAAGGCCAAGTGCCTGAGGCGCTGCGCGAACAGGCACAACAACTACTGGTCATGTTTGCCACGCTGTCGAGGAGCTTGGAGAGCATTAGTGATATCTTACGGGAAAGCCTCGATCCCGATAAGCAAACCGGCCTGGATCGGGAGCAGGCGGAAGCTTGGCTGCCGCTGATGGCGCTGCTGCATGGTCGCGCGCTGGAGGCCCACGCGCTTTGGCAGGCGTTCAGCGAGCAGGATGCTCCCAATGCGCCACCCAGTGCGCGCTGGTTAACGCTGAGCCGTGTGGCAGGGGAGCCGGAAATCGAGTTTTCGGCGAGTCCCGTCTCCGCCGCACATACCCTCGCCAAGCATTTGTGGGGCCGCTGCCACGGGGCCGTGGTGACCTCCGCCACGTTAACGGCGCTGGGCCGCTTCGAGCGGTTGCAAGAGCGCGCCGGATTGGCAAACCGATACCGTTATCAGGCCCTGCCCAGCCCGTTTGACTATGCCAACGCAGTGCTGCGGGTGCCTGCCGAAGCCGCAGACCCCGGCGACCGAGAGGCGCACGAGCGGGCGATCGTGAGCTTTGTCTCGCAACTGGGAGAGGAGGAAGCAGTGCTGGTACTGTTCTCCTCGCGAGCTCAGCTGCGCGCGGTCGAAAAGGCGCTGCCCGTTGCGGCAAAAGAGCGCATTTTGGCCCAAGACGCACTGCCCAAACGAGAACTCATCGAACGACACAGAGCAGCGGTGGATGGTGGCAAGGGGAGCGTGATTTTTGGCTTGGCGAGTTTTGCGGAGGGGATCGATTTGCCGGGGGATTACCTTACCCATGTCGTGATTACCCGGCTGCCGTTTGCCGTGCCCGATGACCCCGTAGGTGCAACGCTGGCCGAGTGGATCGAGAGTCAAGGCGGTAACCCCTTCATGCGCATCAGTGTGCCAGATGCCTCGATCAAGCTCGTGCAGGCCTGCGGTCGCTTGATCCGAAAAGAGAGTGATCGCGGAGTGATTACGCTGTTGGATCGCCGAGTGATCACACGGCGCTACGGTCAGGCGTTGTTAGATGCGCTGCCGCCTTTCAAGCGTGACATCCAAGCCTAGGGATTAGGCAACGTTAAATAGCGACAACCAAAATGCCCCGCCGTGCGGCAGGGCATTGTAGAGGGCGAGGCCGCGTTATTAAGCGGTGGCGCGCTTGGCCAGTACCGGGGCGAGTTTCTCGTTCATGCGCGTGAACGTCTCGACGGTCGTGTCCCAGTCGATGCAAGCGTCGGTGATTGAGACGCCGTACTGCAGTTGGTTCAAGTCTGCCGGTACTTTTTGGTTTCCCCAGCCAATGTTCGATTCCACCATCAAACCAATGATTGAGGTGTTGCCTTCTAAAATCTGATTGGTGACGTTTTCCAGCACCAGTGGCTGCAGGGCAGCGTCCTTGTTCGAGTTGGCGTGGGAACAGTCGATCATGATATTGGCTGAGAGGCCTGATTTTTTCAGCTCTTTCTCTGCCAGAGCGACGCTGACGCTATCATAGTTAGGCTTTCCGTTACCGCCGCGCAGCACCACATGGCCATAGCCATTGCCGCGGGTACGGATGATGGCCACTTGTCCCGCTTGGTTGATGCCCAAGAAGTTATGCGGATTTGCCACGGACTGCAGTGCATTGATCGCCACGTCCAGGCTTCCATCGGTACCGTTTTTGAACCCAACGGGACAAGAGAGGCCGGAAGCCATCTCGCGGTGCGTTTGGGACTCGGTCGTGCGCGCGCCAATCGCTGACCAGCTGATGCAGTCTTGCAGGTACTGAGGGGAGATCGGATCGAGCGCCTCGGTGGCCAACGGCAGGCCCATTTCCGCTAAATCGACTAGCAGTTTGCGGGCAATGTGCAGGCCTTCGTCGATTTCGAAAGAGTCGTTCAGGTGAGGGTCGTTGATCAACCCTTTCCAGCCTACGGTCGTCCTCGGCTTTTCGAAATAGACGCGCATCACGATATATAGGCTATCGCTGACTTGTTCCGCTAGCGTGCGCAAACGGCGTGCATAATCCAGCGCGGCCTCGACATCGTGAATGGAGCAAGGGCCCACGACGACGAGCAAACGTGGGTCTTTACCATCCAGGATGTTTTGAATGGTCCGACGGCCCTCGATCACCGAGCGTTCGGCGCTTTCCGTGAGCGGGATGGTATTTTTCAATGCTTCGGGGGTGGTAAGAACATCCTGAGCGAGGACGTTGAGGTTACTAACCTGTTGATCTGACATCTTGCTACCTGTGCGTGCGCGATGGACGAAACGTGGTCACTACTATGGCGCGTCAGGGTGGTAAAAATCAATTGTTACGGAACTTTGCATTAAGGAAAAATGTCAGCCTCAGGGTTTCGAGAAAGGGGGTAAGCGCTTGATGCGCTGCTAAGAACGCGTAACACTAGACGGCATTGTCGCAAGCTGCCTTGCGCGCCACCACCGGCGGTAGGCCGAGATTGCTTGCTGATGTCCTCCATGAAAATTAATAGATGCCCAAGGGACGCTATGCTGCTTGCTGTGAAGGCCCGATTACTAGGGCGACAACGAAACAACGCTCGGCGTCAAACGTGCGAGCCAAAGGAGCGTGTGAATGGGCACTCGTGAAACGGATCAACAGTTGGTTGAACGTGCTCAAAAAGGTGACACACGCGCTTTTGATCTACTGGTAAAGAAGTACCAGCATAAGATTATTGGGTTGATCGGGCGCTACGTGCATGACCACGCAGAAGTGCAGGACGTTGCGCAGGAAGCTTTCATTAAAGCCTATCGAGCACTGGGTAAGTTTCGAGCGGAAAGCGCGTTCTATACCTGGATGTATCGTATTGCCATCAACACGGCTAAAAACCATTTAGTGTCACGCGGTCGCAGACCGCCCGGTAGCGATTTAGATATCGTCGATGCTGAAATCGTCGATCAAAGCGGTCGTTTGGCGGATTCCGAATCACCTGAGGCATCCATTGCCCGCGACCAACTGGAAGCCGCCGTCTTCGAAGCGATCGAAAAGCTGCCAGATGATCTGCGCACGGCCATCACACTGCGCGAGCTGGACGGTTTGGCCTATGAAGACATCGCTCAAGTCATGCAGTGCCCGGTAGGCACCGTGCGTTCGCGTATCTTTCGTGCCAGGGAGGCAGTGGATGAGCACATTCGTCCGCTGGTCAGCACCGCACGTAACAGCCGAGATGAGTGATGTATGCCAGGTTGTTCATGTAGGTGGCGGTCACAAATACTTACGTTTTTGTATTTTTAGTGAACTGTCTCGCAAGTGAAGCGTCATAGAGGCTGTCTAGCATGTTCGAGTTGAACCGTTGACTGTCATGCATGAGCGATAAATGAGTCATTAGGTCTTGGCCTGCGAGGTTTTGCGGCTAAAACACGCATGAGCCGTGTGGTCGCTGAACGTCTCCTAACACAGTGTGAGGGTGTGAAGTATGAGTCAAAACACACGGGAATCACTTTCAGCATTGATGGACAACGAAAGTGATGAGCTTGAATTGCGCCGAGTGTTGAAATCACTGCCTGACGATGCCGATGCGGCAGAGACGTGGCGTCGCTACCACCTAGCGCGCAGCATGATGCAGCGGGAGCGCAGCGTGGATGTCAGCGTTGATCTCTCTGCTGGTATCATGGTGCGCCTCGAAGACGAGCCCGCGCCGTCCGTCGAGAGTGACGTTACGACTGTACCTGCCCGCACGGGAGGCATCTCCTTTGCCCGCGGCGCCGGGGTGGCGGCTGCCGTATCGCTCATGGTGATTACCGGCGTTCAGTTCTTCAACGGTAATGGCTCGACCGGTACCGCCCAGCCAACAGGCAACACGGTGGCGTCGCAGTCTAACCCTGGGACGCAAGTGCAGCCAGTGAGTTTGAGTGCGGCTCAGCCTGCATCGATGGTTGCGTCAGACATGCCCATGTTCGAGCCAACCCCATTCCGGATTAGCGGACAATCGGGTAGCAGTGGTTTGATGAATATCAGTGAGACGGGGTTTTCAACGCCCGTGGCACCCCAGGGCATGATGGCGCAACAAGCAACGACCATCGATGTGGATCAACTTCGTATGCTGCAATCCTATCTCGAGCAGCATGCACAAGGCGCTGCGATTGGTGGTGGCGATAGCTGGACGCCGCTGATGCGTTCATCAGTGACCGAGCCGTTAGGCCAGCGATAAATCGATAGCTAAGGTTGACCTTAATCGTTCTAAAGAGGCTGTTTGATCGGTATGGCGACTGCTAAGAAAAGCGTTTGGGGAGTGGCGCTGGCGCTCGGTATGGCTGGCGCTGGCCTTATCCCGACTCTGGCCCTCGCCGATGCGCAGCCGCCCATCGTTTGTTCGGCGCTTGACGACGAATCATCCCCTGACACCGCTTTGGCATGGTTAGCTCGCAGTATGGTGGCAGGGCACTGTTACGATTTTCAGGCCCGAGCCGTGACCATCGATGCGATAGGTGTCAGAACGTTGGCGCTCTCTCATCGTATTCGAGATGGCGTGCGCCAGCAGGTCGTTCAGCACTTGGATGGACCGTCCGTGAGTGTCGAGAGACGTTCCATTGCAGGCTACATGGCACGCTTTACCCCAAACGAGGGCAACGATCTAAGCGCCTCTCAAGCTTGGGCTCAGCACATCGCTTCTTATTACGATGTCTCTTTGCAAGAAAACACCCGTGTGGCGGGGCGTGACGCAGTTGCGCTTCGTTTTGTGCCACAAGACCAGCAGCGCTACCAGCATGCATGGTGGGTCGATAAATCAACGGGACTGCTACTCAAGCATGTCTTGAGTGACCATCAAGATCGCGTGTTAGAAACCTTCCAGATTACCCAACTGCAATCTCCTGTGCTTTATGAGGGGCACGTTGCCAGCGACGTGACCACCGAACGGTCTTCTTTCTCATGGCGAGTAGACTGGTTGCCTGAAGGGTTTATTGCTCAGCCACAAGAGCCGGGTCAGTCAGCAGAGAATCAGCAGGTTTTTAGTGATGGTCTAGCGGCGGTGAGCCTCTTCGTCACTCCGGTCGAGCAACCCATGCTCGAAGAGGGCGTGCATCGATTAGGCGTATCGACTGCCGCCATTTCGATGCTGTCAGAGGGCGAGCAGCGCTGGCAACTGATTGGTATCGGTGAGCTTCCGCCGGCTACCTTGGAGCGTGTCGTGCAATCTGTGCGTATCGAGCCTCGATGATGACTATGTCGGACGCTGGATGTGGAGCGCTACTCAGAGTAGGTAAAGTAGCTGGTTACACCGATACCGGACTGATCGTTGATGTCTCGCTGAGCGGTGCTTGCCAGCGCTGTGCGGAGGGACGTGGTTGCGGGATGGGGCTCTTGGCGCGTCGCCAGCAGCAGCGAATTATCGTTTTTGCTTCTGCCCCTCGCCCCTCACTTCCGGCGGCTTATCCTCTGAACAGTGACGTCACTATTGCGCTACCCAAGCGTCAGTTGAACTATCTAACGCTTCTGATTTATGTCATTCCTTTGCTGTTAGCGTTATTGGTGGCAGGCGCTGCTTCGCTACTTGATGCGCGCGAATGGTTGAGCGTAGCGCTCTTCTTTAGCGCCTTGATGTGCAGCGTACTGGCCCTTAAATATCTACTGCGCGAGCGGATGGAACGCTTCCGTCCACGCTTGGTCAGTTAGTTGTTCCGTAGCTCGCTAAGAGTTGCACTCCCTTCGTTTCGTATCTGCTTGACTAGGAGCTGTTGCATGAAGCGCTTGGTTCTCCCCTCGACACTATGGCTCTGCTTGGTCGCGATGTTTCTGATCGGCCAAAATGCCTATGCGCAAACGCTGCCCGATTTCACTGAGTTGGTAGAAGACGCTGCACCAGGCGTCGTCAATATTTCCACCAGTCGAACGGTGCAGCGCAGCCCAGCCCTCCAAGGGTTTGGCAATCAGGAAATTCCCGAAATTTTCCGCCACTTCTTTGGCGATAGCTTTCCAACACCTCCCGGTGGTGGAGGCGGTAGCCGTAGCCAAGAGCGACAGTCGCTTGGTTCTGGGTTCATCATCAGTGCCGATGGTTATGTGATGACCAACGCACACGTAGTGCAGGACGCCGATGAAATTCTGGTGCGTCTCAATGACCGCCGTGAACTACCCGCTGAATTGATTGGTAGTGATGCACAAACCGACGTGGCACTGCTGAAAATCGATGCCAACAACCTGCCAGTGCTCAATTTGGGCGATTCCGACGAGCTGAAAGTGGGGGCTTGGGTCGCTGCCATTGGTTCTCCCTTTGGTTTCGATCACTCGGTGACGGCGGGTATCGTCAGTGCGATCAACCGCACGCTACCTCGTGATGCTTATGTACCGTTCATCCAAACCGACGTGGCCATCAACCCGGGTAACTCCGGCGGCCCGCTGTTTAATCTGGAAGGCGAAGTCATCGGTATCAATTCGCAAATCTTTACCCGCAGCGGTGGCTTTATGGGCCTCTCGTTTGCCATCCCAATCAACGTGGCGATGGACGTGGCAGATCAGCTCCGTGAAGATGGCCGTGTAAATCGTGGGTGGTTGGGCGTGATGATCCAGCCGGTGTCGCAGGATCTAGCCGAGTCTTTCGGTATGAGCGAAGCGGTTGGTGCTCTGGTTGCCGATTTAGATCCCGAAGGCCCTGCGGCTCAGGGCGGCTTGCAAGCCGGTGACGTCATCATCGAAGTCAACGGTGAAGAAGTGGATCGCTCCAGCACCTTGCCGCGGCTGATCGGTCGCGTTGCACCCGGTAACGATGTCGAATTGACGCTGATGCGAGATGGCGAGCAGGTGTCGGAAACCGTTGAGCTGGGTAGCTGGCCAGATATGGCGTCATCCGCCTCGGCATCGGGCAGCGATAACCAAGTGCGGTTAGGCGTCGCCGTTGCCGAAGTCGATCAAGCAACGCGTGAGCGTTTGGGGATCAGTGGCGGCGTCGAAGTACGCCAGGTCGAACCGGATAGCGTTGCGGCGCAGGCAGGGCTGCGTGCTGGCGACATTTTGGTGAGTATTGACCACCGCAGTGTCTCTTCGGCGGACGAGCTGATGCAAATCGTCGAAGCGCTACCGAACGACCGAGCGATTCCCGTGCGTCTCTATCGCGACGGCCGCTCGCTGTTCGTTGCCCTTCGCCTCGATTAACCCAAGCGTCAATTCCCTCCAGTCCGGCGGTTCTCGCCGGACTGCTGTTCCTATCCCGCGCATATCGCTACAATAGCGCTTATCTTTTGACGAACTTTGGCAATGCAGTGGTGCGGTTTCCGTTTTTTCGCCCTTCGGCCCAGCGCCGCAACTCCCACGCTTGCGCACCAATAAGGTAGAACACACTCGATGTCTCATGACGTTTCCAGCGGAAAGCTCAAGCATATTCGCAATTTCTCCATCATTGCCCACATCGATCACGGTAAATCGACGCTGTCGGATCGTCTGATTCAAACCTGTGGTGGTTTGACCGAACGTGAGCTGAAAGAGCAAGTGCTCGACTCCATGGATATCGAGCGTGAACGGGGCATCACCATCAAAGCTCAGTCCGTCACGCTGGACTACACCGCTGCCGATGGCCAGGTGTACCAGCTCAACTTCATCGATACCCCTGGGCACGTCGACTTCTCCTACGAAGTGTCGCGTTCGCTCTATGCCTGCGAAGGGGCCCTGTTGGTCGTCGACGCGGCGCAGGGGGTGGAAGCGCAGTCGGTAGCTAACTGCTACACCGCCATCGAGCAGGGGCTGGAAGTACTACCCGTACTCAACAAGATCGATCTGCCGCAGGCCGACCCGGATCGCGTCGCCCAAGAGGTAGAGGAAATCATTGGCCTGGACGCCACTGACGCGTGCCAAGTGTCTGCAAAAAGCGGTATTGGCATCAACGAGCTGCTCGAACGGCTGGTGCGAGACATTCCGCCGCCTAAAGGTGATCCCGAAGCGCCCCTGCAAGCGCTGATCATCGACTCTTGGTTCGATAACTATCTGGGCGTCGTCTCGCTGGTGCGCTTATTCGACGGCACGCTGCGCAAAGGCGATAAGATCCGTATCAAGTCGACCGGACGCGACTGGAACGCCACCGAAGTAGGCATCTTCACACCGCTGCGCAAAGAGACCAACATTCTGCGCGCCGGTGAGGTCGGCTTCATCGTGGCCGGTATCAAAGAGATTCACGGCGCTCCGGTGGGGGATACCATTACCCATACCAAGACACCAGACGTACCACGTTTGCCGGGCTTTCAAAAAGTGAAGCCGCAGGTCTACGCCGGTATGTTCCCGGTCAGCGCCGACGATTACGAAGATTTCCGCGATGCCTTGGAAAAGCTGGCCCTCAATGATGCCTCTCTCGAGTACGAGCCGGAGAACTCCGATGCGCTGGGCTTTGGTTTCCGGGTGGGCTTCCTTGGTACGCTGCACATGGAGATCATCCAAGAGCGTCTGGAGCGCGAGTACGATCTAGATCTGCTCACCACGGCGCCGACGGTGGTTTACGAGCTCGCCATGAAGAACGGCGACATTCAGTACGTCTCCAACCCCTCCAAGCTACCCGATATGGCCGATGTCGAGCAGATGCGTGAGCCTATCGTGCGGGCCAGCATTCTGGTGCCTCAGGAGTTCGTTGGCAACGTGATCGCCGAGTGTGAACAGCGCCGCGGCACCCAGCTCGACATGCAGTTTCTGGGTAACCAGATCCAGCTCACCTACGAGCTGCCCATGTCGGAAGTAGTCATGGATTTCTTTGACCGTTTAAAATCCATCTCGCGTGGCTATGCGTCGCTCGAGTACAACTTCGAGCGCTTCGAGGCGGCAAAACTCGTGCGCTTGGATGTGCTGATCAACGGTGACAAAGTCGATGCGCTGGCGGTCATCATTCACCGCGACCATGCTCACTCCCGCGGCCGTTTGCTGGTGGAGAAAATGAAAGAGCTGATCCCCCGTCAAATGTTCGACGTGGCGATTCAGGCAGCGATTGGTGGCCAGGTCGTGGCCCGCTCGACGGTAAAAGCGCTACGTAAAAACGTCACGGCGAAATGTTACGGCGGCGACGTCAGCCGTAAGAAAAAGCTGCTCGAAAAACAGAAAGCCGGTAAGAAGCGGATGAAACAGGTGGGGCGTGTCGAAATTCCCCAGGATGCCTTCCTTGCTGTGCTCAAGGTAAACGACTAGGGATACGAACCCCACATGGATTTTTCACTGTTATTGGTACTTGCGGTCGCGCTCTCAGGGGCCATTTATCTGTTGGATGTGCTGGTGCTTCGGCCTAAGCGCCGTGAGCGCGTGGCAAAAGCAGAGTCAGCCACCATGGAAGGGCTGGATGCGCCGACGCGGGAGAAGCTCTTAAAAGAGCCTTGGCCGGTCGACTACTCGCGTTCTTTCTTTCCGGTGCTGTTGGTGGTGCTGGTGGTGCGCAGCTTCATCATCGAGCCATTTCAAATTCCCTCTGGCTCCATGAAGCCCACGTTGGAAGTCGGCGATTTCATTCTCGTCAATAAATTCGCCTACGGCCTACGTTTACCGGTCGTTCATCATCGTTTTTTGGAAGTAGACGATCCCGAGCGGGGCGATGTCATGGTGTTCCGTTTTCCTGAAGAGCCATCGGTGAACTTCATCAAACGCGTGGTGGGGCTGCCCGGCGACCGTATTCGCTATGAAGGTAAGCAGCTCTATGTCAATGGCGAGCCGGTCAGTAAGGCATTGATCGAAGAGGGGCCGATGCTTTCCCCTCAGCAGCTGTTGCTGGAGGAGGAGTTGGGTGACGTGAGTCACTTCATCTATAACAATCCCCGTGATCCAGGCCCGCAAATGCGTGAAGTGGTCGTACCGCAAGGCCACTATTTCATGATGGGCGATAACCGCGACCACTCCAACGATAGCCGCTACTGGGGCTTCGTGCCGGAAGAGAACATCGTCGGTCGCGCCTTTGCCGTGTGGATGCATTGGGATGGCGGGCTACCTAGCTTTACCAGCATACGGCGTATCGAATGAAGCAGTACCGTTTTCAAATCGTAAGTGTGGTTGTCTTAGTTAACGTCAATGACGTAGGAGCACTGTGAGTAATTCCTTAACCGCTTTTTGCCGACGAATCGGCCATACCTTTGGCGACCCAACGCTTTTGGAACTGGCCATGACTCATCGAAGCTACGGTGGTCGCAACAATGAGCGCCTGGAATTTCTGGGTGACTCCATCGTCAATTTCGTGATTGCCGAAGCGCTGTTTCAGCGCTTTCCCCAGGCGCGGGAAGGGCAGCTCTCGCGTTTGCGCGCCCGCTTGGTCAAGGGCCAAACCCTAGCGGAGCTGGCCCGAGAAATGGCCTTTGGCGAGTGCTTGAGGCTGGGGTCGGGAGAAATGAAGAGCGGCGGCCATCGCCGTGAATCGATTCTAGCGGATGCTGTAGAAGCCGTGATTGGCGCGATTTATCTAGACGCTGGAATGGATGCCGTGCGCGAGCGCGTACTCGCATGGTACGCCGACCGCCTGGAAAACATCTCGCTGCAAGATACTCAGAAAGATCCCAAAACACGCTTACAAGAGTTTTTGCAGTCGCGCCAAGCGGCGCTGCCACGTTATGAAGTGGTCTCTGTAAAGGGTGAGGCGCATGCCCAGACCTTTACCGTGGAGTGCTACATCGAGCTTTTAAGCGAGCATACCACGGGTAAAGGCCCCAGCCGCCGCCATGCCGAACAGCAGGCTGCGGAAGAAGCATTGTCCTATCTCGAGCAACCCCCTGGAGACAAATCATGAGCCAAACCTGCGGCTTCGTGGCCATCGTTGGCCGTCCCAACGTAGGCAAGTCAACCCTCATGAATCGGATTCTGGGGCAAAAAATCTCGATCACTTCTCGGCGACCGCAAACCACGCGCCACCAAGTGATGGGTATCAAAACCGTCGACGATACGCAGTTCATCTATGTCGACACGCCGGGCATGCACATCATGTCCAAGGATCGTAACAAGGCTATCAACCGCTTCATGAACCAAGCGGCGACCCAAGCACTGCGCGATGTCGACTGCGTGGTGTTCATCATCGACCGCACCCGTTGGACAGACGAAGACCAAGCCGTACTGAAGCGTCTAGAGCACGTGAAGGCGCCGGTCATTCTCGCGGTCAACAAGGTCGACCGTCTTCAAGACAAAGGCGATCTGCTGCCTTGGCTGGCCGATGTGGGCGCACGCCGTGAATTTGCCGCCGTGGTACCCATTTCTGCCAAGCATGGCACTCAAGTAGAGACCCTGGAAGAGGAAGTCGCCAAGCACCTGCCCGAGAGTATCCATTTCTTCCCGGAAGACCAGATCACCGATAAAAGCCTGCGTTTCATGGCGGCTGAACTAGTGCGTGAAAAAGTCATGCGTCAGCTCGGCGACGAGCTGCCCTACCAGATGACGGTCGAGATCGAAGAGTTCCGCGAGACCGAGCGGGTCACGCATATCAGCGCGCTGATTCTGGTAGAGCGTCAGGGGCAGAAGGTGATTTTGATTGGCGAGAACGGCGACCGAATCAAGAGCATTGGCCGCGAGGCGCGCCTGGACATGGAGCGTGCGCTGGGGACGAAAGTGATGCTGAATCTCTGGGTGAAGGTGAAGCGTGGCTGGTCGGATGACGAACGGGCGCTGAAGAGCCTGGGTTACGATCTCGATTGAGTGGCTCCATGACCGCCGAGCCTGCGTTTTTGCTTCACCGCCGTGCCTACCGTGAAACCAGCGCGCTAGTCGATCTATTGACACTCGACCATGGCCGCATCCGTGCGGTAGCTCACGGGGGGCAGCGGCCCGGCTCGAAATCTCGTCAGCGGCTGCAACCCTTTACCCCGCTGTTCGTCTCCTGGCGCGGCGAACGAGAGCTGAAGCGACTGACGTTGATGGAGTCGCGTGGGCACACCGCGTTGCTGGCCGGCGAGGGGCTGCTATGTGGCCTGTACGCAAACGAAATTGCCACTCGCTTGCTGCCCCTTGAACTCGCGGCGACCGAAGTGTTTGCTTTTTACAGCGCGCTGCTGGAGGCACTGCCAGTGCCCGCCGAGCGCGGTCTGGCGCTCAGGCGGTACGAATGGGCGCTTCTGGACGTGCTCGAGGCCACGCCGCGCTTTAGCACCCCAGAGGGAGGTGCGCTGGACCCACATCAGCGCTACCGTTTCGAAGCCGACACTCGCGCGTTCGTTGCCGCACCTCAAGGCATCGAAGGACGTACCCTTCGCTTAATCGAACAGGGTGATTGGCAGCCAGCGGGCCTGGCCAATGCATTGAAAGCGGTCATGCGGGCAGCGCTGGCTCCTCACTTAGGAACTACCGCGCTGCGTTCCCGTGAATTGATGCTGGATTTGGCTCGCCGCCGTCATCGCTCTTGAGCCACCGTTACCACTGATCGCGATAGTGTTCTATCGCTGTTGATTGATTGGAGTCTCTGCATGCACCCCCCACGGATTTTACTCGGCGTAAACATCGATCATATCGCCACGCTGCGTCAGGCGCGTGGTACACGCTATCCCGACCCGGTGCAGGCAGCGCTGCTGGCCGAGGAGGCAGGAGCCGATGGCATTACCGTTCATTTGCGCGAAGACCGTCGCCATATTCAGCCCCGCGACGTGCGGCTTTTGGCCGAGGTGCTCAATACGCGCATGAACCTGGAAATGGCCGTCACCGAAGAAATGCTGGCGCTGGCAGAAGAGGTACGCCCGGCACACGTGTGTTTAGTGCCTGAAAAGCGCGAAGAGCTCACCACCGAAGGCGGCCTGGATGTGGTTGGCGGCTTCGAGCAGATCGCTAGCGCCTGCCAGCGCTTAGCGGCGGCGGGGTGTGACGTGTCGCTATTCATCGACCCCGACGAATCACAGATCGATGCTGCCCATCGTGCCGGTGCGCCCACCATCGAGCTACACACTGGCGCTTACGCCGACGCCAAGCCGGGCAGTGCCGAGGCCAACGCCGAGTATGATCGCCTCAGCGCGGCGGCGGTGTACGCGGTTTCACTAGGCTTGGTGGTCAATGCCGGACACGGTCTGCATTACCACAATGCGGAAGCGATTGCCGCACTGCCCGGCGTCAACGAGCTCAATATCGGTCATGCCATCATTGCCCGAGCGCTCTTCGTTGGTTTGAAGGAAGCCATTCAAGAGATGAAGCGTTTGATCATCGCGGGTCAGGAAGCGGGCTTGATGGCCGCCCTGGACGCCCACGAACATGACCATGATCACGGCGATGGTCACCACTGCTGCAGTCATTGATATGATCGTCGGAATTGGCTCGGACATTGCTCGGGTTGAACGCTTTCGTCAGGCCGTGACGCGTCACGGTCCTCGTTTTGCGCAGCGCATCTTAGGGCCAGACGAGCAGCGTGCATGGCAGTCGAAGGGGCAGGCGACGGCTTATTTGGCAAAACGCTTTGCGGCCAAGGAGGCTTTCGTTAAGGCGCTTGGGCTAGGGCTCCGCCAGGGCATGCAGTGGGGCGAGATACAGGTGCTCAACGATGCACTGGGTAAGCCGAGCCTCAAGCTCAGCGGTGAAGCGCAGCGCCGATTTCTCGAAAGCGGCGCCACCGCCGCCCACATTACCTTAAGCGATGAAGCCGATTATGCCGTTGCTTTTGTCGTACTGGAGCGATGACGTCGGTCATCACTTTTCGACCAGCGCAGCGCGCTCCTGGCTGAGTCTTTCCATGGCGGTGTAGAGCTCGTCCAGCAGCGTTTCCACATGCCGCAGTCCGCTGGTGCGCAGCCGCGTTTCCAGTGTTTCTACCAGTAGCGCAAGCTCCGGCGCACCGCAATATCGGCTAGCGCCATTCAAGCCGTGTACCCAATCCAGTAGTGTCGTCAAATCCTCCGCTGCAAACGCACGACGGATGTGTCGCTCGCTTTCGGGCAGGCTATCGATGAGCCGTACCAACTGCTGCTTGGCCAGCGTTTCTTTGCCACCGGCCAGTCGGGCACCCAGCGTCAGGTCGACGGCAGGCAGCGAGCTTGAGGGTTCGATAGGGGCTTGCAAGGCGCGAGTGGGCTCTGTCGACGCAGGCTTGGCTGCCACCCCTAAAAAGCGCTGGAGCAGCTGCTGTAGCTGAACATCGTCGATGGGCTTGACCATGACGTCGTCCAACCCCTCGGACAGCCACTGCTGGCGTTCCGCGCTCAACACGTGGGCCGTCACCGCAATGATGGGGCAGCGTGCCCAGCTATTGTTGATACGTCGCAAGGCTTGGGTCGTTTGAATGCCATCCATGCCGGGCATTCGAATGTCCATGAGCACCATGTCAGCGGTGGCATGTTTGGCAAACTCTAACGCCTCATGGCCGCTCTCGGCGAGTGCGATTTGCAGGGTATCGCTCTCCAGCATCGCTTTGAGCAGCTCGCGATTGGGCGCATTATCGTCGACGATCAGAATCGTCAAGCGCGGGGCCGGTAGCGGTTTAGAAACGTTGGCGCTGGGTGCTGTCTGTGCCTGTGGCTGCAAGAGGTGGCGTAGCGTGGTGGCCAGTTGCGCTCGGGTAAATGGCTTGCACAGCATCTCACCACCGTGGGGAAGCTCCCAGGTGGGTAGATCGAAGCTGGTGGTATTGGCCAGCACCAGTACCGGACAAGGCGTCTGCTCAATGACCGACTGCCAGTAGCCTTTTCGCTCGTCGTTAAAATCCTCAGCCGAGAGGCAGAGAATCAGCAGTGCCTCATTGCCTGCATCGATGAACGAGACAGGACGCGCTCCCCAGCGCTCTAACAGGTGCTCGAGCACGTTGCGGGTAGGAAGGTGCGGCTCGTGAAGTCGAATGATCGGGCCATCCAGGGTCAATTCTGGAGGGCGTTCATCGGCAAGATGCGCCAACAGCGGCAGAGTGAAAGAGAACGTCGAGCCTTTGCCGAGTTCACTATCGACGGTGATTTCACCGCCCATTCGTTGAATGAGTTGGCGGCAGATGGTCAGCCCAAGACCGGTGCCGCCAAATTGACGCGAATGGCTGGGCTCTGCCTGGGAGAAGGCACTAAAGAGCTGCTGCTGATGCTCTTCGCTCAGCCCGATGCCCGTATCGCTGACGCTAATGTGCAGCACGACATGCTGCCCCTCTTGGTTCTCTAGCATCACGCGAACGATCACCTCCCCCTCGGTGGTGAACTTGATCGCATTGCCTAGCAAGTTGTTGAGCACCTGATGAATGCGCAGCGGATCGCCACAAAGCGGCGTGGGCACGTCGTCGTACACCATGGCGACCAAATGGAGCTGCTTGCGCTGCGCTTCGGGGGCATGTAGGCCTATGATCTCATCCACTAAAGCAACGATATCGACGTCCACCTCTTCCAGCGTAAGCCGGTCGGCTTCCAGTTTGGAGAAGTCCAAGACATCGTTCACCAGCATGAGCAGGTTGTCGCAGGCGCGACGAACGTGTTCTAGCCACTCTTTTTGACGGCTATCCAGCGAAGAGCGCCCGAGTAGGCGGCAGAAACCCACGATGCCATTGAGCGGCGTGCGGATTTCATGACTCATATTGGCTAGAAATTCGGATTTGACCGCGTTGGCCCGAAGTGCGCTGCGGTGGGCGAGGTCTAGCTTGATGTTCTGCTCTTCGATGGTTTCCATCGACTCTTGCAGCTCGCTGGTCGCCTGCTCGATTTGACTCTGCATATCTCGTTGAGCCTGTTGGAAATGCTCGGCCAGTCGATTGATGTGTTTGGCTAGCTGCTTGAATTCGGTGGGCTTGGCGTGGGACATCACGAGGCTGTAATCGCCACGGGACAAGCGATATAAGGCTTGGTTGGCCTCTTCGATAGGTCGGCTGGCGTAGCGGCTGATGGCAAAGGCCGCCAGGAATAGCAGCAGGCCGAGCAGCATGCCACCGAGGCTCAAGCTGGCGATCAAACGGTAGCGCTCGAGCGTTAGTGCGCGGATATCCATCTCGGCTTCCAACCAGCCGTTGGTAACAAGGCTGGTCCCACCCACCGCCTGACTGGTGATCGGTACCTGTAGGCGCCACGTGTCTTCCTCTTTGGCGATGACGGTCACGTCGGGCGCGTTCAGGCGCGGCGGAGGCGGCATCGAACGGCCCAGTACCAACAAGCGGTTGCCCTGCTCGTCGAACAGTGTCACCGCTCTTAGACCACGGTGCTCCAACAACTGACGGGCCAACGCTTCCAGTCGTGGCAAGTCGCCATCGGCCATGGCAGCCCCAAGGCTGGGAGCTAACAATTCTCCAGCGCTGGTCAACCGATCTTCGAGCACGCTTCTACCGGTATGTTCATTTTGCAGGACCAGCAGAACGGCCATGACGGCATAGACAAGCAGAGGGAAACCAAGCAGAGCGAACAGCAGGCGCGTATTTAATGACATGAAAGAAGCTCGTCGAATCTGGAAGGTTGCCTGTCCACTCACAGGCAGCACCGATATAATGCAGCATAACGGTTACGATAAGGAGTGTCCGATGAATTATCCCACGCTCGAAGAGGTGGTGGGCAATACGCCCTTGGTGCGCCTTAAGCGCATCAGTGCTGGAAAGAACAACACGCTATTGGCCAAGCTGGAGGGGAATAACCCGGCCGGCTCGGTCAAGGACCGCCCGGCGCTTTCCATGCTCAGCGAAGCCGAAGCCCGCGGTGAGATCTCGCCGGGAGATACGCTCATCGAAGCGACCTCTGGAAATACCGGCATTGCACTTGCTATGGCAGCGGCCATCAAAGGGTACAACATGACGTTGGTCATGCCGGAAAACGCCTCCGCCGAGCGCAAGCAGGCCATGGCCGCTTACGGCGCCAAGCTGATCACGGCCAGTAAAGAGGGCGGTATGGAAGAAGCGCGGGACATCGCTGACGCCATGATCGCTCGGGGAGAAGGCAAACCACTGAACCAGTTTGCCAACCCGGATAACCCGCTGGCGCATTACCGTACCACCGGGCCGGAAGTGTGGCGGCAAACGGGCGGAGAGGTAACCCACTTCGTGAGTTCAATGGGAACCACCGGAACGATCATGGGCGTGTCGCGCTACCTGAAAGAGCAGAATAGTGCGATTCAAATCGTCGGTTTACAGCCCGCCGATGGGGCCAGTATTCCAGGCATCCGCCGCTGGCCACAGGAGTATCTGCCCGCCATATTCGAAGCGCCGCGGGTGGATATCACACTCGATATCAGTCAGCAGGAAGCCGAGACACACATGCGCCGTTTGGCCCGTGAAGAGGGCATTTTGGCGGGCGTGTCATCGGGTGGCAGCTTGGCAGGCGCCCTGCGTATTGCCGAGCAAACCGAAAATGCGGTCATCGTGTTCATTGTGTGTGACCGAGGCGATCGCTATCTCTCCACGGGCCTGTTCGCCCCGGAGGTATAGATGGCTATGTTGGGTAAGCGGCGGCCACCACGGCCCGCCTCGGGCCACTCTGGGTTGGCCCGCCAACCTTATAGCAACGGCGTGCCGACCAAGCAGCCTATCGGCATCGATGTCGGCGCGCCGCTGTCGATCGAGCGTTTGGCCCATGATGGGCGTGGCGTGGCCCATCACCCGGACGGTAAAACCGTGTTCGTCGATCGGGCGCTGCCTGGAGAGCAGGTCGAGGTGGCGGTACATGTCACGCGCAAGCGCTTCGACGAAGCGCACGTCAAAACGTTAGTAACCCGCTCTCCCCAGCGTGTAGAGCCGCCGTGCGCGCATTTCGGCCACTGTGGCGGATGTGATTTGCAGCACCTAGCGCTCGATGCACAGCGTGCCCATAAGCGTGAGGTCGTTAGTGAACTGATGGCCCGTCAAGGCGTGAGGCTATCGGCAGTGACGCCCATTAACGGGCAGTCCGAACACTATCGCCGACGGGCTCGTCTAGGCGTCAAGGTCGATGGTCAGGGTAACGTGCGCCTGGGATTTAGAGCAGCCAATAGCCATCGGTTGGTCGATATCGAACACTGCCATGTGTTGGTGCCGTCGCTACAGGCGCTACTAGACCCGTTAAAACAGCTGCTTATCGAGTTGGATGCACCGCGCTCCATCGGCCATATCGAATTGCTCTCGACCCCTAAGGCCACGGTAGTGCTGGTGCGACAGCTTAAAGAGCAGCCTCAAGATAGGGGGCGCTGGCAATCCTTTGCAGATCAACACCACGTGCGTTTTGGCATATGGCTGGGCCGGGAGTCACCCTCGCTGCACTGGTATGGTGAGGCACCTGCACTAGAAGAGCGCTATTCATTGAGCGCATTGGGCGTGACTGACTCACAGACCGCTGACGAACTGGTGCTGACGTTTGCCCCCGGCGATTTTTTACAAGTAAATGCCGAAGTCAACCAAAAGATGGTGGCGCAGGTGATAGCATGGTTGGCGCCTGGACAAGGAGGGCGGCTGCTCGACCTGTTTGCCGGGATAGGGAACTTCAGCCTGCCGATAGCCGCTGCAGGAGCCAGCGTGCATGCCGTAGAGGGAAGCGCCGCCATGGTCGAGCGCTTGAAAGCCAATGCGGAGCTGAATCGACTGGATGTGAGTGCCCAGCAGGCGGATCTCAATGAGTCGACGGCAGTCAAGGCGCTGCTTGATGAACACCCGGTCGATGCGGTGGTACTCGACCCGCCGCGCAGCGGTGCTGAAGCCGTATGCCAAGCGCTAGGGCGTCGAAAAGTAGCGAAAATTGCCTATGTTTCCTGCGATCCGGCTACGCTAGCCAGGGATGCGGCACACCTTGTGCATGCAGGTTATCGCGTCGAGCACGTCGCCGTCGCGGATATGTTTCTGCACACTGCCCACATGGAAACGCTGATGCTGTTTGAATACGCGGGCTAGTCTGCCCTTTGCAGCAAGCATTGGTGGCGGCGGTGTGGAGGCCGTCACCCAGAAAGGATGAGTGAACGTCATGGTGAAAGTGCGTGAAGACCAACCGCTGACAGAAAGCGGAAAGGTGGACATACAACAATGGTTAACGCGCCTTCAAGAAGATGTGCGCCTACGCGAACCCGAACGCTTATTGGAAGCCTGTGAGCTGGCCGAGCAGTTGGAGCGAGAAGCACCGCGTACGCATCGCGTGTGGCTATCGCCGGGCTCTAGCTTCCGTATGGGCCTCGAGATGGCGGATATCCTCGCCGATCTCAAACTCGATCAGGCCACGCTGGAAGCCGCCGTTCTCTACCGCGCCGTGCGGGAAGGGCTGTTGAGTTTAGAAGGTGTCAGCAAGCGCTTTGGAGAGGAGGTCGCCAAGCTGATCGACGGTGTGCTGCAAATGGCCGCCATCAGCTACCCATTGGCACCTAACCATGGCATGAGCCAGCACAACCAGCAGGAAAACCTGCGCAAAATGCTGGTGAACATGGTCGGTGACGTACGCGTTGCGCTGATCAAAATTGCCGAGCGTACCTGTGCGCTACGTCAAGTCAAAGATGCGCCCCGTGATAAATGCCTGCAAGTTGCGCGGGAAGTGGCCGATATCTATGCGCCGCTGGCTCACCGACTGGGCATTGGTCAGATCAAGTGGGAGCTTGAAGACCTGTCGTTCCGTTATCTACATGAAGAGGATTACAAGGCCATCGCCAAACTCTTGGCGGAAAAGCGCTTGGATCGCGACCGATACATTCACGACGTGGTGGAAACCCTTAAAGGCTTGATGGAGGCTCAGCATATTCACCGCTACGACGTGAGCGGGCGAGCTAAGCATATCTACTCCATTTGGCGCAAAATGAAGCGCAAGCGGATCGATTTTTCCCAGGTACACGACGTACGCGCCGTGCGTATTTTGGTGCCTGAAGTCACCGACTGCTACACCGTACTGGGTATCGTCCACTCTCGCTGGCACCATGTGCCCAACGAGTTCGACGACTATATCGCCAACCCCAAGAAAAACGGCTATCAATCGCTGCATACGGCCGTCATGGGGCCGGATAACAAGGTGCTGGAAATACAGATTCGCACCTTCTCCATGCACGATGAAGCCGAGCTGGGCGTGTGTGCCCACTGGCGCTATAAAGGCCACGACACCAACGCTAAAAGTCGCAGTTACGAGGATAAGATCGCTTGGCTGCGCCAAGTATTGGAGTGGCAGGACGAAGTGGGCGGATTTGGCGACCTGCGCGAAGGACTCTCCAGCGATGTTGCCCCAGACCGCATTTACGTGTTCACGCCAGATGGGCACGTCATCGACCTACCGCGCATCGCGACACCCATCGACTTTGCTTATCGGGTTCACACCGAGATTGGCCATCTTTGCCGGGGAGCCAAGGTCAATGGGCGTATCGTGCCTCTGACCTACAAACTCAAGACGGGCCAGCAGATCGAGATTTTGACCGCCACCAAAGGTGGCCCCAGCCGCGATTGGCTCAATCCCAGTCTTGGCTATGTACGCACGTCGCGAGCGCGTGCCAAGATTCAAGCGTGGTTCAAGCATCAGGCCCGTGACCAGAATTTGGACGAAGGGCGCACGCTCTTTGAGCGCGAAATGCGGCGTCTGGATGTGGAAGGGCTGGATCTGGCCAAGCTCGTCAAAGCCGTCAACTACCAAAATGCCGACGACATGTACGCGGCGTTGGGCGCGGGCGACCTACGTATCGGTCAAGTGCTGCATCAGGCGCAGCAACTGTTTGGTGAAACCGACGACCAAGAGCAGCTCGATCGCCTGCTAGCCAAACCCCGCCGCCAGCCCAGCAAGGCGACCCAAAGCGACATCACCGTGCTGGGCGTGGGCAACCTGAAAACCAGCATGGCCAACTGTTGCCGCCCTGTGCCCGGCGAGCCGATCGTCGGCTTCATTACCCAGGGGCGTGGCGTCACCGTGCACCGCCAGGACTGTCCCAACATTCTCCAATTGCGCATGGAAGAGCCCCAGCGCATTATCGAAGTGGAGTGGGGCGAGCGGGCACACACCCGCTACCCGGTGACCATCGAGATTCAAGCCTGGGACCGCTCCGGCCTGCTGCGCGATGTGACCGGTCTCTTGGGTAATGAAAAGGTCAATGTGCTAGCGGTCAACACGCTCACGGATACCGACGAGGGCATCGCCCGACTGCGGATTACCCTGGAAGTGGACGGGCTGGAGTCGCTCGGCAGACTCTTTTCACGTATCCAACAACTGCCCAATGTCACCGAAGTGCGCCGTTTGCGTAACGCCGATCCCGAGAAAAGTGCCCGTAAAGGAGGGGCCTGATGCGTCATACCCTGGAGGATTTGCTCACCCTAATGGCCGTGCTGCGCGATCGGGAGCAGGGCTGTCCATGGGACATCAAGCAGGATTGGGACAGCATCGTGCCCCACACGCTGGAAGAGGCTTACGAAGTGGCCGACGCCATCGAGCGTCGCGCCTTCGACGAACTGCCCGGCGAGCTCGGCGACCTGCTTTTTCAAGTGGTCTACTACGCCCAATTTGGCGCAGAAGAGCAGCGCTTCGATTTTCACGATATCGTCGATACGCTGACCGCCAAGATGCTGCGCCGTCATCCCCATGTGTTCCCAGACGGCACGCTGGCGTCACGCCGCCCGACCGGCGTGAGTGCCGATGAAGTAAAGACCCAGCAGGTGAATAGCCGCTGGGAAGCGCTCAAAGCCGACGAACGCGCCGAGCGTGCTACGCAACCTCCTTCGGTGCTGGACGATGTGCCCCGAACGCTGCCTGCGTTAAGCCGCGCCGCCAAGCTCTCGAAGCGGGCCGCCCGCGTAGGCTTTGATTGGCCGAATGCCGAGGGAGTACTGGCCAAAATTCGCGAGGAACTGGAGGAAGTCGAAGAGGCGCTGGCGGCGGGGGATCGACAGCACGCCCAGGAAGAGGTCGGCGACCTGCTGTTTGCCGTCACCAATTTGGCGCGCACGTTGGGTACCGATCCCGAACAGTGCTTGCGCCGTACCAATGCAAAATTCGAACGTCGCTTTCGCTTTGTCGAGCGCGCGCTTGCTGAATCAGAGCGCCCTCTGAACGAGGCCTCGCTGGATGAGATGGAAAGTCACTGGCAAGCCGCGAAAGCACAAGAACAACACTAATGTCACAACCTATCAACGCGACCCCGCAAGGAGGCCACGCCAATGAGTCATGATCTACACGAATCACTGCGCGATAACGTGCGTATTCTGGGGGACAGTCTTGGGCGTACCATCGCCGATGACTTAGGCCAGTCGTTTGTCGATAAGATTGAAACCATTCGTGCCCACGCCAAGCGCGGTCGCCAGGGCGACTCGCTTCAACAGCGCCAGCTCATCGAGTATTTGCGTCAGCTACCCGAGCGGGACCTGCTCCCGGTGACCCGCGCATTCAACCAGTTCTTGAATTTGGCCAATATCGCCGAGCAGCACTACCGGGCACGGTTCCGTCGGGTGGAGGATTACAAACCCGGTTCGCAGCCCGCGCTAGGGGAGCTCTTGGGGCGCGCTCAGCAGGCCGGTAACTCGCCCCGCAAGCTGGTGGAAACCCTGGCTAATATGCGTGTCGAGCTCGTACTGACCGCGCACCCCACCGAGGTCATCCGTCGTACGCTGATCCAAAAATACGATGCGATCGATGAGTGCTTGACTGCGATCGAAAGCTCCGAGGATTACCCCGAGCGCGGTGCCCGCGCCCAAGGCCGCTTGGAAGAGCTGATCAGCCAGGCGTGGCATACCGACGAGATTCGCCACGAACGCCCCACGCCGGTAGACGAAGCGAAGTGGGGCTTTGCCGTCATCGAGAACTCACTGTGGCAGGCCGTACCGGATTTTCATCGCGACCTGGATAACCTGCTGCTGGACACCGCAGGCGAACGCCTGCCGCTGGATGCCGCGCCGATCCGCTACGCTTCCTGGATGGGCGGCGACCGTGACGGCAATCCGAATGTCACCGCCAAAGTGACCCAGGAAGTGCTGCTGCTAGGCCGCTGGATGGCGGCGGACCTCTACTTGCGTGATTTGGAACAGCTCAAGACCGAGCTCTCCATGTGGAAAGCCAACAGCGCCCTCAAAGCCGAAGTGGGCGACGTGGCGGAGCCTTACCGCGAGCTTTTGAAACGGCTGCTCACCAAAATGGAGGCCACCCGCGACTGGGCGAAAGCGCAGCTCGATGGCCGTAACTATGACGGCGGGCCGATCATCGAGACCCGCGACCAGATTTATGCGCCGCTGCTGGCCTGCTATCGCTCGCTCTGCGACGTGGGGCTGGATACCATCGCCAACGGCGCGCTGTTGGATACACTGCGCCGCGTGGCCGTGTTCGGTGTAACGCTGACCAAGCTTGACCTTCGTCAGGAAGCCAGCCGCCACGCCCAAGTGATGGAAGAACTCACCAGTTCCCTGGGGCTAGGTCATTATCAGGAGTGGAGCGAAACCCAGCGCCAGGAGTTTTTACTAGCGGAGCTTGACTCCCGTCGTCCGCTGATCCCGCGTCGCTGGGAGTGTTCGGCGGAGTCCCGTGAGGTCATTGACACCTTCAAGGTGATCGCCCAGGAGCATGCAGAAGCGCTCGGCACCTACATTATCTCGATGGCCGCCGAACCATCCGATGTGCTCACCGTGGCGCTGCTGATGAAGGAAGTAGGGGGACAAGTCTCGTTGCCCATTGCACCGCTGTTCGAAACCTTGAACGACCTGGACCACGCGGGCGATGTGATCGACAAACTACTGGCATTGCCGGGCTATCGCGCGTTGGCTAAAGACCGCCAAGAGGTGATGATCGGCTACTCGGACTCCGCCAAAGATGCGGGGCAATTGGCCGCTGCCTGGGCGCAATACCGTGCCCAGGAAGCGCTGGTCAACGTGTGCGACAAGCACGGTGTTGATCTGACGCTGTTCCACGGCCGCGGCGGCACCGTGGGCCGCGGGGGCGGCCCGGCCCATGCGGCGATTCTCTCCCAGCCGCCGGGCTCCGTGAACGGCAGCCTGCGCGTGACCGAGCAGGGCGAGATGATTCGCTTTAAGTTCGGCCAGCCGGATATCGCCCTGCGCTCCATGGAAATTTATGCCTGTGCAGTGCTGGAAGCCACTCTGCTGCCACCTCCGGCACCCGAGCCGCACTGGCGCGAAGAGATGGATCAGCTGGCCAGTGTTGCTCATGCTGCTTACGTTGGCGTGGTTCGCGAAGATCCTGATTTCGTGCCCTATTTCCGTGCGGTGACGCCGGAGGGTGCGCTGGGCAGGCTGCCGCTTGGTTCGCGACCTACCAAGCGTCGCCAGGACGGCGGGGTGGAAACGCTGCGTGCCATCCCATGGATTTTCGCCTGGACACAGATCCGCCTAATGTTACCCGCTTGGTTGGGCAGCGGTGAGGCTTTTTCCCGACGCGTGGAGCAGCCCGGCGGCCGCGAAGTGTTGCAAGAAATGCGCACCCAATGGCCGTTCTTCGGCACTTATCTCGACATGTTGGAAATGCTGCTGGCCAAGGCTGATGTCGCCATTGCCGCTTACTACGAGCACCGCTTGGTGGACGAGCCCTCGCTGAAAGCGCTGGGCAAGAAACTCCGCGAACGCTTCGAACGTCTGGAAGATGTCGTGCTGGATATTCTGCAGCAGGAAAAACTGTTGGAGAACACGCCGCTGATCCGTCAAGCGATCGATGTACGCAACCCCTACATCGACCCGCTGCATGGCCTCCAAGCGGAGCTTTTGCAGCGTAACCGCGATGCCGATGGGGCGATTAGCCCAGATCTCTCCCGCGCACTGATGGTCACCATGGCTGGCATTGCGGCTGGCCTGCGTAACACGGGCTAAGCTAATAGCTGCCTACCTGCGCCGCTACCGCTAGGTGGCGGCGCTTTTCTTTACGTTCAGCGTTGGAGACAGGGACATGACTGTAGACGCTCAGGCTGTATTGGCCTTCTGGTTTCAGGAACTGACGCCCGCACAGTGGTTTAAAAAAGACGACAACATGGATCGCCAGATAGCCGAACGATTCAGCGACGTGCTGGCGCGGGCGGCTGCATGCGAGTGTTTCGAGTGGCGTCGCACGGCTCAGGGTCGGCTAGCGGAGATCATCGTGCTGGATCAGTTCTCACGCAACATTTACCGCAACGAGGCGCGAGCCTTTGCCAACGACGCGCTTGCGCTTGGGCTTGCCCAGGAAGCAGTGGCCAATGGGGCTGACCAGACACTCTCGGCGGTGGAGCGCAGTTTTCTCTATATGCCCTATATGCACAGCGAGTCGGCGGCGATTCACACGGTGGCTCTGCAGTTGTTCGATCAGGCGGGGCTTGAAAACAACCTGGATTTCGAAAAACGTCACAAGGCCATCATTGACCGCTTTGGGCGCTACCCGCATCGCAATGCACTGTTGGGTAGACCCTCTACCCCAGAAGAGATCGAATTTCTCCAGCAGCCCGGCTCCTCTTTTTAACGTTTATTTAAGCTACATGGCGTTTTATGTCGTTACGAACATCGATCCGTATCAATAAATACATCAGCGAAAGTGGCCTCTGCTCCCGCCGCGAAGCCGACCGCTTTGTCGAGCAGGGCAATGTGTGGATCAACGGACGCCGCGCCACCACCGGTGATCAAGTGGTCCCAGGAGACCGGGTAAAGGTCAATGGCCAGGAGATCGAGCCGCAAGAGGAAGAGGACCTCGTTCTCATCGCCTTGAACAAACCGGTGGGTATCGTGAGCACCACGGAGTCGGCAGAAAAGGACAACATCGTTGATTTCGTGAAGCACGGCACACGCATTTTTCCGATCGGCCGCTTGGATAAAGATTCTCAAGGGCTGATTTTTCTCACCAACAACGGCGACTTGGTCAATAAGATCCTGCGCGCTAACAACAACCACGAAAAAGAGTACGTGGTAACGGTGAATAAGCCGATCACCGATGAGTTCATTACGGGTATGCAGGGCGGCGTACCGATTCTGGGGCAGATGACCAAAAAGTGTCGAGTGGTCAAAGAGTCCACGTTCGTTTTCAATATCACGCTAGTGCAGGGCCTCAACCGACAAATTCGCCGAATGTGCGAATACTTTGGCTATGAGGTGACGCAGTTGGTACGCACCCGCATCATGAACGTGTCGCTGAAAGGGCTGGCGCTGGGGGATTGGCGTGATTTGACGCCTAAAGAGATCGAGACGATCCTCGCCCTCACCGAAACCTCAGCCGTCGCGCCGGAGAAGAAAGCGTCCGAGAAGAAAAAGCCAGCCAGGCCCAACTACAGCGGCGGTAGGAGTAGCACGAAGGAGAAAAAGCCGGTGTCCAAGCGCGCTTCCTCCGGTGCCAAGGCGGGTAACAAAACACGTAAAGACGCCAAGGCCAAAGGGGCCGTGCCCGGTAAACCGAGTGCCAAAGGAAAACCCGCTGGCAAACCAGCTGCGAAAGGTAAGGGTAGGCCCGGCGGTAATCCGGTGGCGAAGGGGGTGGGTAAGGGCTCAGTGAAGGGTGGTCGCCCAAGCGGTAAGCCTGCCGGTGGCAAGCCACCCCGCGCACGGGGAAAGCGTTAATCGCCCCGCGTTGGCTTGCTAAAAGCTAAAGTTGTCCGCGCGGCTTGCGGGCGTTTGCATAGAGCCACTACGTTGAAGAGTGCCCGGATCAGGAATACGAAGAGGACGCTAGGATGGCAGACGATACTTTGAAAGACGCAAAAATAGTCGATCACCACGGCTTGTTAGTTGGGCAGGTGGTCAACATTAGTGAGCGCCAAAATGCCGAGATACGTACACCCTACGGACGCCACTTTTGGGTGAAACCAGAGTCGTTGGCCAAGAGCCAGGGGCAGTGGTGCTTATTGAAGGATTTCAAGGCATATACGGCGGATAACACGGAAACGGTGTGGTCGGAGAGCGACCTGGACGCCGCCGCCGATGACACCTTTCCCGCCAGCGACCCGCCCTCCTTCACGCTGGGCGATGAGGGCAAAGGCCGCTAAAGGGCAGGCACCTGCAGATACAAGGCGGAATTCGTCAGTAGTGGTCAGAAAATAGAAAGTTGGCAATTAACTCTTTGCCGCCTTCGGTGGCAAACGACTCTGGGTGAAACTGAATGCCGTGAATGGGGTAGTCGCGGTGCTTCACGCCCATCAGCTCGAATTCACCCGCCGACTGCCAATGGCTTCGCTCGGCAAACTGCGCGGCGGTCAGCTCACCCACCGTGGCAGTGACTTCCAGGCACTCCGGCAGCGTTGCCGCATCGGCAATCAGCGAGTGGTAACGCATCACCTCGAGCTGGTCAGGCACGCCTTTGAACACCGAGCGATTATTGTGATGGATGGGGCTGATTTTGCCGTGCATCGGCAGCGGTGCTTTGATTACTTTGCCGCCAAACACATGAACGATGCCCTGCATGCCCAAACAGACGCCCAGTAGTGGCGTCGTTTTGCCCAGCTTTTCGATGACTTCGGCGCATACGCCAAAATAGCGAGGGTCATCCGGTGAGCCGGGGCCAGGCGAGATAATGATGCGATCCGGCGCCATGGCTTCAATCGCTTTAAAATCAATCTGGTTATTGCGCTTCACCACGATCTCGAAGTGAGGCAGCTCGCCGCGATTCTTTTCAGTCGTCAGAATCTCACCAATGAACTGGTAGAGGTTATAGGTGAAGGAGTCGTAGTTATCGATGATCAGCACCTTCATGCGGGGCTCTCCGTTTCCGTATCCATAAAGGGGGCCAAGGCCTTGCGGGTGCCGGCAAATTTGCGACGAATCTCCTCGTATTCATCGTCGGCGTTGCTGTCATACACGTTGCCGCCGCAGGTTTGCACGTAGGCGTGCTCGCCGTTGACGAACACCGTGCGAATGGGGATCGCAAAGGTGCAGTCGCCGTTGAAGGAGAACTGGCCCACCGCGCCGCCGTAGGGGCCGCGCCCGTCGGTTTCCAGGTCGTCGATGATTTTCATCGCCTCGATTTTTGGCGCACCGGTGAGCGTGCCTGCCGGGAAGTTGCTGGCCAGCGCGGTAAACATATCTTCGCTCTCGGCAATGATGCCGACGATCTCGCTCGAAATGTGCTGTACGTGGCTGAAGCGCTTGATATCCATCAGGCTGCGCACTTTGACCGTACCAAACTGCGCCACTCGGCCAATATCGTTGCGGTGCAGGTCCACGATCATATTGTGCTCGGCGATCTCTTTGGGGTCGTTGAGCAGCGCGCGGGCAAGCTGGGTATCCTCCTGGGGCGTTTGGCCACGCAGGGTGGTGCCCGCCAGCGGGAACGTCTCCATCTCGCCCTGGCGCAGGCGGAACAGCAGTTCGGGGCTCGCGCCAATCAGCTTCTGCTCGTCAAACTTCACGTAATACATCTGCGGTGAGGGGTTGATGGTGCGTAACTGGTCATACAGTGCTAGCGTATCGCCCTGAATCCGAAAGCGTTTCTTGAAGCCCACTTCGCACTGGAAAACCTTGCCGTCGATGATGTCCTGCTTCACCTTGGCCACGGCCTTGGCGTGCTCGGCCTTGCTCATGGTGTCGCCCAGCGCGGTAATGCGCAGCGGGCCTGCTGGCTCGTCGTCGGCGTCGATCAGCGTCTGCAGAAACGCGTAACGGCTATTGTCGTAGTAGAAGTAAGTGACTTCTCCGGTCATCTTGTCGAGAATCAGGCCGTCTTTGTACAGCCCAAAGCGGAACGTATCGAAGTCGTCGCTGGCTTTTAGCGTCAGCGACGGCTCGAAGTACTGCATGGCGTCGTAGCCTAGGTAGCCGCTCAACCCTCCCGCGTATTTACGAGAAATGATGTTTTGCGGAATGAGACTGCGCAGTAGTTCGTAGGGGTTGTCGCTGGGGTAGTGGTTGGCATCGCCGTCGCGGCTTTCGATGGTCAGTGTGTTGCCATTGGCATAGAGCGTGTACTCGGGGTCGAAGCCAATGATCGAGTGGCGCGCCATGTGGCTATCTTCGCCCAGCGACTCCAGCATGTAGCAGGTATCGAAGCGCCGCTCGATTTTCTGAAACAGGGCAAAGAAGTCGCAGTCTGCCGCCAGCGTGACGTAGTGGGGTTTACGTGGCAGTGTGAACGGCTGTGGGCCTGCCGCAGCGCCCGTATCGGTGGTGCTCATAGGTGTTCATTCCGTGAAGAGGCTAACATCGTCAGCGCGCGTGATCCGCGTGACACGGTCGAAATACCCACGCCCAGGGTTTCAGCGATTTTGCGATGGGGCACGCCTTCCCGCAGCAGCTTAAAAATCTGTAGGCGTTTGCTGATTTCTTGGTACTCTGCTGGCGTTAGCAGGCTGGCTAGCGCTTCGTCCATGGCGTCGGGCGTGTCGATCGCAAGCAGGTGGCGCACCAAGTCAGCTTGAAACGTATCGTGTAAGGACATCATGACACCGAGTGGTTACTCATGTACTAGCGTACTAGTACGTTAACCGATTGCTCAGGGAAGTCAAGTCGCAGCAACGTTAAGGAATCGTCATGACCGGCTATTTTATTCAAGCATTCATCTATTTAGTGGCGGCGGTGATTGCCGTGCCGCTGGCCAAGCGGTTCGGGCTCGGCTCGGTGTTGGGCTATTTGGTGGCTGGGGTGGTGATTGGCCCGGTGCTCGGGCTGGTCGGCCAGGAGACCACTACCATTCAGCACTTTGCCGAATTCGGCGTGGTCATGATGCTGTTTTTAGTCGGTATGGAGCTAGATCCAAAAGGCTTATGGGCCATGCGGGTGCGCCTTCTAGGCCTGGGCGGTTTGCAGGTGGTGCTGACCGCAGCGGCAGGCGCTGCGATTGCCTGGTGGCTTGGGCTCGTTTGGCAAACCGCGTTAGCCGTGGGGCTGATTTTTGCGCTTTCCTCCACCGCCATCGTGCTGCAAACCCTGAGTGAGAAGGGCCTTTCCAAAACCGAGGGCGGCCGCAGCGCCTTTTCGGTGCTGCTGTTCCAGGACATTGCCGTCATTCCCATGCTGGCGCTCATCCCCTTGCTGGCGCTGCCCGAATTGATGGGCGCCCCCGGCGACGACCACGGACATGCGGGACTAAGCCTAGTGGCGCATTTGCCCGCCTGGGCGCATGCTCTCGTAGTCGTCGCCGCCATTGGCGGTGTGATTGTCGGCGGTTACTACTTGGGGCCGCTGCTGTTTCGCTACGTGATTGGGTCCGGACTGCGGGAAGTGTTTACCGCCTCGGCGTTGATGCTGGTGATTGGTATTGCTGCCTTAATGAGCCTGGTAAACCTATCGCCTGCTTTGGGGGCGTTTCTGGCCGGTATCGTTCTGGCCAATAGCGAGTTCAAGCACGAAATTGAAGCCAACATCGAGCCGTTCAAAGGGCTGCTGCTGGGGCTTTTCTTCATTACCGTGGGCGCAGGGATTAACTTTGACGTGCTGGCGGCGGAGTGGATCACGGTGCTGGGGCTTGGGTTAGCGGTCATCGTCGTGAAAGCGGCCATACTGCTGGCGCTGGCGCTGCTGTTCAAAGTACGCGGCAGCAACGGCTGGCTGTTCACGTTGAGTCTTGCTCAGGCGGGGGAATTCGGCTTCGTGCTGCTGACCTACAGCGTGCAGAACAGCGTGATTCCGGTAGCGCTCTCTCAGGTGCTCTCGCTGGTGGTGGCGCTGTCGATGTTCTTAACGCCGCTGCTGTTTATCGCCTATGACCGCTTGGTGCTGCCGCGCTATCAAACCGCCAAAAATGACCCCCGGGAGGCCGACACCATCGAAGAGCAGGCGCCGGTCATCGTGGCGGGCGTGGGGCGCTTTGGGCAGATCATCTGCCGTCTGCTGCGGGCCAATAACATTCCCATCGTGGCGCTGGATCATGAAATCGAGCAGATCGAGAACCTGCGCAATATCCGTATCAAGAGCTACTTTGGCGATGCAAGCCGCTCGGATCTGCTGGAAACCGCCGGTATCGAGTACGCGCGCTTGCTGGTGGTTGCCATCGACGACCGTGAGCGTGCAGTGGGTATCGTCAAGCACGTCAAACAGTTCTACCCCAATGTATGGGTGCTGGCCCGCGCCTTCGACCGGGGCCACGGCTACCAGCTACGCGAGGCCGGAGCCGACGACGTGATCAGCGAAACCTACCACTCGGCGCTGGAGCTCGGCGGTCATGCGCTTACTGCCATGGGTGTTCACCCCATGCGCTCCAAACAGATGACCTGGGCGTTCGTGCAAAACGAAGATGCCCATGCCGACGAACTGTTCGAAGCCTGGAAAGAGATCGACGAAGGCATCAGCTTCAGCCCGCGCTATGGCGAACTCTTCATGAAGCTGGAAGAAGCGTTGAATTCAGCGATGCATCAGGAGTGGCAGCCGCCGCAACAGGAGGAAGTGCCGGTGTGGACGGCCCCCGCTCAGAACCGCGAGCAGTCAGGGGCCCCGACGAGAAATGCCTAGGTAGGGTAATGTCGTTTAAAACGGTAGATGCAGCGATGCGCTAAGCATATTGAGGTGGCTGAGCGAGGGGGCATCGATACGCTCGTACTCCAAACGGCTGATGAGACGGTTAACGGTCATGGTGGCACCAAACCCTTGCAGTAGGGCAGTGCCGCCCTCTTCCTCGATGGGCTGGTCGGTGTCGCCGCGCCACTCGGTGAGGCCCGATTTGGCGTAAATGCTGAAAGCACCCATACGAATGCCGGCGACGATGGCGCCACCCAGGCTTAACGTATCCATGATGACCGGATTGGCACTGGAGGCGAGAGGGACTTCATCGCTTTCGCGGTAGGCGATTTCAGCGCCAATGTCTAGCTGGGGAAGCTGCCAGGGGCTGAAGCCAGCGGTGAGCCGAAAACCAGAGGTGTAGCTGTCCAAACTGCTGAGATCGCTGCCTTCCAACACCACGCCGTTATCGAGGCGCATCCATTCGCTATTGGGGGCTGCATAGGAGAGAGCAGGAGCGTCATCATCGGCCAAGGTGGCTTCTAGGGGTAGGAGCATGCCGAACAGACTCAAGAGCAGGGTGCTTGCCAAGCGGTTCATTGGCGTTCCTCTTGTCCTTTCTCGTTGACGTTATCCCTAACAGCCTAGCAACGGGCGCTGATTTCCACCACGTTAATTGCGCCGTTGGCCAAATTTTCTAGCAAATTTTTTCCCATCTGCACAAACCTCTCACCGAACACCCACTGCGGCGAAAGCACAGCGGCATGCGCTGCCTGCTCTTTTTGCCGCTGGCGCTGGCGCCATTCAAGTGCCGTGTCGCTCCAGTCTTCGCAGTGTCGAATATCGAAGCCCGCCGTTTGCAGTCGCTGTGTCAATGCCGCCAACGTCAGCAAATGCGAGTGTGTCGGCTCTTCTGCCCAGGGCACCGGAAAACGCAGTGCCTCGCAGTGAGGGCCGCTGACCACCTCATGCATCACCAGCTGCCCGCCGGGGCGCAGCACGCGGCGACACTCGGCCAGCACGCGGTGGGGGGCAGGCATGTTCATCAGACTGTGTTGAAACAGCACCGCATCGAAGCAGGCATCCCTAAACGGCAGCGCGCGGGCATCGCCCGTCACACAGCGCAGCGTGCCTGCTGATGAAAGGGGAGCCGGCGGTTTGGCGGCTAATTGGCTGATAGCGTCGTTAAGGGCGCTGAAGCGGTGGGTAATATCCAGTCCAGTGATATGTAAGCCCAGCGCGGCACCTTGGCGCATTAACCCTCCCAGCCCGGCACCCATATCCAACACCTGTGAGGCGCTATGATCGAGAAGGCCCAATAGCCGGGCAGACGCCGCGATACCACCAACATGCAGCTGATCCAGCGGGGCGAGCTGATGCAGGGTGGGGCCATCGGGGTAGTGGGCGCGCAGTTGGGTGAGAATATCCTGGTCGCGCAGCCCTTGGTGATAATGGTCAGCTAGGGAATTGGGCATGGGACGTCTCGAGTTGGGTCGACGACTGATGAGCAGAGTTGCCTAAACGGGGCTTTCGTCATCTCTGTCGAAAGCCCCGCGCTCAGGGTAGCTGGGTGGGATCGCCTGCTACTTTTCATCGAGTCCCAGTTCTTTGATCGAAATTTCGCGCATCTTGAATTTCTGTATTTTGCCGGTGACGGTCATTGGAAACTCATCGACAAATTTGAAGTAGCGCGGGATCTTGAAGTGAGTGATTTTACCTTTGCAGTAGTCGCGTAACTCTTCACCAGTAATCTCGCCCGCGGTGGCGTTGAGTTTCACCCAGGCGATTAGCTCTTCGCCGTACTTTTTGTCCGGCACGCCGGTGACCTGCACTTCTGAAATGGCTGGGTGTGCGTACAAGAACTCCTCGATCTCTTTCGGGTAGACGTTCTCGCCGCCGCGAATCACCATGTCTTTGATGCGCCCAACGATCTGGATGTAGCCCTCGTTATCCATGGTGGCCAAGTCGCCGGTGTGCATCCAGCCCGCTTCATCGATGGCCTCGGCAGTGGCTTTGTCATTGTTCCAATACTTCAGCATCACGCTATAGCCCCGGGTACATAGCTCACCGATTTCTCCGCGAGGCAGAATGCCGCCGTTGCCGGGGTCGACGATCTTGCTCTCCAGGTGGGGCTGGGTGCGGCCCACGGTGGAAACACGTTTGTCGATGGTGTCGTTAGCGCCGGTTTGCGTAGAGACCGGGCTGGTTTCGGTCATGCCGTAGGCGATTTGCACGCCCTTCATGTTCATCTTGTTGATGACCTGCTTCATGATCTCCGCCGGGCAAATGGAACCCGCCATGATGCCGGTGCGCAGCGTCGAAAAATCGGTGCTAGCGAAATCCGGGTGTTCGAGCTCGGCGATGAACATAGTGGGCACGCCGTAGAGCGCGGTGGCTTTCTGCTCGTGAACGGCGTTCAGCACTTTACCCGGGTCGAAGCCTTCATCGGGATAGATCATCGCGGCGCCGTGGGTCATGCAGCCCAGGTTACCCATCACCATGCCGAAACAGTGATAGAGCGGTACTGGAATCACCAAGCGGTCTTCGCTGGTGAAACCCATGCTCTCCGCCACGAAAAAGCCGTTGTTGAGAATGTTGTGGTGCGAAAGCGTAGCGCCTTTGGGGAAGCCGGTGGTGCCTGAGGTGTACTGGATATTGATTGGGTCATCGAACTGCAACGTGGCCTGCAGGTCGTCTACGTCGGTTTGGCTCACGTTGTCGGCTTCGGCAATGAAGTCTGACCAGCGCCACATACCGCTGTGCTTGTCGGCACTCAGGTTGATGATGCACTCCAGTTGCGGCAGTGTCTGCGACTGAAGCTGGCCTTCGGCGCAGCTGCTTAGCTCGGGCGCTAGCTCGAACAGCATCGAGGTGTAATCGGACGTTTTGAACCGGTGGGCGGTGACTAAAAAGCGCGCGCCAGACTGATTGAGCGCGTACTCCAGCTCATGGGTGCGGTACGAGGGATTGATGTTGACCAGGATCGCACCGATTTTGGCGGTAGCGAACTGGGTCAGCGTCCACTCACTACAGTTGGGGGCCCAAATTCCCACGCGGTCGCCTTTTTTGACACCCAGTGCCAGCAGCGCACGCGCACAGCGGTTCACTTCCTGCTGTAGCTCGCGGTAGCTCCAGTGTATGTTTTGGTGTAGCGCAATCAGCGCGTCATTATCGGGATATTGAGCGGCAATTTGGTCGAACTTGTCGCCAATGGTCATGCCCAGAAGCGGCTTGTCAGCCGTGCTGCTGGTGTAGCTGGGCAAACGGCTAGAAGCGGGTGCAGGTGATACCATGATCGATCTCTCCGATATGTTTTTCTTGTCTGAACGGGAAGTGATGCGTTTCTAATTATTAGGGAGTGCGTGAGCTGCCCAGCGCCAGCGCAACTTTGGCGCTGGGCTGGCGCCCCAACTGCCGCGTGATCCAATCGCCGGTGTCGATCACCGCCTGAAGATCGATCCCCGTCTCGATGCCTAATCCTTCGAGTAAGTAGAGGACGTCTTCGGTGGCCACGTTGCCCGACGCTCCCTTGGCGTAGGGGCAGCCGCCCAAGCCCGCCGTAGCGGCATCGATGACGCTGACGCCTTCTTCCATCACGGCATACAGGTTGGCGATGGCCATCCCGTAGGTATCGTGGAAGTGGGCGGCCAGCTTCTCGATCGGTACCTGCTGGCGGGTCGCGTCGATCATTCGCTTGGCGGCCAGCGGCGTGCCTACGCCTATCGTATCGCCCAGCGAAATCTCGTAGCAGCCCATCTCATAAAGCGCGTTGGCCACTTCCGCGACTTTTTCGGGGGCGATGTGCCCCTCATAAGGACAGCCCAGCACGCAGGAGACGTAGCCGCGCACGCGAATGCCTGCCTCGTTGGCGCGGGCAAGCACCGGTTCGAAGCGCGCTAAAGAGTCGGCAATCGAGCAGTTGATGTTCTTCTGTGAGAACGCTTCCGACGCGGCGCCGAACACCGCGACTTCCTCGACGCCTACCGCCAGGGCGCTCTCGAGCCCTTTGAGGTTAGGCGTTAGCGCCGAATACACCACGCCGGACTGGCGCTGGATACCGTGCATGACCTCGGTGGCATCGCCCATTTGCGGTACCCACTTGGGCGACACGAAACTGGCCGCTTCAATATGACGAATGCCCGCCTTCGCCAGCCGCTCGATCAGCTCGATTTTGGTGCCGGTGGGCACCAGGGTGCCCGGTTCGTTTTGCAGCCCGTCGCGGGGGGACATTTCGAATAGCTTGATAGACGTAGGCAGTGTCATGTTCGGCTCCTATTCGCTGGGGGCAAAGTCTAGTAGCACATCGCCCTGGCCGACGGTATCGCCTGCTTGGAAGTGGAACGTCTCGACGCTGCCATCGGCGGGAGCGGTCATGGTGTGCTCCATTTTCATAGCCTCCATCACCATCAGCGGCATGCCTTTCTCTACGGATACACCGGGTTCCACCAGCAGTGCCACTACGGTGCCGTGCATGGGGGCGGTGAGGGTGGATTCCGTTTCGTGGTGCCCGTGATCGATGGCATCGATGCGTCGCCAGAACAGGCGGGTTTCGCCGCTAGGTTCGGCCATTACGACGACGTGGTCGTCTTTGCGCGCCTGCAAACGACGGCGGTGGCCGTCGAGCGTGACGGCGACGGCGTCGCCGTCGAGCGGTTGTAGACTGGCGCTCAGCGTACTGTCGCCAATGGTGAGCTGCCACTGAGCCTCCAGGGGCGCGCGCTTTCCTTCGACGACCACGACGGTAGGGTCGCTATCCGGCGCTTGGGCGCTCGACGGGTCACACAGTGCGATGCGGATGGTATGCGGCGCGTTGAGCCGGAAGCCGTCGTGGCGGTCCCAGGGGGAGCCGCTTTCGCACTCTTGGGCGAGCTGGTGCAGGCCAATCAGCGCAGCGCTGGCGTAATCTTCCGTCGAGAACCGTCGCGGAGCAAACAGGGTGGCTTCGTTGCGTTCGATGAATCGCGTATCCAGCTCGACGTTCTTGAAGCCCGGGTGGTTGGCCAAGCGCTGCAGGAAGGCGCGATTGGTCACCACACCCTGCACGTCCAGGGCGGCCAGCGCGCGATTGAGCGTTGCCAGCGCCGCGTCGCGGTCCACGCCGTGAACGATGAGCTTGGCGAGCATAGGGTCGTAGTGCATCGAAACCGTATCGCCGCTCTCTACGCCGCTGTCTAGGCGTACTTGATCCGCGCCTAGCCCGGCACCTTCCAAGTCCAGCGCAAAGCGGCTCAGCAGACCGGTGGCGGGTAGGAAATCCTGCTCCGGGTCTTCGGCGTAAAGGCGCGCTTCGAAACTGTGGCCGGTAATGGTTAACTCCTCTTGCCGGCAGGGCAGCGGCTCGCCCATGGCGACTCTTAGCTGCCACTCCACCAGGTCTTGGCCGGTAATCATTTCTGTCACCGGGTGTTCGACCTGTAGGCGGGTGTTCATCTCCATGAAGTAGAATGAGCCGTCGGCGTCTAGCAGGAATTCCACCGTGCCCGCGCCCACGTAGCCAATCTCTTTGGCGGCGCGAACGGCGGCGTCGCCCATGGCGGCGCGCAGTTCAGGCGTCATGCCCGGGGCGGGCGCTTCCTCGATCACTTTTTGATGGCGGCGCTGCACGCTGCAGTCCCGCTCGAAGAGGTAGACGCCGTTGCCGTAGCGGTCGCAGAACACTTGTACTTCCACATGGCGAGGCTGTACCAGATACTTTTCGATCAGCATGCGGTCATCGCCAAACGCGGCTTTCGATTCCCGGCGGCAGCCATCCAGCGCCGCTTTGAAGCCCTCGCCGCTTTCGACGACGCGCATGCCTTTACCACCGCCACCGGCACTGGCTTTGAGCATCACCGGATAGCCGATCTTATCGGCCTCGGAACGCAGTAGTGCATCGTCCTGGTCGTCGCCATGGTAGCCGGGCACCAGCGGCACGCCCGCATTCGCCATGCGCGCTTTGGCGGCAGATTTGTCGCCCATGGCGGCAATCGCAGAAGCGGGCGGGCCGACGAAGGTAATGCCCGCTTGTTCCAACGCTTTGACGAAGGTGCCGTTCTCGGAGAGGAAGCCGTAGCCCGGGTGAATGGCGCCGGTACCGGTGCGTTGGGCGGCCTCAATCACCGCGTCAACGTTCAGATAGCTTTCCCGGGCGGCGGCAGGGCCGAGGCGCACGGCTTCATCAGCGTCACGCACGTGGCGGGCGCTGGCGTCCGCATCGGAGTAAACGGCGACGGTCTTCAAGCCCATACGCCGGGCGGTACGCATCACGCGGCAGGCGATTTCGCCGCGGTTAGCCACCAGCAGCGTGTCGAATTTGGTTGGGGTCAACGTCATGAGCGTGGCTCCGCAGCGTGTTTGTGTTCTTCGGGGGACGTCCAGGCGGGGCGGCGCTTGTCGAAAAAGCTGGCGAGGCCCTCTTGGCCCTCGTCGCTCACTCGCAGCTTGGCAATCACCTGGCAGGTGTGCTCACGGGTGGCGTCGCTATCCGGTGCTTGAGCCACGGCGGCCAGCAGCGCTTTCGTTGCCCGCTGCGCTTGGGGAGAGCCCTGCAGCAGCGTGTCGATCATCGCGTCCACGGCGCTATCCAAGGCGTCGGGGTCTACCACTTGGTGGGCTAACCCCAGGGCGAGCGCAGTGGGGGCATCCATGATTTCCGCGCTCAGCGCGTAGCGGCGCGCCTGGCGCGGGCCAAGCGCGCGTTGCACGTAGGGGCTGATCACCGCTGGCGACAGGCCAATCTTGACCTCCGAGAGGCAGAACTTGGCCTTGTTGGACGCGATGACGATATCGCAGCAGGCGGCCAAGCCCACCGCACCGCCAAACGCCGCCCCCTGTACGCGGCAAACGGTCGGGCAGGGCAGCGTGTCGAGCCCGTGCATCAGCGCCGACAGCTTGCGGGAGTCGGCGAGGTTATCTTCCAGGTCGTAATCGACCATGCGCTTCATCCAATTCAGATCAGCGCCTGCGGAGAAGCTTTTGCCTTCGGAACCGAGCACCATCACCCGAACGTCACCTGAGCTTGCCAAGTCATGCAGCTTTTCCAGGTGTGCGTTGAGTTCGGCAATCAGGCTGTCGTCAAAGGCGTTATGCACCTCTGGGCGGTTTAAGGTGAGCCGCGCCACGCCTGCTTCGATGAGTAAGGTCGAGTAAGCCATGTGTGCGCCCCTTACATCCGGAACACGCCGAAGCGTGTCTCTTTGACTTCCGCATTCATCGCAGCGGCCAGTGACAGCCCCAGCACGTCGCGGGTTTGTAGCGGATCGATCACGCCGTCATCCCACAGGCGGGCGCTGGCGTAGTACGGGTGGCCCTGGTGCTCGTACTGGTCACGGGTAGGCTTCTTGAAGGCCTCTTCATCCTCTTTGCTCCACTCACGGCCTTCGCGCTCGTACTGCTCGCGTTTTACTTGGGAAAGTACCCCCGCCGCCTGTTCGCCACCCATCACCGAAATACGTGCGTTGGGCCACATGAACAGCAGATTGGGGTCATAGGCTCGGCCACACATGCCGTAGTTCCCGGCACCGAAGCTGCCACCAATCAACACGGTGTATTTCGGCACGTTGGCGCAGGCCACGGCGGTGACGAGCTTGGCACCGTGCTTGGCGATGCCTTCGTGCTCGTACTTGGAGCCGACCATGAAGCCGGTGATGTTTTGCAGGAAGACCAGAGGGATCTTGCGCTGAGCGCACAGCTCGATGAAGTGCGCGCCTTTCACGGCGCTTTCCGAAAACAGCACGCCGTTATTGGCCACGATACCGACCGGGTAGCCGTGGATGTGGGCAAAACCGGTTACTAGCGTGTCGCCGTAGTAGCGTTTGAACTCGTCAAAGTCGGAGCCATCGACGATGCGGCCGATGACTTCGCGCACGTCGTAAGGCTTTTTCAGATCGGTGCCGACGATGCCGTAAAGTTCGGACGGGTCGAGCTTCGGCGGCCTGGGTGGCTGCATGGCCAGCTGGCCGCGTTTTTGCCAGTTCAGCCGCGACACGCAGGCGCGGGCGAGTTGCAGCGCATGGGCGTCGTTTTCGGCGTAGTGGTCGGCTACGCCGCTCACTTTGGCGTGAACGTCCGCCCCGCCCAGGTCTTCTGCACTAATGCTCTCGCCCGTGGCGGCTTTCACCAGCGGCGGGCCGCCCAGGAAAATCGTTCCCTGCTCTTTGACGATGATCGACTCATCCGCCATGGCAGGTACATACGCACCGCCAGCGGTACAGGAACCCATGACCACGGCAATTTGCGGGATGCCTTCGGCGGACATCGTGGCCTGATTGTAGAAAATGCGCCCGAAGTGGTCGCGGTCGGGGAAGACTTCGTCTTGGCGGGGCAGAAAGGCACCGCCAGAATCGACCAGATAGATACACGGCAGGCGGTGCTTGCGGGCGATCTCTTGCGCGCGCAGGTGTTTTTTGACCGTCAGAGGAAAGTAGGTGCCGCCTTTCACGGTGGCGTCGTTGGCCACGATGACGCATTCGACCCCCGAGACGCGGCCAATGCCGGTCACCACGCCAGCGGCCGGCACATCGTCGTCGTAAACGTGGTGGGCGGCCAGCGCAGAAAATTCCAAAAACGGCGAGCCTTCGTCAATCAAGTGGTCGATGCGATCACGTACGAACAGCTTGCCACGGCTCTCATGGCGGGCACGCGCCTTCTCACCGCCGCCTTGCGCAATGGCGGCGGTGAGATCGCGCAGTTGGTGGACTTCGCCGCGCATGGCGGCGTCGTTGGCTTGAAACGCATCGCTGCGCGGGTTGATCTGTGTCGAGAGTGTGCTCATAGCCCGGCCCCGGTTATTATTGTTAAAGACTTTCGCTAAACAGTTCGCGGCCAATCAGCATCCGACGGATTTCGCTCGTACCAGCGCCAATCTCATACAGCTTCGCGTCGCGCAGCAGGCGGCCGGTGGGGTACTCGTTGATATATCCATTGCCGCCCAGTAGCTGAATGGCGTCCAGCGCGACCTGGGTGGCTTTTTCAGCACAGTAAAGAATGACGCCAGCGGCATCCTTGCGTGAGGTTTGCCCACGGTCGCAGGCGGCGGCGACGGTGTATAAATACGCCCGGCAGGCGTTTAGGGTGGTGTACATGTCGGCCACTTTGCCCTGTACCAGCTGGAACTCACCGATAGACTGGTTGAACTGCTTACGCTCATGGATGTAGGGAATGACCACGTCCATGGCAGCCTGCATGATGCCGATGGGGCCTGCCGCCAGTACGGCACGCTCGTAATCCAAGCCGCTCATCAAGACACGAACGCCTTTGCCGACTTCACCTAGCACGTTTTCGGCGGGCACGCGGCAATCTTGGAAGACCAGCTCGCAGGTGTTGGAGCCCCTCATACCCAGCTTGTCGAGTTTCTGGGCAGTCGAGAAGCCCGGCATCCCTTTTTCGATGATGAAGGCCGTAATCCCTTTGGAGCCGGCATCCGGATCGGTTTTGGCGTAGACCACCAGCACGTCGGCATCCGGTCCGTTGGTGATCCACATTTTGTTGCCGTTGAGCACGTAGTGGTCGCCATCTTCTTTGGCGCGAAGCTGCATGGACACCACGTCGGAACCGGCACCCGGCTCTGACATGGCCAGCGCACCCACATGGTCACCGCTGATCAGCTTGGGCAGGTATTTGGCTTTCTGTTCGGCCGAGGCGTTGATCTTGAGTTGGTTGACGCACAGGTTGGAGTGCGCGCCATAAGAGAGGGCCACCGAGGCGCTGGCGCGGGAGATCTCTTCCATGGCAATGCAGTGGGCTAGATAACCCATGCCGCTGCCGCCATCCTCTTCCGGTACCGTAATGCCCAGTAGCCCCATATCTCCGAACTTCTTCCACAAATCGCTTGGAAATTCGTTGTTCTGATCGATCTCCGCGGCGCGAGGAGCGATTTCGCTGGCGGCAAAGGCGTTGACCTGCTCACGCAGCATGTTGAGCTCGTCGTCGAGGCCGAAATTGAGTTCTGTATAGTGGGAAAACATGGTCAATCACCTTGTCGTTGATTGTTAATGGTCGATGGTTAGCAGGTCGTTGGTTTGCGCGTTGCGTTTGCCGTCATTTCGAGGTGGCCGGATGCTTCTCGTTGAGCTCTTCCAGGGCCTGTCGGCAGCGGATCTCCGCACTCTCGAGCTCTAGCTGCACCATCGTGATGTCTTTCATCTGCTGCTCTAGCGCCGCTTTACGCTCGCTGATCTTACTCAGCATCAGGTGCAACTGTTTTTCACTGCCGCTGCGGGTTTCGTCCCACAGTTCGAACAGCTCACGAATCTCTGCCAGCGAGAACCCCAGCCGTTTGCCGCGAAGCGTCAGCTTCAGCCGTACACGATCTTTGCTGCTGTAGATGCGTGTCTGGCCGCGGCGGGTGGGGTGCAGCAACTCTTGATCTTCGTAAAAGCGAATGCTGCGCGTGGTGACATCGAATTCACTGGCTAGCTCGCTGATCGAGTAGGTCTTGCTCATGATCGTTATTCTCGTCGATAGGGGAATGTCCCTATGGAACACTGACCATGAGGCTAAAACAAGTTTACGTTAACGTAAAGCTGACCTTGGCAGCGGGTGCGTCGCGTTGAATTTTTATAAGTTGTTGTAAAATAATAAATATAGTGTTTTATTTGAATGCGCCAGCATGGTGCGTAGACCAAAGTTGTAATTGTAATACCCACTGAGAGGTTGCTAGTTTGCAGCTACACTTTACGTTCAGGTAAGGATGCGTTGCTGGCTAACGAGTTTCGCTTCCCACCGTACAAGAACAACAAGAGGCGTATTACCTCATGCGTGCAGACGAAGTGACCAAGGGGCCAGTGCTCGAAACACGAGGGCTGACCAAGGAGTTTCGCGGCTTCACCGCCGTGGATAACGTTAACCTGCAAGTGCAGGAAGGGCATATCCACGCGTTGATTGGCCCTAATGGGGCAGGAAAAACCACGGTGTTCAACCTGCTCACCAAGTTTCTCCCCCCTACAAGGGGTGACATTCTCTATCGCGGCCAATCCATCACTAGCAAAAAATCCAACGAAATCGCCCAGCTGGGCTTGGTACGTTCGTTTCAAATTTCGGCGGTGTTTGCCCATATGACCGCGCTAGAAAACGTTCGTGTGGCGCTTCAGCGCCAGCTGGGCACCTCCTTCCATTTCTGGAAATCGGAAAAGTCGCTGGATCACCTCAACGACCGCGCTCTGGCGCTGCTCGATGAAGTAGGCTTGCGCGAATACGCCGATACGCTCACCGTCGAAATGCCCTACGGCCGCAAACGCGCGCTGGAAGTAGCGACGACGTTGGCCCTGGACCCCAGCATGATGCTGCTGGACGAACCCACTCAGGGGATGGGCGCCGAAGACGTCGATCGCATCGTGGCACTGATCAAGCGAGTCTCCCAAGGCCGTACGGTGCTGATGGTCGAGCACAACTTGAGCGTGGTCAGCCGGCTGTGTGATCGCATTACCGTGCTGGCGCGGGGGGCGGTGTTGGCAGAGGGCGACTACGACAGCGTGTCGCGTAACCCCTTGGTGCGTGAAGCCTATATGGGCAGCGAAGCAGCAGAGGAGGCGACTGCATGAACACCGCTGAAGCTCTCGACTATCAAGATGCGCCCGACAATCAAAGCTTGGAAATGCTGCGCGTGCAGGACCTGCACGCCTTCTACGGCGAGTCGCACATTTTGCACGGCGTGAATTTTGACGTGAAGCGGGGTGAGCTGGTCACTTTGCTGGGCCGCAACGGTGCAGGGCGTAGTACCACGCTCAAAGCGATCATGAACATGGTGGGTCGACGCACGGGGTCGATCGTCATCAATGGCAACGAAACGCTACGCATGAAGCCGCACCACATCCCTCGGTTAGGCATTGGCTACTGCCCGGAAGAGCGCGGCATTTTCGCAAGCTTGGACGTGCATGAAAACCTGCTTCTACCGCCCACCGTGCGTTCCGGCGGTATGAGCCTAGACGAAATTTACGCCATGTTCCCCAATCTCTATGAGCGCCGTAGAAGCCAGGGCACGCGGCTCTCAGGCGGCGAGCAGCAGATGCTGGCCATGGCACGTATTCTGCGTACCGGCGCACGTTTGCTACTGCTCGATGAGATCACCGAGGGGTTGGCCCCGGTCATCGTGCAGAAGCTGGGCGAGGTACTGGTGCAGTTGAAGGAGCGCGGTATGACCATCGTGCTGGTCGAGCAGAACTTCCGCTTTGCCGCGCCGCTGGCCGATCGCCACTTCGTGATGGACCACGGTCAAATCGTCGAAGAGATCACGGCAGAGCAGTTGCCGTCACGGCGGGAACACTTGAACAGCATGCTGGGGGTATGAATCGCACACTATCTAAACGGTAAGTACGGCCTTAAAAACAACAAACGCAGTACAGATGCTCCACACATCAACGCTTTAGAACGTCCGCATCATAAAAACAAAGGCCCTCGGGGCCAGGAGACGAACATGACCTTTATGAAAAAAACGCTGGCCGCCAGCATCGCCGTTGCCGCTGCCTCTAGCATGGCGATTTCGACCGCTCACGCCGAGATCAGCGATGGCGAGGTACGTATTGGCTATTTGGCCGATATGTCCGGCACCTATCGCGATCTGGCAGGCCCAGGCGGTCAAACCGCCATGGAAATGGCGGTGGCCGATTTTGGCGGTAGCGTGAACGGCTCGCCCATCGTGGTGTTCAGTGCCGATGACCGTAACAGCGCCGACGTAGGGGCCAACACCGTGCGCGAGTGGATCGATCAGCGCAACGTCGATATGGTCGGTGGCCTGGTGGCCTCATCGGTTTCCATTGCCGTGACCAAGGTGCTGGAAGAGAACGACGGTCTGGGTATCGTCTCTGGCTCGGCAGCATCCAGTATTACCAATGAACACTGCACCCCGAACCACATTCATTGGGTATACGACACCTATCCGCTGGCCAACGGTACGGCAAAAGCCGTCGTCGAACAGGGCGGCGATAGCTGGTTCCTACTGACCGCTGACTACGCCTTCGGTCATGCGCTGGAAGCCGACGTGACCAGCGTGGTCGAGGCCAACGGCGGCGAAATCGTCGGTGGCGTGCGTCATCCGTTCCCCACCAGTGATTTCTCCTCCTATATTCTTCAGGCACAAGGTTCTGGCGCGAAAATCGTGGGTCTCGCCAACGCCGGAGCCGACACGGTCAACGCCATTACCACCGCCAGCCAGTTCGGCTTGACCCAAAGCGGCCAGCAGCTTGCGGGCCTGCTGATTTTCTTGAACGACGTGCACGCGCTGGGCCTGGAGGCCACCCAAGGTCTGCTGCTGACCACCGGTTGGTACTGGGATATGGATGACGAGGCGCGCGCGTGGTCCGAGCGTTACTTTGAAGAGACCGGACGCATGCCCACCATGGTGCAAGCTGGTATTTACTCCAGCACCATGCACTACCTGAAAGCCGTGGAAGCCGCAGGGACAGATGACCCCGAAACCGTGCGCGCCAAAATGGCCGAAGAGCCGATCAACGACTTCTTCGCCCGTAACGGCAGCATCCGTGAAGATGGCCGCATGATCCATGACATGTACCTCGCTCAAGTCAAAACGCCGGAAGAGTCCACCGGCGAATGGGATCTTTACGAAATCCTGAGCACTATCCCTGCCGCAGAAGCCTACCGTCCGCTATCAGAAAGTCAGTGCTCGCTGGTGCAAAACTGAGGGGCTAAACGCCGCGAGTCAGGGTGTTGGTCGCCTTGGCTCGCCGCCAAGCAAGCCGTAACGGCGTAATGAAAAGGCGTTATTCACTATAAATGCGCTGGGGCGGCCCGCTGGGCTGCCCGCTTAGCGGCGAGGAGAGTCATACCATGACGATGATATTCGGCGTGCCAATGGCCGTGTTCATGGGCCAGCTAACGCTTGGGCTCGTGAACGGTGCCTTTTACGCACTGCTTAGTTTGGGCCTGGCGGTCATCTTCGGCCTACTGAAGATCGTCAACTTTGCCCACGGGGCGCAGTACATGCTGGGAGCCTTCGCCGCGCTGCTGGGCTTTCGCTACCTGGGCATCAACTATTGGCTAGCACTGATTTTGGTTCCGCTGGTGGTGGGCGGTTTTGGCATGCTGATGGAGCGTTTTCTGCTGCGTCGCATTGCTCACCTGGACCACCTTTACGGACTACTGCTGACCTTCGGATTAGCGCTGATTTTCGAAGGCACGCTGATCAACTTTTTCGGCGTTTCTGGAGCGCGTTACGCCACCCCCGAGATTCTGCAGGGCGGCCTGAACCTGGGCTTCATGTTCCTGCCGACCTACCGCGCATGGGTATTGGTAGCGGCGCTTGCTATGTGTCTTTTCACCTGGTTCATGATCGAGCGTACCCGTTTGGGCGCTTACCTGCGGGCGGGTACCGAAAACTCCCAGCTCATGCAGGCGTTTGGCGTGAACGTACCGCTGCTGATTACGTTGACCTACGGGTTCGGGGTTGGGCTTGCCGCCTTTGCAGGCGTGCTGGCGGCACCGCTGTACCCGGTGTCGCCCACCATGGGATCTAGCCTGCTGATCGTGGTGTTTGCCGTGGTGGTGATTGGCGGTATGGGCTCGATCTTAGGCGCTATTTTGACGGGGTTGGGTATGGGGATCATCGAAGGGCTGACCAAGGTGTACTACCCCGAAGCCTCTAACACCGTGATCTTTTTGGTCATGATCTTGGTGCTCATGTTACGCCCCGCTGGGCTGTTTGGTAAGGAGGCTTAACCATGACAACCACGTCTTCCTCTTCATCTTCGGCCACGTCGCTGCCCTCGGCAGTGCAGGAGCGCCAGCGGCGCGCCAAACTCCGCCGCAACATGTTTTATCTGGCGCTGTTGGTAGTGGGGTTGGTTGCGCCCTTCGTAGCGTACCCGGTCTTTTTGATGAAGATTCTCTGTTTTGCGCTGTTTGCTTGCGCGTTTAACCTGCTGTTGGGCTATGCCGGGCTGCTCTCGTTTGGCCATGCGGCCTTCTTGGCGACCGGTGGCTATGTGACGGGCTATCTACTGGCCAGCTATCCAAGTCTCACGCCCGAACTGGGTATTCTCGCAGGCATGGCGATGGCGACGCTGCTGGGGGCGCTGTTTGGCGTGCTCTCCATTCGCCGCCAGGGCATCTACTTCGCCATGGTAACGCTGGCGCTCGCACAGCTGATGTTCTTCGTGTTCGTGCAGTCGTCGTTCACCGGTGGGGAAGATGGCCTGCACGGTGTGCCGAGAGGGCATCTGTTCGGGATGCTCGACCTGAGCAGTAACCTCGCCATGTACTACTTCGTGTTTGCAGTTTTCGTGTTTGGCTTTGCCGTCATTCAGCGCGCCGTTCACTCCCCCTTTGGGCAAGTTCTGAAAGCCATTCGTGAAAACGAGCCGCGTGCCGTGTCGCTGGGCTATAACGTGGATGCCTACAAGCTGTTGGCATTCGTGCTCTCGGCCGCGCTCGCGGGTTTGGCGGGTTCCACCAAGACCGTGGTGTTCCAGTTGGCCTCGCTCACTGATGCCCACTGGCATATGTCGGGCGAAGTCATTTTGATGACGCTGCTGGGCGGCGTCGGCACGCTGCTCGGTCCTCTAATGGGAGCGGGGCTGGTGGTCAGCTTACAGCACCTGCTGGCGCAGTCGCCGCTAGGTAACTGGGTGAGTGTGATTCTCGGCATCATCTTCGTGATATGCGTACTCAGCTTCCGTAGCGGCATCGTTGGCGAGCTGGCCAAGATGTACCGCAAGAACTTCAAATGATCGATTCCCGTTAACCGCGTCTGTCCGTGGATTGGGTGCCTTTGGGCACCCTTTTTTCTGCCTGATCGGAAGCGTTGGTCACCTTCTACGCCAAAGGTATTGGGGGATTGGGTTGCGCCGCACAAGCTAAAAATATAAGTTAACGTAAACGTCAACATTACCAATAATGACAACACCCGTGTGTGACTGTCCCACTGCCTCAAAAGGGCGCAGGCCACCCACGCGCTGTGGAGATACGCCATGAATTTCGAGCTAAGTGAAGACCAGGTCGCCTTTTCCGATATGGCCCGAGCGTTCGCTCAGAACGAGCTAGAGCCCCACGCCGCCGAATGGGACGCAGAATCTTTTTTCCCCGTCGATGTGATTCGTAAAGCAGGGGAGTTGGGCTTTTGCTCGCTCTACGCCCCGGAAAGCGTCGGTGGGCTGGGACTTTCACGGCTGGATGCCAGCATCATTTTCGAGCAGCTCTCGATGGGCTGCACTTCCACTACCGCATACCTCACCATCCATAACATGGTGACCTGGATGCTGGCCGATTTCGGCACGCGGGAGGCCGTGGCGCAGTGGGGCGAAAAGCTGGCGACGGGGGAGCTATTGGGCTCCTACTGTCTGACCGAGCCCAATTCAGGGTCCGATGCAGCATCCCTCAAAACCACCGCAAAGCGCGATGGCGAACACTATGTGTTGAACGGCAGCAAGATGTTCATCTCCGGGGCGGGCAGCACCGACTTCCTGGTGGTGATGGCGCGGACCGGCGGTGAAGGCCCTGGCGGCGTTTCCGCCTTTGCGGTGGATGCCAAGAGCGAGGGCATCAGCTACGGCCGTAAAGAAGACAAGATGGGTTGGAATAGCCAGCCCACCCGTATGATTACCTTCGAAGACGTGCGCGTCCCCGCTAACCACCTGCTGGGTAACGAAGGTGACGGTTTCAAAATCGCCATGAAGGGGCTGGACGGCGGGCGTATTAACATTGCCACCTGTTCCATCGGCACGGCCCAGCAGGCGTTGAATAAAGCCCGCGAGTACATGCTCGAGCGCAAGCAGTTCGGCAAGCGTTTGGCCGATTTTCAGGCCCTGCAGTTTCGCCTGGCCGATATGGTCACCGAGCTCGTCGCCGCACGTCAGCTAGTGCGCATGGCCGCCACCAAGCTGGATGCGGGTCACCCGGATGCCACCACTTATTGCGCCATGGCCAAACGCTTCGCGACGGACGTGGGCTTCAAAGTATGCGATGAAGCGCTACAGCTCTACGGTGGCAATGGCTACATCAAGGAGTACCCAGTGGAGCGCTACGTGCGCGATACCCGCGTACACCGTATTCTGGAAGGCACCAACGAAATCATGCGGCTGATCATTTCCCGCCGCGTACTGGCCGACGGTGCCGCCGAGCTATAGTCGCCGGGGCACTTGCCACCGAGCCCCTTTCATAACAAGGACAAACGATGAGTTGCGTACTGTTTGAAGAGCACACCACCCAAGATGGCCATGTGATTGGCGAGATCACCTTGAACGCCGAGCGCTCGCTCAACGCGCTGACGTTGGACATGATCGAAGAGATCCTGCCGCGCCTGAGTCAGTGGCAATCTGACGATCGGGTCGTGGCCGTGCTGCTGGATAGCGCCGGTGAAAAAGCCTTCTGCGCCGGTGGCGATGTGGTCAATCTCTACAAAGCCATTCAAGGCGAGGGGGCCGCTGACTTCCCCGAGCGCTTCTTCGAGAACGAATACCGTCTGGATTATCAGCTCCATACGTTTCCCAAACCGGTGATTTGCTGGGGCAACGGCATCGTGATGGGCGGCGGCATGGGGTTACTCAGCGGCAGCAGCCACCGCATCGTCACCGAAACCTCGCGGCTGGCCATGCCGGAAGTCACCATTGGGCTGTACCCCGACGTGGGGGCGAGCTGGTTCCTCAACCGTTTGCCGGGCGGTGCCGGGCGGTTTTTGGCGATGACCGGCGGGCAAATCAACGCACCGGACGCGGTTCATTTAGGCCTGGCCGATCGCGCCATTGCCAGCCACCAACGTGGCGCATTGGCTGAAAAGCTGTTGGCCGCTAACTGGGGCGAGGGTGCAGAGACCGACGCCCACGGCGTGGTGAACCGCGTGCTACGCGAGCTTGAGCAAGCCTCCCAAAACGTCTTTGCGGAGATGGAAGCGCCGGTTTACAAGTCTGCTTCCATGATTCGTGAGCTAATGGACCACGACACCGTCGAGCAGATGGTCGAGGCCGTATTGGCCGTTCGGACCGACGACCAGTGGTTCAGCAAAGCGCAAAAAACTTTGGCCCACGGCAGTCCCGTGTCGGTCAAACTGATCCACGAGCAGCTCAGCCGCGCCAAACACATGTCGTTGGCGGAAGTCTTCCAATTCGAGCTGGCGCTTTCGGTGCAGTGCTGCCGCCACCGAGAGTTCCCCGAAGGGGTGCGCGCGCTGCTGGTGGATAAAGACGGTCAGCCAAGCTGGACCTATCCGGATGTGGCCTCGGTCGAACCTACTTTCATCGACGAGTTGCTGGCATCGCCTTGGGATACCAACCCGCTGGCAGACTTGGCATAACGTACCCTCATGCACCGCACATGACACGCTAACAAGGACAAAAAGATGACTACCGTTGCGTTTATTGGATTAGGCAATATGGGCGGCCCCATGGCCGCCAATCTGGCGAAAGCAGGCTTTACCGTGCGGGCCTTCGATCTCTCCGCTCAGGCGCTGGAGACCGCCCAATCGCAAGGCTGCGACGTTGCCGCCACCGCCACAGAGGCCGCTACCGACGCCGATTTCATCATCTCCATGCTACCCGCAGGCAAGCACGTGCGGGGGCTTTACGTAGACGGCGACGCGCCGCTGTTCGACGTCATCAAACCCAGTGCCTTGGTGATCGATTGCTCTACCATTGACGCCGACACCGCCCGCCAAGTCGCCGCCGCCGGAGCAGAAAAGGGCATTGGTTTTATGGATGCGCCGGTCTCCGGTGGGGTAGGCGGTGCCCAAGCGGGCACGCTGACGTTTATCGTCGGTGGCTCGGAAGAGCAGTTCGCCCAGGCGCAGCCGGTGCTGCAAGCCATGGGTAAAAACATCTTCCACGCGGGCAACCACGGCGCGGGGCAGGTCGCCAAAGTGTGCAACAACATGCTGCTGTCGATTCTGATGGCAGGTACCTGCGAAGCGATCAACATGGGCGTCAAAAATGGCCTCGACCCCGCCGTGCTTTCGGAAATCATGAAGCAAAGCTCCGGCGGCAACTGGGCACTAAACGTCTACAATCCTTATCCAGGGGTAATGGAAAACGCACCCGCCTCGAAAGGCTACCAAGGCGGTTTCCAGGTCGACCTGATGATCAAAGACCTGGGCCTTGCCATGGATGTCAGCCAGCAGAGCGCTTCCCCGGTGCCCATGGGCTCCGCCGCTCGCTCGCTGTTCACCCTGCACAAGGCAGGAGGCAACGGCAAACTCGACTTCTCCAGCCTGCTCAAGTTGTATCAAGATAAGAGTGAGTAGTGAGTGGTAAACCGTGAGGCGATGGCGTAGCGCGGGATAACGAGCAGCGCCAGGCACCCGCGAAGGGCGGCAACGCCCCCCTGGCCCGCCACTTCAATCTATCTAGCATAAGGACTGCCATGATTACGCTTTGGGGCCGCAACAACTCCACCAACGTCAAAAAAGTACTCTGGGTACTGGAAGAGCTAGCGCTGCCCCACGAGCAGATCGTGGCGGGCCTGCACCACGGCGTGAACGACACGCCGGAGTACCTCGCCATGAACCCCAATGGCCTGGTGCCGCTACTCAAAGACGACGCGACGCAAAGCGTGCTGTGGGAGTCCAATACCATTCTGCGCTACTTGGCAGCGCAGTACGCTCCTAATCATCTATGGATCGAAGAGCCCGCCAAGCGGGCGCAGATGGAAAAGTGGATGGATTGGTCCACCAGTCTGCTCACCCCCGCCCACCGCACCATTTTGATGGGGTACGTTCGCACCCCGCCGGAACAGCGCGATAGCGAACGGCTAAACCCTGCCATTGCTACCTGTGAAAAACTCCTCGCCCAGCTAGACACCGCGTTGAGCCAGCAGCCTTGGTTCTCCGGCGACGCCTTCGGCCTCGCCGATATCGCCATCGCCCCGTTCACTTATAACCTGCTCAACAGCGGCCTCTCCTGGCAACCCCGCCCGCACCTCCAGCGCTGGACAGAACGACTCGCCGAACGGCCCGCCTACCGCAAGATCGTGATGATTCCAGTCACTTAAAAACTCATTTTAAACTCGGAAGGTATCGTCGCCGCCGAAGAGGGTCAACCACCCTGTAGCGCGGCGTAACGAGCACCGCGAGGCACCCGCGAAGGGCAGCAACACTGCCCCTGGGCTGTTGTCTTAAAAGCCGACTTCCACTTGCGCCAACTCCCTATCCAACCCCTTCAATACCTCACACCTCAACCCATGCCGCTCAGCGCGCTCAATCAACGGCCCTAAAATCGCCCCCCGCTCGGTCAGCCGTTTGGCCTCAACATCCTGCAACATCGAGGCTTTATTGTTCGCGGTGTTCTCCACCACCTGCCACACCAGTTCCAACCAGGCGGCTTCACCCTCGCCACCGTTCGGCGGCACAACCCCTTCCTTCGCTAAAATCGCCGCGACTTCCCTCACCACGGCCACTACGCGGCCTGAATAGGCATCTCCACGAAGCTCCCCATTACGCACGCCATGCAGCGCCACTAACGGGTTAATCGCCGCATTCACCGCTAACTTCTGCCACAGACGGCTGCGAATATCGTTCACCTCTGAAGCAGTAAGCCCAGCCTCACTCAGCAGCACCGCTAAGGATGCCGCTAACCCGGCGTGCTGGTTATCTAAATCCCCCACAAACGTTGGCCCGCGCCCGGCGTGTACTACGCCATCATCTCCGGTTAAGTACGCCCCCTGAGTGGTGGTAGCGCACAGCACCGGCCCTGGCCACGTTTGGGTAATACGCGGCTGCGCATAAAAACCGTTCTGCCACAGTACCAGTGGAGTAGAAGGGGGCAGCGCGCTCGCGATACTCGACAGCGCCGCCTCGGCGGCCATGGCTTTGGTGGTGATGTGCACGAACGCAGGTGGTGCAGGCGTATCCGCCACCAACTGTTCAGCGGTAAGTGAGGTTAAATGCTGAACACGCACGTCGCCTTCCGGCGTGGTCAGCACCTGCCGCGATGGCAATGCAAGGCGGCCAATTACCGCCACATCAACGAGCGGGGCTAGGGAGTGCGCTAACAAACGGCCAATGGCCCCAGGGCCAAGAATCCAGTGGGTGGTCATGGAGGAAGCATCTTCAGCAGCGAACGTGTTGCAAAGCTTACCTTTTTCGGTATGAAGAGGCTAAGAGTGAAAAGAACGGTGTGTGACTAGTTTCAATTGACGTCGATTCAAAAGATATGCCAATTCGTTCGGTAGTGTATTTGAAGAGGTCTAATCAAGACGATGAGCAAATGGTGGAGAACAATCCCGGTCATCAGTGGAAATCGCGCACAATCCACAAAAATAGAGCAACAAATGGAGCGGTAAGCCAAACCACAACAACCCTCAGCCCGATAACCCCCCAGGACCACCCACAAAACCGCTCAACAGCCGTTCGATTTCCTGGGCAGGCATCGGGCGGAAGAAGAAGAATCCTTGGATGAGATCGCAATGTAGGTCGCGCAGCAGGGAGAGCTGTTCGGCATTCTCGACGCCTTCGGCCACTACCTCTAATCCCAATCGATGACCGATGAGGATGGCGCCTTCCAGAATGGCTCGGTCTTTTGGTTGGGTAGGCGCATCCTGAATGAAGGAGCGGTCGATCTTCAGGGCCGTGGCGGGGAAGTGCTTGAGGTAGCTTAGGGAGGAGTAACCAATCCCGAAATCATCGATCGCAATGCGTATACCGCGATGATAAAGACGCCAAAGGTCTTCGAGGACGGTCTCGTCGGCTTCGATGAGGATGTTCTCGGTCAATTCGATGCCGATATCCTGCGGGGCCAAGCCATGGCGCTGTAGCGTGTCCTCGAAACGTTTGAGGGCGCCGGGACGTGTCAGTTGCCGACCCGAGATATTGATGTCGATCCGGTGCCGATGAAACCCCTTGGCACGCCACGCTACCTGCTGGTGACAGGCTTCTTCGATGACCCAATCGCCGAGACGATGGATCAAACCGGAGCGCTCGGCCAGCGGGATGAACTCGGCAGGCGAGATCGTCGGGCCCTCGGGGGGCTCCCAGCGCAGCAACGCTTCGAGGTTCTCTATTCCTCCGCTGACCGCGGAGACTTGCGGCTGGAAGTGCAGGGAGAGTTCGCCATTATCCAAGGCCTCTTCGAGTCGCGACGAAAGATAGTGCTGGCGAACCAGCTCATCATGCAGCTTCTGCTGGAAGAAACGTACGGTACCCCGGCCCTCGAGTTTGGCCCGGTTCTTGGCCACATCGGCATTTCGTATCAATTCCCGTGACGATTCACCATTGTCAGGAAAGAGCGCCACGCCCAGGCAGGCCGTGACCTGACGCTCCCGACCATCCAAGACGAACGGTTTCCGAAAGACATTCTGAATACGACGAACCACGCGTTCGACATTGGTGGCTAAATGGCCGCAGGGAAAGGCTAGCACGAACTCGTCGCTAGAGACGCGAGACACCAGGTCAGTGACGCGCTGGCACTCCCGCAGGCGTCGAGTCAGCTCGACGAGCAGGCGATCGCCCTGGTCATAACCAAGGGCATCATTGATCTCGACGAAGTGATCGATATCTAAATAAAGGGTGGCAAGACTGTTGCCCACACGGCGACAGGATTCCAGCAGGTTGTCCAGGTCCATCTCGAAGGTCTGCCGGTTAGGGAGATGGGTGAGCCTGTCGAAGCGGGTGGCAAACTCCAGGTCCCGGTGGGCACGTTTCTGGTCAGAAAGATCGACATCCACGCAAAACAGCAAGGGGGCATCGGTATGCTCATTGAGCATCAGGTGCTGTGAATAGACCGATATCCGTTCGCCGGTTTTGTGCATGAGTTCGAGCTCTCCGGCGGGTATGGCGACGCCTTCTTCGATCCAGGCGCTATGCGCCTGAATCACTCCCTCACGCATAGGGCCTGGAATGATCAGGTCTTCCAGTAATTCTCCCAAGGCTTCTTCAGGTGTATAGCCATAGAGGCGGGTGCTGCCTTCGTTCCAGTAAATGACGCGTCGATCGCGGTCGTACCCTTGAACGGCCACTTTCGGAAGGCTTTCCAGCAGGGTGCGAAATCGTTGTTCACTTTCTAAGTATTGGCGGCGTACTAACTCGATCTCTTCTCTGCCTGCATCATGTAGATCGACGTCCTCCGCTGGCGGCGGCTTGGACACCTGACACCGCTCATTGGGAAACGCCTTGGGGTGCTTCTTCGGACGTTCCAGATCTCTGTGATGTCGAAAATCGCGGGCAGTCATGGGATCCACTTAAAGAAAAACACTTTCAATGGCCATCATAAGGGTAACCATAAGGCATTTTGTTGTATTTATCCTACACCTATTGGTAGGAGATGAATTACTCCGATATAACGCCGACGGTCTGATCCTTTTGGCAACAAAATCACTCTTTTTACCTACATTTCTTTGACATATCCTTGCAACTCTTTTCATTTTTCTTCTGTTGGCCGGGGTGTTGATACCGGCCGCACCGGGCAATTCCGCCCAAAGAACAGGAGAATACTCACATGAAACTCGATACTCTCACACACGGTGTCGAACTTCCCTCTATGTCTGCCCATCCCATTGCCGAGTATTGGCGTCCCGAAGTGATCGAGGCGCTGCGGCATCAGGATTGGGCGAAGACCGATCTTCGCGAGCGAATCGATCTGGCTGCCTGGCAGGGTTTCGTGGCGGACCTGCCCCGCGATCCTTATGTCAATCTTCGCTGGAAGCGGATGTCATGGCTCGCTCTGAATGATCAGGGAGAGGTAGAGGATATGGGCCAGTGCCCGATGGCACAGGGAGGTGCTTTCAACGATGCGGAAAGCATGGCGGATCGCTTGCGGTATTATGATCCGCTGACGCAAGCGTTTTTAGCACGCCCCGATGTCAAGGCTTTCGTTCTCGCCTGGGCAACGCTTTGGGGCATCGGTGCGCACGAACCCATTCTGATGCAGATCACTGGGGTTCGCGGGGAAGGTGCCGTCGACCCTCTTCAGGGGCAGGGGATTCATGCCGATGGCTGCAAGGCGCTTAGCATTCTGGTTCTCAATCGGGAAAACGTCGCGGGCGCCGAAAACCACCTCTTTGCCGACAAGGCGGGCACGCAGTCATTGGTCGATATCACGCTGAACCCTGGTGATATTCTTCATCTGCGCGACGATCGGCTGTTTCACAGTGTCGATGGGATCGAACAGCTCGATAGTGAGGCCCCTTTCGAGCGTTTTATCATCATTATCAATAGCCGATTCGTGGATGATTTCCAAAACCGGATATTGCGTCGTCATTTCCCAAAAGCGGTCCTCAATGAGCGTCGCTGACACTCGCGGTAACTTGAACAACGAGTAATCACAGCGCCCCCGGGGTTCCGGGGGCGTTTTGCGTCGAGTCACTGTTTTCAGGGAGCGACGCGGTTACTGGCACTGGTGAAGCCCATCAATGAAATATCCAAATCTATACGGTCGCCGCGGGGACCTATCATGCTGAGGGTGGCTGTCGTTCCATTGCGCAGCTGTTGCAGCATAGCGGGCTCGATGGGGGCGTCAGCGCGGCAGCCTTGTTCCTGACAAACCTGATAGGGGAACTGGATAGGCTCTCCATTATCCACCACTAACTGCAAGCCCGCTGCCAAGCGAACCCCCAGTGGCACGAAGAAGCTCATGACGGGTCCGTCGATTTGCGGGGGGTGTTCGAGCACGACCTGCATCAATGGTTGGTCGCCGCCGGGCTGTGTGACCATTTGTACCATCGCGCAGCGAGCCGGGCCTTGGCTATCTTGGCAGCGTACTTCCCAATCTTGAAACGACTCGGTCGTGACATTACTTCCAGGTGCTGATCCCGGCTGTTGGCCGAAGGCGCTGGATGAAAACGCCAAGATCGATAACAGTCCCATCGTGCATAAGGTTTGAGTAAACCGGTGTGGCATTGCCTAATCTCCTATAGGTTTATGGATGGTGGATGAGGCTACCACCATGCCTGCTTGCTCCCTCGATATCCAGCGTAGTGACGATAGGCGCCAGGGTCGAGTGGGGACGCCTCTCTTCGACGCTAGTTGCTAACCTTTAGTAAGCTGCTTTGCCAGCGAAGCGACGTATACTCTGCGTCATGTTTCTCGATTTAGGCGACCTTTACGCATGTGTCTTCGATGTGTCAGACCCGTTTTCTTCCTCGCTCTATTGGCTTTGCTGGCGGGCTGTGGAGAAACGCCCACCGGGCGCTCCCAGCTGGCTCTGGTACCCGGCCCGTTAATGGCGGATATGGGCGCCGATGCTTTCGATCAGTTACGCAACACACAACCCATCAGCCGTGATGCGCAAGCGAACCAACTCGTCCAGTGCGTGGCGCGTTACGTGGTGGCCGGTGCCGAGGCGAGCTACCCTGGGCTCGATTTCCCTGAACGCTGGGAGGTGGTGGTATTTGAAGACCCTTCCCCCAATGCGTTTGCGCTGCCGGGCGGGCGGATCGGTGTGCATAGCGGCTTGCTGCGAGTGGCGCAAACCCCTGCACAGCTCGCTGCCGTCATGGGGCATGAAGTGGCTCACGTACTGGCCGACCACGGCAACGAACGCTTGACCCAAGAGCTGGGCATCAAGGCCGTGCTCGTAGTGGTAGGGCTGTTGGGAGAGGGCGAGTTTGGTAACCAGCAACTGATGCAGGCGTTGGGCGTGGGCGCTCAACTGGGCATTAGCCTGCCGTTTAGTCGTACTCACGAAGAGGAGGCCGACTTGATGGGCCTTGAGATCATGGCTCATGCCGGGTTCGACCCTCAGCAGAGCGTGGCGTTATGGCAGAACATGGCGGCTGCGGGTGGGGGGCAGCCGCCGGAATTCCTGTCCACCCACCCTGCCCATGAATCGCGCATACGGGCACTGCGAGGGGCGCTGGAAGAGGCCGATGCGACTTACCGCACGGTTGCTCCAGCGCAGTGTTGAGCAGAGCAGCCACCTTGTATTATCGAATTGAAAAATGGCGGAATAACGTGGGGAGTGTGGCGCTGTGCCGTTACAAAAAAAGCAGGATGTGGTGCATGGGCTAACCGGCCAATTTTGCGATGCTAGGCGTGAGCAGAGGTATCGTTGGTCTATCCAAGAACGCGTGCGAAGCGAGTTCCGTCTTGCCGTGAGCGTGGCGGCTGGTGTGTTTGGCATGTTTGCCATCGCGGATTACTACTTGTTGGGTCTTACCCGTGCGTTTTATACGCTGTTGGCCCTGCGCGTTGTGGTGGTCAGTCTATGCCTGTTGGTGGTGTATTTGGTGCGGCAGGGTAGCAAGTGTGATGACCGTCGTTGGCTACATGCCATACCGTTGTGGGTATTCGCCACGGGTATCATTTTGATCGTGCCGTTGCGTCCTGAGAGCCTATCCACGCAAATCACGGCCGTAGTGGTAGCCACGATGGCGTTCTATCTGCTGATTCCCAATCGCTTGATGATCGTGACGGCGGCAAGCCTCTATCTAAATATTGGCTTTTTAGTGGCGGCGGTGCTGTTTGCTGATGTGGCACCCGTGCCGACACTGTTGATCTCGTTACTGCTGATCATGGGCATGGTGGTGGGGTTTTTTGCCTTGCTGCGCCTGGAAATCTTGCAGCGCAAGCAGTATGCGCTATTGCATGAAGAGCGCGATCAAAATAGCCAGCTTCATCAAGAAATCGCCCATCGGAAGTCGTTAGAAGAGCAGTTGAGGGTGCTGGCTGAGCGGGATGCGTTGACGAAACTCAATAACCGGGGCCACTTTATGAACGTGGCTAAACAGCTGCTGCAGAGCTGCCAAGCCGATCGTACGCCGTTCAGCCTATTGATGATCGATGTGGATCACTTCAAACACATCAACGACACCTGGGGGCACAGCTATGGCGATGGGGTGCTGGTCCGTATTGCCGAGGTCTGCGCCAACGCGCTGCGCCCATCGGATGTGATCGGACGCTTTGGTGGGGAAGAGTTCGTGGTGGCTCTGCCGAGCACAAGTGCTGCCGAGGCGGAGCACATCGCCGAACGCTTGAAGCAGCGAGTGGCGGCATTGGTCTTTAAAGATGGCGTGAGCGAACTGACACCGAGCGTCACCATCGGCGTAGCCACCAAAGATGCAGAAGCGAGTGGATTGGAGGCGTTGATCAAACGCGCTGATGAATTACTCTATGAAGGCAAACGCGCTGGTAGAGACCGCGTGGTGGTAGGCCGCGAAGGTCTCAGTCCCCGTTAACCAACCGGCTTTGATGTGATGTTGCCCAGCCAATGGCTACTACTTGCCGATCTCGTGCTGATTCTCCACGTGCTGTTCGTCGCTTTCGTGGTGGTTGGCGTGGTGGCTATTTACGTTGGGCGAGGATGCCGCTGGGCGTGGGTCCATCATCGTCCGTTTCGGTTACTCCATTTGAGCGCCATTGGTTATGTAGTGGCGCAGGCATGGTTAGGAGTGGTATGCCCGTTAACTACCCTGGAAATGGCGCTACGCGCCGAGGCGGGCGTTGCTACCTATGCAGGATCGTTTATTCAGCACTGGTTGCATCGTTTGCTTTATTTCTCCGCGCCAGAATGGGTGTTTGCGGTGGTCTACACGCTGTTTGGTGGATTAGTGCTGGCCAGTTGGTGGGTCGTCCCACCGAGGCGGCGAGGTAAACCACGCGGTTAAACACTCTACATGGTGATATACATTTGAATAACCGGCGGTTAGCCAGCAATGCCGTGCCGATTTCGAGAGACAGATGTAACCTCCCATCCCAATAGCGCCACCCCTGACACCGTTGGCCCTCGGCAGGCCATTTTGTTGATGGCAGCCGTCACTTGCTGCGCCTATTTTGAAAATATATGATACGTATATATTGTGTATTCATTTCATATATTAGGTGGCGTGATGGGTATCGTGAAGATTGACGATCAGTTGCATGAAGAATTGCGCAAAGCGAGCACGGTGATGGTGCGTTCAATCAACGCACAGGCGGAGTATTGGATCAAAATAGGCATGCTGGCTGAGGCAAACCCCAGTATGTCTTTCACTGACATTATTCATGAACAAATGAAGCAAGCCGACGTGGATGTCAGGAAGGTGATGGGTGAGTAGGGTTGCGCTGAAAAGTCCAGCAGAGCTTGCCTTGATGCGTGAGGCTGGAAAGCTGCTGGCGCAGGTATTTCACTATCTCGACACGCGCATCGTGCCGGGGATCTCGACGATGGCTATCGACCGCTGGGCCGAGCGTTACATTGTCGATGAACTGCACGCCCGGCCGGCGAGCAAGGGCCAGTACGATTATCCCTTCGTATTGAATGCCTCGGTGAATCACGTGGTATGTCATGGTATCCCATCCGACACCCAGATATTGACATCGGGGGATATCGTTAATGTGGATATCACCCTGGAAAAAAACGGCTTTATCGCCGATTCCAGCAAAACGTATTTGGTAGGGGACGTGACGCCCAACGCCAAGCGTTTGGTGGATAAAACCTATGAAGCCATGTGGCAGGGTATCCATGCGGTCAAGCCCGGTGCCACATTGGGCGACGTGGGGTACGCCATTCAGTATCACGCTGAACGCCACGGCTATTCGGTTGTACGTGAATACTGCGGCCACGGCATTGGTCGTGAGATGCACGAAGAGCCTCAAGTGCTGCACTATGGTAAGCGGGGCAAAGGCCTTACGCTGCAAGAGGGAATGGTGTTCACCATTGAGCCCATGATCAATATGGGCAAAGCCAAAATCAAAACCAAGCGCGATGGCTGGACCGTTGTCACCAGCGACAAAAAGCTCTCGGCGCAGTGGGAGCACACCGTGGCTGTGACGGCGACGGGGGGTGAAGTGCTGACGCTGCGCGATGACGAACACCTACCCGTCCTCAGCGATTAGCGCGGCGTCATCATCCTCTTCTGGCGATGCGTCCCATGTGCGTTAAGCTGAAACGGCAGGTGCTAACATGTGCTTGTCGTACTGCGCTAATGCTCAAAGAAAAGGATGTCGACGATGGCGAAAAAACCAACGGATAAGGGCAATATGCCCACACAGCAGCCACGCGCCACGGTTGCTTGTGGCCCTGAGAAGCTGCTGCTGGACGCCCTGGAGCGCGGAGGGAGCTGCCTGGAGACCGGGCGCTTTCTCATCAGCTATCGCGATGGCCAAGTGGAAGAGGGCATCCAGGCATTGAAAGCCCATCACCTACGCGTCGCGGATGCCCGTGACTTCAACGATCAAGCGGTGAGCCTCGAGGAAGCCGGAGATGCCGAGGCAATGGTGTTTCCTGAGATCGGCGTGGCGCTGATCGGCGGTGATGCCATCGAGCATCATGGCATGGGCGTGCTGGATGCGCTTGCGGCAGATAGCCCCATCGAGATCATCGAGCCGGAGTATTTTGCGTTCTCGGAACACTCGGAGTATCTCCGTGGCTTCTTACGTGCTGCCACTACTATCGCACAGGATTTGGGCGTAGAACTGGATAGCGAAGAGGCCCCGTCCGAACTAGAAACAGCGCTGCGGCCGACCTGGGGGTTAAGCCGATGCAAGGTGCCGCAAAGCTGCTGGAGCGGAGCGGGCATCAAAGTCGCTGTATTGGATACCGGCATGGATCTGGGCCACCCCGATTTTGCAGGCAGGGAGTTCGTTACCCGCTCGTTCGTTGGAGAGGCCGTCCAGGACATGAACGGGCACGGTACCCACTGTATCGGCACCGCCTGCGGCCCTCAGGCTCCTGCCGGTACGACGCCGCGCTACGGCATCGCTTACGACGCGCAGATTCAGGTGGGAAAAGTCCTCACTAATGCCGGCAGCAGTACCGGAGCCGGCGTGCTGGCCGGTTTGAACTGGGCGATTGCCAATCGGTGTGAAGTGATTTCGATGTCGTTGGGCAGCCAAAGCCCGGTACAGGCGGCCTACACTCATGCCGGGGCCGCGGCGCTGCGTAACGGCTGCCTGGTGATTGCCGCCGCGGGGAATGCCGCGACGCAAACGGGGGCACCGGCCAATTCGCCCACGGTGATGTCGGTGGCGTCTCTAGACCCCAGCTTATCGCCCTCTAATTTTTCCAACTACGGAAAAATTGAGATTGCGGCCCCTGGCCGCGATGTTTTTTCATCGTGGCCACGGCCCACGCGGCATAAATCGATCAGCGGCACCAGCATGGCCGCGCCCCACGTGGCGGGCTGCGCGGCGCTCTGGGCACAGTCGGATGCCTCGCTGCGTGGCCGCAAACTCTGGGAGCAGTTAGTGGCTTCTGCTAAAGCGTTGCCTCTGCCTGACGCTCAGGTAGGCGTTGGACTGGTGCAGGCCCCTTAACTCTCACTATGCGCTGGGTGTCTAAGCTCCAGCGCCCAGCGCACGACTTGTGGAGAGACACTCAATGGCAACGGTCACGCTATGGCTAATCACGATCTCCAGCGATCAACCGATTCAAGACATCGCCACCCGCCTCAGCGCCGAAGGGCTCACGGTCCGTGAGGTGCTAGAGGAGATCGGCTGCATTACCGGTGCTGCCGACGATGCCACCGCGCAGCGGCTTAAACAGGTGCAAGGGGTGTTAGATGTTGCTCCCGATGTACCCATGGATCTTGGCCCACCGGGGGCAGATGAGACGTGGTGACGACCACTATTATCATCCTGTTAACTAACCGAAATTCCTATGGTCATGCACTAAAGTAGCTTCTGTACTGAGGCGACGTCAGCATTGGACGACGTTCATTTCGCCAAGTAGTGAAGGGCTACGTCATGCCTCCCATTTCCATCGATGTGCAATTCACTGAGCTCATGAATCAGCTCCGTCACTTAGGTGCCATTCGGTTTGTGATGATGGGAGTTTGTGCCGCCTTTACTATTGGGCTTCTAACGGCACATTACTCACTGCTAGATGAATGCAACATGCAAGCAATCGAGCGCGCGTTTCATACTCGAATGATCGGCATTATCATCATCGTACTCTTCGCAATCTTCGAGTTATCAGCAAGCTGGCAATACAAACAATTTGCTGATCGAGCGAAAGCGTTAGAGGGCGAAAATGGCGCTGTGTTCAAAGACAGAAAAGTATGCTTATTTGGCCTTGTCACACTCATATCGCTGATCGTTTACGCGCTGCTTCTGGTAGTTTGGTGGTTTTTGTAGCAACGCATCGCCAGGCGGGAGTGCCTAGACCGTTGCTTTCTTGGTTCGCCGCTTCCCCGCCGCACTGCTGCGGCTCCCCGTGGTTTTCTTACTGCCGGTACTCTTGTTGCCAGTACTTTTACGTCGCGTATAGCTTTTCTTAGAAGTACCGCTGCGTTTGGCGGGGCTAGCCGCCTCGCCTTGTGCGTTTTGTAGGCTGTGGCGCAGTTTGGCCGCGTCGCTTTGGCCGAGCAGCGCGCGTAGGTCTTCTAGCAGCGCGTGTTGAAAGGCGTTGGGGTCGTCTTGCTGTTCGGAAATGGCCCGCAGGCGCTGCTCCCAAAGGGCGGTACGTTCCGGCGAGCTGACGGCGCTGGGCAGGGCGGCGATGAGCGCGCAGCCGAGTTTGGTGGCGCGTAGGGCTTTTTGCTGTCGCACCAAGTAGCCTCGCTGTACCAGGGTTTCGATGATGCCAGCGCGAGTGGCTTCGGTACCCAGGCCATCGGTGTCACGCAGCGTACGGCGCACCTCTGGATCCTCCACGTAGCGGCCAATGTTCATCATCGCTTTGATCAGGCTGGCATCGGTGAACGGCTCCGGCGGCCGGGTTTCTTTCTCTTCCACGCCTGTGCCAAGGACCTGGCAGGCCTCGCCTTGGGTGAGCGGCGGCAGCGGCGGGGCTTCTTCGCGGGTGGTGAACAGCGGCTTCCAGCCAGGGTCGAGAATGCTTTGCCCGCGGGCGCGAAAGACTTCGTTTAGCAGAGTGAACTCGGCTTTCACTTCGAAGGTGCGCAGCGGACGGTAGAACTGCGCCATGACGTTGCGCACGATCAGCCGAAATACATGGGCTTCGGTAGCGGAAAGCTGGCTGACATCGGCGGGTTTTCCCGTCGGAGCCAACGCGTGGTGCGCGCCTACCTGCTTGTCGTTCCAGGCTTTCGAGCGCAGGGTGAAGTCGGCCCCGTCGAGCCATCCTCGTAACATGTCGTCATTCTGGCAAGCACCACTTAGGCTGCGCTGGGCAAGCGCCAGGTGCTCCTCGGGCAAGTAGCGGCAGTCGGAGCGAGGGTAGGTAATCAGCTTGTGCTGTTCATAAAGCCGCTGACAAATATCCAGCACCATCTGGGCGGAAAGCCCGTGTCGACGGGCGGCATCAACCTGGAGGGCTGAGAGCGAGTAGGGTAGCGGGGGCGCTTGGCGTTTCTCCTGCTGCTCTAGACTGCTGAGTGTACCATGCGTGCCGGGGAGCTGGGCGGCCAGTGCATCAGCGGGCGTGCGGTCCGTCAGTCGGCCTTGATCATCCAGCGGTTGATGGGCTTTCGGTGCCCACCACGCGCGCAGCTGCCCCTGCGCCACCTGTAAATCTACCCAAAGCGGGTAGAACGGGTAGGGCTTGAAGTCGCGGATGCTGTTGTCTCGCCGCACGATCAGCCCCAGCACCGGGGTTTGTACCCGGCCCACCGAGAGCACGCCATCGTGCCCGGCCTGGCGGCCGGTGAGCGTCCAAGCGCGCGTCAGGTTGATGCCGTATAGCCAATCGGCCCGGGAGCGAGCCTGGGCGGCCTGAAACAGCGGCTGAAACTCAGCATTCGACCGCAGGCTGGCTAGCGCTCGGCTGACCGCTGGGCGGTTGAGGTCGCTAATTAAAAGCCGCTGCACCGGGCCACGGTACTTCAAATGTTCGATCACCTCTTGCACCAGGAGTTGACCTTCACGGTCTGGATCGCCTGCGTGCACCACGCTGGTCGCCTGTTTGATCAGTTTGCGAATCACCGCGAGCTGGCTGCGGGCTTTGGGGCGCGGGGCGAGTTGCCATGTGCCGGGCACGATGGGCAGCCGGTCGAGGCGCCACTGTTTATCGGCAGGGTCGTAGGCTTCAGGTGGGGCTTGCTCCAGCAAGTGACCCAAACACCAAGTCACCGTGGTATCGCCGCACACAATCGCGCCTTCCTGGCGCTTGCCGCCACCGGGCAGGGCGTCGGCAATGGCACGGGCGAGGCTGGGTTTCTCGGCGATAATCAAGCGCATACGGTAGGGCCCTGGCAGCGGTCTTCGACAGAGGGTCATGGTAGCAGAAGCCGCCCGGCGGTTGGGCGTGAGGCGTGAAAATTTATACAGCTACTCGAAGGGTGTCGCGTAAAATTTTGGCGTATAGTTTTTGTATAAAATTAGCGAATTGAGTAAGCTGATACTAAATCTTAAGAGGTCAAGTTCATGCGCGAGCGCGGTAGAACACGACGGTTATTTGGGCTGGGTGCCCGCACGGGTGGGGCTTTGCTTAAAACGCGGCTGGGAGGCCAAGCGGATTGGCGGTCGCTGGGCGAGGCGCTTTTCGAAGGGCTTTCGGAATTGAAGGGCCCGGCCATGAAGCTGGCGCAAATCATGTCCCAGTGGGATGACCTGCTGCCACCCGATCTTGCCAACGAGCTGGCGCGTCTACAGCGTCAGGCTGAACCCATGCCCTGGACTAAGATTCACGAGGCGCTGGTGCTCCAGTACGGCGATATCGACCAGCACTTCCATGAGATCGAAGAGCGCCCCTTTGCCAGTGCCTCCATGGGGCAGGTTCATAAAGCGGTCACGCTAGACGGCGAGACGGTGGTGCTCAAAGTGCAGTATCCCGGCCTTGCCGACGTGTTGGAGAGCGATCTAAAGCAAGTCAAGCGCATCATGGGGCTGGGGCGCTGGTTCAAGGTGCCCCAAGCACGGCTGGATGCGCTGTTCGAGGAGCTGGCGGCGGGCCTGCGTGACGAGCTGGATTACCACGCCGAGGCCGAGGCGCTGGCTCGCTACCGGGAGCGCTACCGTGATAATCCCGCGCTGGTGATCCCTGAGCCGCTTTTTGAACTCTCTGGCCAGCACGTGCTGGCCATGCGCTTTGTCGACGGCACGCCGCTGCGCGATTTAGAAAGTGCCGACGACGCTACACGGCAAAAGGTGGCGGTGGCACTGGCAGATTGGATCACCGAAGAGCTGTTTACCTACCGTGAACTGCACGCCGATCCCCATGCGGGTAACTTCGCTTGCGACGACCAGGGCCGTTTGGTGATTTACGATCTAGGTGCGGTGATCCCCGTCCCCGAAGCGCGGCTCAAAGCCATGATGCAGCTACTGGATGCCACCCTGGCTCGAGACCCGCTGGCCATGGATGAGGCGCTAATGAAGATGGGCGGCCGCCAGGGCCAAGGGGCGCCGCTGGCACTATATCGGGAATCCGCCGAGTGCATTACGCCGCTGTTCGCGCCCGGCGAGCAGGATTTTAGCGACGTGCGCGTTCACCGCCGCTTGCGGGAACTCACTCCTAAAGTATGGGCGGCCATGGACCGCCTGCAGCCACCGGCAGATACGCTTCTGCTCTCACGTGCGCTCAATGGCCACTACTGGAATCTGGTGCGCTTGAAGGCGCGTTTGGACATGCATGGACGCACCGAGCCGCTGCTGCGCTGGGCTAGAGGTTCGGCATGAGCCGTATCAGCTCGTCAATGGCTTGAGCCAGAACACCAGGGTCTTTTCGGTCTCCTGGTCATGGCCGCGATCTTTCCAGGCAAAGAGTGCCCGCAGGTTTGGGTAGCGCTGGTAGCCTTGGCTCTTCCAAAAGCCGTTCAGCGGTGCATATGCTGGCGGTTTGTCAGGATGATCGACCTCGCGCTCGACGGCGCAAAAGGCCGCCGTTTCGAATCCTCGAGCCTTGGCATGAGCTTCCCGGGTTTGCATGAACGCTTTGCCAATGCCTTGACCACGATAGTCGTGTAACAGCACCGACTCGCCGTAATAAAAGACACCGATGGGGGCGATGCCCGCCGTTTCGAAAGGCTGACGAAATGCCTCCACCTCGTTGACCAGCGGTTGGCCCGTGGAGGCCCCCACGAGGCGTTCACCATCGAAAGCGAGCACGAACAAACTGGCCGGATTGTCTGCGTAGCGGCCCAGGTAATCTGCCTCGTAGTCCAGATCACCTTCGTAAAGGTAAGGGTAGTCGTGAAAGACCTGGATGCGCAGCCGCGCCAACGCGTGTAGGTGAGGGGCTATGGCGCGTCCCTGGCGAGTGATTAGCTGAAGATCGTTCATCGCGTCGTCGCTCTTGTCTAGCATCGTTGTCGTTACACTAGCAGGACCAGGGGCGAGGGCCAATCCTCCTGCGTGTGGCGCATCGACCGTGTTAGACTATGCCGCCGAATAGTCGGTGACCGATCAACGTGTTGGAGATGGCAATGCTAGCGGTATGGGTCGATCAACTGCTGGGATTTGCCTCAGGGGCACTCTCGGCAATCAGGCAGCAGGAACACTATCCCGATTTCATGACCTGGGTGCGTGACCAAGGCGCTGCCTGCTTCAACGATAACGTGGCGACAGCACAAGCCTTGGCGCCCATTCTATGGTCGCAGACACCCTTGGAAAGGTTGAATTTTGCCTGCGAACCCTTGGCGACGCCAGGTCGCAACGAGCCTTGCTGGTGCGATTCAGGGCGCAAATACAAGCAGTGCTGCTACCGCGTCGAGTTTCCAACGGACATTCCCGAGCAGATGATGTGGATGCTGTCGCTGCGCGAGTGGAAGGGCGCCACGCTGAAAGCTGCGCTGGAGAGCCAGCAGGCACCGGCGCAAGCCCTGCTGGAAGCGGGATTAATTGCCGCTGAGAGTGGTCAAACGGGCCGCTCTATGCAGATTTTGGAGTCGCTGTTCGATGGCAGCGACTGGTCGCGCCTGCCTGAGCAAGCCGAGCCCGCTTTCGAGATTCTGTTGGATATCTACCAAGAGCGCGGTTTTACTCGCAAGCGCGCCGATTTACTGGACGACGTCATGGAGCGTGGGCCGCTCTTCCTGCGTGGCGTCGCCCTGGAGCGGCTATGCTTGATGCACTTGGATAACGATGATCTAGACAGCGCCCGGGCGGCATTCGTGAAAGCCCAACAGGCGCTGCCCGATTCTCCAACGCTGGCGTATATCGAAGCCATGCTGCTGCTCCACGAAGGCCATGAGGCCGAGGCTAAAGAGCGTGCCAACTTTTGGTATCGCCGCTTGGTACGTCAGGGTGATCTGGAGGAAGACCAGCTCGACTTCTTGGCCGCTTTGGCGGATAACCCGGGTGCCACGCTGGCCGATCAGCTCTTGAGTGCCGAAGAGGACATGGCCACGCCGCTGGTCTCCCTCCAAGCGCTGTTGGCCGCGCTGCCCGTGGCGCCAAAGCTTTCGATCGAGCAGGATCCGGACTCGGGACGGTTGCTTTACACCACCTCGGCTCGTGAAGAGACGCTGTTTGCTGCCTGGCACGAGCAGTTCCAGGTCATGGTAGACGAGGACGTGGCCCTGGGCTTCCGTGACGATCCTTGGGGCAATGCCGTGGAGTGGATGTCGGCGTTGTGCGCACATCCGGAGTGGCTAGACGCCCCTCAGGTGGTGCAAGACCTGACGTTGGCACTGACCAGCCGCTTCGGCAGCTTGCCGTGGATGGCGCCGTCGTTGCTGGAGCCGCTGGCCCTGCGGTTGTCACGCTGGTTGGAACAGGCGCGCGCGGCTGGCGAAGGCAGCCTATGCTGGGACGATGCCGATAACGCCATTTTGCTGCGCACCGGTTTGGCGCTGGTGGTAGGCATGGAGCGCGGCGCTCGCCAGCACTCCCGAGAGCTGGCCGAAGAACTGCTGACCATCGATCAAGAGGACAGTTTGGGTTTGAGAGAACTGGTGCTCGATCAATTGCTACGCGACGACCGTAACGCAGAAGCGCTGGCGCTGACCGAAGAGCCCCAGAAAGACGATGGCTCACTGTTGCTGGGGCTGCTCATGGGACGCACGCTCGCGCTTTATCGTTTAGGCCAGCAAGACGCGGCGGAGTTGGCCATTCAAGCCGTCAAGGCCCATAATCGCCACGCGCTGGACATGATTTGCGCCGAGAATCCGAGGCCTTCCATGCCCCATGCCGATGGCCAAGTGGACCCGGGTTCACGGGCGGAAGCGTGGCAGTATCGTACGCTGATGCGTGACCAGTGGCGCACAACGCCTGGGGCGCTGGAGTGGCTGGCCACTCACTGCTGATGACGGCTGGTCTCGTTGGACGAGCGGCTAATCACGTGCGCCGCTCGTCGGAGCGGCCACCAGCTGCTTGTCGCGGCTTATCCATATCGCCAGCACGATGGCAGGCAAGCCAAGCAGCGTCGCGATGACGAAAAACGTTGGATAGCCTTGAGCGCTCACCACGATGCCGCCAAAGCCGCTCAGGAATTTCCCCGGTAGTGTCATTAGCGATGAAAACAACGCGTATTGTGTGGCGGTATAGGCGCGCGAGGTCAAGCTCGACAAGAACGCGATAAACACGGCACTTGCCAATCCGTTGGCCAGATTATCGCCGATGATCGTCACCACCAGCATGGGTAGCTGGTTACCGACCAGCGCGAGCACTGCAAACAATAGGTTGGTGATCATCACCAGCCCCGCACCCACTATCAACAGCGCTCCAATACCGTACCGGGCGACTAGCAGTCCCCCCAAAATCCCCCCTGTGATACTCATGGCGATCCCAAACACATTGGTGACGTTAGCAATGGTCGCCAGCGAAAAGCCCAGGTCGATATAGAGCGGATTGGCCATGGAGGCCATGGCCAAGTCGCTGATACGAAACACGGCAATGAAGATTAAAAGAGCGATCGCTTTCACGCCGAAGCGACGAAAGAAATCGGTAAACGGGCAAACGATAGCGCCAATGGCCCAGGCCCCCAAACGTCGCAGTGTTTTAGGCTGCCCCCGGCTGGCACGAATGAAGGCGCGTACTTTGGGTTCATGGATGAGCTGCACGTTTAACGAGGCCCGCTTGGGTTCGGGGCGAATCAACACGGTCATCACGCCAATGCCCACCAGCGCCGCCATGGTCAGATACGCCGCGTGCCACGAAACCGCCGAGGCCACGTAGAGCGCCCCGGCGCCCGCTGCTAACAGTCCGCCGCGATAACCGATGATGTAGGTCGATGCCATGGCTGCCTGCACATCGTCATCGGCGGATTCGATACGATAGGCATCGATGGCAATGTCCTGCGTAGCGGAGCCAAATGCCACCAGCAGTGCAAAGGCGGCCACCCAACCCAGATTGCCTACCGGCTCTAGCCCCGCTAGCCCGATGAGGCCAGCAGCAATCATCCCTTGGGCGAGCAACATCCATCCCCGGCGTTGCCCAAAGGCGCGGGTCAGTAGCGGTAGTGCGAGCCGGTCTACCACCGGGGCCCAGAAGAATTTGATCGAATAGAGCATGCCAATCCAGGCGAAAAAGCCGATGGCGGCAACGTCGACGCCGTCGCTGCGCAGCCAGGCCGAGAGTGTCGAGAACACCAATAAAAAGGGCAAGCCTGCCGAAAAGCCTAAAAACAGCATGGTGATCACGGGCGCTTTGCAGTAGATGCCAAGCGCCGCCAGCCAACTGCGCTGGGGTATCGGGGTGGGCATGAAAGGGGCTTCTCCAGAAAGAAAACATCGGTGACGTGGCCCGCTGGAAAACCCGACGATGTTAGACTGTGCCAAGGATTCATGGTCAGCGTGCCATGACAAAGGCGACAGCTTACCGGAGAGGAGTTTTCCATGTCGATTACCGCCCATCAGGTAGTGACCTTGCACTACGTACTCAGCGATGTGCTCAGCGATGGTAGCACCCGCGTGCTGGATGACTCCCGTGCACGTCAAAAGCCGCTGGAGTACCTTCACGGTCATGACAATATTCTGCCGGGCCTCGAGCGTGATTTAGCCGGTAAAACAGCAGGCGATGAAGTGAGCGTCACGCTGACGGCGGCGGATGCGTATGGACTGCGTAACGAAGCGTTGGTGCAGAAGGTGAGCCGCGCTTCGTTTGGTGGCGCGGACATCGAGCCCGGTAGCCGTTTTCAAACGGAAGGCGAAGCGGGGCCACAAATCGTGACCGTGCTGGCCATTGACGGTGATGACGTCACCGTGGACACCAATCACCCCCTGGCTGGCCACACACTGCGCTACCAAGTGAGCATTCTTGACGTGCGTGAGGCAACCCGTGCCGAGCTTGCCAAGGGCCACCCGCTGCCGCCGGGCACCGAACATAGTAAAGTGGAAGATCGCAAAGTGTTGTAAGCCCCCCCTAAAAACTGACCTGCATCAAGTGCACGGCTGCCTTTGAGGCGGTCATTTTGAAAGCTTGATCCAGGTCAGTTTCCTCTTGGCTGAACGCAGTACGATGGCCCCATACATCACAGCGGGAGGGGAACATCATGTACTGGGACGACGCTGTTATTTTTGGCTTGGCCACGGTCGCCTTAGTGATCGCTTTCATGGTGGGGTGGGTAGGCTTCGTGATTCGTGACCACCTGCGCAAAGACGAACGCAAAAAACCGTGATTGCAACGACTCTCATGTGCAGATAGCTCGCAGCGTGATACTGCTTTCGTCAATCGACGGTATCAGTCGTCAGGGGAGGGGGCTTACGCCAAGGTGTAAGCTTCCTGTTGCCGGCCCTTTTGGGTCGGCTTTTTTGTGCTTTTTACTTCACTAATTCTCATTGGCCACGGACCCCCAAAGGGAATCGATTGAGCCGAAAGTGTTAATAGACGTTGAAGAGCATTGGCCTTCTTGCTCTGGTAAAGTGCATGGATCTTATCGTGCACTAAACCAAACTAGGAAGCTGCCTGCTATGAATGCTGTTCCGTCTCGTCTGCCCCTGCGCTTCGGTAGGGCGTGCTCCAAAGCAGCCATGGTGCTCGTTACCTTATTACTGGTTGGCGTGTCGCCCGCGGTTCAAGCACAAGCGCTGAGCTTGATCAATGGGGAGTCCACGCAAAAGGTAGCACTGGGTGATTTGCGTGATCGTGCCGATACCGCCTTTACCGTTTTCGATCCTTTCCAAGGCCGTGATGTCGACATGCGCGGCATCTCTTTCCGTGATTTTTTGATCGAGCATTTTGGCGAGGTGCCGCCGACATTGCACTTTACCGCCTGGGATGATTACGAGGTCAGTCTTGGCGGCTGGGACGACCCGAGTTGGTACTTGGTGACCATCGAAGATGGCGAGCCCCTAAGCCTGCGCTCGCGGGGGCCCATCCGGCTAGTCGAGCGGGAGTATTCTGGACGAGATATCGAAAACTTGCGCGACTTCAACGACTGGATTTGGATGATTCGCAGCATCGAGGCACAGTGGTGACCTCTCCAGATCCAAATAAGCAGCAAGGCTTGTCAGTTCGCTGGGGGGGGCATCGGCTGTTTAACTGGCTGTCGCTGAGTCTGATGAGTTTCGTGGGCCTGATGGTGCTGATCGTTTACGAAGCGCGCTGGGTCTACCCTGAAATCCAAGCCTATTTCAGCCAGACCGGCAGTCTCACTGGCCAGCAGTTGGCGACCCGTGCGCGAGGCTATGTGCAGCGCGCTCAAGAGGAGCTGTTGGTCGCCGCCTCACCTCTCGAAATCAATAGCGCTCGTCACTCGCTGGAACTTGCCTACGGTCTGTTCGACGTGGACGTTTACCGTCAAAAATATGCCTGCACCGAACCCAGCTTGGCACTCATGGATGAACTTGCCGAGCTCCTCGATACTCAGCAGGTCGACCCCTTCGATGCCGCTCATGCCCTGTTCATTCCGGTTCAGTGTCTGACTCGCATCGAGATGAATCAGCTAGACCAACGCGGTGTGGTCATCAATGATTTTTCATCCAGCACTCGTCGGCACCATCAGATACTGACGTACTCAAGCGTGCTAATTTTTGCGCTGGGCCTGCTGTTTTGGATCATGCACCAACGCCAGCTTAAACGCACCGAGCGGGCGAATTCGGAAAAAATTGCCTGGATGGCTAGGGCCATGTGCGATCCTCTGACCGGCATTGGCAATCGCAGCGCGCTCTACCAAGACGTTGCGGCGTATACAGGCTGTTCGATGGGCTTGATCCTGGTCGATATCGATTTCTTCAAGCAGTATAACGATGCTCTGGGCCACCCGGAGGGGGACCGCCTGTTACGGAGGCTCGCAAGGCTACTGAAGAGCGCATTGGGAGAACAGGCGCGCCTTTACCGGCTCGGGGGTGATGAGTTTGCGGCACTACTGCCATGCCCCAACGACCAAATGCTGGTGCATCATTGTGAAGCACTGCAATTGGGACTGGAAGAAGCCCAGTGCCACCATCCAGCGCATCCCGACAATAAGGACGTGACGTTGAGTATTGGGGGCGCCCGCTTTGTGGCCGACGCTACTTCGTTCGCGGCGGCCTATGAAGCGGCCGACAAAGCGCTTTATCAAGTCAAAACCGCAGGGCGCGACGGCTGGCAAATTACTGCAAGCGCATGACGTCGTCGTACATGGGGGCCAAACGGCCCAGCATGTCGTTGCGGGCGGCTAGCGGTACGTTTTCATCCGCCATGGCGGCGTCGAGATATTCCACCACACGATTGAAGTGGGCGTTGGTGATGCCCATGGTTTGGTGGGCGCGGTCCATGGGTGGGCCATCATACTGACAGGGGCCATCGGCCACATCGCAAAGTTGCGTCGCAAGCGAAGCTGCAAACAGATCGATGTTGCTATTGGCGAAGTAGCTGACGATCTCGTCGTCATCGGCAATGCGGTAAAGCAGATTCTCGACCACTGCATCGATGGTCGCCTGTCCGCCCATGCGCTCATAGAGCGTGGCGTTCTGGGGCTGATGTGCGCTGCAGCCTGTGATGAGCAGCGCTCCAGCGAATACGCTCGCCATGGTCGTGCAGCGTAACGCGCATAGTGATCTCATCTTGAAAAATCCCATGGCGGCTCCTTTCGTGATCTTTTTGATTAGGCGTTGTAGGGGGGGTATAAGCCTGTTGGGTCGGTGTGAACGATTTAGAACGCTGCTTGCAGCGAAAGGTAGCCGCCACGCTGAGACGGCAGCCCGGCGATATCGCCTAAATCCAACCACGCGCCGGTCACCGAGACGTGTTTATTGAAGAAGTAGGCACTGTAGACACTTTGCCAATCCTCCTCTTCGGCAACGCTCAGGTTGTCGGGTTTTTGGCGGTATTCGGTCCCTACAATCCAGTTGGGAGTGACGAAGACCCCAACACTACCTTCCGCCATCCATGCGTGACCGCCTTGATCCCCGCCAAATCCTAACAGGCCGCCCTGGTTGGCTGAGGTGTTGCGCAGCGTACCGTTGATCAGCACGTTACGCCCCAAGAAAGCATTGAAGAGCAGTTTGCTGGCACTCAAGTAGGTATCGGTACCGTTCACGTCATCGGCTCCGAGGGCCGTTGGCACGCTGCCATCCACCAGACGTTTATGCATGACGCCAGCGCTCCATATGCCAAGCGGGTGATACAGCACGTCCCCGAAGAGGCGTACTTTTGCGCCGTAAATGTTCTGCTCCAGTTCTCCACCTAGCGTCGACAGCTCGAACGATTGGCGAGCAATGGAGAATTCCATGCGATCATGGAGGTTTAGGCTGGCGCTGGTCACAGTGAGTCGATAGTCATCGACCCAGGCGCGTGTTGCCGCAGCGGTTACGCCGATTTCATCGTCGCTTGCGGTGCTCGACAGCACGGCCCAGGGGGAGAGGCCGCCCCCGGCTGCTCCCTCAATGGCACTGACGGCACCGGTGCCTAGAATACGGCTGCCCGCCATGCTGGCGGTAGCGACCAACAGCGTACTGAGCGCGGTCGCCGTGACAATGGCGCGCCGTTTTGATGAGCCAGTCTTGCGCATAACGTTCCCTTTTTTAATTAGTGAGCCGTTTCGGCCGAGAGTGACAACGGCTTGAATTCGTCTAGCCAGTCGGTGATGGCTTCCGCGGGCATGGGTTTGGCAATCCAATAGCCCTGAAGATAGTCGCAGCGTAGGTGGCTCAATATCTCGGCACTGGCGCTGTTCTCTACCCCTTCCGCAACGATCTTGAGCCCTAAATGGTGGCCCATCTCGATGGTCGAACGGACGATGGTGAGATCTTCTTGCTGGGTATCCAGCTTCAAAACGAACGATTTATCGATTTTGAGCTCATTGACCGGTAACCGTCTGATTTGCGCCAGAGATGAATAGCCGGTGCCATAGTCATCAACGGCAATCGTAAGCCCCATTTGGCTAAGCGCCATTAACGTTTCAGTCGCAGCATCAACATCTTGCATGACGGCGCTTTCGGTGACTTCCAGTGCAAGCTGGTCAGGCGACAGGCCGTAAGTCTCGAACAGCTCGTGGATATGCATTGACAGGCCAGGATCGATCACGTCGCTTGCCGAGAGGTTGATGGCCACCGAGAGATGGCAACCTTGACGTTTCCAGTCGCTAAGCTGCTCACATACGTGGTCTAGCATCCAGTCAGTGAGTAAGCCAATATTGCCGGAGCGTTCGGCCAAACCGATGAATTCGTCCGGGGGAACGAAACCGAGCGTGGGGTGGCGCCAGCGCATCAGCGCCTCGAATTGGCAAACGTTGCCCGTGGTGGTGTCGACTTTGGGCTGGTAGGCCATCCATAGTTCACCGTTGTCTACCGCTTCCTGAAGATCACGAATCAACATGAGCTGGCGCAGGTGCTGTTCGTCTTGGCCCTCTACGTAGCGCTCGTGGGAGTGACGGTGGCGACGCGCTTTATCGAGGGCAATGTCCGAGCGACGCAGTAGCAGTTGGGCGCCGTCGCCATGGGTGGGATAACTGACTTCACCGACAGAGAGCGATGGGACGATCAGCGATTTTTCCAAGCTAATCGGTTCGCTGATCTCTTCGATTATCTCTTCACGTTTGCGCTGGTCAAGCTCGGGCGCGTCGATCATCAGCATCAGCTCGTCGCCATCCAGGCGATACGCCTTTTCGACGGGGGCGGGCAAGCGGTGCAAACGTTCAGCGAGGGTCACCAGAAGATGATCGCCGAGCTCGTAGCCGAAGGTATCGTTGATGTCGCGAAAGTCATTGATGGATAAACGCAGCAGCGTAAAAGGTGTCTTCAACCGAATGTAGCGTTGGATGTCTTCAAAAGCGCTGACTCTGTTGGGCAGATTAGTGAGTAGATCGTGACGCGACTGATGCAGCAGCGTGGCTTCACGCTCGGCAATGTCCCCCTGCATGGAGAGTAGCGTTTTGGCTAATTGATTGGTCTCGGTCACCGAGCTGCCGCTTGCGATAGTGTCGATATGCTCACCCTGACCAATACGTTTAGCCGCTTGGGCTAGCCCAATTAGCGGCTTGCTGATGCTTCGTGCGCTCCAGAGCGCCACGACCAGCGTCAAAAGCAGCATTAGCGCAACGATACTCAGTAGCTGCCACTGCAAGCGACTGTAAGCCCCCAGTAGCTCGTCGCGGGAGAGCTGAATGAGCGCGAATGTTTGGAAGTTTGGGTCTGCCATCAAGGTCGTCGCATAAGAGAAGTAGCCATTCTCCTGCGACAGTTGATGACTGGGCGTGTAAGCACCCTCTATCAGTTGTTTTCCGCTATCGCTCATCAAGCTGACGGCCAACTGATCGCTATGGGAGCTGGCGAGGTAACTGATATCGCCACTGGCGTCGTAAGTGACGATGCTGACTTCCAAGCCGGTGAGTGCATTGAGCTCTGAAGTCACGTTCTCGTCGATCAAAAACCCCATGCCGACCCAGCCAATCAGATTGGGCGCGCGTACCGGTAGGAGCACGAACTCGTAAGGTTCGCCATCATTGATCACCACACCGACTCCGCTGCCGGTTTGCTGGGCACGTTGAAACAGGTCTGGAAACGGCATGGGGCTGTTTTGGGCATGGTGGCTGCTGGCTAGAACGTTACCGTTCAAATCGCTCAGCATCACCAAGTCGGCCTTGGCACGATCGCCATGATTGGCCAACACCGAGTAGAGCGTGGCCGTATCCTGGGTGGCAACGGCGCTTTTAAAGCCAAAATCCTCGGCGAGAATGGCCACGTTACCTAGTAACTGCTCGCCGCGAATGTTCAGCAACTGCTCAAACACCCTGGCACCGACCTCCAAGCGCTGATTGCCTTTGGTTAACGCATCGTTTTGGGTCGCGCGCAAAAACGCGATCCCCGTTGCCAGCTGTGAAATGATCACGACCGTCAACAGAACGAGCGTTAATCGCGTGCGAAAGCGCATGGTTCCCTCGTTCAGTGACTATGCGTAGCGTTTTGAAAACGCTGTTGCAGCGGCGAGAGTGTAGGGGCGGGGGGAGGCACTGCGTTGAGCTCCAACGCCACGGTCAAAGTGTCAGCATCGCTGATCTCACCTTCCCACCATACGTTCTGACTATCGTCCATGCGGCTATGCCATACGCGCATTCGGTGGGCGCCGTCGGGAAGCGCTGGGAGGGAAAGACGGCCTTCGCTGTCAGTCAGTGCTGCATAAGGCGCATCGCTGACCACGATGAACGCCTGCATTTGGTCGTGAATGTTGCAACCCAGCACCACAACGCCGGCTTGGTCAAAGTGAACGGGCGGCGGTGTTTCGCTGAGAAACAACTCGAGCTCGAAGGTTTTCGCAGGTGAAAAAGAGAAAACGTGGTGCCGCGTGGTATCTTCGTTCGGAAACGCCACATAGCTGCCGGTAGGGATCGTTGTGACTCGGGGGTTAAAGGAGGCATTACGCTGAACGATATTTTTCGTCTGAATGTCGCTAGGCGCGGCAGGCTGGTAATAGACCTCCACTACGGCATTTTCCAAGGGGATGCCATCGGTGTCGGTGACGCTTACATTCGCGGCCTGTGCAGCAAAGCTCGTCATGGTCGTCAAGCAACCAAGCGTCCATAGAGTGAGGGTAAAACGCACACCTTGACGCAATGTAAGCATGGGGAGTTACCTAAGTAAGTACGAGATGGCCAATCATGTAATGATTATGTGGCAAAGTCATGTTGATGCACTAACGATCTACTCACAGAAAGTAAAAAGCATCAGCATCCGACTCTATATCGGCACCTGCAAGCTCGGCTTGAGGATGCCTAGCGCCAGTGGTTTTGCCACGCATCGAACACCCGTTCCGGGTACCACGTTTTACCTAGACTGCCATTGTAGCGAGCGAGTGCGCGGGTAAAGTCGCCCCGTTCGATGGCTAGATAGTGGGCGAGAATCGTGCAGCCATAGCGCAGATTGCGGTTGGGATCGGTGAGATCGTCCATGGGTAGGCCAAGCTCTTCTACCCAAAATGGCATGATCTGCATCAACCCGACGGCACCCGCCGAAGACACTGCCTCGGCGTTAAAGGCGCTTTCTACCTGGATGAGTGCCAATACGAGATCGGGCGGTAGCCCGGCGAGCCGAGCTTCTTGGTAGAGGCGTGTCAGTAGAGCGTGGCGCCGCTCAGGCGAGGCGACAAATCTGGCAAGCGGCGCATCCTTGCGGCTGCGCCACTGCTGTAACTGCCACTGACCATAGGGCGTTCGTAGATCGGCGGCTTCCAGCGTAGCTCGCAGTGGTGGCTCCGCCACGATGGGCGAAGCGATGGCGGTCATCATTAGGATGACCGCCATCGTCCTTATCACATGTCGCTGCCGCCAACGCCCCCGAAAAGAGCTCAGTGACATACGTGCTGATTACTTAGCGCTAATAAGGCCCGCTTGTTCACGCAGGAAGTCCACGATGTTGTCGGCAGGGATCATGGTGGCCTCGCTGTCGCGACGTCCTTTGTACTCCAACTCGCCGTTGTCCAGGCCGCGGTCGCCGATCACCACGCGGTGCGGCACACCCATGAGCTCTAAATCGGCAAACTTCACACCAGGACGCGTATCCCGGTCATCTAGCAGGACGTCCAAACCTGCTGCGGTCAGCGTTTGGTAGAGGCGCTCGGACTCTTCGCGCACACGCTGTGATTTATGTGCATTCATGGGCACCAGCGCGACGTGGAAGGGGGCAATGGCATTGGGCCAAATAATGCCGGCATCGTCGTGGTTCTGTTCGATCGTCGCCGCGACCACGCGCGTTACGCCAATGCCATAGCAACCCATCCATGGATGGCTGGTTTTGCCATTGTCGCCCAGCACGCTGGCATTCATCGCTTCAGAGTACTTCTTGCCAAGCTGGAACACGTGGCCGACTTCGATGCCACGCTTGATCGAGAGCGTGCCTTGGCCGTCAGGTGACGGGTCGCCTTCTACCACATTACGAAGGTCGGCGACCTGTGGCAGAGCTGCATCGCGTTCCCAGTTGATGCCGAAGTAGTGTTTTCCGTCGATATTGGCACCTGCGCCGAAATCGCTCATCAGGGCCACGCTTCGGTCGATGATGATCGGCATTTCCAGGCCGACCGGGCCTAGCGAGCCGGGACCTGCACCCACTGCCGCACGGATTTCTTCCTCGTTGGCCATGGTCAGCGGGGCTTTTACCTGGGGCAGGTTCTCGGCTTTGACTTCGTTGAGTTCGTGATCACCGCGCACCAGCAGGGCAATCAGGCCGCCTTCTGCTGCATGTACCATCAAGGTTTTAATGGTCTTTTCAATAGGCAGCTTGAACTGCTCCACCAGCGTGGCAATGGTTTTGGCATTGGGGGTATCGACCAAGCGCATCTCCTCGCTGGGAGCGGCGCGCTCGACGTTGCTGCCGAGTGGTGCGGGCAGCGCTTCGGCTTTTTCAATGTTGGCAGCGTAATCGGAGGCATCCGAGAAGACGATATCGTCTTCGCCGGAATCGGCCAGCACATGAAATTCGTGAGAGCCTGTGCCGCCAATGGAGCCGTTATCGGCAATCACCGGGCGGAAGTCGAGACCAAGGCGAGTAAAAATGCGCGTATAGGCGTCGTACATACCCTGGTAGGTCTCTTTGAGAGATTCCTCGTCCAGGTGGAAGGAGTAGGCATCCTTCATGATGAATTCACGCGAGCGCATCACGCCGAAACGCGGACGAATCTCATCACGGAATTTGGTTTGAATTTGGTAGAAGTTCACCGGCAGCTGCTTGTAGCTGGCGATCTCTTTGCGCACGAGATCGGTGATGACTTCTTCATGAGTGGGGCCTACGCAGTAATCGCGCTCGTGGCGATCTTTCAAACGCAGCAATTCCGGGCCGTACTGCTCCCAGCGGCCAGACTCCTGCCATAGATCGGCGGGCTGAACGGCAGGCATCAATACTTCTTGGGCACCGGCCCGGTTCATCTCTTCACGCACGATGGCTTCCACTTTGCGCAGAGTGCGTAGCCCCAGGGGCAGCCAAGTGTACAGGCCCGAGGTGAGACGGCGGATCATCCCGGCGCGCAGCATTAACTGGTGGCTGATGACTTCAGCATCGGCCGGGGTTTCTTTTAATGTCGCAATCAATAATTGGCTGGCGCGCATGGGTGTGAGCATTCCTTGGTTAACAGCGGTGACGCTGAATGTTGTATCGAACGTAGCGCTTAATCGAGCGTTGAATCGCGCATTGTACGGCGAAGCGGGTAAGGCGGCAAAATCCTAATCGGCTCGGTGAGCGTGCGCGGTAACAGAAGTGTGCTAGAATCGAGCGGCATTTGAGTCGATAGTCGTTGATTTGATCATAACAAGCAGCCATGCGTCGGCTATCGGGACGTTTAGTTTTCGAGGGAACCTCCATGCAGCAAGCAGTTCGCCGTTGTTTAACGGGGGCCGTTATAGGCGTCTCCATTGTGGCATTGAGCGGTTGCGGAACCATGTTTTACCCTGAGCGTAAAGGGCAAATGAGCGGCGATGTCGATCCAGTCGTGGCGATTGCCAACGGTGTGGGTTTGCTGTTTTTCATTGTGCCTGGAGTAATTGCTTACGCCGTCGATTTTTCGAATGGCACCATCTATCTCCCTAGCGCGAGTAGCGCATCGGTAGATGTGCATCATTTAAACGACGCGATGGACATGGCCTCTTTGGAGAAGCTGCTGTCAGAGAAAGCCGGTCAGCCCGTGAGCTTGGAGAACGAGCTGCTGGTGATCGAGGAGATGGACAGTTTGGATGAGGCTCTGGCCATGGTGAGGATGTCCGGCGTGTTGGATGAAGAGCGGCTGGCCACGATGTGAATGGTCGGCGTCTGTATACCAACGCCCCTCTTAAACGCCCCTGTCAGGTTACCTGACAGGGGCGTTTATCTATTGCTGCACAGCTTTTACGATGTTGCTTTCGCTGAGGTTATTTTCAATACCGTCAAGCCGACTACCAACCCCCAAAAGGCTCCCCCGATCCCCAGCAGCGTAATGCCCGAACCGGTCAGCAAAAAGGTCACGATGGCTGCGTCGCGCTGCTCGCTCTTTTCAAACGCACTTGCCAACCCTGCGCTCAGCGTGCCAAGCAGGGCAATACCCGCTAGCGCTAGGACAAGAATACTCGGTAATGCATTGAAGATGCCGGTGACCGTGGCGCCAAATATACCCATCGCCATATAGAAAACACCTGCGGCAACGCCAGCGGTATAGCGTTTTTTAGGGTTTGGGTGCGCATCTGGCCCCAGGCAAACCGCAGCGCTAATGGCGGCCATGTTCAACGCATAGCCGCCCAACGGGGCGAGCAGCAGCGTAGCGCCGCCTGTCCATGTCATCAGCGGCGAGCTATTGGGCTGGTAGCCTGCTGCCCGTAAAACCGCAACACCCGGTAAATTTTGAGTCGCCATAGTTATCACGAACAGCGGAATACCGATACTCAGCATCGTCATTGGGTTAAACACTGGGGCAGTAAAGACCGGGAGCGTGGGTGTTAGCGGAATATCCTGGGCACTGATTTGGCCTTGCAGCAGGGCTACCACGACGCCGGTGAGCAGCACCCCCGGCACCGCGAGCGTTGGCCATAAACGCCTGCCTACCACCCAAGCCGTCAACATCACAAGCGGTAGCAGCCACTGGCGTTCCATGACGTTAAAAAGTTCTAGCCCAAAGCGCAGCAGAATACCGGCCAGCATGGCGGCGGCAATGGCGCTGGGGATATGGCGCATCAAGCGCTCGAAAAGCCCCGTCACGCCACACAGCGTGATCAGTAACGCTGAAAAAAGAAACGCGCCGATAGCCTCTTCGATCGGAATGCCAGGTAGGCTCGTGGCGAGAAACGCCGCGCCTGGCGTCGACCAGGCCGTCAACAGCGGCATTCGGTAGCGCAGCGACAGGCCCAGTGAGGTCACCCCCATGCCAATGCCCAGCGCCCAAAGCCACGAGCTAATTTGCGCCGTGCTGGCGCCGACGGCCGCTGCGGCTTGAAAGATGATCGCCGCCGAGCTGGTGTAACCAATCAATACGGCAACGAAGCCCGCAATGACGGTTGATAGACTAGTATCGCGCCATAGGCTAGGCGCAGGTTCGTCGTGAGTAGTGGAGGGCGCTTCCATGGGTGGCCTCGTGCAAGCTGGGGTGGCACTATGTGCGTCATAACGCACAAGCGCCACGTTACCACTGTGCGCTATAGCGCACAACTGGGGTTGAGACAGGGTTTGAAACAGGACCTGAAACAGGAGAGAGGAATGGCAATCGAACCGCACACCATTGCTGCACATATTGCGGGGACAGTGCGTCAGTTGCGCAAAGAGCGCGGCTGGAGCCTTGACCGGGCGGCCGGTGAAACGGGGGTGAGTAAAGCCATGTTGGGGCAGATAGAGCGCGGTGAGTCTAGCCCTACTGTTTCGACGCTCTGGAAGATTGCCAGCGGCTTTCGGGTATCTTTCTCGACACTGTTCGATAATGACAAACCCGCGTTAGGTGAGCTACACCGAGACGGTCGAGAGTCCGTCTGGGGTGATGACAGCGCCGGTATGCAGGCGCGCTTGCTGTTTCCCTACGACCCTCTGCTGGGGTTCGAGATGTTCATGATCGAACTTGCCCCTGGAGCGATCAGCGAATCATCGGCCCATGCCAGCGGCGTGGTGGAACACATCGTGATAGTGGAAGGGGAGATGGAGCTGCGCATTGATGAGCGCTGGCAAACGCTGCGGGCTGGCGAGGGGCTGCGTTTTTTTGCTGACCGGCCCCACGCCATGCGCAATAACACGGAGAGCCGATTACGCTTTCACGATGTGATTCATTATTTGCCCGGCGCGGCGTCGGGCATTTGATCGCGCAGCCAGTTGAGTTCCTCGGCCCAGATCTCGGGCTCGATGGTCTCCAGAATCATTGGGATACCTTGGATGCGCTGGTCTTGCATGATAGCGCTAAAAGCGTCCAGTCCGATATTGCCCTTACCTAGGCTGTGATGTCGGTCGACGCGGCTGGCAAAAGCGCTTTTGGCGTCGTTCAGGTGCATGCCGCGCAAGTACTGGAAACCTACGACCTTGCCAAGCTCATCCAGAGTGGCCTGTGTTGCGTCGCGGGTGCGGAGATCGTACCCAGCAGCGAAGGCGTGGCAGGTATCGATGCATACGCCTACCCGTGCTTTATCATCGACTTGCTCAATAATCTCGGCCAGGTGCTCGAAGCGCCAGCCGAGGTTGGTGCCTTGACCTGCGGTATTTTCGATCACCGCGGTCACGTCCTGGGTATCCGCCAGCGCTTCATTGATCGAGTCGGCAATACGTGACAGACACTCGGTATCGCTGATTTTGTTCAGGTGGCTGCCGGGGTGAAAGTTGAGCAGCGTCAACCCTAGCTGCTCGCAGCGCTGCATCTCGTCTAGAAACGCGGCACGGGATTTTCTAAGCCCCTCTGACTCTGGATGGCCCAGATTAATCAGATAGCTGTCGTGGGGCAGAATTTGCTTTGGGCCAAAGCCGTGGTCTTGACAGGCCTCCTTGAAGGCGGCAATGGCCTCGTCCGTCAGCGGTTTCCCCTTCCACTGACGCTGATTCTTGGTGAACAGCGCAAACGCCGTTGCACCGATCTCGACCGCGCGCAGCACGGCCTGATCCGCGCCGCCCGCTGCACTCACATGAGCACCCAGATAATTCATCATTTCCCTTAAATGGCAGGTTAAGCAGACTGGCCCGCACGTTGGCGATTATCTAAATATCGCTTAAAGGCGGCGGGCTCATCGGTAATGGCACTGGTCACGCCCCACGACCAGCGGCTGGCAAAAGCGCTGGGGTCGTTAGCGGTGTAGCAGAGTATCTGGTAGCCATCGCGGCACATGGCAGCGGCTTGCGTCTGCTTGAGCCTTGGCCAGTGGGGGTGAATACTAAACGCCTGTACCGCCTCACACTGCTCACGCCAGTGCTTGGGCACACTACCAAACAGGGCGCCTAGTGCCAGTGCTTCTTTAGGGGCGTGGTGTCGGCAATGGGCAAGGGCGGTCGAGTCAAACGACGAGATCACCAACCGCTCGGGAGGTAGAGCCTCTAAAACGACGGGCAGTACCTCATCCACCAGGCGGATGGGGTCACGGCCTTTATTGACCTTGATCTCTAGGTTAACGCCCATCTCCAGCTCGTTCAGCAGGGAGAGCATGGTCTCCAGGCTGGCCATTTTTTCTCCGGCAAAGCGATCACCAAACCAGCGGCCTACATCGAGCTGCTGGGCCTGCTGCCACGTGAGGTTGGCAAGCTCTCCTCGACCATCCGAGCAGCGGCTCACATCGCTGTCGTGCCAGATGACGGGTGTATCGTCTTTCAATAGCTGCACATCCAGCTCTACCCAGGTGGCACCGGCTTGTTGGGCCGCACGGACGGCGGTTAGGGTGTTTTCAGGCGCTGCCGCTGAGTAGCCTCGATGGGCAATAAGCGTAGGAACAGAAATAGCAGGATGCGTCATGTCCAGTCCGTGTGTGGTGGCTGATAAACGGAGTGATCACCATTTTTGGCACAGTCTAGCACGCAGCCATGACAGCCGTGTGTCGGTTTAGCGGGCTAATCACTTGATTTAATGTGCCCAACGCGGTTGGATAGCGTCCAGGGTATGTCCAATAATTAATAACAGGAGTCTCATGAATGTCTAAGCGTATCCAGTTTTCCAAGACCGGTGGTGCCGAGGTGTTGGAGTGGGTGGAGGTCGAACCGGCTGCCCCCGCCGCCGGTGAAGTGCGTATCGCCAATAAAGCGGTGGGGCTCAACTTTATCGATATCTATTTCCGCACGGGGCTATATCCCGCGCCTGCCATGCCGTCTGGGCTGGGAACGGAGGGCGCTGGCACGGTGGATGCCGTCGGCGAAGGTGTGACGCATCTCAAAGTCGGCGACCGTGTGGCGTATGCCCAAGGCCCGCTGGGTGCTTATGCGGAATTGCACACGCTGCCTGCCGCTAAAGTCGTCAAATTGCCTGACTTTATCGATTTCGACACTGCCGCTGCCAGTATGCTGAAAGGGCTAACGGTGCAGTATCTGTTGCGCCAAACCTATGCACTCAAGGGCGGTGAGACCATTTTGTTCCACGCGGCGGCCGGTGGCGTGGGCTCCATTGCTTGCCAGTGGGCCAAAGCGCTCGGCGTCAAGCTGATTGGCACGGTCAGCTCCCAAGAAAAAGCCGATCTTGCCATGGCCAACGGCGCTTGGGCGACGATCGACTACACCAAGGAAAATGTGGTGGAGCGCGTACGCGAACTCACCCAGGGTGAGATGTGCGACGTGGTTTATGACTCCGTCGGTAAAGATACCTGGGAAATGTCGCTGGACTGTTTGAAGCCCCGCTCGTTGATGGTGAGCTTTGGCAACGCTTCTGGCCCCGTCGATGGCGTGAACATCGGTATTCTGAACCAGAAGGGCGCGCTTTTCGTCACGCGCCCGAGCCTGAACGGCTACGCTGACACGCGTGAGCGCCTTGAAATGATGTGCGACGAATTCTTCGGCATGATCGAAAGCGGAAAAATTCACATCGACGTGGCTAACCGCTACCCGCTACAAGAGGCTGGCAAGGCACAGGATGCGCTGCAAAGCCGTAAAACGACGGGTTCTACGATTCTGTTGCCGTGATACCTACTCGATATCGACACTTACTCGATATCGATATAAGCACCCAACTGACGCATTCGGCTCTCAAAACGGGTCACGTTGTCGACCAGCTGGTCGGGGCCGAATGCCACGCACTCCGCTAGAATCGCTTCGCTGAGCGTAATCGCCGCCAGTATCGACGGGAAAAAGTGCGGCGTGGCGTTGGCGACGGTAAACGTCATGCAGGCACCCGGCACGAGTGGCGATCGCAGCGTATCGGTAATCACGATGGCTTGAACGCCGTTGGCGCGGGTAATTTCCAGCGCCTTCACCGTCTCGGCGCAGTAGGGCTCAAAGCCAAACGCCACCACCACATCCTGCTCATTGAACGGGGCCAATTCGGTGAGCAAGCCTCCCTCCTGGCCGCGAATGAGCGTCACTTCCGGCATCGCAATGCGCCCCACGTAGGCAAAGTGGTACGCGCAGGCGAAGGTGTCTCGAAACCCGACCACGGCGACTCGCCGTGCGGCCAAGATTCGCTCGGCGGCCTCTTTGACGCGCGTTTGGTTATCCGCCGTAAACAGCCTGCCAATATTATCGAAGGCAGCGTCGCCTACCTCCGCAAACAGCGCCGCTTCTGGTTTTCGGTGCTGCTGCTTCAACTGGCTGGCGCGGCCGGATAGCTCCACCGGCGCTGCTTGCACTGCCGATTGAAACACTTCCCGAAATGGCTCGTAGCTCTCGAACCCAAGCCGCTTGGCTAACCTGACCAGGGTGGAGGGAGTGACGGATGCTGCCTGAGCCGTTTTGCGGATCGACTGAAACGCCATCTCTGCAGGGTGTTCCAGCACATAGCTGGCGGCACGCTTGAGCTGTGGGCTAAGCGCTGCGTAGCTCTCGGCTAGCTGCAGGTGAATGCTGTCCAGGCTGATGGCGTGAGTGGCGTTGTCTGGCATGGCACCCTCTTTCATGGAAAATAAAACATTTGTACCAATTATAAATGTTTTTGCTACAGATGTATTGACGGCGTCCCCGCGACTACTTTATCGTTCAAAAAAAAACACATTCGTTTCTTTTTATTTTAAATAAAGAAACAAACGTTTCGTTGAGTTTTGACGACTGTTCCGAGGAGGTTAGAAAAAGCACCATGCCTGCTGACGCTACTGCGCTGCCCAATTATGAAACGCTGCTGGTGAGTTTAAATGCCCGCGTAATGACCGTACGACTGAATCGCCCGCAGCGCCTCAACGCCGTTGTTGAGGCGCTCTACCAAGAGCTGCTGGATGTGCTGCGAATAGCACAGCAGTCGCCTCAGGTCCGGGCGTTGGTGCTGACCGGTGAAGGCCGGGCGTTTTGTGTGGGGGCCGATATGAAAGCCCACGGCAGTGCCGCGCGCACGCTGTTTCAGCGTCGGGGCTATTTGCAGCTGGGTAACGACGTATGCGAGGCCATCACCCAGCTCGGTAAGCCGGTGGTGGCGGCAGTGAACGGTTATGCGCTGGGGGCAGGCGCGGAAATGGCCGTCGCCTGCGATTTTGTCGTCATGGCCGATGACGCGCAGATAGGCTTTCCAGAAACCAGTATCGGGACGTGCGTAGGTGGCGGCGTTTCCAAACTGCTTCCCCAACTGGTGGGGCTCACCCAGGCCCGCCGCCTGCTCTACTTAGGTGACAAACTTTATGGGCCTGAAGCCGCCGAGATGGGGCTAGCGCTGGCGAGCTATCCGCAAACGCAGCTGATGGCCGAAGCCCAGCTGCTTGCCGAACGGCTGGCCAAGCAGGCGCCTGTGTCCATGGCGATGTTAAAGCCGCTGGTCAACCGCAGTACCCATACAAGCATGGAGAGCCAGCTTCAACAGGAGTTGGACGCGGTGTTTACTTGTTCCACGACCGATGATTGGCAAGAGGGGGTCGATGCCTTTGCCGAGCGGCGAGCGCCAAATTTCCAGGGCCAATGATCTCGGCCCTTTTGAATTAGCTTGGTATCACTCCGTCACGCACTTCTTTGTCAAACAGGTCACGCAATGAATACTCTCGAAGGCCATCTTCCACTGCGCAGCCCGCTGCATGATATCTTAGCGCCCTCTGGCATTGCCGTAGTAGGCGCTTCTGCAGACCCCACCAAACGGGGCTACAAAGCCATGGTTGGGCTGATTAATGGCGGCTACCGGGGACATATTTACCCCATCAATCCCAAAGCCGATCACATTTTAGGCGTGCAGGCGTGGCCTTCACTCACCGAGATGCCGGGCCGCCCTGAGCTTGCGCTGCTATGCACGCCTGCGGCCAGCGTGCCTGCGCTGATTGCCCAGTGTGGCCGCCGGGGGGTGAAAGGGGCGGTCATTCTGGCCAGCGGGTTTGGCGAAACCGGCGAAGAGGGGGCAGCGCTGGAGGCACAGATGATGGATATCGCCCGTGCCCACGGCGTGCGTATCATCGGCCCAAACACTTCTGGCATGTTTAACCTGCACCACCAAATTAACTTGCTGGCGCTGGATAACGTCAAGCCGGGGGATATCGGCATTGTGTCTCAGTCCGGCAATATGCTGCTCTCTCTTGCGCTGGAAGCCCAGCATAACGGGCAAGTGGGGTTCAGCACCTACGTTGGTCCTGGCAACCAGAGCGATATCGGCTTTAACGATTACCTGCGCTATTTAGGGGAGGACGAGCACACTCGCGTGGCTACGCTCTACGTGGAGGGCTTCCGTGATGGGCAGCAGTTTCTGAAAGTGGCCCGTGACGTGACCGCCATGAAGCCGGTGGTGGTGTATAAATCCGGTGCCACCGAGCAGGGCCAAAAAGCCGCCAGCTCCCATACCGGTGCGTTGGCCGGTAGCTACCAAATGACCGTCGATTTGTTGCGCCAGGCAGGCGTTAGCGTGGTGCAGTACTCCGATGAAATCCTGCCCGTGGCGGAAGGATTGGGGCGGCTCCAAAAAGCCCCCGGTAAGCGCGTGGCGGTGATTTCTGACGGCGGTGGCCAAGCCACCATTGCCGCCGACCGGTTATCGGAAGCGGGACTGGCACTGGCCGAGCTTTCTGACGCTACTCGCTCTGCACTGCGCGAGGTGTTACTGCCTCAGGCATCTACCCTTAACCCGGTGGACGTGGCAGGCTCCTCGGATGCTAACCCTTCGCTGCTTGCACGCTGCATCGAGCTGGTGATGGCGGATGAAGGCGTCGATAGCGTCTTTCTGGTGGGCATGTTCGGCGGGTACAGCCTGCGTTTTGCAGAATCACTGATGGGCGACGAGATGCGCGGCGCAGAGCGCATGGTAGAGCTTGCTCAAGCCTCTGAGAAACCCCTGGTGATTTACAGCCTTTATGCGCCGATCAAACCGCCTGCGTTGCGCCGTCTACACGAAGCCGGTTTGCCGGTGTATTCCTCGATTGAGCATGCGGTGCGCGTGCTTGCTGCCCTAGGTGAGCGAGGAGAGTACCTCGCCAGCCAACAGGCACAAGAGACGATAGCGCCCGCCGCGCCATCGGAAACAGGCAAGACCATGCTAAAAGCGGCCAAGGCGGAAGGGCGCGATTTATTGGAGTTTGAAGCAAAGGCTCTGCTGGCGGAGCACGGCATTACCGTACCTACCGAGTGGCTGGTACGCCAGGAGGAAGAGCTGGCCAAGATCGCCGAGCAAACCGCAAAAGTGCCGCTGGCGATGAAGGTGGTTTCAAAAGACATTCTGCATAAATCCGACGCGGACGGGGTCAAGCTCAACTTAGTGGGTGACGCCGCACTGCGCGATGCCTTTCAGGCCATTCACTCAAACGCCCAGGCTTACGACCCGAACGCCCAGATAGAGGGCGTGCTGGTCACGCCCATGGCTGAGAAAGGCGTCGAGGTGATTATCGGCATGCTGCGCGACCCGATGTTTGGCCCGGTGCTGATGTTTGGCTTAGGCGGCATTTTCGTGGAGGTGCTAGAGGACGTTGCTTTCCGCTCGCTGCCGCTGACCCTGCGCGACGCACGCTCCATGGTCGATCAAATTAAAGCGCAGAAAGTGCTGGCAGGGGTGCGGGGGGCTGCAGGGGTCGATAAGGAAGCGCTAGTGTCGCTGCTGATGCAGGTGTCTAAGCTCGTAGAGGCTTACCCAGATATTCGCGAACTAGACTTGAACCCGGTGATTGCCTATCCAAAAGGCCACTGTGCCGCTAACTATGCCATCGTCGATGCCCGAATCATTGTGGAGCGCCAACCATGAGCCAACCATTACCCGAATTAACCGATGCCACTCTCACTCTAGATAATCGCGTGGCGACACTTACCCTTGATCGCCACGACGTGCGCAATGCCTTAACGGGCACCGCACTCGTTGACGACATCGTCGCCACCGCCGCCTGGGTGAATGGCTGCCAGGAAGTATCGGTGCTGTTGATTACCGGAGCGGGCAGTGCGTTTTGTGCCGGTGGAAACGTAAAAGACATGGCCGAGCGCGGCGGCGATTTTGCGGGGGATGTGGCGGAAGTCGCCGAGCGCTACCGCACGGGCATTCAGCGGATGCCGCTGGCACTCCATAAGGTCGAAGTGCCCATCATTGCCGCCGTCAATGGTGCGGCCATCGGTGCCGGATTCGATTTGGCCAATATGGCGGATATGCGTATTGCCTCTCGCAAGGCGAGCTTTGGGGAGACCTTTCTCAATCTGGGGATCATTCCCGGTGATGGCGGGGCATGGTTCATGCAGCGGCAGATTGGTTATCAGCGCGCCTTCGAACTGACGCTCTCTGGCCGAGTGATCAGTGCCGAGGAGGCGTTTGCTTACGGCATAGTGCTGGAGGTGGTCGAGCCCGAACAGCTTATGGAAACCGCGATGGCCCATGCCCAACGCATTGCGGCTCAGCCGCCCAAGGCGACACGTCTGACTAAACGGCTAATGAAAATGGCGCCGGATATGGAGCTGAAAGCCTTTCTGGATGTCTGTGCCGTTTTTCAAGGCATGTGTCATAACGAGCCGGAGCATCTTCGAGCCGTGGAGCGGCTGATGGCACGTATGAAACGCTAACCCGTGTCTTACCACTGGCAGTTCGTGGCGATATTGATTTGCCAGAGCTTGTACGTTCGTATAGTCATCGTCTAATGTGTCGCTCAGTACGCTGCACTTTCCTCGTCGGGAGAGCGGTGGGTATCACATAGGGAGATGGCGCTCTGATGACTCTGGAAAGTTTAGGACTGACCCCCAGTACGCTGGTGTTTATCGTGTTGGGACTCACGCTGGCAGCCTTCATCTGGGGGCGATTTCGTTACGATTTAGTGGCCCTGGCGGCGTTGCTAGGCTCGGTGATGCTGGGCCTTGTCCCTGCCGATGAAGCGTTTTCCGGTTTTGGCCATCCAGCGGTGATTACCGTGGCGGCCGTGTTGGTGTTAAGCCGTGGTTTCGAGCGCTCTGGCGTGGTGGATGTCATTGCCAATCAGGTACTCAAAGTGGGTGAGCGCTTGATGCTACAGCTACTCGTGTTAGTGGGCACCGTGGTGGTGCTTTCTGGCGTGATGAATAACGTCGGCGCACTGGCGCTGCTGTTACCGGTGGCGATGCGTCTTGCCCGTGAACACAATACGTCTCCCTCATTGCTGTTGATGCCGCTGGCATTTGGCTCTCTGTTGGGTGGTCTGACCACGCTGATTGGCACGCCACCCAATATCATTATTTCCGCCTACCGAGGCAATATCACTGGCGACAATTTTGGGATGTTCAGTTTCTCGCCCGTGGGAGTCGCGGTGGCACTGGTGGGGTTGATGTTTATCGTGATCGTGGGCTGGCGATTGACGCCCAAGCGCAATAGCCAAGCCGCTACGGACGATATGTTCGATACCGCCAACTACTTGGTCGAGCTGAAAGTGACCGAGGATTCCAAAGCCAACGGGCTTACCCTGCAGCAGCTGCGCGACGAACTGGAGGAAACCATTCCCGTCTTGGCGGTGGTACGTGAAGACAACCGTCGAGCAGGCTATCAGTTTCATGGCGTGCTTCGCGAGGGCGATATTCTGCTGTTGGAAGCGGGTCCCGACGAGCTGAAACTACTGGAAGATAAAGTGGGCTTGAGCGCGATTGCCGAGCCGGAAGAGCCTGAGGAGGGGCAGTCAAAGGGCGATGATGAAGGCAAAGACGATGAACGTCAGCCGGTCGATACCGAAGGGTTGCAGCTCATCGAAGCCGTCGTGCGCAACGATTCGATGATGATCAATCGCAGCGTGCGCCAGTTACGTCTCAACCATCAGTTTGGCCTGCACCTCGTGGCCGTAGCCCGTGACGGTGGCCGCTTGAAACAGCGCCTGCGCGACATTCGTTTTCAAACCGGCGACGTGCTGCTATTGCAGGGCAGCGAAAACGAAATCGCCGATAGTTTATCGACGCTGGGTTGTTTGCCGCTGGCCAACCGCGAGCTTCACCTGGGACAGCCGCGCAAATTGGCCGTTTCAGTGGGGATTTTCGCCCTGGCAATCGTAGCCATGCTGCTCGATTTGCTGCCTGCTGCCGTCGCCATGAGCAGCGCCGCACTGGTGTCTCTATTGATCGGCGTGCTGCCCTTGCGTGATGGCTACCAGGCCATCGACGGGCCGGTGATCGTGTTGCTGGCCGCCATGCTGCCGGTGGGTGAAGCGCTGGAGACCAGCGGCGGTGCAGATATCATCGCCGAGGCGCTGCTACGGTTTGGCGTGGAGTGGCCGATCGTCGTGTCCTTGGTGGGGCTATTTTTGCTCTCCATGCTGCTCTCCAACGTGGTCAACAACGCCGCGGCGGCGCTGCTCATGGCGCCCATTGCGTCCAGTCTTGCCAACGGCTTCGACGCCTCGCTCGATCCGTTTTTAATGGTGGTGGCCGTCAGCGCCTCCTGTGCGTTTTTAACGCCCATTGGGCACCAATCGAATACCTTGGTTCTCGGGCCAGGTGGTTACCGGTTTGGCGACTACTGGAAACTAGGGCTGCCACTCTCGCTGGTGGTCATGGCCACTGCCATCCCAGCCATATTGTGGGTATGGCCCCTGTAGAAGATCAATGGAGCACTGGGCTCCGGCCTGTTCGTGGTTCGCGCTATTAGATTCCGAAAATTTTGCTAATCTATTACGCACATAGACCAATAAATATCGAACAGGCCGGGCTTATGAATCAACAGTATCGCCAGGATGCCATCGTCGAACTGGTTCGCCAGCACGGCTACATGAGTATCGAACAGCTCACCGAACACTTCGCGGTCACGCCACAAACCATTCGTCGAGACTTGAACACTCTGGCCAACGAAGGTCGCGTGCGCCGCGTACATGGTGGTGTCGGGGTCGAGTCAAGTACGGTCAATACGGCTTACAGCACCCGCAAAACGTTGCACCTCGAAGAGAAAGAGCGCATTGCCCGCTGCTTGGCACAGCATATACCCCATCATGCCTCCCTGTTCATCAATATCGGGACCAGCAATGAAATGATCGCCCAAGCGCTACTGGAGCACCAAGGTTTGGAGATCATTACCAACAACCTCAATGTGGCGGCGATTCTGCAACACAAAGAGGACTTCACGGTGATCATCGCGGGCGGTCAAGTGCGCTCCCGTGATGGCGGGATCATCGGCGAAGCCACCATCGACTTCATCAATCAGTTCAAAGTGGATTACGGAATCATCGGGATCAGTGGCATCGACGAGGATGGCTCGCTTCTGGAGTTTGACTACCAAGAGGTACGCGTTGCCCAGGCGATCATTGCCAATTCGCGAAGGGTGTATTTAGCCGCAGACTACTCGAAATTCCACCGAAACCCAGTGGTGCGCCAAGGTAACATTTCCCAACTGGATGCGCTGTTTACCGATCGTAAGCCCCCCGAGGCGATTCAGCGACTGCTCAACCAGCACGATGTGGCGCTGCACATTGCTTAGCGCCTGTCACGACAGTGCTCAGGCTTTGGCTAAGGTGGCAGAGTTTCATACTTGAGCATTCCAGGCGCCTAGAGTAGCCTCTGATGATAATAAAACGAAACAAAACAGACAAAATCGAAAGAACCTACAACAAAGTGAATGCGCTATGTCCTCCTTTATTCTCGCCATCGATCAAGGCACGACCAGCTCCCGCGCCATTCTTTTTGACCGCCAAGGCCAAATTGCGGCAGTTGCCCAACAAGAGTTTCCTCAACACTTCCCACAAGATGGGTGGATCGAACACGACCCGGAAGATATCTGGGAATCAGTGATCGCGACCTGCCGGGAAGTGCTCAGCAAAGCCCAGATAACCCCCGAGCAAGTGGATGGGGTCGGCATTACCAACCAGCGTGAGACCACGGTGGTGTGGGATCGCGACACAGGCAAGCCGCTGTACAACGCCATCGTTTGGCAAGATCGTCGCACCTCCGAGCGCTGTCAGGCGCTACGCGACGAGGGGCATACTGAGTTAGTACAGTCGAAAACTGGCCTATTGATCGACCCTTACTTTTCTGCCACCAAACTGGCCTGGATTCTCGATTGCGTCGAGGGCGCCCGCGAGCGTGCTGCCCGGGGCGAGCTGGCGTTCGGCACCGTCGATAGCTTTTTGATGTGGCGTTTGACCGATGGTAAACGTCACGTGACCGATGCCACCAATGCCTCGCGCACGGCGCTGTTCAACATTCATGACCAAACCTGGGACGAAGAACTGCTGGCGCTATTTGATGTACCCGCCAATATGCTCCCCGAGGTGAACGATTCCAGCGATGATTTTGGCACGGTCGAGGCCCACTGGCTGGGCGCGCCGCTGCCGATTGCAGGTGTCGCGGGTGATCAGCAGGCGGCGCTGGTGGGGCAGGCGTGTTTCAAACCTGGTATGGGTAAAAGCACCTACGGCACCGGCTGTTTCATGATCGTGAATACCGGGGAAACGGCCTCGGTATCGCGTAATCGCCTGCTGACCACCATTGGCTACCGTATCAACGGCAAACCTACTTACGCCATGGAGGGGAGTATTTTCGTAGCAGGCGCCACGGTGCAGTGGCTGCGAGATGGTCTGAATCTGTTTGCGGATGCCTCGGAAACCGAAGCACTGGCCCAGAAAACCCGCAGAGGGCACAGCGTTTACTTGGTGCCTGCGTTTACCGGCCTGGGCGCCCCGCACTGGGACCCTAAGGCCCGTGGCGCTATTTTTGGCCTGACGCGTGACACTGGCATCGCCGAAATCGTCGCGGCGGGGCTTCAGGCGGTGTGTTACCAAACCCGCGACCTGCAGCACTGCATGAACGATGATATGGAAGCGTCACCGGGTAACCTCCGTGTGGATGGCGGTATGGTGAAAAACAGCTGGGTCATGCAGTTTTTGGCCGATATGCTCAATGTCCAAGTTGACCGTCCGACCATTTTGGAAACGACGGCCCTGGGGGCGGCTTACTTGGCAGGGTTACGTCTTGGCTGGTACGACACGTTAGAGGAGATCGAGCAGCTCTGGCGTTGCGAGCGCAGCTTTACGCCCTCCATGGAAGAGGCGACCCGTGAGAAGCTCTACCAGGGCTGGTTGGATGCGGTATCCCGGGTGCGCTCTACGTAAAGAACGTCGCCGCGAAGCGCCATAAAAGATGCCGTTGTCAAACAGCGGCGTTTTTTATGGCGGTTTTTTAACGAAGCCATCGTCCTTGGTCGTATAGAGAAATCGTTATTTAGGAGTAAACTGCATCCGTTTTTAATGAGCAGGCGTTTTTCATCTTTTAAAGGCGCGTTAGTTCTTCTCCATTGATTTTTTCCTACCCTTTTAAAACAGTCGTTTAACTATCTTCTTGAAAGTCTACGTCATCGATAGCGCTTCTATGGGTGTTATGTAGTCAAACTACAACCCAGCCTGCTGCCAATGATGCATTGTGAGCATGGCAGCCGTGAACCATAGTGAAGTCATGGATCAGGGCGGTGTTTTGTTATCCCGATACGTCGCACTCATCCTTGCTACATACCGAGGCGCTGCCGTATTACCAGGGCGCTTAAGGCGAAGGTCTTGTAACGCTTGTGACCGTTTCGCAGTTACCGAACTGGGCACTTACCCGGCCCAGCATGAGTAGCAATGTCACCATTCGTCGTTAATTAAGATGGCTGCTCGATTATTCATTACGAAGTATCAAACAATAACGAGCAGCGGCTGACCATACCATGAGGGACTAACCATGAACTGCATCGAATTGAGCCAACAAGCCGACCGTATCGCTAGCTCTTTCAGCAAGCAAGATTTAGCCAAGCTAGTATTGGCGCTGAAGAGCAATCGTGAGTCGCTCCAACATGCCGTCGAAGTCATCGACACCATTGATAGTCGTTCGGGCTGTACGCTGGAAGAAGCATGGGATGAGGTATTAGCGGGCGATTCTCAACTTCTCGTCGAACACGAAGAGTGATGCCTTAACACACTGACTCACGATATTAATACCCCCTGCTATTGCGTTAGCAGGGGGATTTTTATGTGAGCAAGAGTGACGGTTTAGGATGATCGCTTCTGTTTAAGAGAGCGTTTCAACCGGCGGCCGAGATGTATCACGATTCTCTTTGAAGTAGGTGGTAAACCGTTCTTCTGCTTCTTCGCCAAAGAGGACCCGACAGGCCTCTTTGAGGCCTGGCGACTGGCGCAGCTGCTCATGGTGAACGACCAGCGACACCTTGGCGCGGCGGCGTAAGAAGTCTTCCAACTGCGTGATCATCTCATGGTCACGCGCGTGCTCGAGTTCGCAGCGGATGTACTCGGTGCCTTCGATCAAAATATCGGCTTCAGAAGGGTCTTGGCGAATTTTCTCAAGCATGGGAATCGCTTGTTCTGCATAACGTCGCCATAGTCTTGAGGAGAGCGGCTCTGAAGAGGTAGCCGCCGTCATGGCATCCAGGTTCATGCGCTTGGCTTGATCCATAAACTGCTGCTTCACCGGCTCGGGCGGCTCGCCATACCAGTGAAAGTTAGGATCGCTGAGCGCCACGCCAAGCGCTTTTACCTCTTCGGCAATTTCATCGCCCACGTTGAGGCAATCAGTGAGCTTGCCGCCAAAGATACTGATATGGGCACTCTCTGCATTGGTATCGATGACATGCTTGCGCGATAGCTGCAGGAAGTCGCGGTCGCTGCCCTGGTCGGCCTTGATGGCGAGAGGGCGTACCCCGCAGCGCGTCGATATGATGTCGGCTTGGGTGAGCGGTTTGTCGAGCGTCAGGCGCTTGTTGATGTTCTCCAAAACGAACGCGATATCGTCGGCGGTGACGTCGACCTCGGGGTGCTCCATATGGGTGTCGGTGGTGCCGACACAGGTGCGGTTGCCCATCGGAATGACGAAAAATAAGCGTCCATCATCGGCAAAGAACGCCAGCACCCGCTTGGTGTCGGTTAACTGCGGCACAATCAAGTGAATGCCTTTCGAGTAGAGGTGCTGGTGGGACGTTTTTTGCCCCGTCAGAGCATTGTGCTGGTCGACCCAGGGGCCAGCGGCGTTGATCAATACTTTGGAACGAATATTGAAGGTGCTGCCATCCATTACGTTGCGGGCTTTGGTCACCCACACGTCGCCTTCACGCTCAGCGCCCAGCGATTCGACATAGTTGGCAGCGACGGCACCGTAATTGAGCGCATGGCGCACGAAGTTGAACACGAAGCGAGCGTCGTTATCATGCAGGTAAGCATCCGAGTACTCGAACCCGCCAACGGCACCTTCAATGTCGATAATCGGCTCTTCTTTCTTGATCTTTTTGGGCGAGAGTAGGCGCGGTAGCTTGGTAAAGCCGTTGCCCATGAGCCAGTAAAGCCAAGTGCCCGCCCACAAATAGCGCGGAGAGTGGCGGAAACCTTGTGTAATCGTGGTGAGGAAACGAATTTCTTGAACGGTAGACGGGTAGCTTTTGATTAAGTGGTTGCGGCTTTTGCAGAGCTTACGTACCAGCGCAAAGTCTTTGCTTTCCATGTATTTGATGCCGCCCCAAACCAGGTTCGAGGAGTGCATGCTGGTACTGCCAGCAAAGTCGCCACGGTCGATTAGGGCTACTTTAGCACCTTTGCCCGCAAGAGCAGCGGCGGTTGCTGCACCATTGATGCCGCCACCGATAATCAGTGCGTCAAAGTCATCAGTGTGCAATTTCTCGACATTACGGTTACGCAGTTTCATAGCGGTTCCAATTAATTAAGAAAAAGCCCCGTGTCGGTTGCGGTCTCAACGAGTGGAGAGGGCAACAATGCCCGCCGCTGATGACACCACGGAAAAGGGGCGGGCTGGCGCCCGCCCTATAGGTCTTAGCGGGTGCCGGCCGCCATCCATGCTTCCATCATTTCATCGTAAGGAACGGTGGTGCCTTGCGGCATCTCGTTATCCAGCTTCGCTTTGGGTGCGCCTTCCTGGTCAAGCCAGTACTGCGGGTCGCGTTCTTCGTTCAGCACCGGGGCATAGCTGTCGAAGACGTTGGCCCGTGCCAAGCGGTTCATGGTGTTGTCCATGTCGGCGGCGAGCTTGTCGAGGCCTTCTTGGGGCGTGACTTCACCACTCATCACCGGTGCCAGGTTCTGCCACCACAGCGGTGCCATGCGTGGGTAGTCCGGTACGTTGGTGCCGGTAGGGGTCCAGTTAGACTCGTTGGGGCTGCGGTAGAACTCCACCAGGCCGCCCAGTCGGGGTGCCATTTCGGTCATCTGCTCGGAGAAGATGTCCGACTCGCGAATTGGCGTTAGGCCCGCCATCAGTTTTTCCAGCGAGGTGGTTTTCGCCACGGTGAACTGGGCAAACAGCCAAGCGGCCGTGCGGCGATCTTCAGGCGTAGAATCGAAGAAGGTCCAGGCACCTACGTCCTGATAACCCACCTTCATGCCCTCTTCCCAATAGGGGCCAGTGGGAGAGGGTGCCATGCGCCACAGCGGGTTGCCTTCGTCGTCGGTGACGGCAACAGACGGGTCGGTCATGTCGGCGGTGAAGGCGGTGTACCAGAAGATCTGCTGAGCGATATGGCCCTGGGCGGGCACGGGGCCAGCTTCACCAAAGGTCATGCCCTGGGCTTCGGGCGGTGCGAAATCACGCAGCCAATCCACGGCTTTCTGCATGGCGAAGACGGAAGCAGGTGAGTTGGTCGCACCACCCCGGCTTACGCTTGCGCCGACCGGCTGGCTCTCTTCATTCACACGAATACCCCAGTCATCCACCGGATTGCCGGACGGTACGCCGGGGCTACCCATGCCTGCCATGGAGAGCCAGGAGTCGTGGAAGCGCCAACCCAAAGAGGGGTCGCGGCGGCCGTAGTCCATGTGCCCGTAGACCTTAGTACCGTCGATCTCACCGACATGCTCGGTAAAGAATTCGGCGATATCTTCATAAGCGGTCCAGTTGGTGGGCACGCCTAAATCGTAGCCGTAAATGTCACGGAACTGCTCTTGCAAGTCTTCACGCTGGAACCAGTCATAACGGAACCAGTAAAGGTTGGCGAACTGCTGGGTAGGGAGCTGATAGAGGCTGCCATCGGGGCCGGTGCCATACTGCAAACCGATGAAGTCGTCCAGGTCCAGCGTCGGCAGGGTATAGTCTGCCCACTCGTTCTCCATGGCTTCGCTAAGGTTGATGGTGGTGCCGTAGCGAATATGCGTGCCGATGGAGTCGGTGTCGTTGACGAAGCCGTCGTAGATGCTGTTGCCCGACTGCATCTGGTTCTGCATGGTGTCGACCACGTCACCTTCGCCGATGATGTTATGGGTCAGGTTGATGCCGGTCAGCTCGCTAAACGCGGGAGCGAGCACTTCGCTTTCATACACGTGCGTGGTCAGGCCTTCGGCTACGGTCTGAATATCCATGCCCCGGAACGGCTCGGCCGCTTTGGCAAACCAGAGTAGTTCTTCGATCTGCTCCTCGCGGCTGAGCGTCGAATCTTGGAAGTGCTCGTCTACCAGGCGCTCCGCTATGGCCCGCGCGTCGTGGTCATCTGCCATGAGACTTCCCGATGCGAGCATTAGGCTAGCGGCGAGGGTAGTGAGTTTGAACTTGTTATTACGCATGTTGACCTCGTTTTGTTGTGCTCTTCCTTGATGACGTGAGCGTCCTTGATACCGCCGTACATCCGCTGAGAAAGCCGTTGGCCTAGCCCCAGCGCATCAACACCAGCAGCCATACCGCTGATAGTGCCAGCGCTATCCAAATGGATAGCGTTGTGAAGCCAATCACCCCCAGGTGAATAAACGCGGCGGAGAGCAGGCCGATGAACAGCCGGTCGCCGCGGGTGGTGCTAATGGGTAGAAACCCCTTGCGTTCGACGGTGGGGGATAAGATCTCCCACAGCGTCATCCCTGCTAGCATCGCTGCAATGGATGAAAAGAAAATGGCAGTCGGTGTCGTCCATACCATCCAAGACATAACGGTGCTCCTTAGGTGCGGCCCAGGGCAAAGCCCTTGGCGATATGGTTGCGAACGAAGTACACCACCAAAATGCCCGGCACGATGGTCAGCACCCCGGCGGCGGCCAGTGTGCCCCAATCGATACCCGACGCGGTGGAGGTCCGTGTCATGATCATGCCAATCGGTTGGGCATCGGTCGCTGTTAGCGTGCGAGCCAGCAGCAGCTCGACCCACGAGAACATGAACAGGAAGAAGAGCGTCACACCGATACCGGAACGGATCATAGGGATGAAGATCTTGATGAAGAAGCGTGGAAAGCTATACCCATCGATATAGGCCGTCTCATCGATCTCTTTCGGCACGCTGCTCATGAAACCTTCCAAAATCCAGATGGCCAACGGAATGTTGAACAGGCAGTGGGCCAACGCCACGGCAATGTGGGTATCGAACAAGCCTACCGAGTAGTAGAGCTGGAAATAGGGCAGCAGGAACACCGCAGGCGGTGCCATCAGGTTGGTGAGCAGCCAGAAGAACAGGTGCTTGTCGCCGATGAAGCGGTAACGGCTGAACGCATAGGCGGCAGGTAGCGCCACACAGATGGTGATCAGCATGTTGAGCGCTACATACAACATCGAGTTCACATAACCCATGTACCAGCTTGAGTTAGTGAAAATGCCGATGTAGTTATCGAACGTCAGGTTTTGGGGCCATAGCGTCATGGAGCCCAAAATCTCGCTGTTGGTTTGCAGCGACATGTTGATAAGCCAGTAAATTGGCAAGATCATCAGAAACAGATAGAGCCCCAAGAGAAACCGCGCGCGAAAGCGACTGCGAGCGTTGCGCTTGCGCCGTTGGGCCGGGGTCGTGCGGCTAAATATGGTGTTGTACTTCTCGCCCTGCTGGGCGTTGTCTATGCGGTACATATCATGCTCCCCCGTGCGGGTTCTTATCTTTTTGCATGTGCATGATGGTGGTGTAGAAGACCCAGCTCACCAGCAAAATGACCAGGAAGTAGATGATCGAGAACGCGGCAGAGGGTCCTAGATCCTGCTGGCCGATGGCCATGGTGGCCAGTGACTGGCTCAGAAAGGTCGTGGAGCTACCCGGGCCGCCGCCGGTCAGTACGAAAGGTTCGGCGTAAATCATGAACGAGTGCATGAAACGCAGGAGCACCGCAATGACCAGCACGTTGGTGAGCTTGGGAAGCTGGATGTAGCGGAAGATGGCCCACTTGGAGGCGCGGTCGATACGCGCGGCTTGGTAGTAAGCCTCGGGAATCGAACGCAGGCCGCTGTAGCAGAGCATGGCCACCAGTGGGGTCCAGTGCCACACGTCCATCAAAATGATCGTCGCCCAGGCATCCCCCGCATTGCGGGTAATGTTGTAGTTGATGCCCAACTCCCGCAGGCCCCAGCCCATCAGGCCGATATCGCCACGGGTGAAGATCTGCCAAATGCTGCCCACCACGTTCCAAGGGATCAGAAGCGGCAGGGTAATCAAGATCAGTACGGCAGAGGCCTGCCAGCCGCGCTTAGGCATGATCAGCGCAATGCCAATGCCCAAAGGCACTTGGATGGCGAGAATGGTCAGGGAAAACAAAATCTGACGCACGAAGGCATCGCGCAGCGCCGAGTCGTTCAAGATGCTATGAAACCACTCGGTACCGGTGAAGAAGCGGGCATTAGGGCCGAGCACGTCCTGTACCGAGTAGTTGACCACGGTCATCAAAGGAATGATGGCGGAAAAGGCCACCAGCACCAGCATGGGAAGTACCAGTAGCCATGCGCGGTTATTGAGTACTTTGTTATTCATGGCCGATCTCCACTAGGTATTCATCGACATAAAGCGCGATGTGCTGATCGGAAAACGTGGCGTGGGCCGCGTCCCCGATCGGCGCATGCCCCTCGGGCAGCCTTGCCTTGAACAACTGGCCATTGAGGGTAAAGCTCAGCAATGAATAGGTGCCCAAGTCCTGCAGGTTGACCACTTCAATAGGTACGCTGTCAGCCCCGGGGGTTTGGCTGACGGAAATGAACTCAGGGCGAATGCCGAGTTTGATATTGCTAGAGCTAGACGCCGCCACGCTGCGGCTAATGGCCTCGTTCACAGGTAGTGGCAGATCGCCAAACATCACATTGCCCGCTCGATGGGTAACGCTCATGAAGTTCATGCCTGGGCTGCCAATGAAGTAACCCACGAAGGTATGCGCCGGTTTTTCGAACAGCTCACGAGGCGTGCCGAACTGCACCACCTGGCCGTCGTACATCACCGCGATCTTGTCCGCGAAGGTAGAGGCTTCGAGCTGATCGTGGGTGACGTAGATCATGGTGATATTGAAGCGCTCATGGATCTCTTTGAGCTTGCGGCGCAGCTTCCACTTCAGCTGTGGATCGATCACCGTGAGCGGCTCATCGAACAAGATGGCGGAGACGTCGTCACGCACTAGGCCGCGGCCCATGGACACTTTCTGCTTCTCATCGGCGGTGAGGTTTTTGGCTTTCCGAGAGAGCAGCGGCGTAAGATCGAGTATGTCGGCAATTTCACGAACTTTCGGGTCGACCTTGTACTCGGGAGTGTTCATGTTGCGTAACGGAAAAGCCAGGTTGTCGTACACCGTCATGGTGTCGTAGATCACCGGGAACTGAAACACCTGGGCAATGTTGCGCTCCTCCGGTGGCAGCTCGTTCACGCGATGCCCGTCGAACAGTACGTCACCTTCTGAAGGCTCCAGCAGGCCCGAAATGATGTTCAACAGCGTTGATTTACCGCAGCCCGACGGGCCCAGCAGGGCATAAGCGCCGCCCTGATGCCACACGTGATCCATCTGACGAATGGCGTAATCGCTTTGGCTGCTAGGACTTTTGCTATAGCTGTGCGCCAAGCCTTTTAAAGTAATCTCAGCCATGAGCAACGCTCCCTTGAGCAGAAGAGGGGATGTGCACGGTGCTGCCCTGTTTATCGAAGGCGTAGAGCTGATGCGTTGGGAAGTACACGTTGATCGCATCGTTGACGTGAAACTCGTGAATTCCCGCTAAATGCAGCACCAGAGGGAAGCGCTCATGGCGCACGTGTAAGAACGTTTCAGAACCGCTTATCTCGGCGACGTCGACCCTGACCGGCAGCTCGAGATCGTCGACTGACTGGGGTTTGAGGGTGATATGAGAGGCGCGCACGCCAAAGTCGTAATCGCCAGGGGCTAGCATTTGCAGCGCTGGGTCGCAGGGAAAATGTAGCGACTGATCGAAGGTGATGTCCGTCGCGGTGAGTTTGCCGGGCACGATGTTGATCGGCGGCTCGGAGAACATCTCGGCGCTGTGGCGACCGTTGGGCTCGCGATACACTTGCTCGGTGGGGCCGTACTGGAGCAGCCGTCCTTCGTGCAGCACGGCCGTATTGCCGCCGAGTGCCAGCGCTTCGTTGGGTTCGGTGGTCGCATAAACGGCAATGCAGTTACGGGCTTTGAACAGCTCACGCAGCTCGTCGCGCAGCTCTTCGCGCAGTTTGTAGTCCAGGTTGACCAACGGCTCGTCGAACAAAATCAGATCGGCATCTTTGACGAGTGCGCGTCCCATGGCCGTCCGCTGCTGCTGTCCGCCGGAGAGCTCTTGCGGGTAGCGATCGAGGAGATGTTCGATATGCAGCATTTCGGCAATGCTGCCGACACGGCGATCGATTTCCTGCTGAGGCGTTTTGGCTAGTTTCAGCGGTGAAGCAATATTGTCGCGTACCGTCAGGCTGGGGTAATTGATGAACTGTTGGTAGACCATCGATACGTTGCGTTTGCGAACCGACACGCCCGTGACGTCTTTGCCGTCCATGAAGATGCGCCCGCGGGTAGGTTGCTCCAAGCCTGCCATGAGACGCATGAGCGTGGTTTTGCCTGCCAAGGTCCGTCCCAGCAATACGTTGAAGGAACCGGGTTCCAGTTCGAGATCCACCCCACTGATGTGGGATTGACCCCCGACGACATGGTCGATGTGTTGCAAATGTAAGGACATGCCAATCTCGCTAGCGTCGTTGTTATTGATAGGTGGTATCGATATGGGTGGTATCGTCGATAGTTGCGCAGCGCGCTGATCGCGGGATGGGTGGTTGGTCATGTTTGTTGACCGTTTATTATCAGACAACCTACCCAGGCGATATTTTCATTAACGAAAGGCTAGTTGATCATTTTCGAACTTGCAACGCTTTTGATGGCCGTTTGTATTCGCTTTTAGGCGTAGAAAGAGCCCGAATGGTGCTTTTTTGACTCGTTGAATCGACAGCTGAGCGTTCGCCAATGGCTTTTGAGTGCTTTCATGTTCGTTTGCTTCGTTTTAGAACATGACGTCCGCGCAAAAAAAACCGGCCCCAAAAGGGCCGGTCGAGGGTCTCGCTAGATGAGGGTCGTGTTATTTGACGCTGGTTTCTGCCGATGGTGACGCCTTGGCCGATGTTGCGTTGTGGTCGATCAATGTCGACTTGTCGTTGGCAAAGGCGTCGTAAGCGAAGTCATCGACGGTCAGCATTTCCAGCACTTCGGCTTCGAATGTGCGCATGAAGGCAGCGTCCTCTTCGTTGATCAAGCCTGTCTCCAACGCGGCTTCCACACGTGCTTCGGGGTGCAGCGCGGTTTGTGGCAGTTCCCCTTTGGCGTAGGCTTTGTTGACCGTGCGGTAGATCGCTTCGGCGCGGTCGTAATCACCCAGCAGAGCGTTATAGCGTGCCAGCGGATTGCTCACGGCACCGTCGTCTTTGTCCCAGGTGTTCGAAAGCAGCTTGCTGCGCAGCGCGCTATGAGTCGATACTCGCTGGGCAATATCTCGCGCCAGGTCGTCATGGGGTTTGTTCCAACGGCGGCCCGTCGGCATGACAACCACTTTTAGCGTTTTGCCAAGCGCACGATTGGGGAGATTATCGAAAATTTCCACGAAGGCTTGTTCAGCGCGATTGAGCAGGAAGCGGAGGCTGTAATGCAGGAGGGCTTCTTCACCTTCGACTTTGTTACCGGTGTGCCACTGTTTGAGCACCATGGAAGCTAGGTAGAGGTTGGAAAGTACGTCGCCTAGGCGCGCCGAGAGCATTTCGCGTTTTTTCAGCGTGGAGCCCAGGCTGGCCATGGCGGCGTCGGCGCAGAGGCCAAAGCCGGCTGACAGGCGCGCGATGTCCTGCGCGTAGCCAACGGCCGGACCGCTGAACGGCACGCTGGGCTTGCCGAGGCCGAAGCCCAGCGTGAAGGCGCGGGCCGCGTTGCCGAAAATCAGGCCCGCATGACCAAAGAACGCCTTGTCGAATGCTTTCGCGTCGTTGGCATCCTTGGCAGCCAACTCCTCCAGCACGTAGGGGTGGCAGCGGATGGCGCCCTGACCAAAGATCATCAGGTTGCGGGTCATGATGTTCGCGCCTTCCACGGTAATGGCCACCGGGTTGGCGCTATAGCCAATACCTAGATAGTTGCGCGGGCCAAGCGTGACCGCTTTACCACCGTGAACATCCATTGCATCGCTGAGCAGCACGCGCTGGAACTCGGTCAGTTGGCTTTTCAGAATGGCCGAGGGGACGGCGGGCTTTTCGCCGTGGTCGATCAGGTTAGCGGTTTGGTAGACCGTGGCGGCGGAAATGTAAGCCAGCGACGCCATGCGCGCCAACGGCTCTTGAACGCCTTCCATTTCAGCAACCGGCACGTTGAACTGACGACGCACGCGGGTGAAACCGCCGCTCCAGCCCAGCGCGTAACGCGCGGTGCCCGTCGCGCCGGAGGGTAGCGTGATGCAACGGCCAATCGAGAGACACTCGACCAGCATACGCCAGCCTTGGCCGATCATGTCCGGGCCGCCGATGATGGTGTCCAGCGGTACGAACACGTCTTTGCCCTTGATCGGGCCATTCATGAACGGGCTGCCAATAGGGTGATGGCGACGGCCGATCTCCATGCCTTGGGTATCGCGGGGAATCAGCGCCAGGGTAATGCCCCGATCTTCTTCGTCGCCGAGCAGGTTGTCCGGGTCGAAGAGACGGAATGCTAGGCCAACCACGGTGGCGATGGGCGCCAGGGTGATCCAGCGCTTCTCGAAGTTCAGGCGCACGCCGACCACTTCCTCGCCATTAATGACCTGCTTACACACCACGCCGGTATCCGGCAGCGAAGTCGCATCGGAGCCTGCACGGGGGCCGGTGAGGCCAAAGCAGGGAATCTCACGACCATCGGCCAGGCGCGGCAGATAGTGATCTTTCTGTGCTTGGGTGCCGTACTTCAGCAGCAGTTCGCCCGGGCCGAGAGAGTTTGGAACGCCCACGGTGACCATCAGCGTTTCGTTGGCGGAGAGCTTTTGCAGCACCATGGATTGCGCTTTAGCCGAAAAGCCCAAGCCGCCGTACTCCTTCGGAATGATCATGCCGAAGAAGCCCTCTTTCTTCAGGAAGTCCCATAGCTCCTGGGGCAGGTCGGCGCGCTCACGGGCGATATCCCAAGCGTTGCACATGCCAGCGGCTTTGGCGCACTGGTTGTCTAAAAACGCCTGCTCATCGTCACTCAAACCGTCGTCGTTGAAGTCGAGCAGCGACTGCCACTGGGGTTTACCCGAGAAGAGTTCACCGTCCCAAGAGACGCTGCCCGCTTCCAAGGCGGTACGCTCGGTCGCTGATACTTTCGGGGCGACCTTTTTGAAAGTGGCAAAGATGCGCGGCGTCAACCATTGACGACGCAGCACAGGCAAGCCTGCAACGGCCACTGCCGCAGCGCCAATCAACAGCAGTGTGCCCACGACCGGGGCGCCGAGTACCAGGCCGACTAAGCCCAATACGCCTAATAGAGCAAGCGCAGGTGTGGCCCCTGCCTCGCGACGCATCACCACGAGCAAGCCGGCAGCGGCGAGCACGATGAGGAGTAAGGTGAGCATGGGTGTTCTCCGTGGGGTGGTTATCAATGAACGTATTTAAACGTATGTTTGAATATTCGCAGAGTCATGATGCTTAGTGCAAGCCTTTCACCGTTATACGTTCGCTTTATATCTTCAATGTAGCGCAGTTAGGACATAAAAAAACGCCATGGCGCGGAACCATGGCGTTTTGACGCAGCGGGTCGATAAGCCCGAACTCGTCTCAGACTACGATGCCTGTTTGGCAGGCGCGCCGTTGGCGACGTAGTAATCTACGCTGGCACGGGGCAGGGGCTCGCGACCGCGAATACGGTCGGCGATTTTTTCGGCCAGCATGATAGTGGGAGCATTCAGGTTGCCGGTTGGAATGACCGGAAATAGTGATGCATCCACCACGCGCAGTCCTTCGAGCCCATGTACACGGCCTTGGGCATCGGTCACCGCCATGTCACCTTCGCCCATGCGGCAGCTGCCGCAGGGGTGATAAGCAGTTTCGGCGTGCTGCTTGACGAAATTGTCGAGCTCTTCGTCGCTCTGCACGTCCGGGCCGGGGGCAATTTCCCGGCCTCGGTATCGGTCGAAGGCGGGCTGGGCGATGATCTCGCGAGTTAGGCGAATCGCGTCGCGGAACTCTTCCCAATCCTTCTCTTTGGCCATGTAGTTGAACAGAATGCTCGGTGCTGCATGGGGGTCTTTCGACGTAAGACGAATGCGTCCACGGCTCTCAGAGCGCATGGAGCCCACGTGGGCTTGGAAACCGTGTGCGTCGACGGCACTTTTACCGTTGTAGCTGATGGCAATGGGCAGGAAGTGGTACTGCAGGTTAGGCCACTCCTCGTCATCGCGGCTACGAATGAAGCCACAGGACTCGAACTGGTTGCTTGCGCCCACACCGGTGCCTTTGAACAGCCACTCTGCACCGATTTTTGGCTGGTTGTACCACTTCAGCGCCGGGTAGAGCGAAATGGGCTCTTTGCACTCGTACTGAATGTACATTTCCAGATGGTCTTGCAGGTTTTCGCCGACGCCGGGCAGTTCATGTACGACGTGAATGCCCAGCTCTTTCAGCCACTCAGGGTTACCCACGCCGGAGCGCTGGAGAATTTGCGGGGAGGCAATCGCACCACCGCACAGCAGCACTTCGCGACGCGCGCGAGCCTGCTTGGGCTGGCCTTTCTGCTCGTAGCGGACGCCGACGGCGCGCTTACCATCGAATTCGATCACATCGGTGACGGCGCGGGTTTCGATGGTCAGGTTACTGCGCTGTTTGGCCGTGTCCAGGTAGCCGCGAGCGGTGGAGGCGCGGCGGCCCTTCGGCGTTACGAAGCGGTCCATCGGGCCGAAGCCCTCTTGTTGGTAGCCGTTGACGTCCTCGGTTTCTGGATAACCGGCTTGCTTGCCCGCCTCGATAAAGGTGCGGTAAAGCGGATTGTTGCCCGCTTTGGGCGTGGTCACGCTGACGGGCCCGTCGCCGCCGTGGTAGTCGTTCGGGCCGATATCGCGGGTTTCGCTCTTTTTGAAGTAGGGCAGGCAGCTTAAATAATCCCACTCCTCCAAACCGGGCTGTTTGGCCCAGTGGTCGTAATCAAGCGCATTGCCGCGGATGTAGCACATACCGTTGATCAGCGAGGAGCCGCCTAGGCCTTTGCCACGCCCGCACTCCATACGGCGATTGTCCATATTAGGTTCAGGGTCGGTTTCGAACGCCCAGTTATAACGCTTGCCCTGCAGCGGGTAAGCCAGCGCCGCGGGCATTTGAGTGCGAAAATCGAAGCGGTAGTCGGGGCCGCCGGCCTCCAGCAGCAGCACGCTGACATCGCTGTCTTCGGTCAGGCGCGTGGCCAGCACGTTACCTGCTGAACCGGCGCCGATGATAATGTAATCAAACTCAGTTGCTTGAGACATAGCGGTTCTCTCATCCAGAAGGGGGAGTTCGGTGTACGAAAGCTGGGTTTAGCCTTTAAAACACCGACTCGAACGGCCCCATCTCGATCTGCACGGACTTGGTTTGCGTGTAGTGATTGAGCGTTTCCACTCCGTTTTCACGGCCAATACCGGACTCTTTGTAGCCACCCACCGGCATTTCAGACGGAGATTCACCCCACGTATTGACCCAGCAGATGCCGGCTTCTAACCGGTGAATCACACGGTGCGCGCGGTTCAGGCTTTCGCTGAAGACGCCGGCGGCTAGGCCGTAGCGAGTGTCGTTGGCGCGACGGATGACTTCCTCTTCGTCGTCGAAGACCAGTACTGACATGACCGGGCCAAAGATCTCCTCTTTGACGACACGCATCTCGTCGGTGCAGTCGGTGAACACGGTGGGGGCTGCCCAGGCGCCTTTGGCCCATTCGCCGCTGTCCCACGCGTCGCCCCCGGCCAGCACGCGTGCGCCTTGCTCTTTGCCCAGTGCGATATAGGAGAGCACTTTTTCCTGATGCTCGAAGCTGACAAGCGGACCGAAATTGACGCTCGGATCCATCGGGTCGCCCGCTTTGATACGCGCTACACGCTCGACCAACTTGGCTTCGAACGCCTCTTTGACGCTGCGCTCGACGAACACGCGGGTACCGTTGGTGCAGATTTGGCCGCTAGAGTAGAAGTTCGCCATCATGGCGGCATCGGCTGCGCGATCAAGATCCGCGTCGGCAAACACGATCAGCGGAGATTTACCGCCGAGTTCCATCGTCACGTCTTTTAGCGTGGAACCACCGGCAGCGGCCATGACCTTCTTACCCGTGCCGACTTCCCCCGTGAACGAGACTTTGGCAATGCCCTCGTGCTCGGTCAGCATGGCGCCGACGCGACCATCGCCCTGTACCACGTTGAACACGCCGTTCGGTAGGCCTGCTTCGGTGAAAATGTCGGCAAGCTTCATCGCCGTCAGCGGCGTCACTTCGCTGGGCTTGAAGACGATGGCGTTACCCGCTGCCAGCGCCGGAGCCGCTTTCCAGCAGGCGATTTGAATCGGGTAGTTCCAGGCACCAATGGCGCCGATCACACCTAGCGGTTCGCGGCGGGTATACACGAACGAGCTGTCGCGCAGAGGAATCTGGTGGCCCTCGATGGCAGGGGCAAGGCCTGCGTAGTACTCCAGGGCATCGGCACCGGTCACGATATCGACGCTGGCGGTTTCGCTGATGGGTTTACCGGTATTGCGGGTTTCCAGCTCGGCGAGCTCATCGTTGCGTTCGCGCAGAAGTGCCACGGCGCGTAGCAGGATGCGCGAGCGCTCCATGCCGGTCATGGCGGCCCACTCGCGCTGGCCACGCTGTGCGGCCTGAACGGCGCTATCGACATCGGCTTGGCTTGCTTGACCAATGGTGGCTAGCAGGCTGCCATCATAAGGATTGGTCACGGTAAACGTCTCGCCGGAGGTGGCATAAACCGGGCGTCCATCGATGTAGAGGGGCTGTACGTCTTGAGCGGCCATGTCGATCTCCTTAATAAAGTTCGGCAGTGGATGCATCTTGAAAGCATCCGTAATGTGTCAGTAACTGGTCGAGATAGGTGTGCGCAAGATGCCGTGCCTCGTCGGCATTCAAGCCTTCGGGCGTCAGTGCACCGCGCAGCCACAAGCCATCGATCATGGCGGCCAAGCCACGGGCGGCGTTGCGGGCATCGGCTCGGGGCATGACGCGATGAAACTGGTGGCAAAGATTGGTGTATAGGCGGCGGTCGTTGACGTACTGAAGACGTTGCAACACTGGCTTGTGCATGCTGCTTGCCCAGAAGGCAAGCCACGTCTTCGCGGCGGGCCCGGTGACCTGAGTCCTGTCGAAGTTACCCTCGATAATGGCACCAATATGGGCGCGGGGAGAGTCATCTTCTAGTGCACGGCGTCGCGCCGCAACGGCATCGCTGAGATCGGTCAAAATTTGCCGCATCGTGGCTTCCAGCAAGCCATCCTTGCCGCCGAAGTAGTGGCTAATGATGCCAGCGGAAACTCCCGCATGACGGGCGATACGCATGACCGTCGCCTCGGCAAGACCCATTTCGTCAATGGCCGCCATCGTTGCCTTGATTAACTGCTGGCGGCGTATTGGTTCCATTCCCACCTTTGGCACAGCTATCTCCTAATGACGTTGAATGCCCATTGGCTCCTCACCTTGAAATGAAGGAGTAGGCATGATTACCTAACTATGATGGCATTTTTTTATTGAACGTTCAATCAATAAAAGTGTGTCGAATAGTTTCTCGCCTCTGCATTGCTCGCCGTAGAGGGCGTTTCAACATAACGGATAACGAGGAAAGACGACGGATGAAACAGTTAACCAAACGCCACTTGAGTGCTCTGTTCGTGACCGCCTGCCTGCCGATGACGGCTGCTGCCAATGAGTGTAGTAGCGTTCGTTTTGCCGAGGTGGGCTGGACCGATATCACCGCCACTACGGCCTTGGCCAGCGAAGTACTGGTAGCGCTAGGCTACGAGCCCCGTGTCGATACGGTCTCGGTCCCCATTGCCTACGCCGGCATGCGTAATGACGATTTCGACGTCTTCTTGGGTAACTGGATGCCCTCCATGGCCTCCATCAGTGACCCCTACATCGAGCGTGGCGAGGTCGAACGTCTAACGGCCAACCTCGAAGGGGCCAAATATACGCTGGCAGTGCCGCAATACGTATACGACGCGGGCGTGACGTCGGTGAATGATCTAGCCGAGCATGCCGATCGGTTCGAGCAGCGCATTCACGGCATCGAAGCGGGCAATGACGGCAATGAACTCATTCAGCAAATGATCGATGATGATGCCTATGGGCTAGGTGATTGGCAGGTGATCGACTCCAGCGAGGCGGGCATGCTGGCCGAGCTGAGTGCGCGGGTTCCCAATGAGAAGTGGATGGTGTTCCTGGGTTGGGAGCCGCACCCCATGAACACCAATTACCAGATGGCGTACCTGTCTGACGCAGACGACTACTTTGGCCCCAATCTCGGTGGCGCGACGGTCTATACCAATACCCGCGCTGGTTTCGTCGAGTCTTGCCCGAACATCGGTGAGTTGCTGAGCAACATGACGTTCACGCTGGAGATGGAAAACCAGTTGATGAGCGCCATCATGGACGAGGGTGTCGAACCTCGCGAAGCGGCGCGTACGTATCTCAATGATCACCCGGAAGTACTCGAGGCTTGGTTAGAAGGCGTGACCACGCGTGAAGGTGAAGAGGCACTGCCTGTTGTCAAAGCAGCGCTGTAAGCCCGTTTGCGATTAGTGAATCGCACGATGAAAAAAAGGCAGGCCGTTTCGGCTTGCCTTTTGACGCTAATATAGGCATACTCTGCACCCGCTGATGTCGAAAAGGCTACGTAGCTCAGTTGGTTAGAGCACATCACTCATAATGATGGGGTCCCCTGTTCAAATCAGGGCGTAGCCACCAATCAGCGTCAGTATGCATTCAAACGCATACTATTATGGTGGCCCCTTAGGTCCTCCCGCAACGCTAAACTGCGAACCCCGCCAGGCCCGGAAGGGAGCAACGGTAGTGGTGGCTGCGTGTGCCGGGATGTGGCTTTTGGGGCCGCCTCCATTTCTTGTCGTTTCCGGTCTGTTTTGACATAAATTCCGGTTAAAATGACATAATTTGCGGTTCCTCGTGACATAACCTATTTTTGTAGTAAACCTACGAAATGGGGTGTTGTCATGTACAGGCGTAAGCTCCGTCATTCCCGTGTCAAGAACCTCTACAAATTTGCTAGCTTCAAAACTGCTTCTGCTCACACTGTAGAGTCTTCCCTAGAATTTGATGCCTGCTACCATTTTGAATAGGTTCTTCGTCACTTCACGTGGATTTGGCCTGATCGAATAGGCGGCCCACCGGGCTGCCAATCAGGTAGATCATGGCGATAAAGTTGGCCTCGTTCCGGTAGCCACGTGCCCGTGACCGAGCCGCTTGGAACAGACCATTCATTCCTTCCAGTCTTGCGTTCGTCAGTCCCGAGAGCCAGCGTCTGACCACCACGTCGGCGTGCCGCTCAAGCGTCGCCAGGGCTTTCCCCATCGGCTTCAGCAGTGACTTTTCAGACACCGCCGCCTGCATGACCTTGAGGTAGTTCGTGATGCGCCACCGAGCCGCTCTGGGCGTTGGAGCCTTCTGGATCCAGCGTAGCTTCTCCTTGATCACCCAGGCATCGGCCGTGGCGCTCTGATCGGCCACCAACTCCTGGAGCGCCGAAAGCTGTTTGGGTGTCAGGTTCTTGTTATCCAGGTTCTTCAGCAGGGCCCAGCGCAGCGACTTGGGGTGCCCCTGCTCCCGGCGCTCTTTCTTGCGCACCTCGTCCAGCCGCTTGGTGAAGGTCTGTACGATATGGAACCAGTCGACCGTTACCTCGGCCTTGGGAAGGTGCTCGGTCACGCCGCTAAGGAAGGCTGGCGACATATCGCAGACGACCTCGACCACATTATTCGGGTCGCCGCCATGGGCCGCCAGGAAGGCGCTGAAAGCCTGGATGGCATCCTTGCCGCAGCCTGGGACGGCAAAGATAACCGGTTCCCGCTTGCGCTGCATGTCGAGGAACACCGTGACATAGCGATGACCGCGCCGGGAGGCGGTTTCGTCCACGCCGACCGTCACCACCTTGGACAGATCCAGTTCCCCCAACATGCGGCCAACGTAGTGGTGCACGATGCGCCATAGTCGTTTGTCGGAAATCTCCAACTGGCGGGAGACGGCCAGTACCGGCATCTCCTTGACCAGTGACATGGCCGCTTGCTCGAACAGCAGGGTAAAGTCGCTGCCCGGCCGGGCCCAGGGCACCTCTATGCGCTTGACGCCATGGTCAGGACACTTCGTGCGCGGCACGCGAGCATGCAGGTAACAGTGATGCTGAAAGAAGTTCAGATGCCGCCAGGTTTTGTCGGCAAAGTCATGAGCTTGGCAGGCCTTACCACATTCTGGGCAGGGATAGAGACTGCCTCGCTCCGCCTCGACATAGAGGTCCAAGCGGTGGGGCGACACGGCGGTATCCAGGTACTGGTTCTTGAGGATCCAGGGCGCTTCCAAGCCCAGGCCGAGTGTTAGAATCTGGGTGCCGTCCATGTCATACCTCCTGCCGCTGTGGAGGTCATATTCTGGCCCAGCTCAGGGGGCGAATTCCACACCCAACGTCGAAGAGCCTTTGAATACTCCCCTCAAGTTAAGTCTTTTATTGCCCAGCCTATAGGTTTTACTTACTCAATTCATGGGAAAACTAATCCTTATACTCCTGATTTTAAGGTAATAAATAATAATCAAAAAATAGCCTTTATTGAGGTCAAACCCCATAGTAAAACCCTCCATCCAGAATTTGTTCAAAAATTCCAGGCAAAAAAAGAAGCAGCATGTCAGTTAGGTTTCGAGCTGAGCTTAGTAACTGAGCTTCAAATCAGAAAGTATCCAGTCTTGAATAATTTTAAGCTGCTACATCGTTACGCTGGTTTTCAAAGCCATTGTGAGTTGTATGATAGTGTTTATGGCCTTGTAAAAAGGCACTCCCCCATTTTCGTGCATGAAATTTGTGCTCTATATGAAATCAGTTTCCGTCCCAGAGTTATTCGCTCACTGGTTTCGTTAATAGCCTCTGGGAAATTAAAGGCCAATATATTGGAAAAAGAAATTGGTGACGATTTGCTTCTTTGGGCTTGAGGTGACTTATGTTGGAAGATCCTTTTTTTGATGAGTCTTTAGTAGGCATAGATTTCTCCCATGCAGCGAGTAAAAAAAGTCGTGATGAAATTGAGGATGTGGCATTCATAACAATAGATGATCTTGATGAGGAGTGCGCCGATAAAGCTTTGTTCAGGTATAAAGTAATAAAATTGGTCAATAAAAGGCTTAATGGAGGCTGGACGAAGAAGAATATAGAGCCAATTATCTATGAATTGTATAATGAAGGTGTTATAGATAAAAAGCCTGGGTGGCAAAGCGTAGCTAGATGGAATGCAAAGTATCGTGCCGATAAAGATTTGCTTTCCTTGGTTGATATGAGAGCTATAAAAAATAATTTTTGTGATTTTAAATTTTTTTCAAAAGATACTTTTTTTTGGGACGCAATCGAAAAGAAATATCTTACAAGAGTGAGGGGGTCTGTTGCGACCACTTATCAATTTTATAAGGATTTAATATTAGTCCATAATAATGAAAATCCAGATGATAAGTTTGTAGCTGTTGGGCGAAGTGCCTTTTACGATAGGGTTAAAAAGCTTCCACCTTATATTTGTGACTTGAAGCGTTATGGCAAACGATATGCAGATAAAAATTATCGATTGATCAATAGTTTTACAAAATCTACTAGGGTGATGGAGCGTGTTGAAATCGATCATACCGCTCTTGATTTGATCTTGCTTGATGATAACTTGAATGTCCCTATTGGAAGGCCATTTATAAGGAAGGTCTGAATAACTGCCGATATTCATCAACGCTTACTTGAGCCGACAAAAAATCGAAAATTCAGACACTCTTCTCCCTTTCTTTGTGTATTTTTGCTCCTTTCCCGCTCATTGAGCGGGAAAGGAGCGCAATCGCCCTATTCCCATAGGTATTTCTCACTGATCAGCAGGTTGCTGAACGCCGCCAGCAAGTGCAGGCGCTGAGTGTTTTTGGCCAGTCCACGATAGCGAGCCTTGCCATAACCAAAAACTTGTTTGATGTACCGAAAGGGGTGCTCCACCTTGGCACGGATACTGGCTTTGATGTTTTCGACTTTCTGTCGCCTGGCATCTAGCTTCTTGCGTGTGCCAGGCCGTTTGGCAATATACCAAGAGATATCGTTGCGGTGCTTGTGCTCGTCGCGTTTTTGAATACCCAGGTAACCGGCATCACCGAAGACGCGTTGCTCTTCACCGTGAAGGAGCTTATCGGCAGGCACAATGTCATGGACATTGGCAGCCGTGGTCTCGATGCTGTGAATCAACCCAAGCTTATCGTCGACACCTATATGCATTTTCATGCCAAAGTGCCAAGAGCTACCTTTTTTAGTCTGGTGCATTTCCGGATCGCGCTCGCCTTTTTTGTTTTTGGTGGAACTAGGCGCAGAGATGATAGTGGCATCGACAATGCTCCCTTCGCGCAGCATCAGGCCATTTTTCTCTAGGTGGTTGTTCACTTCCTGGAACAGCACCTTGCCAAGGCCGTGATGTTCCAGAAAATGGCGAAACTTGAGAATCGTGGTTTCGTCCGGCAATCGGTCTAGTTTCAAACCGGCGAATTGGCGCATGGACTCGATCTCGTAGAGGGCGTCTTCCATGGCCGGATCGCTCAGGTTGTAAAACAACTGCATGCAATGGACGCGGAGCATGGCAGACAACGGATACGGAGGCCGCCCGCTCTCGCCCTTGGGGTAATAACGGGCTATCTTCTTCTCCAGCTGCGTCCAGGGGATCAGCTTGTCCATCCGCTCCAGAAAGAGTTCGCGGCGAGTCTTTCTCTTCTTGTTCTGGTACTCGGCTTCGGAGAAGGTGATTTGATCCATGGCAGCACTGAAACCTATGCAGTTGACGATAGCCGTATTATCACTGATGGCAGTGACTTTTTCAGAGCTTCCATAACTGTCTTGGTTGATACATTTAGTAAATGTATCGTAGGTTTTTATTTAAGCTTTAGAGGGCCGAGCTATAATTCTGTAAGGTGTGCAGTATTAAATGCGTGCTTGGATAAAAAAGACTTGTTGGAAAAGTATCCAGACATCGAAAAAGATTGGCCATGTCAAGGGCGTATTGAAGCACTTGTTGTTGATAACGGCGCAGAGTTTTGGTCGAAAGATCTTGAGAGGTTTTCTGCCTCAATAGGAATGAGCGTTGAGTACAATCCAGTTGGAAAACCATGGAAGAAACCTTTAGTCGAGAGAATATTTAACACCTACAATACAGAGTTTATTCATCAAATACCGGGAAAAACTTTCTCAAGTGCAAAAGATTTAGAAGGTTATGAACCTGAGAAAGATGCGCTATTACCATTTTCCAGGTTTCTACATCTACTGCATATATGGGTTGTAGATATTTACAATCAGCAGCCAAATAAACGTAGAACCAATATACCTGCTTTGTCTTGGCAGATTGGGTGTCAAGATTTTCCGCCGGTTGTTTACCAAGGCACTGAAAAACAAAGGTTTAAAATCGAAAGTTTTCCCACCGTCTATCGCGATTTACGACCAATTGGGATAGAGGTAGATCATATAAACTATAGTAGCGAAATGCTAGTAGAGTTCAGAAAAAATCACCCCCCGCCCCCTGGTCAGAAAAAGCATAAGCTTTGTGTTAAGCGAGACCCGTCTGATGTTTCTTTTGTGTATGTATTCTTACCTGAATTGGAGAAGTATATCAAGGTTAATGCTACTAGCCAGGAGTTTCAGTTAGAGGGCGTCTCTATTTTCCAGTACCAAGTTATGAGAAGGTTGTTAAATAATCATATAGAAATTAATACCGATCATGAGGGGCTTGCCCTTGCAAATATGAAGCTCAGCGAGAGAATGGATGATATAAAGGAAAATGCTTTAGCCAAGAAGAAAAGTAGCCTAAAAGGAATGAAAAGCGTTGCTGCTTTCATAGGCGTGGATAGTGATGGTGATGCGACTTTTGAAAGTGTGCACCGTGACTTGAAAAGTAGAGATAATTCTATGTGTGATTCTTCAGAAGGCGGCTTAACAGATTCAAAAAACTTTGAGCATGTTGATGATTGGCACAATATTGCTGATGATGTGGAGCCTTATTAATGAGCAGCATACTGTCTGAAACTCAATTTAGTCAACTGATCGATTTTAGAAACTGTTTTGTCCAACATGCAGCCTTAATACAGGCGATGAGTTCTTTGAATCGATTGAAAAATAATCAGCTATTAGGCGGAGAGCAGCAGTGTATGTTGCTGTTAGGAGATACAGGGACTGGTAAAAGTAAATTAATCAATGAGTTTTATTCGGCATTTCCAGTCTACAGAGAGGGCGATGTTCTCGTAAAGCCAGTGCTCGTTTCACGCATACCAAGTAAGCCTGATGTTGAAAAAATGATGATTCAATTATTGAGCGATTTGGGGCAGTTTGGTTCAGAAGCAAGAAAAGGTAGTCATCGTGAGACAGGTCTAGCAGAGGCATTAGTCAAAGTATTAAAAAAATGTAAAACACAAATAATCATCATCAATGAATTTCAAGAGCTAATAGAGTTTAAGTCGGTTGAAGATCGTCAACGTGTTGCCAATAGACTTAAGTTGATCAGCGAGCAGGCTTGTATACCTATCGTTTTAGTAGGTATGCCCTGGGCTTCTGAAATATCTAACGAGCCTCAATGGGCCTCACGATTAATGTGTTCAATTGAACTGCCGTATTTTAAAATTTTTAAACAAAGCGATCGTGTAGAGTTTGTTAGATTTTTAAAAGGCTTGGCGCTAAGGATGGGCTTTCATGAACCGCCGCCACTTCATAGTGATGAGATACTCTTTCCACTTTTTTCTGCAACGCGAGGTGAGGTAAGAAAAATCAAACACATTCTCGATGAGGTTCTTTTTTTAGCCTTGTCGCAGGGGGATAATACTGTTCATAGGCAGCATTTTGTTGATGTTTTGGATAACGTTTTTTTTGATAAAAATAACCCATTCAAGCTACCTATTGATGATGTCCCACTGAGTGAAGTATCTCGATATGCATCTTATAATCGCTATTCATCAGTTGAGTCTGAGACTTTTATAGGGACTCAGTTTGGTCGGAAAATTTCGACTAGAGAATTATTTTCTAAAAATTAATAAATTATCGAGAAAGACTTCCTTTTGTTAAATCAAAATGAAGGCGCCTTCAAAACACCATTGCATTACTGCTAAGAATCTCTTAGCATATTTTTGTGTCATCTTGCGCTAGCCTAGCGGCTTTCCAAGTAGCGATGGTGTTTTCATGGACAGTCCGCTTCCAGATCGCTTGAGAGCCGCCAGGCAAGCAGCGGGTATGACACAAAGGCAGTTGGGTGAATACCTCGGCATGGAGCCGAATTTGGCGAGTGCGCGTATGACGCAGTATGAAAAGGGGCAGCATGCGCCCAATTTCCAGTTGCTGAAGAGGCTTTCAGAGGCTCTAGAGGTGCCGATTCCCTATTTTTTCTGCGAAGACGATACCGTGGCAGAATTGATCCTTGAGTTGGATAAACTCGACCCTGCAGAACGCCAACGCTTGTTGGAACAGCTTAAAAAGGGCAGTGCGCCTAGCGAAAGCTGATCTCGTTACTGATCAGCCGCCTGCAACTCCAACGTAATTGACCTTGATGAGCACCTTTTGACTTCTTTCAGCTACAACTCTGATCTGATTGGCGGTGGGCTGATGGTGCGCGAGAGCCGTGCCGTTGCTGATTTGCTGTTGTCTGATGCGGATGAAGGGCAGTGGCACCAGGCAATCCTCATTGATAACCGCCTCCAGAAGAACCGTCCTGCCACTGCTAAACGTGCAGGGCAAGCGATTCGCAAGCGCTTAGAGAAGTTGGAGCCACCGTTTTGGCAAGCGCTGCGCGATGGCGACGACCAGCTCGCCACACAGGTGTCTTTCTGTGCGGCCATGGCACGTAACCTGCTATTGGTGGAGTTTCTTGAAAGTGTCGTCGCCGATGCTTTCTTAACCCAGGCGGAGGCGCTTCAGGCCTACCAGTGGGATGAGTTTTTAGCCGAGCGTGCCCATCGTGATGAAGCAATAGCAGGGTGGGCGGAAAGCTCCAAACGTAAAATGGGGCAGGTGGTGTATCGTATGTTGACGGAAGTCGGCGTATTGGCCTCCAGTCGCTCGCGCAAGTTACAGCCCTTGCTGCTGCGTCCAGAAGTAAAAAGCTTGCTTGAAACCTACCAGCACGTCCGCTTGAGTGCCTGTTGTCGCCAGTTGCGGTAATTTTATCCCTCTACTCTCATTGCTGACGTCAAAACGCGACTAAGTAGACCTTGCAACGCAGGTGGCAAGCGACATAGTCTTATCAAAAATAAGCCTTTTGCATTAAAAATGCCTTGCATCAAACATGCTAGACACAGGGACGCATCCGCATGTCACAGAGCAATCACTACCCACCCCCCAGCGGTTTTAGCCACCACGAGGATGATCAGCTACGGGCACGGTTGAACCAAGTCGCTGAGAAAATCACTCGGCCCGATTTTTTAGCGGGCCAGGGGCTGGGTAACGAAATTGGCTTTTGGATTTTTGATTACGCCCCTGAACATGAACTCCAGGTGCGTGCCTACCTGAATTTCCTCCCCTCGTTAATGGCACGCCAGCACCCCGACATTAAAATAGCGCAGGTCAATCTGCTGGAAGTGCTAAAGGATTACCTGACCGAGCGCGGCTTCCTAGACAAAGCCATTGCCATGCAAAAAAGCAAAGGCGATGCGGCACTGCTCAAGGCGCTGCGTGGGCCGCTGCACATGGATAAGTTTGCTCCCTATCTGCTCCGACACTCCTTGTCGCATGACCCCGATATCGTACTGCTCACCGGTGTGGGCAGCCTATGGCCCATGGTGCGAGCGCACAGCTTGTTAAATGCGTTACACGGGCCACTCGGTCATAAGCCGCTGGTGTTGTTCTATCCAGGCCGTTACGACGGGCAGACGATGTCGTTGTTTAAGCGGATAGAAAGCAATAACTACTATCGTGCGTTTGCGCTTGTGCCCTAGCGCAACGGATGACGTCATTCCGTGTACTACGTTCGCTTGGTGAGTCGTGGTCTTTGATATCGCGGTACCTCCTAGCTCGAAACACCCAGGGTTTACATATTTATAGGACTGATATGCACATTCAAGAGCTCTTCCTCAAACCGCTCAGCCGATCAATCAACGGCGTGGTCAAGGCCGACCAGCGTGACCAGGAAACCATCTACCAAGAGCTGGATGAGTATGTCGTCACCAATGAGTTAGAAAAGCACTTTCGTGCCTTTTTTGAATCCTACACCACCCCTTTGGATGACCCCTCTATCGCCAACCGCGTGGGCGTTTGGGTGAGTGGCTTCTTTGGGTCGGGTAAATCTCACTTTTTGAAAACGCTCTCTTACCTGCTGGAAAATAAGGAAGCGTTTGATGCCAACGGTAATGCCAAGCGGGCCGCCGACTTTTTTGATGAGCAGAAGCTGGTAGACAGCTCTATCCGGGCAGACATCAACAAGGCTGTCCGTGAACCGGCCCATGTGGTGCTGTTTAATATCGACAGCAAGGCCAGCTCGAACGACGATGGCAACCCCATCCTGAACGTCTTCCTACGCGTATTTAACGAGTACCAAGGCTTTAGCTCCGATTACCCGCATATTGCCCATATGGAGCGCCACCTAGAAAAGCGCGGTGTGTATGAGCGCTTTAAACAGGCCTTTAACGAGGCCAGTGGCGTGGTGTGGGAAGACGAGCGAGACGGCTATCAGTTCTACCAGGATGATATCGAGCAAGCGATTGGGGCGGCGCTCGATCTCTCTCCTGAAGCGGCGCATAAATGGTTTGAGGAATCTGAAACCAACTTCAGCGTCTCTGTAGAGAACTTCTGCCACTGGGTGAAAGAGTTTTTGGAGTCGCAGTCAGCCACCCAGCGCATGGTGTTCATGGTGGATGAAGTTGGCCAGTTCATTGGCAGCGACACACGCTTAATGTTGACTCTGCAAACGCTCACCGAAAACCTGGGCACCATTTGCGGGGGCCGCGCCTGGATCGTGGTCACCTCCCAAGCGGATATGGATGCCGTGCTAGGCGAAATGACCGCCTCAAAAGCCAACGATTTTTCCAAAATCGCCGGACGCTTCAAAACCCGCTTATCGCTCTCAAGCTCCAACTCTGACGAAGTGATCCGTAAGCGTCTGTTGGTGAAGACCGACCCGGCACGCGCGGAACTGGAAGGCGTGTTTGAGGCCAAAGGCTCCATTCTGCGTAACCAGCTGACCTTTGACCGCTCTGGCCCCACGCTAAAAAACATCGAAGGCGTCGAGAGCTTTATCTCCAATTACCCCTTTGTGCCGTACCACTTCCAGCTGGTGCAAAAAGTCTTTGAAGAAATCCGCAAGGTAGGAGCGACGGGCGCCCACTTGGCCTATGGCGAGCGCTCCATGCTCGATGCGTTCCACATGGCCGCCAAAGCCGTGCAGGAGAAAGCGATTGGCGCGCTAGTACCAATGCACTGCTTCTACACAGCGGTAGAAGGTTTTCTCGATACGGCGGTGAAACGCACCATTGATCAGGCCAGCGAAAACCCCGTGTTAGAGGCGTTTGATGTCGAAACCCTACGCACGCTGTTTATGATCCGCTATGTGGACTTGGTGAAGGGTACGGTCGATAACCTGGTGACACTCTCGCTGACCCAAATCGACGATGACCGTATTGCCATTCGTGAGCAGCTGGAAGCGACCCTGGCACGACTGGAAAAAGAGAGCCTGATTACCCGCAACGGCGATGAGTACCAGTTCCTCACCAATGAAGAGCGCGACATCACCCGCAAGATCAAAGCTACCGAAGTCACCAGCAGCGACGAGAACAAAGAGCTCTCCAGCCTGATCTTCAAAGACCTGCTGCGCGATCGCACCAAATACCGCTACCCGGTCAACAAAACCGACTACAGCATTGGCCGCTACCTGGATGGCCACACCCTGGATGGCCGCTACCAGAGCCAGCTAAGGGTGGAGGTGGTCTCACCGCTGGATGTGGAGTACGTACAGCTAAGCGAAGCAGGCTGCATTCACAAAAGCGGCGATAACGGTGGGCAGGTGCTGATTAAGCTGCCCGATGATAAGCGCTTCACCGATGAACTACGCACCCTGCTGAAAACCGATAAGTTTATCCGACTAAACCTATCGGCTAACGACCACAGCGTGGAGCGCATTCTGGCCGACCGTGGCCGTGAAAACCAGGAGCGCAAAAAACGCCTGCGGGTGCGCTTAGAAGAGATGCTGCTGGAGGCGGACGTGTACGCACTCGGCCAAAAGCTTGATCTCAACCGCGGCCAGCTCAACACCCGTTTGGATGAGGCCTGCCGCTACCTGCTGGAAAACACCTACAACAAGCTGAGCCAGCTCACGGCGCTTAGCCCCGAGCCGATGCGCGAGCTGCAGGCCGTATTAACCGCCGATGACCTGGGCATCCAGAACCTGAACTTAGACGGCGAGGAGGGCAACCCCCAGGCCGTGAAAGAGGTGGAGCAGTACATCACCCTGCACGGTGGCGAGCCGGTGCCACTGACCCCGCTGATTGAGCGCTTTAGCAACCGACCCTTCGGCTGGCCGGAAGGTGAAACGCTACTGATACTAGGCCGCCTGCATGCCGTAGGGCGCTTAACCTTCCACACCGCTGGCCCCGCGCTCAGCGGTAAAGAAGCCTTTGAGCTACTCAACAACGCCCGCCGCCGCAGTGAAGTCCGCCTCCAGAAAAAGCGCCAAACCGAAGATGCGGTGCTCAACAAAGCCCGTAACCTCACCAAAGAGCTGTTTGGCCAGCTAGGCCCCACCAGTGAAAAAGAGCTGTTTACCTATTACGTAGACCGCTTATCCCACTGGCGGCGGGAGCTAGAAGCGTATAAAAGCAAAACCGACGTGGGCAACTTCCCCGGTCGCAACGCCATTGACAACTCACTGCGCGAAGTGGAGCGCCTGCTGTGCCTGGACGACAGCTTTGATTTCTTCAAAACCGTCGCCAGCCAGCAAGACACGCTGCTCGATGTCGAAGAGGACTACCGCGATCTCAACGACTTCTTTACTAAGCAGCTCACCACGTGGCTACAGCTGGAGCAAGCGCTCAACCGGTTTGCGGTGAACCGCCTAGAGCTTGAGAAAAACACCCAGGCCCAGCAAGCGCTGGCCGAGTGTGAGCGCATTTACCGCGCCGAAGCGCCTTACGCCATGCTGAACCAGGTGGATGGCTTGGTACGCACGCTGGATGAGGTGAACAACCGCCTGGTAGAGGAAAAGCGTCAGCACGCCATTGCCCGTATCGACACGCGCATTGCCAAGGTGAGCGCTGAAATAGCCAAAAGCGGCATTGGCACCGCCGAGCTCAGCAACCGCTTGCTGCACCCACTGCAGCAGCTCAAAGCCTCGGTCAATCAATCGGTCAGCGTCGCGCAAATCTACCAGCTGCAAACCGAAACTGCCGTCGAGTTAGAAGAAAAAAGTTTGGATGCGCTTCACCACGCCCAGGCTGAGGCGGCCAAGCGGCAGCCGCCTGCGCCTGCGGGAAACACCACAACACCGGCTCCAACATCAGAGAACCCCAAGCCAGCCCTACAAACGGCACCAGGTGATAAAACGTACGACCCGCATACCGAAACAGCACCGGCTGCGGTAAATGCCCCCAAACCCGTGGCAAGAGTGCGTGTAAGCGACGTACTTAGCCGCGTGCATAGCGGGGTGTACCTGGAAAGCCAAGCGGAAGTCGATGCGTTTATGGACGAGCTGAGAAAAGAGCTGGAAGGGTCACTTTCAGCGGGCAAACGGGTACAGGTGCGTTAGTGTTCGAACGATTTTTGTTGACACGGGCAATGTGCCTGTTCACTGCTGTCCCATGTCCTAGGACGCGGGACAGCAAAGCGGAAAGAAACATGAAAAGTCAACGAGACACCTATGACCACCGCGACCATTGAACAGCGCCTAAGCGAGCTAGAAGGCAAGCAGCTTGAGTTCAAGCGCGATCTATCATCGCCTAAGCCACTGATGAAAACACTGGTCGCCTTCGCCAATACGGCCGGTGGCCAGTTGATCATTGGTGTTGACGATGATGGCACCGTGCTAGGCGTGGATGATCCGCTGGATATGGAAGAGCGCCTGACCAGCATGATCGCGGATGCTATTCACCCCCGGCTACTGCCTAATATTGAACTGGTGAGTGTGGGCGAACATACCCTGGTGTGTATTGAGGTGTTTTTGAGTAGCGCACGCCCACACTTTTTCAAAGCGCTTGGCGAAGAAAATGGTGTGCTGGTGCGGCTTGGTTCTAGCAATCGGCAGGCGGGGCTGGCCCTCATTCAAGAAATGCAGCGCCAAGCGAGCGGAACCACCTTTGACGTTCAGCCCATGCCTGAGCTGAGCCGTGACGACCTTGACCAAAACGCCATACAGCAAGCCTTTCGCAGCGAACAACTGCTTGATGACAATAAGCTTCGCACGTTACGGCTACTTGTCTCTTATCAAGGTCGCCTAGTACCCAGCGTGGGCGGAATTTTGCTGTTTGGCCGCGAGCGCCAATGGCACTTTGAAGATGCTTGGATTCAGTGCGGCCGTTTTCGCGGCACCGATAAGGTCGAGATTTTCGACCAGACAGATATTCACGCGCCGTTACCCAAAGCGGTTGATGACATCGAGCTGTTTCTCAAAAAACATGCCTTCAAGCAGGCAGAGTTTGGCGCCATGCGTCGCCGCGATGTGTGGAGTATCCCGCTGACCATCCTGCGTGAAGCGATTATTAACGCCTTGGTACACAGCGACTACTCCCAAAGGGGCAGCCCTATACGCATTGCGTTTTTTGATGACCGTATCGAGATTGAAAGCCCAGGACTACTGATGCCCGGCATGACCATTGAAGACATGAAACGCGGCGTCTCCATGATTCGCAACCCAGTGATTGCTCGCGTGTTTCGTGAGCTTGGGCTGATAGAGCAGTGGGGCAGCGGTGTGAAGCGCATTTTCTCGGAAGCCCAAGTCCAAGGGCTGCCTGAACCGCATATTGAAGAAATTGCCAACCGCGTGCGTTTGAGTATTCGGCTGGCAACGCCGGTTTCTATCCAGCAGTCAGCTTCAGTGACCCAGGCTGAGTCAGTGCAGTCAGAGTCACGGCTAGAGTCACGGCTAGAGTCACGGCTAGAGTCAGCGCTGGCAGCCAGAGTGCTGTTGATACTGCAGCAGGAGCCGCTGGGTAAAGCTGCCATAGCGCGTGAGCTGGGTCACAAGGGCGTTTCCGGTGAGCTCAATAAACAAGTAGGCAATTTACGCCAGCAGCAGCTGATTGAAATGACGCTGCCCGAAAAGCCCAATAGCCGCCTTCAACAATACCGCTTAACGGCTAAAGGCCAGCGCTTTTTGCAAGACACTTTCAAGGATCTAACATGAACACCGCCAACATCAAAAAATACGCCCCCAAGGCCCGCGCCCGTTTTATCGACACCATGACGCGCCAGGCGGCCCGAGTGGGCATTAGCCCAGATGGCAAAGGCGGTGTGGTGATTGCCCCCCTGGCACAAAAGGGCGATGTGTTGGTGATGACCGCCCAGGATGGCCAAACCCACACCGTGCCCGCCCACCTAAAAGGCGCACGGGAAGCGCTGGCCGCGTGGGTGCAGCGCGATAGCTTTACCCAAGCGATAGAGCAGGCCGCCTATAGCTGGTTCAATCGCCTGTGCGCCGTTCGCTATATGGAGATTCACGGCTACCTAGACCACGGTCGCCGCGTGCTGAGTGGGGCAGGGGGCGAAGCCGGGCAGTTTCAGATTCTGGATGAATGCTTAGAGGTAGATTTACCAGGGCTAGACACCGCCCGCGTGCGCGAACTCAAACTCGACGGCACCCAGGATGAAACCCTCTACCGCGAGCTGCTGCTGGCCCAGTGCCACGCCCTGCATGAGGCCATGCCGTTCCTGTTCGAGCCGCTGGACGACGCCAGCGAACTGCTGCTGCCCAACAACCTGACCAAAACCGATTCGCTGATTCGCGAGCTGGTCGAGGCGATTCCCGAAGCCGACTGGCAGGATGTAGAAGTGATCGGCTGGCTCTACCAGTTCTACATCAGTGAGAAAAAAGACCAAGTGATCGGTAAGGTGGTGAAAAGCGAAGACATCCCCGCCGCCACTCAGCTGTTCACCCCCAACTGGATCGTGCAATACCTGGTGCAGAACTCGGTAGGCCGCCAGTGGCTGCAAACCTACCCCACATCAAAGCTCAAGGCCGAGATGCCGTACTACATCGAGCCCGCCGAGCAGGAGCCCGAGGTACAGGCCCAGCTGGACGCCATCAACCCGGCCAGCCTCGACCCTGAAACCATCAAGGTGCTCGATCCCGCCTGCGGCTCCGGCCATATTTTGGTGGAAGCCTACAACGTGCTGAAGGCGATCTACGAAGAACGTGGCTACCGCACCCGCGATATTCCCAAGCTGATTCTGGAAAACAACCTGTTCGGCCTGGATATCGACGACCGCGCTGCCCAACTGGCGGGTTTTGCGCTGATGATGAAAGCCCGAGAAGACGACCGCCGCATTCTCACCCGAAACGTGCGCCTGAACGTGTTGGCCATGCAAAGTAGCCAATACCTGGATGTTAATACCCTATGGCGCGACCTGAACCTCACCGGCGACTGGCACCAGGGCCAATCCCAAAGCCTGTTTGATAGCGAACAGCAAGATCTTTCCAGCAACGACGCCACTTACAAGCTGATTGCTGATTTAATCGAGCGCTTCCAAGATGCCAAAACCTTCGGCTCGCTGATTGAAGTCCCCAATGAATGGGAAGCGCCGCTTAAAGCACTGCTGGAGGAACTGAGCGAATTAAGCAACAGCGGCGATATGATGCAAAAAGCCGCCGCTCAGCGGTTAGTGCCGGTGATACAGCAGGCATGGGTATTGGCCCAGCGGTATGAAGCAGTAGTGGCTAACCCGCCATATATGGGCAGTAAGTATCAAACGCCAGCGGTGAAGAAATACCTGAAAGATGCCTACAAAGGCTACGAAAAGGATTTGTTTTCCGCCTTTATCGTCCGCAATTTAGACTTTGCCAAAGATCACGGCCAGCTTGGCTTTATGACGCCTTTCGTGTGGATGTTCATTTCCAGCTACGAGCAGCTGCGCAAGCGCTTGATTGAAGAAGATGTCATCACCAGCCTTATTCAGCTGGAGTATTCAGGCTTTGATGGTGCAACAGTGCCGATTTGTACTTTTACGTTAAGCAAAGGTCATATCGCCAGCTACACAGGCAGCTATATCCGCCTATCGGATTTTCGAGGCGCTGTAAACCAAGGGCCGAAAACTCTGGAAGCCATTCAGAACCGTGATTGCGGTTGGTTCTATAAAGCCAAACCGGATGATTTCAAGAAGATTCCGGGGAGTCCGGTGGCGTATTGGGCAAGCGCCAAAACTATAGGTTTGTTTGAAGGTGAATCAATTCGTTCATCGGGAGAAATACGACAAGGACTTCTTACCTCGGATAATGAACGCTTCTTAAGGCGTTGGTACGAAGTGGAAAACAATAATATTGGATTTGAGCTGAGTAGATCTGAAGCTATCAACAGTGAATTTAGCTGGTTTCCGATTAACAAGGGTGGCAACTATCGGCGGTGGTATGGAAATCTAGAGTATGTGGTTTTATGGAAAAATGATGGTGAGGATTTACACAATACTATCATTCATAAATATCCTTACTTAAAAGGAAATTCAGGTTTGGTTCTCAAAAGATCCAACCCTTACTTCGAACCTGCCGTTACCTGGACTGATATAAGCAGCGCATACTTTGGTGCTAGGTACATGCCTAGCGGAATGCTTTATGAAAAAGGCGGATCCTGTGCCTACAACCATGATATCAAATTACTTCTTGGGTATTTATGCTCTAAACTTTCAACACATTTTATTAGCTTAACAAGCCCAACGTTGCACTATCAGGTTGGAGATGTAGGAAACCTTCCATTTAGAGAAATTAGAGACTCAAATTCTGTCACATCAGTTCACAGAGTTTGTGATTCAATTTTATTGCTCAGTAAAAAGGACTGGGATGCCTATGAAACATCCTGGGACTTTATTTGTTTGCATCTTTTTGATGAACGTTTCCACCAATCAAAGTTATCTGTCAATTATGCTGCTCTCCGTACTTACTGGTTAGAAACAACACTAGAAATGCAGCGTCTTGAAGAGGAAAACAACCGCTTATTTATCGAAGCTTATGGTTTAAAGGACGAACTGACGTCGGATGTGCCATTGGATGAAATTACCCTGACCTGTAATCCGCATTACCGTTACGGCGGCAATCGCTCCGAAGAAGAGCTGGAAATTCTGCTGCAGTGCGACACCCTCAAGGAATTGGTCAGCTATGCTATCGGCTGCATGATGGGCCGCTACTCGCTGGACAAGCCCGGCCTGATTCTCGCCAGCCAGGGCGAGACTGTCCGCGATTACCTCGCCCAGATCCCCGAGCCCAGCTTTGCGCCGGATGACAACGCCATCATCCCGCTCACCGATCAGGAATGGTTCCCCGACGACGCCACCAACCGCTTCCGCGACTTCGTGCGTACTGTCTGGGGCGATGAAAATCTCAAAGAAAACCTTGACTTTGTCGCCGAAAGCCTCTGTCTGCATGCCATCAAGCCCAAGAAAGGCGAAGCCGCATTAGAGACGATCCGCCGCTACCTGAGTACACAATTCTTCAAGGACCACCTGCGCACCTACAAGAAACGCCCGATCTACTGGCTGTTTTCCTCCGGCAAACAGAAAGCCTTCGAGTGCTTGGTTTACCTGCACCGCTACAACGAAAGCACCCTGGCCGAGATGCGCACCGACTACGTTATCCCGCTCACCACCAAGCTCGCCAGCTACGTGGAAAAGCTAGAGCAAGACAAAGACGCCAGCACCTCCGCCGCCGAAGCGAAAAGCATCGAAAAAGAGCTAAGCAAGCTCTACAAACAGCAAGCCGAACTTAACACCTTCGACGAGAAGCTGCGTCACTACGCCGACCAGCGTATCTCGCTGGATCTGGATGATGGGGTGAAGGTGAATTACGGCAAGTTTGGGAATCTGTTGGCGGAAGTGAAGCAGGTCGTTGGAAAATAATTAAAATTTTAATTGGATAGATAATAAAAGAAAGGGAGCGGGGAAATGTACGAAAAAGCTGCATTTGTTTTTTGGACAACGCTAGGTCTCTATCTAGTAACACTGTTTACAGTGACGTATGTTGGAGTCTACCTAACGTACATAGCGATTCCATTTATTACGCTATCTGGTTTGGTGATGCTTATTGCTAAACCTGCTGCCAAAACGCAGCAATACATAGATGAATCAAAGCGTGTTGCTAGCAATACACTAAGTGCTGTTCAGGAAGGCATTAATGTTTTGGACGCCGAAGCTGAGAAGCAGGTTGAAAAAACAAAGGCCAAGTTGATAGAAGTAAAGAAGGAGCGTGAGCTAAAAATACGGTTTATTATCATGCAAGACATTGCAAGAAAAAAACAAAAAGCTGAAGAAGCTAGAAAAATGGCTAAGGATGGTAGGCTGTCTTATGACAGCTATATTAGGTTAAATAACTCGATAGATGAGGATGTTGTCAAGCTCTCTGAAGCTTTAGATAAAAGCCCAGAAAGCTTGATTTCCTTTTTTGAATCCAAGTATTTGGAAAAGGTTTCTTAAACTATTACATTAAGACCAATATCAAAGGATGGGTTCTTATGTTGGCGTTTTTAGTTATTCTGGTCATTTTGTTTTTTGTTTGGGTTTATGAGCTAAACAGCTCTGAGAAAAATGATGGTGGAGAAACGTCTTATAAAAAGTCAGGCAGCCCTGCTGTAGATGCTATGTCTGATTTGGAGCGTCGTGAAGCATTGCTGCGAATAAGTCGTTTGTCTCAGGAAATGCAAGATAAAGAGTTAGTAAATAGCCTTTTTGTGGAAAATAAGCCTTCACTTGAAGTTGATGATAATGAAAAAAAAGAGGTGTGTGCTGTCACCCAAGTAGAGAATAATGGTGCAGCTAATTCTAACTCATGTGTATTTGACAAGATAAATGAAATAAAAGATTTTGTAAGTGTCAGGGAGATACCATACCTGGTGCATTTTACCCAGGCATATAATATACCCAATATAATTTCTAATGGATTGCTAACAAGGACTGCGTTGGATGTTAGTGGGGCTAATTATGTATATAACGACGCCCTCAGGCTGGATGGAGTAAGGGAATCAGTATCTTTGTCAATTGGTTTTCCAAACTATAAAATGTTTTATAAGTATCGTTGCAAAGATCCTAGCATTACTTGGGTTATGCTAGTGATAGACAAGTCGGTGCTGTGGGAAAATAATTGCCTATTTTGCAAATACAATGCAGCAGACAAGCGAATGACTTATAAAAATAAACGTAGCTTGGGGACTGTTTCGGCACTAAAAGAAATGTACGATGATCTGGACGATGCTTCGAGATCTGTACTTCCTTTAGCTACGTATGACCCTACTAACCCTCAAGCAGAAGTGCTTTCTTTGGATAAAGTCTCTGCTGATAAGATTAATGCATTCATTTTTGATTCCAAAAGTGCTATGGATCAATTTGACTTTTATTATCCTGGGAAAAATTCATTTGTCGATGCCAGTTTTTTTTCGTCACGAGAATATTCCAGAAAAAGAAGGACTGCATGATATGGCGAAAAGGCCTCTTTTTATACCTGTGAAAACTGGTTGTGTACCAGGTGTTGAGATCTTTGAGGTTGATTTTCAATGGTTTCCTGGTATGTCTAAGTCACAAAAGCAGAAGTCAGTATTGTCACTTCATGAAGCTAGTGAAAAACATGGATTTTCACCAATACTTGAAGTGTCAAGTAAGTCATTGCATGAAGTGGGAGTATCGTTAAGTGCGTTCAATTTGATGATTGAGACAAATAATAAAAAGCGAGTGTTTTCAGTTGAGTCTGCATTTCAGTCGAGTAAGGTATTTGAAAAAGGTGGACCTTATAGAGATTTGCTAGATAAAAGTTCAAGAGAGGCAAAGAAAGATCCAAGGCTTAAAGAGTCAGGCGAAGTAGTCGGTTTTAATTTTTTTGGGAAAAATTTCCCTATCGAGCCGAAGACTTTTTTTTATGATTGGCTGTATATCAATGCCTTACAAAAAAATAAGCATTTATCTGAAAAAATTGTAGATTTTTCTGCATTTACAGATATTGAATTCAATCCCGTTAAATCAATCAACTGCCAAGCTTACTCGTCGGCATTGTATGTTTCTATGGTGCACATGGGTGTGTTAGAGACAGCGCTTTCTTCCTCAGAAAGTTTTTATAGTTTTATTTCAGATAGAAATGAAAAAGTAAAGAGAGATTCATTGCAGGGGGATCTCCTATGAAAGTTAGCATGATTTTAGCCTTAATTTCTGTATTCGCTTCTGCGGAATTATTTGCACATGATCGTTGGCGGGCTAGCCACAGTTGCTTTAAACCTATCAAGCCTTATGAGTTTCAGTCTCAGTGGGAAGTTGATATGTTTAATGACGAAGTAGATATGTATCGTATTTGCATACAGCAGTTTGTAAGTGAGCAAGAGGATGCGATACGCAACCACTCTAGAGCTCTCGACGAAGCAATTGGTGAGTGGAACGATTTCGTTAATTATGAACTGAATATGTAGTTGTTTTTAAAGGGCAGCCAGTTGATGTATCACTGACACTGGTTTTATCAACACTGATAAAAATTTAATTAGCTATCAGCTGGTTTTTTTAAAATTGGTAATTTAATGCTTGAAAAACCCAACATTTTTTCATTTGCCACAACAGAGCTATCACAGGACGCCTTTATAGCGTGGTTATTGGCATGGGCAGATACCCAGTATGCGTCAGCAGACCCCCAGCTCCATGCGTGTGCGAGAGAGCTGATCGCTGCTTTTTTCGCAAAGCATAGCAAACCGTTGCCGCAGTTTACCGAGGTTAGCGTAACGCGCCAGAGTAAGCATATTGATGTGTTGTGCGTGCTAGATGGCACGTATGCCATCGTTATTGAGGATAAAACGCATACCGAAGTGCACTCCAACCAGCTGGCTAAGTACCTTACCAACATTCAGGGCAGGGGCTACCAGCCAGAGAATATCCTGGCGATGTATTTCAAAACGGGTGATCAGAGCTGCTACAAGGCGATCTACCAGCATGGCTTCCAGCCCTTCCTACGCAGTGAGGTATTGGCTGTGCTTGAAACAGGAACCGGGACAAGCAATGCGATTTTCCATGACTATTTTGAGTGGCTATATCAGTGGGAAGCGCGGGTGGCGGCTTATCAGACACTTTCTCTTGAGAAGTGGGATGGGTATGCCTGGATAGGCTTCTATAAAGCGCTCAAGGAGCAGCTTGGCGAAGGTAACTGGGGCTATGTGCCCAACCAGTCAGGTGGGTTTTTAGGATTTTGGTGCGGCTTTGAGGATATTTTGCATATTCAGCTCGTTGATAACCAAGAGCTGCGTTTTCGTATTGACGTACCAGAGGCTTCGAGAAGAGCGGCGCTGCGGCGTCATTGGCATCATAAGATAGTGACGCACTCTGAAGCGTTTGGCTTTGAAACCAAGAAACCTACTCGGTTTGGCCACGGGCACTCGATGGTTGTCGCCATACTGAACAGCGAAGACTACCGTCAGGCAGTTCACAACGGCCAATTAGATATGCAAGCCACTGTGGATGTTATACGCCGCGCTATCGCACTGGTGAAAAGCGTAACGAGTGAGGCTTCAGAGTAAGGTTGTTTTTCTTGGCCTTCGGTTGTTCGGCACTGAGTTAAGCGTGGATGTTTATGGGAGTTAGCGTATGAACCACACGCTCACCGCATTGTTACACGAAGCTGGGATTAGCCCCCAAGGTGCGCTTCAACCGCTTAGTGGTGGTGACAGTGCCGCGACGTATCGGCTGCATACCCGTGAGGGTGATGTTGTGGTGAAGCAAGATCACCCCGCTCGGCTAGCCGGTGAAGCCGATGGGTTAAAGGCGCTCGCCAACGCTAATAGCGGCTTGATGGTGCCGGCGGTGCTTGCCCAGCAGGGGGAGTGGCTGGTGATGGAGGCGTTGGAAACAGTACCGCACCGCCATGGCGATGAAGCAGCATTAGGGGAGGGGCTGCGTAAGCTGCATGGGGTTTCGGGGGGCGAGCACGGTTGGCCCCGCGATAATGCCTGCGGTAAAACGCCCCAACCCAATGCACCAATGAAGGATGGCCGCGTTTTTCAGCGCGAGCGACGTTTGCTGCCGCTCATTAACGCCTGTTATGCCCAGGGGCTGTTGGATCACGGATTGCGGCAACGCCTTGAAACACTGGCTCACGGCTTAGAGCGTTGGCTGCCGGATGTTGCGCCTCGCTTAGTGCACGGCGATTTGTGGTCGGGCAATGTGCTGTTCACGCCCCAAGGCCCCGCGATCATTGATCCTGCTGTTTACCGCCACTTTCCAGAGGTGGATCTGGCGATGTTGACGCTGTTCGGCTCGCCCGGTTCGGCTTTCTTCGAGGCGTACTGGAACGGCAGCGCCCCCGATGATTGGCCAAGACGAGAGGCGCTTTTTCAGCTCTACCCGCTACTGAACCATCTGCTCCTGTTTGGAGAAAGCTACCGAACCCCGGTTGAACGTGCGGTATCCCGGCTGGAAGCGTACTGAGCGTAGTGCGCCACTGGCTCGGCGCTTTTCATACTACGCGTGATAGAATCCGGCCATTATCTTACGTTTTATTAATTATTGATCACCCGCATGGATGAACACCCCCTTTCAGTGCGCTGATCTATGCAGTATGGGCAAGGAGGCTAGATGCAGCTCGACCAACTCCAGCAGGGCTTACAACACGCCTTCTTCACTGATCGTCATCGGATTGTCTTCTGGTACGACGCCCCTGGCCACTTTGCTGAGTCGTTGAATGAGCTTGCGCTGGAAGGCGTGCAGGTGATCAATATGGCGGCGGAGTCTACTCTGGGCGTGAAGCTACGCCTGGAGCTGGAAGAGCCTGAAACGCCTACGCTGCTCTACTTTCCCTCTGCCGAGCCAGCCCCAGAAGACGACTGGCTGCTGGATATCAAGCTGTACTCTGGCCGCTTTTACGCCGACCGCGTTTCGATGATTTTCAATGAGCTGGGCCTAACGCGCCACGTACTGCGCGAGCACTTGGCGCAGCGGCAGGCGTTTTTAGCCAGCCGTAAGCGCATTGATGCCCTGAAGCGTTTGGTCACGCCTTCCCTTAGTGAAGATGAGCTGGATCTGGCGATGCTGGCCGTGGTGGTGGGGGCCACGTCTCTTGACGTGGCCACGCTGCTGTTCCACTTGGCTGAAGAAGCGGTGGCCAATGAACTGGGGTTAGAGACGAACCCAGCGGCGTTGGTCGAAGCCGAGAAGTACGCCTTGGTGCCTGCGCTGGTGCGTGCTCTGCAGGCCGAGGTGGGTTACCCTGCTAGCCAAGCAGAACTCAACGGTGAAGCGCCGCTGAACTTCGGCCAACTGATGCTGCGGTTATTGATTACTGGCTACTGCGAGAGCATTTCTGATATTCCTGACTGGGCGCGTCAGGTGGCCATTCCCTCTGTTAATGCGCGAGCATCTTCGCGGGCGCTGCTCACCCGCTGGCGAGATAGCTCGCGCTTTTACCCCGCGTTCGATGTGATCTCCGGGTGGGTGGCAGATGCCCAGCGCATTGATGACAAGCTGCAGGATGTGCCGCTAGAGCAGCTAAGCCATGTGGCGACGTTTGAGGTGGTGGAGAAGCAGATCATTGTCGATCTCTGCCAGGCGATTCCCACGGCGGATGCCCGCGACCTGAAGCTATTCGACAGAATCATTGTGGCGCGCCTGGACGGTTATTGGGCGTCTCGGCATAAAAACGATGCCCGCCGCGAGCGCTACCGGCAGCTGTACGCCGCGCTTACCGCGGCGATTGCGCTGTTTAGCCTGCGTCATCTGCATGCTAAAGGCTTTCATTACGAGAGTGTTGAGGCGCTCTACCACGCTTACCAAACAGATCTCTACCGTTTTGATACCGCCTATCGCCATTATGCCGTGGCGTCTGATGCCACTGGCGTGGAGCTGCTTAAAAACCTGGATGCCGCTGTTGAGCGCTGTTATGACGAGTGGTTCCTAGGCCAGCTCACCCGTAATTGGAGCGAGCGCGTGGAAGCCGAACAGCGGCTCACTCATTGGAAGTTGCCCAATATCCCCAGCCAGCAACACTTTTACCGCGACTGGGTGCAGCCCCAGCTAGCCGCTAGCCGTCAAAAGCGTGTGGTGGTGGTGATTAGCGATGCCTTCCGCTATGAAGCGGCGGAAGAGCTGCGTGAGCGCATTAATGCTAAGCGTTATAGCGAAGCGACGTTAAAAAGCCAGTTAGGTGTGGTGCCTAGCTACACCACGCTGGGGATGGCCTCGCTGTTACCGCACCGAGAGCTCAGCTATCAGCCGGGCAGCGATACGGTGCTGGTGAATGGCCAATCCACCCAAGGTACGGCGAACCGCAGCAAGTTACTTAAAGCCGCGCTAGGCGGGGAGGCGTTAGCCGTCACCGCCGAGGACGTAAAAGGCTGGAGCCGTGAAGAGGGGCGCGAAAAGATCAAAGGCGTGCAGCTGATGTACGTTTACCACAACGTGGTGGATGCCCGTGGGGATGCCGCTAACACTGAAAGCGAGACGTTCGCAGCGGTGGAGGATGCCATTGATGAACTGGATCAGCTGACCCGTAAAATTCTCATGCACCTGAACACCAGCACCGTGTTGGTCACCGCCGACCACGGTTTCCTGTTTCAGCGCAGCGCGTTGGATGCTACCGACCGCACGGCGCTGTCAGACAAGCCAACGTCGGCCTTCAAAAGCAAAAAGCGCTATGTGTTGGGCGAGTCGCTGCCCGATAACCCCAGCGTGTGGCACGGCCATACCCGCGATACGGCTGGCACCACCTGCGACACCCAGTTCTGGATACCCAAAGGCGCGCACCGTTTTCACTTTGTCGGCGGGGCGCGCTTTGTACACGGGGGCATTATGCCCCAGGAAATTGTGGTGCCCGTGCTCACTGTTCAGCAGCTGCGGGGAGAGAAGGTAGAAAAGCGCACCAGCCGCAAGGTGGAAGTGATCTCACCCAAGGCATCGCTGAAGATGGTCAATAACATTCAGCGCTTCGACCTGCTGCAAACCGAAGCGGTGAGCGAGCGCCTCCGCCCGGTCACGCTGTCGGTGGCGGTTTACGCGGGCAGCGAGGTGGTTTCCAGTGAGGAGGTCGTGACCTTCGATAGCGCAAGCGACAATATGAACGAGCGCATGAAGTCGGTGCGCCTCTCGCTATCGGGCACTTCATTCGACCGTAAAAACGACTACTTCCTGGTGTTGCGCGATAAAGATCTGGGCACCGAGCGGGAGCGCTACCGGGTGGTGATTGATCTCGCGTTTACGGATGATTTTTTCTAGGCCCGTCATCAGCTGGGAAGCTTTTATGTTTGTGCATTGTGCTTTTTTCGTCGTTCAGGAGTGACCGCCCACATGGATTTTGACTCATCTTCCGCCACGCACTTGACCGATGCCCTTCAGGACGCCGATCTGGATACGCTGCTCAACACGCACTTTGCGGGTCGCGTGGTGCGTAAGGATCTCACCCAGCGCGTGAAAGAGGGCGCTAATGTGCCCGTGTATGTGCTGGAGTACCTGTTGGGTATGTACTGCGCCTCTGACGATACCGAGGTGATCGCTAAGGGGTTAGAAAACGTCAAGGCGATTTTAACGGATAACTACGTTCGCCCAGATGAAGCGGAGAAAGTGAAATCCATCGTGCGTGAGCGCGGCAGCTTCAAGGTGATTGATCGGGTCACGGTGCGTCTGAATGAGAAAAAAGACCGCTATGAAGCAGCGTTCAGTAACCTGGGCATCAAAGATGCCGAAATCTCTGCAGGCATTGTTAAAGAGCACGAGAAGCTGCTAGTAGGCGGTATTTGGGTGATCGCCACGCTCAGTTACTTCCACGAAGAGGGGCAAACAAGCTCGCCGTTTGGTGTCAGCCTGCTCAAGCCGATTCAGATGCCCCACATGAATATGGACGAGCTGTTTGAAGGGCGGCGTGGGTTCACCAATGCTCAATGGCGTGAAGTGCTGATTCGCTCAATTGGTATGGAACCTGCCGAGCTGGATGAGAACGTGCAATGGCATCTGCTGGCCAGGATGATTCCGTTTGTCGAGAACAACTATAACGTCTGCGAGCTAGGGCCACGGGGCACCGGCAAAAGCCATATCTACAAAGAGTGCTCGCCCAACAGCATTTTGGTCTCTGGCGGGCAAACCACGGTGGCTAACCTGTTCTACAACATGAGCTCGCGGCGCATTGGCTTGGTGGGTATGTGGGATTTGGTGGCATTCGATGAAGTGGCCGGTATCTCGTTCAAGGATAAGGACGGGGTGCAGATCATGAAGGATTATATGGCCTCTGGTTCTTTTGCCCGTGGGCGCGAACAGATGGAAGCCTCAGCCTCGATGGTGTTCGTTGGCAACATCAACCAAAGCGTGGAGTCGCTGGTGAAAACCAGCCACCTATTGACGCCATTCCCTGATGCCATGATTGATGCCGCGTTCTTTGATCGCTTCCATGCCTATATTCCCGGCTGGGAAATCCCCAAGATGCGGCCCTCATTCTTCACTCAGCGCTATGGGTTTATCGTCGATTACCTAGCTGAATTCTTCCGTGAAATGCGCAAGCGCAGCTTCGCTGATGCCATTGATCGCTACTTCTCTCTGGGTGATAACCTCAACCAGCGTGACGTGATCGCGGTACGTAAAACGGTGTCGGGCCTGCTGAAGCTGATGTTTCCCCATGGGGAATACATGAAAGACGATGTACGGGACTGCCTGGAATACGCCATGCAGGTACGTCGCCGCGTGAAAGAACAGCTGAAAAAGATTGGTGGCATGGAGTTCTACGATGTCCATTTCAGCTACATCGACAAGGAGACCCTGGAAGAGCACTTTGTGTCGGTGAAAGAGCAGGGCGGTGGCGGCCTGATTCCAGAAGGCCAGGGCAAGCCAGGCGTGGTGCATACCATTGGCCTCAGCGATAAAGGCATGCCGGGCGTTTATCGCATCGAAATGCAAGTAACCGCAGGCAGCGGCAAGCTGGCCATGTCAGGGCTTTGGAACTCAACGGCCGCCAAAGAGCAGGTCAAAATGGCGTTTGATTACTTCAAGGCCAACGCCAGCCGTATCAGTGGAGCCCGCAAGGTGTTGGAGCATGATTTCCACCTTCATGTGGTCGATCTGCAAAATAGCGGCGTTTTGCGTGACCTCTCGCTCGCCAGCTTGGTCGCGTTCTCTTCAGGTCTGGTAGGTAAACCTACTCAGAGCCAAATGGTCGTGCTGGGCGATATGAGCCTAGGGGGCAGCCTAAAACCCGTCGAAAGCCTAGCGGAATGCCTGCAGGTTGCCTTTGATGCTGGTGGCAAGCGCGTCACCCTACCCATGAGCAGCGCCATGGATATTCCTACCATCCCCGGAGAGCTGTTCACCAAGTTCCAGACCAGCTTCTACGCCGAACCGATTGATGCAGTGGTCAAAGCGCTTGGGGTGGATTAAGGTTAATGAGTCTACCGTGATACTGCATTCATTGTTTCGCACGCACTGCAGAAGGCACTTAGATGCAAAAATCTAATGAGTCCAGTGATATAAAAGCAGACGGCGGCCCTCTGCAGCGGCTTAAGGGCTCGGTCGGCAAATATGAGCTGCCATTTGAGCCTATAGGCGTTGACGACTGGGAAGCCATGCAGGTGGAAGAGCCTGTTCCAGCCACCCAATCAGGTGATGAGCATTCGCCGAGATAGGCACGCATTGCACAAGCCATGTGAGTGAGTACATGGTCGGTAGGCGAGGAACATAGCAATGAAAGTGACTGAAAAAGTAGAAGTCGAGGCCGTCACTGATGTGGTGTGCGATGTATGCCTAACCACAACACGTGTAGCAAATGAAAATCTTGAGTACGCCACCCTCAAGGCACATTGGGGCTATGGCTCTCAACACGACGGCGAGCGCTATGAAGTCCACCTGTGCGAAAGCTGTTTTTTCAGCACGTTGACTTACTTCAAGCAAGAACGCCGCGTGCAAAATTTGTTCAGCGAAGATAGCGACAGAGATCAGGCCTTTAATACAGATGACCGCATTGGGCTCGTGGCGAAGGATGACTATTTTGGTGACAGGGATACAAAATCTTGATAGGTGGTTTTGCATCGCTTTAGGACTGGCTACAAAGTGCTGCTTTAGGCAGGTTTCGACCCTGAGCGGACATTGCCGTAACAAGCAGCAGGTGCGAGAGTTCTGGTCATACGGCCTAATGAAAATTTATATCTTATAAGATCATAGGCCCGGGATAATTGGTAGGCTGCATTTGCTGGACAAAAAAACAGCACATTCATCCAGTAAAAGAATGGGCAGCCTAATATCTGTTAGCCAGCATTCCTAGTCGACCTAAATGGAGTATTGAAGGTGTGGAAGACATTGAGTTGATTGTTGCCATCGTGGCTGGTTTGTTTTCCCTGTTAGGCGGTTTCCTGGGCGCCTTTCTAACTCGCCGAACAGAATATGAAAAGTGGCTTCGGCAACAGCGAAGCATCGCGTTCGCGGGATTCATAAGCCATTTGAATCAGTTTCGCAAAGCGGCTGTAGATATTCTCTACGATACGAGCCTTGATCAAGAAGACAAGGACATGGCTATTACTGAATGTTTTTATGAGCTTAATAGCCAGGAACATATCGTGAGGTTGTATCTGACAGGTAGCACCCGGGAAAGGTTTTCAGAGCTAAAGAGCGAGATTTGGAGTGCCTATTCTCCAGCGGTTAATCAAACGACGCGTTTGAACACGTTGAAAAATGCGACTTCTGAGATCCAAGAAATATTTGAGGGAGTTCTACATGGTTAACAATCGCAGGCACAGCGACGGCTTTTCCATTGCGGCTGCGCCTCCATTACAAAGCCGCGCGTGCTGCGGGGTTAAACGTCATTGGCTAAGTTCCAAAATCGAATAGAGAATAGAATTCAGATTATGAGTATTGAGTTTCTTGAAAACGATCTAGATAGGGTTAATTACTTAAGTAATTTGCTAACAGATCATGCTACAGGCGGGTCTGCTGATGAGGGTGAATATATGCAGCTCCGCCACGAGCTGCTAAAGAATACAACACTGGCACCCATGCTCCCAGAATGGCTAAAGCTTCATCGTAGCTTGGGATCATTTTGGGGCTTTATAAAGAACCAATACGGCACCTATGCAGAAAGAAGAACATATATATCTGAACAGTTTTCAGAAGTATGTAACTATTTGGAGTTTGGGCAAAACTTAGCCAAGCCTGCACTACCAAAACCCCAATTATTTCAACAGCCTATCGCTGCTCCTGAAAACACGGTTTTTAACTCAGTGGTCAAAAAGAATAAGGTTTTTATCGTACACGGACGTGATAATGAAGCTAAGCAGGAAGTCGCACGTTTTATTAATAAAATTGGCTTAATACCGATTATTCTTCACGAACAAGCTAGTGGTGGAAAGACGATAATTGAAAAAATTGAGCACTACAGTGAAGAAGCAGGATACGCCATTGTCTTATATACCGCTTGTGACCATGGTCGAGGCATTCATGAAACAAAAGTTCATCCCAAGCAAAGAGCCAGACAAAATGTAGTATTTGAACATGGTTATTTAATGGCAAAGCTTGGTCGTGAAAACGTTTGTGCATTGGTTAAGGGAGAAATTGAAACACCGAACGATATTAGTGGTGTGGTGTACGCTCAACTAGATTTTTCAGGTGCCTGGAAAACTGAAATAGCTAGGGAACTCAAGGTCAGTGGATACACTATCAAAGAGTTTTTCTAGCTCAGTGGAAGAACCGTTCAAAAAGCGCAATCACGCGGATCAAATACGCTTTTAAGCGGTAAGGAGTGATAAGCAGTGCCACATAGAATTTTTGAATGGGAAGAAATTGCCCAGAATTATTACAGGGGTTCATTGCTGCTAGGCAATGGCGCCAGTATGGCTGTTGATGGACGCTTTGGATATACGTCTCTTATCGATCATGCACGTGAGCATGGTCTTCTCACTAATGATATTCACCAACTATTTGATTTTTTTCAGACCTCGGACTTCGAACTTGTGTTGCGCCTAGTATGGCAAGCTTCTAATGTTAATCGCTCTCTTGCTATTCCCGACGAAAGAACACATGCAGCTTATGTAAGGGTGCGTGAGTGCCTTATCCAGTCAGTTAGGGATGTCCATCCTGAGTATCAGGAAATTTCAGAGCATCTACCTGCTATCTATGCTTTCTTGAAGCATTTCAGTACAGTGGTTTCTCTAAACTATGATCTGATACTTTACTGGGCCATTATGTATGGTATAGACGTGCGTGATCGTCATTCATTAAAAGACTGTTTTGTTAATGGACAATTTTACGAGGATTGGCGTCGTTTGCGCGATCCAATCTACGGGGATGCATCGACAACTCTTGCGTTTTACCCTCATGGTAGCTTAGTTCTCTCGCGTAATAACATTGAGTCAGAGTTCAAAGTAACAGGTAATGGAAATAGCCTGCTTGAAGCAATACTTCAAGCCTGGCAATCCGAATCAGTAGTACCTTTATTCGTTAGCGAAGGGACATCTCAGCAAAAAATAAATTCAATACGCAGTAGTAGCTATCTAAATACAGTTTACAGAGAAGTTCTCACTACTTTGGAGCCCTCGTTGGTTATATATGGATGGGGTTTCTGGGAACAAGACCTTTATATTCTTCAGCGTATTGCTTCATCTCAAATTCGCCATGTTGCTGTTTCGGTGCATGGGAATGATCAAGTCTACTGTAATAGGGTGAGTCATACGATCCAGAACACTCTTGGCGCTAATGTTCAAATACACTTTTTCCGAAGCAACAGTCCTGGCGCATGGAACAATGTCACTTAACAAGTTGCTGCACTCGGAAAAATTACTCGCTGCGCTCGCAATTTTCCGGTGAGCAAGGCGTTGAGCCTGTAGCAAAACCCCGATGACGGCTAAGTTTTAGTAGGCTCGAGAAAACAGACGAGGAGTGGTCAGCATGCCGCGCTTCAAGATTTATAACTACGATCAGAACGCCATGGTGGTGATCAACTACCAGGACCTGCTCCAGCCAGACACCTTTGAACACTCCGTACACTTAAGAGCAACAGACCGTCTTCAACAAGCTTTAGCTGGCTGCTCAAGTGGCTAAATGCCAATATTAAGATTACTCAGCCAGATGACCGGGTGGGTAAATAAAGAAGGACAACAGGCGGTGGAGACGGCTCTAAATCGAGTTTTTCTACAGCCTCGTTAGCTTCTTGTGAAGGAGTTTCATGATTTTATACAAGTACATGTCCTTCGGCGCCGCGCGAAATGTGATCGATACCCTATCACTAGGATTTTCATGCCTTGAAGATTTGAACGACCCTTTTGAATGTACAGCCTTTGGTTTTAAGGATAGCGATAAGTCTATAAGCGCGAAAACCGCCACGGATGCTTGTAGAAACCGTTTCTCGAGAAAATACGGTGTCTTATCGTTGACTCGTCAGCCTTTGAACACGCTTATGTGGTCGCATTATGGAGACTCTCACCGTGGGGTAGTTCTTGGGTTCGATTGTGATTCGGCCGGCTTTTCAGACCCGCAAAGCAATTTGATTCCAAGCCAGTATGGAGAGATGGTTTACTCAGCTACAAAGCCGCATAACGATCTACCCGTGATTGGCGAGCATGAGCTAATGAATCTTGGTGGTAGCCTTCGTTTTGACTCGAATGCCTTCAATCTAATGAAAAGAGCTTTTCTGTATAAGTCTCTCGAGTGGGCATACGAAGAAGAGATCCGTGTTGTAAAAGATATAGAAAATATCCCCTTCGGTTATCACACAGGTGGTGGTCGCTATCGTGACTGGAATAAGGTGACTGTGTCTGGACGACCTCTATACTGCTTTGATGTGCCGGAGAACTCGCTTAAAGAAATTTACTTGGGGCGACATTTATATAGAAATGTTACCAAAGGCGGATCTGTTACCGGTGAAGAGTTGAAAGTTGTGCTTCAGTCTTGGGGGAGAAAAGATATCAAGATGATGCAATGTGAACCCGATGTTCACTCGTGGAACCTCGTTGCAAAACCATCTATCAACAAAAGCTAACCAGTGGCTGTTGGCGATCGCACCTACTCTGGTGCTCCGGCACGCCGCAAAGCCAGGGCGTTATATCAGAGATGACTAAAAGGCAGCTCCTGGCCGTTAGCTGTCGCAACAGAATAACCCCATAAAAAATGCATTAGATGGGATTGCCCATTCTAAAGCATTTAGTACGCGATGAACTTCTTTCATACCTATCTCAGTTTCACAAAGCAATAAAGGAATGCTTCCATTCAAAGATTGGTTAGGTCGAGAAAGCCAGTCAAGAGCATCTTCTTTTTGCTCCCATAATTGGAACGCTAAAATGCTTGTGTACGCTATTCTATTGAACATTTCTAGCTTTATGCTTTGTTCTATATTTTTTTCATTGAAAAGCTCTATGATTATATTTGGTTTGTGCATCTTTTTTAGTTGTCATTTTCAACAATTGTTGCGACTAAACAATAATTGCTGCGACAATCTCTATGTTGAGTTTACATAGAGCGCGCCCTTGTGACCGTTTCTCTCAAACAATGCAGAACTTTTAGCTTCCCAGATGGCACCTTTAAAGACGAAGCTGAGCGCTTGGTCGTTTGGTGGTATGGGCCTATCTTCAAGAATAATCGCTTACGAAGCGTCCCTAAAATCCATATCTTCTTGAGAACCATCGACCATGAGAATAACTTAGGAGGCGTGGTTAGACGTGAGACAGTCTTAACGCATGTGGGGCTATTGAGAATCGGCTCCGTATGGGAAAAGGGCGTGAGTAACTCCCGTATTGCCTACGAGGAGAGAAAATTCCCCGTTTCGTTCTCTCCAGGCGGCTGGCGAATCGTCTCCCTAGACGACTTGCTCAGAGAAGGGCGCAGCCTCTATACCTCCTTTCATGATTCGAACTACTTACCCCAGAAAAGTCAGCACAAAACGTACCTGATTGACTTTGACCTCCCGGATGACAAACATCTGCTCATCCCTTGTACAGAGTTTTTTGCACGCTGTTACGGTCGCTCTTCTGAAATTAAGCGTGTCCTCGCCACTTACCGTTGGGAGGAGGTCAAAGAACGGCTTTATCGACCGCTTAATGCACCTGCATCACCGGGCACATGGCCCGTCAGATTTACTCATCGAGTTCATAGGCACGATGCGATTTTGCTCGCACACATTTTGTACGATCCCTATGCCGAGCGGGCTGCCAGAAGAATTTATTCGCAGATTGAAGCCAGCTTCACCCCAGACCAGATGCTTTTAGAGGTTACCCCTTGGTTCCAGGGGGACGGGGAGATCTCTGTTTCTGGAGTACCTATTGATGATGGCAACGCATTTCTAGGCTTGCAGATATTAGGCTGTACGCAGCCCGATGGTGCCACGATCCACCGTGAAAGAGAGAAATCAACGACAGTACCAGCCACCGATGGCGACGATACCCCCTCTCAGTTTCCCTATCATCAGCTTCAAGACATCCCCGATGTCATTGACCTCACGGATGATGACGAACCCGACCATGGTTCTTCTTGGCTAGACCTTCCTGAGGACGAATTCGTTATATTAGGTAAGCCTCGCGCCGTCTTGGATAAACGATATACCCGAAAAAACGTGCCCGATACACGAGGCGTCCCCGTTCCTGGCGACGAAACCATTTTCTCCACCGGGGAGCCACATGGATCAGGAAAAGGGGTCGGACAGGCCTCTATTCACGCTCCTATTACACTGGAGTCGCAGGGCTTTCTACGTGATATGTGGAATGCGCTTCTTTATTTAAAATCGGCTTATCCCGAGACGGTTCATAGCGTCAGCTGGTTTACCTTTGAAGACGGCTTTAGCACTTCCCCCGACCCTCGGTTGATCAGCCTGGAACCTTTCGAAATAGACGACGAGGTGGAAACGTCAGTCGCTAATTGGGTTTACATTGATACTCAGACCAAGGTGCCTCGCGGGGTACTCGTCATTAGAGTGCATGTGTTAGATCAAACGCTCTATCTCATGGAGATCCAACGCCGCCCTCCTAAACCTAGAGCCGGCGGTAGTGAGGAGGCCTCCAAACCTCCCTCCTACAAAGGTTTAGTATTCACACTGAGCCCTCAAGGCAGCTTTGAACATTGGCTGCGCCAAGTGCTTTCTAACGTGCGGCACGTAGAAGGTGTCGTTCAAAAACTGGTTCGACACTGCCCAGGGTTCGCCGATACGTTCAAACACCCTAAAGCCAAAAACGAAAACGTTCCCTGCGAAGCTTCAGTGTTGAATGCCTTTAGCAAGATCGGTATCACGCGAGGAGACCTAGTGTAGTATCAAGCTGGCTCGATGGATAAAAGCAAGGTGGACACTCGTTGATATTTTAAAGCGTGTACTCCCTCTATCGATGTGTCTACCTGGTACCTGAATCCGTGAGACCGGCCCCCGGAAGCACTTCTAACCCACTGACCTGCATGGCAATATAGCCATTATCGCCATTCACCCAGACAGTGCCATGCCCAACATAAAGTTCCGCGCCAGTTGCCGCACCCTCACCAGCCACGCCGGGCTGTCCATCATCGGGCAATGCTTCGAGATCGCTGGCGTCGACAGCATCGACAGCCGCTTCCCCACCACGCTGGGCATGCGCACCAGTGACGTGATCAAGAGCTACCTGGGCCTGCTGTGTCTGGGCATGAGCGACTATGACGCTGTCGAGAACTTCCGCCGCGACAAGCCCTTCCAACAACTGCTGACCCTGCAGAAGGTGCCGAGCGCGGCGACGCTGCGACAGCGGCTGGAGAAACTTGCCGCCAACGACCTGCAGGCGCGCACCGCCACCTGGTCCACGACCCTGCTGTCACTGATCGAAGCACCGATCACCGCCGAGACGACGCACGTCTGCCTGGACATCGACACCTTCGTCATGGACAACAGCAACTCGAAGAAGGAAGGCGTCTCGCGGACCTACCAGAAGGTCGATGGCTACACCCCGATCGCCGCCTATCTGGGCAACGAAGGGTGGTGCCTGGGTCTGGAACTGCGGCCTGGCAAGCAGCACACCATGAAGGAGAGCAACGCCTTCCTGGAGCGGGTACTGCCTCGCGCCCAATGCTTGACCAAGCAACCGATCCTGTTACGCGAGGACAGCGGCTTCGACAGCCAGGCGCACCTGGCGCTTCTCGAACAGCAACGCCAGGTCTTTGCCGACGAGGGGCGCCGGCTCGACTATGTCGTCAAATGGAACCCGCGTGGCTCGGCCACGGCTGATCGAGATACCTGGCTGGCGGTGGCGGCGGACTACTGGGAAGAGCTGCGTCCTGGCAAGCGCCAGGCGCTGTGGACGCAAACCGTCTCGATCCACGACGACAACAAGACCGAATACGTCGTCCAACGCGTGATGCGCCTGGTAGAGCGCACCGCCGATGGCGATGGCCAGTTGCTGCTCGAACCGGACTATGAGTTGGAAGGCTGGTGGACCAGCCTGGACGAGGCGCCGGAGGCGGTGATCAAACGCTACCATGACCGATCACGACAAGGTCGAGATCGTCAGCATGGAAAATTCCGCTTTGGCTCGTATTGATTATTGTAGGATTCAGCGGTCTAATTGACAGTGTGCTTCTCTAAGCGGGGCAAGAGTGGGAGAAGCGACTGACCACGCCTAGTAAGCCTAAAGGCCTAACCTTTACGAGACGGGAACCATTTCGCCATGAGCGGTGACAACTCAAGCCTGGCTTCTGCATTGCGTGTTCTGCCTGACCGTTTGCCAGCTGGGCGTCCGACGCTGAATGATATCCTGAGCGCTCTGGGGGATCGTGGACTTGGGCTCGTTCTATTAATTTTTTCGATCCCAGCCATTATTCCGACACCAGGCATTCCAGCTGGCATGATATTCGGCTCGGCGCTTGCGCTGCTCGGTGGGCAAATGGTGGTCGGTGCAAAGCGTGTCCGCTTGCCGTCTTTCATCGCTCAGCGGCGTATTGGGCAAGAAGTGCTGCGCCAAGTCTTCCAGCGCGCTACGCCACTTATAGATAAGCTAGAACGCCGCCTGAGCATCCGTCTGGCCGGGCTGATGTCCCCTTTGGCCATGCGAGTTATCGGAGGGGTTATTGTTGTTATGGCGTTACTGATTGCATTGCCCATCCCATTTGGAAATACCTTGCCTGGCTTGGCGATTCTGGCTCTATCGCTAGGCCTCGCGAGGCAAGATGGGATTGCAGTATTGGTTGGTATGAGCCTTGCGGTATTGGCTAGTGGTGTCTCTGTAGCACTGTTACACGGCAGCCTGAGGTTGTTCGATATGATTCACTGATGCGTGCGTAATATTCAATACCACCAAGCACAAGCAGAAGGCGCCGCAGACCAAGGTGTCCCCCGTTCCTAGGCAAGGCCACCATGACCTACAACAGGGGTTTCCCCGAGTCGAGAAGAACTGCGGCGTCGATCTATCAACCTTCTAGGGAGATTAAGTCTTTGGTGGATCAGAATGGATCGTCAACCATTTAATCAGGATACCCAGTTTAAATTCTTTAACGATTTTCACCTACGGCTCGCTTCCTTCCATCAGAGCCATCCTTTACGTTTAAAGTACCAATACGGTGCGATGCCTGACATAACCATCAGCCCCAGTGCCCAGGGATAGCCGAGCAACCACTTCAATTCCGGCATGTAGTCAAAATTCATTCCATAGATGCTGGCAACGAGAGTAGGCGGCAGGAACACTACGGCAGCAATCGAGAAAGTCTTGATGATTTGGTTTTGTTCGATATTAATAAAGCCCTGAGTCGACTCCATCAGAAAGTTGATTTTATCGAACAGAAAAGTGGTATGGGACATGAGAGTCTCGATATCGCGCATAATCTCACGTAGGCTTTCCGACTGCTCCGGTTGGGTTTTTAGATGACGCAGCAAAAACGAAATATCCCGTTGGGTGTCCATGAGGCAAAGGCGGATTTTTCCGTTGCTGTCCTCCAGGCGGGCCAGTTTGCCGATGGCGTCTTCCAACTCCGACTCCTCGTCCTCTAGAACCATATAACTGATCTTTTCCAGTTGGCGATGCAGATCTTCCAGAGCATCGGCATGGTTCTCCACTTTCTGCTCCAACAGCGTGACCAACAGGTCTTGTGGGGATTGCACTTCCACCTGTCCCTTGTGCTATCTTGGGCCTCGATCTACTATCGCAAGGAGCCCTCATGAGCCAGCCCACCCCTCCCGAACCTCGACCCGATACAGCGGTGCCTTCCACCAGCGGCAAGCGCTATGAACGCATCTTCGAGCGCTTCCTGTGGAACAGCCGGCTGCTGGTGATGCTGGCGGTGGTGCCGAGCCTGCTGGGGGCACTGGTGCTGTTCATCATCGGTACTCTGGATATTCTCAAGCTTACCGTGATCGCCGCGACCTACTACCTGGTCGGCGGGCAGCCCAATATTCACGAGACGGTGGTGCCGAGCGTGGTGATGGCGGTGGACATCTACCTGGTGGCGATCGTGCTGCTGATCTTCGGCCTGGGGGTGTATCGGCTGTTCGTGTCGCCGATCGAACCGGCCGAGTCGCACCCGGCCTCGAACCCCTTCAATGTCTCGTCCTTCGATGAGCTCAAGGACAAGATCGCCCGGGTGGTGATCCTGGCGGTGATCATCGAGTTCTTTCGCGCGGTGGTGGATATCACCTTCGAGACACCGCTGGATGCCATCTACCTGGCGCTCTCGGTGCTGGCCCTGGCCGGGGCCCTCTACCTGATGAGCCGCGCTCACAAGCATCATCGGGAGTAGGCTCGCCGACGCTATGGCACAATACTCCTTTTGTTGTTCGACAAGGATCGCCAATGGCGTATGTGCTGGTGATGGGCGGTCTCGCCCTCTCGGTAAGCTTTACCTTGGGCTGGGCGCTATGGCGTCTGGGCCGTGCTGCCTTGGGCTGGTTGGGCGGTGGCCCCGCGGCGGGCAAATCGAAGGTCAAGCCGCGAGCCCGCAAGCCTGCGGCGAGGAAGCCGGCCGCCAGCAAGGCGGCGACCCCGCGTAAGACGAGCACCCGGCAGTCGGCCAAGACGCCCAGCGAGCCCTGGGCACTCACCCGCTGGCTGGCGGCGCGTCACTCCCTGTTACCCCTGGCCAGCCTGGCACTGATGCTCTATGCCCTGGGGCGTGTCGTGGTGTTCGGCCTTCAGCACCGTCCGGTGGAAGCGCCGGCATCATTCCCCCAGGTTGTCGACGTGGTGGGCTGGACGGCGGCGGCGCTGCTGGGCCTGGCGCTGCTCTCCCTGCTGGCACGCTGGCGCTGCCGCGATTAACCCCGCCCCCTTGGGGTCAGACCCCTCAATCTACTTAGGGGTCTGACCTCGACGGGCTGGCGAACCCGAGAGCGGCTGGCAGGTCCCAGCCTTAGCAAAGAGAAAGGAGACACCCGTGTTAGCCAATATCCAGCGATTCTTTCAGGAGATGCTCGCCGAGGGGGAGGGTGGTGCCGGTCTCGAGGCGCCGAGCCTCGAGCTTGCCGCGGCGGCTCTGCTCTGCGAGGTGATGCGTGCCGACTACGAGGTGACGCCGGAGGAGCTCGACACCCTGCGCGCTCAGCTGCGCGACCATCTCTCATACGTAGCAGGCGGAAATCGGCCAAATCTCCTTCACGAATGGTGATCAAGCAATTTTTTTGAAGGATACAGGCAACGGATACGGTTGTGTGGCGACCCTCGCTTTGGGCGAGAAACAGTGAGTGGACGTGGATACCGGCCTGGTCCACGAAGCAGCGGGCCGAGGTTTCAATCTCTTCCACTTCATCCGGTTCGGGCAACTCGGTGCACAGCATGTGTTGCAAGAGAGCACGTTCGTCTTCATCCGGCTCGTGGGCATCAATCCAGTCGGCTTGGATCAGATGGCTACCCAACTCCTCGAGGGGGCATTTAATTTCGTGGATCAGGCCGTTTTCAATTTTAAACAATCTCAACATCAGTGGATCTCTATTGTTTTCAGTGATTGCCAGCGATAGGTTGCGGCTTCTTCGAACTGGTTATTGTGTGTAGTGATGAACAAGGCGGCGATACCATTATCATCCGCGGCCGGCATACCGGATTCCCGTCCCAGGCAGAGAAGGGCCGTGGACCAGGCGTCCGCTAGGGTTGGATTGTCATTGATGACAGTGACAGTGACAGTGACAGTGACCGAGACCGTGTTGTGAGTGACCGGTTTGCCCGTGCGGGCATCCAGGACATGGCTGTAGCGCTTGCCCTGTTCATCGAAGTAATGGCGGTAGGTGCCCGACGTCATAACGGAAACTGGGGCATCCTGACGGATGGTGAGGGCTTTTTGCACCGAATGACCACCGGGCAGAGGCCTCTTGACGCCAATACGCCAGGAAGAACTGTCCGGCTTATGCCCCCGGGTTTGCAGCTCTCCGCCAATCTCCACGAGATAGTTCTGTATCCCAGCAGCTTCCACTACGGTGGCAACCCGACCAACGCTGTAGCCTTGAGCAATGGAGGAAATATCCACATGAATCTGCGGGTCGGTTTTGCGCAGTTGGGTGGGTGTCGGGGTTTCTAGTTTGCTAAAACCGACGTGTTGTAGCTGCTGCATCAGGGTAGCCGGATCCGGTGGTGTCAGCGTTTGGCCCGAGAATCCCCAAAGATCAAACAATGGTTTGATGGTCAGGTCATAGCACCCCTGGCTGGCTTGACTGACCTGCTTTGCGGCTTCTACCAGTTCGACGATCTCGGAGCCGTCATCAATCGGAGCGGTAGTCTCCGTGGCGTTAAAACGTTCAATATCTGAATCCGGTTTGTAGTTCGACAACGAGCGATCCAGGCGATTGAATTCAGCATCGATCCGTTGCTGGAGCGCGTTAACGTCCACGCCTTCAGATTGCCAGACGCTGACATGCCAAGTAGTGCCCTGAGCGGCACCACTCAGCTTATGCACCTGATTGTCGAATGAATCACATCCTGATAGCACCGAAGCGATGGCAAACACTACAGGCCATTTAAGCCTCATGCTGACCAATCTGGAGGCTTTCCCAGCTATTGTGCCAAGCCCCTGAATAGCCACTGAAACAATTACCATCGTACTCCTTATCTCATCAGAACCCAGTAAATCAGGGCAGCCAGCCCCAGGCGATAGACCACATAGGGCCACATCCCAAAGCGGTTGAGCCATTTCAGAAAAAAGTGGATGGCTGTTAGCGCCATAGCGAAGGAGGTCAGTCCGCCCACTAGGAACGCGATCCAATCCACTGCAATATCACCAGTGGCCACCTCCAGCAATTTGGCGGAAGCGGCCAGCGCGGTAATGGGAATGGCCAGAAGGAAGGAAAAGCGAGCTGCTGCCTCTCGACTGAGGCCTAACATCAACCCAGCAGTGATGGTCACACCCGAACGGGAGGTGCCGGGAACGAGTGACAGTGCTTGGGCTGCACCGACTAACAGCACATCTCTCCAGGTCAATGTGGTGATCTTCCGGCTCTGTTTGGGACACCAATCCGCCCAGCCCAGCAACAAGCCAAAAATTAACGTGGTGAAAAAGATGATCGCGACAGAACGCAGTTGGGTGTCAATCAGATCCAGCAAGAGCAAACCGGCCAGTGCAGCTGGAACGGTGCCGATAACCAGGTAGCCTGCCATCAGGCCTTGTCCGATAAAGCGTCGCTGAATCAGCGAAGTAACGCTGTCCTTGGTCAAATCTCCAACATCGCGACGAAAATACAACATCACGGCGAGTAAAGTGCCCACATGTACCGCTAAGTCAAAAGCGACACCTTGGTCAGCCCAGCCAACCAACACCGGAGCCAGAATCAGATGCGCGGAGCTGGAAATCGGCAAAAATTCAGTGATGCCCTGAATGATGCCCAACCAGAAGGCCTGAACTACTTCCATCAAACCTCCCACGCCAATGTTTCGTCATGGCAAGCGGGAATGTGGGGCCAAAGTTTTCTTTGTCTCATAGGGATTGCGTTTCCTTTTTGTTGATGAAATAAGTGCCTTTGGGCAGCACGTGTTTGTAAGGCAATAATGAGTTGTGTGCCAGTGTGTCGTCGTCCACCGTTTCGCCTTGGTTTTTCAGTTCGTCCACGATGTTGCTGTTGCTGGAGATTTTCCAGTACTGGATGCACCCTAAACTTAATCCTGAATCCGTGAGACCGGCCCCCGGAAGCACTTCTAACCTGGATATTGCATAAGACATGAAAAAGGCGGCTGAAAATCGGTTATAATTCAAGCTCCTACACAAGAACCAACCGCCTCAGCCGCCATGACAAAATGTACCACGCCGTCCGCTTCCTTTCCACGCTGCAAAGGCCGTCAGGTCATCGCCCGTTTCGATGGCGGTGATCTCACTTCCGACGGCGGTATCCTGCTGCTGCGGCAGCTCAATCGCGAGATGGGCCTGACCCGCGCCGTCGCTCGCCGGCTCAGCGACGAGCGCGACGCTCAGCGCTGCCTGCATCGCACCGAAACCCTGGTCCGGCAGCGCGTGTTCGGCCTGGCGCTGGGCTATGAGGATCTCAATGACCACCAGGCCCTGCGTCACGATATCGCCCTGCAGACCGCCGTCGATACCGATGGCGTGCTGGCCAGTCAGTCCACCTTGTGCCGCTTCGAGCAGCAAGCCGACCGGGACTGGGCGATCACCATCCACGAAGAGATGATCGAGCAGTTCATCCGCTCGTTCCGGCGGCCACCCAAGAAACCGCTCTACCTCGACTTCGATGCCACCGACGATCGGGTGCATGGCCAGCAGCTCGGGCGGCACTTCAACGGCTACTACAACCACTACATCTTCCTGCCGCTGTTCGTATTCTGTGGCGACCAGCTGCTGGTCAGCTATCTGCGTCCGGCCTCGCTGGATGCCGCTCACCACGCCGGTGCCATCCTCGCCCTGTTGGTCCGGCGGCTGCGCCAGGCGTGGCCTGAGGTGAAGATCGTCTTCCGAGGCGACAGCGGCTTCTGCCGTCCACTGATCCTCAACTGGTGTGACCGCCACGGCGTCGATTACATCATCGGCCTCGCCGGCAACAAGCGCTTGGCCAAGCTGGCTCTGAACATCGACTACGCGTCGGCCATCCGCTTCGAGAAGACCTGGGAGAAGGAGCGTGTCTTCGGCTTCATCGAGTACGCTGCCAAGAGCTGGAAGGAGCGTCGACGAAAGGTCATCGTCAAGTCCGAGACCAGCCGGCGTGGCTTCAACACCCGCTATGTGGTCACCAGCCTGCGCGGCTGCAGCGCCGAGTGGCTCTATGACCACCGCTACTGTGCTCGGGGCGAGATGGAGAACCGTATCAAGGAGCAGCAGTTCCTGTTCTCCGACCGCACCAGCTGCCACGAATGGCGGCCCAACCAGTACCGACTGCTGCTGTCGGGGTTGGCCTACCTGCTGCTGGAGCGGCTGCGCCGGGTCTACCTCAAGCGCACCGCCTTCGCCCAGGCCCAGGTCAACACCCTCCGCCTGAAGCTGCTGAAGATCGGCGCTGTCATCACCCGCAACACGCGCACGATTCGGCTGATGTTGAGCAGCCAGTACCCGGAGCAGGACCTCTTCCTGAAGCTGGCCAGCAAGCTGGTGCCGGGATAGCGCCGCGGCGTGCTGTCCCCGGCACAGAAAACACATGGGGGTAGGGGGAAATGCGCCTTGAGCTCAGGAAATTGATCAATATATAGCCAACTTCCAGCTCTGGGCGGCATCATCGCCACCAAACCTGGCATTTGGGTGCTGCTGACCAACCCGATGCAACATCCGGGCTAACCCACTGACCTGCATGGCAATATAGCCATTATCGCCATTCACCCAGACAGTGCCATGCCCAACATAAAGTTCCGCGCCAGTCGCCGCACCCTCACCAGCCACGCCGGGCTGTCCATCATCGGGCAATGCTTTGAGATCGCTGGCGTCGACAGCATCGACAGCCGCTTCCCCACCACGCTGGGCATGCGCACCAGTGACGTGATCAAGAGCTACCTGGGCCTGCTGTGTCTGGGCATGAGCGACTATGACGCTGTCGAGAACTTCCGCCGCGACAAGCCCTTCCAACAACTGCTGACCCTGCAGAAGGTGCCGAGCGCGGCGACGCTGCGACAGCGGCTGGAGAAACTTGCCGCCAACGACCTGCAGGCGCGCACCGCCACCTGGTCCACGACCCTGCTGTCACTGATCGAAGCACCGATCACCGCCGAGACGACGCACGTCTGCCTGGACATCGACACCTTCGTCATGGACAACAGCAACTCGAAGAAGGAAGGCGTCTCGCGGACCTACCAGAAGGTCGATGGCTACACCCCGATCGCCGCCTATCTGGGCAACGAAGGGTGGTGCCTGGGTCTGGAACTGCGGCCTGGCAAGCAGCACACCATGAAGGAGAGCAACGCCTTCCTGGAGCGGGTACTGCCTCGCGCCCAATGCTTGACCAAGCAACCGATCCTGTTACGCGAGGACAGCGGCTTCGACAGCCAGGCGCACCTGGCGCTTCTCGAACAGCAACGCCAGGTCTTTGCCGACGAGGGGCGCCGGCTCGACTATGTCGTCAAATGGAACCCGCGTGGCTCGGCCACGGCTGATCGAGATACCTGGCTGGCGGTGGCGGCGGACTACTGGGAAGAGCTGCGTCCTGGCAAGCGCCAGGCGCTGTGGTCGCAGACCGTCTCGATCCACGACGACAACAAGACCGAATACGTCGTCCAACGCGTGATGCGCCTGGTAGAGCGCACCGCCGATCGCGATGGCCAGTTGCTGCTCGAACCGGACTATGAGTTGGAAGGCTGGTGGACCAGCCTGGACGAGGCGCCGGAGGCGGTGATCAAACGCTACCAGGCGCATGCCACCCATGAGCAGTTTCACAGCGAGATCAAGACCGATCTCGACCTGGAGCGCTTGCCGTCCGGCAAGTTCGCCACCAACGATCTGATCCTGCATCTCGCCCAGTTGGCCTACAACATCCTGCGCCTGATGGGACAGCTGGGCATGACCGGCGAGCTGAGCCCGGTTCGCCACCCGGCCAAGCGGCTCCGGCTGCGCACCGTGCTACAAGAGCTGGTGCACCGTGCGGCTCTCGTGATTCACAAGGCACGGCAGATCATCCTCGACTTCGGGCAGGATATCGGGCGCATGACGGTGCTCAAGACGCTGCGGAGCCGAGTGCGTTATCCACGAGGAACGCCATGCTGACCGTCAATCGGCGACACTCTATCCACAAGCAGTTCCAAGCGACACGCGATCGCCAGATATGTCGTGCCTGGCGGGTGGAAAGGCATGGCAAAACGGGCCGTCAGCACCGATCAGCACGGTGGGTTTTGGCAATAACGGGCTTGCGAAAGCCAACTTGCACGGGGCGAATGATCAAAAAGTGCTCGCTGGCGGTGATAGGGAAAGTGTCGGCGCCGGCTTCACGGATTCAGGTGGTAGAGCACAGCTCATCTGTGTTGTGTGACAGCTTGTTCACTATTAGCGCATGCTCACTCCCGGCCTGGGTCTCCTGCCAAATACGCCTGGTAAAGGTCATCAAACAACATATCGGTATGTTGCAGTAGGGCATCATCGTCGTCACAACGCTCCTTGGCCCCGGCCAGCATAAGTTTTAGCCCCACGGCCTCCGGCACGGGGGTGCCCCCCACATCCAAGTAGTGGACTAGCTCCGCAATTCTGCTCAAACCTGTCTGCGACTCAAGGCTAAAACTCGCGAGCAGCACTTCAAACGTCACCTTGTCATCAACATGGGTGAAAGGGGCTCCATCAAAATCAAACCCCAGCGCGTCTTGCGGACACTGGTTTGGATGCTCAAGCCACACGAAGCGAGCCTCGGGATCAATAAAGCGCTTGATCAACCAAGCCGATGCTAGCCTGTCCACCCAAGGGCGACAGCGCGTGGCCCACGATCTCCCACGAAATGCAGCGTGATCAAGCCGCGGGATCTCGGCTTGGATCGGCTGGGGCTCGTCTGGCACAAAATAGCGATTAAAGACGGTCTCCGCCTCTGCCAAGGCCATAATGGCGCGCTCGCTTTCTGACCCTGGAAAAAAATCGATCTCCACAATGCCTTGTAAACGTCGTTGCAACTGGGTCAATTGACGCTGCGCTTCTCGCTCCTCCAACTGAGGGCATGCCTGCTGCCACTCAACCACCGCCGCCCGTAAGGCTTGAAAATCTGGCTTTCGATCAAAGAGCGAAGGCAACGCATCGACGCTATCTATGGCTGAATCGTCTACCTCGATCAGCAGCGCGTTACCCCCCAGCTCCCGAATAGCGCCGACTTGCTGCTCCAGCGCTTCCCTTCGCGAGGGGCTAGTAGGCAGTAAGTACACACCATCTCTGAGTACCACGGCACCTAAACCACGAAGCGCCCGCCAGATCCTCATACGGGGCGTGCCCGCCCGCCCACTGAGACGCATGATCAGGATTAACCAGTGTTGTACGTTATCTGTCATACCGCCTCTTTCGTTGTATGTATAACCTAACTGTTATACATTCTACAAAATAACACCCCTACATCGCTAAAGAGTGTGCCATGCCGCCCAACATTGAGTCGCCCCATCAAGTACCGTTCCGTGAGGCCGTTAGGGTCTGGTTACGAATCGCAATACTGAGCTTCGGTGGCCCCGCCGGTCAGATAGCGGTGATGCATCGCATCCTTGTCGAAGAAAAAAAATGGATTGGCGAGCGCCGTTTCCTGCACGCGCTTAACTACTGCATGATGCTACCGGGGCCAGAAGCGCAACAGTTGGCTATCTATATCGGTTGGTTAATGCATCGTACCAAAGGGGGCTTGGTGGCGGGCAGCCTCTTTGTGTTACCTGGTTTCATCGCCATTCTGGCTCTGAGCTACCTGTATGCCGCCTTGGGCAATGTGGGGGCCGTTGAGGGGCTCTTCTTTGGCCTAAAAGCGGCGGTTCTGGCCGTGGTGCTTAACGCTGTCGTACGTATAGGCAAGCGGGCACTGAAAAATCAGATAATGCTTGGCATCGCCGCTGCCGCGTTTGTCGCCATCTTCTTTTTTGAGGTGGCGTTTCCGCTGATTATTCTAAGCGCGGCCCTTCTCGGGTATTGGGGAGGGAAGCGTGGCATGACAGCCTTTCAGGTAGGAGGTGGCCACGGTGATGCCGACGAGTCAGTGCTTAGCGACCGAGACTCCCTACTGGGTGAAGGGCTGCCTGCCCATGCTCGCCCCAATCGCCAGTGGTCACTACGCATGTCAGGCACGTTACTTCTATTGTGGTTAACGCCGGTGGTGGTGCTCTTGGCCCTATTCGGCGGCGAGAATGTGTTCAGTCAGATCGCATTCTTCTTTAGCAAGATGGCGGTGGTCACCTTTGGCGGTGCCTACGCGGTGCTAGGTTACGTCACTCAAGAGGCGGTGCAAAATTATGGATGGTTGGCACCGGGCGAGATGCTGGATGGCCTGGGCATGGCGGAGACGACACCGGGCCCGTTAATTCAAGTCGTGCAGTTTGTTGGGTTTATGGGCGCTTATCGTGAGGCCACAGGCCTTGATCCCATGTTGGCGGCAACGCTGGCCGCATTGCTGACCACGTGGGTAACGTTTGTTCCTTGTTTTCTTTGGATATTTTTAGGGGCTCCCTATGTGGAGCGTCTACGTGACAACCGCTCCTTAAGCGCTGCGCTGTCCGCCATTACCGCTGCGGTCGTCGGGGTTATCCTCAACCTAGCCATTTGGTTTGGACTTCACGTTATCTTCGCTGACGTAGGCGAATGGCACGTGATGGGGGCACGACTTTTAGCGCCGAACTTAGCGTCCCTCGATTTACTGGCGTTATTACTGGCGGCAGGCGCGATGGTCGCGATTTTTCATTTCAAGGTGGGCATGCTCAAAGTGCTGGCAGGGTGCGCGCTTATTGGTGTCTTAGCGTCTCTTGTGGTTTTTTAGCCAGCAGTCACCCGCTGATGGCGTTTCCGGCTCGCCTGTATCGCCTTTTGTGTTTTGCTGTGCTTGCTATCGCAAGTCCGGTTGTGAACCCACCTGATCTCCACTAGTATCCCACCTATCCCCCCAGGGGGGATAGGTGGCGTCGCAATGCTCGATAGCGCATACGCTGAACATGTTCTTCTTCCATTAGGTACGCTAGTCATGCATCACCATCGCCTTGACCAATGGCAGCACGATCATACGTTTGGCCAGAACCATAAACGCTCCGGTGAGTTGCGGACGCTCATTGTGGTCGGGCTGACCCTGGCCATGATGGTTTGGGAAATTACGGCGGGGGTGATCTACGGGTCAATGGCGCTGCTAGCCGATGGGTTGCATATGGGCTCCCATGCGGTGGCACTGGGTATTGCCGCCTTTGCGTATGCCTATGCCCGTAAGCATGCTACGAATGACCGGTTCTCGTTTGGCACCGGAAAGGTCAACGCGCTGGGGGGATTTACCGGCGCGATACTGCTGGCCGTGTTCGCCCTTTACATGGTGATAGAAAGCGTGGGCCGCTTTATTCAACCCGTTGAGATCTCGTTTAACGGGGCTATTTTTGTCGCTTTCATCGGTTTGGTGGTCAACGGTATTTCTGCTTGGATATTAGGCGAGGCCGGTCATGATCACCATCATGGGCACGATCACGATCATGACCACAGCCATCATCATGACCATAATCGTCGTGCTGCTTACCTGCATGTATTGGCGGATGCACTGACGTCAGTGCTCGCGATTGTGGCTCTGCTGGCGGGTAAATATGCAGGTTGGGGTTGGATGGATCCTGCCATGGGAATCGTGGGCGCTATCTTGGTCACCCGCTGGTCATGGCAGTTGCTTAAAGAGACATGGACAGTACTGCTGGATCATCAGCATCAATCGATGGAAAACGCCATCAAGCAAGCTGTTGAGAACGATGATGCCCGTGTTACTGATCTTCATGTGTGGTCGATCGGCCCCAATATTTATGCCGCTATCGTCTCCATCGTGGCCCATGAACCCGAGTCGCCCACGGCTTACAAACGCCATATCCAGGCCCACTGTTCCTCTCTCGTTCACATCACGGTTGAGATATTGCCCTGTGAGGAAGACCAGAGCGCTGGCCTGGCGTTAGCTCCTCACAGATAACGCGCAATCGCTTTGAAATCGTCGACATGGTGTTGCTGTTCCGGTGAGAGCGGCCTAAGGGCGTCATCCAGACAGTGCTCAATATGGTCATGGATCAATACGCGCTTAGCCTGCTGGACAGCTTTCTCGACCGCGTGGAGCTGCTGCGCAATGTCAAGGCAGTGACGACCCTCTTCCATCATGTGCGTCACGCTTTGTAGATGGCCGCGAGCGCGATTGAGCCGCTTGATGATATCGGGATGCGACTGGTGGGTATGCGGTGTCATGTTCTTTTCCTTTTCATTGTTTCTATCCCCCTAGGGGGGATGGTAATCTATTGGTATCATGCTGCCAACGCTCGCGCTGAAACAGCATGTGTTGCTTGGTTATCACTTTCACTCTGGTTGTTTTGTCATGCTCCATCGGCTGCGCCACCGTCTTGGCTACCTTATGTTCTTACTATTGTTCTTGCCGAGCCTGGTCATCTCCAGCCTCGGCGAGGCGCAAGCCCATGGGGCGGCGAGCGTTGCGTCGTTTGACCACAAGAGTGATCTAAGCGGCCATGGGCATACCCATGGCCACATGCATGAAGACGGTCGCCAGCTCCCTCATGAGAGCGGCAGTCACTTCCACGAACAAGCGGATCGGTTGGGGGCGAGCATTGCCCTGGCACCCAACGTCCGTCATGCCCTGCGGCTAGGCGAACGACACGCTTTTCCCCTGCGTCGTGTCTACCGCTTGGAGCGGCCTCCACGGCCAGTCGTCGCTTGATGACTGGGGCCATCCATCCGATGGCCAAGACTAATGACAGACCCGTGGAGGTTGCATGTTTCCATCCCAAGTAAGGGGTGCGCTCGGCTTGCCTATGATGGCCCGACGCCACGCCTTAGCCTTTCTAACCCTGCTGTTAATGCTACTGGGCGCCAGTGGTGAGGTACTTGCTCACGCGGTGGCTGAAGGTGACAAGGGCTATATCCAAGAGATCTATGGTGTTCATTTGATCTCATTTATGTATCTCGGTGCCAAGCACATGGTAACGGGGTATGACCACATACTGTTTTTGCTAGGGGTCATCTTTTTCCTCTACCGAATGCAGCATATCGCTATTTACGTCAGCCTCTTTGCCATCGGTCACTCGACGACGATGCTGTTAGGGGTGTACTTCAATATCGGCATCAATAGCTACCTAATTGACGCCATCATCGGACTCTCCGTTGTCTACAAGGCGCTCGATAACATCGGGGCGTATCAGCGCTGGTTCGGCTTTCAGCCCAACACCAAGGTCGCCACCTTGGTGTTCGGTCTGTTTCACGGCTTTGGCCTGTCGAGCAAGATCATTGAATACGATATCTCGCCTGATGGTCTCGTCCCTAACCTCCTGGCATTCAACGTAGGCGTAGAGATCGGCCAGCTACTGGCATTGAGCGCCATTCTCATTGTGATGGGCTTCTGGCGACGCACGACGGGCTTCTTACGCCACGCGTATACCGCCAACGTCGCCATGATGTGTGCTGGTTTTATGCTGGTGGGTTATCAACTGACCGGCTATTTCATTGCCTAATTGAGGGAGTCCCTAATGTATAACACTGATCTTCCAACCCGTGCCGAACTACCGTCAACGGGTAAGTTACTTCGCTCTACGCTGATGGCCGCCGTTATTGCTGTCGCTTTGCTGATCACCGTCGTGCTGCCTGCCGAGTATGCCATTGACCCCACCGGTGCTGGGCGCTTGTTGGGGCTGACTGAGATGGGGGAAATCAAGACCCAGTTGGCTGAGGAAGCCGAGCTTGACCAGGCCAACGATCAAGCCATGGCCCAACAGGCGTCTCAACCCTCGGCATCTCAAGAGATCGTCAGTGATCGCCAGCCTGCGCCGGTAAACGATGCTGTTGCTCAGACTGCGACGTCCGAGGCAGAGATAGCTCTCCAAACAGCCAATTCAGCCTCAGCGAGTGATCCCGTAGCACCTTCACTCGAAGATTCTGACAGGGTGATGACCGATGCCAGCATGGCACTGGCGGAGGCATTAGCGACGGAGGAAGCTGCTTAACAGACGGCGCAAGCGGAAGAAGCGTCCCCGTGGAGCGATGAGGTGAGCTTTACCCTGACGCCAGGAGAAGGCACGGAGTACAAACTCACCATGCAAGAAGGGGCGGTGGCGACGTTTGCTTGGGTATCCGAAGGTGGCCCCGTCAACTTTGACACGCACGGTGATGGCAATGGGAACTCCATTAGCTACGAGAAAGGCCGTGGTGTGCCCGAAGATGAAGGTGAGCTTGAAGCTGCTTTCACTGGCAATCACGGCTGGTTCTTCCGTAACCGCAATGACAACGACGTGACCATCGTCTTGCGTGTTGGGGGGGACTATGGGGAACTGAAGCAAATGCTTTGATATCTCACCTGAACCGCCCCGGCCAATAGGCCGGGGCGGTACACCCATAACGCATCTAACGACAAACAACAGGGTTTACACTTATGTGTGCTTTGGTGCTTGTTAACGTATCAATAAGGCATCTGAGCCCTTATGCAATAGGCAGCCAGTAGCTCACACCCTTCATGCTAACCCGTACCCCGTCTCCTGAATGTTCTATGGTCTGTTGACGGAGTGCTTTTTTAGATACTTTCTTGTCATGAAAGTATTCCATGGCAGTGACGACCCACCGCTCCTTCCACTCCTCCCCTTGATCAGCGGACTTAGCCATTTGCATCATGGTGCGAGCCAACTTTTCTTTTCGCCGTTTTCTTGCCCGTTTCTCATCCACCCTAGGGGTCAGTGTGGTGGCATGTTGGCGATTTAAGAAATTGGTAAACCCCGTCACCGAGGCTGCTTGTCCGGGCACCGCACTCAAGTAACTGTCCACATCGCCCTGGTTAGGTAGCCGCTGTCCCTCTCGGTCAGTATTGAGTAACAATGCGGCTGCTGCGCTTAGTGCAAAGCGTGCGGACGTATGCGACGTTCTGCCCGCCTCAATACGTGCTTCCAATTGCTGCCAATAGGTTTGCAGCACGCCTTCTGATAACGAAGCGGACGGCATGGAACTGAGGCACGCCTGAATACGCCGTTTCTCCGAGCTGATGCGCTTGGCCTGATGATCCGGCTCAACCCCTTTCTCTTCATGCAACCAGCGCATAGGGAGCCTCACACGCCGCAACCCCTCAGCCCCAAAGTGATGGAGCAGTTCCGTATAGCTTGGTATGCGTGACCATGCCTGGTCGAGCTCCAGGAAGAACGATAAGAAATGGTTGATCTTGAGGGCAGCCTTATGCGGCCCCGTGGTGCGAATCAACCATTCACCAAACTCCCCAAATGCCTCACTTAACGCTTTGGCACTGATACCAGCTTGGCCAATGGTGATCCGCTTACGACATGTCCGCGTCCAGTAGCAAGGCTCACAAGCATCGCCTCGACCCGCTGGCATAGGATGGCCACACGATGGGCAGGCAACCTCACCTTGCTCATAACAGGCTTTGCACAACGCATCCCCGTTGGGTACCACCACCAATAAACGATGTCGACGACACGCAGAGCAGGTACCGTGGTCTGCAGTCGCACAGCTTGGACATAAGCGATGATCATGACCCATGCGAGTCACCCGGGTAAGACGTTGAGACGGCCTCCCACACGCCTCGCAGGGTTCCGGCTCTCGAAAATAGGGAGCACATGCGTTGCAGACAGGGCCGTATGGAGTAACCTTGCCGATGTTGTAGTCTGAGCTGGCTTTTCCACATCTTGCGCACGGCTTGTCGACATCACACTGGCGACAGACGGCTTCTGGGTCATTCTTCGGCAGGCGGGCTAACTCACCGCATCGTGGGCACATCCGTCGCTTAAACACCCGGGCATAGCAGGTTGAGCAGTAACCATGCCCCTTGTGGCGTCGCCACAACTTGGAGACTTCCCGGCCACACTCATCGCAGCCGACCGTTTGGTGTTGATTCAAAAGGTTGGCTCCGCTTTCATTCTGCGTTTTAAACGCGCCCAAGAGGCTCTAACAGCACGTTCCGACGTAGGGCGATGATCCGGTTGAACGCGGCGGCGATGTGGCCCATGAGGGTGATGAGATAATCGTGACAACATTGGCAACAGCACAACGGGGGGTGACTTTCGGGGATCATGAAGCGCGCTCGTTTTCACATTGAACGCGACCAACGCATTGAACGTTTCCTCAACGCCTATGCTCACTAACCGCTCAACCCGCGCTAATAAAGCACGACGCTCGCTGACAGGCAACAGCTCAAACGCTAACCCAGACAAAGGCATCCGGCTATCCGTAACCGAAACGCCCAATGACAGAAGCGCATCGCCGAGGGGTGACGAAGGCCGCCGACTTGCACGCCGTACAACGCCAAGAAAGAAGGTCACCATAGAAAACCAATCGGCGGGTGCGATAGAGGCCTGCCTAAACGTCACGTTATCCGTTTTTAAAACACGATCCGCCATCACTTGGAAACTGAACGCTTCAGGTAAATGCGACGTGTGCACCGCCTTTCTAAAATCGTCATGACACCGGCTGCACTGAGCTAAATGTTGATCTTCCGCTGACAGGCGATGGGGCTCTATCGGGGCCTTACATGCTGGGCACTCATCTATCAGCTGCACCCCATGAAAGCGGCACCCAGTGTGCCAAGCGAATCGCCATTATCGGCGCAAGTAGGGGGTTGAGTCCTCTGCCAAGCACAACGTGCATACCTGTTGTCCTCCATGGCGGGTTCGATTTCGGCTGCCGAGTGCTAACAACCAGGGCCAAGTCCGCGTTTCCGGTAATGAGTAACCGACCACTTTCTCACAATCGTCCCGCATCCCCGCCTTCTGAAACTCAGCAGAAGAGATCCCCGAGGCATTGACTAATGGGCGCATTCTTACGAAGGGAATTTCCCTGTCAATATCCCTCGTCCATATACGCCATGTTGGCCAAATAGCCCCGGTGAGCGACAAAGGATCACATCCCTGCCTCAACGCCGCCCGAACGAACCATGAGGAAAGGGACTCCTCAGGCAACAGGGGCACACTCAGCGCCCAGGGCATTACAGCATCACTTCCCTAATGCCACGGGTTGGTCGCACCCACGATTTACTCTGGATAATTTTCTCATCGATACGCTCAGCCCCGGACAGAATAGCGGCATTGGCACACTCAATCAGCAGCCGGTGAAGGTCACCCAAATTACCGCCAGAGATCGCGTGAAGCTGGGTAGCCAATTGTGGCTCATGTAACTGGGAGGGGTGTTTGAGCGGCAGGATCTTCTCAAAGCCAGCGAGCAGCTTCTGAAACTCCTGATTGAGCTCCCACTTGGGTAACGCGACCACATCAAAGCGACTCGCATGCTGCGGGTCTGAATGCAGCACCCGCACGGCATCCTGCGTGCCCACGCCAACGATGGGAATCATCAACTCATTGCATAGGAGCTTAATGGCATTCATCGTTTCCCGCTGCTTGACGGCTCCACCGGTTAACAATGAGTGGAACTCATCAATGATCAACAGGCGCGTATGGCAAGCCCGCAGTTGATGAATCACTTGGTAGCGTAGCTTGGGTACCGGGTCTGAAGGCCGATAGGGAGCCCAAAAGCTCTCTAGCACTGCAATATACAGACTTTTCTCATCGGCACTCGGTGGGGCTTGAGTGACGATCACGGGTTTCACCGGTTCTACGTCTTCATTCACGTAGCCCTCACCGTACTGTTTACGAAACCGTTGAACGATGGTTGTCTTTCCGTTGTTGGAATCACCCACGAGCAACAGGTTAGGCATACGAGGACGGCTAGGCTTCTCCATCAGCCCACGCATGACCTCGATGACACGATTGGCCAATGGATATCCCAACCATCGAGGTTGATCCATAAACTCCATTCGCTCTTTGGCGGACAGTCCCAAGACATAACGAAGATCAGGATGAAGGTGTGTGTTCATGATATGTCCCAGTTCACATCGATATCACCCGACAAGAGACCGTCTGCCTGAGCGGTTGACTCTTTGGGGGCCGCGGTTGAGGGCGCATGTAAAAGGGGATCAGCAGGCGTCACCTTTTTCTCATGTTCTTTACGTCGTTGTGCCTGACGGCGACTTCGCTTGGTACGTGCTTGCGACTCCTCCACATGGGTTCGCAGTTCACTAATAGCGCGTAGAATTTCAGACTCATTGACCGAACTCCTGCCTTCCTGGCGAAGGCGTGCTTTGGCCTGGGCATGCTCCCAAACACTCATTGAGGGGAGAGCGAGATTGGCAAAGGGCACACGAAAATACTGCCCGAGCTCCGGGTCTTTGAACCAAATGACGCTAATGTCACGAGGGTCACGCCGAAACACAAAGGTGCGTTTCTTGTTCGGCGTGTCTGGATCTTTGGCATTGATCCATGGCCTGAGCGCCTCATCGTAATAGTTCATGCCATCGATGGTCACACCAAAAGTCTGGATCGTGCGCTGAAAGCTGGGCAAAAAATCGAGCAGTACAGAAAGTCTATCAGCAGGCCGTGGCGCTAAGCCCACTCCCTGCACATCGGCATTGCCAAACACACCGACTTCCCATTTCCGCATCGGTGACATACCAATCCCAGAATGAAGACGCTGGTGGTAAACCTTACAAATCAACGTCACCAGCCACTCTTCAAACTCGCTTTTCGTCATGGCCGCGTGCTTCTCTGGATCGTACCCCTCTTTCTCTTTAATGGAGGAAAAGGTCGTCCCAGGCAGGTTATGGATCTCTTTGAGAAGAGAGCCCAGCAACCGCTCGATGTGGCCACCGTAACGAGGCTGCTTAACAGGCCGAAATTCAAGATTGATTCCATAGGCTAGGCATGAGCGCCGAAACGTCTCTGAGCGAAAATCGGGGCCGTTATCGACATGAATCGTGGCGGGAGTGCCCCATACCGGCCACTCAGCCTCCACGTTATGCAGCAGCAGCCATTCATCTTTAGGCAGCATTGATTGAGCCACACACATGCCGACGGATGTTTCAGAGGGTGGATCAAACGATAAGTAATACCCCGTGACCACACGGGTACACACGTCCATGGCCAATGTGATCCATGGTCGACCAATCGGTTTGCGATGCACGTCATCGACTAAAATAATATCGGCAGGCGTGTGGTCAATCTGCATGACCGCTAGCGGGTAGTCCGCATTGGGAAACTTCCCAGCCGCTGGCTGGAACTTGTTAATGGCTTTGTCTCTAAAGCCATGGCCACGCAACCGGTCACGCTCTGGAATATCCCGCAGACGAGCACGAACGGTACCAGGGCTCGGCGGGTCGATGCGCCGTTCATGGCAACGCCGCATCACTTCCTGTACCGCTTTTTGCGCGGAGGGACGCTGCAGCGTCAGGTACACCTCTTTGATGACTTCCTGAATGACCGCCTCGGCATGCGCGGGGATACGCGACTTACCCTTCTTCCATCCTGGCTTTCGAGGAATCAATGCAAGCACCGAGCCCGTCGCCTTGTACCGCTTCAACCAACGATAAATCGTGGCCGTATCCACCCCCGTTTGTTTAGCACGCTCTTCCGCTGCATCTCGCCCTACGGTATGACGATCCACCAAGGGCTTAATGATGGAGAGGCGATGCTCAGCCTCCCGCCAATCGGCATCCCCAATCTCAGACATATCCTGCTCAAGGGGGGCAGGTCCGCTATGGAAAGGCGTTAATTCACTGATGCGAAGCGGACAACTACGCCCGGACTCAACGGCAATACCAATGACCGTCTCAAAATCGAGCACCTGAGAAATTCGGTAAACGGTGTCATCTTTCTGAACCTGCTCACCCACCGTGATTTGCAAGTGTTGGCGTGTTTGGGCAACACCGTTACTGGGTTCAGCTGTGATGTCACGATGATTATTCATAATCGGGTATCCACACCTCTGATAGAGGGCTAAAGGATTGAGCCATATCGCAATCTAGTTGCCGAGTCGCCAGCAGGTGCCATAAGTGTGCAATCCCCTCTGCCCGATAAATGTCGCCCATGAAGTGCCGAGACAGCAGGTAATCCAAGGTCGCCACCCCCATCTCCCTCACCGTATTGAGCACTGCCTGGCTTTCAACCGAGGGAAACACCATTCGTTTGTAGCGCGCCAAGAAGGTGATGTTGTCCAGGGTCTTATCACGAATGCGGCTCTCGTCATGAATGCTAAACGACCCCCCCTCGTTGCTGGCATGCCGCATCGCCGCCTTCCATTTAGGCGACCATTCACGCCAATGTGCTTGCCACTTTTCCCGTGGTTTGACCTCCACCAGGAGAGGTTTCGGGTAGTCCTTGTAATGACGGTTACCGAGACGGTAATAAACCAAATAATCCGGCGTGTAGGTGTAACGCCTACCGGTCACTGGATGATGAAACGGGATCTCGCACGGCTGGGAAATCACACCAAGGACGCTCACATCAAAGTCAGCCTTGATGAGGAAATCACGTTCGAGCGTCGACTCGAACGCAATAGACTCCTCCCCGCGAAAGGCATAGTAGCCAGACACACTTCGTCGGGTAGGGCCAATTTTACGAACGGATGTAGGCAATGGCATGGGCAGTCGCACCAAATATTGAATAAAACGTAGCCTGTCGCAGCAATTTCTAGTAATTCTGTCGCACTCAATCCTGTACAGACTACCATAATAGCCCGATATTACGCGCTGAGGGTCGCATTAATTGCTGAAAATGACATTAGTCTTTTTTAGAGGCTAATAGCTGCTTTCGAGATTTGCACTGGGTTCAGTTTGAGTGGGGCTAAAATCTTTATTGTGATTTTTGTAACTATTGCAGGATCTTATTTTTATCTTTAAAGATCATGGGTTTCTCAGATTGTATTTTTTAAAAACGCTGCTGCAATTTAAATAGTAACTCTTATGTATTGGTTGTTGGATGCATTTAGTCAAAAGGACGTTTCTATTTAGGTACGTGAAAAGCGATGATTTTTTATGATGCTTTTACAATTTTCTGCTTTTTCGAGCATACACTACGTATGCACCAGCCATGACAGTGCTTATCATGATAATTAAAATAGGGGATATGCCTAACCAAAACTGCAAGGTGTTGCTCATTAGTAAATCCTTAAATTTTCGCGTTTGAGTAGTCAGCCTTAATCATAGGCAATTATAGACCCTATGCTATAACAATTCTCATTTTGAGCTTACAACACTTGAACGCGGATGTAGATCAGTAGAGTCTCTGGGATTTCATCAATCAGCTAATAAAGACGGCAACGTGTGCTATCTCTTTGAAAATGGGACATCTTTCAACAATCAAGATGTGTTCTGGCTTAGTCGCCATGCGAGCGACGATATTCCTTCCCCTCAGTTCTGTGGCTATGTACCACACTATTTTACTGAGCCTGCTTCCACACCGCCTACGCCCGTGCCTCTTCAATGGTGAAAAACGCTATGGCCACCGGCACGCCGTCAACACGATGCCGATAATGCATGTCAGCATAAACATTTTAACGACGACTATCGTCACTGGGAGCACCGCAAAGCCGATTTTGATACCACGAGCTTGCCCGACAGCAGCTCGAAGAGCAGGGCGTGCTTGAGGCAGCGTGATGATATTACGCTTCAGGATCGACAGGAGGAGATCGACTGGCCCCGGGATACGGTGATTGACTTTGATCTAGGAAGCGACGACACCACGATAGCGCTGGATATTGACCTGCCATCTGACGATGAGATGCCGGATCGAGAATGGACGATGCTCGCCAAGGCGCTCAAACTGACCCCAAAATCGCTCAGTGCCACACGACAACAGTGGAACCGTATCCACTTCGAGCAGCTGAAACAGGTCGACCCCGTCGCAGCCGTAGAAGCGTTTACGCTGCGTCGTGACATGACCAAAACAGGCATTTTTCGAGATATTGAGCCGTTTAAGCTCATCTAATCTCTAGGCTAGGCATAAGCCCAAGGCTTTTGTGTTGTTTGACCAGGTGTGCTCATTCGATGGTAGTGACAACGGGTAGTCGTGAGCGGCGCTGACATGACAGCTAAACCTTTGATCATTAAGAAGGCGCGATGAGCTCTATAAGCCAATATTTTTTAGAAAAAAATTTATGCTTTATGGTGGATAGCTGCTATACGTTTGATAAGGATATCTTAGCAGGTGGTTGCTATGAAATTGCTTGTCCGCCCAAGACCTTTCATTAACGAGTCACTTGAGAGCTACATGCTCCGTCTATCGCAAGAGAATTTTTTCGAATACTATCAGCAGCTTAGTAGAGCGATAAAAGACTGGCTGCAACTGCATGATCATGAAGCGGCAGGGGCGTTCCCAGTAGAGTTGAGCCGTTTAAATGTTTATCACGCGGCTCAGAGTAGTAGTCGACGCATCAGAGCGCTCAAGCTAGTGGAGTCGCTAACAGATAATGAAAAACTTCCGCTACTGCACTTGGCAGTTATGCATTCCAGTGAGAAATTTTGTTCACGCTACAGTAGCCTTTTTAATGCAGGTAGCCATGTACCCCGAGCGTTAGTTCGCCAAAAGGGGATACCTGTCTGCCCGGATTGCCTCACTGAAGCAAACTATATTCGGCAAGAATGGCACTGGATGCCCTACGAAGCTTGTATTAATCATAGCAAACAGATGTTACATGAGTGTCCCAAATGCGAAGAAAAATTAAATTACACCCATTCTGAATGTTTGCATACTTGCCGCTGCGGATTTGATCTTCGAAATGCTGGCACGGAGCCAGCAGAAGAATGGCAGCTTATCGCGAGTCGCCTGGTAGTAGGGGAGCATTCGCCTTCCAGGCACCCACTATTAGATATCCGACCCATCAGTTTGAGACTAGCGTGCTTGCTGTGGTACCAGCTATACATACATAAAACGCTAGACGCTAGTGATCAGGTTTCCACTCTTACGATTGAGCGGGCTATCGAGTATTTCACGCATTGGCCTGAAGTGTTTACACAGGAACTAGAGCAGCAAGCGGCGCTCTCAGGCGATAAATTAGTATGTGATTATAATAAAACCTCATTTCACGATGTTTTTGGCAACATTGTCGGCATTTCGCGTCTGCTGTTGAAGGCTTATCCAGAAAGCGATTTCGTCTTGACGCCATTGGAGAATTTTTTAGCACGATTGGTTGATCAGAATCCGCAATCACGTGTGCCAAACGTCGCAGATCTGCTCATCAGTATGCCGGAAGCCGCGATTTTGCTTGGCACGTCGTATGAGCAAGCATACCGTCTATATGAAGAAGGGTATCTCAAATGCGCGATCAAATTTAAATCACATGAAAAGCTAGTGAGCGGTATAGGAGTATTTTACTTAAGAGAAATCATGGAGTTGCGTCAGTCACGAATGCCGGTTGAGACAAGCAGCTATAATAATTATTTACCAGCGTGGTAACGTCATGTCGTTAAGTACGTTGTTGGAATTGGATGAGCCAAACCGCTCAGAAGCAATTCGTAAAGCTTTTGCTCCCTATACGCCGCTGATAGAGGTTTCTGAAGATGTTAGCGTCGCTATTCTGGTGCTGCTTAACTTATCGCATAAGCGTCAGTACGCCCCCGATTTGTTGAATAAAAAAAGAGCAATTGAAACACTCAAAGATTGGCAGCATATGGAAAGTTGTGCGCAGGAAATACAGTGGCTGCACTCACACAATCTAAAGCATCCTGATACACGTGTTGCACATCAGAGATTGTTGGTAAAGGCTTTAAAGCCCTCGGGCAGAGTTGTTTCTTCATATAATAGCGTGAGTCGTTTGGACTGGTCACACAACTCAGCAGCTGTGAATAAAGCAAAGCTTTTTGGAGCTAATTTTATATTTAAGGGTGTAGTTTGCTGTTTGGCCACTATTATTTTAAATAATGACAAGCAATGGCGTAAAGAATTCATGAATATTGGTATGTCTGATGATCAATGGACTTTCCTTCAGTCGCTTTTCGATAGTTATTTCACTAAAAATTTATTGCCCTCTTATGTGGATAGGCACTCAGTACAAGTTACCTTTCTTTATCAAGGCAAGGATGTCAGTATTACACCTGTCACATCACATTCATTATTGGCCGATATTCAAATTGCTCGACGTAATAAATGTGGGAATTTTGCAACAATAAAACATTGGCACTCTTCAAGTGTTGGAGGCTTAGCATCCTCGCTTGGAGGTAATGTCTCTGCTCTAAGTTATTCCCCTCGATTATTAGCCTGTAGCCAAAGTAAAGGAAATGAAAATTCTTCTGGAGTTTTTTTTGTTGACTTCCATCACAGTTCTTTAAGAAGTAAATCGTTTATCCTGGCATGTAATGAAATTGTTGAAAGTAAAAACTTGTTGACCGGAAAGAAGAGGCGAGATTATAGGCGTTCTGCTGTTAATTTGCTGAGGCAGTCTTTATCTGAATGGCTATCCCCAGTTAGCTACTGGAGAAGTGTAGGAGGAGAAGTGCTTTTAGAACGGGAGAACAATTCAGCATGCCTTTTGATTTCTGCTCCTGACGAGGATTTACTTGAAATCCTACCTGAGGTTAATAAAGAATTACACAGTATTTTAGTGAGGTATCCCCAAACGCAACACTTTGCTTATCATCCGGAGCTATTAATTCCTTTCAAGGCTCAGCTTAAGTCCTTGTTGATTGGGATGAAAATCAAAGAAGATGAACCCATGGCTGAAGAGCCATGTCATTACCTTCACTTAAAAAACCTACATGTATTTGATGCACAGGCGTTATCTTGTCCCTATCTAGTGGGCTTGCCTTCACTGCTGGCAGTATGGGGAACCGTCTATAATTACCAGCTACGCTTACGAAGCATCCTTAAACGGAACATTGCCTTTGAAGGAGTTGCCTGGTTTTTGCGGCAGTATGAGTCCTCCTCGGGTGCCAAGATACCTGCCCCTTATCTGACACCAACGAAGCTAGGTGAGGCTCCCAAGCGGCCAGGTCTCATCGATATGCGCTTTTGCGATTTGCGTATGGATTTAGTTATTCGTTATCGACTAGAGGATGGGCATGATATCCCGCTTGAAAATGACGAATTGCCTATGTTGCAGTCTGCGTTCCCTGGGAGGTTCGCTGGGGGGACTATGCAGCCCCCGCCACTTTATGAAGAGTTGCAGTGGTGCCAGCTACATGGAGATGCGAACAGTTTATTGGCAGCCATATCGCTTCTTCCGGACGAAGGTCGTTGGGTTGTTGACTCAGAAAAACAGGTGCAAAGCATCGACAGCTTGGTGGCATGGCTGTCCAAGCATCCCAATCATTTACCTGCTATGAGTGGCTATCAGTTGCTTGAAGAACCATGCTATCGGTCTGGTTCACACAGGGAGCTCCATGCTTATGCTGAGCCTTTGGTAGGTTTAACAGAGACGTTGTCACCGGCAAGCGTCAGGCTCAATGGTACAGCGCACTTTCTGCAGAATGCTTTTTGGAGGTTGAAAAGCCAGAACTTGACTATGCTGATGAAAAAAGCATAGGCAGATCAAAATTATGAATTCGTTCGGGCATCTTAGCTATGAGCGCTCTCTCAATCCGGGCAAGGCGGTTTTTTATTACCGGACAGAATCGAGCGAATTTGAGCCGTTGCAAGCGGAAGTGACGCGGTTTCGTGGCCCCAAGGCAACGTTTAGCGATGGTTATATGGCATCCGGGACTGCGCGTGCTAAAGAAACGAGCGATTTGGGCTTTTCCAATCCTATAATGCTCGAAACGTGTTATGTACCACCATTAGTCGATACGTTGTATTGTCGTTTTTCTTTACGCATCATTGCAAACAGCTTAGAACCAAATATCTGTGATAATGCAGAAGCGACAAAAGTGTTAAAAGAATTCTCTGATGCTTATCGATATCTGGGCGGATACCGCGAGTTAGCAACCCGATATGCTAAAAATATTCTTTCAGCTGAATGGCTTTGGAGAAATAAAGTTGCAAGAGGCATAGCTGTTGAGGTTTCTACATCAAATTTAAAAAACTATAATGTTAAAGATGCACAGTATAAAGAGTGGGGGTCTTCTTGGGAAGGAGATGACCTTAAATCATTGGAAGGGCTTGCGATTGAACTTGAAGAGTCGCTCTCTTATCCACAAAAATTTCTTTTTGCAGATGTAACTGCCAAAATAAAAACAGAATTTTGCCAAGAAATTTTTCCCAGTCAATTATTTGTAGAGAAAGATGGTAGAGGCAACAAAATTGCGGCTAGGCAGTTTATGAAAAGTACAATGAACGACGGTCGTCAAGCAGTTAGCTTTGGTGCTTATAAAATCGGAGCGGCAATTCAAAAAATTGATGACTGGTGGCTAGATGAAGTGGCTGAATACCCTTTGAGGGTGAGTGAATACGGTGCAGATCGTAGTCGGGTTTTAGCTATGCGTGAACCAGTTACGAAGAAAGATTTTTACTCGCTGTTAAACGAAATTATAAGTATCACAGAGGGAATGATTAAAACTAGGCAGGCCAGCCCTAATGCACACTACGTGATGTCAGTCCTAGTGAAGGGTGGTATGTTTCAAAAAGGAATAAAGAAGGGTGAAAAATGAGATACTTTTTTTACATAAAATATCTAATGCCTTCAGCCAATCACGCATTTTTAGCAGGGAGGTGTATTGCTTGCTTACATGGGTTTATAAGCGGCTCTGAAATAACGAGTTCCGGCATTGGTATTTCGTTTCCATCATGGGCTACGGATACAGTAGGGGGGTCAATCGCTTTCGTGAGCAAAGATTTTAACGCTTTGTCTTATTTTTCATCAGCGCGCTATTTTAAGAATATGGCGGACGAAGAATTTATTGACGTTAGTGATATTAAAATGGTTCCAGAGACATTAGAGGAAGTGAGGTTTATTAGAAACCAGCATGTTGCTAAATCTTTTCCGGGAGAAATTAAGAGAAGGCTGATCCGCAGCAAAATTCGGGCTGAAAAACGTGGCGAGACATTCATGCCTAGTAGTGCCGTATCAGATCGTTTCGTAGATCACTGCCACGTAATTCCTATTGATAGCCACTCGTCAGGCCAACGCTTCCCGCTTTATGTGCAGCTTGAAACACTTGGCGAAGAAAGCAAGTGTGATAGCTACAATAGTTACGGGCTTGCTACACAGCATGCATACCCTGGTTCTGTGCCAAACCTTAAGCAGATTACCTAAGGAAGCTCTGAAAAAGTCACTGCCATCAGTGATAATACGGCTATCGTCAACTGCATAGGTTTCAGTGCTGCCATGGATCAAATCACCTTCTCCGAAGCCGAGTACCAGAACAAGAAGAGAAAGACTCGCCGCGAACTCTTTCTGGAGCGGATGGACAAGCTGATCCCCTGGACGCAGCTGGAGAAGAAGATAGCCCGTTATTACCCCAAGGGCGAGAGCGGGCGGCCTCCGTATCCGTTGTCTGCCATGCTCCGCGTCCATTGCATGCAGTTGTTTTACAACCTGAGCGATCCGGCCATGGAAGACGCCCTCTACGAGATCGAGTCCATGCGCCAATTCGCCGGTTTGAAACTAGACCGATTGCCGGACGAAACCACGATTCTCAAGTTTCGCCATTTTCTGGAACATCACGGCCTTGGCAAGGTGCTGTTCCAGGAAGTGAACAACCACCTAGAGAAAAATGGCCTGATGCTGCGCGAAGGGAGCATTGTCGATGCCACTATCATCTCTGCGCCTAGTTCCACCAAAAACAAAAAAGGCGAGCGCGATCCGGAAATGCACCAGACTAAAAAAGGTAGCTCTTGGCACTTTGGCATGAAAATGCATATAGGTGTCGACGATAAGCTTGGGTTGATTCACAGCATCGAGACCACGGCTGCCAATGTCCATGACATTGTGCCTGCCGATAAGCTCCTTCACGGTGAAGAGCAACGCGTCTTCGGTGATGCCGGTTACCTGGGTATTCAAAAACGCGACGAGCACAAGCACCGCAACGATATCTCTTGGTATATTGCCAAACGGCCTGGCACACGCAAGAAGCTAGATGCCAGGCGACAGAAAGTCGAAAACATCAAAGCCAGTATCCGTGCCAAGGTGGAGCACCCCTTTCGGTACATCAAACAAGTTTTTGGTTATGGCAAGGCTCGCTATCGTGGACTGGCCAAAAACACTCAGCGCCTGCACTTGCTGGCGGCGTTCAGCAACCTGCTGATCAGTGAGAAATACCTATGGGAATAGGGCGATTGCGCTCCTTTCCCGCTCAATGAGCGGGAAAGGAGCAAAAATACACAAAGAAAGGGAGAAGAGTGTCTGAATTTTCGATTTTTTGTCGGCTCAAGTAAGCGTTGATGAATATCGGCAGTTATTCAGACCTTCCCTAAATATTGTCAGAAAATATATTATTATACTTATCAATGGCTTACCTGAAATACACCAAAAAGGGTATTCTTAGCATTATGTACTTATCTTGTTGATGTCTATATTTAAACTGCTAGCTAGGTCTAGTGAACCGCCGAATAGGCAGCTGAAAAATGACTGAAGATGCCCCTGGTGCTCTGGAACGTGTGAACCGCCGAATAGGCAGCTGATATTAGGACTGGAAGCCAGCAACGGTAATGATACACACCGCCGCAAGGCAGTATTGGTTCTAAACCCTCCAAGATTTCTTGGAGGGTTTTTTGTGGTGCTATGTAAAGTCTATCGGTGAAGATGAGCTGGTTTGCCCTTAGAGCACCAGCCGGGGTAATGATGAACACCCACCTTCACGCCACACCGCCACACTCCATAGCGAGGAGTAGACGCCGAACCTGGGCGGATGCAGACTCTGAGTGCAACACACTCATTGGATGGTTGATGGGCTTTCATGGTACTTCGACATCAGCTCGCTCATCACTTCTATCGGACATTTAAACTCAAAGCGTTTGCGAGGCCGCATATTCAGCTCCAAAGCAATGACGTCAGCTCTTCCTGGCTATGCACTGAGAGGTCGGTCCCTTTCGGTAAATATTGACGGATAAGGCCATTGATATTCTAGTTGGCCCCCCGTTGCCAGGGACTATGGGGATCACAAAAGTAAATCGCAACGCCGGTTTCTTGAGTAATTTTTACATGGTGTGCCATTTCACGCCCCTGATCATAGGTCATGCTTTTTCGAGCGGTGGCTGGCATTCGGTTCAGAGCAGCACTAAAGCCTGTTACGGCGGATGTTTCGGTGGCGTCGTCCATTTTTGCGAGGATCAGATAGCTACTACTAAGCTCTGCCAAGGTGCAAGAGCTGTTTATCAGGATGTTTTTTTATGACGTTATTTTGCTACCAGAGCAAACGATCGTTTTATTTTATGTCATTTAAAAGTGGAAAAGTTATGTCATTTTGCGGTGGAATTCCTGATGTAAGTGGCTGTTTTTTGGTTCTAGTTATGTCAGATTGAAGTGGAAACGACATTTCTGAGTTCTACTTTCCAGACAATTACCCTTCGTCCTAATTCTTTACCGCCTGTTAAGTCTACTGATTGCTCATGATCGCATCGTCGGAATGTGGGCAATGTCATCTGTCCGGTAAAAGTGCCAGTCATGGAATGGCGAGGGCGCTTCTGGAAAGCACCCTCGCTCTTGGCATGTGCTGATTGGCAACCCTCGTTATCACTCCGTGTGGAGTTGGTTGGAGGGAAGGGCGGGGCCACCCAACGAAGCGCCGTGATGGCTGACGAGCGGGCGCGATCCCGAGAGTTTACGCAGTGACACGTAAAACACCGGTGTCAAGAACAGGCCAAACAGAGTGACGCCGATCATGCCCGCAAACACCGCCGTGCCAAGTGCTGCGCGTACCTCGGCGCCTGCGCCGGTAGCGATCACCGACGGTAAAACTGCTGCCGTGAAAGCAATCGAGGTCATGATGATCGGCCGCAACCGTAGTCGGCAGGCTTCCAGGGCGGCTTCCACGATGCTCTTGCCCTGCAGTTCCAGCTCGCGGGCGAATTCCACGATCAGTATGGCGTTTTTACACGCCAGGCCAATCAGCACGACCAGCCCTACCTGCACGAAGACGTTGTTATCGCCACTGCCAAACCATACGCCGATCAGCGCGGCCAGCATCGACATGGGTACAATCAGAATGACGGCGAGTGGTAGCGTCCAACTCTCGTAAAGCGCGGCCAACACCAAAAATACCAGTAGGATCGACAGCGGGAAGACGATCATCGCCGCATTACCCTGGGTGGATTGCTGGTAACTCAAGTCGGTCCATTCAAGCGCCATGCCTGGTGGTAACACTTCTTCCGCCAGGGCGTTAATAGTCTCCATTGCTTGGGCAGAGGAGAGGTCGCGGGGATCAAATTCGCCGGCCAAGTCCGCCGCTGGGTAGCCGTTGTAACGCAACACCGGATCCGGGCCGAAGGTTTGCCTGATATCCACCATCGTACCGATAGGCACCATTTCTCCCTGATCATTACGGGTACGCAGTCGGGCAATATCTTCCACGCTGGTGCGGTAAGGAGCGTCTGCCTGGGCGATTACCTGCCAGGTACGACCGAAACGATTAAAGTCATTTACATAGGTCGAACCCAGATAGGTCTGCAGGGTGTCGAACAGCTCGGTCAACGGCACGCCCTGGGCCTTGGCTCTCAGCCGGTCCACCTCGGCATCCAACTGCGGTACGTTGGATTGATAGCTGCTGATCGGAAAGCCCATCCCCGGTGTTTGCGCAATCGCGCCCTGGAGTTGATTGACCGCCTGCTGCAGCGCCCCGTAGCCAAGATTGCCGCGATCCTCAATGAATAGTTGGAACCCCGATCCATTGCCCAAGCCAAGAATCGGTGGTGGCATGAAAGAAAATGCAAACCCCTCTTTCAAACCACCAATGCCCTGGTTGATGTGGGCGTTTATCTCTGCGGCGCTAAGGCTGCGCTCATCAAAGGCGCTGAGGGTAAGAAAGGCCACCCCGGTGTTGGAGGTGTTGGTGAACTGCAGCGCGTTCAGGCCGGGAAAGGCAATGGCGTGCTCCACGCCTTCGGTCTCCATGGCAATATCCACCACGTCCTGAAGCATCTCGTCGGTTCGCTCCAGCGACGCCCCTTCCGGCAAGATGACACCAGCAATCAGGTAAAGCTTGTCTTGCACTGGAATGAAGCCAGAAGGCACTGCTTTGAACATCACGCCGGTGCCCAACAGCAGTAGGGCGTAAATTACGAACACCGCGCCACGATGCTTTAGGGAGCGGGCCACGCCGCTCTGGTACTTGTTGGAGCTGGCATTAAAGAAACGGTTGAAAGGACGGAAAATCCAGTCGAACAGGGTGTCTATCACACGGGTGAGGCGATCTTTGGGCGCGTTATGGGGCTTGAGTAGCATCGCCGCCAGCGCGGGAGAGAGCGTCAGGGAGTTGATGGTGGAGATCACCGTGGAGATGGCAATCGTCACCGCGAACTGTCGATAGAACTGACCGGTCACCCCGGACAGGAAAGCCATGGGGATAAACACTGCGCACAGTACCAGGCCTACGGCAATGATAGGGCCAGAGACTTCCCGCATGGCCTGATGAGCGGCTGCCTGTGGCTTTAAGCCCTCTTCGATATTGCGCTCGACGTTTTCCACCACCACGATGGCGTCGTCCACCACGATACCGATGGCCAACACCAGGCCAAACAGTGTCAGCGTGTTGATGGAGTAGCCCAGCAGGTAGAGCGCGCCAAAGGTGCCGATCACCGAGACCGGTACCGCCAGCAATGGAATGATAGAAGCTCGCCATGTTTGCAAGAACAGCGTGACGACCAGCACCACCAGCAGCACGGCTTCCAGTAGGGTGGCGATCACCGACTTTATAGAATCATTCACAAAGATCGTGGTGTCGTAGACGGCTTCGTACTCGACACCTTCAGGGAACTGCTCGGACAGCTCCTCCATGGTGGCAATCACCTGCTCGCGAATCTCCAGCGCATTGGCACCCGGTGCCTGGAATATACCCACTCCTACCGCGTTATTGCCGTCTAGCTGCGAGCGCAGCGTATAGTCCCCGGCACCCATTTCCAGCCGGGCCACATCCGCCAGCCTCAGTATTTCGCCGTTGTCACCACGACTAAGTACGATGTCACCAAACTCTTCCACCGTTTCCAACCGCCCGCGGGCGTTGATCAGAGTGAGAAAATCGCTATTCGCGATGGGTTCGGCGCCCAACTGCCCGGCAGAGACCTGCACGTTCTGCTCGCGCATGGCCCCAACGACATCGCTAGCCGTCAGGCCTCGGGCGGCTATTCGGTCTGGATCCAGCCATGCGCGCATGGCGTAATCTCCGCCACCGAAGATTTGCGCATCCCCTATCCCTTCGAGCCGGGCGAGTCGGTCGCGTACATTCAGTCGAACATAGTTGCGCAGATAAAGGGTGTCGTACTCACCGCTAGGTGAGGTTAGGTGAACGACCATCAAAAACGTTGGCGATTGTTTCTGGGTAGTGACGCCTTGACGACGTACGGCTTCCGGCAACCTAGCCTCTGCCTGGCTAACGCGGTTCTGCACGCGAACCGCCGCCTGTTCAGCATCGGTGCCGGGACGGAAGGTGACGGTCATTTGCAGTACGCCATCAGAGCCTGCAACAGACTTGAGGTACATCATGTCCTCAACGCCATTGATGGCTTCCTCCAACGGCGTCGCTACGGTCTCGGCAATCTCCTGCGGATTGGCACCGGGGTAAACGGTTCTCACCACCACTGAGGGCGGCACGACATCCGGGTACTCGCTTATCGGTAGATTGGGAATGGAGATCAGCCCCACCGCCAGAATGATGATCGATAGCACGGCCGCAAAAATCGGACGGTCCACGAAAAAACGGGAGAAATTCATGGCGATTTACTCTTCCCTGGCCGCAATGGCGGGTGGCTCATTGGAAGCACGGATGTTAGCCACCGGTGCGGTCGCTACGCTTTTTGGGCTCACTTCCATACCGGGGAAGAACACTTTTTGTACACCATTGACGATCACTCGATCACCTGCTTGAAGCCCATCGATGATGACGGTACGTTCTGCTACCTCCCTTCCTGTGGTGACCTGTCGCTGTTCTGCTAGGTTATGCTCATTGACGACATAGACGTAGCGGCGATCTTGATTAGTCAGCACTGCCTTACGGTCTATCAGTAAGGCTTGCTCTAAGCGAGCAACCGGCATTTCGACCCTTGCAAACTCTCCAGGCCGAATGCGGCCATCTGGATTGGCCAGCACCGCCCGGAATTGTAAGGTGCCCGTACTGGGATTTAAGCGATTGTCGATAAAGTCTAGGGTGCCCGTGTACTGCCGTTGCGGGTCGCCGCCCAGTTCGATGGCCAAGTGATTCGACACCTCATTGCTTAATAGTGCACGGCTGGCAAATGCAGCTTGCTCGTCTGCATCAAAGTAAACGTGTACCGGATCAATACTCACCAGCGTGGTCAACAGGCTCTGATCGGCATTGGCTAGGTTGCCGCGAGTTACCATCGCCCGTCCGATGCGTCCACTAATCGGAGCCGTTATGCGTGTATACGCGAGGTCAAGCTCGGCGGTCTGCAGCGCAGCTTCGGCAGCAGCCACCATAGCGCGGTTATTATTCAGAGCCGATTGGCGCTGATCATGCACCTCTTGGGAAATGGCCTGACGCCCCAGTAACACCCTGGCACGCTCGGCCTCGCTGCTGGCCTGAGCCAATTGGCTCCTGGCTTGTGCAAGATCCGCTTGGGCCGCGCTCACGCGGGCTTGGTAGGGACGTGGATCGATGAGAAACAGTAACTCTCCCTGTTCGACCAGGTCGCCCTCTACAAAGGCCACCTCTTGGATATAGCCGCTAACCCGAGCTCTCAACTCCACCGTTTCGGCGGCTTCTACCCGCCCAGTGAATGACTCGCTCAACACCATCGGCTGAGTCACTACTTCCACTACGTCAACTTCGGGTGGCGGCTGCGAGGGTGCGGCTGCCTCATCGCTCTGAGCCTCGCATCCAGCGAGTAAGACCATGATGAGTAAAAACGGTATGACAGCCCGACTACGTTCAAGGCGGACTCTTCGAGAAAAACTTCTCATGAGGGTTTGCTCCCTTGGCTACCGGCAACCAGTAGCGGCTTTCGTTATGCTTTTGGAGGGCACGTTGGCAGTCATGTCGTTGGTTCAGTAGCGCCAGATTCGACCAGAGACCCTAAGCACTGATTGGATACGAGCTAACATAGGGGATCGGGGATCGTGAGAGGTATCAGGTTCCTGCGGAAAGATTGCCTAATTCTGTCGCAGTGAGTGAAAGCACAAAGAAGCCGGTGGAGGCGAAATAACGACGTGTCTCGGTGCAAAGGAAAGATGACAACCTGATGACACTGAGTGCGAATTGTCGGTTTCGACGGTGTACTTGCCTAATTCTGCAAAACCAACCGAAAAGCCTTCGGTTCTTCAGGAGAGGGCATATACTGCAAATTATTAAGGAGGAAATCCCGTGACCGTTATCGCGCCCGAACAGATTGCCCAGTGCAGCGACAGCTTGTTACCGCAATTGAGCCAGGTCGTCCGCCGTTGGTCGCCGCTGGAAGCCCTTCAAGACACGGCGATTGCCGAAGTCCAACTGGTGCGCACTGATGCCCCTAGTAGTTTTCACTGTGCCGTCTATGAGCCGTGCCTGTGCTTCGTTATTCAGGGCAGCAAAACCGTATTGCTGGGTGACAAGGAGATCATCTACACCGGCCCCAGCTACATGGCGAGCGCCGTTCATTTACCGGTGGTGGGCAGGATTGACCATGCTTCACCAGAAAAACCTTTCCTAGCAGTAAAGGTCTCGGTGGACCCCCAGGAGGTGGCGGGACTAATACTAGAGTTAGGGGATAGGGCTCCAAATGGGGGGCGTGATGCTATCTGTCCTGAGATGGACTGCGGGTTAACGTCGGCGTACATGGATCCCCTGATGCAGGGCGCGCTCTATCGTTTGTTAAGTCTACTCGACTCACCGGAAGATATTCAGGTGCTTTCGCCGCTAGCGCGACGAGAGTTAATCTACCGAGCATTAACGGGTGCCATGGGCCCGCACATGCGTCGGTTTGCTGCCTCAGACTCCCAGGCTAATCGGATTGCGCAAGTGATTGACACGCTTAAAGAGCACTATGCCCAGCCGCTTAAGATCCACGAATTGGCAGCGACCGTTAACATGAGCGAATCGACGCTTTATCATAGCTTTCGTCAAGTGACACGCATGTCGCCCCTGCAGTTCCAAAAGAAGCTGCGTCTACACGAGGCGCGACGGCTGATGCTGGCGGAGGGGCTCGAGGCAGCCACTGCAAGCTACCGGGTAGGCTATGAAAGCCCTTCCCACTTCAGCCGCGAATATAGCCGCATGTTTGGCGCACCACCACGCGCCGACGTCAGCCATTTGCGAGGGGCATACGCAGAGTCGCAGCCCGCCTGAACAATAGCGTCATGGGTAGTTGCTGCAGTGGATTTCCCTCTCTCATCTGGATAGTTTCATGAAAACCGTACTGCGCTGGCTGGCTGCCATGACGGCCTTGTTGGTCTTATTGCTGGCAGGCCCGGTGTGGATATTGGCCAGTCAACAGGTCATTACCGATGGGCACTGGTCGAATCTCGATCGTTCGTCTGCAGGGTTGGCCCCCTCTCCGGATCGCGTCCAAGATGCTGTCGTACAGGTCTATGCGGCCCGTGCCTATAGCTGGCGCGGCGCCTTTGGTGTGCATATTTGGATTGCGACCAAAGCAGAGGGGGCGCGGGAGTATCAACTGCATCAAGTGTTGAGCTGGCGACGCCCAACGGTCGTCTCCTCCATCGATACGCCTGACCGAGCCTGGTTTGGACACCCGCCTGAGCTGCTTGCTGACTATCGCGGCGCGGCGGCTGCCGATTTGATCCCCCATATACAAGACGCCGTAGCGCGCTATCCGCAAGCCGATCTGTACCGAGTTTGGCCAGGACCCAATAGCAACAGCTTCATTGCTTGGGTGATCCGCGAGGTCGATGGTTTCGATGTGGCGCTACCCACGACCGCCGTGGGGAAAGACTATCTGTTCAATGGCGTCGTCGCCCGTGTGCCCAGCGGGACGGGGTATCAGCTCTCGCTGGGAGGCGTGTTGGGCATCATGCTAGCGCTGGAGGAGGGCATCGAGCTCAACCTGCTGGGCATGAGTGTCGGTATCGATATTATGCGCCCCGCTCTCAAACTGCCTGGCATTGGTCGACTGGGTATGCCTGCCAAGGTGGCGGGAAGCAGTAACGCATCGTCGTCAGCGCAGTGATATGGCGTTGCCAGTCTTGAGTAGACGTGCACATGTCTTTCTAGGCACTTTTGTTCTAAAATGGTGTTTGTAGACATTAAGCTGGGAAGAGCCATGCAAACACCGCAAGAGTTTGCCCATGATAAGTCAGCGGCTGCGGTGGGGTTGAAAGCCGCGGTACGTATTCTCGAGAAGTGGCGAGCCTCTGGAGAGCAAGGCGAGGCGATTCTGCGCGTCTCTCACAGTACCTACGCTCGTGCTCGGCGCGGCGATCTGGCAGCGATCAAGTTAGATAGTGACCAGCTTACGCGTATCAGCTATGTGCTGAACATCCACGCGGCACTGCGTATGATCTTCGATAACCCGGACAACCTGTATGGGTTCGTGAACATGGTCAATCACAACCCCTTTTTCAATGGTCGCACACCGCTGGCCATTATGGGCACGGGGGACTTTGCCGCGCTTTACGAAACCTATAAACGCATCGACAGCCTGCGGGGTGGGCAGTGGTAAAGGCGGCTGATTTGCCCGTACTGCCAGCCCATGACGTCACCGGCTATCGGTTGGTGAACAGTAAATTCCCGCCCATCGATTTGTTCGATGACGTGGCAGGCCCTGACGAGTTCGCCGCTCTCCATGCGCTTCAGTCGCTCACCAACCCGCGGTTGCAAAACGAGGTGGGGGACTTGGCGCTGCTGCCGCTCGACCAGATTCCTTTCGGTATTCGTGGCTGCTCGTATGCCGTGGCGCCCTTTACGCACATCAATCCCGAAGGGTCACGTTTCAGCGATGGCAGTTTTGGCGTGCTGTATTTTGCCGATACGCTGGAGACTGCGATTGCGGAGGTCAAACATCATCAGCAAACGTACTGGCGGCGCGTGCCAGGTCTTCGCTATGAGCGGTTCGTTTTTCGGGGGTTGAGAGGCGTCTTCAAGGAGGTATCGATAGGCGATGCGCTGACGCTGCCGAGCGATCATCTTGTCTACGCCCCCGATCATTACACGGCGTCTCAGCCCTTCGGTACAGACGTCCGACGTACGCTAAACGGTCTCCGTTACCGCTCGGTCCGTCGACCCGGTGCCCACTGTTGGGCGCTCATGACGCCGCGTCATGTGACGGACATCATCCAGACCACCCATTTGGAGATGATCTGGAGCGGCGCCATCACCCAGGTGAATCATCTACGTGTCACCCAGCCATAGCGGCGTGCGGAAAAGAGGTTCAGTTATTTTGCTGCTGGTCAGTAAAGCGCTGCATGATCGTGAGCGTCTCATCGCTGACATGGTGTTCCATGCCTTCTGCGTCGATGCGGGCAGTGCTGTCGTCCACGCCTAACGCTCGCAAGAAATGCAGCACGATATCGTGACGAGCACGAGACGTTTCCGCCATTTTTTGACCTTCGTCGGTCAAAAACAGCGAGCGATATGGCTTGCTGGTCACCAGACCTAACTCGTTCAATCGACGGATCATTTTCGATACCGTCGCTTGACTAACGGCCATTCGGTTAGCAATGTCGGCCGCGCGCGCCTCACCGCGATGACGAATCAGGTCGCCAATCAATTCGACGTAGTCTTCGATGAGCTCCGTTTCGTGGGCATTGCGCACGGCTTCGTATTGCTGGGCGTGCTGTTCCACAGGCGGTAGTGCATCACCACTGTGTCCAGAGGGGGGTGAGGTGCGCCGCTGTTGGTGATCACTCATTGGCAAAGGTTATCAAAGTTAGTGGAAACGTTAATTGGCGATGGTAGCGCATTTTTGAAGATAATTGTTAGCCAAGGCTAAACTGTTTGCACATTGCTTTTTTGTTGAGCTAAAGTTATCTGTAACACGAGCCTAGCACAGAGGAGAGATCCAGTGGCTAAACCATACTTGCTAGCAGCCTTGAGCGTGCCGTTCGCCTGGTGTGGCGTTGTGACCAGTGCTCAGGCCGATGAGTTGCAAAACCCGCCCATCGAGATTGCCGTGACGTTTTCAGTTCTTGGCGACTTGGTGAAGAAAGTGGCCGGCGATGATGCGAACGTCACGGTGCTGACACCGATCAACGCCGAAGTGCACGAGTGGGAGCTCACCCCAGATAATTTTGCTGCGCTCGAGGACGCCGACATCGTTTTTTATAACGGCTATCAGCTCGAGCAGTGGATGCGCCAAGTATCGGCGACGGTCAACGATGACATACCTATGATCGCCGTGGCAGAGGCGTCGGGTTACCCGACGCAAACGATCGTCACCGGTGAGATGGAAGGCGACGTGGACCCACACCTGTGGATGGACCCGCGGGCTGCCAGTGCCTATGTGCAAGCCATTGCCAACACGTTGGAGGATAGCCTGCCCCATCAAGCCGATGCGATTCAGCAGCGTGCAGCGGCACTGGAAGCGCAACTGCACGACCTACATGTCGAGCTCCAAGAAACGCTCGAAGCCATTCCCGAAGAGCGCCGCGTGCTGCTCTCCAGTGAAGCAGCCTTTCTCTACTTCGCCGACGCGTATCGGTTCGAGCACGACGGCATTTGGGGGACCAATGCCGAAACAGAGGGCTCTCCGCGTCAGTTGATGCGGGTCATCGATCGAATCAACGAGCGTCAACCGGCGGCACTGTTTTGGGAAAGCACGATTTCTGACCGCCATGTGACCAGTATCGCACGTGATACGGGGCTGCCCGTTGCCGGGCCGCTGTATGTCGACTCGTTGAGTGAGCCTGACGGGGAGGCTGCCGACTACTTTGCCATGCAGCGTCATAACGTTGCCTTGCTGCGTCGCTACTTGGCTAGCGAGTAAATCACGATGTCCTCACTACCGTCTCAACCAGCCAGCGCCATCGATGTAAGCGGTGTCTATGCGGCTTACCAGCGTCAGCCCGTGCTAGAGGACATTCACCTCTCGCTGCCAAGCGGGCGTTGGACGGCCATCGTCGGGCCGAACGGTGCAGGCAAGTCGACGCTGTTTCACGTGCTGACCGGTAGTATGAAACCCTTACGCGGCCGCGTGACGGCATTTGGTCAAGACATCGAGCACCATCGAAAAGCCGGGCGCATTGCCTACATGGCCCAGCGAGAGGCCATCGAGTGGGACTTCCCTATTTCGGTGTGGGAAACCGTGATGAGCGCCCGCTATGGCCACATGCGTCAAGATGCGTGGTGGCGGAGGCTGCTGCCTGCGCGTTGGCATTCGTCACGGCATCGTGATGCGGTGGAAAAGGCGTTAGACGACGTTGATATGCTGGCATATGCCGAGCGGCCGATCGGGGCCTTATCGGGCGGACAAAAAAAACGCGTGCTGCTAGCGCGTGCGTTAGCGCAAGAGGCGAGTATCCTGCTGCTCGATGAGCCGCTCGCGGGGGTCGACCCACCTAGCGAGCGACTCATTCTCGACGTGCTCAAACGCGAACGCGAAGCCGGACGAACCATCGTGATGGTGACGCACGATATGCCGGGCGCGCGTCGCTACGTGGACCATGTGGTACTGATCAATCGATTCATTCGCGGCGAGGGCGCGCCCGACGAAATGCTGAGCGATAGCAAGTTGGCCGAACTTGCGGTGAGTTCTATTGCAAATTCTCCAGCGGATGTCGAGCGTGTCCGCCTTCCTGCATTTGCCAGCAAAGAATAGGCGACTCGAATGTTAGAAACGTTGGATGGTTGGAGTAGTGCGCTGGTGGCGGGGCTCATCGCGGCGCTGATGGTGCCCGTGAATCTAATGCCCGACAGCGTATCAGAGGCGTTTCAGTACGCGTTCATGCAGCGCGCGCTGCTCACGTCGATGATGGTGGGAGCCATCTGCGGCATGCTTTCGTGTTACGTCGTGCTCAAGCGTTGGTCGTTGCTGGGGGATGCGATCTCTCATGCGGTGCTGCCTGGGGTGGCGGTTGCCTACCTGCTGGGCCTGCCTTTTTTTATCGGTGCCTTCGTCACAGGAGCGCTGACGTCGCTCGGCATTGGGGCGATCGAACGGCATACACGGATCAAATCCGATGCCGCCATGGGCATCATGTTTACCGGGGCATTTGCGCTGGGCGTCGTGCTGATCAGTAAAATCGCCTCCAGCACCCACTTGATGCATATTCTGTTCGGCAACGTGCTCGGAGTGCAACAGTCGGCACTACTGCTCACGTTGGCGGCCAGCCTCGTTGCGCTGCTGATGGTATGGCTAGCTTATCGTCCGCTCATGCTCTACGCCTTCGATCCGACTCAGGCGCAGGCACTCGGCTTCAATACCGGCGTGATTCATTACGGTTTGATTCTGCTGCTCACGCTCACCATCGTGGCCAGTTTGGAAACCGTCGGTATCATCCTCGTGGTGGCCATGCTGATTACCCCGGGCGCCACGGCCCACTTGCTGACCGACCGCTTCAAAACGATGCTGTTCATCTCCGTGGGCATTGGGGTAGGGTCTGCGGTGTTGGGGCTATGGCTGTCGTTTGCGTTTGATGTAGCGTCCGGTGGCACCATCGTCTTGGTGGCAACGGGGTGCTTCTTCACGGCGCTGCTGTTTTCGCCCAAGCACGGTGTGCTGATGCGGCTTTGGCGGCATCGGAGCTTGGGCGGCGCTAATTAGTTTCCCACCCGATGACGAGCCGTGGGTAGTCGATGATCCCAATGACGCTGTGTTTTGCATCCACGACCGGTGCTTGGGATAAACCAAACTGAGCAAACAGGCGAGCGCAATAGCGAATATTCATTTCCGGACGGACGCTAATGATCGGTTTGCTCATGATTTCGTAAAGGCTTACACGGTCTGCAGAGCGATTGACTGCGAGCACTTTTTTAGCAATATCAGAGGCTAACACTAGCCCCAGTTCATCTTTCTCATCGCGCCTATCAACGATAATAGCGGTGGCATCGTATTGCCTCATTAGTTCAATGCCGTCAGTAACGGTCATAAAACCATCGGTCGTCACATAGCGTGAGTGCATAACGTCCTGGGCAGTGCGCTCCGTCAGTGATGGGCTTGCCATTGTTAAAGCCTCTCTCTAGCCTAGCGGTTGATCGAATGCATCTTCGAGGGATTTCACTTGGTGTGCGACGCCTACTGCATCCTCGACGTCTAGCTGAAAGGCGATGCCTGTTCCCGACGTGTCGTCAAACGCACCCACTTCCGCGATCGCTTCGAGAATTGAACGGCTAATATGCTCCTCCACTAAAAAGAGCAGCACGTCGCGTTGCGACGTAATGTCCATGCCAAAAATGCCTTTTGCTTTTTTTAAGCCTTCGCCACGCGCGTTATTGATGACAGTGGCGCCAGTAGCTCCAGCATCTCTAGCTGCCTGAAGTATCTGGTCGCTTAGCTCATCTTCTACAAGCGCGACAATGAGTTTAAAGCGCATGGGTATCTCCTTGATGAGGCTTTGTCACTGACGTGCCTGAGAGTGGCTGTATTTTCGATGGCCTATTGCTTTGCCATCGAGCAATTTGGGCGTATCCCATCACCGTTATAATAGGGAATAGGCAGGCAAGCGCGATCATTCCAAAGCCATCCATTAACGCGCTACGACCGGGTATCGAAGAGGCCAATCCAAGACCTAGCGCGGCGATGATCGGCACGGTAATGGTCGATGTCGTGACGCCCCCGGAATCGAATGCAAGAGGGATAATCGACTTTGGGGATCGTAGGGTTTGGACAATCACTAAGCAGTAGGCACCCAGCACGAACCACTGCAAAGGTAGGCCCATGACGATACGCCATGCGCCCAGGGTGATTCCAAAGGCCATGCCGAGGGCAACGGCGAGCCGTAGGGTGAAAGGGTTGATCGTACCGCCGGATATTTCGCCAGCTTTGATCGACACCGCGATCAGCGATGGCTCGGCAATCGTGGTGCTTGCGCCAATCGTAAACGCGAAAATATAGACCCAGTAGTAGTCGCTCCAATGCCGCTGAGCACCCTCTGTCATGGCAGGTAGAAAATCGGGGTGCGTCAATTGGCTGGCCATCAACTCACCCATGGGAAACAGGGCTTGCTCTAGCCCTATCAAAAAGAAAGAGAGTCCCACCCATACCATGAAAAAACCAACAGCGACCTTTAGAAACCGTTTGACCGGCTTGCGGATCACCAAATATTGGAAGCCAAAAATAATCGCCACAATGGGAAGAATATCGCGTAGCGTGCCCCAAAAAATAGCCAGCATATTCATGATCTTCCCTCTGCAACGAGATCAAGGCCAACAATACCGAAAAGCAATACGAAAATGATGGGCATAACGGAAGCAAATGCAATCAAACCAAAGCCGTCCAGCATAGGGTTGCGGCCTTTGATGGCCGTGGCCAAGCCAACACCGAGTGCCGTAACAAGAGGGACGGTAATGGTGGATGTCGTGACACCGCCCGAATCATAAGCAATGCCAACGAGTTCAGCAGGCGCTAACAGCGTCAAGAGCAGTACAAGAATATAACCACCAATGATCATCAAATGCAGCGGCCAGCCTTTAAAGATACGCAGTACGCCAACGACCACGGCGGTGCCTACGGAAAGCGCTACGATCATGCGGAGCGTAAACGCAAAGGACGTTTGTGCGAGACTGCTATTCTCGATCAGACCGCTTTCGGAGACGACAATCGCTGCGCGAGCCGCCACGGCAATCAGTGCTGGCTCTGCGACGGTGGATCCAAACCCCAGTGCAAAAGCAAATAGAAGGAGCCAAACGACAGAACCTTTATGAACGAAAGCACGTGCGAGGTTCTCTCCTAAAGGAAACAGTCCCAGCTCTAGCCCCTTGATGAAGAGCGTTAGCCCGATCACTACAAACAGTAGCCCTAGTGCTAAATCGAAAAGCGCCAATGTATCGGGAAGAGGTTGTTGGATGACGAGCGTTTGAAAGAAGCTCATAACCAGCACAACGGGTAGCAAATCCCGAAGGCTGTTTTTGAGCTGCAGGGCGAGAGAGTGAATAAAGTTCATTAGCGCCCTTTTTCAATGGCTGATACGTCTATGCTCATTAGTGTAATGGTTACGCATGTCGTCTCTTTTGATCTAGGACACGTTGCGAGTGTTCTCTGGTCAACAAAGTTGGCTGCCTAACAGCAGCATCGAAGGGTCTAATGTGTGCCAGCCCCACCATGCCAGCAATATCAAGCCACTCACTATCGGTAGAGCAATCAAACTCCACCATAGACTGGAACGCATCATGTCATCACCTGTCCCGCAGAGGGGCGTGCCAGCGGCTTCTCACTGATGAACCAGTGGAGCGCGGCGGCGACCACGGATAGCACGATGGCAATCTGCCACACCGTATCGTAGTGGCCGGTGAGGTCGTACAAAAATCCACCCAGCCACACGCCCATGAACGAGCCCAGCTGATGAAAGAGAAACACGATGCCGCCCAACATGGAGAGATGGCGAACGCCAAACACCGATGCGACGATACCGTTGGTGAGCGGAACGGTGGAGAGCCATAACAGCCCCATGGCGATCCCGAAGAGATAAGCGCTGGTCGTCGTCAGGGGCAGGGCGATAAAGGCCGTGATGATCACGCCCCGGATGAGGTAAAGCCAGCTCAACAGGCGCGGTTTCGACCAGATACCCCCCATCCAGCCAGCGGTGTAGGTGCCCACGATATTGAACAGACCCACCAGCGCGAGCACCGTGGTGCCGACTTGGACGGCCAAGCCGTTATCGAACAGGTAGCCTGGCAAGTGGACCGCAATGAACACCACTTGGAAGCCGCAGACGAAAAAGCCCAGGCAAAGTAGCCAAAATCCTTTTTGCCCCGCCGCTTGGTTAAGCGCATCGCGCAGGCTCAAGTCGCCCAGTGCCTTGGGGCTGGGCCGGTCTTTGAGCATCGCGCCCAGCGGTATCATGAGTGCGGCAATCGCCCCCATGGCCAGGAGCGCAGAGGACCAGCCTAGCCACTCGATCAATCCCAGCGTGCCGGGCAGCATGGCAAATTGACCAAACGAGCCCGCCGCACTGACGATCCCCATGGCCATGCTGCGCTTCTCAGCGGGAACGGCCCGGCCGACGGCGCCCAGAATCACCGAAAACGTCGTTCCCGATAGGCCGAAGCCAATCAGCAGACCCGCGCTGACGGTCATGCCGAGCGCGCTGGTCGAAAGGCTCATGAAGCAGAGCCCCAGTACGTAGAGGATGCCGCCCGCCACGATGATTTTGGCCGCGCCAAAACGGTCGGCCAGCGCCCCGGTAAACGGCTGGGACAGCCCCCAAATGAGGTTTTGGACGGCCAGTGCGAACGCAAAGACGCCGCGCCCCCAGCCGAAATCGCTGCTCATGGGCTCGAGAAACAGCCCGAACCCATGACGCAGCCCCATGGCCGTAGAAATAACCAAGCTGGCGAGCACGATCAACAGCAGCGTGTGGTGTTTCTTGAGGGCCATGGCACGTCTCTTATGGTGGATTGGTTAACGCGTTAATCAACTATCGCATGGCATTGGCGACTTTAGAAGCTTCCAAATAGGGTGCCGAGCGTAATCACACTCATCAGCGCGGCGATGGGGAGCACGATGGTGACCATGGCGACATTGCCATACGACTGGCGGTGGGTCAGCCCGCAAATGGCCAGAAGTGTGATGACGGCGCCGGAGTGGGGGAGCGTATCCATGCCGCCCGCAGCCAGCGTCGCCACGCGGTGCATGAGCTCTGGGTCGATGCCAGCCTGTTGCGCCATGTCCAGATACTCGCTACCCAAGGTTTGGAGTGCAATGGAGAGCCCGCCGGAGGAGGAGCCGGTGATGCCTGCCAGCACGCTCATCGCCATGGCTTCGGAGATGAGGGGGTTACCGGGGGAAACATTGAGCACCGCATCGCGAAGGATGGCAAAGCCTGCCAAGCTGGCGATGACCGCGCCGTAACCCACTTCAGAGGCCGTGTTGAAAATAGGTAGCAGTGAACCAAAGCAGCCTTGATTGATGGTGACTTTCAAGTCTTGCCAGTGGTGCCAGCGGGTGATGATCAGCCAAGCCGAGGCGCTCAGCAGGGCAATCAGAATGGCCCAAAGCCCGGTCTGTCGGCTGGGTGTGACGTTATCGAACGCGTCGCTGATGAAGCTCAGGTCCATGGCCGGGAATACCCCGTAAGTAAAGAGGGCATTGAGGCCAATCACCATAACCAGTGGAATCAACGCGATGGCCAGCGGCATGCCGGGTGCTGTGTCAGTGTCGCTGTGGGTATCGGTTTCACGTTCCGTGTGGGTACCGTAACCCTCCCCTTGAGCAGCGGCTTTCTTGACTCGGGATTGAAGGTAGAACGTTCCTAAACCTAGCATGATCGACCCAGCAATGATGCCAAGCCCCGGTGCCGCGAAGCTGTTGGTGCCAAAGTAAGGGATGGGAATCGCGTTTTGGATGGCTGGCGTGCCGGGCAGCGCCGTCATGGTAAAGGTGAAGGAGCCTAGAGCGATGGAGGCGGGGATAAGGCGCTTGGGCACATTGGCCTGGCGGAACAGTTCACGGCTGATCGGGTAAATGGCAAAGGCCACGACGAACAGCGAGACACCGCCATAGGTCAGAACGGCACAGGCCATGACCACCGTCAGTACCACGTGATGGGTACCCAACCGTTTGACGATGCCATTGGAGATCGACTGGGCGGCGCCTGAGTCTGCCATCAACTGGCCGAAGAGCGCGCCCAGCAAGAAGAGAGGGAAGAACTGCATGACATAGTTGCCCAGGGCGCCCATGAAGGTATCGGTGTAAATGGGCAGTAAAAAAGCACCGTCGCCTGATAGTAAAACCGCTAACGCGGCCATCAACGGCGCAAGGAGGAGGACAGAAATGCCGCGATAGGCAAGCAGCATCAATAGCGACAACGAAATAATAATGGCGAGCATGCCCATACAGGCTCCTAAGCATTTGTTAATTTAGTAAGCGGTGCGTTTAAACAAAGGCCGGGATACTAGGCATAATGTTGCATAGCAGCAATAGCGTTGTGACTAAAGTCGTAACCAAAAGAGAGCGTCACTTTCGCCTGATTAAGCGCGCCCCATCTGTTAAAATCCGCCACCTTTGGCGTTGATGACCTTCCAATAACCCTGGGTATTTCCATGAATGCAGTAATTCTTGCAGTGCTCGTCATGGTGGCACTGTCACTTCTTCGCGTGTCCGTCGTTTTCGCACTGGTGGTTGGTGCGTTGGTAGGGGGGCTGGTCGGAGGCCTTTCCCTAGACGATACGCTCAGCGCGTTCAACGAGGGCGTCGGTGGGGGCGCTCAGGTGGCGCTGGCGTACGCAACGTTAGGCGCTTTTGCCGTGGCCATCTCTCGTTCTGGGTTGCCGGACATGCTGGCGAACCGATTGATCACTCTGTTGGGTAAAGAAGCGACCGCCGCCCACCAAGCACGGGTGAAGATGCTGCTGCTGGTGGCCGTACTGCTGGTCGCGATCTCCTCACAAAATGCCATTCCGGTCCATATCGCGTTCATTCCCGTGCTGATTCCACCGCTGCTGGCGGTGATGAATCGTCTGCAACTCGACCGCCGCGCCGTGGCCTGCGCTTTGACCTTTGGTCTTACGGCACCCTATATGCTGCTGCCGGTAGGATTCGGGGCGATCTTCTTGAACGATATTCTGTTAGCCAATCTCAACAGTGCCGGAGAGCCACTAGGGCTTGAGATCTCGCGTGGCATGGTGCCCATGGCCATGGCGCTTCCGGTGGGCGGCATGGCCATGGGCCTGTTGGTCGCCCTACTGTTTAGCTACCGCGGCCAGCGTAGCTACGCGAGTAAGGACGTGGCCGCGCCCAATGGCCAGACGCACACGCCTGTCGAACCGCACCTCTTAGGGTTAGTCATGTCAGGCGTGGCGATCGTGGCAGCGTTAGGCCTTCAGCTCTACACCGGCTCGATGATCGTTGGAGGCTTGGTGGGTATCGGCTTGCTGTCATTGGGTGGTATTTTCAAATGGCGCGAGGCTGATGATCTGTTCACCAGCGGTATGCGGATGATGGCTTTGATTGGCTTTATCATGATTTCGGCGGCAGGCTTTGCGGAAGTCATGAAAGCCACCGGCGATATCGACTCGCTGGTTGCGGGTGCCTTCGATCTGTTTGGCGATAATCGTGGCTTGGCCGCTTTGGTCATGCTGCTGGTCGGCCTGTTCATTACCCTGGGCATCGGCTCTTCGTTCTCAACCATTCCCATCATTGCGGCGATCTTCGTACCGCTGGCCGTGCAGTTTGGTTTCTCACCCATGGCGACTGTAGTGCTGGTGGGCACCGCTGCCGCCTTGGGCGATGCGGGGTCGCCAGCCTCGGATTCCACTTTGGGGCCCACCTCAGGCTTGAACGTAGACGGTCAGCACGACCATATGTGGGATAGCGTGGTGCCCACGTTCCTGCACTATAATCTTCCGCTGATTGCGTTTGGCTGGCTGGCGGCCATGACGCTTTAAGCACACTCAATACTTACCAAAAGGGCAGCGCTGAGGCTGCCCTTTTTTGATGGAAGTGCTTGATGAAAGCGCGTTGAGTGGATAAGACGTTACTGTTTAGGCAAGTGCGCTTCAAAGGCACTTAGCAGACCACGGAGTAGGGACAGCTCTTTGCGGCTAGGCTGTGCACGGGCAAACAGCGTTTGAAGTTGCTCTTCGGTACGGGCGTGGGGCTGGGTTAAAAAACCGCTTTGCTGCATCAAGCGGCCAAGATGTTCCTGGAAATAGCCAAACTGTTCGCGGCTAGGCGGCGTGGCTTCCAGCGGGCGCTGATACTCAAAACCGCTGACGTCGCGCTTGCGCCAGGCGCGATGCACTTCGTAGGCAAGAATCTGGACCGCTTGCGATAGATTGAGAATGCCGTACTCGGGATTGGCGGGAATGCTGACTTGGTGGCTGCAGCAGCGAATCTCATCGTTGGTCAACCCGGAGCGTTCGCGGCCAAACACCAGGGCCACCGGGGCATGATGGGCGTTGTCGATGACTTGCTGGGCCATCTCGTCAGGCTCGTCGAAATGGGGCAGCGGCATGCTGCGCAGCCGAGCGCTGGCACCGACCACTTGCACGCAGTCGTTCACGGCCTCTTCGAGTGTCTTTACGCAGCGAGCGTTTTCTAATACGTCCGTTGCACCGGCGGCTAGGCGAGTGGCTTCTTCATCGGGGAAGGTACGAGGATTGACCAGCACGAGCTCCGTCAGCCCCATGGTTTTCATGGCGCGGGCTGTTGCGCCTATGTTGCCCGGGTGGAACGTTTGCACCAGCACGATACGAATATTGGAAAGCACGAGAAGTCGAACCTAAAAGCTGCCAAATAAAGCCGGTGATGGTAGCACGCTTTATGACGCCATGACGTCGGTACTAATAAAAGAACCCCGCCGAAGCGGGGTTCTTGATGACGTCCAACGTCAGAGCGTTAGGCTCATGGGTGCATTACATCATGCCGCCCATGCCACCCATACCGCCCATGCCACCCATATCCGGGGCAGCTTCTTTCTCTTCCGGGTCGTCGGCGATCATGCACTCGGTGGTGATCATCAGGCCAGCAACGGAACCAGCAGACTGCAACGCAGTGCGGGTTACTTTTGCCGGGTCGAGAACACCCATTTCGAACAGGTCGCCGTACTCGCTGGTTTGCGCGTTGTAACCGAAGTTGCCTTCACCATCTTTGACGCGATTGATGACCACAGCGGCTTCTTCGCCCGCGTTGGTGACGATCTGACGCAGCGGTGCCTGCATGGCACGCAGCGCCATGTTGATACCGTGGTTCTGATCTTCGTTGTCACCGGTCAGGCCCTGTACTTTGGCCATCACGCGAACCAGGGCAGTACCGCCGCCAGGTACGACGCCTTCTTCTACGGCAGCGCGAGTCGAGTGCAGCGCATCTTCGACGCGGGCCTTCTTCTCTTTCATTTCGACTTCGGTCGCCGCACCGACGCGGATAACGGCAACGCCGCCTGCCAGTTTGGCAACGCGCTCTTGCAGCTTCTCTTTGTCGTAGTCAGAGGACGTTTCTTCGATTTGCGCGCGGATTTGGTTAACGCGCGCTTCGATGTCGTCCTCGGCACCTGCGCCATCGATGATGGTGGTGTTCTCTTTGGACATGGTCATGCGCTTGGCAGTACCCAGGTGATCCAGGTTCGCCTGCTCAAGGGTCAGACCTACTTCTTCGGAGATCACGGTGCCGTTCGTCAGGATAGCGATATCCTGCAGCATAGCTTTGCGACGGTCGCCGAAGCCAGGTGCTTTGGCAGCCGCGACTTTCACGATGCCACGCATGTTGTTCACGACCAGCGTTGCCAGCGCTTCGCCTTCGATATCTTCGGCGATGATGGCCAGCGGCTTGCCTTGCTTGGCAACGGCTTCCAGCACCGGCAGCAGTTCGCGAATGTTGGAGATCTTCTTGTCGACGAGCAGGATGTACGGATCTTCCAGCTCGACGGTCATGGTGTCTTGGTTGGTGACGAAGTAGGGCGAGAGGTAGCCGCGGTCGAACTGCATACCTTCGACCACTTCCAATTCGTCTTCGAAACCGCGACCTTCGTCAACGGTGATGACGCCTTCTTTACCGACTTTTTCCATCGCTTCGGCGATGATTTCGCCAATGCGCTTGTCGCCGTTGGCAGAGATCGTGCCTACCTGCGCAATGGACTTGGTGTCGGTGCAGGGCACGGACATCGCCTGAATCTCTTTGACCGCTGCGGTCACGGCTTGGTCAATACCGCGTTTCAAATCCATCGGGTTCATGCCCGCGGTCACGCCTTTCAGGCCTTCCGCTACGATGGCCTGTGCCAGAACGGTGGCCGTGGTGGTACCGTCACCGGCGGCGTCGGAAGTCTTGGAAGCGACTTCTTTCACCATCTGGGCGCCCATGTTCTCGAACTTGTCTTTCAGTTCGATCTCTTTTGCGACAGAGACACCGTCTTTAGTGACGGTCGGCGCGCCGAAGGATTTGTCCAATACCACGTTGCGGCCTTTCGGGCCCAGCGTGACTTTAACGGCGTTCGCCAGGACGTCGACACCACGTGCCATGCGTTTGCGAGCATCATCGGAGAACTTAACTTGCTTAGCTGCCATGTTCGTTACTTCCTAACAATTAAAATAAAAATGGGAAAGTAATTAGCCGAGTCGGATTAGCCTTCGACGACGGCCAGAATATCGGCTTCGCTCATGATCAGAACTTCTTCGCCGTTGATTTTTTGCTTCTCAACGCCAAAGCCGTCTTTAAAAATCACCGTATCGCCCACTTTTACATCCAGTGGACGTACATCGCCGTTATCCAGAATACGGCCATTACCAACGGCCAGAACTTCACCACGCGTGGGTTTTTCCTGCGCATTACCCGGTAGCACGATGCCGCCAGCGGTTTTCTGCTCTTCTTCCACGCGACGGATGACGACGCGATCGTGCAAAGGACGGATATTCATGCTCACGTTCTCCTGAGGTTCGTCAAAGCCCAAAAGGGGCAGTTAGCTTAAAGGGATTTCCGCGGGCTCAGCCCTCGGAAAGCGAAGGCGTGCTGCCTTCATGTCAATGGCGAAAGCAAAGCCTTCGCCGAACCTGTGTGCTGACACAAAAGTGGGGGCTGCCCAACGCCTTTCAAGGGGTAGGTATGAAAAAAAATACCTCGCCACCTTTGGCAATCAGGTGAATGACTTAGCGACGGCGCGGCTCATCGTCACCGCTTATGAATTCACCTTCGATAGGGCCTTCTTCACGATGGGAGGAGGGCTGTTCGTTCGACCGCCCCCAGTCTTCTGCGCCACGCTGATACTTGTGCCGATGCGAAGCGCTTTTTAAACCAACCCAGGTCAGGGCTTTCATGAGTAGTTGGCGAGCGTTGGGAATCAAGCAGGCGATACCCAGCGCGTCGGATAGGAACCCTGGGGCAAGCAAAAGAGCGCCACCAAAGATGAGGGCGGCGCCAGTCAGTAGCTCCTGAGAGGGGATTTCACCCATTTGCATGCGCTGTCGGGCGCGGGCGAAGGTGGAGACACCTTCCTTGCGAATGAGGTGAAGTCCGATGAAGCCGGTGCTTAACACAAATATCAGTGTGGCCAATAAGCCTATCTGGCTGCCGATTGAAAAAAGCAGCACAAAGTCCAGTAGCGTAAAGAGCGATATAAAGAGAAGAATAGGCATAGCCAGCTCCAAGACGGTCGTAATTAACGGATATGGTGACAGAAATATAAAAAACAAGCAGTCCCATGAGTGTCCCAACGCCCTGGTGGGCTCGATATTTTTCGTGGGCTCTTCTATGCTGCAATGCAAAAAGAAAGGCAAGGCGTGCTGGATGGGTTGTCAATTCGGCAGACAAACCTGCTAAGGAGAGAGAGATGCAAGTGGACAAGAAAGTGATTGCAATAACGGGGGGCGCTCGAGGCCTTGGGTTTGCTATTGCGCAACGGTTAGGTAGACAAGGAGCCCATCTTGCGCTGTTGGATATGAGTGCTGAGGCCCTGGATGGGGCGGTGTCTGCTTTAAGTGCAGAGGGGGTGACCGCTCAGGCTTTCGTAGTCAACGTTGCAGATGAGGCATCCGTCGAGCGTGCGTTTGCCGATATCGCCGATCGAATGGGCCCGGTCAGTGGCTGTGTGAACAATGCTGGGATTACCGATGATGGCCTATTGATCAAAGCTAGAGATGGCGTCGTTGAAAAACGCATGTCACTCTCCTCGTGGCAGCGCGTACTGGACGTTAATTTGACGGGGGTATTCTTATGCGGTCGTGAGGCGGCGGCCCAGATGGTCGAGGCGGGACATGACGGCGTTATCGTCAATATTTCCAGCATTTCTCGCGCGGGCAATATGGGGCAAAGCAATTACGCTGCCGCCAAAGCGGGAGTGCATGCCCTAACCGTTACGTGGGGAAAAGAGTTGGCGCGCTACGGGGTGCGCACCGGTACCGTCGCGCCTGGCTTTATCGAAACCGAGATGACGGCCTCGATGCGTCCCGATATGTTAGAAAGAATCGAATCTAACGTTCCGTTAAAGCATTTAGGCGAGCCGGATCATATTGCTCAAAGTGTCGCGTTCATTTTTGATAATGATTATTTCACCGCACGCATTATCGAATGTGATGGGGGGTTGCGGCTTTAAAACCGCTTACCGATGACGACGCTGCGGTTAGAATTGAAAGTAGTCTCGCTGAATATCACGCTGAAAGTACATTTCTAAACGCAGTGTCATTGCCCAGCGGGGGTCGTAACTATCCTCGCGCTGAAAATGCAGCTCTGGTATGACATCGCCAAACAGAATGCCTTTGTGAAGATCGCGACGGTAGCGGGTTTGTAGGTAATAGTTGGTCATGCGTGGATTGGAAGCGCTTTCACCAATCGCAATGGCTGAATGACGTAGTGCACTGCGGTCGTTCAGACGCTGATTGAGCTGAGCGACTTCGCTAAACTCCAGCTTGTCTTCTTCCTCTCGCCATTGGACGGTAGTGATAAAGCGCAAATGTCTATTTTCGGAGAGTGGGCGACCTATGTCCCACGTCGTGCGTGCCGAATAGCCTTCATTATTGAACCAGGATAGACGGTTGAAGGACTCCAGCTGCCAGGGGCCGTCGCCAATGTCCCACAGCCGCTCGCTAGTGAAACGAACATACGGGTCGAGTGGCATACGTAGGCGAATACCTGCGCCTATCCGATTGCTCCAATTTTCTCGTTTATCACGGCTTTCTAACCAGTCGAGGCCAAATGTAGACGTGCTGCGGTCTCTCTGATCATTGTAGAGGCGACCCGAACCTTGATCGGCTAGCGTACCCTGCGACTCTTCTGGATCGCTCTCGACCACGAGTCTCAAACGCTCCTCGGTGGTGGGCAGGTCGATGCGATAACGAACGCTAATGTCACCGTTGGTGCCGTCACCTTCCATCCAGTCGATTTCTTGGCCTAAACGTAAGTAGGACTTGTTTTGGACAGTGGCCGAGTGTTCACCGCCAAAAAAAGCATCAATATTACGAGACGTATTGTCGACCCAATTGCCGATGCGGGCGCGGAAAGGTTCTACCCGTTCTTCGGCCCAGTCAGGTAAGTCGCTGTCTTCCTCATCCGCATGCACACCGAACGAGAGGGTACTCAGCGCGCCTAACCAAACGAGTGCAATGATAGGTTTCATAGGAACGTCCCCGCCTTTTAATTAGGTGCGCACATCATTGTGCTTTATGCATCTCGATGGCTTTTGCCCACTCCAGTACTCGCTTGCGATCGCGCCGACTGTTCATGCGCTCGGTATCTACTTTAAGCGGCGTGAGTTGGTGGAGCGGATCCGCGTTTAAATCCAAAGCAAAGCGCCTCGAGGCACCGACCGGCATATCTTCGGAGCCATAAATTGCGATGACTCGTATCTCGAGCTCTGGTGTTTGCTCTTGCAAGGTGCCTTGGTCTAGCTTCCAGTGCTGAACCAACTGATCCACGATCGAGCCAAACGACTGTATGTGCAAATAATCTCCCGATGCCAAAGGCCCCTGATGGGTGCGGTAGCACTCTTCGTTGTCATCCCCGCTTTGCTGCTGATACTCGACGACATCCAATTCATACACTCCTTCGCGAGTGTGCAGGACGGCGACCAAGTGTTGAATATAGATAGCCTCACTGCTCATATTGCTGATCAAGCACAGGGCTTTGGTGCCGATACCTTTACCCCGATTGACGATGATGCGAGGTCGGCGTTGTCGCACGTAGCCGTTATAGAGCAGTTGCGCGTAAAACACCCATACGAACAGTGTACAAATACTGGCCACTGCAGAAATTGCCTGAGCATTGTCGTTCAGCCATTGCATAAGTTGAGATCCTTCTCAAAATTGACGGCGTAGATTGACCGATAACGTAGCCTAAAAAAAGGGCGAAGTCAGCTAGTTAGGTTGATACGATGAAGGGGAGTTGAAAACAAAAAAATTCGGCTAGCTATGCGCTACCGAATCCTTTGAGGTTTTACATTTTAAATTGGTGCGGATGGGGAGACTCGAACTCCCACACCTTACGGCACTAGAACCTAAATCTAGCGTGTCTACCAATTCCACCACATCCGCAGAAGACGAGGCATATATTATCAACTTCTGCGTTAATGTCAATCACGATGCGCTGCTATTTTGACTGTCAGACATGGGATGTACATACAATGATGAAATGGACCATGGTCATGAATCAGTGGCTTAAGCGAGGTTTGCCAGGTTACTGCGCCTTTTGTTTGTGCTCTCGAGCAACTGAAAGCGGATGGTGTGAGGAGTGCTATGCGCAACTGCCTTGGAATCGAGTGAGCTGCGAGCAGTGTGCCGAACCGCTTTTGGGCGCCGGTGAGAGTCGCTGCGGCCACTGTTTGGTAGAGCCGCCGAGCTTTACGATCACCACTGCAGCACTTTGCTATCAAGAGGTTGTGTCGCAACTAGTGCATGATTTCAAATTTCAGGCGTCGCCTCGTGCCGGTCAGTTGCTAGTGAATTTGATGCTTTCACAACCACCGCCCGCGTTGGGTAACGCTTTGCTTCCAGTCCCCATGTTTCCAGCGCGGGCTAAAGAACGTGGCTTTAATCAAGCACATTGGCTGGCCAAACGGCTCGGCAAGAGCACGGGTATGCCAGTCCTTCGAGCGCGTTGTATCAAACAGATGCCTTCACAACGCTCTTTGAATCGTAAAGAGCGGCGCCGAAACGTAAGCGACGCCTTTAGGATGGAGGGGGGCATACCTGAACATGTCACCATCGTCGATGATGTAGTCACCACAGGGGCAACCGGCCATGCCTTGGCCGCCGCTGCGCTGGCACAGGGTGCGAAGCGCGTGGACGTATGGGCAGCTGCTCGCACACCCTTTCAGAAGAGTTGATAAACTAGTCAGCTCTTTTAAGGAGTCATTTATGTCGCATCCGTTTAGTGCGCTGTCACCTGACCTCGTCATGTCGGCAATAGAGTCAATCGGTATCTGGCCTTCAGGGGAACCCTTTGCTTTGAATAGCTATGAAAACCGTGTGCTGATGTTCCGTGATGACACGGGTGCCCGTTGGGTCGTGAAATTTTACCGGCCGGGACGTTGGTCCAACGAAGCGATCGAAGAAGAGCACGCGTTCTTAACCGAATTGACCCAGGCAGGCGTGCCTGTCGTCGCACCTTGGCGAGATGCGCATTGCAGATCTTTGCATACGTTTGGGCCATTTCGTTTTGCGCTGTTTTCTCAATGCTCTGGTCAAGCGCCGGAGTTGGATAACCCGGACCACTTGTTTGCCTTAGGGGAGGTGTTAGGACGGCTTCACGAAGTGGCAGCGCAAGCCCCTTTTCAGCACCGTGACACGCTGCGGCTAGCGGAAGGTGTCAGTGATGCCGAGCGGCGTGTTCTGGCAAGCCCGTGGCTGAATGACCATCAGGCGCGCGCTTATCAACGGGTAGTGAATAAGATACGTCAACATTTAGAGAGCGTAGCGTTGAGCGCTGAGTGTATGATTCGGGCTCACGGTGACTGCCACTTAGGTAACGTATTAGGTCGTGATGGAGACTTCCATCTTGTCGATTTCGACGACTGCTTGATGGCGCCTGCCATTCAGGACGTTTGGATGCTGTTACCCATGGAAGAGCCTCAGCAGTGGCGCACGCAGCTTAGTGAAATCGTCGAGGGGTACGAAGAAACCAGGCCATTTCCGCATGAGCAAATGTCACTCATCGAGCCTTTAAGAGCGTATCGTCTCACACGACACGCGGCTTGGTTGGTTAGTCGCTGGGAAGACCCGGCTTTTCCTCGCGCATTTCCCTGGTTGGCGGAAGCGGGTTACTGGGATCAACACATACGACAGCTCGAGCAGCAGTTGCTTCAGTTAGAAACGCCATTGTGGCTGGCCTAGCATCGAACAACGATGAGGAAAGGACACAGCGACCTTTCGTATTCAACGACGAAAGGCCGCGGTATGAAAAAGTAGGCGTTAATTAGGCTGTTCAGTCGGCGCTGGGTTTTCGATACTTTGGTCAGGATCAGGACGTTCGCCAGGAATTGGGTTGGCCACGCCTTCACCATTGGCTTGACGCCGAGTCGCGTTTATCTCGGCAGAGGGGTTATCTTGCGCGGCGATCTGAATGCTTTCATCCAACGTAAGAACGAACGATTGTCCAGGTGCAAGCGTGCAGTCACCGTTACCGCAGGGGATACCATATTGGCCATCTTCGGCGTAAGCGCTCGCAGAGAATGAGCCGGAGTAAATGGCGCTTTCTGCATCATGGGTTTCAATGCAGGTGGCATCCTGCGTGGTAATACGTATGCGATCACCGTTTAGCTGTGCGTTCGCCACCAGCAAGCAATATTCAGGAAGCGCGTCTGTGGTCCCATTAGCGGTCGTTGGATGAAGAAGAATGTCGCTATAACGTGACTGGGTATTATCGAACGCCAGAGCCTCGACGACTTCAACGCCCACCTTTGCGCCGCTTGGCAAGGTCAGCATCGACTCTTCTGCATAAGTGGAGGATACCCATAACGTACCCAGCAGGGCGGCTAGCCAAAAGGGCGATGATTTAAATGACATGGCTTACTCTCAACAGTGATACCTGCATTGTCAGCAGGAAAATGATGCCCATAGCATAGCACAGCTCCTATAGTGCCGAAGGGGGGTGCGTGTCACTCTGCCACAGCCTGCTTAGGTGCGTTAAAATAGATTAATAGGCCGTTCTTGTTGTACATAAATTTTTTAAGGTATATTTTTTGTACATGATGGTTGTCCAAGATAGGCGTTCAGCTAGCACGCTAGGTAAGGCAGCTAAACGGATAACACTGCAAGCTAAAAATAGTTTGCCGAAAATGAGGCTCGCTGGCGCGATGACATTGCTGCAAAGCGATTGAGTGATAGCGAACAAGCACAGTTTAATGAGGCCTACCATGACCGACGACATCGCCCAACATTACCGTCACATCATTACCGCTTTGGGTGAAAACCCGGATCGCGAGGGCCTAAGAGATACGCCCAAGCGAGCCGCTAAGGCCATGCAGTTTTTGAACGCTGGTTATCACCAGTCGCTCGAAGAGATCGTCAATGGCGCCGTGTTCGAATCACAAACCGACGAAATGGTGTTGGTCAAGGATATCGAGCTCTACTCGATGTGCGAGCACCATTTGCTGCCATTTATTGGCAAGTGCCACATAGCTTACTTGCCCAGTGGCAAGGTGTTGGGTTTGTCCAAGTTCGCGCGCATCGTCGACATGTATGCGCGACGTATGCAGATTCAGGAAAACCTGACCAGAGAAATTGCAGAAGCGGTGCAGCAAGTCACCCAGGCGCGAGGAGTGGCGGTCGTCATCGAAGCTCGACACCTTTGCATGATGATGCGTGGGGTCGAAAAGCAGAACTCGAGCATGACCTCTTCCGTCATGCTGGGAGGGTTCCGCAGTAACCAAGCCACTCGCCAGGAATTTTTGACATTGATTAGTTAGGCCGAGTGGCGCTGACCTTTTGTATCAAAGGTTTGGTGAAACGCGTCGTTTCGTCTTAGCATGAACGGGTCAATGAGCCGATTAGGCCGTCATTTGGTCAGGAGTCTGTCATGGAAGCGCTGAGAGAAACGCAGCTATATTGCCCATTTGCCTATATCGATGGCAGTTGGGTAGCCGCTGACAGCGGTGAGCAAATCAACGTCACGAATCCCGCTACCGGCGAGCCAGTAGGGGATATCCCTCGACTGGGTAGAGCGGAAACCGAGCGTGCCATCGAGGCAGCCGATGCAGCACTGCCGGCATGGCGGGCGCTAACTGCTCAAGAGCGGGCGGACTTGTTGCTCAAATGGCATGATTTGATGCTCGAACATAAGCAGGATCTCGCGCTTCTCATGACGCATGAGCAAGGTAAGCCGGTCAAAGAAGCTGAAGGTGAAATCGTTTACGCTGCGAGCTTTCTACGTTGGTTTGCTGAAGAGGCTCGTCGCGTTTACGGTGAAACGATTCCTGCAGCCAATGCCAATCAGCGCATCGTCGTTACCAAGCAGCCCGTGGGTGTAGTGGGGGCGATCACTCCTTGGAACTTCCCAGCAGCGATGATTACACGCAAAGCCGGTGCCGCTCTGGCTGCTGGTTGCACGATCGTTGTTAAGCCTGCAAGCCAAACCCCGTTTTCGGCGACGGCATTGGCTCTGCTAGCCGAACGTGCAGGCATTCCTCGTGGTGTGTTCAACGTGGTGCCTGGCAGCGCGTCAGATATTGCCAAAGCGCTGACTGAGTCTCCCAAGGTTCGCAAAATCACCTTTACAGGATCGACGGAGGTGGGGCGCAAGCTAATGGCTCAAGCAGCGGAACACATCCAAAAGATTTCGCTTGAGCTGGGTGGCAATGCGCCGTTCATTGTGTTCGAAGATGCGGATTTAGACGCCGCGGTAGAAGGCGCCATGGCGGCAAAGTTTCGTAATGCGGGTCAGACATGCGTATGTACGAACCGATTTTTGGTTCAATCCAGTGTCATCAATGCGTTTTGCGAAAAACTGGCCGTTGCGATGAACAGTGAACTCAAAGTGGGGGATGGTACTAAGCCAGGCGTAAACATCGGGCCGTTAATCGATGAGAGCGCCGTGAAAAAGGTGAGCGAACACGTCCAGGATGCCGTCGATCACGGTGCCGAACTGCTGCTAGGTGGCCATCCGCACCCCTTAGGGGGCAATTACTTTACGCCTACGCTCATCAGTTTTGCCACCGATGCCATGAAAGTGGCGCATGAAGAGACGTTTGGTCCGCTTGCTGCCGTGTTTCCTTTCGATGATGAGGAAACCGCTATCGAGATGGCCAACGATACTCAGTACGGCTTGGCGTCTTACTTCTATTCCCGGGATTTGGCTCGCGTATGGCGTGTAGCAGAGGCGTTAGAATATGGCATGGTAGGCATTAATACCGGCCTTATCTCCAATGCGGCGGCACCGTTTGGTGGCGTCAAGGCGTCAGGTCTCGGCAGAGAAGGGGGACATCAGGGCTTGGAAGAGTACCTGGAAACGAAGTATCTCTGCATCGATCTTGGTAAGTAGTTCATCATAGACCTGAAAGCCCTCACTAGTGAGGGCTTTTTTAATGCATGTGAGATGACCTGACCGTTTAGTGGCGGAAGTGACGCATGCCGGTGAAGACCATGGCAATGCCTGCTTCGTTAGCCGCATCGATCACTTCTTGGTCACGCATGGAGCCGCCAGGCTGAATGACGGCAGTGATGCCAGCGGCAGCGGCGGCGTCGATGCCGTCCCTGAAGGGGAAGAAGGCATCGGAGGCCATCACTGAGCCTGGTACGGAAAGCCCTTCATCGGCGGCTTTGATACCTGCGATCTTAGCGGAGTACACGCGGCTCATCTGTCCTGCGCCGACACCAATGGTTTGGCCCGCTTTTGCATAAACGATGGCGTTGGATTTCACGAACTTGGCAACGCGCCATGCAAAGGTGAGATCGCGCATCTCTTCGCTGGTCGGGGCGCGCTCGCTGACCACGGTGAGCGCCTCTTCAGTGACCATCCCTTGATCACGATCTTGTACCAATAGGCCGCCATTCACACGTTTAAAGTCGAATGCGGGCTGCGCGGTACCCGGCCAATGGTCGCCGACATCCAGCAAGCGGACGTTCTGTTTCTCCGCCACGATGCGGGCCGCTTCATCATGGACGCCAGGCGCAATGATGACTTCCACGAACTGGCGGTCAACGATGGCTAGCGCGGTGTCCGCATCAAGCGGCACATTAAAGGCAATGATGCCGCCAAAGGCGCTGGTGGGGTCGGTGGCAAAGGCCTTGTCGTAAGCTTCCAATGCGGTCGCGCCTACGGCGACCCCGCACGGGTTGGCGTGCTTAACGATGACACAGGCGGTCTCGTCAAAGGCTTTCACGCACTCGAATGCTGCGTCGGTATCGGCCACGTTGTTGAAAGAGAGTGGCTTGCCTTGCAGCGTTTTGGCGGTGGCTACGCTAGGCTCGCTGGCGGCGGGGTCGACATAGAACGCAGCATTTTGATGCGGGTTTTCGCCGTATCGCATGTCTTGCTTTTTGTGAAGCTGCAGGTTGAAGGTGCGAGCAAAGGTGGTGCCGTCGCTGGCGACCTGGCGGCCAAGGTAGTCGGCGATGGCGCCGTCATAACCGGCGGTATGTTCGAACGCTTTAACGGCCAGGTCAAAACGCGTAGAAGCGCTGACTTGGCCCGCATTATCGTCGAGCTCGCCAAGCACACGAGTGTAATCGTCGGCGTTCACCACGATGGTGGTATAGGCATGGTTTTTGGCACAGGCGCGCACCATGGTGGGGCCGCCGATGTCGATGTTCTCGATGGCATCTTCGAGCGTGCAATCTGGCTTAGCGACCGTTGCTGCAAACGGGTAAAGGTTGACGACCACCATATCGATAGGGGTGATGTCATTGTCAGCCATGACGGCATCGTCCTGGCCGCGGCGCGCCAAAATGCCGCCATGGATTTTCGGATGCAGCGTTTTGACCCGACCGTCCATGATTTCTGGAAAGCCGGTGTGTTCCGATACTTCTTTTACCGTCATTCCGTTTTCTTTCAACAAACGGTAGGTGCCGCCGGTGGAGAGCAGCTCGACGCCGTGTGCGGCAAGGCCTTGGGCAAACTCCACGATGCCGGTTTTATCGGATACGCTCAGCAGGGCGCGGCGGACGGGGGTAGGGGTGCTATCAGCCATAAGGATGCTCGTCATCTGCGGGTCTAAGGTGAAAAACGGCAACGCCCCATCAAGGGGCGTCACTTTCAATCAATCCATACTGCTTGAGTTTTTTGCGTAGCGTGCCACGGTTCAGGCCAAGTACGTCGGCGGCGCGAGTTTGATTACCGTCGGTATGCTCCATCACGCACGCTAACAGTGGGGCCTCTACTTCGGCCATCACCATGGCATATAAGTCAGATGTTTGGCTGCCATCGAGATGCTCGAAGTAACGGCGCATGGCGGTCTCTACCGCTTCTCTCAGTGGCTGTGGCTGTGCGCTGGCGGAGGGGGCTGCTAGCGTGCCTGAGAGTCGTGAGGAGCGTTCGCTGGAGAGCAGGTCGCGTTCAGTCATGCCGCATGGCTTCCTTTGGCTAGCAGACGCTTCGAAGCGTCCTGGGTCATGGCGTTGTGGATCCAGTCAAACTGCTCGTCAGGCGTGGTCAGAGCGTTGAACTGCTGCTTGAGCGTGCGCTGCTGGGTACTGTTAAAGCGCTTGTCGTCGTCGAGATACCAGCCGACGTGCTTGCGCGCGATACGCACTCCCATGGTGGTGCCATAGAAGTCATGAAGTGCCTGCAGATGCTCCAGCAGGACGCTGCATCGCTCAGCCAAGCTGGGTGATGCAAGGTGCTCACCATGGGTCAGGTAATGCGTGATTTGTTGAAAAATCCACGGATTGCCCTGGGCGCCGCGGCCAACCATCACTGCATCAGCGCCAGTGTAACGCAGCACATGAGCGGCTTTCTCCGGGGTGGTGATATCGCCATTGGCAATCACGGGGATCGTGAGGTGCGATTTTATGTCGGCGATCGTGTCGTACTCGGCTTCACCAGTATAGCGCTGTTCGCGGTGACGGCCATGAATGGCCAGCGCTTGGATGCCTGCAGATTCCGCCAGCTTGGCAATACGCAGTGCATTGTTAGAAGCGGCACACCAACCGGTGCGTATCTTGAGCGTGACGGGGATGTCCACCGCTTTCACAACGGCATCTAAAATCTCGGCGACCAGCGTTTCATCACGCATGAGGGCTGAGCCAGCGGCTTTGTTGCACACTTTTTTTGCCGGGCACCCCATATTGATGTCGATGATTTGCGCGCCTAGTTCGACATTGAGTCTCGCCGCCTGCGCCAGCATCTCGGCATCCCCGCCAGCGACCTGCACGACCCGTGGGTCGGGTTCGCCCTGATGATCCATACGTAGCTGGGATTTGCGCGTGTGCCAAAGCGAAGGGTCTGACGTGACCATCTCTCCCACGACCCAGCCCGCGCCTAACCGACGGCATAGCTGGCGAAATGGGCGATCAGTGACGCCCGCCATCGGGGCCAGCATGACCGGGTTAGGCAGTTGGTAAGGCCCAATCGCAGGTGGCGAAGTAGTCATCAACGTCATGGCGGTATACTTTGATAGGCATGAAAGCGGCGAGTAGGGCGTTTCAAGGGAGCGTATGATACGCCTACTCGGCAAGCTATTGAAGGCCAATCCCGATTTTATGCGGGGCGACGGCCTGTCAAACGCACCCAGCCCTCTCGAAGGGTAGGCTCATCCATGTAGAGCCCTTGTGCTTCGTAGGCTTCCCGTACTTCGGTGGCTTGATTGGCTAGTATGCCTGATAGCGCGATACGGCCACCAGGGGCCACGTGTCCAGCAATCGTATTGGATAACTCGACCAGTGGGCCTGCCAAAATGTTGGCTGTAACGATGGGGTAGGGGCCGCCTTCCAACTGTTCGGGGTAACAGAGAGTGAACTGCTGGTCGTCGATGGCATTGCGCTCGGCATTGTCCCGGCTAGCCTGCAATGCTTGCGGGTCGATATCCGTGCCATCGGCGTGTGAGGCGCCTAGCTTCAAGGCCGCAATGGCGAGAATGCCAGAGCCACAGCCGACGTCCAGCACATCTTTGCCCTGCAGTTCATGGTTTACCGCTAAACCATCCAGCCACTCGAGACACAGCGCGGTTGTAGGATGAGTGCCGGTCCCGAACGCAAGGCCCGGGTCAAGGATCAGATTGACCGCGCCCGCCTCGGGCGGCTCATGCCAACTCGGCACGATCCATAGTCGTTCCCCCATCCGCAGCGGCGTGAAGTCATCCATCCACTCCCGCTCCCAGTCGCGGTCTGCTAGCAGTTCGTATTCGATGGCCGGACAGGGTTCACCGGGCATCTGTTCTGCCCAAGCCGCTTCGATACGGCTCAGCATGCCATCGATCCCATCTAGATCGTCGTAAAGCCCCGTCAATATGGTGTCTTGCCATAGCGGTGTCGTGCCGCGCTCGGGTTCGAAGACCGGGTCGTCGTGGGCATCTTGCATACCAATTGCCGTCGCGCCCTCTTCGAGCAGTAATTCTTCGAGAAGCTCGGCTTGTTCGGGAGCGACGTGTGCTTTTAATTGGAGCCAGGGCATGGGGAGTCTCCACGGCGAATAAGGAAGAAACAAACGGGTGATATCATCAAGACGACATCACGAAGCGGGTACATTAGCGGAATGATAGGGGCCACCTCACGAAAATGCCCGCCAATAGGCGGGCATCGTCGCCACCAAAAGATTAGCTGCTCAGCTTTTTCTCGAGGTAGTGGATATTGACACCGCCCTGGCGGAAGTAGCTATCGCGGACCAGGTCTTTCTGCAGGTCGATATTGGTTTTGATGCCTTCGACCAGCAGCTCGTCGAGTGCGTTGCGCATGCGCGTCAAGGCGATGTCGCGGTCAGCGCCCCAGGTAATCAACTTACCGATCAAGGAGTCGTAATGCGGCGGTACGGTGTAGCCGGTATACAGGTGAGAGTCCATGCGAACGCCGAGCCCACCAGGCGCGTGAAACAGCGTCACCTTGCCGGGAGACGGCATGAAGGTGCGCGAATCTTCAGCGTTAATACGACATTCGAACGCATGGCCGTTCAGCTTCACGTCTTCCTGGCGAATCGACAGGGGCAAGCCGGCTGCAATGCGCAGCTGCTCTTTGACGATATCGACACCCGTCACCATTTCCGTCACTGGGTGCTCGACCTGAACACGGGTGTTCATTTCGATGAAGAAGAATTCACCATCTTCGTAGAGGAATTCGAAAGTGCCCGCGCCGCGATAGTTGATCTCGATACACGCTTGGCGACAAGCGTCGAGCACTTTCGCGCGCGCGTCAGGATCGAGGCCTGGCGCAGGTGCTTCTTCTAACACTTTCTGATGTCGACGCTGCAGCGAACAGTCGCGGTCATAGAGGTGAATGGCATTCCCCTGGCCGTCAGCCAATACCTGCACCTCCACATGGCGAGGCTTCTCTAGAAACTTCTCCATGTAGACCGTTCCGTCGCCGAAGGCTGCATGCGCTTCGGTTTGCGTGACGGTAATGGCAGACAGTAAGTGGCCTTCGGTGTGCACCACGCGCATACCGCGGCCGCCGCCACCCGCCGCTGCCTTGATGATCACCGGATAGCCAATGCGCTTCGCTGTGGCCAAGTTGGTGGCGTCATCGTCGCCAAGCGGCCCATCGGAGCCAGGCACAGTGGGAACGCCCGCCGCTTTCATGGCGTTGATAGCGCTCACTTTGTCGCCCATTAAGCGGATGGTCTCAGCGCGCGGGCCGATGAAGGTGAACCCCGAGCGCTCTACCTGCTCGGCAAAGTTGGCATTCTCAGAGAGAAAGCCATAACCGGGGTGAATGGCGCTCGAATCAGTGACTTCCGCCGCGCTGATCAACGCCGGGATGTTTAAGTACGACTGCGCTGATGAGGCGGGGCCGATACACACGGCTTCATCGGCGAGACGAACGTGCATCAGTTCGCGATCTGCCTTGGAGTGAACCGCTACGGTTTTGATCCCGAGTTCTTTGCAGGCGCGTAAGATACGAAGGGCAATCTCGCCGCGGTTCGCGATAAGTACCTTGTCCAGCATGGGAGAATCCACCCGTGTTGATATGAAAGATTAAGCGAGGACGATCATCGGTTGATCAAATTCCACCGGCTCGCCATCTTCCACTAGGATGGCCTCAACCACGCCGTCGCGGTCGGCTTCAATCTGGTTCATCATTTTCATCGCTTCAACGATACACACAGTGTCGCCTTGCTTCACTGTGTCGCCTACTTCAACGAATGCTTTTGCACCTGGTGCCGGGCTGCGATAGAAGGTGCCTACCATCGGCGAGTTAACTGCTTCACCGCGATAGCTAGCGCCTTGAGGTTCGGCATCGGCGGGGGTAGTGGCCACCGGCGCTTGAGGAGCAGCAGGCGCGGGCTGCGCGTACTGAGGCATCGGTTGCGGCTGCCACGCAGTGCCGTTGGGGTGACGGCTGATACGAACCGATTCTTCACCTTCCTGAATTTCGATTTCACTGATGTTGGACTCTTCCAGCAGCTCAATCAGTTTTTTAACTTTGCGAATATCCATTCGTATAGCCCCAAAAGTTGATCAAAGTAACACGTCGTCACAGGAGAGATATGCCTGCTAGGCGCGGCGCTTTTAAGTGCAGTAAACCAAATTTAAAAATGAAGAGAACGCAGCACGATGGCGAACGTTAACCCAGACTCAGTGCTAAAAGATGAGTTTTTTAGCAAATATGGCTGTGGAGTTTGCCGAAAAAGTCACCCACTGTCCAGTGGCCGCGGCAATGTGTGTGATATTTGCGACTTAAACAACTGTTTGACGACGATCGCGACACGGCAGCTTAAAAATGTGTCCAAAGCCGGTTGCACTGTCGCAACCGACCATGAGTTCATCTTTTATCCCTGCTGCCAGCGCTTGAACGAGTCGAGATGCTGAACGAGGTCTTGAGCAGTCACTTCGCCCTGAATGCGAGCTTCGCGCACTTCCTTGCCCTGGCTAAAGAGTAGCAGGCTGGGCGGGCCAAAAAGGTTGAAATGATTGAGCAGTTCGCGACTTTGTGCATTGGTCTCTGTCACATCGACCGCGATTAGTTGAAAATCGTTCAATGCAGCGGCGACTTGAGGATCAGGATAGACCTCTCGCTCCATCAGTTTGCAGGAGATACACCACTCTGCCGTGAAGTGGGCAAACACGGGCTGCCCCGCTTGAGAGGCTTGCTCCAGCTCAGACTGTAGTGCGCTGAGACTGTCGACTTCTTCAAAGATCGGAGTGGTAGCGGCTTCCCCTGTACTAGAAGTGGTCACCGATAGCGGTCGTAATGGATTGCTGCTTCCTTGGGCGGCGCCCAGCACGAGTGCTACCCCCCAGGCCAACAGCATTAACCCCGCCGTTTGCCGGGCTTTTGCCCAGCCGTGAGAGGGCGATGTATTCAGTGCGCCAAGGGTAAGGGCACTGCCGATTGCTAGGGCCGCCCACAGCAGAAGAGAGATTGATGGCGCAATTAAACGCTCAATCATCCAAATCGCTACACCTAATAACAACAGCCCGAAAGCAATTTTAACGCCATTCATCCAGTCGCCAGAGCGGGGTAGCAGCGTTGCGCCGAAGGTGCCCACGAGCAATAAAGGGAGCCCCATGCCAAGTCCAAGCGCAAACAGCACTGCGCCACCCATAATGGCGTCCCCAGTGGAAGAGATAAATACCAAGGCGCCCGCTAGCGGAGCCGTTACGCAGGGAGACACCACTAGCACTGACAGCGCGCCCGCCACCGCCAAGCCCAGTGGGCCACTGCGCTGGGCGCGTGCTTGCCAAGAGTCTACTTTACTGGCGATTCGCGGTGACATGCGAAGGTCAAAGGCGCCAAACATTGCCAAAGCGAATAGGGTAAACAGAATGGCAAAAGTAATTAAAACGGGGGCGGACTGTAAATGTGCCTGGAGGTTGAGCCCTGCACCAAATAGCCCCATTAGCACGCCCACCAAGGCATAGGTAATGGCCATGCCGAGTACATAGCTGGCTGACAGGACAAAAGCGCGGGGCTTGGTGGGGTTCTGGCCAACCACGATGGACGACAGAATAGGAATCATCGGCAGCACACAGGGCGTAAAGGTGAGCCCAATACCCGCGAGGAAAAAGAGCCCTAAGGCGAGCGGTAGGCTGGTATCACTAATCAGCGCGCTGAATTTGCTATCTTCACTTTGCGGGGCGGAGAAGCCAGCGTTCTCGCCCGATTGAGTCGCTGCGCTGCTTGGGGCAGGTTCACCCGTGCTTGTTTGATTTGGAGAGCTTTGTTCGCTTTCATCCTGCCAGTTGGCAAACGTGCTGGGCGGTGACGTTTCTGCGGCTTCAAGGGTGATGCGCTCAGGTGGGTAGCATAACCCCGCATCGGCGCATCCCTGAAAGGTCAGCTCGATACTGATTGGCCCGCTATAAGGGGCGCTCAGCGGAACATCAAAAACGAGCTGATCGCGAAAAACGTACACATCCCCCATAAATTGATCGGTGGTGAATGAGCCCTGTGGAATGACGGGGTCTTCTAAGTCGACCGATGCCTGCTGGCTCGTGACGTCAAGCTGGTGGCGGTACAAATAGTAATCGTCGGCAATATCGACCCCGATGCTGAGCGTATCACCATCGTGCCAAGCGCTGGGCTGGAAGGCTTCCATTACCGGCAGGAAGTCGCTCTGATTGCTAGAAGAGAACCACTGCCCGTGGGCCAATAAAGGTAGCCAGCACAACAAAAAAAATAGGCTAAAACGTCGCATGAGTAACACGGAGTATCCTTACGCTTTGGTAACAGGTTGGGTGCAAAGGGGCAGGATAGCGCACCTGTTGAGATTAGCGCATTTACTGCGGTGACGTGACGCGGTGCTTCATGCTCCGTTAATGTAAACGCAAAAGGCCGCCTCTCTAAAGGCGGCCTGCAATCAGTGTCGTGACGCTAATTACGCTTTTTTGTAAGCTGCGGCCGACTTTTCAATGGCCTTGCGAGCGGCTTCAACGCCTTCCCAAGACTCAACTTTGACCCACTTGCCTTTTTCGAGGTCTTTGTAGTTCTCGAAGAAGTGAGCAATTTGCTGGCGCAGCAGTTCGGGGAGGTCAGTCACTTCCTGCACGTCATCATACAGCGTTGAGAGTTTCGGGTGCGGCACACAGACCAGTTTGGCATCTTCACCCGCTTCATCGGTCATGTTCAAGATGCCCACCGGGCGTGCGCGAATGATGCTGCCGGGCGCAACCGGGTGAGGAGTGACGACCAGCGCGTCTAGCGGGTCACCGTCGTCGGCCAGCGTGTGCGGGATAAAGCCGTAGTTGGCCGGGTAGAACATGGGTGTAGCCATGAAACGATCAACGAGGAGGGCACCCATATCCTTGTCGATTTCGTACTTAATCGGCGCGTGGTTAGCAGGAATTTCAATGGCCACGTAGATATCGTTGGGCAAATCCTTTCCAGCGGGGATGTTATCAAAGTTCATCGTTGGTTCCTTGGCTTGGCTTTTCTTACCTAGTGCAGATTGCAGTAGCTAAGCAGTTGATGCATTGCATTAATGGTGAAGAATTATACGAACAAGGTGGATAGATTACCAATGCGACATAGGTGTTTGCCGCCACATACTCGCATCGATGGCAGCTTGACCTTCCTCGGCGATCTCGGTGGCGTCTCTTGATGCATTGGCTGGGTAGTGGACATGGCAGGGTGTCTTTTTATGCTACTCTCGACGTTTGGTGGGCATCGCTTCGTCATGTCAGCATGTATGATAGCGCCTGATGCAGTAAGGATCGCGAGAAGTGCTCGCAATGATCGTTGCGATGGTGAGCCGTAAGTCTAGGAGGATGAGTTGGCGCACGCCCAGTTGCTAATGAGTTATGGACAAGCGTTCGTAGCCCCAGAACGCCGGCAGCACCGCAGTTCAATGTCGGTACGCTTACCAGAAGCGCCGCTGTTGAAGTTAAAGGGCGGCTGCGCAGTGATTAGTGACTCGATTTCTCGCAATACGATGGCGAAGCAGGCGGGGGATTTGAGCGTGCGCGGATTTCTCGCCGATTATTACTCCACGCCTGACCACTGGGACACCAAGACGTCGGCAACCCGCGTGCTACGTGCGTTGAATAGTTGGTGTTACAGCCAGAGCCAGCATGTCAAAGAGGGTAGCTTCGTCTCGTCGCTCTCGGCCATGGTGTTTTTAGGTCGCGAAGGTCATCTATTTCACATGGGAGATACGCTGGTCTTTCGCTTGCGAGGTGCCGAGTTTGAGCAGCTTACCCGTGATCACGTGACCGATGTGGGTGGGTATCGCTACCCCTCTCGCGCGTTAGGCATGGATGGCAGCGTCGATATCGATTACACCCATCTGGGCTTGAAGCAGGGTGACTTGTTCGTTTTCACCACTCAGGCCGTGCGCGGCACCTTGATGCCCTCTGATTATGTGCGGCTCATTCGCCAAGATGCTAGCGACCTAGATGCTGCTTGCGAGCGCTTGGCTGGCGAGGCAAAGCAGCGCGCGCAAGAGCGAGGGTATGGCGGCGATCAATTTTGCTTCCAATTACTCCGCATCGACGAACTGCCGGAAGAGGCAACCGATCACCCCAGCTTACTATATGGCGACCTGCCCATTCCTCCCGAATTGGCTCCCGGCGAGCGTCTAGATGGGTTGGAGGTGCAGGCCGTGCTGTCACGCAATGCTCAGTCGAGGGTGTATCGCGTCCGCGATGTCTACAGTGATCGTGTCATGGTGATGAAGGCACCAAGCCCCGAGCTATCGTTGCGTAACGCCTATCTAGAGCACTTTTTGCTGCAGCAGTGGGTGGTCGAGCGGGTGAACTCCCCCTTTGTCGTCAAGGTCATGGAACCATCACGCCCGCGAAGATACCTCTATTACCTCATGCAGAACGTAGAAGGTGAGACGCTGCGTCAATGGGCCGAGCGGCACCCTCAGGCCAGTCTCGCTCAGCGTTTGGATATCGCCAACCAGTTGGGTAAGGCGGTCCAGGCTCTGCACCATCGCGACATCATTCACCAACAGATCATGCCTGACAACGTGCTTATCGACTCGCACGGTAAGCTCGTGCTCGCTGACTTTAGTGCTTGCCATATGCGAGAGGTCGATGGACACCGCCACTCGGGCGAGCTGCTTCGTCAAATCGGTTTCAACGAACATACAGCTCCAGAGTATGCGCTTGGCGACAGCGTGGGTCGCCGCAGCGACCAGTACTCGTTGGCTTCTACGGTCTACTGGCTTTTGACCGGGGCATTACCTTATACGCTGACCCCCAATAAGTTGCGTTGCCATACCGATCTAGAAGAGCTCAGCTACCGTAGCGCTCGTACCATCAATCCAGAGATTACCCCTGCGCTTGACGAGGCGCTGCGTCGCGCGCTGGACCCGCAACGGCCACTGCGTTTTCGACGGATGTCGGAGTTCCTTCACGCGCTGAGGCTACCCCTGGGGCGTGCTGTGCAACGCGAAGAGCCCCGCACCGAGTCTCGACGCTTTTGGCAGGGCGTGGCGGGTATTTTGCTGCTGCTGTTGGTGCTCTCGTGGCTGCTGCGCTAGGCACGTTTCAAGCGCATACTGCGAATGTCAAAAGGGCGATGACACGAGTCATCGCCCTTTTATCTTTCACCATCTCTGATGTTAGAACAGAGGTTACAGCGTGAAGGTTGGCAACTTCTGTTCCACTTTCGCAAGCTTCAACTTGGCGACTTTCGGAAGACCATTCTCGAACGGCGGAAAATCTTCGCCCTGGATCAGCGGTGATAAGTAGTCACGGCACGCTTGGGTAATATCGAAACCGCTGTCGCTGATAAAGTCGCGGGGCATGAACTTCTCTTGGTTGGCGATTTGCGATAGCGGAGCAGAAATCACGTCCCACTGGTACGGGCTTTGTGAGATGCGGCGTATGGCCGGCATCATGGAGTTTTTGCCCGCCAGCGCCAGCGTGACCGCTTCACGGCCAACGGCATAAGCTTGTTCAACATCGGTTTTGGAAGCCAAGTGACGCGCCGCACGTTGCAGGTAGTCGGCCACGGCCCAATGGTATTTGTAGCCCAGGTCCTGCTTGATCATGCCGGCCAGGGTGGGCGCCACGCCGCCTAGCTGGCGGTGACCAAAGGCATCGGTATTGCCTGCATCCGCAAGGAAAGTGCCATCTTCGTAGCGCGCGCCTTCCGACACCACGATCACGCAGTAGCCAAATTTTTTGACGCTTTCATCGACTCGCGCCATGACCGCTTTACGGTTAAACGCCACTTCCGGGAAGATAATCAGGTGCGGTGGCTCGCCTTCTCCTTCGCCAGCCAGGCCTCCAGCCGCAGCAATCCAGCCCGCATGGCGTCCCATCACTTCCAGTACGAACACCTTGGTCGAGGTGGCGCACATGGACGCGATATCCAGCGACGCTTCCCGGGTCGAGGTGGCGATGTACTTCGCGACGCTGCCGAAACCAGGGCTGTTATCCGTGATGGGAAGATCATTGTCGACGGTTTTGGGAACGTGAATGGCCGTCAGCGGATACCCTAGTTTTTCGGAGAGCTGCGAGACTTTTAGGCAGGTATCGGCACTGTCGCCACCGCCGTTGTAGAAGAAATAGCGAATGTCGTGCGCTTTGAAAACCTCGATAAGACGCTCGTACTGCGCGCGGTGCGTATCGATGTCTTTCAGCTTGTAGCGACAAGAGCCAAACGCTCCGCCCGGGGTGTGTCGCAGAGCGGCAATGGCGTCATCGCTCTCCTGAGTGACATCGATCAAATCTTCCGTCAGTGCACCAATAATGCCGTTATGGCCGGCATACACCTTGCCGATCTGATCAGGGGCTTGCCGGCAAGCTTCGATAACGCCACAGGCGCTGGCATTGATGACGGCGGTAACGCCACCGGACTGGGCGTAAAAGGCATTATGCTGGGCCATGGAAACGTCTCATCTCCTCAAAACGGGTGGGATATCACATTGTGGCGGCAAGCGTTGGCTGCATTGCTTGCCTGAGAGCCAAGCGCTCGTAAATGACGTAAAGTTTATCGTAAAGCCATTTCTGGTGCATTAGATGCTGTTTCAAACGCGCTGCTTGCGGATTTATTCATCGCCGCCATCTAGCGCTTGTTCACGCTGAGCCAGCCGCCAGCCGCCTAAGTCTTTGTAGCGGTTGACCATGGCGCAAAACAGTTCGGCCGTTCGCTCGGTGTCATAGCGTGCCGAGTGGGCCGCCTTGTTGTCGAACTCGATCCCCGCGGCACGGCACGCTCTGGCTAGCACGGTTTGTCCATACACAAACCCCGCCAACGTCGCCGTGTCGAAACTGGAAAAGGGGTGAAACGGATTGCGCTTGACGTTGCAGCGGTTGGCCGCTGCATTCAAAAAGCCATGGTCGAATGCCGCATTGTGACCCACGAGTATCGCCCGGGAACAGCCGTGCGCCTTTAGCGATTTGCGTATGGGTCGAAATATTTCCCCTAGTGCTTCAGCCTCGCTCAACGCAACGTGCCGACGAAGCGGGTCATCCAGATTGATGCCGGTGAAATCCAACGCTGATTGCTCGACGTTGGCGCCTTCAAAAGGGTGAACATGATACGCGTAGGTGGCATCAGGCAGTAAATTGCCGTCGGGGTCCATGGTGAGTGTGACCGCTGCAATCTCCAACACGGCGTCCGTTTGGGCGTTAAACCCACCTGTCTCCAAATCAATGACAACCGGTAAGTAACTGCGAAAACGCTGGGCCATCAATTCGCGGGCAATTGCCTCGCTCATGCAGCTCTCCTTAGTAAAGCGAGTAGTCGGTCAGGGGTAGCGGTCAAGCTAGCCGCTAGGGTTTGGGTGATTCTAGCAGCTTTACCCCCAAGGCGTCGTTGACGGTATTCGCTGGGCATCGAGAACGCTATACTGACAGTTTGAATGAACAAGTAGTGCGTAAGGGCGCTACTCCTTCTGGTGAACTGCTTTTTACAAGGAGCAAAGAATGTCCGATGTCAAAAAGGTTGTGCTGGCATATTCAGGCGGCCTGGACACATCCGTTATCGTCAAGTGGTTGCAAGAAACCTACAACTGCGAGGTTGTGACCTTTACTGCCGACATCGGTCAGGGTGAAGAAGTCGAGCCTGCCCGCGCCAAGGCTCAGGCTCTCGGCGTCAAAGAGATTTACATCGAAGATCTACGCGAAGAGTTCGTGCGTGACTACGTCTTTCCGATGTTTCGTGCCAATACCATCTATGAAGGTGAGTACCTGCTGGGCACCTCCATCGCTCGCCCGCTGATCGCCAAGCGCCTGATCGAAATCGCCAATGAAACCGGCGCCGATGCCATCTCCCATGGCGCAACGGGTAAAGGTAACGATCAAGTGCGTTTCGAACTGGGCGGTTACGCGCTAAAGCCGGGCGTTAAAGTCATTGCTCCCTGGCGCGAGTGGGACCTGACGTCTCGCGAAAAGCTGATGGCGTACTGCGAAGAGCACAGCATCCCGGTGGATTTCTCCAACAAGAAAAAGAAATCTCCCTACTCCATGGACGCCAACCTGCTGCACATTTCCTATGAAGGCGGCATTCTGGAAGATCCGTGGGCGGAAGCCGAAGAGGACATGTGGCGCTGGAGTGTTTCTCCCGAAGCTGCGCCCGAGCAACCCACTTACGTTGAGCTGACGTTCGAGAAAGGCGACATCGTGGCCATCGATGGCGAAACGATGAAGCCGCACGAAGTGCTCGAAAAGCTCAACAAGCTGGGCGGCGACAACGGTATCGGACGTTTGGATATCGTCGAAAACCGCTACGTGGGCATGAAGTCGCGGGGTTGCTACGAAACGCCGGGAGGTACGATCATGCTGCGTGCCCACCGTGCGATCGAATCACTGACGCTGGATCGTGAAGAAGCGCATCTTAAAGATCAGCTCATGCCCAAGTATGCCGAAGTGATCTACAACGGCTATTGGTGGAGCCCTGAACGCCGCATGCTGCAAGCTGCTATCGACGAGACGCAGAAGAGTGTTTCTGGCGTGGTGCGTATGAAGCTGTACAAAGGCAACGCAACGGTCGTTGGCCGTAAATCCGAGCAGTCTCTGTTCGATGAGTCCATTGCCACGTTTGAAGACGACGCGGGTGCGTATAACCAAAAAGACGCCGAAGGCTTCATTAAGCTGAACGCGCTGCGTCTGCGAATTGCCGCTGGCAAAGGCCGTCAGCAGAGCTAGCGTTGAGCGGTGGCCAGTGAACACTGGCCACCGCCTACCAGGAGTCTTTATGTTTAAAAGATTGCTTTCAGGCCTGTTTGGGGGCCACGGCAGCGACGAAACGAACACCGGCACCAAAGCCGCCGAACCGGTGGAGTACAAAGAGTATCTCATCGTTTCGCAGCCCGATCATCAAAGTGGTCAGTATCGGGTCAGCGGTTGGATCCGTAAACTGGACAACCAGGGCGGGGCGCAGGAGCACCGTTTCGAGCGTTCTGACATGGTGCCTGGGCGGGACGCCTGCGACGCCTTGATGGTGTCGAAGGCGCAGCGCTATATCGATGAAGTGGGCGATGCGATGTTCGAGCCAGACCCTCGCCGGGAGAACCCACCCACTAGCTAATGTGCGAGTCCATTAGCGTTCGTGCTTCAGCCGCCGCCTGCAGTATCAACTCTGCAGGCACATCGGCAGGAGGGCTGCCGCGCTCAGTGGCTTCGATATGTGCAAGCAGCTCGCCCAGTGGGCCTTGACGTTGGATAAGCGCCTGATGGATCGGCTGGCTCAGTGGTAGCTCCTTAAGCATCGTCTCGAGGTCGATCCCTATGATGACCGGCATATGCGAAAAGAGTCCGGTGATAAAGCCTTCTTCCTCGTCTAACCCGCGCTGTTCGGCAAGTGCTTCGCATGCAAATGCCCGAGTCAATCCGCTAATGAGGTTGATTTTGCTCGCAGGATTATTCCCCGCTAGCATGATGATCGATACCAGCGTGCGTAACTCTTTCAACCCGATGATATGAATACAGTCGAGTAGTTTGTGGACAGGGTGCTGAGCTGCCTTTTCTGCCGAATTGGCGCGTTTAAGGACGGCGTTCAATAAATAGGGGTCACGAGCAATGAACGTACTCAAAGCAGGCAAGCGCACTCTATCGCTGTAAAGATGAGCCAGCAGTTGCATTTGATTAGCGCGTGACGTGCTATGTCGCTGCGTGTTTGTGGTTTGTACCTGAGGCCGCTGGTAAAAATACCCTTGAAATAAGCTAAATCCAAGCGCCTTACACTTTTCAAACTCTTCGTAAGTTTCTACACGCTCGGCTAACAGCGTGTAGCCCTCTTTATAAAGGCGTTGAATGAGCGCAGTGGGGAGCCCGGTAGAGATATCGAATTTAACAATATCCGCTAAGGCTAATAATGCACGGTTTGCGTCGGTCAATTCGAAATCATCAAGCGCTAACGTATAGCCTTGGTATTTCAGCTTACGTAATGCATGCAATAGCGCGTCATTGACCTCGATGTCTTCGAGTATTTCAATGACGATTTGACTCTGCGGCAGGCCGCCTAAATCGGGGTTGAGTAACCACTCGCCAGAGGCATTGATAAAAAGCTTACGTTGGCCACACAGTTTATCCAGGCCAATTTCATAAATAGCGACAGCACAAGCTCGAGCGGTGGCTTGCACATCATCGAAGACGGCGGCACTAATGGCCGAACAGTCGCCACGATACAGTAGCTCATCAGCTACATGTTGTAGGCGAGCGTCGACAATTGGCTGTATTGCAATGGTGTACTGGTCGGTAGTCGTCTTATCTTGCGCTGACCCTTGCATAATGCCGCTGCTCCAACTGTCAGAGGGAAAACGGGCGGACGCGCAGAATAGCGTAAAAATACAAACGTGTGCTAGTTACACTAGGTCACAGTGCGTTGAATGGCACAATTGTTTACTTAAACGATGTGTCGTGGAAGCGAAAGCGTCATCGCAGCACCGCCTAAAGAAGAAGCGTCTACCCAAAGCTCGCCATCTAAGTGGTGAATAATGGCACGGCTGATGGGTAAGCCTAAACCGCTTCCTTTGGGCCGGTGAGACGCATGCTCGTTTTTCGATAACGTCAATTGATAAAACTTTTCGAATACATTGTCACGTTCACCGATCGGGATGCCTGGCCCATTATCCTCAATGCTCAGGCAATATCCTTGGTCCGCTTCGTAAACGTGTAAACGTATGCGCGGATGTTCTGGGTTGGCAAACTTTCGCGCATTCTCCAACAGATTGATGATGACCTGTTCAAGGCGATCTGGATCGGCCATGACGGGCGCATTGGAGACATCACAAACCCACTCGACATCGATGCCCTGCTCGGCGTGCAGTCGTGCCAGTGCTTGGCGGCTTTGCTGCGCAATGTGAATCAAGTCAACCGTAATGGGCTGGAGGGATAGGTGGCCGCTCTCGAGCCGCGCCAAGTCAAGAATTTCGTCGATCAATCGAGACAAACGCTCACTCTCGAGCACCATGATGTCCAGAAATTGCTGGCGTTTTTCAGCCTCAATGGTGGGTGTGTCACGCAAAATCTCGGCAAACGAACGGATGGAAGTGAGCGGAGTGCGAAGCTCGTGACTGACCATCGCCACGAACTCATCCTTCATTCGATCCACTTCCCGCAGCTGCTCATTGGCACGGCGCAGCTCCTCGCCAATGCGAGCTAACTCCTGGGATTTTTGCTCTAATTGGCGGTTGTACTCCAAAGCCTGCGAGGTCGTGTCGAGAATGGTGAGTATCGAGGCCATGTCCAGTGCCTCACCGCGTAGAACGGAGTGTATCAAGACACTGGCAGACGCGTTGCCAAGCGACCCGGCCAGAGCTTGTTCGGCACGAGTGATCAACTCTCTCGACGCGGGACGTTGCTGAGCATCGGTCTCCTTCAAGAGCGAAGGAGGGGCGTTGCGAAATACCTTGTGCGTTGCCCCATGGCCCAGATAGCGGACGAGTAGGGCATATAAGTCACCTTCGGTAGTTTGGCCTTGCCAGCTAGACGCTGTAGGTAAATGGGGGTGCAGAGCCTCGGTGAAGAGCGCTGCCTGCGCCTGCTCCATGGGCGTGGCTCGCGTGAAGAGCGACACCGCGACCAATAAGCCGACGTTTGCGGTCATGCTCCAAAACAGCGAGTGTGTGTAGATATCCCACCCGCTGAGTCCCAGTAAGGCGTAGGGGGCGAGCCAGCCGATGCCCCAAGGGCCTTGTGTCATGAACTCTGCTTCCAACCAACCGGACTGGGCAAATCCCGGCAGTAGCAGCGTGTAGCACCATACCCAAAAGCCTGCCACTAATCCCCAGGTGGCGCCTTGACGAGTCGCCCCGCGCCAATAAAGGCCGATCAATAGCGCAGGGGCAAATTGTGCCACGCCCGCAAACGAGACCAGTCCAATAGTAACCAAACTGTAGCTATCGCCAATCAGTGCATGGTAGAGATAGCCCATGATCAAAATGACCAAAATGGCGATACGCCGGATGTTCAAAAGCCAAATGGCGAGGCGACCATGGCGTCCTGTTTGCCAGCCTTTTAGTTTTAATAAAAGTGGCATCACTAGTTGGTTACTCACCATGGTAGACAGCGCGATGGTTTCGACGATGACCATGCCGGTGGCCGCCGAGAGTCCGCCAATGAACACCAATAGTGGTAAACCATCTAGCCCTGCGGAGAGCGGTAGCGTGAGCACGAAGCTATCCGGGTCGCTCTCGCCCAAGAGGACGCCTGCCAACGCAATAGGAATGACGAACAGGTTGATCAGTAGCAAATAGAGCGGAAAGAGCCAACTGGCACGCTCCAAGTGCTGCTCATCCACGCTCTCTACGACCAGGACCTGAAACTGCCTGGGCAACGTGAAGAAGGCCAAAAACGCGAGCATTAGCATGCCGACCCAGCCCGTCGCACCACCAGGAACGTTCTCCAAATGCATGCTAGTGATGAGTGCTGGCGCCTCGGCGGTGGCTGCTAGAAGAGCGCCAGGGCCTTCGAACAGGAGGAAAGTGACGAAGATACCGACTGCCAGAAACGCCACCAGCTTGACCAAGGACTCGACGGCGATGGCCGCTACCATGCCTTCATGTCGCTCGCTGGCATCAAGATGACGCGTGCCGAACAGAATGATGAACAGGGCCAAGACGATCGCAATCCAAAAGGAGCGATCCATCCAGAAGCGTTCATGTTCGAGTGTGGTATCGGCACCTAGGGGATAGTTCATCAGCACCGCATGACTCACCGTGATGGCTTTGAGCTGGAGTGCTATATACGGCGTTATCGTGATCAATGCCATGACGGCCACCAGTGCGCCAAGTAGCGAACTTTTCCCATAACGGGCGCTAATGAAATCGGCGATGGAAGTGATACGCTGCCGAGCGGCGATCCGCACCATTTTGCGCAACGTAAAAGGGGCCAGCAGCATGGCCAGCGTGGGTCCCAAATAGATCAGCAAGAAGCTAGGTCCGAACTGCGCTGCGCGCCCGACGCTGCCGTAAAACGTCCAGGCAGTGCAGTACACGGCTATCGATAACGCATAGACAGTAGGCGAGTTGAGGAGTGAGCGCCCCTGTTCGGCTCGTCGGTCCCCCCAGGCTGCGACCAAGAAAAGCAGGGCTAAGTAGCCAAAGGCGGCGCCCAACACTACCCAGTCGCTACGCATGTTCATGGTTGCTTGGGGCGTTTTGCCAGCCAGGCAGCCAGGCCAATCACCCACCCCCAAGCCAAGAAGAGATAGAGCGGTAGCCAGCCCAGTATACCAGGCAACCGATCGACTATAAGTAAGATGGGCGGGCTGAATAAAAACAGCGCCAGCAGCCCCAGGGCGAAGCGACGCGCCTGCTGCCGAGGGTGAGGGGCAGGTGCATTATGGCGCACTGGCGTCTTCCTTATCGAACGCATTGGCCTGGAGGGCCAGCAGCTCTTCTAGCGTGTCGATACCGCGGGCTTCCAAGCGGGGCAAGAGGGCTAGCCAAAGCTCGGCGGTGACACGAGCATCGCCCAGTGCGGTATGCCGGGTGTTGGGCGGAAAATGTAAATCATAACGCCTGGCTAACGTATCCAGGTCGTGTCCATCCAGCGCTTCATCTAGCGCTTTGGAGATCAGCAGCGTGTCCAGCACGGGGATGTCGAAATGAACGCCGTGCCCGCTGATGGCCAACATGTCGAATGCCGCATTATGAGCGAGCATGACGGCGTCCCCTACGTAATCCCGGAACTGACCCAATACGGTGTGAAGCGGTTCTGCATCCGCTACGTCCGCATCGGTAATGCCATGAATGACGGTGCTGGCGGCGGGAATGGGCCGTTGGGGATCGACGTAGTGATCGAACGCGTCGCTTGCCAATAAGCGGCCATTGACGATGCGACAAGCGCCAAGGCTTACCACCGTGTCTCCCCGGCGTAGCTCGAGGCCAGTGGTTTCGGTATCGAACGCCACGATCTCCAAGCAGCGTAGCGCCCGATGGGCGAGGGCTTCGTCGGGCGCAGGTAGCTGTGCGATACCAAAATCATGAAATTCCGGACGAGGGGGAGCCATCTCTCTTGGCGCGTGAGTTTGTGTAATCGCGGGTAGCGGGAGTCGCAGTCGAGCATGGCACTTATCCGCATCGGCTACGCTCCAAATATCTGTAGCGTGCTGACGCAGAATATCGGCCACCGCCGGGCCAAGTGGTAGCGTGTTCAAGATCGTATCTCGCCAAACGCTGAGTTCGCCTTCAGGAACGGGCGCGCCCTGCCACATCAAGTCAACGTAGGCACGTTTCGGTTGAAGCGAGATTTCTCCTTCAAAGCCACGGGTAGGCAAGTGGCAGCGAAGATGGTCCACCAATGATGCGAAGAGTTCGATCAGTGCCGGGGCATCCCCTTTGAACCAAGCGGGAACACCAATCGGTGTAATCAAACGGTGGGCTGGGTCGAGACGCTCATCCAGCGCCTGCCAGAAGTCATTGGACCAAATGGGCCGCAAGCGTTCACCGTGATACTGAAGATCATCCAGTAGCGTGGCGAACTCAGCCACGTGCTGATTCAGTGCTTGGCTCTCATCGTGCATGACCCCCTCTAAGCGTGTTCGCAGTTCAAGGGGGACGTTCGTGGCGTGGATATGACGCAGCGCGTCGACGGCACTGCTAACGTTGGCGGCATGCTGGCGCAGTGGCGGGAGGCGACGGTTGAGCTCGGCCCGCACGCCCATTTCATTGTTCCAAGTGGTCGTGGCATCGCTACAGGTCACGAGCGTCTCGCGCTCACTGCCGGGAACCCGCCGAATCACCACTTTTACCCAGCGTTGGCCGCAGTGGGTGAGCATTTCACGTGGTGAACCATCGTCGGGCAGTTGTGCCATGGCATTGGCTAGCGTTGCGGTCGGCAGTAGGGCATCCAGGCGCTTCCCCAGCCCTAACCCGGTATTGCCAGTAAAGAACGTTTCGGCGGCTTGATTGAACAGCATCACCCGACGATGCCGATCACACAGCAGCAGTGGTGTTTCCAGTACCTGAAGCAGGGTTTCCAACTCTTGCCGAATACGCGAAGCGCTACGCGCCCCCTCGGCATGGGCGGTGGCGAGCCGCATGCGGTCGGCGCGCCAGCTTTGGCTGACGCGGCGTAGATCAGGGCCTAGCCCTTTTAGCCAACCTTCTGGAGCCTCCTCGTCTTGGGCGTCTGGGTTGGCCACCCACCGGGCCAACTGAGTTTGTAAATGCCGTAAGGGCGCTAATAACCGACGTTCTAACAGTACGCCCATCAGGCACAATGTCATACCCCCGGAAAGGCTGCCAAGCCACAGCGCCACACGCGCCAAGCTGGAGAGCGCGATCTGACTATCCAGCCACGCCGCAAACAGCACGCCGCCCAGCAGGCTGATGCCACTGAGAAGCAGCCAAGCACCCACCAGGCGCTGTCGCTTTGGAAGGCCTTTGAACGTCATGTGTCACGCTCGCCAAGCAGTGCTTTGACTTTCTCGACCAATTGGTGGGTCGAGAACGGCTTAGTAACGTAGTCATCGGCACCCAACGCTAATCCCTTTTCGCGCTCTACTTCCCGCCCATGTGCCGTTAACATGATGACCGGCAGGTGCCGCTCGCGCTCTGAGCGACGCAGCTGTTCCAATACTTCGAAGCCACTGATACCCGGCAGGCTAATGTCTAGCAGCAGCAGGTCGGGAGAGGTGTCGGCAATTCGCTGCAATGCCGTTTCACCGTCGGTAGCGGTAATCACCGTCAGCCCGGCATGGGACATGAGGAACTCGAGGGACAGTAGAATATTCGGTTCATCATCGACCACTAATACATTGGCCATTACGGTTTCCCCAGCGGCGTTAGATGCGCAGTCAGACTGCAAGCGATGATTTAAGTGTATGTAGCGTGAGGCATTCGGCCAAGACGACCTTGGCCGAATGTGACATACGGCGAGGACGTTTCACCGGTAGAGAGATGATGCGCATTTTATTGTTATCGGCTTACGAAGCGGTTAGCCACCGCTATTGGGCAAATACATTGATGGCGGAGGTGACCGAAGTCGAATGGACGCTGCTGAGCTTGCCAGCGCGTCACTTCTCTTGGCGTATTCGTGGCAACCCTTTGAGTTGGTGGTTGAAAGAGCAGGCGACATTGAGCCAGCGCTACGATGTGGTCCTGGCGACTTCCATGGTGGATATCGCCACGTTGGTGGGATTGTTCCCCCACTTAGGACAGGCACGCAAGGTGGTCTATTTTCATGAAAACCAGTTTGCTTACCCGGAATCCAGCGAGCAAATTCCCCGAGTCGAGGCAAAGATGGTCAACCTGTACGCTGCGCTGGCGGCAGATGAGCTGGTATTCAACACGGCCTACAACCGTGACTCCTTTTTCGATGGCGCGCGACGTTTCTTGAAAAAAATGCCGGAGAATCTGCCCGCGGCCCAACCCCTTGAACGTTTGCGGAGAGCGGCCCGCATCGTGCCCGTGCCGATTGCTGCCGCCGGTGGTCGTGCGGTCGTCAACCCCAATCCGCAGCGACTGATTTGGAATCACCGCTGGGAGTATGACAAAAACCCAGAGGATTTCTTCAAGGTACTGTTCAAGCTTAGCGAGCAGCAAGTGCCGTTCGAGTTGGCGGTGTTGGGACAGCAGTTTCGCGAGGTGCCGGGGATTTTCGCCGAGGCCCAGGAGCGTTTGGCGGCACATATCGTTTGCTGGGGGGCACAGCCAGAGGCAGAGTATCGCGCGCTGCTCGAAGGCGGCGGCATCGTCGTGTCGACCACCTGGCATGAGTTCCAAGGATTGGCCATCATGGAAGCCACCCAACGAGGTGCCACGCCGCTAGTGCCGGACCGGCTTTGCTTCCCGGAGCTTTACCCAAATGAATATCGCTATGATGGCACGCAAGAGGGGCTGTTTCATCGTTTAAAAGCGTGGTTATTGGATCCGACGTGCCAGCCTGCGCCGCTTGACACGTGCTCCTGGGAGTGGCCGCAGTGGCAAGCCGTATATCGTCAACTGCTGATGCAAGGGGCGTCGAGTGACTCCATGCGCCGGGTGGGCCAGTGAACGATCGCCGTATGGCGGCGCATCTTGTCGGCAAGCCCAGGGTGATGATCACGAATCACCTGCTCGGCAAAATTCGATAAAAATCGCGATTTCAATACGGCCCTCGCACGGTCCACACCGCTATCTTGATAAGGCGTTGACGCCAAAAGCATAAAACCGTCCTTGGGAATTCGCCCCGCACGCATGTTGGCCTCGATAATGCTTGCGGCGGTCGACAATGGGGCCGCCAGGTCTGGTCCGTAGGGACCGATGATCAACGCGGTGTTAGGTAGGTGCAAGAAGTCGAAGCCGCGTCCAATGCAGATGACCCACTCGCGATGCTCGATTTCGAGCTCTCGGGTCACGCCGCTTAGCTCGCTTACATGGGCCATGTTGCCCAGCAGCAGCGGCAGCAGATCTCGTTGAACATCATCAGGCATGTCGGGACAAAGGCTCGCTAACGTGGCATGTAAATCATTCGCTGGTCGATCGATCCAGTCGCGTATATCGAGCACCTCGCCACCTTGGCCGTGAAGAATCATGGCGTCGCTGTCGGTTTCAAAGCCGCACACGAGCGGGTAGACCTGCTGATGGTCGTGGCCAAACAGCTGGCCTGCTTGCTGAGCAATGGCGTACGCGTGGGCTTTGGCCGCGTCGGCATCGCAGTTGAACCCGGCGCACCCCCGTGCGGGATGTCCGCTGGAAAAATGGTAAGTAATCAGCAACAGCGTGGCGCGACCGCTCTGAGTGGCTTGCAAGACAGTCTCGGTGAGCAGCTCGCCGAGATAAGGCCAGCCTAGGTCGAAAATACCGCCTAGATTACGAAACGGTGTGATGATTCCAAGCGGTGTCTGCGTGGCGTGGGGAATATGGATTCGGCCATCCATACATTTCATCACCACAATCGACGTCGGATGCTTGGCCATATAGCGCTGGCGGGCCAGCCAGGCATCGGGGCTGCAAAAACGTTCGGCGTGCTGCCTGGAAAGTTGCAGCAGGGCATCGATACGCTGGGTAATAGGCTGGCGGTAGAGGTCAGCAGTGGTGCTTGGCATGGGACGATCCTGGCGGTGGCATGCCGTTAGGCAAGCTCGGTCTTTTCTTTATAGTCGCACAGATCTTCGATGATACAGCTACCGCAGCGAGGTTTTCGCGCAATGCACGTGTAACGCCCATGTAGTATCAGCCAATGATGGGCGTCTTGCTTGAAGACACTGGGGACATGGCGCAGCAGCTTTCGTTCGACCTCGATGACGTCCTTGCCCTTGGCGATGCCGGTGCGGTTCGATACGCGAAAAATGTGCGTATCCACCGCAATGGTAGGCTGACCAAAGGCCGTATTTAAAATCACATTGGCGGTCTTGCGACCCACCCCGGGGAGCGCCTCAAGCGCTTTGCGAGTTTGCGGGACCTGACCGCCATGCTGGTCGACCAGCAGGTGGCAGGTTTTCATGAGATTGTCTGCCTTGGTATTGAACAGCCCAATGGTTTTGATGTGCTGTTTTAGGCCGTCGATACCTAGTTCGATAATGGCTTGGGGCGTATTGGCGACCGGAAAAAGCCGGGCCGTTGCTTTGTTGACGCCTACGTCGGTGGCTTGGGCGGAAAGCAGTACCGCCGCGAGCAGCTCGAACGGCGTGCTCCAGTTGAGTTCGGTGGTGGGGTGCGGGTTTTCCGCCTGTAGGCGCGCGAAAATCTCATGACGCTTTTGGGCATTCATGGTGTGTTCTCTTGGTTACTTGATGGTGCCGGTCACTCGCACGCGCCGCTCGGCGCGCGGGGTGCTCGTCGTCGGCGCTGCCCGGAAAGCGCGCCGCGCATCCAGCGCATTTTTGAGTGCGATCAAAAGCCCGGCTACGAAGAAAGCGCCAGGCGGCAGAAGGAAAAAGAGAAACTGGTAATCCGCCACCAGGGTGATCTGCCAGTCAGCGGCCACGGGCCCCAACAGCAGCGCCATGTCGCTCAACAGGGTGCCCTGGCCCATGAGCTCGCGAATCGCGCCCATGAGCACCAGCACGGCACCAAACCCCAATCCCATCATCAAACCATCGATCGCCGCGGGCAGCACGGGTTGGCGGGAGGCAAACGCCTCCGCGCGACCCAATATGGCGCAGTTGGTCACGATAAGCGGAATGAAGATGCCTAGTATTTGATACAGCGAATAAACAAACGCGGCCATCAGCAGCTCGGCGCAGGTCACGAAGGCGGCAATCACCATGACGAACGCAGGCAAGCGCACGGCACTGGGCACTTGGTGGCGAATCAGCGAGATCGTCGTGCTGGACCCCACCAGCACCAACAGTGTCGCCAGCGCCAAGCCTAATGCGTTCACTACGCTGGCGCTGACGGCCAGCAGTGGGCATAGCCCGAGTAATTGCACCAGCGCTGGATTGTTCGACCAAAGCCCTTCACGGGCCAGCTCTCTCCATTGGCTCATAGGGCTGACTCCTGCCGGGCGAGCTGTTGGTGATAATAGCGTAACGTATCGTGTACGGCGTTGATCACGGCCCGTGGCGTGATCGTTGCGCCGGTAAAACTGTCGAAGTCGCCGCCCTCTTTACGAACCGCCCAGCCGCTGGGGGATAGGCTTTGTAGGCTCAATCCGTCGAACGATGTGATCCAGTCGCTCCGGGAGCGTTCGATATCGTCGCCAAGCCCTGGCGTCTCTTGATGGTGAGTGACGCGCACACCGGTTATCTCGCCGCTCTGGTCAATGGCTACTAGCAGGCGAATCTCGCCATTATACCCTTGGCGGGTAACGACCGGCAGAATGGTGACGGCGTCGCCGCCTTGCTGCACCCGCCAACCCTCTTGTGGCATCCGGTGGCCCAATAATGAGGGAGCGGGTAACGAAAACGTGCCCTCTAGAACGGTTTGAACCGGTGCCGTGGCCAGTGACGCGGGGAGTACTTCCTGTAGCTGACGATGCTGATAGGCGAGCTGATGCGCGGCAATACGTTCCGCCGTCACGGCGCGGGTGAGGGTGACGCTACCGGCAGTGACGAGGGCAAACAGGCCCAGAGCCAACGCACCGCGTCGCATGGCGTGCTGGGGCGTCATGGCGCGCTCCTCTTGGTGCCGGAGTGAGCGGTAGATTGCCCCACTGGGCGTGGTACGCTGACAGTATCCAGCAGTGGCACGCAGAGGTTCATCAGCAACACCGCAAAAGCGACGGCATCGGGATAACCGCCTAAATGTCGAATCAGGATGATCAGTACCCCAATTCCCGCGCCGTAGAACAGCTTTCCCCGGCGGCTGGTGGCTGACGACACCGGGTCGGTGGCAATGAAAAAGGCGCCAAACAGCGTTGCCCCAGTGACAAGATGAAACAGCGGAGAGGCAAAGTGGCTGGTGTCGCTGGCGTAAAACAGCGCAGAGAGCAGCAGCATGCTGCCCAGCATCGCAACCGGGATATGCCAACTGATCAGCCGCTTGACGATCAATACCAAGCCCCCTATCAGCCATGCCAGGGCGATATTGCGCCAAGCCGCCAACGTGCCTTCTGGAAGTGGCGACGATGCCCAGAACTCACTGGCGAGCACGGCCTCGCCCTTGTGTTTGAAGGCATCGAGTGGCGTAGCGCCGCTGAGTGCATCCAGCGTGGTCATGGGCACGGTTCCTAATATTTGCGGCCATAACGTATCGGACCAGATTGCTTGTGGAGGTGCCCAGAGCGTCATTTGCGTGGGAAACGATACGAGCAGAAGTGCATAACCCACCATTGCAGGGTTGAACGGATTGTGGCCCAAGCCACCGTAAAGTTGCTTGGCAACGACGACGGCGGCGATCACACCCACGCCTATTAGCCACCATGGGCTGGCAGGCGGTAGTGAGGCACCTAGCAAAACCCCGGTGAGCAGGGCGCTGGCGTCATTGAGCGTTGGCCAGACGGGGCGACGGCGTAGTCTCAGAATGAACGCTTCAGCGGCGACGGCCAAAAGCGCCGCGATCAGTACGTTGCTGAGCACCCCGAGTCCAAAATAGAGCGTCATCATCCCGAGACCGGGTAGCATGGCGGCGATGACCCAGCGCATGATATGAGCTGTCGAGGGGGGGGGGCCTAGATGAGAGACGTGCATCATGCTCATGGGGCTTCCTTATACTCACTGGCGGCGCGGGCTTCGGCCAGTCGAGCTTCTGCCGCTTTGAGATTCTCTTGAGCAGTGGCGAGTTGGGTCTCCAAGTCGTCGTGGCGCTGCTGCGGGTCTTCAGCGGCGGCCCGCGCCAATACTTTCTCCGCTTTACGCACGGCCGCTTTTGCAGCCGTTTGAGCAATGCGCAAGCTGCGCAGATCCGCCACGGGGAGGGAGGGCGAGTCCATGGTGCCATTCGCGCTGGGCGACTGTTGGGCAAGGCGAGCCTGGCGGCGCGCTTTCTTCTCTGCCTCTTCTCTGGCCAGCCGTGCCTGACGAAATTCGAAGCGATGTTTGGCGTGTTCCGCTTTGGCGGTCTCGATGCGTTTATGTCGAATGCGCTGTTTCGCCGAGCGATAGTCCTGCACCAGGGGGATCGCGCTCGGGCAAACGTAGCTGCAGGCACCGCACTCGATGCAATCGAACAGATGGTGAGCATCGAGGGCGGTGTCGTTTTGGGCGCGGGCATACCAGTGCAACTGCTGGGGAAGCAATTGAGCAGGACACACGCTTTCACACGCTCCGCAGCGAATGCAGGGGGCTTCCGCTGGCGCTGGCGGCAGCTCCTCTTCTGTGGCAGCAATCAGACAGTTGGTGGTTTTGGTGACGGGAGCGGCCAATGAGGTTAGAGGCGTACCCATCATCGGCCCGCCGACTACCACGCGATGGAGCCGTTCTTGCACTAAGCCCACCTGCTCCAGAAGCGACGCGACCGAGGTGCCTACACGCACCCAGTAGTTGCCAGGATGATCAATGGCATCACCGGTGAGCGTGACGATTCTTTCTACCACAGGCGTCCCGTCGCGAACCGCTTGCAGTGCCGCCATCAGCGTTCCGGGGTTGTGGCACAGCACGCCGATATCGGCAGGTAGACCGCCGCTGGGCACGTCGCGATTCAGCAGTTTTTTGATGAGCTGGCGTTCCCCCCCACTGGGGTAGCGCGTCTCGATGACCTTGAGTGCCACCTTGGCGGGCCGCCCAAGGTCAGCGAGAACGGCTTGGAGCGCTTGACAGGCCTCAGGCTTGTTATCTTCGATACCGACGATGATGTGTGCGGCTCCGCATAGACGGGCTAGCAACTGAGCTCCCTCGAGCACATCCGCCGCATGGTAACGTAGCGTCAGGTCATCGGCGGTAATGTAAGGCTCGCACTCGGCGGCATTGACCACTAGCGTGTCAATCGCGTGCTGCTGGCTGACATTGGCTTTGAGGTAGGTTGGAAAGCCTGCACCGCCCAGGCCCACCAGCCCCGCCTCGTCCAGTCTTGATAGCAGCGCGTCGCAATGGGTGGTGCGCCAATCCAATGGCGGTAGCGTTATCCGGCGATCTTCACCATCGCCTTGAATGACGATGTCGCTATCGGTGATCTCGATCACGGTGCCGCTGATACTGGCGTGCACATTGGCTGAGACCATTCCGTCGCGACGGGCGACCGGCGTGCCTGTGTCGACCGCATCGCCCACGTTCACGCAGGGCAGCGCCGCTTTACCGGTGTGTTGCGACAGCGGTAGCGCGACCACATTGGGCAGCGGTGCGATGCGCAGCGGCGCTCGATTCGAGCGCTCTTTGCGTTCGGGCGGGTAGATGCCGCCTGGAAAGTCATTGGCTCGCATGCACGCTCCTAAGTGGTTGGCGGTCGCTCACGATCGGGTCCCACTGAGTCAGCGGTTTGCGTCGGGGCAGCATATCGATGCAATCCACCGGGCAGGGCGCCACGCAGAGGTCGCAGCCGGTACATTCGTCCTCGATCACCGTATGCATCTGTTTGGCCGCGCCGACAATGGCATCCACCGGGCACGCCTGAATACACTTGGTGCAGCCGATACACTCGGCTTCGCGAATGTAGGCCACCGTATCCTCATCAGTGGCTTCGCCGTCCAGTGGAGCGGGATCACGGCCCAGCAGGTCCGCCAGTGCTTGTATGGTCGTATCGCCCCCGGGAGGGCACTTATTGATGGCGTCGCCCTGATTGATCGCTTCGGCGTAGGGGCGGCAACCGGGGTAGCCACACTGGCCACATTGGGTTTGAGGCAGCAGCGCATCGATGTTCTCGACGAGGGGGTTCTCTTCGCCTTTGAAGCGAGCGCTTGCCATACCCAACAAGGCGCCAAACACGATGCCCAGGCCGGTAAGGACGCCAGCGGCGCTCAGCACGCCCCACCATGAAAAAGGTTCGCTCATGGTCGTTACCCCTGTGCCAATCCAGAAAAACCAAGAAACGCCAGCGACATCAGACTGGCAGTGATCATGGCAATGGCCGCACCGCGAAAGGGTTTGGGCACATCTGCACTGGCCAAGCGTTCGCGCATGGCAGCGAATAGCACCAACACTAGCGAGAAGCCTAACGCCGCGCCTAGACCATACAGCGTGGTATGGAAAAAGCTTAGCTCGCGGTTGAGCGACAGTAGTGCTACGCCTAGCACGGCGCAGTTGGTGGTGATGAGCGGCAGAAATATACCTAATACCTGATGCAATAACGGACTGAGCTGGCGCACCATGATCTCGGTAAATTGCACGACAGCGGCAATCACGACGATGAAACTGATGGTTCGTAAGTAGGTGACGTCCAGCGGAACGAGCAAGCCATGGTAAACCACGTAGCTCGCGGCGGACGCGAGGGTCAAAACGAACGTGGTCGCCAGTGACATGCCCAGAGCCGATTCGAGCTTGTTCGACACGCCCATGAAGGGACAAAGCCCGAGAAACTGGACCAGCACGAAATTGTTCACCAGCGCGGTGGTGATCAGGATGACGAAGAGTTCATTCATGACGGCGTATTTTGCTTCGAAATTGGGCAGCTGACTAGAGACGGCTCGAAGAGGATGACACAGTGGCGACCTTGTGCTTTGGCAAGGTAGAGTGCTTGGTCGGCGGTCGTCATGATGGCGCTGGGGAGTGATGCCTCGCTATCGTCTAGCATGCCAATCCCAACGCTGATGGTGACATGTTCGCAGACCGGGGAGCGTTCATGGCGTAAGTGTAACTGATCCACGGCATCGACCAGCGCGTTGGCAAGTGTCTTGGCGTGCTGTGAGGTGACGCCTGGCAGCAACGCACTGAACTCCTCGCCGCCGGTGCGTGCGATGAAAAAGCCGTGACGGCTTGCCACGTCCTGTAGTGCAGCGGCTACTCGTTTTAAGCATTCGTCGCCTTGTTGATGGCCGTAGCCATCGTTGTAGAGCTTGAAGTGATCGATATCGAGCATCATGACCGCCAGCGGTGCCACCTCCTGCGTGGCTTGATTCACCGCAGCCGTCAAGCGCTGGTCGAACAGCCGCCGATTGGGTAGCTCTGTCAACGCATCGTGGGTGGACATACGCAATAGCTCCGCATTGAGCTGGTGCTGGCAGGCGAGCTGCTCGCGAAATGCCCTGGAAAGGAGACCGATTTCATCGCGACGCTCGGTCAACCCCTCGCTGTCATCGAATTGGCCCGCAAACTGTGTGAACGCAGTGAGCTGGCGCAAAGGCTTCAGCACCATACGTTCTAGCAAAAACAGTACCAAACCAATGACGAGCAGCATCAAACCCGCCGTCCACACCAACAGATAGCGAAACGTAGTAAGGTTTGCCAGGTACTGCACGCGATTGAGTTCTATCGTCAACGACACGGCCTCGGAAGTGCCGTAGGCAGCGAACAAGTGAGAGGCCGTTACCTGATCCCCCGAGAACGTGAGCTCGGTTGAATGGGCAGCGGCAAAGGGCTCGACCTGCAGCGATAGAGAGAGCCCTGTGTAATCCGTCATTCTTTCGAGCCAAGCATCATCCAGGGCGCGGACCTTGAATAGCCAGCCGTTAGGCGGACCGCTCTCGTCGGTGTGGAGTATGTGGCTGGCGGCGACAAGGGCGGGCCACTGTTCGATGTACATGGCCATTGGCGCTACCTGGGTAGCGATGGCCGACTGCATGGTATCGACCCAGGGTGCCATCCACGCGCAGGGACCAACGGCGGCTGTGCAGGTTTGGTAGCGCCCGGTGGTCGGCTCCAACCCCGCCAAGAAATGAACCTCACCTTGTAGCGTAAAGAACGCCATGAGGTGATAGTTCATATCTTCGAACATTTGCTGGCTAAAATTGACCTCGGCGTAGCGAGGATAGCTGCCCTCGATGAACTGGTAGGTGTCATCCCAGTGTGCCCAGTCCTGCGCCTGAGCAAGCAGGCTTTCCTGGTTGAGCTCGAGGCTACGCGTCGCCCGGTCGAGTTCACGCTGCACCGCAGTGCGCTCTTCGGCTTTCAGCGCTGGAAAAATCAGCCATTTGCTGATGGCTGCGAGTGCTACCATGGCCACGATCAATACTCCGCCCAGTACGGCAAAGAAACGAAAACGCAAGGACAAGGAGAAGCGCTGGCCCATAGAGCAGACTCATGTTGTTGTTAATGAATGAAGGCCACTAACGGTGTGAATGAAAGTCCCTTAAAGACGAAAGGGGCAGGCTCATCGCCTTGCCCCTTTCGTCCATGAACGGCGGCGTTACGTTACACGTTGACCTGGTTCCGCGCCAGCGTCCGGTGAGAGCAAATAAATGCCCTCTTTGTTAGCCGAGGCGAGTACCATACCTTCGGAAATGCCAAATCGCATCTTGCGAGGAGCTAGGTTGGCGACCATGACGGTCAGGCGGCCTTCCAACGCTTCGGGCGAGTACGCAGAGCGAATGCCCGAGAAGACGTTGCGGGTTTCGCCGCCCAAATCCAAGGTAAGCTGGAGGAGCTTGTCAGCGCCCTCGACATACTGCGCTTTGGCAATGCGTGCAATACGCAGGTCCACTTGGGCGAACGCGTCAAAGTCGATTTCCGCAGCGATGGGCGTCTCGGCCAGCGGGCCCTTGGGTACGCTTTTCAACTTCTGCTCTTCGACCAGATCCTCTTTCGATGCCTCGATCATTGCATCGATTTTCTCACGCTCGACGCGAGTCATGAGCGGCTTGAATTTGTTGATCGAATGATTGACGAGTACGTTACCACGGCTTCCCCAATCCAGAGTGTCAACATTTATAAACTCGCGTGCCTGCTCTGCCATGGCGGGGACGACGGGTGCCAAGTAGACCATCAGCTGGCGGAACAGATTAATGCCGACCGAGCAGATGTCCAGCACCTCCTGGTCACGTCCCTCTTGCTTGGCCAGCGCCCAGGGCTCTTTTTCAGCAATGTAGGTATTCGCTTCATCGGCCAATTCCATGATTTTACGCATGGCGCGGCTGAATTCGCGGGCTTCGAAATCGGCGGCGATCTCGTCGCCTGCAGCGATGAAACGCGCGACCATTTGCGGCTCGGCGCAATGCGGCGAGAGCGTGCCGCCACCGAGCTTTTTGACGAAACCGGCGCAGCGGCTAGCGATATTCACGACCTTACCCACGAGATCCGAATTCACGCGTGCGGCGAAATCCTCGAGGTTCAAGTCGAGATCATCCACTTTCGAGGTGAGCTTGGCAGCAAAGTAGTAGCGCAGGTACTCAGGATTGAGGTGTTCGGCGTAGGTGGCCGCTTTGATAAAGGTGCCGCGGGACTTCGACATCTTCGCGCCATCGACGGTCAAGAAACCGTGGCAGTTGACCGCGGTGGGAGTACGCAGGTCGGCACCGTGGAGCATGGCGGGCCAGAACAGCGCATGAAAGTAGACGATGTCTTTACCGATGAAGTGGTAGACCTCGGCGTCGGAGTCCTTTTTCCAGAAACGGTCGAAATCGATCCCATCGCGCTCGCATAGGTTTTTGAAACTGGCGAGATAGCCAATCGGAGCGTCGAGCCAGACATAGAAGTACTTGCCTGGGGCGTCGGGGATCTCGAACCCAAAATAGGGTGCGTCGCGGGAAATGTCCCACTCGTTGAAACCGGACTCGAACCACTCCATTAGTTTGTTACGGATTTGCGGCTGCACGTGGCCGTCGTTGATCCACTCCTGTAGAAAATCAGCGAAGTCCGGCAGTTTGAAGAAGTAGTGGGTAGAACTCCGCACCTCGGGCGTTGCACCAGAGATGGCGGACACCGGATTGATCAAGTCTGCTGGCGTGTAGGTCGCGCCGCATTTTTCGCAGTTGTCGCCGTACTGATCGTCCGAATGGCATTTCGGGCAGGTGCCTTTGATGAAGCGGTCAGCAAGAAACAAGCCTTTCTGCGGGTCGAACATCTGCTCGATATCGCGAGTCGCGATATGGCCTTTGTCACGCAGGCGGGTATAGATCAATTCGCTAAAGTGGCGGTTTTCGTCCGAGTGCGTGGAATGATAGTTATCGAACCCTACACCGAAGCGGGCAAAATCTTCCTGATGATCTTGTGAGACGCGCTCGATCAGCGCTTCTGGCGAGATACCTTCCTGCTCGGCACGCAGCATGATCGCCGTGCCGTGCGCATCGTCGGCGCAAACGTAGTAACACCGCTGGCCACGGCTTTTTTGAAAGCGTACCCATATATCTGTTTGGATATACTCCAGCAGGTGACCGAGATGAATGGCGCCATTGGCATAGGGAAGGGCGCTCGTCACCAGAATGTTGCGCGGGGCAGTATTGGACATGGTGAGTGAAAATTCCGGTTAGACAATACAAATAAAGACGGCGAAGGGGAGGTGCTTCGCCGGTAACGTCAGGTTGAAGGCGAATTAGTCGCCAGTAACAACGGCTTAGTAGAGCGCCTGCTCTTCTTGCACCACTTCGCGCAATAGTTCTAAAAACAGTTTATCAGCCTCGGAGTGCTCGGCAGGGTCTTCGGGAATATGCACGCTGGTCGTGTCAGAAATTTCATTGGCAATGCGCGCCATGACGGCTGGGCTGCTGCCTTCGGTGAGCTGCGAACGGGCAATGGCCAAAGACTGCTCGAGAATTTTAGGATCTTGTAGTAGTTTGCGGATAAAGCCGCGTAGCTCATTGATAATACGTGTTTTTTGAATTTCTGATGCGGACATGGGGAGTCTCCTTAAGACCGCGCTTGGCAAAACGACCAAGCGTGACCAATGAATGCCTTGACCATAGCACTTTTTCTACTCGTCAGCATGCGCAGATTGACGGCTAAAGACTCAGCCTGCCTGCCTTGTGTTTCACAGGGTTGGCGTACTGCTCGAGCCAATAGGGACGCAGTGCTTCGGGGACACTGGCCAGGCGCGCCTTGAACCGCTCACGATCCTGTCGAGTAATCGCTTTACGGGCGACCAGCTCGGGTGACTCGCCTAGTGCTTCCAGCGCCAAATAGTGGCTGGGGAAGAGGCGATAGCCGCCAATGACTTGCCGATCGATTTCAGCGGCCACCTCGTCGGGGGTGGCCATGTCGGCACCGACCGGCGTGCCGAATTTGAGCTGGACGCGCCCTTTAGACCCGGTGATGCCTGCTACGATAGAGCGAATGTCTTCAAACTCGCTTTTGGCGTAGCTGCCCTGGTGGGCGATATCGTGCAGCTCTTGGGCTTTTTGCACGTCGCAGGGATCATACTCGTAGCTGATCGAGACCGGCACCAACTTGAGCTCGGCAATGGCGTCACCAAACACCATGTCGCGTTCGGCGTGACGTTTGGCCATGATGAGCATTTTGATGATGGCAGGGTCCGTTCGGTCAATGCCGTTTTTGGCACGGCCTTCGCGCTGAGCCATCCATATGGAGTGGTTGTCTTCGGTAATCGAGTGGCGGATGTACGAAGAGAGCTGCTGATAGGCGGCCAGCATGGCCCGCTTGCCGCGCGCGCTGCGAGGCACGATGAAGCTCTTGTTAAGGCGCATCAGGTCGGTGACATAGGGTTTTTTCAGTAAGTTGTCACCTATGGCGATGCGCACGGTGTCTCGTCCTGCTTCGTAAAGCGCATAATTGACGAAGGCAGGATCCAGTGAAATGTCTCGGTGGTTACCAATGAAGAGGTAAGCGCCGTCATCGTCGAGTTTGTCGAGGCCCGACACATCGAAGGCATCGGTCGTCGTACGGATCATGCGCACCATATAGCTGGCAATGCGCATCTGAAATTCTCGGACGCTGGTCACTCCTTTGACTTCTCTTCGAACGGCATGGCCTGCCAGCGCGCGCGCCAGCGGTGGCGCCCACTTGGCCATGCGGGGCAGCCGGAAGCGGGTTAGCGCATCGAGCAGCTCGCTGTCGCGAGAAAGCCTTTCGAGTACATCGGCTACCTCATGATCCGCATAAGGACGAATGTCGGCCCAGGGGTCATTCGGCGTGTCAGCGTGTGGTGCGTTATTGTGTTGAGTCATGCGATCCGTTGGGTATCTACTAAATAATCGAGTGACGGTATCTGTGCGTATCGTTCGTTAGGCGTCTGATGGAGTCGTCGGTTCCCGCTGAGTTTCGCCACCGAGCCATTCGAGTAGGCGGGATACGTCCTCGGACAATGCCTGTGCCATCAAAATAAAATCGGTTTCCAATCGAGCCAGCGCATCGTCGCCGTCATCGGCATGATCCGCTTCTTCGATGAGCGCGTCGCCAAAGCGTAGCGATTTGAGCGCTAGATCGTCGTGCAGCACGAAGCTTAGACGGCCGTCGAGACTCATCGCCAGTTTGCTGGCTTGGCGCCCGCTTTCGAGAAGCTGTTGAATTTCGTCGCTGTCGAGATCGACCTGGCGCGCGCGCAGTACGCCGTCGTCACCTTTGGCCTTGAGCTCCACTTGGTCGCCAAGCTGGAGGTCGGCAGGGCGGCTGGCCGGGTCGCCAAGCCAAGTAGTCATGGCGCGGATGGGCAACGTTTGGCTACTGAGCGGCGTGACTTTCAAGCTGCCGAGGGTTTCGCGCAGCAGGTCCAGTACATCCTCAGCGCGGCTGCGCGAGCTGGCATTCACGCCAATGAGCTGACGCTTCGTGTCCCACCAGAGGTCGATTTTTTGGCTGCGGACGAAGGCGCGGGGCAAGAGCGCTTCGGTAACTTGCTCTTTGAGTGCCATTTTTTCTTTACGGGTCACTTTACGCCCTTCGCTGGCCTCGATGTCAGCGACCTTTTCATCGACTTCTTCTTTGACGACCGAGGCGGGAAGCAGACGTTCCTGGCGCAAGGCCGAGAGTAGGCGGTGCCCCTGAATCTCATGGACACGCTGGTCGCCGCCTAGCCGTCCGGCAGGAGCCGTCCAGCCCAAGCGGCGTGCATCCGCATTGCCTAGCGGCTTGGCCGCGTGCTCATCCAGTGCATTGGCCAGGGTTTGGCTATCTAGCTCGGGAGCGCCGTGCAGGCGATATAAATGCAGGTGCTTAAACCACATGTCACCGATCCTATGAAAAAGGTGGCACATTATGTCGAAACGCGGCCTTTCCTACCAGCACCTTGGCGCAGCGACTTGCTGTTGCACTAGTTTAAAACTTGTGTTTGATTTGCAAGGTGTTAACGATTCCTTGCCCATTTCCATAAGCAGTGAACAAGAGGATGCTATGTCTGAATCAATTTCCCAAGTTAGTATGCGGGTTCGTGGTTACCATTTGGATGGCTATGGCCATGTCAACAATGCGCGCTACTTGGAGTTCATGGAGGAAGGGCGATGGGCGTTCTTTGACGAACATCCCCGGCTCATTGGGCAGCTTCACAGTGCTGGTCGCGCTTTCGTCGTCGTCAATTTGAACATCGACTATCGCGCGGCGGCCGTGCAAGGGGACGATTTGCAGGTATTCACGGGCATCGTCGACGTGGGTGAGCGAAGTGCGCTCTGCCATCACCGCATCGTTCGATCTGACGGCACCTTGATCGCCCAGGCCGACCTCACCTTCGTTCTGTTGGATGTGAAGGCCAATAAAGCCGCCGCCATCGAAGGGGAGGTGCGCGATGTGTTGCAGGGGATGGTCGTGGCCAAGGAGTCGTTCACGGCCTGAGTGGTAATGGTGGTGTCATCGACTGCCCTTGATGCGTATGCAGTGGTATGATGGTCGGGTATCTGCGCGCCGTCTTCCCGTGCTAAGTCTCGTACGGCAAAAGACGGCATTTTCAAGCGCTTTCAACTCTCGCAGTGCCAATGCAGTGCAAAGGATCTGACTTTCATGGGTGACATCGCCAGAGAAATCTTGCCCGTCAATATTGAAGACGAGCTCAAACAGTCGTACCTCGACTATGCGATGAGTGTCATTATCGGTCGCGCGCTCCCCGACGTGCGCGACGGCCTCAAGCCCGTTCACCGGCGTGTGCTGTTTGCCATGCACGAGCTGGGCAATGACTGGAATAAACCGTACAAAAAGTCGGCGCGTGTCGTCGGCGATGTCATCGGTAAATACCACCCGCACGGAGATAGTGCGGTGTATGACACCATCGTACGCATGGCGCAGCACTTCTCCATGCGTCATGTGCTGGTGGATGGACAAGGTAACTTTGGCTCCATCGACGGTGACAACGCGGCGGCCATGCGTTACACCGAGGTGCGCATGGCGCGTCTAGCCCACGAGCTGCTGGCGGATCTCGAAAAAGACACGGTCGATTGGGTCGATAACTACGACGGCACCGAACGAATCCCAGACGTACTGCCTACGAAAGTTCCCAACCTGTTGATCAACGGGTCGTCGGGCATCGCGGTGGGCATGGCGACGAACATCCCGCCGCACAACATGCGGGAAGTGATCGACGGTTGCTTGGCGCTCATCGACGACTACACGCTCTCGGTGGATGATCTGATGCAATACATCCCCGGTCCTGATTTCCCCACCGGGGGGATCATCAACGGGCGTGCGGGCATTCTCGATGCTTACCGCACTGGCCGTGGACGTATTTACGTGCGCGCGTGCCACACCATCGAGCACGACGATAAAACCGGCCGTGACCATATCATCATCACCGAGCTGCCGTATCAGGTGAACAAGGCGCGGCTGATCGAGAAAATTGCCGAGCTGGTCAAAGAGAAGAAAATCGACGGCATCGCCGAGCTGCGTGACGAGTCAGACAAGGATGGCCTGCGCGTGGTGATCGAAATCAAGCGCGGTGAGTCCGGCGAAGTCGTCGTCAATAACCTGTTTGCGCAAACTCAGCTTCAGAACGTGTTTGGCATCAACATGGTGGCGCTTGAGAATGGCCAGCCGCGTACGCTCAATCTCAAAGAGATGCTCGAGGCGTTCATTCGCCATCGCCGCGAGGTCGTCACCCGCAGGACGCTTTTCGAGCTCAAGAAAGCCCGTGAGCGTGGTCATCTGTTGGAAGGCCTAGCCGTGGCCATCTCCAACATCGATGAGGTCATCGAGCTGATCAAGGCCTCTCCCAATGCCGCTGAAGCGCGTGAAAAGCTGCTGGCGAAGGTGTGGCGGCCCGGGCAGGTGACGGCCATGCTGGAGCGCGCTGGCGCGACTTCCTGTAAGCCAGAAGAGTTGGAAGAGGGCTTTGGCCTCAACCCCTCGGCCACGGAATATCGGCTCTCGCCCGCCCAGGCGCAGGCCATTCTAGAGCTTCGCCTACACCGTTTGACCGGGCTGGAAACCGAGAAGCTGCTCGATGAGTATCTCTCCATCCTCGAAAAGATCGCCGAGTTTACCGAGATTTTGGCCTCCGCCGATCGCCTGATGGAAGTGATCCGCGAAGAGCTACATGCAGTGCGTGATCAGTTCGGGGACGATCGCCGCACGGAGATCCAGGCAAGCCACTTGGATCTTTCCATCGAAGATTTGATTGCCGAAGAGGACATGGTCGTCACCGTTTCCCGCTCGGGCTATGCGAAGACGCAACCGCTATCGGATTATCAGGCGCAGCGCCGCGGCGGTCGTGGTAAGTCGGCGACATCCATGAAAGACGAAGACGTCATCGAGCACCTGCTGGTGGCCTCGACCCACGACACCGTGCTGCTCTTCTCCAACCGTGGCAAGGTGTACTGGCTGAAAGTGTACGAAATGCCGAATGCCAGCCGTGGCTCCCGTGGTAAACCGTTGGTCAACATGCTGCCGCTGGAAGAGGGCGAGTCGGTCAACGCCATTTTGCCGGTGCGCGACTATGACCCCGAGCACTACATCTTCTTCGCTACAGCCAATGGCACGGTGAAGCGTACCAGCCTCGAACAGTTCTCCCGTCCGCGCAGCGTTGGTTTGATTGCGATCGATCTTGAAGAGGGCGACCGTTTGGTGGGGGCGGCGATTACGTCGGGCTCCGATCACGCGATGCTGCTCTCTTCCAACGGTAAAGCGATCCGTTTCGAAGAGGGTAACGTGCGCGCTATGGGCCGTACCGCTCGCGGCGTGCGTGGCATGCGTCTCGCCGATGAGGCGGAAGTGATCAGCCTGATCATTCCCAAGAGTCAGCAGATCGATGCCGAAGCCGATACCGACGCAGATGTGGATGCCCCAGAAGAAGCCCTTGCTTCAAGCGAAAGCGAGGGCCAGATATATATCCTGACGGCCAGTGAGAATGGATACGGCAAGCGTACACGCCTCGAAGAGTTCCCGCTGCGCGGCCGGGGTGGACAAGGCGTCATCGCCATGCAAACCAGTGAGCGTAACGGCTCGCTAGTGGCGGCGATGCAGGTCTACGACAGCGACGAAATGATGTTGATCACCGATCGTGGTACGTTGGTACGTACCCGCGTAGAGGAGGTCTCCATCACCTCCCGAAACACGCAAGGGGTCATGCTGATTCGTTTGGGGAAAGAAGAGAAATTGGTGAAAACCGTTCGCGTGGACGAGCCTGAAGAGACGGATGACGTAGACACGGGCGAACCAGCAGACGCAGACAATGGCGCACAGGAACCGGGAACCGATGACACGTCATTATAATTTTTGTGCAGGGCCCGCAGCCCTGCCTAGCGCCGTACTCGAGCGCGCCCGTAGCGAGCTGCTGGACTATCAAGGTCGCGGCTTGTCGGTCATGGAGATGAGTCACCGCAGCGACGAGTTCGTTGCGATTGCAGAGCGCGCCGAAGCCGATCTTCGTGACCTGTTAGCCATTCCTAGTCACTACCGCGTGCTCTTTCTTCAAGGCGGCGCGAGCATGCAGTTCTCGATGATTCCGATGAACCTGCTGGGCCAAGGGGGCAGTGCCAATTTCATCCAAACGGGGGTTTGGGGGAAGAAAGCGCTGAATGAGGCCAAGCGACTGGGTTTTGCCTGCCACGTCGCGGCCAGCAGCGAGGCAAATGGGCATACGGCCGTCCCGGGTGAGGAATCACTGACGATCAGCGATGATGCGGCTTACTTGCATTACACCTCCAATGAAACCATTGGAGGGTTGGAGTTCGACTATATCCCGCAGGCGATTCGAGTAGATGGCAACGACGTGCCGCTGGTGTGCGACATGTCGTCGAACATCCTCTCTGGCCCCATTGATGTCAGTGAGTTTGGCGTCATTTATGCGGGCGCTCAGAAGAACATTGGTCCGGCAGGTTTGACCATCGTTTTGGTTCGCGATGACCTGCTGGGAAGCGCGCCCAGCACCATCCCGTCACTATTCGATTATCAACTGCTGGCGGAAGCGGGTTCCATGGTCAACACGCCACCTACTTACGCGTGGTATTTATCGGGCCTTGTTTTTCAATGGTTGAAAAACGATGTGGGTGGCTTGGAAGCGATGGATGCGATGAATCAGCGTAAAGCGCAAAAGCTATACGCCGCGATCGACGGCAGTCGTTTTTACAGCAATCCCATTGCGCGACAGAACCGTTCTCGTATGAACGTACCGTTCGTACTGGCAGATGAACGTCTGGACGCGCTGTTCTTACGGGAGGCCGACGAGGCTGGGCTGCTCAACTTGAAAGGGCATCGTAGCGTAGGCGGCATGCGCGCTAGTTTGTATAACGCCGTTCCCGAAGAGGCGGTCGATGCTTTAATTGCCTTCATGGCGGATTTCGAACAACGAAGAGGCTAACCAACATGTCCGATACGCCGATCCATTTAGACGACTTGCGTCAACGTATCGACCAGTTGGATGGCGATATTCTGCGCTTGATCAGTGAGCGAGCGAACTGTGCTCAGCAGGTCGCTCATGTGAAGCTTGCTCAAGATAAAGATGCCGTCTTCTATCGTCCTGAGCGGGAAGCGCAGGTGCTGCGACGCATCATGGCGCTGAACAAGGGACCGCTGGACTCCGAAGAGATGGCTCGCTTGTTCCGTGAAATCATGTCGGCCTGCCTCGCGCTAGAGCAGCCGGTCAAAGTGGCTTACCTCGGCCCAGAAGGCACATTTACCCAGCAAGCCGCGCTGAAGCACTTTGGTGAAAGCGCGGTCAGCTTGCCCATGGCCGCGATCGACGAAGTGTTTCGTGAAGTGGAAGCGGGCGCGGTGAATTATGGCGTCGTCCCGGTGGAGAACTCCACCGAAGGCGTCGTCAATCATACGCTCGACACCTTCATGGATTCGTCCATCAAAATTTGTGGCGAAGTGGTGCTGCGTATTCATCATCATTTGTTGATCAGCGAAACCACGCGTCAAGACAAAGTATCGCGGATCTATTCGCATCCGCAGTCATTTGGCCAGTGCCGCAAATGGTTGGACGCGCATTATCCCCACGCCGAGCGTGTGCCGGTGTCGTCCAACGCAGAAGCAGCGAAGCTAGTGAAAACCGAGTGGCACAGCGCTGCGATTGCTGGGGACATGGCCGCCAAGCTTTACGGTTTGGAGCGCATCGCCGATAAAATCGAAGACCGTCCGGATAACTCCACGCGCTTTTTGATCATTGGCAATCAAGATATTCCCATGTCGGGTGAAGACAAAACCTCCATCGTCGTGGCCATGCGTAACCAGCCGGGTGCGCTGCACGACCTGTTGGAGCCTTTTCATCGTCATAAGATCGATTTAACGCGTATCGAAACGCGCCCGTCACGTACGGGGGTTTGGAACTACGTTTTCTTCATCGATTTCAAAGGCCACCGCGACGAGCCACAAGTGGCGGCGGTACTAGAAGAGGTGCGTCTGCGCGCATCCGAGCTTCGCGTGTTGGGCTCCTACCCTCAGGGCGTGCTGTGACAGTGTCGGCGCGCTCGAGTAAGCACACTCCCTGCCTCGAATCACGTGTGCTGATAGTGGGTCTTGGATTGATAGGAGGGTCATTGGCCGCTGCGCTTCGCGTCGACGGCTATCAGGGCCATGTCGTGGCCTGCGATCCCAATCCAGATGAGATCGCGCTCGGCATCGAGCTTGGGATCGTCGATTCTGGGGGCACTCGGCTTGACGAGCTGCTCGAAGGCGTCTCAATGGTCGTCCTGGCAGTGCCTGTGCTGGCTATGGAGAGCGTCATGGCCCAGTTGGCCGCGGCGCTCCCTCGTGCGGCTCGCGACGTCGTCATTACCGACGTGGGCAGTACCAAGGCAACGATCCGCGAGTGTGCCGAGCGGGTCTTTGGCAGCATGCCGCCGAACATGGTGCTAGGTCATCCTATCGCAGGGTCCGAAAAGAGCGGTGTGGCGGCGGCCAACCCCACGCTGTATGTGAATCATAAGGTGATTTTGACACCGGAGCCCAACGTCTACGAGCAGGCGCTGATGCGAGTAGAAGCGTTATGGCTGGCCTGTGGCGCGGACGTTCTCCACATGAGTGTGGAGCGCCATGACCAAGTATTGGCGCGCACCAGCCATCTGCCCCACCTGTTGGCCTTTTCCCTGGTGGATACCCTAGCGCGTCAGGATGAGCGGCTGGATATTTTTCGTTATGCCGCAGGCGGGTTCCGAGACTTCACGCGCATTGCGGGCAGCGATCCGGTCATGTGGCGGGATATTTTCATTGCCAACCGAGAGGCAGTGCTATCGTCGCTGGATGATTTTGAGGCCGGTCTAAAGCGTCTGCGTCAAGCCGTGGAGGAGGGGGATAGCGATGCACTCATCGCCACCTTCGACCGGGCCAGTCATGCGCGTCACTATTTCGATACATTATTGAACAAAACCAGTTATCAGGCGGAATATCATATGCAACCACACGGTAAAGTGACTTATCGGGTGCAGCCAGGCGGCAAGGCGCAGGGGCGCTTGCGCGTGCCGGGCGATAAATCCATGTCCCACCGCTCGATCATGCTAGGCGCTCTGGCCGAAGGCGTGACGGAAGTCAAAGGCTTCCTGGAGGGCGAAGATAGTCTGGCCACCTTACAGGCCTTTCGTGAAATGGGGGTGGCCATCGAAGGCCCGCACCAGGGGCGCGTGACCATTCACGGTGTTGGTATGCACGGTCTCAAGGCGCCGGCAGGCCCGCTGTATGTAGGTAACTCTGGCACCGCCATGCGCCTGTTTGCCGGGCTGCTGGCGGGTCAGGCGTTCGATAGCGAATTGACTGGCGATGAGTCGCTAACCAAGCGTCCAATGGGCCGAGTGGCCGACCCGCTGCGCCTGATGGGCGCAATGATCGACACCGCCGAAGGCGGTCGCCCGCCGCTGAAAATCCACGGTGGCAAAGCGCTGAAAGGCATCCACTACGATATGCCCATGGCCAGCGCCCAAGTGAAGTCTTGTCTGCTGCTCGCGGGGCTTTATGCCGAGGGCGAAACCCGTGTGCGTGAGCCGGCGCCGACCCGTGACCATACCGAACGCATGCTCAATGGGTTTGGTTATGAGGTGTCCCGTGAAGGCGATACCTGCTGGCTGCAAGGCGGCGGCCGACTCACTGCAGGGCCCATCGACGTTCCCTCCGATATCTCTTCGGCGACGTTCTTTCTCGTCGCGGCTGCGATTACGCCAGGCTCCGATATCGTTTTGGAGCACGTGGGCATCAATCCGACGCGGATTGGCGTTATCAATATCTTGCAGCTCATGGGCGCTGATTTAACGCTTCAAAACGAGCGCGAAGTGGGAGGCGAGCCGGTTGCCGATATTCGTATTCGTTACGCGCCTTTGAAAGGCATCGATATTCCAGTCGATCAAGTGCCGCTGGCCATCGATGAGTTCCCCGCGCTGTTCATTGCGGCGTCCAATGCGTACGGGACGACGCGCCTGCGCGGCGCAGAAGAGCTTCGCGTGAAGGAGTCCGACCGTATTCAGGCAATGGCTGATGGCCTTGCGGTGCTTGGCGTTGAACATACGGTGGTAGAGGATGGTATCGACATTGTCGGTAACGGCAATGACAGTGGCCCGAGCTATGGCGGTGGTCGTATCGATAGTCTGGGCGATCACCGTATTGCCATGGCGTTTGCCATTGCGTCGCTACGTGCGGGTGCCGAGATCATCATCGATGACTGTGCCAACGTGGCGACCTCGTTCCCCGATTTCGTCGCGCTCGCTCAACGGATTGGGATGAGCGTCGAGGTGGAGGGTGCCAATGACCACTAAGGTACCTGTGCTGACGATCGATGGCCCCGGCGGTGCCGGTAAAGGCACGATTAGCAGCCTCGTGGCCGAGCGGTTGGGTTGGCATCTGCTGGATAGTGGGGCGCTTTATCGTTTGACGGCGCAAGCCGCCGTCAAACATGGCGTCTCGTTGGAGAATGAGGCGGCACTGGCGAGTATCGCGGCATCGTTGGATGTCGAGTTTCCGGTAGAGGATGGCTTGCCTTGCACGCTCTTAGAGGGTGAGGACGTTGGTCGCGCCATCCGTACCGAGCAAGCCGGTGAACGCGCCTCCAAGGTGGCCGCTTTGCCGCAAGTGCGTTCGGCACTGCTCCAGCGCCAGCGCGATTTTTGTCAAGCGCCTGGGCTCGTGGCAGATGGGCGCGATATGGGAACGGTCGTCTTCCCCGATGCCCCCTTGAAGATTTTTTTGACGGCCAGTGCCGAAGAACGGGCACGCAGACGGTATCTACAGTTGCAGGAAGCAGGGGTGGATGCTAGTCTGTCGAGTCTTTTAAAGGAGATTCAGGCACGCGATGCACGCGACACGCAGCGCAGTGTGGCTCCTCTCAAGCCGGCAGACGATGCCATCACGCTTGATACCACGCGCCTGAGCATACCGGAAGTGGTTGATCGGCTGACCGAACTGCTTGCCCAACGCGGCATGGCTGACGGCATTTGATTCTCCCTTGCGGCGTTTTTGGAAAGGTGTCACGACGTGGCAGGGCGACAGCCTCATCTCAGTGAGCCCGGTCAGGTCTAACCAGCGCTAACGCCTCCAAAAGCTGAGTGACATTAGGCCCGTACTCGCTGGTGGTACGGAGAAGGCAGTTATGCCTCAACAACGTTGATCACGTAGGAAAACCATGAGCGAAAGCTTTGCTGAACTGTTTGAACAGTCTCTTAACGACATCAACATGGAGCCAGGCGCCATCGTCGCGGCTCAGGTTGTCGACATTGACGGTGACTGGGTTACCGTTAACGCGGGTCTGAAGTCCGAAGGACAAATTCCTGCGGCACAATTCCGCGATGAAAACGGTGAACTGACCATCGCCATCGGTGACGACGTTCACGTTGCATTGGAAGCCGTCGAAGATGGTTTCGGTGAAACACGTCTGTCCCGTGAAAAAGCCAAGCGTGCAGAAGCTTGGAAGATTCTGGAAGCAGCCTTCGAGAAAGACGAAATCGTCAAGGGCGTGATCAACGGTAAAGTCAAAGGCGGCTTCACTGTCGACGTCGACTCTATCCGTGCCTTCTTGCCGGGCTCTCTGGTTGACGTTCGTCCGGTTCGTGACACTGCGCACCTGGAAAATAAAGAGCTGGATTTCAAAGTCATCAAGCTCGATCCGAAGCGCAACAACGTCGTCGTATCGCGTCGTGCCGTGCTGGAAGCAGAAAACAGCGCCGAGCGTGAAGCGCTGCTGGCCACTCTGCAAGAGGGTCAGCAAATCAAAGGTATCGTCAAGAATCTGACCGATTACGGTGCCTTCGTTGATCTGGGCGGCGTCGATGGCCTGCTGCACATCACCGACATGGCGTGGAAGCGCATCAAGCATCCGTCTGAAATCGTTGCCGTTGGCGACGAAATCAACGTCAAAGTGCTGAAGTTCGACCGTGAGCGCAACCGCGTATCACTGGGTCTGAAACAGCTGGGCGAAGATCCGTGGGTCAACATCAAAGACCGTTACCCGGAAGGCACCAAAGTGCACGCGGTCGTCACTAATCTGACGGACTACGGCTGCTTTGCTGAGCTGGAAGAGGGTGTCGAAGGTCTGGTTCACGTGTCCGAAATGGACTGGACCAACAAGAACATTCATCCGTCTAAAGTCGTTCAAGTGGGCGATGACGTTGACGTGATGGTTCTTGATATCGACGAAGAGCGTCGTCGTATTTCTCTGGGTATCAAGCAGTGCACTGCTAACCCGTGGGAAACCTTCAACGCCGAGTACAACAAGGGTGACCGTGTTTCCGGTACCATCAAGTCCATCACTGACTTCGGTATCTTTATCGGTCTTGAAGGCGGTATCGACGGTCTAGTTCACCTGTCCGACATCTCCTGGACTGAAACAGGCGAAGAAGCCGTTCGTAACTTCAAGAAGGGTGATGAAGCAGAAGCGGTTATTCTGTCTATCGACCCGGAGCGCGAGCGCATCTCCCTGGGTATCAAGCAAATGGATTCCGATCCGGTTGCCGAGTACCTGTCTGTCAACGACAAGGGCAGCATCGTGACTGGCCGCGTTGTGGAAGTTGACGCCAAAGAAGCGCACGTTGAGCTGGCGACAGACGTTATCGCTATCCTCAAAGCCTCTGAAATCAGCGCTGACCGTGTTGAAGATGCACGCAACGTTCTGAATGAAGGCGACAGCGTCGAAGCGCGCATCGTGAGTGTCGATCGTAAGAGCCGTCAGATCAATCTGTCGGTGAAAGCGAAAGAGCAAGACGATACTCGTCAGAACTTGAAAAAACTGCGTGAGCAAGAGCCGGAAGCTGCCGGCGGCCCGACGACCATCGGTGATCTGATCAAGCAGCAGATGGGTCAAGACTAATTCATTAGTCTATTGCCTATGAAAGCGCCGCCCCTAAGGGCGGCGTTTTTTTTAGCAAACATTTATTTTGTCTCGTTCTGAGTGTTTGTTCGGTATTAATCGCGGTGTTTTTTTGAAAAAGTGGCTTTAAGCGTTACCTCGTTGTCGAAGTTGTCGCTTAAAAAAATGTTTAGTAAGTAGGTCAAAATCAACTAGACTGTTGTCAATTAGCATAATTAAGGCAATAATGTCATCGCATCCTGAACTCGTCGGTATTGAGTTGTCCAGCTGAATACCATTGCCGTTGAATCTAAGCAGAAAGGGACCCCTCATGTCTTTGTTAAACGACTACATCCAGAAAGAACAACAGCTCAAGCAGCTACAAGAAGAGTTGCAGCGCTTAGAAGGTGATCAGCGTCTTAAGAGCGAGCTAGAATTTAAAGCTAAACTTGAAGCATTGATGAACGAGTTTGGTAAACGTCCTGCCGACGTCATTGCGCTGCTCGACCCTTCAGCGGACCAGCGTGTCAATGCTAAAGCACCTGCCTCTGCCTCACGCCGCAAGCGTCGTTTGAAGATTTACAAGAACCCGCACACGGGCGAAGTCATCGAAACACGTGGCGGCAACCATAAAGGCCTGCGTAGCTGGAAAGACGAACACGGTGACGATACCGTCGAGTCTTGGCTCGTTCGTATGGAAGATTAAGGTCGCCGTACCGGCACTTCTGCAAAGAAGTGCCGGATTTGCTTAAAGGGTAATGAAAGAACGACGTGCCAAAACGCTATAAGCCCTGGCAGTACTCTAAGGGAACGCGTAGCTCTAAATGACTTGGGTGCCATAGCACTCTTGGTGGCTCGCCGCTGATTTGAAACGCCTCTTCTTGTTGAGTGACGCGACAGAGGGTGGAAGCCAATACATCAGAAAGCTGTTCGAATTGCTCAAAGCGACTGCTGGCATAGTGTTGAGCAGGCGAGTCTACCCTTCGATAAGCCAATGGAAGTGCCAAATTTTCCATGGTTGCTGTGGGTTCTAAATAGAGGCCAACATCGGTTCTTGCTTTGCTATGGTGCTGTGACGTATCTAATGCAGACACGGTGTCGGCCAGTAGGTCTGGCAAAGCAACGGTCGGCGTGGCACGTCCCAGCTGTGCCTCAAAGCAGCTTAGGTGACTAGCGTGGTGTTTTTTGTTTCCCAGCCCTAAGATGGTGTCGGGCGCTTCATAGACACGCATAAAAACGGCCTGGCGCGGGCGGCTCTTCTCTATAGAAGTGATAAACTGATGTCGATGGGCAGTCAAATGTCGCATACCGCTGAGTGCCTGGCGATAATGCCGTGGCGTTAGCTGGTAGCGTCTTTGAAAGGCTCTCGAAAAAGAAGAGTGATTGACGTACCCGCAACGTAAGGCGATGCGAGCTATATGATGCGACGTCAGCGATAATAAAACGGCGGCGCGCTCCAAACGACGTTGCTCTCGGTAAGCACTTGGGGATAGATGAAAGCATTGTCGAAATTGTCGGCGTACCTGCGATGCGGAATAGCCCAGGTGATTGGCTAAGTCTTCGATACTCAATGATTGATCGAGCGTGTCCTGTAGCCAGATTTCAGCTCGTGACATGGCAATGAACATTATCTGGCCTCCTATGCGTCAGTCATACAGGTCAGTATTTGCCTGTAGAGCACCGTCCCGGTGCGTATGGTGCAAGTGCTGGTAGCTCTTCAGCCCAATTCTCTGTGCAGAATGTTGAGGAGAGAGCTAATATTCATGGCGTCGATAGCGCAAAATGTCACCATTGATACGCTATCGGTAAACCACTGTTACCGATTAGTGTTGCTAGAACGGTATTGTCTTTATGCTGCTAAGCTCAAGCAAAGGCAAGTTTGCTCTGCATGTTTACGCGTTTGTGCACAGTTTTTCGTGAGATTGACCTATTAGGCAGACGTATCGACCATTTCTGTAAGGTGTAAATGAAACATCAATGAAATATCAAAAGGTTCAAAAGCAACTGGATGAGCGTGAAAAGCTACGTAAATTTCGTGAGCTGGATGACGCCTTTGCGCAAGCACTGCGTCAGTTGGACGATCCTGATAGTGATGTTGATATCCCCACTGGGCCGCCTGTGCGCTCGTTAGAGGCACTTGAAGCGGATGATCAGGCAGCGCACGAAAGAACGCAGCAAGCGCGCTTTGCAGAGCGCCTGACAGCGCTCATGATCGAATACGGTCAGTCAGACCGTGAAGTGAAAGAGCTCATCGAGACGCTACTTGCTTACGGTTTATGGGAAATAGATCAGTTACCGGTGGTAAAAAGTGATCCACTAGCGGTAGCGGTAAACGCGTAAGCTAGGCAAAAACACATCACTTTCTAACTTTTCATCCCGCCGTTTGGCTCGTGTTCGGTGTGCAGGTGGTTCTGAAGGAGGCGCCTTTATGTGTGGCAGGCGTCCTTCGTGGGCAGGCACGATCAGCGGCATGGCAATATTTAGCGCCCGCCGCGTGTGTCCGTCTTCGAGAGGCTCTGTATAAAAGAGGTTAGCCCGCATCAAAGGCGCCTGATTCTGTACCTGAGCCAATGGCTCACTACTGGGAATGCCAGCGAGCTTACGTAGCTGTATGCGAACGTGCGGGGCATCGCTATCGAGCTGCAATAGCTTCTGCTCTGCTTGCTGGACAGTAATGCGTTTGATGGAGCGTCCGCTGCTGTACCACGCTAACCGAACTCGCGCGACAGGCGCATCGGCAATGGGAAGTTGACGCCAGCACTGTTTTAAATGTAAGCGCGCCATCCCCCCTTGGCGTAGCACACTATCGACCCCTGGGTGACGTTGAGGAAGGCGTCGTTTTACTTCACTGAGCCCACTTGGCTGACTTTGCTTGATCCGTTGCAGTAGGGCCCTAATGGTGCTCTTGACCGTATTAACCGCGTTGAAGGCGTCCATCAGTGGCTCATCTGCGGCAATGAGGGCAATGTAATTACGTGTTTCTCGCCCGTCTTGATCTTGCTGATGCCACATGTCGAGCAGTGCGTTCCTCAACCAATGGGGATCACTGGTGCCTTCCAAATGCCATGTCGGAGGTGTGCGGGTTTCATAGAGCGTTGCAGCACGATGAATGGCCGCCGTTAGCTGGTCGAAGTGAGCATCCAGTTCATGCAGCAACCGGTAGTGCGCAGGCGTGGCGTTAGGCATGGGCAAGGGGGCGACTCAAGTGAGTGGTGCGTCTTTATCGGCTTGCGCCAAAAGCGTTTCGATATCGGCCTCATCCATGGCGGACTCTCCAGATATACGGTGCGACTCTTCAGCCCAAGCCCCAAGATCGAGAAGTTGGCACCGTTTACTGCAAAAAGGACGATAAAGACTATTGGGTTCCCAAACTACCCGTTTGCTGCACTGCGGGCAATCGACCTCTAGAGGGGCGTCATTGGCGGGAATCGTCACAGGGTAAATCTCCTTCAAGTTATAGGGTCTCGATACTGCCGGTCCAGTGCGAGCACTTGGCGGCGGGTGTCGTCACGCCCCCGGCTATTATCGATAATATCGTCGGCACGAGCGCATCGCTCGTCGCGGGGTAGTTGGGCGGCGAGAATAGCACGCACCTGCTGTTCGCTCACATGATCCCGGGCCAACGTGCGCGCAATCTGCTCGGCTTCGGAGACATCTACGACGAGCGTGCGATCTACTAGCGCGTCCTGCCCGGATTCGAAGAGCAGTGGAGAGACAAGCAACACATAAGGCGAATGAGCCCCTAGCCGCGTTAGGTGCTCAACCAACCGTTCACGGATGCGTGGATGGGTGATGGATTCCAACCAAACACGCTGGTTGGCGTCTTCAAAAACGATGTTGCGCAGTGCGGCTCGGTGCAGGGTGCCGTCTTCGTGCATTACCTCGGGGCCAAAGCGTTCGATGATGGCATCGAGCGCTGGCTCGCCAGGCGCCACGATGTCACGCGCTACGTCATCGGCATCCACCCAGCCTATCCCTAACTCTCCGAACAGGCGGGCAACGGTCGATTTGCCTGAGCCAATACCGCCAGTAACGCCAATAATCATGTCATCCCTTGAGTGAAAAGTGACTATGTCGGTCAGTAGAGCAAAGCCAAATAGAGCGCCATGAGATCATCCCCCGCGAGCAAGCCCACCCAACCCGCCAATGCCAAAAAAGGCCCAAAAGGCATGGCTTGGCCACGTAGCCTAGGCATCAGCATTTGGACCACTAGGCCAATGAGCGCCCCGAGTCCTGCCGATACGATAAGCAATAGGGGAAGCATACTCCACCCTAACCACGCGCCCAATGCGGCTAGGAGTTTGAAGTCCCCGTAACCCATGCCCTCTTTGCCCGTCACGAGCTTGAAGAGCCAATAAAAGCTCCACAACACGAGATAGCCAGCCATCGCTCCCAGTACAGCATTCGATAGCATGACGGGCTGGTACAGAAGTTGGTAGGCCAATCCTGCCCACAGTAGCGGCAGTGTCAACATGTCTGGCAGCAGATAAGTACGCAAATCGATGACTGCCAATGCCAGCAGTGTCATGCAAGCAGCGTAGATCCACAGGCTCGATAGTTGCCAGCCATGCAGTGCCAGAACGGTAACTGCCAGCACGCTTCCGATGAGTTCAACGATGGGGTACTGAGGGCTAATACGCGTTTGACAGTGCGCACAGCGCCCGCGGCGTTTTAGCCAACCGATCAGTGGCAGATTGTCGTGCCATGCAATCGCGTGCTCGCAACGAGGACACATCGAGGGTGGGTAAGCGAGATTGAAACGCGGGGTAGACTCTGTTGGTTGTTCTAGCGAAGCGAGCGCCTCGTTTCGCCACTGTCGCATCAGCATGACCGGCAGTCGGGTGATCACCACATTCAGAAAGCTACCCAAACATAGGCCCATCATTCCTGCAAAAAACGTCAATAGTAGTGGCGGTAAACCCATGGTGCTCCTAACAGATTGAGTGGCGCGCTTTATAGCGCCGTGCCGATTTCGAAAATGGGCAGATACATCGACACTACGACACCGCCAACCAGGGCGCCAAGCACGACAATGATGATGGGCTCCATGAGTGACGTCAGCGCGTCGACTTTATTATCGACTTCCTCTTCGTAATAATCTGCTACGCGGTTGAGCATTGCATCGAGCGAACCGGCCTCTTCACCGATGCTCACCATTTGAACGGCGAGGGCGGGGAAACGGTTCGTCATCCGCATGGCAAAATGTAGCTGCTGGCCCGTCGTCACATCCTGGCGCACTTCATTGATGGCTTTGATATAAACACGATTATCGGCCGCTCCGGCGGCGGTTTCTAGCCCCTCAATCAGCGGTACCCCAGAAGCAAAGGTCGTGGCAAGCGTGCGCGTGAACCGCGACACCGCAGATTTATGCATGATATCGCCAATCACCGGGAGCTTCAGTAGCAGGGCATCGAGCCGATACGCCACCTTGGGAGAGCGGCGAGAGGCCGTTTTCAACAGCATGACGCTGCCGACGAGGAAACCCAAAGCGTGCAGCCAGTACTGCTGGGCCAGATCAGAGAGATTGACGGTGAATTGTGTCAATGCGGGTAGCTCGGCGCCAAAACCTTGAAACATGCTTTCGAACTCAGGTACCACTTTGATCAGCAGCAGCATGGTTACCCCCACGCCGATGGCCATGACCGATGTGGGATACCAAAGGGCTTTTTTAACCCGGTTTTTGAGCGACTCGACTTTCTCTTTGTAGCTGGCGATGCGTTCGAGCATCTGATCGAGCGCGCCAGCCTGTTCACCAGCATCCACCAAATTGACGAACAGACGGTCGAACTGCTTGGGGTGTTTGGCCATGGCGCTGGAGAGACTGTCCCCCGAGGAAACGTCTTCCATGATGTGTTGTGTCAACGCGACCATTGCAGGCTTCTTCAAGCTTTCCGACACGGCCTGAAGTGCCTGCAAGATAGGAATACCAGCCCGCACCATGGTCGCCATTTGGCGAGCGAAGACCATGATATCGACATTGGTGACTTTGCCTCGTCCACTGAAGCTGCTGCGTTTTTGAATTTTGCTGGCCACGATGCGCTGTTTCGCCAGCTGCTCGACGATCTCGGCTTTGGTGCGACCAATCAGCTCGCCTCGCATGGGGCGATCCTGCGGACCTTTGCCCGCCCACTTCCAGCGATAAAGCGGCGCGGGTTTGTTGGCGCGGCGTGCCTTGGCTTTAGCCATGGGCGGCGTTACTCCTTGCTGATACGATTGACTTCTTCCAGGCTGGTGCTGCCATCCAGAACTCGGCTCAAGCAGCTCTGATACAGGCTAGGGTAACCTTCGCGGCGTGCCTGCTGGTCGATCTCGATAGCGTTGCCATCGCGCATGATCAGTTGGCGCATGTCATCGGTAATCGGCACCACCTCGTAAACGCCTAAACGCCCTTTGTACCCCTGGGTGCACTGCTTGCAGCCCACCGCTTTATAGATCGTCGCGTTGCGGATATCTTGCTGAGTGAAGCCTGCTTTACGAAGCGCCTCCGCCGGAATGTCGGCTGGTGTTTTACACTGATTACACAGTTTGCGTGCTAGTCGCTGTGCAATGATCAGGCTGACCGAGCTGGCGATGTTATAGGTAGCCACCCCCATGTTCGCGAGACGGGTCAGCGTTTCCGCCGCCGAGTTGGTATGCACGGTAGAGAGCACCAGGTGGCCGGTTTGGGCCGCTTTGACCGCAATTTCTGCGGTTTCCAAATCGCGAATTTCCCCCACCATGACCACATCTGGGTCTTGGCGCAGAAATGCGCGCAGCGCACTGGCAAAATTGAGCCCGATTTTAGGCAGCACGTTGACCTGGTTGATGCCCGATACTTTGATTTCGACCGGATCTTCAGCGGTGCAAATATTGCGTTGAACTTGGTTCAAGATATTGATGCCGGTGTAGAGCGTCACCGTTTTACCGCTACCCGTTGGTCCCGTCACCAAAATCATTCCTTGGGGCTTTTTCAACGCATACTCATAGGCGGCCTGCTGTTCAGGACTAAAGCCGAGCTGGTCGATCCCGAGCTGAGCGGACGTAGGATCCAAAATCCGCAGTACGACTTTTTCCCCCCATACCGTGGGTAGCGAGTTCACCCGAAAGTCGATAGAGCGGGTCCGCGACAGTTGCAGCTTCAAGGCGCCATCTTGTGGCAAGCGGCGCTCTGAAATATCCAGTCGAGACATGATCTTCAAGCGGGCCGCAATGCGGTGGCGCAGCGCAAAAGGTGGTCGCGCGATTTCGACCAACATGCCATCGATACGGAAACGCACCCGGTACTGCGTTTCGTAGGGCTCAAAATGAATGTCCGACGCGCCTCGACTGATCGCATCGAGCAGGATTTTATTGACGAATTTAACGACTGGCGCGTCATCGCTATTTTGAGCGGCTTTGTCGAGTTCGACCTCGTCTCCATCAGCGTGCTGAACGATATTGAGCGCGCTGACGGCATCATCGATATTTTCCAGCTCATCGAGCATGCTGCGCTCGTTCTGCGCTAGGTACTGCACTAGCGTATTGCGCAGTTGATCGGCAGGCGCCAGAACGCCATCCACACTCAGCCCTGTGGCGAACTGCAGCTCATCGAGCTGGGTCAATGTGGCCGGGTAGGGTACGGCGACGGTCAGGCGGTGACCGTGACGAGCCAGAGGCAAAATATCCAGCCGCTCGAGTATTTTGACGGGGTAGTCGCTGGCAGGCGGTAGTGCGCTGACACGTATGGCTTCGAGATCCACCACCGGCAAGCCATATTCCCACGCAGCCGCCACCGCTGCGGCATCCGCATTGACCAGGCCACTATCGATGACATGTTGCAGTAGCGATATCTCGAGTTCAGCCGCCGTGGTCTCTGCAACGGTCGCTTGCGCATCCGTTAAAAGACCATGCTTGACCAGGCGCTTAGCAATGCCTCGCAACCCTCCATTGAGGGCCGCATGGCTAAGCGTCGACTCTGGGACGGTTTGGCTCATGGCGTACTCGGAAGCTAAATAATCGTGCTGAGAGTTGTACCATATTTGCCTGACGTGAGGTACTGACGTGGTGCTTGCAACGTACCGAAATAGGCTGAAAAAACGTCGATGAACGGTTGAGAAACCTGGTTGCCAACCCTAAGGCGGTAGGCTAGTGTAAGCCGTATGTTAGGCCTAGGTTCACTTACCTTTGGTCTGCTGATGACTCTAACACTGCAAGGGAACCCCGCAATGCAAACAACCCAAACCAACAAGCCCCGTCGCTTCAAGCAGCAGGGCTTCACTCTTATCGAGCTGCTGATCGTTGTGGCGATTATCGGTATCTTGGCGGCAGTGGGCGTGCCGCAGTATGGGAATTACCTGGACCGCTCGGAGGCTGCTGCTTGCGTAGGTGAACTTAACTCATACCGATCCCTGGCAGTTGCTGAAGCTGCTGTTGGCGAGGAAGCACCGGACTTTACTTTTCAATCTTGTGCAGAAGACACTGATACTGGCGACCTTTTTGATATATTCACGGCAACTGGGGATGACCAAACAGCAGAAGAAACTCTTGAAGTTACAACTGAAAATCGTAATCAGACAGTTTATGTAACCTTACAAGGTGCTATATCTACAACTGATCCTGATGAGGCATGATCCGTATATTTAATATCAAAACAAGCGTAGCTCCCTTGTATTAGGGGGCTCCTTGTTCATTAGTATTTAGACTCTTTTTATTCTTCCACTTTCTCTGCGCAATTGCCTTTTATACTCAAAGCTCCTAGCTAGAATTACTGTCTTCAGGAGCTTGCGATGAAACCCATCACTTTAGGCATTGTGATCACCGCGCTACTTTGGCAAACCTCTGCGATGGCTCAGCCTGCCCATGCGCCAGCCCACGGTGCGCGCCAACACCACGATCAGCGATCCCATGAGCACTCGTCGCGCCACGAAGAGTCTCGCCGACATCATCAGCGGGATTATCGCTCGGTCGATTTGCCACGTATCAACGAGCGTGAGCTGCTTCGCTTATTGAGTCAGTACGATGCGCCCCGTGCCGAGCCGTTGCCGCCGGGCATTCAGCGCCAATTAGAGCGCGGTAAGCCGCTGCCGCCTGGTATCGCCAAGCGCTTTGATGGCCCGCTTGCCAACCAGTTACCTCGATACCCTGGCTATGAGTGGGAGCGTGTTGGCGCGGATGTGGTGTTGATCGAAGCAGCCACGCGTGTCGTGGTCGACGTACTGGTCGACGCACTGCGCTAGCCGCCGAAAAGAGCAGCGTTTATGCTAGGTCCGTGTGATGTACCTCATAAACAGCAGGAGCACTTATGGCGAACGTTTCCTTGGAAGAGCGCTTGGCGCTGGCCATATCGATTGCGGAAGAAGCAGGGCAGATGATTCGTCATGCTCGTGACCAGCAATCATTTAGCCAGCGGTTAAAAGCGGGGATAGAGCTCGTGACCGATGTCGACGTTGCCGTTGATAAGCTCATCAGTGAGCGATTAGACGTGCACTTTCCCGGGGAAGCACGCCTTAGCGAAGAGTTGAGTCCTGAGCAGGCCTTACACAACCCCGCCGAGCAGTTATGGGTAGTGGACCCCATCGATGGCACGGTAAATTTTGCCCAAGGGCTTCGTCACGTTGCCGTCTCGATTGGATGGATCGAGCAGGGTGTCGGCAAAGTGGGGGTGGTACACGCGCCGTTTTTGAACGAGACGTTCAGTGCCGCTCAGGGGCTGGGGGCATTTTGCAATCAGCGGCCTATAGCACCAAGTCATGCAGTGTCCCTCGACAATACCTTGGTAGCCACTGGTTTCCCCTACGATAAAGCTGCCCGTAAGGCCCTGTTGCCTCGTTTGGAGGCGGCGCTGACCCATTGCCAAGACGTACGACGTAATGGCTCTGCGGCGCTGGATATTTGTGACGTGGCCTGCGGACGTTTAGACGCCTACTACGAAACCGTCTCCCCCTGGGATTTTGTCGCTGGCTGGGTCATTGCCCGTGAGGCAGGCGCACGCGTGGGGCATCTGGTAAACGTACCCAAGGAGGTGCCGGCCGACCTTTACCCTGAACAGCTCTTGATCACCACGCCGAAGGTGTATGATGCAATGGCCAAGCTGTTAAAAGAGTCGGATCGTTAGCGGCCTCTTGGACGCATCGGCAACCATTTGAAAAGAAAGCGCAAAAAGGGCTTTTCATTTGGCTAATAAAGCGCTAGTATACGCACCGTCTTGAGGCAAATGCCAAACAGACATCGGAGTGTGGCGCAGCTTGGTAGCGCGTTGCAATGGGGTTGCAAAGGTCGCAGGTTCGAATCCTGTCACTCCGACCAATACTGAAAAGCCGCTTCGTTTATCGAAGCGGCTTTTTTGTGTTTCACTCAACATAAAAACAGGCCCCGTTTCAGGGCCCGCCGGGTAATAAAAGGGTTAGCGGTGACTGTCGCTAGGGGAGTTGGGCTGCCGAGGCGTGCTTCTTCCTGACATCGGTGTGGAAGCGCCCGATGGACGCTTCCGCTGCCCGCGTAAGTCATTCCAGGCTGCTTTGGCTTTCTGGCGATTGGCTGGCTTGCGAAGCCAGTTGACGAGGGCCATCACTATCCATTTCCTCATAGAAACCTCCGGGTTTCCTGTGCGCCAATTATCGGTCTCCGGTTCTCATCTCTGCGTCACAATTGTGTATGTGTGAAACGTCATCAGCAGCGAGATGATTATCCCTGCGCTTTGTGATCGGCGAGCGCTGCCGCCACGGCCTCTTCCCATTGACCGGCGGTAATACCCCAGTGCTCCATTTCTGCTTGATCGGGAGCGCCTTCTGCGGCGCTGTTGAGCTCCTCGGGGGAGTTACGCTCGAAACAGTGCTTGGCGAAGGCTTTAGTTTTACCGTCTTGCAGTTGGTCGATCATTTCCATATCGAATTTCTCTCCTTGAGACGCGGTGATATGACTCCATGGCCGACGGCGATGTGTGGTCGTCGAACTCAGGCTTAGTGTAGCGGCAATTGGGCTACTCTGCAGAAAGAAGGAGGCTGTCGATCATGCCCAATACGTATCGATGATGATTTTCAATGCAATACTGGCTAGCAGGCACATGATCAGGTTATCGAACCAGTGATGTGGCAAGCGCTTACCTAACCGAGCACCCAAAGGCATGCCGGTGAGAATCACTATCAGCGCACCCAGGCTGTAGAGGGTGCGTTCAGCCGTCAGAATGCCTGCGCTTAGAAGGGCAGGAATTTGCACCAGGGTGATGGCGACGAAGAATACCGAAATGGACCCGATGAAGACGCGTCGCTCCAGTCGCATGGCGTTTAGGAAAGTGACCGATGCCGGTGCGGACATTCCTGCGGCGCCTTGAAGCACTCCCGCCAACAGGCCAACGGGAAGAGCGATGCGTTCGGCCACGGATAAAGGTAGCGTGGCCGAACGTTTGGAAAGTTTGATGGCAAGATACATGGCAATGGCGCCCGCGACTCCCAGCGAGAGATAGTCTGGGGAGATGACGACGAGCCCCCAGGTGCCGAGAACGATGCCTACGCCGCCAGCGATGGCGAACGTCAACAAAAAGCGCCAGGGCAAAAGGGAGTGGCGGTATTGCCATACCTGAAGGGCATTGCTAAATAAATTAGGCGCAACCAACACCGCAATGGCCAATTTGACATCGTAGAGCATGGTCAGCACTGGGACGACTACAACGGGGACGCCAGAGCCGATCGCACCTTTGATGATGCCAGCAATGACAAGAGTAAGCAGAGCTATGATCACGGTCAGAACCTGTCGGCAGGCACCGATGTGCCTGCCTGGGCGATAGTGCTATTTCAGCACGTAGCAGGGCGTGTAGGGCTGCCCATCCAGTTTCATACGGCCTTGAGCAACAAACGAGCTGAGCAGGGCGTCCAGTCGCTCCATGAGCGCCGGTTCGGCGGTCAGAACGAATGGGCCATGGGCTTCGATGGCTCGGATGCCAGGTTCTTTGACATTACCTGCCACGATGCCAGAGAAAGCACGGCGGAGGTTGGCGGCTAGCTCATGCGTGGGCTGCTGGCGGTGGAGTGCTAGCGCACGCATGGCGTCGTGAGTGGGCTCGAAGGGGGCTTGAAACTCACGCGCGATGGTCAAGCGCCAGTTGTAATAGAACGCATCCTGGTGTCGGCGGCGGAAATCGGCAATTTGATCGATGCCCTCACGCATTTTGCGCGCGACCGCCACCGGGTCGCCGGTAATGATGGTGTAATAGCGGCGGATCTCCTCTCCCAGCGTGTAGACCAAGAACTCGTCGATTTTCTGGAAATAGGCCGCCGAGCTGGTTGGGCCGGTGAAGACGAGCGGAAAGGGAATCTCTTTGTTGCTGGGGTGCAGCAAAATGCCCAGCAGGTAAAGGATCTCTTCGGCGGTGCCCACGCCGCCGGGAAAGACGATGATGCCATGGCCTAGCCGAACGAACGCCTCCAGGCGCTTCTCGATGTCGGGCATGACCACCAGTTCGTTGACGATGGGGTTGGGGGCTTCGGCGGCGATGATACCCGGCTCCGAAATACCCAGGTAGCGGCCATCTTTACGGCGCTGTTTGGCATGCGCCACGTTGGCACCTTTCATGGGGCCTTTCATTGCGCCGGGGCCACAGCCGGTGCAAATGTCCAAATCGCGCAACCCAAGGTGGTAACCCACATCCTTGGTGTACTCATACTCTTCGCGAGAAATCGAATGGCCACCCCAGCACACGACTAGACTCGGGTCGCGGCCCGGTTTAAGCGTGCCCGCCTTGCGCAGGATGTGGAACACCGCGTTGGTCGTGCCTTCGCCGGTGGTTAGGTCAAAACGGTTATGTTGCTGAATCTCGTTATAGACGTAGACGATGTCGCGAATGATCGACGAGAGATGTTCACGAATACCGCGAATCATGCGCCCATCCACGAAGGCTTCAGCGGGGGCATTGGTCAGCTTTAGCCGAATGCCCCGGTCTTGCTGTAGGACCTCGATATCGAAGTCTTTGTAGGCTTCGAGAATCGCCAAGCTGTCATCGGTGGGGCTGCCGCAATTGAGAACAGCCAGCGCACATCGGCGCAATAAATCGTGCAAACCACTTTTGGACGTGCTCTTCAGCCGGTTGACCTCATGCTGAGAGAGGACTTCAAGGCTGCCTTCGGGAGAAATAATGCTGGAAATCGTGGCACGAGGCGCTGGGGTCTGCGTCATTAGTTGAACTATCCCTAAGTGTGTTCATAACGAGCCTGCATACTAGCACGCTGCTTGGTACGGTTCAGCAGTGGGTCCTGCGACCGACCCCGCGGGGTTTATGCTACTCTAGGCCAGCGGCGCGCATGGTAGGCCGAACCGCGACGGTGACGTTAGTACGCCTAAGAGCGGCTAACGATGATGGATAATGAGGATGTTGTTCGAACCCTATGTTTAATGCCCAATATTTTCGGACGTTTATAACGTTGGTGGAAACTGGCAGTTTCACACGAACGGCGCGTCGCCTAGAAATGACGCAGCCAGGGGTTAGCCAGCATATTCGCAAGTTGGAAAGCTATCTGGGCAAAACGCTGCTCGAGCGTCGTGGTAGGAGCTTCACACTGACCGAATCGGGACGTCGTGCCTACGACTATGCGTTAAAGCTGTTTGCCGAGCATGAGCAATTTCGCCATGGTCTCGATGATGATTCGCTGGATAGCGGCGAGTGCCGCATCGCCTCGCCCGGCAGTGTGGGACTGATGTTTTATCCCTATATCCTAGGGCAGCAACAGATGCATCCCAATCTCACGGTCAATTACAGCTTTGCGTTCAACCATGAGATCGTCAATGACCTGTTAGAAGGACGGTACGACATCGGTATCGTGACCGAGCAGGTCAATCATCCAGAGCTTACCTGTACGGTATGGCACAAAGAGCCGCTTTGCTTGGTGGTGCCCGCTGACTTTGCAGGCAGTACGCTATCGGAGCTAATGGGCATTGGCTTCATCAATTACTACGACGGTATCAATCACGCCAACGCGCTGTTGCGCGCGAATTACCCCGGTGATTTTCGCTCCATGACACACTTTCGCCATCAGGGCTTCACCAATGAGGTCAGCATGGTGTTGGACGCCGTAGCTCGTGGCTTGGGCTTTACGGTGGTGTCGCGCTTAGTGCTCGAAACATCGCCTTGGCAGCGGCAGGTCAAGGCGTTAGCGCTGCCGCAAGCGATTAATGAAGTTCTCTATCTATTGCGCCGCCAAGACTCCGTGTTGCCTAAGCGCTATGAAAAACTGCTGAACGGTTTTCACGACCAGCGTCTTCAAGAAACGACGCCCCTGGTACCCGAATAACGGGCCAGGGGCGCTATTGTCTGCTAAACCTTCAAGCGTTATTGGCGATATTCGTCGATACTAGGGCACGAGCAGATCAATTGGCGATCGCCAAAGACGTTGTCGACCCGGTTCACCGAAGGCCAATATTTAGACGCCATCACCGCTTCGGTAGGGAAGGCGCCAAGCTGGCGGTCGTAGGGCCGTTCCCAGGTGCTATCCATCAGGTCGGCTTGCGTATGCGGCGCATTCACCAGCGGGTTGTTATCCAGCGGCCACTCACCGCTTTCAACCCGGGCAATCTCTTCACGAATCGCAATCATGGCATCGCAGAAGCGGTCAATTTCGTAAAGCGACTCTGACTCCGTCGGCTCGATCATCAGCGTGCCCGGCACCGGGAACGACATGGTCGGCGCGTGGAAGCCATAATCCATCAAGCGCTTGGCGATATCCTCTTCACTAATGCCAGAGGCGCTCTTTAGCGGACGGATATCGATGATGCATTCGTGAGCGACCGTGCCGTTCTGACCGCGATAGAGAATCGGGTAGGAGGCTTCTAGACGCTTGGCAATGTAATTAGCGTTGAGAATGGCCAACTCGGTGGCCTCGCGCAGACCACGGGCTCCCATCATCTTAATGTACGCCCATGAAATCGGGAGGATGGACGCACTGCCGAAAGCCGCCGCCGAGACCGCGCCGCTGTCTGGATTGACACCGTTAATGGGCGTCACCACATGGTTGGAGACGAACGGAGCAAGGTGCGCTTTCACACCGATGGGGCCCATGCCGGGGCCACCGCCGCCGTGGGGGATGCAAAACGTTTTGTGCAGGTTGAGGTGAGAAACGTCACCACCGAAGTCACCAGGGCGGGTTAGGCCCACTTGGGCATTCATGTTTGCCCCATCGACATACACTTGCCCGCCATTCTGGTGTACCACGTCACAAACCTTGCGAACGTGAGATTCGAATACGCCGTGCGTCGATGGATAGGTGATCATGACCGCTGAAAGACGCTCGCTGTGCTGTTCGGCTTTGCGGGTCAAATCCTCTAAATCGATGTTGCCGTTTGCATCACATTCGACGACGACCACTTCCATGCTTAGCATGGCGGCAGAGGCAGGGTTCGTGCCGTGTGCCGAGCTAGGAATCAAGCAGACGTCACGGTGCGCTTCACCTTGTGCTGCTTGGTAACGGCGAATGGCCAGCAGGCCCGCGTACTCCCCCTGGGCACCCGAGTTGGGCTGCATCGAGATGTGGTCATAGCCGGTGACTTCGATCAGAAACGCCGCCAATTCATCGATCATTTGATGATACCCCGCCACTTGGTCGCGGGGCGCAAACGGGTGCAGGTTGGCAAACGCAGGCCAAGAGACAGGAATCATCTCGCTCGTCGCATTGAGCTTCATGGTGCATGACCCCAGCGGAATCATGGCGTGGGCTAGCGACAAATCCTTGTTTTCGAGACGCTTTAGGTAACGCAGCATTTCGGTTTCGCTGCGATAGCGCTTGAACGTTGGGTGCGTCAGGAAATCGCTGTTTCGCTGGTATGCCGTTGGAATCCCACTTAGCTGCTCGGCAACGACCTGCTCATCTAGTGCGGAAACCGCCAAACCATGCTCATCGCCCAGCAGAACGTCGAAAAGGGCAGCGACATCGTGAGCAGTGGTCGTTTCGTCCAGGCTGATGCCTACGTCACCATTGGCGAAGTAGTGCAAGTTGATGTCGTGGGTCATGGCGCGGCCATGAAGTTTACCCGCATCCACCTGCGTGAGGCGCAGCGTATCGAACCACGTGTCGTTGGCTAGCTGAACGCCTGCGCGCTTCAAGCCGGTTGCCAGCACCGTGGTGAGGCGGTGTACGCGGCCAGCAATTTTTCGCAGACCTTCAGCCCCATGATAGGTAGCGTAGAAACCAGCGATATTGGCCAGTAGCGCTTGCGCGGTGCAAATGTTCGAGGTCGCTTTCTCACGACGAATGTGCTGCTCGCGGGTCTGCATGGCCATACGTAGCGCCGTTTTGCCTCGGCTGTCTTTGGAGACGCCGATGATTCGCCCTGGAATCGACCGCTTGAGTTTGTCGGAGGTTGCGAAGAAAGCGGCATGTGGCCCACCAAAGCCCATAGGCACACCAAATCGCTGCGAGTTACCGACGACGATGTCTGCGCCCATTGCGCCCGGCTCTTTGAGGAGTACCAGGCTGAGCAAATCGGTCGCTACACATGTCATGATACCGCGCGCTTGCGCCGCCTCGAGCATTGGGGCGAGATCGATAACGCGGCCGCTAGCAGAGGGGTACTGCACCAGTGCGCCAAATACATCGTGCTCGGCAAGGCGCTCGGCAGGAGCGATGATCAGTTCGAAGCCGAAGAACTCTGCGCGGGTCTTCACGACGTCTAGCGTTTGCGGAAAGAGGTCGTCGGCGACGAAAAAGGCGTTCGACTTGCTCTTTTTGTTGCCACGCTTGCAAAGCGCCATGGCCTCTGCGGCGGCCGTGGCTTCATCCAGCAAGGAGGCATTGGCCAGTTCCATGCCGGTTAGGTCCATGATGACCTGCTGGAAATTGAGCAGACCTTCCAGGCGGCCCTGAGAAATTTCCGGCTGGTAAGGCGTGTAGGCGGTATACCAGCCTGGGTTTTCCAGCACGTTTCGCTGAATCACTGCTGGCATGTGGGTGTTGTAGTAACCCTGGCCAATATAGCTCTTGGTGACGCGGTTTTGACGGGCAAGCTGGCTCAAGTACTCCAACGCTTCCGCTTCACTGCGAGGGTCGTCAAGGGCAAGTTCACGACCAAGACGAATATCGCTTGGCACGGTTTGCTCGATCAGGTCTTCCATGCGCTGCATGTTGAGCGCTTTTAACATGGTGGCGACATCGTCGGGGCTGGGCCCGTTATGGCGTTTGATAAAAGCATCGTGGTCGGCCAATTCGGCCAAACGGCGTGATTCGAAAGGCATGGGGAGATTCCGGACGTGATGAGAAAACCGTGCAGAGGCGATCGATCAGCGCCTGTCAGATGGGCAGGCGCTGAGGCGACGTTGATCAGTCGTCGTTGCTTAGCGTCGCTTGATACGCATCGGCGTCTAATAAGCCTTCAAGGGCTTGGTCGGTGACACGAACTTTCATGATCCAGCCACCTTCGTAAGGGGCATCATTGACCGTTTCAGGGGCGTCTTCGAGGGCTTCGTTGACTTCCACCACTTCGCCATCGACGGGGGAGTAAAGGTCGGAAGCCGCTTTGACGGACTCGATGACACCAAACTCCTTGCCTTTATTCAGGGCTTGACCGACCTCGGGTAGCTCGACAAACACCACATCGCCTAATGCTTCTTGTGCGTGGTCAGTGATCCCAACGGTCACGGTGCCGTCTTGGTTGTCCAGCACCCACTCGTGGCTGGCAGCGTAACGAAGATTGGCAGGAAGATTGCTCATGATGTTTCCCTTTGCATTCAGTGGACGGAACAACGGCATACTAGCGCTTGTCGTTCGCCTTGGCGACTGTAGCCAGCTCGATGGAGCGTATGAGTCTCTCTATGGTACCGTGTTTCTTATCGGAAACAAGTTTCTTCATTGGTACTAAAACCTCACTTGTGGAGCGCCTTTTCCTAGCCTTCGGTCGTTTGTCGATTTCATAAAGAGAAGCTTTCTCTGCCAGCAAGCGACACGGGCGTGGATGCCCACTAAGAAAATGGTGTAAAACATACTCATCATGCGTTTTTCCAGCGAGAATTAAGCGCTATGGTAGAGACGCTTGGTGTTTTCATCTGCCTGATGGGTGGTGGGTGAGCAACCTAACCTTCATAACAAACGCATCAATCGAATTGGGTAAGGAGAGTCGTGTGGAAACGTTGACCAGCCTATTAGGCGCTATTAACGGGGTTGTGTGGGGCCCGTTGATGCTGATCCTGTTGCTAGGGGTCGGTATCTATCTGCAAATTGGCTTGAAACTGATGCCGATACGCAAACTCGGCATGGGTTTCAAGCTAATGTGGCAAGGACGAGATGCCAAACCGTCTGCAAAGGCATCGTCAACGCCCAGCGATGAAGGGGAAATTTCTCCCTTTAACGCGCTGATGACCGCGCTATCGGCAACGATTGGTACCGGTAATATCGCCGGTGTGGCAACCGCCATTGCGCTCGGTGGCCCTGGCGCCGTTTTTTGGATGTGGATTACCGCGTTAGTGGGTATGGCGACCAAGTTTGCCGAGGCAGTGCTGGCGGTGCGCTACCGGGAGACCGATAGCACCGGTTATCATGTGGGCGGGCCGATGTTCTATATCAAAAATGGCCTAGGCCGTAAGTGGCTCTGGTTGGGCGGCCTGTTCTCTTTCTTTGGCGCAGTGGCGGCGTTTGGAATCGGTAACACCGTTCAGTCCAACTCGGTAGCGGACGCCATGGATGCCACTTTTGGTGTTCCTCACTGGTTAACCGGCGTCATCATCATGGTCCTGGCAGGCGCGGTGATTCTCGGCGGCATCAAACGTATTGCCAAGGTTGCTGGTAAACTGGTGCCGGTGATGGGCATTGCCTATGTCATTGCGGGCTTGCTGGTACTGGTCGTCAATGCAGGCCAAATTGGCGATGCCTTTGGGCTGATCTTCTACTACGCCTTCAACCCCATGGCAGCGGCCGGTGGGTTTGCTGGTGCCGCGGTGATGGCTGCCATCCGCTTTGGTGTGGCGCGCGGTATCTTCTCCAACGAAGCCGGTTTGGGGAGCGCACCTATCGCCCACGCAGCGGCACAAACGAAAAATCCGGTACGTCAGGGTTTGATTGCCATGCTGGGGACGTTCATCGATACCATCATCGTATGTACCATCACTGCGCTGGTCATTTTGACCTCGACGGTGTGGATGGAAGGAGAGGCGGGAGCGTCACTGACCGCGCTCTCTTTCGATGCAGCGCTGCCTGGTTTTGGTAACCAAATCGTGGCCATTGCGCTGGCGATCTTTGCCTTCACCACGATTTTGGGATGGTCTTTTTATGGGGAGAAGTGCTGCCAGTTCCTGTTTGGCACTCGCTCCATCATGCTCTACCGCGTATTGTTCGTGCTGGCCATTCCGTTGGGTGCCATTGCTCAGCTGGGCTTTATTTGGCTGATGGCCGACACCTTCAACGCCATGATGGCTATCCCCAACCTGATTGCGTTGGCGCTGCTCTCTCCCGTTGTCTTCAAGCTGACTCGGGATTATTTTGCAGGTAAGGACGTGCTGCCGGGCGAAGCCCTGGATCATGACAAGTAAGGCCTGCGCTTAAGGGCCGCGCACGTTGTAATAGAGCCGGGAAGCCTAGTCAGGCTTCCCGTTTCTCTTTTTTGATAGAGGATATGCCATGACTGATCTGAACCGAACGCCACTTCACACGCTGCACACACAACTGGGTGCCAAGATGGTACCTTTCGCTGGTTACGAGATGCCGGTGCAGTACCCGTTAGGGGTGAAAAAAGAGCACGAGCATACCCGTCAGCACTGCGGTTTGTTTGATGTGTCGCATATGGGACAGATTCTAGTGTCGGGTGAGCAAGTCGCTGAAGCGCTGGAAAGCTTGATTCCCGCTGATTTGGTGGGATTGCAAAAAGGGCAGCAGCGTTATGGTCTTTTCACCAGTACCGACGGTGGCATTCTCGATGATCTGATGGCCGTCAATGCAGGGGATCACTTCTATCTGGTGGTGAATGCGGCATGCAAAGAGCAAGATATTGCCCATTTGCGTGCCAATTTGGGGAATAGCCACCACATTGACGTGCTCGACCGCGGGTTGCTGGCGCTACAAGGACCCCAAGCGCGGGAAGTGATGCAGCGACTTTGCCCCCAGGCTTGCGAATTGACGTTCATGCAGCATGGGCGTTATACCCTGGCGGGGCATGACGTTTGGGTCAGCCGCAGCGGCTACACCGGTGAAGATGGTTTCGAGATCTCTGTCGCTGCCGACGAGAGCCAAGCGTTAGCAGAGACGCTACTGGCTGAGCCGGAAGTCGAAGCAATTGGCTTGGGGGCTCGGGATTCTCTGCGCCTTGAAGCAGGCTTATGTCTCTATGGCCACGATATGGATCAGAACACCACGCCCGTCGAAGCCAGTTTGATTTGGGCCATTGGTAAGTCGCGTCGGCGCGGTGGCGAGCGCGCAGCGGGTTTTCCGGGTGCCGATGTGATTCTGCATCAAGTGGATGCCAAAGATCATCCCCGAAAGCGCGTGGGCTTGGTCGGAGAAGGACGAGCGCCGGTCCGTGAAGGCAGCCTGCTAGTTGACGAAGCGGGTAACGAGATCGGTGTGGTGACCTCGGGTGGCTTCGGACCTAGCGTCGGTAAACCCGTCGCCATGGGGTATGTGACTCGAGAATGGGAGGCTCCCGGTACCGCCGTCTATGCACTGGTGCGCGGCAAGCAGCTCCCGATGAACGTCACTTCCATGCCTTTCGTAACGCCCGGCTACTATCGAGGATAGTCGTTCAGATAGTGGAAGAGCCCCTCATCGTGGAGGGGCTTTTTGTCAGCGCAGTACTTGTTGTCAGCGCAGTACTTGGCGCGGATCGATGGGTTTGCCTCCTTGGCGTAAATCGAACAACAAATCATAGCGCTGTGTTGCGTTGCTTTGTCCCACTTCGCAGAGCTCGTCCCCCGCGCTGACTTGATCGCCTACGCGGACCAATATTCGTTCGCAAAGGGCATAGACGGTTTGCAAATTGTCTGCATGGTGAACGATGACGACATCGCCAAGCTGCCGCATGCTGTCTGCAAAACGAACCTCCCCGGGGGCGACGGCCTTAGCTCGGGCACCTTCCTGCGTGGCGAGTAACATGGGTTGCAGGGTGCCACGGCTATCCGCCCCAAAGCGGCGCACCACGCGGTAATCCTCCAGTGGCCATGGCCAACGACGCGCTGACGCGGGCAGGCTCGCGCTGGGTGCGGGTGTCGGCGCCGATGAAGCACTCGACGAGCTAATGCTTCGTGAGCCGTTACGCTGGCTTGACGGCGTGGTTCTGGCCGCACTGCTGAGAGGAACGCTGATAATTTGTCCGACGCGCAGCCCGGTCGGCGACGTGCCCTGATTCGCGCTCTGTATACGTCCGGACGTGGTACCAAAATGTCGTGCGATGCCTGAAAAGGTATCCCCAGAGCGAATTTGATAGCGGTAAGGGCCGCCAGAAGGCGCTCGTTCCTGCTGAGTGGGGATGAGTAGACGCTGTCCCACCGCTAAACGGCGTGGGTCGACGCCCGGATTGAAGCGCTCGAGTCGCTCCAGCGGTACGTTGGCTCGCGCCGCGAGCTGACCAAGCGTATCGCCTCGTCTAACGACTACCCAGTCACCACTGATACTGCTCGTCGAGCTGGCGGCAGGCACGCGCTGTCCCGAAGAGGAGGGCGACGAGCCAGCACAGCCAACGAGCATGCTCGCCAATACGCAAATCGTCAGCCAGTGGCTTAATCGTGGTCGCTGAGGCGGTCCAGCAAGGTATCTTTTTCCTGCCAGAGTGAATTGATCCATGCGTGGAAGCGTTCCTTGTGCTGCGGTTCGTCATGGTAATGAGCAGTCGACATCCACTCCGGAATGTCGAGCTGCCGAGCTTTAAGCGTAATGGGGGCTTCTTTGCCACATAAAAAGCCTAAGAACGTGGGCGATGGGTTGGTATAGCTGATGGTGACATCTAAAATGCCATCTAACTGGTCGCCTAAAAGGCTCAATACTTGGGCAATACCGCCTGCTTTAGGGCGCAACAGGTGCTGAAAAGGGCTTTGTTGAGCGTCTCGCTTGGCGACGGTGAAGCGGGTCCCCTCGACAAAATTAAAGATCGCAATGGGCGTATGTCGTGCCCGGCGGCACATCCGCTCGGTGGATTCTCTATCCACGGTAGCCAGTCTAGGATTTAGCGCAATTTGTTCACGGCTGAAGCGGCGCATGAAAGGAAACTCGAGCGCCCAAAAAGCGAGGCCGACGATGGGAATCCAAATGAGCTGATGCTTGAGGAAAAAGCGCGGCATGGGAATACGGCGATGCAGCGCCATGAAAAGAATGAAAATATCGGTCCAACTACGGTGGTTGGAAATGACTAGCCACCACTGTTCTGGACTCAATGTATCGGGCACGTCAATCGATACATCGGGCTTGAGCCAGCGTCGCATCCACCATAAGTTGACGCCAATCCAATTTAGCGCCACGGCACAAAGCCCTTTCAGCAGCCACTCCTTTTGTCGCCGCCCAGGAGCGATGACTTTCAGCAGTGTCAACAAAATGAGGGGAACGCCCCAAAACAGCGTGCACAACGTCAGCAACAAGATGCTAACGCCCCCTTTTATGATTGGCATACCACAATCCTCACAGCGACCTGACAGCGTGTCCTGTCTTACTCGACACGCGCTCTAGGATAAATGCTAATGGATCAACGTCACGCTGCCCAGCATAACCGCATCAAGATGTTAGGACGACGCCAACAGCGAGGGTGTTTTGATGCATTCCAACAGAACGCTGCGCAGCGCATGGGCGGCTACCGAGAGTTCTTCTTGCGTGAGGATGCCCACTCGACAAGCGATACTGGGTGCTTCAAGGGGTACGCAGTGAGCCCCTAGTTCATGCATTTGCCGAATGCACATCGATGGGACAGCGCTAACCCCCAGCCCCTCCGCCACCATACGGCCCACCGTGGCTAGCTGATGGCTCTCGAAGGCGACGGGAAGCGCCATTTGGCGCTTCCCGAGTTCCTGTTCCAATAAACGCCGTACCATCGAAGGGCGCTGAAGTGTCATGAAGTCGTGCGCCAGGAGCTGCTGCCAAGAGAGCGAGGTGGAGCCCGCCAGCGGGGAGGAGGAGGAGACGACGGCAACGAATCGATCCTCAAAAAGCGGCGTGAAATTCAAGCTACCAGTGCCTTCCGGAGCGAAGGCAATGCCAATTTCTACCTGCCTAGAGCGGACCATGTCCATCACCTCTTCATTGATGACGTCATGAACGGTGACGTTGATCTTAGGATACTGCTGACGAAACTTGATCAGCGCGCTTGGCAACAAGTTACCGGCAAATGAGGGCATGGCGGCCACGCTGAGTCGTCCGAGCTGGAGGGTGAAGCGCTGACGCAGTCGCTCTTCGGTATTGTCCCATTGGGCTAGCAAATGCTTGGCGAGAGGGAGTAGGGACGCTCCCTCGGGGGTAAGTCTCACGCTTCGCGTACTGCGGATGAGTAGTTTTCCGCCGAGAGAATCCTCTAACCCTTTGATAGCAAGGCTCAAGGCGGGCTGTGAAAGGTGCAGACGCTCGCATGCTTGAGTGAAGCTGAGGGTTTGCGCTACAGCCAAGAAGGCGCGAAGCTGCTTAACGGTCATGGCGTCTCTTTATAAGTTGTTAAAATAAATTGATAAGAAAAACAAACTTAACAAATATATCATCCGAGACAACACTGGCAATAGGGCGACAGCCGAGCTAACGCTGCTTACACTGTTTCAATCAGCATTCTCGACACCGAACCGTATTCAACAACAACGTGAGGCATGACAATGGCAGGATTCGATAAGCGTGTGGCTTCCTACGAAGAAGCAATGGAAGGCATCGAGAGCGGTATGACCGTAATTGCCGGTGGTTTTGGGTTATGTGGTATCCCTGAAAACCTGATTGCCGAGATCAAACGTCGTGGCGTCAAAGACCTTACCGTGGTTTCCAATAACTGTGGCGTGGATGGTTTTGGTTTGGGCGTACTGCTCGAGGACCGCCAAATCAGTAAGATTATCGCCTCGTACGTGGGCGAGAACGCCCTGTTCGAACAGCAGATGTTGAACGACGAAATCGATGTCGTACTGACGCCACAAGGGACGCTCGCCGAAAAGATGCGGGCAGGCGGGGCGGGTATTCCTGCATTCTATACCGCCACCGGCTATGGCACGCCGATTGGTGAAGGCAAAGAAGTACGGGTCTTTGATGGACGTCATTACATTTTGGAAGAGGCGATCAAAGGCGATTTTGCAATTGTTAAAGGCTGGAAAGCCGACCGGTATGGCAACGTCATGTATCGCCATACGGCACAAAATTTCAATCCCATGGCGGCAACCGCAGGCAAAATTACCGTCGTTGAAGTTGAGGAGATCGTTGAGCCAGGTGAACTGGAACCCAGCCAGATTCATACACCAGGAATCTACGTCGATCGCATTATTCAAGGTACGTTCGAGAAACGCATCGAGAAGCGCACCGTGCGCAGTTAAGCGAAGAACGCCAACAATCAACTCAGGACTAAGACAAGAGGTGGCACCATGGCTTTAACTCGTGAACAAATGGCGCAGCGTGTAGCGCGTGAATTGCAGGATGGTTTCTACGTCAATCTAGGTATCGGTATTCCCACGCTGGTGGCCAACTATATCCCGGATGGCATGGATGTCATGCTCCAGTCCGAAAATGGGCTGCTAGGAATGGGGCGGTTTCCCACCGAGGAAGAAGTAGATCCAGACATGATCAATGCGGGTAAGCAGACCGTTACTGCCCGACCAGGGGCGGCGATTTTCTCCTCCGCTGAGTCGTTTGCCATGATTCGCGGCGGTCATGTGGATTTGACCGTTCTGGGTGCGTTTGAAGTCGACCAAGAGGGCAACATTGCGTCCTGGATGATACCCGGAAAGCTCATCAAAGGCATGGGCGGCGCCATGGATCTCGTGGCAGGTGCAGAAAACATCATTTGCACCATGACCCATGCGTCGAAACACGGCGAATCCAAATTGCTAGAAAAGTGTAACTTGCCTCTGACAGGTGCTGGTTGCATCAATCGTGTGTTGACGGACCTAGCCTATTTGGAGATCAAAGATGGCGCCTTCATTCTCAAGGAGCGAGCGCCAGGCATTAGCGTCGAAGAGATCGTCGAGAAAACCGCTGGTAAACTGATCGTTCCCGATCACGTCCCGGAAATGACGTTCGACGAATAAGCGTTTTTCTTTCAGTAGCATAAGGCGTGGGCGAGCGCTCACGCCATTTCGCAGCGAGTGTGAAAAGGCAGCAAAATCTCTGCCACACGTTCGTGATCATCACTGACCTGTTTTTGAATCAGGGCTAATCCACCCAAGCACAAGCGGTGCTCGTCGCCGTCGTTGAAGACCATTTTTTGCGGCATCGCCGGGTAAAAACGGTGCTCGAGTAGATTGGAAACGGAAAAGACACCGTTTTGTTGGCCACTTAGTGGCGGCATGCCGGCCTTCTCTAACTGTTCGTTTAGGGTGGCGAGGGGTGCCTGCATTCGATGGCAGTCGAAACCGGCATGATGCAGCCGAGGCCCCATGACGGCAAGCCAAGCGGCCAGTGGGTGCGCGCTGTGTAGCTGTCGGTAGAGTGTCCATGAGGGCATTGGCCAAGGCCTACCTCGGCACAAAAGATTATGCCCTTTGCAATCAGCCGGGTGGCTTTGATGCACCAGCGTCGTCAGCGCTTCTCTGGGCGCTTTCGAAAGCGTGCCTATTTGTAGCTCAGCAAGGACCAGCCAACTGGTATCGTCGCTGGGAGCCATCAAGTGAATCAGCAGCCCTTTGTCAGCCATGGCGTAATACCCCGCCGAGCGGTAGCCCATGCGTGCCAAAGGGAGTCCTAGAGCGTTCATGGCGAAGGGGCCGTAATTCAGCGTGACCAGCGTCAAGTATTCTGCCTGGGTGCTGAGCGGCCATAACCTTAAGCTGCCGATATCGGGGTGGGTGTGGACGTAGTCCAGCCACAGCTGTTGTAAAAACTCCTCGCGCTGCATGGGGAATCCTCGCCGCCTAAAGACGTCCGTAAGTCAACGGATAGTTGAAAGGTCAGTATAGGCAAGCAAGGAATTGACAGGTTCAACGGGCTTAAACGGCCAATTTAACGCCTATTAGGAAGCCAGCAGCTGTTTTTCACGCACGAACTGATCAAATTCGGTATAGCCGCCGACGTGCTGCTGATCGACGAAGATTTGAGGAACGGTATGGATGGGCTTACCCGCCGTTTTGGCGATATCGTCCTTGGTGACCCCTTCTGAGGGCATGTCCACATAGCGGTAACCGTCGATCTTGCCGCTGTTTTCAAGATGCTCGGCAAGTTGTTTGGCGCGAACGCAAAAAGGGCACGACATGCGCCCAAAAATGACCACAAACATGGCAGTGACTCCTTTACGATATGAGCGTTAAATGAAAATCGATGCTCATTGTGGCGTAGGGAGCGCTTTTTAGCCAATAGCGCCACGCTACGTTTGCTATAAAGCACACCAATCAGCGACATAGATCAGGAGAATCCATGCAGACCTTGGCACCGCATGAGTATGGACATTTAGCCGAGCTGGCTAAGTGTTATCGCGATGATCATTTGGCAACGCTGAAGCAGCAGCCGCACTTCAACCCTCGATTAGGGGTGGATGCTCTCTGTTTTCAACATCTCGACACGCGGATTAGCGGTGCTAGCGTCATGGCGGGTGCACTGATTACCCCCTGTGAGCTGTGGTTGGTGGCGTTACCGGAACAGGCTACGTTAGAGGCTCCGCTGGATTCGCAGTGTGTGCTGGCGCTGCCATCTGGCCGTTATGCGTTGGTGTTGGAGCGTTTGTCTACGGGTATCGAGCTCTACAAGCGAAAGATACTGGATGACTTGAGCGATCTAGAGTCTTTGCAAGAAACGGCTCGCCTCGCCCAGCGTATGATGCAGCAGTTGATGACGCAGCCCAGCGCTGCTTATGCGTCGCCCGAGTAGGCAGAAGCAGTAGGTGGCTCCTATACTCACCAACGTTTATCTCTTCATTTTCATGTACGTCATAAAAGGAAACTGGGATGGCATCGCAAAAAGCGACAACACCACGGGTTGCCGTGGTAACGGGTACCAGCAGTGGCATCGGGGAAGCCGTCGTTCGACATTTCTGTGAGCAGGGGCATCAAGTATTGGCCGTCGACTTCAATCCGGCTGGTAAAGAGATTGCGGAGGCAGCAGGTGCCGCGTTCTATCAAGCGGATCTTACCGATCCCGATGCGTGTCGTGGCGCGATCGCCGAGGCGGTCAAGCGTTTTGGTGGCGTGGATATTCTCGTCAATAACGCAGGCATTCAGCATGTTGCTTCGATCGAGACTTTTCCTGAAGCGAAGTGGCGCCAAATCATCGATCTGATGCTGACAGCCCCTTTCCTGCTCACCCAGGCCGCCTGGCCTTACATGCGTGAGAAGGGTTGGGGCCGTGTGGTGAACATCGCTTCTATTCATGCGCAGGTGGCGTCACCAGGCAAAGCGGCGTATATCAGCGCCAAACATGGCATGATCGGGTTGACCAAAACCGCAGCGCTGGAGGGTGGCGAGCAGGGCATTACAGCAAATGCGATTTGCCCAGCATACGTGAAAACGCCGCTGGTCGATAATCAGATCGCGGATCAAGCGAAGCTCAATCATATGGATGAGCAAGAGGTCATCGAGAAGATCATGCTCAAAAATGCCGCCGTCAAACGCCTCATCGAACCATCCGAAGTGGCTCAGCTGGTGGCTTATCTGACCTCGGACGCGGCAGGGGCCGTGACGGGGGCTAGCTGGAACATCGATCTTGGTTGGACGGCGCACTAAACAGTGCCGATTGCCTGCTCTCCTAAAAGACTCATGGGGGAGCAGGCTCAAAAGCTTAGCGGCGAACCGGACGTTTTTGCAGTTTGCGCTGCAGCGTGCGGCGGTGCATGCCCAGTGCCCGAGCTGTCGCTGAGATATTGCCGTCGTGCTCTTGTAGCACTTTTTGAATATGCTCCCAGGTGATCCGGTTGATGGAAGGAGGGTTGTCTGCCAATTCCACATTGGGATCGGCATCAGGATGCTCGAATGCTGTCATCACATCATCTGCATCCGCTGGTTTGCATAGGTAGTTGATGGCGCCCAGTTTGATGGCCTCGACTGCCGTTGCGATACTGGAATAGCCGGTCAGCACCACGATACGACAATCGGGCACGGCAGACAGGAGATCGGGCAGCAGTTTGAGTCCAGAGCTGTGTTCCAGCTTCAGGTCCAGAGTGGCCATGGTCGGCTTGAAGTGTGACGCAGTGCTCAGTGCTTGATCGGCATCATGCGCGACCATGACCTCAAATCCTCGCCGGGTCAAGGCGCGGCTCAGTACGTGGCAAAACATCTCATCGTCATCGACAATCAGCAGGCGCTGCGCTTGGTTCTGCATACTTCCCTCGTTTGTCTTGATCACTGTCGCCTCGCTTAGTTGGGCGCTGAGCCGCGTGGCAGCGTGACCTCGGTCAGCGTTCCACCTTCGGGATGATTGTACAGGCTAACGCCGCCGCCGAAGCGGTTGATGGTGGCATGGGTGAGAAACAGGCCAATGCCCAACCCTTTGCTTTTGGTCGAGACGAACGTATCACCTAGCTGGTCGGCAATCGACATGGCCACGCCTGGGCCGTGGTCGCGTATATCGATGATTACGCTGTCGTCTTGCCAATCCAAACGAATCGCGATGTGTTCAGGGTTGGCGTCTGCCGCGTTATTCAATAAGTTGGTCAGCGCCTGGTCCAGCGTTGCATCTACCGCTAGCCAGGGTCGGCCGCGGCGCTCTGCGACGTCGAAGCGATGACTGACATCGGGACGAATGACCAGCCAGCGCTGCACCACGCCCGCTAGCCATACTTCGGCGTCCAGCACTTCGGGCTCGGCCATGCGCCGACGGTCGGCACTCGTCACCAAATGCTGCAGGCGCGACTTGCAGATATCGACCTGTTGACGTAACAGCGCGATATCCTCCTCCAGTGCGCTATCTCTTGTTGCATCGGCCTGCATCTCCTTGAGCAGGACGGCCATCGTCGACAAAGGTGTGCCCAGCTCGTGGGCAGTGCCCGCCGCTTGGGTGGCAACGGCCAGTACCTGCTCGTTACGAAGGGCGGCTTCACGAGTACGCGATAGCGCTTTGTCACGACTGCGCAGTGCATGCGCCATTTTATAGATAAAAAACGTCACGAGCCCAGCCGACAGTCCAAAGTTGAGCCACATGCCCAAGATATGCAGGCTCAGCGGTCCTTCGCTACTGATATGGCCCAGCTGTGGAATCGGGTGATAGTAAAACATCAAGAAGCTGTAACCGGCCATGGCACAGGCTGCGATGATCCAGGCGTGCCGCCAAGGCAGCGTTGCAGCTGCAATGGTGACAGGGACCAAGTAGTACGTAATGAAAGGGTTCGTAGAACCACCCGAAAAATAGAACAGCAGTGTCAATCCGGCGATATCGGCCAAGAGATGCGATAGGTACTCGCCATGGCTTACGGCCTTGGGTCGGCCTAACCGCCACCAAGTGGCAATGTTGAGCAGCCCCATGGCAATGACCACGCTCACTACGGCCGTGACGGGTAGGTCGAATGCCAGGAGTTCTATGCCAACGATGATGGCCATCAAAAAGCCCGTCCAGGTGATCCCCCGAACGATGGTAAGCCGAACCAGGTTACGATTGGGCGTAGAGAGCGGTAAGGGCAGGGCAGTAGGCATGGTTCGACTTATTTGCTCGATGTTTTGACGCTATGAATGACGAACTTGATGAAAAGTGTCATGACAAACGTCAGCCAACCCGCCGATGCTAGCAGGTTGAACAGCAATATTTTGGGAGGAAGCCACGCCGAACCGAGGAGTGCCTCCAGCATGATATGAAAAAACATGGCTAGCAATAGCGGCAAGGCAAGCGTGTGGATCCACATGTCGGTGCGGCGTTTGCGAATGTGATAGCGACGCAGTAAGTGGCGTAGCGGCCTATGTGCCCAGCTAAAGAGTACCAGCGTTGCCACGACGAACATCACCGCAAGTGTCGGTTCGGTGCTTTGACGGTGCATCGATATGGAAATGGACCATGCAAGCCCCAGCCATGCCAACCCTTCCAGGCTGGCAATGAAATCTGCATAGCGGCGTACGTTCTGCATAAACAACTGAATCCTTGATCTTACAGCGTGGCGTCATGATACGACACTTGCGCGGACCTGTGGGAGCACGCGCAGATTTATCCTAACGGCGTATTGGGTATACTGTGGCCGCTCGCAGATCCCCTTCACCTAGATCAATAGGATTCGCCGTGGACGCTATTACTTTGACCCGCCCTGACGATTGGCACCTACACTTGCGTGATGATGAGGCACTTCGTGCCGTGGTGGGGCACACCGCCGCACAAATGGGTCGCGCGATCATCATGCCGAACCTAAAACCACCGGTGACCACGACAGAGCAGGCCGTCGCGTACCGCGAGCGCATCCTTGCCGCTTTGCCCAAAGGCAGCACCTTCGAGCCGTTGATGGTCCTTTACCTGACGGATACGACACCGCCCGAGGAGATCGAGCGTGCCGTCGAGAGTGGTATCGTCAAAGCCGTGAAGCTATATCCAGCAGGGGCCACGACCAACTCTGCCTCGGGTGTGACAGATATTGCTCACTGCGACGCCACCATTGCCATGATGGCAAAGCTGGGTATGCCGCTGTTGGTGCATGGAGAGGTAACCGATCATGAGATCGATATTTTTGACCGGGAAGCGGTGTTCATCGAGCGCGTTATGAAGCCGTTGTTGGCGCGACACCCTAACTTGAAAGTCGTATTCGAACACATCACCACGCAGCAGGCGGCGGAGTTCGTGGCTAGCGCGCCTGATAACGTGGCGGCTACTATTACTGCTCACCACCTTCTTTTCAATCGCAACCAGATGTTGGCTGGTGGTATCCGCCCTCACTACTATTGCCTGCCCATTTTAAAGCGCGAGCAGCATCGCCAAGCGCTGTTGAGAGCCGCTACGAGCGGAAGCCATAAATTTTTCTTAGGCACCGATAGCGCGCCCCATGCCAAGGGCGACAAAGAGTCCAGCTGTGGCTGCGCGGGTGCTTACACCGCCCCAGCCGCCATCGAGCTCTATGCCACTGCCTTCGAACAGATGCAGGCCCTCGACCAGTTGGAAGCGTTTGCGAGCTTGAATGGGCCACGCTTTTACGGCCTTACCCCGAATGCGGATAGCATCACTCTCGAGCGTCGTGAATGGACGCTGCCAGCGAGTTATCCCTATGCGTCTGGACAAACCATCGTGCCATTACTGGCGGGCGAGACGTTGGCCTGGGCGATGAAGAAGTAGCGGCTAAGTAGCATAAGTGCTCACATAAAGTGCTCTTAACAAAGCACTTTCAATGGAAAACGGAGCCTGGGTGGCTCCGTTTTTTTATGCATGGGCGAGCGACGAATATGAGCCGGGTTTACTGCTGTCCTAATGTCAACAGCATTTGATCGACCATGCGCGAAGAGTGGTCGGCCGCGGTATCGAGAAACTGCTCGAAAGAGAGGTGATTGTCGCCGCTGCCGGGGATGTCGGAGAGGGCGCGAATGACCACGAAAGGGCAGTCATAGAGGTAGCACGTTTGGGCAATGGCCGCGCCTTCCATCTCGACGGCAAGCATGGAGGGGAATTGAGCGCGTGTGGCGGCTACTCGATCTGGATCGGCCATGAACGCGTCGCCTGTAGCAATCATCCCTTCACGCACGTTGACTTCTCCCAGAGCGGCAATGGCGCCACGAGCGATCTCGCGTAGGCGCTTATCCGCAGGGTAAGCGGCGGGCATGCCGGGCACCTGGCCTAATTCGTAGCCAAAGACGACGGCATCGACATCGTGATGGCGAAGCTCATCGGAAATGACCACATCACCAATGGCCAAATCGGTGGCAAAACCGCCTGCTGAGCCCGTATTGATAATGGCATCCGGCTGGTGACGCTCGAGTAAAATGGCCGTGCCTACCGCTGCGTTCACTTTGCCGATACCCGATTGCAAAATGACGATCTCTAGGCCATGGCGCGTGCCGGTATGAAAGACGAAACCGGCGTGTTCGTAGCGTTCAGCGTTTTCGAGCTGTCCCGCTAAGATGCTCACTTCCTGCGCCATAGCGCCAATAATTCCAATGCGTTGCACGGGTATTCTCCGTCCTGATGCGTTGAGTACAATCGAAGGGCATTCGGTCTTTACGATTGCTGGTCGTGGCGTTCAGCCGCTTCTAACGTGTTCTCTAACAGTGTGGCGACCGTCATGGGGCCCACCCCCCCCGGAACAGGCGTGATGTGACTAGCGCGCTCGGCAGCGGCGGTAAAATCTACATCACCTACGAGAGTGCCATCTGCCTGGCGATTGATACCTACATCGATGACCACTGCACCCGGTTTGATCCACTCACCCTTGACGATACCTGGTTTGCCCACGGCGACGACGACCAAGTCAGCGCGGCTGACGTGACTGGCCAAATCTTGTGTAAAGCGGTGACATACCGTCGTGGTACAGCCCGCCAACATGAGTTCCAACGCCATGGGGCGACCAACGATATTGGAAGCGCCTACGATGGTGGCATCGAGTCCGCGCACTTCGACACCGCTTTGGGCCAGCATGGTCATGATCCCTTTGGGCGTGCAGGGGCGTAGCGAAGGGAGTCGCTGAGCCAGTCGACCCAAGTTGTAGGGGTGGAAGCCGTCGACATCTTTATCTGGGCGTATACGTTCGAGAATGGGTCGAGCATCCAAATGGGCTGGCAACGGTAACTGAACCAGGATGCCATCGACAGTGGGATCAGCGTTTAATTGGTCCACCAGCGTCTCGAGCGCTTCTTGCGAGGTGTCGGCAGGTAGCGCATGTTGAAAAGAGAGGATGCCTGCCTGTTCGCAGGCACGGTGCTTGTTGTTGACGTAAACATGAGAGGCGGGGTCCTCGCCGACCACGACAACGGCTAGTCCGGGAGCGCGAGCGCCCGCTTGCTGGCGCGCCGCGATGAGATCGGCCACGCGTTGACGGACATTAGCGGCGATGGCTTTACCATCGATGAGTTGGGCGGTCATGTAATGAGATCCCTATGCGGTTTAAAAGCGAAGCAATGACAAGCGCCGACGACAAGGCGCGTTTTAAAGAGAAGGCGATTTTCGCATGGTAGGACATCAAGGCAAAGCGCCCAGCGAATCAATCACTTTAAGTGTTGACTTTAAAATCAGAAATAGTAATATATGCCTCGCTTGAGACGGGACACGCAGCAGCGTCTAAAGCAAGCAATCGGGATGTAGCGCAGTCTGGTAGCGCGCCTGCTTTGGGAGCAGGATGTCGGGGGTTCGAATCCCTCCATCCCGACCACTTGCCTAAAACGGAAGGTGTTAATCTGCTTCTCCAAATTTTGGTTGTGGTCAAGTGCTCATCCGTATTCTTTGGATACATCATGTGCGCCCATAGCTCAACCGGATAGAGCAACGGCCTTCTAAGCCGTAGGTTGCGGGTTCGAGTCCTGCTGGGCGTGCCAATCAAATACGTATCCGTGTTTGTTTTCCAGTCGGATGTTATCAAGCGCGCTTTCGTCAGTGGTGGATGTAGCTCAGTGGTAGAGCCCCGGATTGTGGCTCCGGTGGTCGTGGGTTCGATCCCCATCATCCACCCCATTGACGAACAAGCGTATTGTTTTACAGGTTGTGGTGGATGTAGCTCAGTGGTAGAGCCCCGGATTGTGGCTCCGGTGGTCGTGGGTTCGATCCCCATCATCCACCCCATTAACCTGATCGCTGTTTTCTTGCCTCTCATATTTTCCCTCTTTTCTTCTCCTTCCTTTTTGTGCTTCTTCTTATTTGTTCGGCCGTTTTGTTTATCTCGGCATGACTTTTATCCGTCCCTCCGCTGTCACGGTGATGGGCTCCGGTTGACCCAGTAAATACCCCTGCGCGTAATCGATTCCCAGTGAACGCAGCGTGTCCAATGTCGATTGATGTTCGACGTATTCGGCTACCGTGTCGATGTGCAGAGCTTTCCCAACCGCATGAATGGCTTCTACCATCGCGCGATCGATAGGATCGGTATGAATATTGCGGATGAAGCTGCCATCGATTTTGAGGTAGTCGACGGAGAGTTGCTTCAAGTAGCTAAAAGAAGAGAGACCGGTGCCGAAGTCATCGAGGGCAAATCGGCAGCCTAGAGATTTGAGCGACTGAATCAGTTCGCTCACCTTGGAGAGCTGTGCAATCGCAGCGCTTTCGGTAATTTCGAAACATAGGGTGCCGTCAGGCAGACTGGCACCACGCACGTGCTGTATCAGCTCCTGACAAAAATCGCTGTCTGATAGGGAGTCCCCCGATAAATTGATCCCCCACTGGCCAATGGTATCTCCCTCAGCGCAGCGATGGCGGTCACTCAGCCAGGCGAGCGTATTGCGCACCACCCAGCGATCGATGCGGGGCATGAAGTGATAGCGTTCAGCGGCAGGTAGAAAGCTGCCAGGAGCGATCAGTGTGCCGTTCTCCTCCAAGCGCAGCAAGATCTCTCGATAGCCTGAGTGATGACCGTTAACCGCGGTAATAGGCTGTGCGAACAAGCGAAATGTATCGTTATCCAAGGCATTTTGCAGCCGCTGAACCCACTGCAACTCTCCATGACGCTCTAGTAGCAGATGATCGTCCGGTTGGTAGCAATGAAGACGATTTCGACCCGCTTCCTTGGCGGTATAGCACGCAGCATCGGCGGCGTGGAGTATGTCCGACAGACGCATGGCGTGCTCGGGCGTCATCGCGACCAAGCCGATGCTAACGCCAATGCCAAAGGTGTGGCCTTGCCATGCAAAGCGAAAATGTTCGATATCGCGACGAATCGCTTCACAGATGATATTGGCCTTCTTCATCGGGCAGTGAGTCAAGACGAGCGCAAATTCGTCCCCGCCTAGACGAGCAACCGTATCGCTATCCCGAACGTGTGCTTTCAGTTTTAACGCTATCTGTCGCAAAAGCTCATCCCCCGCCAGGTGTCCGCAGGTATCGTTGACGATCTTGAATTGATCCAGATCGAGATAGCAGAGCACGTGGTGGTGCTTCTCCTCCTGGGTGAGCAGTTTGGTCATCAGCGTCTCGAAGGCTCGCCGATTGAGGAGCCCTGTCAGATTGTCATGGGTCGCCTGGTAGCTGAGCTGTTCCGAAAGTTGTCGGGTCAAACTAACGTCTTGAAACACCACCACGGCACCAAGAGTCAGGCCACCCCTCGAACGAATCGGGGCAGCGCTGTGCTGAATGGGCACGCGTTTGCCGCTATGGTGCAGTAGCTGGCAATGCTCGCTGAAATGCACCGCACGATGTTGGGTCAATACCTGTCGCGCGGGATTGCTGATGGGCTCGTCGCTCAGCTCGTCGCGAAGCTGATAAACGGTGTGAATCGGTTTGTTCGTCGCTTCGGTGAGCGTCCACCCTGTTAGCCGTTCGGCCTCACCATTGATAAAGGTAATGTTACCGCTGGCATCACAGGTGATCACGCCGTCGCCAATGGACGCTAGCGTGGTACGGGCCAAGTCTCGCTCTCTATTCAACTGCTCCTGAAGCTGCTTGCGCTCGGTGATGTCGCGCACCATGCCAGAACACTCTGAAGCCGAGCCGATAGCACCTTCACTTATTTGGAGTTCCAAGTAACGCACTTGCTGGTCCTCCAGTCGAAGCTTGATTTCATGCTTAGCGCCAGGGGCGAGGGGGGTATGGGGAAGCAGCGTGGTCACCGGACGACCAACCAGCTGTTCGGCGTCCACGTCGAACAGTGCTTCTGCGCCGGGATTCAGTCCCGTCAGTGTTCCATCGGCTTGCCAAGTAATGACACCATCGCGCAGGTTGCGCAGCATGACCTGCGTATGTCCCACTGCGCGTTCCAGCGCCGCTGATACACGGTTGTAACTAGCGGCGATTTCGCCTACTTCGGTGAACGGGTCCGCTTCGATCCGCTGGCGCATATCGCCCTGCCTTTCATGCTGGCGCATATGCTCGAGGAGTTGGTGGAGTTCGTTCTTGGCGCCATGCTCGGCGAGGTTGAGCCCCATTTTTTCCGCGTCCTCAGAGACCCGCAGAGGAAGAAAGCGACGTGTGATGCGAAACAGCATCCAGGCCATGCCAAAACTCCAAAGGCCGCAGGTCAACACGCCGAGTAGTTGAGTCCCAAATTGCTCCATGCGGCTAACATCGTTGCCGAGTCTGCTCATGTCCGCGAACCAAGGAAGGGCGAGGGTGCCCCACACACCGCTAACCAAATGAGCGGGGATGGCGCCTACTGCATCATCGATACGCTTTTTCAGCAGCCATTCGCTGGCCAGTACCATCAGCACGCCGCTTACGCTACCCAGTAAAAAGGCGGCATGGAGTGACAGCGCATGAGCACCTGCCGTGACGGCCACCAGACCAGCGATGGCCCCGTTGATGGCATACATGACATCGGCGTAGCGGCGCACCCGCCAGCCCACCAGCAGGGCCGATAAAATGCCGCCTACGGCACCCAGCATGGTGTTGGCGATAATCCCAGGCACGGAGCTATTCAGCGCGAGTGTGCTACCACCGTTAAATCCAAACCAACCCAGTATCATGAAGAGCGCCCCCAGCATTGCCAGCGGCAAGTTCCCCGCTGGAAACGCGGTGGGGGGATGATCGATCTGAAAGCGCCCTTGGCGCGGACCAATGACGATTACGGCTGCGAGGGCTACCCAGCCGCCAACACTGTGCACCACGGTCGCCCCGGCAAAGTCGATGAAGCCAAGTGTGGCCAACCAGCCAGGCATGCCTCCCAGTAAGCCGCCCCAGGCCCAGTGGCCGAACACCGGGTAAATCAATAGGGCAATCCAAAAGGCGGTCCATAAATAGCCAAGGAAGGGCATGCGCTCGGCAACGGCGCCTGCAACGATGGTAGCGGCCGTGGCGCAAAACATGGCCTGAAAGACGAAGACCGTCATGAGCCATGCGTTGGTAGGTTCCAATTGCCAGCCAAACAGGGAGCTGCCTAGCCATCCCATTTGCGAAATGCCAAACATCATGCCGAAACCGGCTAGCCAGAAAACGCTAACGGCAATAGCAAAATCCGCCAAGTTCTTCATTGCTACGTTGATGGCGTTTTTCGTGCGCGTAGTGCCCGCTTCCAAACAGAGAAAACCTGCTTGCATGACGAAGACGAGCGCTGCCGCCCATAGCACCCAAAGCGTGTCGATCAAGGTGGAGTCGAAGCTATCGGCCATGGTGTTTTCCTTGTACTGTTTTGGTGCATCGCAGACATGAAGGGGGTGCAAAGAATGTCGAGTTGCTTCTCATGAACGCAGCGTCCAGCCTAAAAGTGTCCATAACGATGGAGTGGCTCAGGTAGTGTTAATGGTAATGAAGCAATTGTTGTGCCGCAGATAGTGAAGTCATCCTTTATTGCGCTTTAAGCGTGATAAATGACTAAAAATGATAGATAAAACAGTTTTTATGACTGTGCAAATGCGGTTTGATTGGTGATATTTTTCAATATGTTAACCATGCTGCTCACAGTATGAGTCTGAACAATATCCAGATAGAAAGGAGTGCATCAAAATGGCGCGTCAAACGGTGGTGTTGGGGGCAGGCATGGTAGGGGTCAGTATTGCTTGGCAGCTGCAGAAACGTGGCCATCAAGTCACGCTGGTCGATCGTCGCCAACCTGGCCGAGAAACCTCGTTTGGTAACGCGGGCATCATTCAGCGAGAGGCGGTTCGGCCCTATCCGTTTCCTCGCGATATGAAGACCATCCTTAGCGTGTTGCCTAATCGTCGTGTCGATATCCGTTACCGGCCCGCCGGAATGGTCAATGCCGCTTCACCGCTGCTGAGCTACTGGCACCACTCCTCATCTCGGCTTTATAAAAAAATCGTGCCCGAGTACGCTTCACTGATTCAGCTTTGCCTAAACGCCCATGGCCCGATGATCGAAGCGGCAAAGGCCGATCATTTGGTGCGTAAGGAGGGCTGGTTGGAGATATATCGCACTCAAGCGAAGCTCGATAAACGCATTCAAGAAGCTGAAGAGGCCCGCGAACTCTATGGCGTCGAATTTGCTGTGCTCGACCGCGCTGCGTTAAGCGTTAAAGAACCGCAGCTTGGTGATGACATTATTGGTGCCATTCACTGGCTCGACCCCTGGACCGTTGCTGACCCCGGTGGCCTGGTGGCGGCGTATGCGACGTCATTCGAGGCCATGGGTGGGGAGTTGTTACAGGCCGATATTACCGGCGTCACCCAGCACGGTGAGCGCTGGACCGTAACGACCAACGCAGCGTCGTTAGAGGTAGATCAAGTCGTCATGGCCTTGGGGCCGTGGGCGGGCCAGTGGATGAAGCCGCTGGGCTACCATTTCCCAACGTTCGTAAAGCGCGGCTACCACATGCACTATGCGACTCAGCCAGAAGCGAAGCTGAATTACTGGTTGATGGATGCCGAAGTTGGTTATTTGCTGGCACCTATGAATGCGGGAGTGCGCTTGACCACTGGCGCGGAGCTGGACCGTCTTGAATCCCCTGCCGATGAAGAGCAGTTGGGCGCTGCTGAGAAAGTCGCGCGCTCGATCTTTCCACTTGGGGAACGCAAGGACAGTGCGGCATGGAAAGGGGCTCGTCCATGCCTGCCGGACATGAAACCCGTCATTGGCCCAGCACCGCGCCATCCCGGCCTTTGGCTTGCGTTTGGCCATGGCCACCAAGGATTTACTCTGGGACCTGCGACTGGCCAATTACTAGCGGATATGATGGAAAATAAACCAACGGCCATCGATATGAGCCCCTTCCGTGCGGATCGCTTTTAAACGCCTTGTCGCACGTCTTTACATAATCACGCGGGAGAAACATGGCTCCGTCGGTTTGGGTTTGCTAGGCTATGAATGTCATCTATAGGAGCGAGGTGTAGTATGGATGTAGCTGCAAGTAATGCCGTCAGCACAGCGCTGTACATGAATCAGGCGCAAACCGCTGAGCAAGCGCAAATGCAAATGTTCCGCGAGGCTCTGGACGTTCAAGCTGAGCAAATCACTGAAGTGTTGGCCTCTGCTGACACCGGTGCTCAGCCGAACCTTGCTCAAGAGGGTAGCGTGGGCACCCAAGTGAATACCTACGCCTAACGCTTGCTCTTGTTGAGTGCTTGCCTCAATAGACCCAAACGCCGACACTGTCGGCGTTTTTTTGTGCACTGGACGTTACTCACGTGGTGGTATGCCGTTGTAGGCGACTTGCGTTACCATAGGCCTATTGCGTCGAGGATTTGGCGCCAAGTTTTAAGTCATCACGTTGCACCTTCTTAGAGAACTCCATGTCTGACGCCCAAATAGCGCGCGAAGCCGAGCTGCGCCGTACTTTTGCGATTATTTCGCACCCTGACGCCGGCAAAACCACGATCACAGAAAAGATGCTGCTGTTCGGGAATGCCATTCAGCTGGCGGGGTCGGTGAAAAGTAAACGTAATGATCGCCACGCAACGTCCGACTGGATGAAGATGGAGCAGGAGCGCGGTATTTCGGTCACTACCTCCGTGATGCAGTTTCCTTACGGCGGCCGTATCGTCAATCTGCTTGATACGCCGGGTCACGAGGATTTCTCCGAAGATACCTATCGTACCCTGACAGCGGTGGATTCTGCGCTGATGGTCATCGACGGCGCGAAAGGCGTCGAAGATCGCACGATCAAGTTGATGGAAGTATGTCGTTTGCGCACGACGCCCATTCTGACGTTCATCAATAAAATGGATCGCGATATACGCGATCCCATCGAAGTCATGGATGAGGTCGAAACGGTCCTCAATATTCAGTGTGCGCCGATGACGTGGCCGATCGGGATGGGGCGCCATTTCAAAGGGGTGTATCACCTCTACAATGATGTCATCCATCTTTACACGCAAGGGCAAGGCAACCGTATTCCTGAGGATAAGCGAATTGAGGGATTGGATAACCCTGAGGTAGACGCGATCCTGGGCGAGGAGCAAGCCGAAGAGCTTCGCATGGAGGTCGATTTGGTGCGCGGCGCGTCTCACGAATTCGACTTAGAAGCCTATCGTCGTGGTGAACTAACGCCGGTCTATTTTGGTACCGCCATGGGTAACTTTGGCGTGCGTGAAATGTTGGATGGCTTCGTTGAGCATGCGCCATCACCACAACCTCGCGAGACCGATACCCGCGAAGTGACCGCGAAAGACGAGCGATTCACTGGTTTCGTCTTCAAAATTCAAGCCAATATGGATCCGAATCATCGTGACCGCATTGCGTTTCTGCGCGTCTGTTCGGGTAAGTATGAAAAGAACATGAAAATGCGCCATGTGCGCATTGGTAAAGACGTCAAGATCGCCGATGCCCTGACGTTCATGGCCTCGGACCGCTCTCAGGTAGAGGAGGCGTGGCCTGGCGATATCATCGGCTTACATAACCACGGCACGATTCAGATTGGCGATACGTTCACCGTCGGTGAAGATATGCGCTTTACGGGGATCCCTCATTTCGCTCCTGAGCTTTTCAAGCGGGTTCGCCTAAAGGATCCTCTCAAGATGAAAGCGCTGCAAAAAGGCCTGCAGCAGCTCTCTGAAGAGGGCGCTACGCAGGTATTCATGCCGATGGACAACAACGACCTGATTCTGGGGGCCGTGGGTACGCTTCAGTTCGATGTGGTCGCCCACCGTTTGAAAGAGGAGTACAAGGTCGACTGCCTTTACGAGGGCGTCAATGTGCAAACCGCACGCTGGGTCTATTGTGACGACGCGAAAATGCTCGAAGAGTTCAAGCGTAAGGCAAGCGCCAACTTGGCTATCGACGGTGGTGGCTATCTAACCTACATCGCGCCGACGCGGGTCAACCTGCAAATGACCCAGGAGCGCTGGCCAGACATTCGTTTCCAGCCAACCCGCGAGCATTAATATCCGCAAGGGGGATAGATGCTGATAGACGCCCACTGTCATTTGGACGTTGCGGAGTTCGAGACGGACCGTGATGCCGTCATCGCCGCTGCGAAGGCCGTGGGCGTCTGCCGCTTCATCGTGCCTGCGACGGTGCGGCAGCGTTGGCCGCATGTGCTGGCGCTCGGCGAGCGTGACGATGTCCGCATCTGTCTCGGGCTTCATCCTTACTTCATTGAGCACCATCACCCAGATGATTTGACGGCTCTCGAGGCGCTGGTCACCCAGCAGCTCGAGGGGGCGCCTAAGGACCGGCCGGTGGCGATTGGTGAGTGCGGTATCGATGGTCGTTTTATTGATAGTCTGGACGCTCAGTGGCACTACTTCGATGCCCAGCTTTCTATCGCCAAGCGAAGCCGTCTACCGGTCGTGGTTCACTGCGTCAAGGCCAATGACAAAGTCAGTCAGCGGTTGCGCCAACAAGCGTTGCCAAGGGCAGGGCTCGTTCATGCCTTTTCTGGCTCCTACGAACAGGCCGCCAAGTTTTTGGATATGGGCTACATGCTGGGATTGGGGGGGGCGGTGACCTATGAGCGTGCTCAAAAGTTACGCCGCGTAGTGACAAAATTGCCTGATGATGGGTTCGTGCTGGAAACCGATAGCCCCGATATGCCGTTAAGTGGCTACCAAGGCCAGCGCAACGAACCTTCGCACGTGGCGCAGGTGGCGAAGGTAGTGGCAGAGTTGAGAAAACAGCGCTTCGCAACCGTGGCGGCATTGAGCAGTGCCAACGCCGCCCGGCTGTTTGCATTAGACGATCAGTTCTGAGCAAGCTGAGCGGCTATCTGCTCAGGGTCCAAGCGCTCGATCGGATAGGGAAGCGCCTGCAAGGTAAGAGGTGTTGTCTGCCAATAGACGGTCACGCCGTCTTCCATCACCTTGGTATTCATTACGGCCAGAAGCTCGATGTGCTGATCATCGCTGGTTGCACTGCTGACGACTTCGCCTAACGATTTACCGCTCTCATCCATTAGGGTGGCACCCAGCTCGGGCAGCGAGGCAGTGTGCGCGCGGGCGTGCACGAGGCGCTTCTTGACTTGGCCGCGGAAATGGGCGCGGGCAACGACCTCCTGGCCGGTATAGCACCCTTTCTTGAAACTAATCCCGCCCAACGCTTCCCAATTCAGCATTTGTGGTAGGAACTGGTCCTGCTGAGCGGCCGTGAGCCACGCCAGTCCGCTACGGATATCTGACAGCTTCCAGGCGTTGAGCAATGCCTCGCTGTCTGTCAAGAGATTTTGAGGCTCTTCTTCGAACATGAATAGCCAACGAGGAGACCCTGGGAGGCGTAGCACCGTGCCAGACGTGCTAGTGGCGTGGGTGTAGGGCTGCTTTGGCAACGTCACGCCCAGACAATAGGCCAAGTTTTCGGCTGACTCACTGGCGCCTGCGAAAATGATGTTTTGTGCCACTGATAACTCCGCTTTGTAAAAAGCGGCAAATTTGTTCAGGTGTTTGGCCAGATCATTCGCCAGAGAGGCGTCGAGAATCAGCCGATAATGATTCATCTCGAGCCTACACAGCTGTCCGTTGGCCAACATGCGGCCCTTTGGGGTACAAAAACAGGTAAGCGGCGCAAACGAGCCGTTTGCCAATCCCACTTGCGCGCTGGTTTGACCTTGCAAGAATTTCTCCGCATCGGCCCCTTTGATATCCAGTGCAGCATATTGATCCAAACGTACGGCACTAGAGGGCGGCGTCTTCTCCATGGTCATGGTCGCTCCTGAACATTGTGGGTAAGCATCGTCGATCTTTATCAAAATGTGGGCAGACTTGTTGGATTGCAAGGCCTTGACGGCATGCTAGACTCTTCATTCTGTATCAGGTTTGCATAGGTAATGGTCGTTGCCGGTTACCACGACGCAACCTAGGCAAACACTTTTCCTCAAAAGGACGTTTCATGGCAGTTCAATCATTGAGTTTTCAGGGTGTTACCACCGCAGAACAAGTCAACAAAATTACCACCGCTCTGATGATGTTGGATGGCGTCGATAGCGCTGAAGTGGGGCGCTATGGTGCAGAAGTGGAGGGGCGCGCGAAACGAGACGCTCTCATCAAGGCCATTGAAAAACTCAACCTGCGCATCAAGGTATCGTAAATGCATCTGCCTATCGTGGTGATCAGTGAACGAAATATCGCCTTTCGTCAGCGCGTCGAGGTCAACGGCATGGATGACCTCTTCGCGGACGTGCCTACGGTGGTAGGAGGAGATGAAAGCGCTCCAGATCCCCATGACTATTTTGATATTGCGCTGGGAACCTGCAAGGCGATCACGGTCCAAATGTACGCCAAACGTAAGCAGTGGCCGTTGGAAGGGGTGACCGTCACAGTGCAGCGCGATGACAGCGGCGAACGCCAAGGTCACTACAAGCTGGACGTGACGTTAGAGCTTCATGGCATCAGCGTTCCAGAGCAACGCGCTAAACTGGAGGAGATAAGCCATCGCTGCCCGATCCAACGCCTGATGACCCAGGCGACGATCGAGATAGCCACCCACACCGTGTAGGCCCATTCACCAATAGGAGCAAAGATGAGCAAGGAATTTCGTCTGCAGTCAAAATTTCAGCCTGCGGGCGATCAGCCTGCGGCCATCCGCGGGTTGATTAGCGGTTTGGAATCCGGGCTTGCCCATCAGACGCTGCTTGGTGTCACCGGTTCGGGTAAAACCTTCACTATGGCCAACGTGGTTCAGCAGTTGCAACGACCCACGATCGTCATGGCGCCCAACAAAACGCTAGCAGCCCAGCTTTACGGGGAGTTCAAGTCGTTCTTTCCTGATAACGCCGTCGAGTACTTCGTTTCGTATTACGACTACTACCAGCCAGAGGCCTACGTGCCTTCTTCAGATACGTTCATCGAGAAAGACGCTTCGATCAATGACCATATCGAGCAGATGCGCTTGTCCGCTACTAAAGCCCTGTTAGAGCGTCGGGATGCGCTGATCGTCGTTTCCGTATCGGCGATCTATGGTTTGGGGGACCCCGATCAGTACTTGAAGATGCGTCTTCATTTTACACGCGGTGAACTGATCGATCAGCGTGCGTTTTTGCGCCGTTTGGCCGAGCTTCAGTACACCCGTAATGATATGGATTTCCGTCGCGGTACCTACCGCGTGCGGGGCGATGTCATCGATATTTTTCCAGCGGACTCGGACGAAGAGGCGGTGCGCGTCGAGCTGTTCGACGACGAAATCGACTCTATTCGTTTGTTTGACCCGCTGACCGGCGATGTTCGTGGTCAAGTACCTCGCATGACGATCTACCCGAAGTCCCACTACGTGACGCCCCGAGAAACCATTCTTGAAGCTATCGACGCCATCAAAGCCGAGCTCAAAGAGCGCTTGGAGTGGCTGCGTCATCACGAGCGTCTGGTAGAGGCTCAGCGGCTAGAGCAGCGAACGCTCTACGACATCGAGATGATGCTCGAATTGGGCTACTGCAACGGGATTGAAAACTACTCGCGCTACCTCTCAGGCCGTGCTCCTGGCGAGCCGCCTCCCACGTTTTTCGACTACTTGCCGGATGATGCGCTGCTGTTTATCGACGAGTCACACGTCAGCGTGCCTCAAGTGGGAGGGATGTACAAAGGCGACCGTTCGCGTAAAGAAACGCTGGTGGAGTATGGATTTCGCTTGCCGTCCGCGTTGGATAACCGGCCGATGAAGTTCGAGGAGTGGGAGTCGATCTCACCCCAAACGATTTTCGTGTCGGCGACACCTGGGCCTTACGAGGCCGAGCACGCAGGTCAAATCGTCGAGCAGGTCGTGCGACCAACGGGCTTGTTGGATCCGCAGATCGAAGTGCGCCCGGCCAGTTCGCAGGTGGACGACCTGCTGTCGGAGATTGGCTTACGTAACGCCGTTGGCGAGCGCGTGCTGGTGACAACGCTGACCAAGCGCATGGCGGAAGACCTGACGGATTACCTCGACGAGCACGATATCCGGGTGCGCTACCTGCACTCCGATATCGATACGGTCGAGCGTGTCGAGATCATCCGAGACCTGCGGCTGGGTAAGTTCGATGTCCTGGTGGGTATCAACCTGCTTCGGGAAGGGTTGGACATTCCTGAGGTATCGCTGGTCGCCATTTTGGATGCCGACAAAGAAGGCTTCCTGCGCGCTGAACGCTCGTTGATCCAAACCATTGGTCGTGCCGCACGCAATGCCAACGGCAAGGCGATTCTGTACGGTGATCGAATCACCGATTCCATGCGTAAAGCGATCGATGAGACCGAGCGACGCCGTGCCAAACAGATGGCGCATAATGAAAAGCATGGTATTACGCCCACAACGGTCACGCGCTCCGTGGCGGACATCCTCGAAGCGGCCCAAACGCCGGGTAAAAAGGGCAATCGCCGTAAGGGTAGCGAGCGTAAAGTGGCTGAGCCATCAGGCGGATACGATGTGGCGTCCATGAACCAGCAGGAGCTTCTGGCCGCCATCAGCAAGATCGAAGATGCCATGTTCGAAGCAGCGCAAAACCTGGAGTTCGAAGAGGCTGCCCGGCTCCGCGACCAGCTGCATCAAATGAAAGAAAAACAGCTGGCGCTAGGATAACCGATGCCCGAAGGTCCCGAGATCCGCCGAGCGGCGGATCGCATTGAAAAGCAGATTGGTGGAAAAATTCTCGAGGATGCCTGGTTCGCCTTTCCCGAGCTTGCCAGTCAAGCCAGCTCGCTGATCGGTGTCAGGGTGTCGGCAGTGGACTCGTGGGGAAAAGCCATGCTGATTCGGTTTGCCGACCGTCGTGTGCTTTACTCGCACAACCAGCTTTATGGCGTATGGAAACTGCATGCTGACGACAAGCCACCCAATACGTCGCGCTCCTTACGAGTTCGTTTGGTGGCGGAAGGGCGTGCTGCCAGTTTATACAGTGCTTCTGACGTTTCGCTTTGGGAAGAGGACAGGCTGGCGCATCATCCGTTTTTATCCCGTTTAGGACCTGACTTGCTGAGCCAGCAAGTCAGTGCTGCCGACGTAGAGCAACGTCTTTTGTTACCGGCGTTTAGGCGCAGAAGTTTGGGAGCACTACTGCTCGACCAGGGGCTGGTCGCCGGCCTGGGTAACTACTTACGTTCTGAGATTCTGTTTTTTTTCCCAGTTGCATCCCAAGCAGCGTCCTTGTGACCTCACGAGTGAGCAGCTAGCGGTGTTGTCGTCGCGCATCATCGATATTACCCGCACGGCTTACCGAACAGCAGGTGTCACCAATCAGGACGCGTGGATCGAACAAGCCGTTGCCTCTGGTGAGTCTCGCCGCCAATGGCGGTTCAGCGTGTTCGAGCGTGCCGGATTATCGTGCCACCGCTGTGGTTATGTGATTGAGCGTACGACAATAGGGTCACGGCGACTCTATTGGTGCCCTCGGTGTCAGCCACCTCCTTCGCCGTAAATTTTATACCGTTATCTCAATTTTGATGATTCATAATCCTACCAAAGAGCTAAGTGAACAAAGCGCGTAGCCCACTGGATTGGCTGCCGCCTTGGGCCTCAATACGGTATACTTCCCGCACACTTAGACGGCCGCCAAGGCTGCAGCCTAGACGTTAACCGAGGAGCTGTTAATCCATGACCGTGATTCGCCAGGACGACGTGATCCAAAGCGTTGCCGATGCTCTGCAGTACATCTCTTACTACCATCCCAAAGATTTCATTGACGCCATGGCGGCGGCCTACGAGCGGGAAGAGAACCCGGCAGCCAAAGATGCCATCGCACAGATTTTGATCAATTCCCGCATGTGCGCTACGGGTCACCGCCCGATTTGCCAAGACACCGGCATCGTGACGGTCTTCGTACATGTGGGCATGAACGTCACATGGGACGCCGAGATGAGCCTTGACGACATGGTCAACGAAGGCGTGCGTCGTGCATACCAGTTGCCGGATAACGTATTGCGAGCCTCGGTTCTGGCCGATCCGGACGGCAAGCGTCAAAACACCAAAGACAACACGCCCGCCATCATCCACCATAAAATCGTGCCGGGCGATAAAGTCGACATCCATGTGGCCGCGAAGGGAGGCGGTAGCGAAGCAAAATCGAAATTCGCCATGCTTAACCCTTCCGACAGCGTAGTCGATTGGGTAATGGAGCAGCTTCCCAAAATGGGGGCGGGCTGGTGCCCACCGGGCATGCTGGGTATTGGGATTGGTGGCACCGCTGAAAAAGCGATGGAGATTGCCAAAGAAGCGCTGCTCGACCCTATCGATATCCAAGAACTACAGGCTCGCGGTGCCAGCAACCGTGCCGAAGAGCTGCGTCTCGAGCTATTCGACAAGGTGAACAAGAGTGGTATCGGCGCGCAGGGGCTGGGGGGCTTGACCACCGTGCTGGATATCAAAGTCAAAGATTACCCCACCCACGCGGCGAACAAGCCAGTGGCGATCATTCCCAACTGTGCCGCTACCCGCCACGCCCATTTCACGCTGGACGGATCCGGCCCTGTGGCCTTACCGGCGCCTAAGCTCGAAGACTGGCCGGAAATTACCCGTGAAGCGGGCGACAACGTGAAGCGTGTCAATCTGGATACCGTCACCCCCGAGGAAGTGAAAACCTGGCAGCCTGGCGACACGCTGTTATTGAACGGTAAACTGCTCACGGGCCGTGATGCGGCTCACAAGCGCATGGTCGATATGATCGCCAAAGGCGAGCCGCTGCCTGTCGATATGAAAGGTCGTTTCATCTACTACGTTGGGCCGGTCGATCCGGTGGGTGACGAGGTGGTCGGCCCGGCTGGCCCTACGACGGCGACGCGAATGGACAAATTTACCCGTACGATGTTGGAGGAGACGGGGCTATTGGGCATGGTGGGTAAGGCCGAGCGTGGTCAAGCTGCCATCGAGGCGATTCGTGATAACCAAGCCGTCTATCTCATGGCGGTGGGTGGCTCTGCCTACTTAGTGGCGCAGGCCATCAAGAAATCGCGGGTCGTAGGGTTCGAGGACCTAGGAATGGAAGCCATCTACGAATTCGAAGTGGAAGACATGCCCGTTACCGTTGCGGTGGATAGCCAAGGCACATCGGTGCACCAGACCGGTCCGGCCAAATGGAAAGAGATCATTGCTGAAAAAGCGTGATAGGCTGATGCAATAGACGTTGTATCACGACAGGAGCCCCGTTTTAGCGGGGCTCCTGTGTATGGAGCGACGTCGTGAGACCTAACGGATGTTGAGGAATAGCCCATGACCTCTTGGTTGCTAGGGACAGGGATTATGTTGATTCACGTGCTGGGTATGATCTCGGCCGTGATGGCTCTGATGTCGAGTCGCACGTCACAAGGTGCAGTCGCGTGGATCATTTCATTACTGACGTTTCCCTACGCCGCAGTCCCTGCCTACTGGCTATTTGGTCGTCCACGTTTTTATGGTTATGTGACCGCAAGAGGCGCTCGCGATTCGGTACTGCGCCGGGTGCTCGTACGTTATAGGCATAACGTAAAACCTCACGTTGCACACTCTAACAATACCGACATACAGGCCGTCGAGCAGTTGGCCATGATGCCGTTGACGAAGGGCAATAGCACCAAGCTTTTGATCGATGGCAAAGCAACGTTCGAGAGTTTGTTCCAAGGTATCGAACAAGCGCAGGACTACCTGCTCATCCAGTTCTTCATCGTCCGTGACGACGAGTTGGGTCGACAGCTCCTTCGACAATTGAGCGCGGCGGCCAAGCGAGGAGTGCGCGTCTATTTTCTGTATGACGAAATTGGCAGCCGTAAACTCAACGACAGCTACTTTAACGAGTTGAGAGAAAGCGGCGTCGAAGTATCGCCATTCCGTTCGTCACGCGGACTCAAACACCGTTTCCAGCTCAATTTCCGAAACCATCGCAAGATTGCTGTAGTAGATGGTAAGCAAGGGTGGATTGGCGGCTTCAATGTGGGGAACGAGTATCTAGGTAAGAGCGCCAAACATGGCCCTTGGCGAGATACCCATTTAAACGTGCAAGGCCCTTGCGTGTTGGGATTACAAGAAGCCTTTTGGGAAGATTGGCACTGGGCAACGGGAGACGTCATTACCTTGAACTGGCATGCAGAGTGCCACCCACAGCAAGATCAGCAAGTAGTCATCGTGCCTTCTGGCCCAGCCGACAAGCAGGATACCGCAGGGTTACTCGTACAGCAGCTGATTCATAGTGCCAATCACCGCTTTTGGGTTACAAGTCCCTATTTCGTACCCGATCAAGGCGTACAAGACTCGCTACGACTAGCCGCCATGCGTGGTGTTGATGTACGTGTGATGATTCCAGAACGGCCAGATCATTTACTGGTGTTTCTTTCCGCCTTTTCGTTTTTGCCTGACATGTTAAGGGCAGGCGTAAAAATATACCGTTATCAACCTGGGTTCTTGCACCAAAAGATCATGCTCATCGATGACTCTTCAGCAACAGTCGGCACAGTGAACTTAGATAATCGTTCGTTTCGGCTAAATTTTGAGATTACGGCATTCGTGCCAAGTGCTGATTTTGCTGCCGATGTGGCCACCATGTTAGAAGCCGATTTTGCAAGGTGTCGCCGTGTAACGCTCGATGAAGTGAGCCAGCGACCTATGTGGAAAAAGGTCGTTTCTCGCGCTGCTTATTTAATGGCCCCCGTGCAATAGAGTCTCAGCGTCACCAACGGACGAAACTCTCAACGAACAAACAATAGGAGACATGGGTGAACCTAGAAACAAAATGGCTGGAAGACTTTGTCGCCCTTGCAAACACTCGGAGTTTTTCAGCCTCTGCCCGACAGCGCCATGTCACCCAGCCCGCGTTCAGTCGGCGTATCAGGGCCTTGGAGCAGGCCGTTGGCGTCACCCTGGTGGATCGATCCACCACCCCCATTGGGTTGACCTCGGAAGGGCAACTCTTTTTGGTGACTGCACGCAATTTAGTCGAACAGCTTAATGAATCGTTGAGTCATTTACGCGGCTTGTCGATTGCCAACGAAGCGCTGGACATCGTCGCGGCGCATTCGCTCGCGCTGAGTTTCTACCCCCCCTGGATCTCAAGACTGCAAAAAGGACTGGGGGAGTTGCCGACGCGCTTGGTCGCCATGAATGTCGGTGAAGCCATTCATGTGCTTCGCGAGGGTAACTGCGACCTGATGCTGGCCTACTACGACCCTTTCGCGACGATGCAGTTAGATGCAGAGGTCTTTCCATCATTCTCCATCGGTAAGGTCAAGATGTTGCCCGTCTCGCTACCTGATACGCAGGGTAAGCCGCTATTTTCGCTGCAGCGTGATAGCTCGATTCCGTATTTGGCTTATACCCAAGGGGCCTTTCTAGGCCGCAGCGTGCGCATGCTGCTGAAAAATGACCCATTACGAATGAAACTTCGAACCGTTTATGAGACGGCGATGGCCGAAGGTTTGAAGGGCATGGTATTACAAGGCGTTGGTGTTGCTTGGATACCTGATTTTTGTATACGCGACGAGTTAAAAACCGGCAAGCTCGTGAGAGCTGGGGATGAGAGTTGGGATATACCGCTAGAAATACGTCTCTATCGCTGTTCGCTAGTGCACAAGCCGGGGGTAGAGCGGCTGTGGCGGCAGATGATGAAACTGCCGCGTGATTTCTTGCAGGCCTAAACGTGTAGCTCTAAAGAGAGCCAAAATCTGCGGGCAGGCCGAGGAAGTTTTGGATAATGAAAAAATGGTCTTCAAAGAGGCTTTCGGGCTCCAGGTCGGCAAGCGCCACCCAGCGTGCGTGATCGCCGCCCTTGACGGGTTTAAGGCGGGGCAACTGCTGGTCGGGCCGCAAAGCAAAGTAAAACGCCTCGGCCAACGTGCGACCTCGCCAGCTGCGGTGTGGCTCATCGAACAGCCGCTGACCCTTTAGCGAGCCTTTCAAAACGGGCTCTGGTACTTTCAGCCGGAGCCGTTCGCGAAGTTCACGCAAGCAAGCATCTAGCAAACGCTCATGGGGGTTGATGAAACCACCGGGGAGGGCGAACAATCCTTTGCCCGGCGCCGCCGTACGCTTGACTAACAGCACATGACCCGACTGAACGACAACAGCGTTCACCGTGACGAAAATAGGCGGATAGGGTGCCTGGGACCAGGCGTGACGATATTGGTCTAGAAGCTGCTGCTCTTCCAGCAGCCGATGGTAAGCATTTCCTTTGCAAAAATCTCTGACGCTCTCTACGACGCCGGGTGGCAAGTCATGGTAAGCACCGGTACTCAAGTAGTCATCGGTAGAGCCAGGGGAACGAAACAGCCGCTCACGAATGTGACTAGCTGAAATACCTTCGACCAACGGGACACTGACGGACTCCCACTGGGGGAAAAGCGAGAGATAGTAGCTTGATTGGCCGCGACTCGCACCAATGAGCCCAATGCGCGGTAAGCGTGCATTGGCGGGGGTAGCCAGATCGCGCACCTTGCGCTGTACGTCTCTCACCCACACATCATCGTTATAAAGCGCATCCAACAGGGGAGTGATTTCAAGCCGCTGATTGTCCGCATCGTCAAATCCTGAGCGAAGCATCGATTGGCGCTCATTGAAATGCCAGGGATTGCGTAACGACCGTGCTTGCCAGGATGAGCCCACCATGACGATCACTTGGCGCGCTTTTTTGAGCGCTTCTCGAATAATGGCCAGATGCCCCAAGTGGGGTGGCTGAAATCGACCTATGAACACTAAGCAATCAAAGTCGTAAGATGTGGCAGATCGGGCTGCATCTGAGTTCATCGCATTTCCTGATTGCGGAAAATGAAGAATAGAGCGGTGCCATTATGATCGCCACCCTACATCCCTGCAATGCAATCATGACTGCGCTCAACGCTTTGATTAGGTATGCTTATTCATTCGTTGTCAGACCGGCGTTGCAAAAGAACGCTATACACTGCGTTGAAGGGAAACACTATGATTAAAAAGACACTCACGTTTTGGTGGAACGTGGTTCAGGATGCAACGTCGTTATGGCTCGAGCGCAATGCGTTCAGTTATGCCGGATCATTGGCATTTTATACGCTGTTTTCGCTCGCACCGACGGTTATCATTGCCGTTACCGTGATTGGTGTGGTGTTAGGAGAAGAGGCCGCCCAGGGCCAAATTGTCGCCCAATTACAAGGCACTTTAGGAGTGGATGCGGCCTTGGCGGTCGAGCAAGCCGTGGCGCAATCGCGCATTGAAGAGTCGGGTATCCTGCCGACCTTACTTGGCTTTATTGCGTTACTCGTCGGTGCCACGACCGTCTTTGCCCAGATGCAGTTCTCGCTCAATACCATTTGGGGAGTGACCGCTAAACCGACCAGTAACAGTGCATTTATTTTCATCAAAAACCGACTGCTCTCGCTGACCGTCGTACTTTCGATTGGCTTTATTCTGCTCGTCTCGCTTGTGCTCGGTGTCATGCTCAGAGGGATGCTTCACGCTGCTAATGATCTTCTCCCTTTCGCAAGTCTACTGACGACGACCGCAGAATCTTTGATTTCACTGGCCATGGTCGCTTTACTCTTTGCCACTATCTTTAAAGTACTGCCGGATGTCGTGTTACGCTGGCAGGATGTATTGATTGGCGCTGTCGTCACTGCCGTGCTTTTCACCATTGGGCGCAGCGTGATTGCGATCTACTTGGCTTATACCGCGACGGCGTCGACCTATGGAGCGGCGGGGTCCGTCGTCATGATTCTTTTGTGGGTGTACTATAGCTCGCTTATTTTGCTGTTTGGTGCTGCTTTTACGCGCTCGCTGCTGTTACGCCGTGGACGTCCGCTAGTGCCACGCAATAGCGCCGTGCTGGTCAAGCGAGAACTGCTTTGATGTTAAGGAGTGGACGATGGCTCAATGCTGTGTACGTGCATTCGTAACGGGAAAAGTGCAGGGCGTCTGGTATCGCCGTGCTACTCAAGAGCAAGCACTCTTGAGAGGCGTCACCGGCTATGCGAAAAACTTGCCTGATGGTCGTGTGGAAGTGCTCATGTGTGGCCAGGTTGCGGCCGTCTCAGAGCTTGGTCAATGGCTATGGCAAGGTCCACAAGGGGCGCAGGTCACTCATGTCACGCTGGAGACACTCGAGAACCAATACGCCCCTGACCACTTCTCGACCTACTAGATACGTGCTACTGGCACTGGGTGAAAAAGTTAGTGAGCCTCGGTTTGCCAAGCGCGGATATTGTCGGCAGTGAGGCCAACGATGTTTTGCCGTGCTTCAGGCGTTATCCAAGCGTTGTGAGGCGTTACGATCAAATTGAGCGGTTCTGCTTTTGCCAGAGCATCGAGGAGCGGATGCCCGTCTTTGGGCGGCTCGGTAGGCAGCACATCGACCGCTAACCCACCAATGTCCCCGTTACGAAGGGCCTCGAGCGCCGCCACTTCGTCGATGATGCCGCCACGGGCACAGTTGACGATCAAGAGTGACGGCTTGGCCTTGGCAAGACGCTCCTTGTTGAGAAGGTGTTTCGTAGCCTCGTTCAGCGGACAGTGTAGGCTGATGACGTCGGCGGTGGGCAGCAGTTCGTCCAAGGACGGCCGCTGATCGTTGTGCTCATTGCCGGGTCGGGCGGCAAACGTGACTTGCATACCAAAGGCTTCGGCTAAACGTGCCACTTCAGACCCCAGTTCCCCTTGGCCGACCATGACCAGTTGCTTGCCAGACAACTGCAGTGTGGGATGTTCCTGCAAGCAGAAAAAGTCACTGTCCTGCCATTTTCCATCGGCAATGTCCGCTTGATAGCGGGGGAGGCGATTGGCCAATGACAGCATGAGCATGAGGGTATGTTGCGAGACACTGGCTGTGCCATAGGCCGAGACGTTCTTGACGGCGATGTTATGCGCTTTAGCGGCCTCCAGATCGATGTTGTTCAGCCCAGTGGCCAGCACACAAATGAGTCGCAAAGAAGGTAGCTGAGCGAGCGTGTCGGCGTCGAGTTTGACCTTGTTGACGATCGCGATCTCTGCTTCGACCAAGCGTTCACGAGCTTGCGTCGTGGTGCTCTGCTGATGGATCTCTAAGTGCGTGACAGCGTTACGAATCGCCGTCAAATCGATGTCTGGGCCAAGGCTTTGGGCATCCAGTATGACCGCGTTGGGCATTGCATGTTCTCCATTCATTGCCGAAAGCCGCTTGGCCTTGCTCGGCAGGGGGCACAAAAGGGTATAATGACCGCTCTATCGACCGCAGTCTTGGAATTTATCCTGGCAGGCCACATATTGTCAGCCTGATAACGTCGGGTGAACCGCGATACCGACAAGACGAAACCTGTTGGAGTTGAGCTTTTTCAGGAGCCATCAACATGCCCATCTATGAGTACGAGTGCAAGGCCTGCGGCCATCGCATGGAAAAACTTCAGAAAATTAGCGCAGATCCGTTAAAAAGCTGCCCTGCATGTCAGCAAGATGATCTGGAGCGCTTGGTCTCTGCAGCCGGGTTCCGCTTAGCGGGTGGCGGTTGGTACGAAACTGATTTCAAGACAGGCAGCAAAAAGAATCTTGCTGCTGAAGGACAAGCTTCCGGTAGCGCGAAAAGCGATGCCAGCAGCACGTCAACAAACAAAGGCGCCGCGGCATAGCCGCGGCTGTCAGGGCCATGGCCCAAGACAACTTAATTGCCACGAAACAGAACAGGATGTGACATGCGCAGCCATTATTGCGGCCAGCTTAACGAAACATTGGTGGATCAAACGGTCACCGTTTGCGGTTGGGTTCACCGCCGTCGTGACCACGGTGGGGTTATTTTTCTCGACATGCGCGACCGTGACGGTATCGCCCAGTTCGTCGTCGACCCCGATACCGCCGAGGCGTTTGCTAATGCCGATCGTGCTCGCAGTGAATACGTTCTGCGCATCACTGGCCGCGTTCGGCTGCGCCCCGAAGGCACTCAGAACCCCAACATGCCCACCGGCATGATCGAAGTGCTGGCAAAAGACGTCGAGGTGCTCAATACCGCCGCAACGCCGCCTTTCCAGCTCGACGAGCATGGCAAAGTCGGTGAAGAAGTGCGTTTGAAGCATCGCTATATCGATTTACGTCGGCCCGATATGATCGAGAAACTGCGTCTTCGTTCGCGTATTTCACATAGCGTTCGTGCCTACCTGGAAAACCAAGGATTCTTGGACATCGAAACGCCGGTACTGACCCGTGCCACACCTGAAGGCGCGCGAGACTATCTGGTACCTAGCCGCACCCATGCAGGCAGCTTCTTTGCGCTGCCGCAGTCCCCCCAGCTGTTCAAGCAGCTGTTGATGGTGGCGGGTTTCGATCGCTACTACCAAATTGCCAAGTGTTTCCGTGACGAGGACCTGCGTGCTGACCGTCAGCCGGAGTTTACGCAGATCGATATCGAAGCCTCTTTCGTGGAAGAGAACGACATCATGGGCATTACCGAAGCCATGATTCGTCAGTTGTTCCAGGAAGTGTTGAGTGTCGAACTTCCCGAGTTCCCGCGCATGACCTGGCAAGAAGCCATGGACCGCTTTGGTTCCGACAAGCCCGACCTGCGTATTCCGTTGGAGCTGACGGATGTCGATGACCTCATGAAGCAGGTGGATTTCAAGGTCTTTTCCGGCCCGGCCAGCGCAGACGACGGTCGTGTGGCGGCGCTCAAAGTGCCGGGTGGCGCCAAGCTTTCTCGTAAAGAGATCGATGAATACACCAAGTTCGTGGGTATTTATGGTGCGAAAGGCCTGGCGTGGATCAAGATCAACGAACGTGCCAAAGGGCTGGATGGCTTGCAGTCGCCGATCGTCAAGTTCATGGAGAACGTCGTCGAAGAGCTGCTGGACCGTGTGGGGGCCGAGGATGGTGACATCATCTTCTTCGGTGCCGACAAAGCGCGTATCGTCAATGAAGCCATTGGTGCGCTGCGCGTCAAGCTCGGGGCCGATCTTGACCTCTACACCCAGGCGTGGGCGCCCCTGTGGGTCGTTGACTTCCCCATGTTCGAAGCCGACGACAATGGCCGCTTAAGCCCGCTTCATCACCCGTTTACGGCACCGTCTTGTTCGCCGGAAGCGTTGAAGGCCGACCCGGCCAAAGCGCTCTCCCGCGCTTACGACATGGTGCTTAATGGTACGGAACTTGGCGGTGGCTCTATCCGTATCCATGACCAAACCATGCAGAGCACCGTGTTCGAGATTTTGGGTATTGGGCAAGAAGAAGCGCAAGAGAAGTTCGGCTTCTTGCTGGATGCGCTGCAGTACGGCGCACCGCCCCACGGCGGCCTTGCCTTTGGTTTGGATCGTCTGGTCATGCTCATGGCGGGCGCAAAAACCATTCGTGAAGTCATTGCCTTCCCGAAAACGCAAAGTGCGGCTTGTTTGATGACCGACGCCCCGGGTGAGGTCAGCGCTGACCAGCTCAAAGAGCTCAACATTCGCTTGCGCCAAAAAGTAAAGGCGGATGCTGCGGGCGAATAAGATCGCCTTATCGCATTGACGAGTCAAACACCGACGCGCCAGCGTCGGTGTTTTTGTTTCAGGTAGTACTAAAGGAAGAGGGCGAAGAGAAGTGTCCATGGACGAAAGACAGCCCCCTGCGACGATTAGAATTCTGGGGATCGATCCAGGTTCCAGGATCACCGGGTATGGAGTGATTGACCTAGTAGGGATGAAGCCACGCTATGTAGCCAGCGGCTGCATTCGAACGGCTGAGGGAGCGCTAGAGCAGCGCCTGGCTCAGATTTATGCAGGGATTGGCGAGGTGATAGGGCTTCATCGCCCCGATGCCGTCGCCGTCGAGCGGGTGTTTATGGCCAAAAATGCAGACTCCGCGCTGAAACTCGGTCAAGCCCGTGGAGCGGCGCTGGTCTGCCTAGCGAACCATGGATTAAGCATTGCCGAGTACGCAGCGCGGCAGATCAAACAGGCGGTAACCGGGCAAGGGGGAGCCGATAAAAGCCAAGTTCAGCACATGGTCACTACGCTGCTTGGCCTATCGGCCACCCCCCAAGCGGATGCTGCCGACGCGCTGGCGATTGCCTTGACGCACGCCTATGCAGGGAGTGCGCTCGTCATGGCGACGCCATCTCGCAGTAAACGCCGCGCTACCGGTCGTTGGCGGCTTTAGGGTTACTGGTCATCTGTACAGAGTAGCTTTATAGTGACCGCTACTTCGAATGGCTGTGAGGCAAAGGATGATTGGACGTTTGACGGGCTTATTGCTGGAAAAACAGCCGCCGTGGATGGTGGTTGACGTTCACGGGGTAGGTTACGAGCTCGAAGCCTCAATGAACACCTTCGTGGCGCTGCCAGCCCCTGGCGAGCAGGTGATGCTATATACCCATCTGACAATACGTGACGATGCCCATTTGCTTTATGGCTTTGGACGCGAGCATGAACGGGCATTATTTCGTGCGCTAATCAAAGTCAACGGCGTCGGCCCCAAGCTTGCCTTGGCGATTCTATCCGGTATGGATGAAGACGCTTTTATGCGCTGCGTGCGAGACGACGACAGCAAAGCACTGACGAAGCTGCCAGGAGTGGGTAAAAAAACGGCGGAGCGTTTGATCATCGAAATGCGCGACCGCTTTCCGGATTGGGAGCAGGGCAGTCATGCTCCCCTCGCTTTAGAAGCTACCAGTGGACGAGCCGCGCCTAGAGACCATTTGGCAGACGCAGAAGCCGCTCTCGTCAGCCTGGGTTATAAGTTGACCGAGGCGGCCAAAATGCTCGCCGATGTTGATCCGAACCAGAGCACCGAAGCCCTCATCAAAGCCGCATTGACCAAGCGAATGTCTGGTTGAGCTGTACGGGTATCATGAGTACGCCTTGGTAAGCACTCCAGAAGAGTCACTATGTTAGAACACGACCGATTAATTGCCGCCGAGCCCGAGCAAGGCGAAGTGCGCATCGACCATGCGATTCGTCCCAAGCACCTCAAGGATTATATTGGCCAGCCACGGGTGCGCGAGCAGTTGGAGATTTTCATTGGGGCGGCACGGCTGCGCGAGGAGAGTCTGGACCACACCCTGGTCTTCGGCCCGCCAGGGTTGGGCAAAACGACGCTCGCAAACATCATTGCCACCGAAATGGGCGTCGGGTTGAAATCGACGTCTGGTCCGGTGCTCGAGCGCGCCGGCGACCTTGCCGCCATGCTCACGAATCTCGAGCCTGGCGATGTGCTGTTCATCGATGAAATCCACCGCCTCTCTCCCGTGGTAGAGGAAGTTCTGTATCCGGCGATGGAGGATTTTCAACTCGATATCATGATCGGTGAAGGCCCCGCAGCGCGATCCATCAAGCTGGATCTCCCAAAGTTCACACTGGTAGGTGCCACGACACGAGCAGGACTGCTCACGTCTCCGCTACGCGACCGCTTTGGCATCGTGCAACGCCTCGAATTTTATAACCTCGAAGAGCTAACCGAAATCGTCGCGCGCTCCGCCCGTTTGCTTGGCGTGGAAACCAGCCGTGAAGGGGCCATCGAAGTCGCCCGGCGCTCTCGTGGGACGCCTCGTATTGCCAATCGGTTGCTGCGCAGGGTACGCGACTACGCCGACATCAAGGGCGACGGCGTGGTGGACGTGACGCTCGCCGATGCGGCACTCAATATGCTAAACGTCGATCATCACGGGTTGGATCATATGGACCGACGCCTGCTGCTGGCCATGATCGACAAGTTCGATGGCGGTCCGGTCGGGGTCGACTCACTGTCTGCCGCCATTGGCGAAGAGCGCGATACCATCGAAGACGTTATCGAGCCGTATTTGATTCAGCAAGGCCTAATGATGCGTACCCCCAGGGGACGCGTGGTTACCCGCCAAGCTTGGTTGCACTTCGACCGCGTGCCCCACGAGCATTCGATCAATGCCGAGGGAGAGCGTCGACCATGAGCGAAACATTTAGCATCCCCGTGCGGGTTTATATGGAAGATACTGACGCGGGGGGAATTGTCTACTACGTTAACTACTTGAAGTTTATGGAGCGTGCACGCAGTGAGTGGTTGAGAGATTTAGGCCTCGACCAGCAAACGCTGCTAGACGAAGGTACGCAGCTAGTGGTATACCGCATGGCCTGTCACTATGCCAAACCGGCCCGGTTAGATGAGGCGCTCACGGTGACGGCCAGCATCGCGGAGCAGGGACGCTGCCGAATGACGTTCGCGCAGCAGGTTTTTCGTGAAAAGGAACTCTTGTGCTCTGCCACAGTCGAGATAGCCTGCTTGCACGCAGCAACACTGCGCCCCAAAGCGTGGCCATCATCACTTAACACCGTATCCCGTCGATAACGACACTAATTGATTGAAGAGGGCAACTGTGAACGATAACGCCATGTCCATTCCCCACTTGATAATGAGCGCCAGCACGGTCGTACAGCTGGTCATGTTGCTGCTCGTGGTGGGGTCAATTCTCTCGTGGGTGGTGATTTTTCAGCGCAGTATCGCGCTACGACGAGCCAAGCAGGAGTACAACCAGTTCGAAGAGTCGTTTTGGTCTGGCGTTGACTTGAACGAACTCTACCGTGAGATTCCTGCGGACGATCCTCGGCACGGCGCAGAGCATATTTTTCAAGCTGGTTTTCGTGAGTTCAATCGCTTGATGCCCAAGACTCGCAGTGCTGACACCGTTCTCGAAGGCGTTCAACGCAGCATGCGCGTTGCCTGGTCGCGGGAAGAGGATCGTCTGACTCAGCATCTCGTGTTCTTGGCAACGGTCGCCTCTGCCAGTCCCTATATCGGCCTATTTGGCACGGTGTGGGGCATCATGGGGTCGTTCCAGTCGCTCTCCATGACGCAACAAGCCACGCTCGCCACGGTGGCCCCCTGGATTGCAGAGGCGCTGATTGCCACCGCCATGGGGCTCTTCGCTGCGATTCCCGCCGTTATTTTTTATAACCGTCTCTCCAACAATGCGTCCCGCCTACTGGGCAAATACGAAGACTTTGCTGAGGAGTTTCACGCCATTTTGCATCGTAATCTGCAAGGGCGTGACGGCAAACCTAGCGCTGGTTAAGGGAGTCTGCCATGCAAGGTCCGTTCAATCGTAGTGGCAAAAGCAAGCCGATGGGGGAAATCAATGTCGTCCCCTTCATCGACGTCATGCTCGTGCTGTTGGTCATCTTTATGATTACCGCTCCTATGCTGACGCAGGGTGTGCAGGTCGACCTTCCACAGGTCACCTCCGAGCCTATTGAGACTCAGGAAGATAATGACCCGATCATCATCTCAGTCGATCGAGAGGGCGGCTACTTCATTACGTTGGGTGAGGACTCGACGGCCGTGACGCTCGACGAGATGTCGGAAAGGGTCGTGGCCATTCTGCAACGCCGCCCGGGAACACCGGTCATGGTGAGGGGTGACCGCAATGTACCCTATGGCCAGATCGTTCTTCTGATGAGCACGCTGCAGCGCTCGGGTGTCGCCAACGTGGGGCTGCTTTCCGAGCCGCCGCAAGATGGTTAAGGGCGAGTCGCACATGGCTGTGAAACCACCGCGTGACCCTCAAGACGTTGGCTATACGTGGCCGACGATTTTGGCCATTGCCGTGCACCTGCTCGTCATCGTGTTTAGCTTGATAAAGCTACCCAGTATGACGGCCGAGCCTGACTCCTCTTCGATCGTACAAGCGACGTTCGTGAGCACGGAAACGTTTACCGATCAGGCTCAGCAAGTCACCGAGCAGCAGGCGGCTATGAACAGTGCCACTGAGCCTGAAACGCCCGATCCAGAACCGCCCAGCGAAGAGCCCTCTGCAGAGGAGCAGGCCGCCGCCGAAGCCCAGCGACAAGCGGAGGCCGAAGCGGCTGAACAAGCCCGCGCCCTCGAACAAGCGCAAGCAGAGGCCGAAGCCGAGGCGCAGCGTCGTGCTGAAGAGGCTGAACGGTTGGCCGAACAGCAGGCAGCCGAAGCTCAGGCTCGCGAAGCCGAAGCGCAGCGTGCTCGCGAAGAAGCAGAAGCCCAGCGTCAGCGAGAGGTGGAAGCAGAGCGTGCACGAGCGGAAGCGGAGGCTCAGCGTCAGCGTGAGGCCGAGGAACAGCGTCAACGCGAGGAAGAAGCTCAACGTCAGCGCGAGGCGGAAGAGCAGCGTGCTCGCGAAGAGGAGGCTAGACGTCAGCGCGAAGCCGAAGAGCAGCGCGCACGTGAAGAAGCCGAAGCGCAACGTGCTCGGGAGGCAGAGGCGGAGCGTCAGCGCGAAGAGGAGGCTCGTCGCCAACGAGAAGCAGAGGAGCAGCGCGCGCGTGAGGCAGAAGCCCAGCGCCAACGGGAAGCCGAAGAGCGTCGCGCCGCAGAGGCGGCAGAAGCCGCTATGCAGCGCCAGCTCGCTGGAGAAGCAGAGGCGGCTGCCAATGCTCAGCAAGCACAGCAAGCAGCGAACAGCTTCATCAACATCGTGCGCCGTGCCGTTGAGCAGGCGTGGCTGATTCCGCCCGCTGCGAGTGATTCGATGAGTGCTACGATACAAGTACGGCTTGGCCCATCGGGTGAGCTGTTAGCGACTTCTGTGGCCGCCTCCAGCGGCGACAGTGCATTTGATCGTTCGGCCATGCAAGCGGTCGAGCATGCTGCCCCGTTCAGCGAGTTACGTGACTTGCCAGCGGAGCAGCAGCGTACTTTACGTCAATTTAATCTGCGATTTACCCCGGGGGATGTTCGCTGATGCAAACGTTAAGCAAAGTGTGGCTCTTTTGCGTACTGCTACTGATCAGCAGCGTAGCAAGTGCCAATCTAACCATTGAAATTACCCGCGGCAGTGATCAAGCGCTGCCCATTGGCGTCGTTCCCTTTGCAGGCAACGAAGGCTTACCCGAGGACGTTGCTCAAATCGTGCAAGACGACCTCGAGCGTAGCGGTTTTTTCGCACCGCTCGAGCGTAGCGCCATGTTTGACCGTCCCAGCCAAGCGTCGGACGTCGAGTTTGGCACCTGGAGGTCGCTGGACGTTCGCTACCTCGTCGTGGGGCGTGCCCAGCAAACAGGTGGGGGGTATGAGTTACAGTTCGATTTGGTCGACATTAGTGGCCAGCGCCCCATGATCAGTGAAACCGTCACGGCGAGCAGTAACGATCTTCGCGGCGCAGCGCACTACATCAGCGATCAAATCTTCGAAGCCATTACGGATATTCGCGGCGCATTTTCGACGCGCATTGCATATGTGACGGCTCAGGGGCTGGGCGACAACATGCAGTTTGGCCTGTACGTTGCCGATGCCGATGGCCGCCGCAGTCAGCAAGTATTGACATCCGATCAGCCGATCATGTCACCGGCATGGTCTCCGGATGGCCGCAAACTCGCTTACGTCTCGTTCGAGACTGGCAAGCCATCTATTTACATCCAGGACGTCAATACAGGCCAGCGCGTTCAAGCCACCTCGTTCGACGGCATCAATGGCGCACCGACGTGGTCTCCCGATGGCCGCCGTATCGCCATGTCACTTTCTAAAGACGGTCAGCCGGAAATTTACGTGCTGGACGTGGCCAGTCGTTCTTTGGAGCGTATCACTCAAAGCAATAGTATCGACACCGAACCCGCTTGGTCTCCGGATGGTCGCAGCTTGATTTTTACCTCCGATCGCAGCGGCGGCCCACAAATCTATCAAACCTCGCTGGGTAGTGGAGAGACCAACCGATTGACCTTCACGGGTAACTATAACGCCCGTGCACGCTTTTCACCTGACGGTGAAGAGATCTTTATGATTCACCGTTCGAGCCGCGGTTTCCAAGTGGCCAAGCAAAATCTTGATGGCGGTCGCTTGGTGGTGTTGAGCGAATCCACAAGAGATGAATCTCCTAGTGTTGCACCGAACGGGACCATGGTAATCTTCGCTACCCAACAGGGTAATAGCGGAGTACTAAGTGCCGTTTCAGCCGATGGCCGCTCGTCATTTAGGTTGCCCGCAGCACAAGGTGATGTACGTGACCCTGCGTGGTCGCCTTTCTTAAATTAATAGATGAACAGCACTAATCTCTGTTTTCAGGCAAGGAGTCTGATTATGCAACTTAAGCCGTTGGCTCGCTCATTGGCAGTCGCGTTATCTATCGTAGTGATCGCTGGCTGTTCCAGCACCGGCGGAACCCAGGACGGTGACTCGTACGGAAGCCAGGATGGCAGCAGTATGGGTGCTAACACGTCGGGTGTGGGCACAGGTGGTCAGTATGGTTCAACATCGGGTTCAGGCGCTGGCCAGCAGGCCGATTCGCGCATTCCTGAAGTGCGTACGATCTACTTCGATTACGATCGTGACACGATCAAGAGCGAGTATGAATCCGTCGTGATGGCGCATGCGCGCTACCTGCGTGCCAACCCGAATGCCCGTGTGGTTTTGCACGGCCACACCGACGAACGTGGTACTCGTGAATACAACATGGCACTAGGCGAGCGTCGTGCCGGCGCCGTGCAGCGCTTCCTGAACATTCAGGGCGTTTCTCCGTCACAAATGAGCGTAGTTAGCTACGGTGAAGAGCGTCCGGCAGCGAGCGGCCAAAACGAAAGTGCTTACTCGCAGAACCGTCGCGTCGTCTTTAACTACTGATCGTATTGGCGTGTGCAGGCACGCCAATCGCATCGCTCGGAGCTAATATGAATCACAGTCTCAAGCGCTATGTTGAGAGGCTGTGCGGTGCGGGAGCCCTGGCGCTCCCGCTTTCCGTATTGCCCTTATCATTTTTGTCCGGTACAGCGTTGGCACAACAGCCCCTCGTGCAAGATCTCTCTTCTGGTTCTTCCAGCGGCTTTTATCAGCAAACGCAGCGGCAAGAAGCATCGGGTGGCAATCTGGTGCTGTTCAATCAAGTGCAGGAACATCAGCAGGAAATCCAGCAGCTACGGGGCCAAATCGAAGAGCTGCGGCATCAATTGGAGCAATTGCGAAACCAGTCGCAGCAGCAATACCTGGATATCGAAGATCGCTTGATGAGCAGCGCGCCAAGTCAAATCGAGCAGGCCACTCCTGAGGTCGAGCCCGAGGCTGCAGAGCAGGTCGTACAGGCACCTTCCTCGCGAAACGTTTCCGAAGATGCCCAGGCCGACTATCAAGCTGCCTTTGCCCATGTACAAGCCCGCCAATTTGGGGACGCTATTGCGGCGTTCGAGGCCTTTGTGTCCAACCACCCCGATAGCAGCTTGACCGCGAACGGTCATTACTGGCTTGGCGAGCTCTACGCTGCGGAGGGTGAGCTGGACGCTGCAGACCAAGCGTTTACCCGTGTCATCGAGCAGTACAGCGGCAGTACCAAAGTGCCCGATGCGCTCTACAAGCTTGGCTTGGTCAAAGCACGTCAAGGGGAAGCTCAACGCAGTCGTGAACTGTTAGAGCAGGTCCGCGACGACTATCCGCAAAGCAGTGCCGCAGGGTTGGCCAACGATTTCTTACGCCAATCCGCAGGTTAACAAGTGTGAAGAGAAACGCCTCAAGGAAACCTCATGAGCTGTAAAATCGACTATCAACCAGCGCCCAATCTGCTCGAAAATCGCGTCGTGTTGGTAACCGGTGCGGGAGATGGGATTGGTCGCGCGGCGGCATTAGCCTATGCCCGCCATGGGGCTACCGTGGTGCTGTTAGGGCGCACGATTGCCAAGCTTGAACGCGTTTATGATGAAATCGAAGCAGCGGGAGGCCCACAGCCCGCCATTTTTCCGCTCAACTTCGAAGGCGCGACCCTCAAGGACTTCCATGACATGGCAGAAACGCTGGACAAAGAGTTCGGGCGTTTGGATGGCCTATTGCATAATGCGGGATTGCTGGGCCGTATCACTCCTTTCGAGCAGTATAATCCTGAGCTGTGGGAACAGGTGATGCAGGTCAATATCAATGGTCCCATTTGGATGACACAGGCGCTGCTGCCGTTGCTGCAAGCATCCGATGATGCTTCGGTAGTTTTTACGTCGTCTAGCGTAGGGCGGAAGGGCCGCGCTTACTGGGGAGCCTATTCGGTCTCCAAATTTGCAACGGAAGGCTTTGTGGAAGTGCTCGCTGACGAGCTGGATAAGCAGCCCAACGTGCGGGTCAATACGTTGAACCCTGGGGCAACGCGGACACAAATGCGCCGTACCGCTTACCCTGGAGAAGATCCCTTCACGCTGCGCACGCCTGAAGAGATCATGCCAACATATCTATGGCTCATGGGGCCCGATAGTAAAGGCGTCAGCGGCCAGAAATTCGATGCCCAGCCGCCACGCGCCTGACCGTTTCTCTTTTTAAGTCGTTCGGTGGCCGTGCAAAGCGGCCACCAGCTCAGCGCAGGTCGCAAACCATAGGTCGGCGGGCCACTGCTGATAGTCCTCCTCTTCACTGATATAGCCATAGCCCACGGCCACGGCGGTCATGCCAGCCGCTTTGGCGGCTTCCATGTCTCTCACATGATCGCCGACGTACCAACACGCCTCGGGTGGAATGCCCAATCGCTTTGCTGCTTCCCAAAGTGGTTCAGGCGCTGGTTTTTTGACCCTCAAGTCATCAGCACACAACAAAGCCCCCGGGGTAAGCGCCAGCGCCTCGATCAATGGTTCGGTATAGCGGCGTGGTTTGTTGGTGACGATTCCCCACTTACGTGCTTCCCCCTCCCAGGTAATCAACCACTCATCTAGGGGAGCGAACAGTCTGCTATCGACGGCCAAGGCCTGCTCGTACGCATCCAACAAGAACTGCCTGGCCGCATCGTGCTCAGCACTACCCGCCTCCAGTCCGAGTGCCAACGTCACCAATGCGCTGCCGCCATTCGAGACTTGGGCGCGTATGACGTGAAACGGCAAAGGATCTAAACCGTGATGCGCACGCAGTGCATTCGTCGCCGCCGCGAGATCCGGTGCGGTGTCGACCAGCGTGCCGTCCAAGTCGAATAGAATCGCAATGGGGGGAGTAGCTGACGTCATCATTCGCTCACTTTACGGCAATACATCATATAGTTAACCGACACATCGTGGGGCACCAAGCGATAATGACGCGTAATGGGGTTATACGTCAGCCCTGTTTGTTCGCGTACTTCTAGCGCTGACGAGCGTGCCCATTGGGCCATCTCAGAAGGGCGGATGAATTTCGAGTAATCGTGAGTGCCGCGGGGCAATAATTTGAGCACGTACTCTGCGCCTACAATGGCAAACGCGTAGGATTTTGGTGTTCTGTTCAACGTAGAGAAAAACACATAACCACCGGGACGCACCAGTACGCTACAGGCACGAATGACCGAAGCAGGATCAGGGACGTGCTCCAGCATCTCCATGCAGGTCACCACATCGTAATGACCAGGCTGTTCGGCTGCTAAGCCTTCGACGCTAACATGGCGATAATCGACCTCGACCCCACTTTCTTCAGCATGCAAGCGGGCAACGCCAAGCGGTGCTTCGCCCAGGTCGATACCCGTCACATGGGCACCTCGATGGGCCATCGCTTCACTCAGAATGCCGCCACCGCAGCCAACGTCTAAGACCTTTTTTCCGGCAAGCCCCGCTCTGGCATCGATAAAATCAAGTCGCAGTGGATTGATATCGTGGAGCGGTTTGAATTCACTGTTTGGATCCCACCAGCGACTGGCAAGTGCTTCAAATTTCGCAACTTCTGCGGCGTCGACGTTGTCTTGGTGGCGCCCAGTAGTGCTATCCTGAAGTGTCTCTGGCATGGTGTAACCCCTATCAGCGATGAATGGTGAGTAGTCGATGCGCCCTTGGCCATTGTTAGGCGAGGTGCCATCCACTCTTACGTTGAGTATGATGGTTATTCTAACCACTCCTGGCGTGGAACGCATGGAAAGGAACGCAGCATGAGGCCTAACACTTTATTTTACCGGCGCTTATCGGATAAGGAGAGCCGCTGATGAAGGTACTGCTGCATGGAAGTGAGCTCAGCGCGGCCACGGCGGCGGCCGCCCTGGCCTGGGTCGGACACCGTGTAGATTGGCTGCTCCACGACAGCGTTCCGTGGTCCACTCTGGTCAATGCAGATTGGCTGCGGCGCGAGCCTTCTCTCATGGGGCATATCGAACAGGCCATGGCTGCTGGTAACTTACGTGTCATCGACGCCCCGGAGATGTGTAAGACGCCCGATGTTGTTTGGCTAGGGCTCTCTCCTAGCCAGCGACAAGCGGCCAGCACGCTTCTCGGGCACGGCATGTTCGACGCCTACAGTGGGGCAGTATTGGTCAATAACTCGACGTTCCCGGTAGGCGAGACGGAACGGCTGCACTCTCTCATGGGGCAGCAGCATAGTCGTGTTGCCCTGCCTGATACATTAGAGGAAGGACGTGCATGGCAATCGTTTACGCGGCCCATGCGCTGGCTGCTGGGTTGTGATGACGCCAAGGGCGAACAGGTGACTCGAGAGCTACTGCGCGCTTTCAACCGTCGTAGCGAAGTGTTTCAGTGTATGCCTTGTCGGGCAGCGGAACTGACCAAGCTGGCCATCAATGGCATGCTCGCGACACGTATTAGCTACATGAATGAGATTGCTGGGTTGGCGGACACGCTGGGAGTCGATGTCGAACACGTTCGCCAGGGAATGGGGGCCGATACACGTATCGGTTTTGAGTACCTCTATCCGGGCTGCGGCTTCGGCGGGCCCAATTTTTCGAGGGATTTGATGCGCCTAGCCGACGTACAGTCCGCTAGCGGACGTTACTCGGCGTTGCTCGAGCAAGTCATGGACATCAATGAGCAGAAGAAAGAGACTCTGTTCAGAAAACTATGGGGGTTCTTCGAAGGCGATCTAGCGGGTAAAACCGTGGCGATATGGGGAGCGGCCTTCAAGCCCGGCACCGCACGCATCGACCACGCGCCGGTGCTCACGTTGCTCGAAGCCTTGTGGGCACAGGGCGTCACGGTCAAGCTCCACGACCCGGCCGCCACTCATGCGCTGCACGCTACCGTTGGCCAGCGGGACGGTCTAATGACTTTCGACGCAGATCCCTATTTGGCTTGCCAAGATGCGGATGCGTTGATGTTAGTGACCGAATGGAAGGCCTACTGGAACCCCGATTGGCATCGCTTAGCGAGTCTCCTCAACGCAAGGCTTATTTTGGACGGTCGTAACATTTACGATCCGGCTTTTGTGGCGAGCTGTGGCCTGCATTACCGAGGGATTGGGCGCCGCGCCGATCCAACGACGCTTTAAGGAAACATCATGTCTGACGCGACTTCATCTCAGCGTATCGTTCCCGATGTGGATCAAAGCCTGACGGCGCATCATTTACGTCATCGCAGAGGCCCGAAGCTTTGGCCCCTGTGGCTCATGTTAGTGTTGATTCTACTTCTCTTGGGAGCTGCGGCGGCGGGATTGTGGTACGAGAGAGAACGGCTGCTGGGCGAAGTACATCGCGTTAGTGGTGAAGTCTCTAATCTACACGCCAGGCTGGACTCAGGTGACACGGATGCTCAGGATGCGTTAACCTTTGTACAAGCTCAAATGACGACGCTGTTTCAAGAGCAGGAGCAGCTCTCCATTGCGCTCACCAATACCCGGGAAGAGCTCTATGGGCTGCTGACGGATAATGAGGAGCTAGTCTCCGATGAAGCACTGGAGCCACTCGCTTTACAGTTGGAACAAGTCCAAGAGCAAGCCGAGTTACGCGACCGCCAGCTCGCCTCGATACGCTCTTCGTTGGATGCATTGGAGCAAGCAGGAACTTCAGGGCGGCAAAATTTGGTCGAAGAAGTAGCGCATTTGGAGAACGTTCTGGGGCAGCGTCTGACCTCCATGGAGCGCCAAGTTTCCAGCGACCGAGAAGCACTAGAGGCACAGTTTCAAAACTGGCAGGCAGAGGTCGAGCAGCAGTTGACTCAGCTATCAAACGACGTGACGGCCGTTGCATCAGTCGATGAATCTGCCACTCAGGCGGAGCTATCGGCCCTTCAGGAGCAGTGGTCTCAACGCTTGAGTACACTCGAGAGCGACGTCAGGCAGGTCCGCCAAGCGCAGCTTGCCTTTAGCGCGCAGATGGAGATGCTGAGAAATTAAGTACCTGTTTATGCGGTCAAGTGTAGTCGCCACACAGCCGGTCATGGGGTTAGGGATATCACGGTATGGGAAGACAACGGCATTGGCCCTCGGCCAAACAAATGGCCTGTGTAGTGACACTGCCACTTTTATCGGTTGCCACCTCCACATGGGCGTTAGAGGCGGCTATTAGCGGTGTCAGCGGTCAAGTCTCCGATAACATCGGTGCTTACTTGGAAACTATCGACGCCGAACAATACACCGACACGCGTTTAGAGGGGGAAATTCGCCAGCGTACCCAAGAGGCCATGCGCGTATATGGCTACTATGAGCCCGACGTCACGGTGGATCTAAACGCGACGCCTATTTCCATAAGCATAGAACCAGGCCCACAAGTCACGATCGAAGTGCTCGACATCACCCTCAATGGAGATGCCAACGACGATCCACCGTTCCAAGAAGCGCTAGATGACTTTCCTCTCAAAGAAGGCGACCCTTTACGTCATGCTCCATGGGATAACTTGCGCTCGCAGTTCGCTGGGTTAGCGATCGAACGCGGCTATTTCGACTGGGGCTTCTCCGACCGCAGAATGGAAGTCCGTCCTTATTTGGAAAGCGCGCGTCTCTACATGACCTTCGATAGCGGCCCTCGTTATCAGTTTGGCGAGACGTTGATCACGGGCAGCCATATCCAGCCCGAGCGGTTACGTGAAATGCAAACCTTCGAAACAGGGGACCCTTACCTCGCCGAGTCGCTAGCCCGCTATAATCAGCGGCTGGCGGAAACAGGTTGGTTCAGTTCTGTTTCTGTGAGGCCACGCTTGGAAACCGCGCAAGAATTGACGATCGCTCCTCCCAGCGGTGGATCTCCCTGGTGGAACGAAGCGACGGCATCGCAACCCCAGCGTCCGCGACTGAGCAGCGCAGCACTGGCCAGCGCACTGAGCATTCACAGCCACAATGACACTCGGCTTCCCATCGACATCAATGTAGAGCCCGCTGATCGACACCAATTCGAAGTGGGTGTGGGCTTTGCTACCGACGTGGGCCCCCGTCTCCGCTTTGGGTGGCAACAGCCCTGGATCAACCGGTTTGGCCATAGCCTCAACCATGATCTCTATGTATCTGCTCCAGAGCAGCGGTTTACCGGTGTGTACAACATTCCGCTCGAAGATCCCCTACGTGACAGCTACCGTCTCCAATACGGCGTGCGAAACGTCGATGATAGCGACACCCAGTCGTTAGAAGGCACGGTGGAAGTGGCGCGGCGCTGGGAGTTCGATAACCGCTGGGTGCAAACGCTTTACTTCAGAACGACCTATGAAGATTTTACTCAAGGTGGTCAGGCAGACGAAGTTTGGCTGTTCTATCCCGGTATTCAGTGGTCGAGAACCCGCACGCGCCCTCAACGTTTTCCGTTATGGGGCGACCGCCAGCAGCTGTCGATCGAATACTCCGACCGCGCCTGGGGATCCGATGCGCGATTCACCCGGCTCACGGGGGATACTGAGTGGATTCGTATGATCGGTAACGATAATCGCTTTTCTGCACGGTTGAGCATAGGGGCCATTGAGACGGATGACTTTGACAAACTACCGCCTTCGCTACGTTTCTTTGCCGGCGGTGACCGCAGCGTACGTGGCTACTCCTACGAGAGTTTGTCCCCCCGCAACCCAGAAGGGCGTTTACGCGGTGGCCAGCAAATGCTGACGTCGACGCTTGAGTACCAGCGCCGTGTGACCGGAGACTGGTGGGGCGCCACCTTCATCGATGCCGGTGATGCATTCGATAATTGGGGGCCCAATGATCTCAAAACAGGCGCAGGGGTAGGGGTTCGCTGGATCTCTCCTGTAGGGCCTATTCGCTTCGATATAGCCCACCCCTTCGATGTGGACGACGCTTTCCGCGTGCACTTCTCTATCGGTCCGGAATTCTAGGAGAGCGCCTTGACTCAGGTCGATAAACCAACAGCCCCACAGCGTCAGCCGCTCTCGGCCAAACGCCGCCTCTGGTTAGCCCTATGGAGCTTGCTGCGTCTGCTCATCGTCTTCCCGCTATGGGTGCTGGGCATAATCATCGTTATGCTCGGCGTTGCCTTGTCGCCTTGGGGGACGGAGCAGCTGTTCTCGCAGGGCGAACAGCGCGGTTTCTTTACCTATGAACAACAAGAGGGCGCGCTTCTCGATCGTTTTCGTCTTCAAGGCTTTCAGATGGCCGTTGCAGGCACTCGGATCGAGATTGATGATGTCGAGCTTGCGTGGGCAGAAGACTGTTTACTCTCCGGTAAGCTTTGCCTGGAGTCACTGCGGATAGAACAGGCTGACATTCGTCTCTCCAGCGGGTCAGGGGCGGAAGAGCCGCCTCAAGAAGAACCGGGGCCTTTAAATATAACGCTGCCGTTTCCCATTGAGCTGCGCGACATCGCACTGAATGACGTGCGGCTTACCTTGGGCGATGGTACTCGTATCGAATGGACAGCATTTACCACCTCGATCTCTGCTGAAGGGCAGCAGGTCACCATTGCACCCACGACGCTCGAATCGCCGTCGATCTACTTGCCGCCATCTCCAGGTGTACTGCTGACGCAAGACACCAACACAGCATTGAGCGCAACTGCCATTGACGCTGCCGTGCAGGCCACTCGCCCCGTCGAAGCTGACGATGGAGCGCCGTCACTTGCGCTGAGCGATCGGGAGCGCCTGTCGCTACCCGAATTCACCATGCCAATCGACGTCGAGTTGGCCTCCTTGCTCGTCACGGATGTCGATATTTCAGGTGCCTTCGAGTACCAGGTCGAGCGACTGTTGTTAGAAGCGCAGGCACGGGAAAGCCGTATCACGCTCAGTACATTGGAGCTTGCCACCCCAGATGCCGATGCCAGTTTAACGGCTGACATCAGCTTGAGCGGTGATTATCCCCTGGATGCGGCGCTTCGCGCAGAGCTATGGTTGCCCGACATTTTTCCCGCGCTAAGGGGAGAGCAGGTAGCCCTCGATCTCTCCGGTAGCCTTGCCGACTTGACGGCTGATCTAAGGTTATCCGGTCAGGTGGGAGCTACGTTGACGGCTCAAGTCGATGCGCTTGCGCCCACGCTGCCTTTCGAGGCACGTCTCGAAAGTGATCGCTTGCAGTGGCCGTTGAGCGACCCTTCCAGCGAAGGTGCAGGCAGCGAAGAGACCGATAGTGGCAATGAAAGCCAAAGCGCCCCCTATATACTGGAGAACCTCGATCTCGCTGTCAGTGGAAGCCTAGCGTCGTATCGAGTGAACTTGGCCACGGTGGCGCAAGGCCCTCAAGTTCCAACGACCGCCATCGAATTGGAGGGTGAAGGGGATTTGTCCTCTTTCCGCTGGCTCCCGCTCGCGATCACCGTCGATGAGAGCGTTGTGAGCAGTGAAGGCGAAGTGAACTGGTCCGAGGCCATCGCCGTGGACGCACAGGTACGTTTGGATGCGTTGGATCCTTCACTCTTCGTCCCCCAGTTGGAAGGCAATCTCAGCGGCAGCATCGTGGCGAGTGTCCGCCAGCGGGGAGCGCGCTGGGACGTCAGCGTGCCTGAACTCGATATTCAGGGGCGATTGCAGGAGTATCCTCTCACTCTTCAAGCAGAACTCGCCGCCAACAGTGATCTAGAAGTCGATATCCAAACGCTGCTATTCACCCAAGGCAATAATCGCCTGACCGCGTCTGGTCAAATGAGCCAAGAGGCAATGTCCCTAGAGGCCAATATCGCGCTCAACCAATTGCAAAGCCTCCATCCTGATCTAGCCGGGGAGCTGACCGGCGACATTCAGGCACAAGGCAGCTTTACGCAGCCTAACATCGTAGCGAATGTGAACGGCCGCAATCTGCGTTTTGCCGAGAACCGCTTAGCGGTGCTTTCGCTATCTGGAAGAGTGGAAGGTCTGGATGATCCTGACCTACGCATCGACCTGGATGCCCAAGGCGTCAACGCAGCAGGTCAATCATTGGCCTCTGTCGCGTTGGTTCTGACCGGCCGACTCTCAGAGCATGCCCTACGCCTTGATGCCACCGGCGACACCAACAATGTTCTAAGCCGCGCGAACGTGGCGCTTAATGGCCGTTTCAACCAACAAGCTCAGCGTTATCAAGCCCGGCTGACACCTCTGGAAGTCGATTCGGAGGCTGGGGACATCCGACTGGAAGAGCCTCTGGACATTACTTACAACCTGGCCAATGGGCAGGCCAACCTCAGCCCGTTTTGTCTGCGTCGCTTGCAGGGAGGGCTAGTGTGCTCTGAAGAGCCAATAACGGCCTCTGCTGACCAAGGGCGCGCCGTGCTGAGCGTGCGCGAGGTGCCTATGGAAATGTTGGAGCCGTTCCTGCCAGAGGAGTGGAGCTTCCAGGGGGACACCACGGCCGATCTAGTCGCTAGTTGGCGTCAGGGCGGCGCACAGTGGCAAGCCAATCTTCAATTATTGAGTGAGTTGGCCATCACTGCGGTTAACGATTATGGCCAGCCCGTCGAGCTACCGGTGATCGATCTCGATACACGAATCGAAGCCAATCAAGCGCAAGCGCAGGCAGACGTGCTGTTATCCCTCTCCGAAGCGGGAGAATTGACGCTCAACTTGGCGGTTAACGACCCTCTAGGTCAGGGTGCCCTAGACGGTCAGCTGCGCGCCAATAACGTCACTCTAGCGCCGTATCGCCCCATGGTAGTGGGTATGGACGAGTTAGAAGGCGGCCTGAATGGCACCGTTACCATTGGCGGCTCGACTAGCCAGCCGGACTTACAGGGTGAGCTTGCTCTGCGTCGTTTAAAAGTGAGCGGGCCAGACATTCCCATTGCGATCGTGGATGGTGAACTAGCCGTTGCCTTCGATGGTGAAGAGGGGGAAATCGATGGATTCATTGCCGCAGAACGCGGACGCCTTAACATCAGTGGTAACGCCTATTGGCCCACCGGTGACGCCTGGCGAATCGGGGTCGATCTCAATGCAACACAAGAACCCTTGCTCGTCGTTCTCCCGCAGTTTGGCCGCTTGGAGGCAGCGCCGGACATTCGCATACGCGTCACTCCTGAGCGTCTTCAAGTTCGTGGTAACGTGGACCTCCCCTGGGCGCGTCTGGAGGTCGGTGATTTACCAGCGTCAGCAACATCACCTAGCCCCGATGAGATCATCATCACCGAGCGAGATGACCGCGAGGCCGAGCGCCAAGCACGTCTGGCCGCAGAAGCAGGCAACGACCCCAGCGCGGCCGACGAGTTAGCATCCACCGGCATGGTGCTTGACGTTCTGATCACGCTCAATCTTGGCCGGGATATGCAGATTTCAGCTTACGGGCTGGAATCAGGGCTGAGCGGCAGTCTCGAAGTTCGCCAAGACAGCGGCGCGCTGCAGCTATTTGGCGATGTCAATCTCGTCGATGGCCGTTTCCAAGCCTTTGGCCAGGATCTGTTGATTCGTCGTGGTCAGCTTATTTTCAGTGGGCCACCTGGACTTCCGGTATTGGACTTCGAAGCCATTCGAAACCCTGAAGTCACCGAAGATGACGTGATTGCTGGCTTGCGGGTCACCGGCAACGCAGAGCAGCCGAACGTCATGATCTTCTCCGAACCTGCGATGGACGAAACGCGCTCCCTTTCGTACCTGCTGCGCGGCCGGGCACCGGATGCGTCGGGTGGCGGGATCGACAGCGCGTTGACCACGGCGCTGATCGGAATGTCATTAGGACGGACGGGCGGCGCCGTGGGCTCGATTGGGGAAGCATTCGGTATCGACGATCTTACGCTGGATACCACCGGTGCCGGTGATGATAGCCAGGTCGCCGTGAGCGGTCAGCTCACTGATGACTTACGCATTAGCTACGGTGTAGGTATTTTCTCTCCCATCGCGGAACTTACGTTACGCTACACGCTTTGGCGGAACCTGTATGTTCAAGCAGTGTCTGGAGCTAACCAGGCAGTGGACCTGATCTATAGATTCACCCGTTCGGGCGATCCTTATATTTATCCCCAGCAATAGAGAGGGTGTTATGACGCTATTGACGAAAAAAAGCGCACCAGAAGGGCGCCACACACCTATCGAGACAAGCGACCTTCATACCATTACCGGACACTCGATCCATCCTCCTTATCCGGAAGGACATGAAGAGATCGTGTTCGGTATGGGTTGCTTTTGGGGAGTTGAGCGCCTTTTTTGGCAGCAGCCGGGGGTATATGTCACGGCGGCTGGCTATGCCGGTGGCACGACGCCCAACCCGACCTACAAAGAAACCTGCACTGGCCTGACCGGCCACACCGAAGTCGTCCGGGTCATTTTTGATCCCAAACAGGTCCCTCTAGAGACTCTGCTGCAAATTTTCTGGGAGCAGCACGACCCAACGCAAGGTAATCGCCAGGGTAACGATATCGGCAGCCAGTACCGTTCAGCCATCTTTACCACCACGGACGCGCAGCTGGCGGTCGCTCGGCAGAGTGCCGAAGCCTTTCAGCAGGCCCTTACACAAGCCGGTAAAGGCACTATCACCACAGAAATCAGACCGCTGGACGTTTTCTATTATGCCGAGGCGTATCATCAGCAGTACCTCGATAAAAATCCGGGGGGATACTGCGGCTTGAAAGGCACAGGCGTCACCTGCGCCATAGGGTAAAGGACATCATTATGCAGCATCGATCTTCAAGGGGGCGAAGAGCCCCCCAGTGGGCATGCGTCATGACGCTACTAGGGCTTTTTGCCATGAGTGCAAAGGCTGAGCAGTCTCTCCCTGCAATGCCGCAGACGGCAGAAGATACGCCGTTTGCGAGCGAACGTGAGGCGGTCATTTGGCGCCAAGACGAACTCAAAGACCTGGAGCGTCTGCTCCGGCAGCTTCGCTTCGACTTGGTCAACAATCAGGATGCTCGTGGAGCAGCCCCGCGACTGGCAGAGTTGCAAGAGAAAGCGACCCAAGCCCATTTTTTGCCAGCCTTTATTGCAGGAACCGATGGACGTGGCTCTGACGCCAAGCCAGACATCTGGGAAGAGTGGGAAGATTTTGCTGCCGGGTTCACCGACCTGGAAGAGAAAGTGAGCGTTTTGGTAGAAGCGGCAGAACGGGAAGATTACCGAGCAGCGACGCGCGCGTTTTCCGATGTTGGACTGAGCTGTCGTAGCTGCCACCGAGCTTACCGCTACGACTGACGGCAACGGATCGTGGCGATGGTGGAGCTGTTGCATTAGGGACCGAGAGGAAAATCGCCATCAGTCGCTAGGCTGAACACGGTCGATGCGATACAGCGTTTCGACTTGATCGAGGCCACTGACCGTACAGTTCAAGTCTTTGACGCGGCCGTCGCTCAAGCCGTATACCCAGCCGTGTACCGAGATCGACTGGCCGCGTTGCCAAGCTCGCTGCAAGATTTTCGTCCGGCATAGGCTACTGACCTGGGCGTTGACGTTTAGCTCACACATGCGGTCGATCTGCTCCTCTAACGGCAGATGCTCCAGGGTATCACGATGGCGTGTGTACTGTTCGCGGACCGAGTGTAGCCAGTAGTCCACCACCCCGCATTCTCCGCCGGTCACGGCTGCTTTGATGCCGCCACACCCGTAGTGGCCCACGATCATGATATGGCGCACGTTGAGCACATCGACTGCGTACTGGACCACCGAGAGCGCGTTCATATCGGTATGGTGAAGCAGGTTGGCGACGTTACGGTGAACGAACACTTCGCCAGGCGGCAGAGCAATGATCTGGTTGGCCGGTACGCGACTATCCGAGCAGCCGATCCATAAATAGTCTGGGGATTGTTGGTTCTCCAACCGTTTGAAAAAGTCCGGATCCTCTTTGCGCATGCGCTCAGCCCATGTGCGGTTGTTCTCTAGCAGCGTTGCAATTCGATGAGGCATCCAATCTCCAGGCGGCATTGTTAGTTGAGTTTATTCGGGGGCCAACGGCGTTGTTAACAAACTGTTGTTAACAAACTAAGGAAGGCGTTTTTAACCTCCCTTGCCCGCAAGGTCAATCTTATTAGCTCTTACCCAACCGTGGTAAGTTCGGCAGAGGACAGGAGATAACCATGTCAGCAGAGGCTGCATATGACTTCGATTTATTCGTGATTGGCGCAGGCTCCGGCGGCGTTCGCGCGGCACGTATGGCGGCGGCGGCTGGAGCTCGCGTGGCGATTGCAGAAGATCGTTACTTAGGAGGCACCTGTGTGAACGTGGGCTGCGTGCCCAAGAAGCTCTATTCATATGCGGCACACTTTCATGACAGTTTTGATGACGCAGCGGGGTTTGGCTGGCAGCTGCCATCCCCTGCAACCTTTGATTGGCCGACTCTGAGAGACAACAAAACCAGCGAGATCAAACGACTCAACGGTATCTATCAGCGCATGTTGGAGGGAGCAGGGGTGACGCTCTTCAACGCGCGCGCCCGGGTGACCGATCCGCATACGGTTACTTTGTCCAATGCCGAGGGCGACGTCAGCATCAGTGCCGACAAGATTTTGCTGGCCACCGGCGGCTGGCCTTGGGTGCCTGAGTTCCCTGGCAGCGACCTTGCCTTGACCTCCAACCAGATATTCGACCTGGAAACCTTCCCCGAGCGTTTTTTGGTGCTGGGGGGCGGCTATATCGCCGTTGAGTTTGCGAGCATTTTTAACGGTTTAGGTAGTGAGACGCACCTGATTTATCGAGGCGATCTTTTTTTGAAAGGCTTCGATCAGGAAGTACGAGAATTCACCCGAGACGAGATGGCTAAGAAAGGTGTGAAATTACATTTTGCTGCCAACATTGCTCGTATCGAACAGTCGAACGGCGCGCTGCAAGTGGCACTCACCACGGGTGAAACGCTGGAAGTAGATGCCGTTTTGGCGGCCACTGGCCGCCAAGCCAACGTGACCGGTCTGGGCGTCGAGTCGTTGGGTATCGCATTAAATGGTGATGGCAAACTGCCGGTCAATGAGCGTTATGAAACCACGGTGCCTTCGATTCTCGCCTTGGGAGATCTGATCGAGGGGCCTGAATTGACGCCGGTAGCGCTGGCAGAAGCCATGCAATTAGTAGACATTCACTTCCACCAAAAAGCGCCAAGGCCGTTGAATTACGACACCATCCCCACCGCCGTTTTTTGCCATCCTAACATTGGCACGGTGGGACTTTCGGAAGAGGCTGCAAGGGAAAAATTCGATAAAATCCGCGTCTACCGTACCGATTTTAGAGCCATGAAGCATACGCTTTCCGGAAGTCAGGAACGCATGCTGATGAAACTTATCGTCGATGACGCCAGCGACGTAGTCGTAGGTGCCCATATGGTGGGCGAGGAGGCCGGTGAATTGATTCAAGGTATCGCCATCGCGGTACGCGCTGGGCTGACCAAAGAAGATTTTGACCTTACCGTTGGCATCCATCCCACCGGAGCAGAGGAGTTCGTGACCATGCGCACTCCCTCCCGTTATTGAACGGCCTTTTGCTTATGCAAGGCGAGCATCGGCTCGCCTTTTTTGTCTCGCGTAGCGGTCAGCCTGATCTAAACTCATTGAGTGATCTCGCCAAGAGCAGGCGTGGGAGTCGGCCTGTTTGATAACCACAATTTATGGAAAGTAGGGAGATGAATAATATGGCTTTTGAATTGCTCATAATCAGCTGTTATAATGAAACTCAAATTCGCTACAGCGAAGCATAACCATGAGTACGCCCATCAAGCCGTTTACACCCTCTGCCGAGCTGGCTCGACCTACCGTTGCAGACGCCGTGGTAGGCCATGCAGAAATGCCACTGTTTATTCGTAAGCCTAATGCCGACGACGGTTGGGGCATTTACGAATTGATCAAAGCGTGTCCACCGCTCGACGTGAACTCAGCCTATGCGTACCTGTTGCTGGCGACCCAGTTCCGAGATACCTGCGCCGTTGCCACCAATGAAGAGGGCGAAGTCGTGGGATTCGTTTCGGGTTATGTCAAAGACAACGCGCCAGATACCTATTTCTTATGGCAAGTAGCGGTGGGTGAGAAAGCGCGTGGAACGGGGTTAGCACGCCGTTTGGTAGAAGCCATCATGTCGCGCCCCGAACTGGATGATGTCCACCACCTCGAAACCACCATCACACCTGATAACCAGGCTTCTTGGGGGCTGTTTCGACGCTTGGCAGCGCGCTGGCAGGCTCCCCTCAATAGCCGGGAATACTTCTCCACTGAGCAGTTAGGTGGAGAGCACGACCCGGAAAACCTCGTCCGCATCGGGCCGTTTCAGACGAACCATATTTGATCTGTCGTCTTGAGCGAGCGTTTTCCCGCTCGTGTTGACCTAGCTGCTTTTCTCGCTTGGCTCACAACACTGATAAGGAGGTCGCAAATGCAGACCCAGACACTCGAACGCATGGAATCCAACGTTCGTACCTACTCACGTTCGTTTCCCGTTGTCTTCACGAAGGCACAGAATGCACGTTTGACCGACGAAAATGGCCGAGAGTACATCGACTTTCTGGCCGGTGCCGGCACGCTGAACTACGGCCACAACAATCCGCACCTAAAAGAAGCCATGATTGACTACCTGTCCAGTGACGGTGTGGTTCACGGCTTGGATATGTGGACCAGTGCCAAACGCGATTATCTGGAAACATTGGAGAACGTGATCCTCAAGCCCCGCGGGCTCGATTACAAAGTGCATCTGCCAGGTCCGACGGGCACGAACGCCGTTGAGGCAGCCATCCGCTTGGCGCGTGTTGCTAAAGGTCGCCATAACATTGTGACCTTCACCAACGGCTTCCACGGCGTGACCATGGGCGCACTGGCTACCACCGGCAACCGCAAGTTCCGTGAAGCTACCGGGGGGATTCCCACCCAAGGTGCCAGCTTCCTGCCGTTCGATGGCTACATGGGCGAGCACGCGGACACATTGGACTATTTTGAGAAACTGCTGAATGACAAGTCAGGCGGTTTAGACATTCCTGCAGGTGTCATCGTCGAAACCGTGCAAGGCGAGGGCGGCATCAACGTTGCGGGTCTGGATTGGCTCAAGCGCTTGGAGGGCATTTGCCACGCCCACGATATTCTATTGATCGTCGATGACATCCAGGCAGGGTGTGGCCGTACGGGTAAATTCTTCAGCTTCGAGCATGCAGGTATCACGCCGGATATCGTAACCAATTCGAAATCGCTGTCGGGCTTTGGACTGCCATTTGCTCATGTGTTGATGCGTCCTGAACTGGATAAGTGGAAGCCCGGTCAGTACAACGGAACTTTCCGCGGCTTTAACCTAGCCATGGTGACGGCGACTGCAGCGCTGAAAAAATATTGGTCGAACGATACCTTCGAGCGTGACGTGCAGCGTAAGGCGCGTATCGTTGAAGAGCGTTTTCAGAAGCTAGCGGCACTGCTGACTGAAAACGGCATGCCGGCAACTGAGCGCGGTCGCGGTTTGATGCGCGGTATCGATGTCGTGTCGGGTGATATCGCCGATAAGATTACCAGCAAGGCCTTCGAACATGGCCTGATCATTGAAACCAGCGGTCAAGACGGGGAAGTCGTGAAGTGCCTATGTCCGCTCACCATTACCGACGCAGACTTGTTGGAAGCACTGGATATTCTGGAAACGTCAGTTAAGACTGTCATTAGCGCGTAGTTGAGCGTTAGTCTAACCGTCCTAACGCCATTACGTCCTTGAATAGGAACGGGCAGCCTGTACGGGCTGCCATGCAACGGAGCACGTTATATGATCGTTCGTAATATTGAAGAAGCTCGTCAAACGGACCGCCTAGTCACCGCGGAAAACGGCAACTGGGATAGCACCCGTCTCGTGCTGGCCAACGATGGCGGAAACTTCTCGTTCCACATCACGCGTATTTTCGAAGGCACCGAGACGCATATTCACTACAAGCATCATTACGAGTCCGTTTACTGCATCGAAGGGGAAGGCGAGGTAGAAACCCTGGCGGATGGCAAAATTTGGCCCATCAAACCAGGCGATATCTATATACTGGATCAGCACGATGAACACCTGCTGCGTGCCCATAAGACGATGCATCTGGCCTGTGTTTTCACGCCGCCGATCACTGGCAACGAAGTTCATCGTGAAGATGGCTCTTACGCGCCTGCTGATGAATAAACTCTTGCTTTGATGTCGCTAGTGAAAGCAGCTTGGCGTGCCGCCAAGCTGCTTTTTTAATGGCTGCCTAGCGGTCGACTTGTTCGAATACGAGCGTTATTTCTCCCAGTGTCAGGCCAAATTTGCGCATGGCGGTGCGGTTAATGAGTCGCCCGTCGGGCTGAAGGTACATCCAGTCATCCATGGTGAAACTGAGCGTACGTCCTCCCACGTCGATGTCGAGTGGGTAGCGCATGTGAAACGCGTGGCCATATTGCCGGGCATCGACTTGGCCCTCGACGTCATTGGCGGTACCAATCCAGCGGTGCTCGTCGACACGCTCGAATTCCCAAACGCGCTGGTCGGTTTCACCATCGGAAAATACGAAGGCTTCATCTAGCGTTAGCGTGTCGCCCTCGAAAGTACCCGTGATATCGACTGTAAAACGCCGCTGTACTTCACCTGAGTAGTCTTGCACCATTCCCCAAGCGCGAGTTTGGCCCGTAAAGTACTCCGCAATGTCTAAGCGGGGGGCGGTATCAGCATACTCCTCGATGTTGACGCTGGTACAGCCAGTAAGCAGCACAACACTAGATACGAGCAAGAAGGCACGCAGGCGCTTTCGTGAGAGTTTCATTGAGGAAATCCTTGATATCAATGTCGAAGTGTATAGTTATTGTAGGAGAAAATATGGCGGTTCAATAGATGCCGTTAGCGCGTTGCCATGCTAGACGTTATCCTCAGTTCGCATAATATATATTATGTTAAATCGGATGAAATGGTCTGATGAAAAACCGCTACCATGTTGGACAAGCGGACTGCCTTCTCCTTATCATTCGTGCTCTTACTGTCCAAGGATATCCCTCGTTATGCGCTCAGGTGTTTTATGGCTAATGGCCGGTTTGTCAATGTCGTTTGCAGGCTGCGCAGTGACACAGCCAGAGTCGAATGAACCGCCGCCGTTGAGCGAGGCCTCGTTCAATAACCGCATCCTTGAACTTGAAGCGTCCCTTTCACAACGTTGTGAAGCGACGACGCAATTGCATGAACAGCAAAGTAGTCAGCAGCAGGTGCTAACGGCCGACGTTCGCGAGGTAGGCAGCTTGTTGCGGCTAATGCGCCAAGATATTGCGAGCTTGGAAGCACGCGGTGAAGAGCCCGTCATCATACGTGAAGAGTGCAGTGTCACAGAGCCTGCAGACAACAAAACGCTGCTGGGACGCAGCGAATGGGTGGGATTACCCAGCATTGGTACTTATCTGAAGGCTCGGGTGGACTCAGGGGCCAACACGTCTTCCCTGTCTGCCGCTGACATCACGCGTTTTGAGCGTGACGGTGAAGACTGGGTGCGTTTCAAGTTAGCGCTCAATGATGACGACGTCGTCGTCGATCAAGTGCGCGATGAGTGGATCGAGGCGCCTATCGAGCGACGCGTCAAAATCGTGCAGGCTTCTGGCGAAGAGTCCCGTCCTGTCATTTCTCTACTCATGACATTGGGCCCCATCCGCGAAAATGTCGAATTCACCTTGAACGACCGTACGCATTTGGATTACCCGGTGCTACTGGGTCGTCGCTTCATGATGGATATTGCCACGATCGATGTGGCCGAAACGTATCTGCATGACCGCCCGGAATTTCCAGGTGGTGAGCCCTCTGAAGAAGCGGCTGACGATGAAGCGGCCGATCAAGACGATACCGAAGAGTAATACCACTCCCCTGCCGCTTTACGCTGAAAGGAATCACCATGTCCCGGTTGCCGTTTTATTTTATCGTTGGGTTACTACTGCTGGTCGGGATCGTCGCCAGCGTGCATCGCCATTTACAGTTCGAGATTCCCTGGTTTCCAGGAGAACAGCGCCAAGTGTGGGAAATTGAAGCAGTCATTAACTTCAACGCACAAAATGGTCCAGTGCAGGTCGATTTGGCGTTGCCATCTCACCAGGCCGGGTTTCGCGTACTGACTGAAAACACCGCCTCATCCGGTTATGGGCTTGCCTATCAGGCGGATGAGCTGGGTCGGCAAGCCCAGTGGACCATCCGTGAGGCAGCAGGCAGCCAGCAACTTTATTACTCCGTGCAGATGCTGGTATCCCCTGATTCGCGTGCGCCCGTACAAACGCCGCCCGGCATTCCAGCCGTCACTCCCTGGGAAAGCCCCTACGACACGGCGGCCAACCAGCTAATCGAGCGCGCCTGGGGGCGTAGCGCCAATAACGCCACGTTCGCTCGTGAACTTATCTTGGATATCAATGGCGAGCGACAAGGTGAAAACGCCCGCTTGCTGCTAACTCAGATGCAGCCTTCCGCGCTGATCGTTCGCCTTTTGAATCAGGCAGGCGTGCAGGCAAGAGAAGTCAGCGGTTTGCTCCTCGAGGACGGTCGCCGCCGCCAAACGCTGAGTAGTTGGATTCAAGTGTTCGACCAAACCGCCGAAGAGTGGGCGCTGTTCAACCCTGCCACTGGCGAGCAGGGACAGCCTGATAACCTGCTGCTGTGGGAAACCGGTGGTCGTGCCGTACTCGAAGTGCAAGGTGGCACTAACTCTCGCGTATCGTTCTCGATGTTGACCCATTATCAGCCAGCATCCGCGGCGGTCCGTAACCACTACTCGGACGATACGCTGCTGAATTTCTCGATTCACAGCCTACCATTAGAAGAGCAAGCGCTGTTCCAAACGATCCTTTTGATACCGATTGGCGCGCTGGTCGTGGTGTTCCTACGTGTGCTGGTGGGCGTAAAGACATCGGGCACGTTCATGCCGGTACTGATTGCGCTGGCCTTCATTCAAACGACGCTACTGACCGGTTTGATTGGGTTCTTGCTGATCGTCGCCGTTGGCTTGATCATCCGTAACTACCTTTCTTACTTGAATTTGCTGTTGGTGGCGAGGGTGTCGGCGGTCATCATTACGGTCATCGCGATCATCTCGATCTTCACTGTGCTGGCCTACCGTATGGGTTTGAGTGCCGGATTGACGGTCACGTTCTTCCCGATGATCATCCTAGCGTGGACCATCGAGCGGATGTCGATCCTTTGGGAGGAGGAAGGCCCCAAGCAGGTACTAATCCAGGGCGGTGGTAGCCTGCTGACCGCCGTGTTGGCTTTCCTGGCCATGAACAACCCGTGGGTGCGCCATATTACGTTCAACTTCCTGGGCGTGCAGCTCATCTTGATGGCATTCATTTTGCTGCTGGGTAATTACACCGGCTATCGCCTGCTGGAGTTGCGCCGTTTCAAACCCATCACCGAAGACGAGAAGCCGTCATGAGTTGGCTGAAAAACTGGACGTGGCCTACCCGTCTTCGGGATAAAGGCATCGTGGGTATGAACCGGCGTAACATTCGTTACATAGGGCGGTATAACGCACGTCGGCTCTATCCGCTGGTAGATGATAAGTTAAAGACGAAACTGCTGGCTCAGCAGTACGGCATTACCACCCCTGAGCTGATTGGCACGGTCACGACACAGTTTGGTGTTCAACACATTAGCGAAATGCTAGAGGGCCATGCGGGATTCGTGATCAAGCCTGCCAAAGGGAGCGGTGGCAAAGGTATTTTGGTCATCGAGAAAGTAGAGAATGGTTTGTTCTACAAACCCAGCGGTGCGAGCCTAACGATCAGCGATATCGAACGTCACGTCTCCAACCTCCTCTCGGGGTTGTATTCGCTTGGTGGTTCACCCGACGTGGCCGTGATCGAAACGCTGATCAATTTCGAAGAGAGCTTATTGGAGTATACCTACGAAGGCGTTCCCGATATTCGCGTCATCGTCTTCAAGGGTTACCCAGTCATGGCGATGATGCGCCTCTCCACCGCCGCCTCCGATGGTAAAGCGAATCTTCACCAAGGCGCCGTCGGCGTGGGGTTGAACATTGCCACCGGGGCAGCGCTGCGTGGCGTGCAGTTCGACCGTCCTTGTTACAGCCATCCCGATACGGGGCACGACTTGGCCAGTCTGGTCGTACCCCAGTGGGAAACACTGCTGCACCTAGCGGCGGGCTGCTACGAGATGACCGGCCTTGGCTACCTGGGGACCGATATGGTGTTGGATCGTCAACACGGACCAATGCTGCTGGAGCTCAATGCCCGACCCGGCTTGGCGATTCAGATGACCAACGGCGAAGGCTTGCGCCGTCGCTTGGATCTCATCGAGCGTCAACCCGACAACGTCCCGGTGGCCAAGCGTGTCGCGTTTGCCCAGCACCACTTTGCGCGCAAGAGCGAGCTGGTCGATACCCCTGACACACCTTCGGCAACGGCGTAGACTGCTTGTCTAATGCCCAACGAGTGATCCAATGACAGAAGCCAATACGCTATTGCAGCAAGCAGAATCTCAGTGCCACACCCGCGGTGTTCGGTTCACCCCGATACGCCGCAGGGTGCTTGAGCTCATCGCAGAGCATGGCGGAGGGCTGAAAGCGTATGACCTGCTGGACCAGCTTTCTACGGAGCACGCCGCCGCTCGCCCGCCCACCGTCTACCGCGCCCTGGAATTTCTTATCGAGCAGGGGTTGGTGCACCGTATCGAATCGCAGAATGCGTATGTCGCCTGCGCCTGCCCTGAGCATACCCACGGCTTCCAGCTGCTCATCTGCCGTCAATGTGGTTACGTCGAAGAACTACACTTGGATGAAATCAGCGATCAGCTTGCGGCCCTGGCAAAGCGTCAAGGCTTCAACGTCGAGCGTCAAACCATCGAGCTTCAGGGTTTGTGCCAAGCGTGCCGAACAGCGAGTAATGCCTAATGTCTCAACTTGACTCAATGACTCCCAAGCAATTTTTCAAGGCGCTAGAGTCCGCCTCGCCCACCGATAGCTTGCCCCCATTGGCCACGCTGTTAGATGCTGTCCAATTCAACGAAGATGGTCTAATCCCCGCCATCGCCCAGCAGCACGATACTAAAGAGGTGCTGATGATGGCATGGATGAACCGCGAAGCCCTGGAGGAGACGTTGACCACGCAGCGAGTATGCTACTACTCGCGCTCACGCCAGAAGCTTTGGCGCAAAGGCGAAACCTCGGGCCAACAACAGCGCCTTATTAACGCGGCGCTGGACTGTGACGGCGATACGCTGCTCGTACAGGTTGATCAAACGGGGCCTGCCTGTCACACTGGACGTCGCAGCTGCTTCTATGTCTCGTTAGGGGCAGACGGCGCAAAGATCACCAGCGAGCCGATGATCGATCCGGCAATGCTTTACGGTAAAAAAACACCGTGAAAAACGTATGGCGGCTCCTGCAGCGAGGCTGTCATAGATTACTGACCGTCATATTGGTGGGCTGCATACGCATCTACCAATACACTCTCAGCCCATTATTGGGCCCGCGGTGCCGCTTTTGGCCAAGCTGCTCTGCCTACGCCATCGAAGCGCTCCAGGTGCATGGTCCGATCAAAGGAGGCTGGATGGCCGCCAAGCGCATCGTAAAATGCCACCCTGGCCATCCAGGGGGCATGGATCCGGTACCCGGCGGACGCAGCGAAGCGTTATGCCGTGATGATCAGGAGCAAACGTCAAAGCGCTGCTGCTCGACCTGCGGCCATCACTAATCGCGTGCTCTTCGTTTATCACTGCTTGGCTACTTGATAAATACGCTCTAGCATCGCGTGTAAGCCATTACTGCGCGTTGGCGAAAGATGTTTATCAAGCCCCAAGTCTTTCAAGAAATGCGGCTCGGTCTGACTGATCTCTTCTGGCGTACGCTCGCTATAGATGCGTAGCAGCACGGCGATCAGTCCAGAGACGATGGCCGCATCCGAGGTCGCTTTAAACACGAGCTTGTCACCCGCCTTTTCATGGCACATCCATACATTGGATTGACAGCCCTGAATTTTGAACTCGTCGGTTCGCCGCTCTTCGGGAAAGTCAGGAAGCTGCTTGCCCATATCGATGATGTATTGATAGCGGTCCATCCAGTTATCGAACATCTCGAACTCTTCCACCAGCTCCTGCTGGGCTAGCTCTGCGCCTGAAGTCGCCATGGCGTATCCTTTGGGTTGATGAGTCTTTGTCGCCGCTATTATAACGGTTCAGCCCATTCTTTTGGGGGCGTTTTCAAGCGGTGTCGCTGCTGCTCGTGATGCCACTCGTCGGCTTCGGTGTGCAAATAGCGTCGGGTGGTATCCAGCTTTGCGTGGCGGGCGCTTTCCGCCAAGTAGCGTAAGCTTACGCCTGATTGCGCTTGGTGGGTAATCGCCGTATGCCGCAGCCAGTGAGGCGTTGCTCGCCGGAGCGCCTCGACATAAGCAGGCTTGCCGCCCTTCTCTTCGAGTGCGTCAGCAGCGTTGGCCAACGTCTCTTTGATCAATCGGTAAAGCTGGTTGTCGCTTATACCTCTGCGTTTATCCAGTGCGCGAATCACCGGAGTTGGCTCGTGATAGCTTGGCAACGATACGAGACCTAGCGCTTCTCGCCAGGCTTGCAGGCTCTCGAGCATGTCTACGGGCACGGGTATGCGGGCTTGCTTACTGCCCTTCCCTATCACGCGCCACCACCAGCGACCTTCGACTTCGTGAAAGTCACTCATTTGAGCATTGGCCATCTCGCTAACGCGTGGCGCTAGTAGGTAGGCAAAGCTAAAGATAAACCGTCTTCGGGCGCCCTCATAAACGAGCCGAGCGTCGTTGCTATGGCTCGGCTGGTTCAGCCACTGCCATAACCAAGCCCATAGCGGCTGCTCCAGATAGCGCTCTATGCGCTGCCCCTGATTGTTCATTCGCCGCGCTTTGTCGCGCATCAGCGCAAAGGGGTTGTGCCCTACCCAGCCGGCCTCCACCAGCCAGGTAAACAAGCCCTGCAGAATGATCAAGGTCTGCCGACGACTCGTGGGAGAAAGACCGTTTCTAAACGGCCGCCACTCAGGATGCTCTCGGGGTTTTGAAGGCCCCACCCATACTGCCCGGGGCTGCGGGTTCTCTAGGAAAGCTTCGAACTGGCGCAGTAATTCACGATTCATATCGGGCAGCCCTTTGTCCTGGCTGGCTAGCCAAAGCAGCAGTCGTTCGGCTTCTCGCCGGTAGCTTTTGAGTGTTTGTGGGCTGTCTCGATACTCCGTTAACCACAGCAGCACGGCCTGGTGGTCGTTGTCCGCTTCGATTCGTGAACGCAGATGAGGAGACAGCGCTCGTTGGCTCGCTGGCCAGTGACTCCCCTCCCTCTTATCGCTGATGCCAGTCTCCGCACCAATGGGTGCGTGTTCGTCTAGGCTAAATCGAGTCATTGAAGGGGGCATGCTGGCTCCTTGCTAGCCGTGGTCTATATCGCTGTGAGCAGTGTGGCGTTACAGCGTTATAAATTCAAGATAATGAGCGTAATCTTGAATTTTATTATTATTAGATAAATAATATTACGTTTTATGTTTTACGTAATAATTGTTTTTTTCTCACAAAGACAGGACAATGCCCCTCAAGTAACGCCACTCAACGCATGAGGAGGACGCCATGGCGCGCAACGGAGTTCAGTACAGTGACGTTCAGCAAGCAATCGACACGCTGCTTGCTCAAGGGGACTCCCCCAGCGTGCAGCGTATCCGCGAAGTGCTTGGCACCGGCAGTTTTACCACCATCAGCGAACACTTCCGGCAATGGCGCACCGAGCGTGAGCAAAATCGCGATGTACCGCCTCCCAAAGGGGTACCAGAAGTCGTCGTCAATGTAGCCAGTGAGCTATGGCGGGAAGCGCAAGAGTCGGCCTACCAAGCCCTAGTGCACTACCGAGAAGAGGCCAATCGTCAGGTGGAGGGCGCGCAGCAAGAAGCGGCCGAAGCACGTCAACAGGCTGCCAATGCCGAACAGCGTGAGAGCGCCCTGGCCGAGCACCTTCGCCACATAGAACTACGCCTGGAGGTGCTTCAGCGTGACCTGGGCGAAAGCCAGACCCATGAACGTCACTGGCAGCAGCAGGCAGAGAAAGCCGCTGAAGAAGTTAGCCACTATCGAGGGCAATTCGAGCAAGCCCAGCAAACTCTCAAAGCGGATCAGCAGCGTTTTAGTGAGCAACAGGCCGCGCAGCAAACTGCCTGGGAGCAGCGCTTGGCCCAAGAGGAACAGCGCAATGAGGCGTCAGAAGGCAAATTGATGGCGTTATTGGACACGCTGCGTCAAGAGCGGGCACAAGAAGAGAAAGTGCTGCAAAAGCGTCTACAGCAGCGGGAAGAGCGAGCAGAAGCGCTATCCAAAGAGGTTCGGCAGGTGACCGATGAACTACATCGCTATCAGCAGGAAAGCGCCTCTCAGCAGCAGCGCTTGGCAGAGCTCAAGCGCCACAATGCCGAGCTACAAACGCAGCGCAGCGAACTGCAGGTAGCGCTGGACAGGGCGAATCAGGCATTAGAGGCACAGCAACAGCAAGCACGCGATAGCGATCAGTGGCAAGAACAGCTATGGCAGCGTATGGCGTCCTTGCAAGCTCAGTTGGCGGCACTACCAGAAGCACTCACGCCGCCTGCCAGTGACCCGGCCCAACCAAAAAAGCCACCCCAATAGCGGGATGGCTATTCGCTATCAAGAGCAACGTTTAGCGCTGGCAGGTTAGTAAACCTAGCTCATGCGACCACGCTCTTTTTGGCATCTGCCGGGTACGCTCAGCGGTAGTAGGCGTTCGTGGTATCGGTGTGATCGGTCACGTCACGGATACCTGCCAGTTCGGGAATACGCTCCATCAGGGTCTTCTCGACACCGTCCTTGAGCGTAAGATCCACCGCGGCACACCCTTGGCACCCCCCGCCAAAGGCCAAGATGGCCACTTTGTCGTCGGTCAGTTCGACGAGTTTGATTTCACCGCCATGAGCCGCCAGTCCAGGATTGATTTCGCTGTAGAGCGTGTAATTGATGCGATCTTCGAGCGGACTGTCGGCATTGACCTTGGGCATTTTGGCATTGGGGGCCTTGATGGTCAGTTGACCACCCATGCGGTCGGCGTTGAAATCGACCACCGCTTCTTCCAAAAAGGCAAGGCTGTTTTTGTCGAGAAAAACGTTGATTTTCTCGAGCTCGAGTTTGACGTCAGTGGGCTCTTCTTCACCAGGACGGCAGTACGCCAAGCAAGTTTCTGCGTAGGGAGTGCCGGGTTGAGTGATGAAAATGCGGACGGCTATTCCCTCGACGTTCTGTTTTTCGAGCAGTTCGGCGAGATATGTTTGTGCGCTGTCGGTAATGTCGATACCAGGCGCTTCGATAGTCGTGGTCATATGGGACACTGTCCTCCCGTGGTAGTGGCAACGCCACATCACATGTCATTTGCCACTATGGTAAGCAAAACCGCCTGCCGACACAATCCCGAGTATTTTAGTCGGCTATTGCGGTGTGCATGAGAAAGCTTAATAGAGAGACTGCAATAACTTCACGCCCACGTTTGCTGCCCTACAGGGTGCCCTTTGGTATGATAAGCCCCGCTCACCTATCGACGACTATAAAAAACATCCTTTCCGACTGCGACGCTGGAGAATGTCCCCTGCCATGGCTGCTAGTGATTTGACTGCTTCCCTCACCCATCGCCTTTCCCAACGCATTCTCATTCTGGATGGCGGTATGGGCACCATGCTGCAGAATGCCCAACTCAGCGAGGAGGATTTCCGCGGAGAACGCTTCCGCGCTTGGCCATCGGATCTGAAAGGTAATAACGATCTACTTGCGTTGACCTGCCCCGATGTGGTCGCCCGTATCCACCGCGACTATCTGGAAGCGGGCGCAGACATCCTGGAAACGAACACGTTCAACAGTACTCGGCTCTCTCAAGCCGATTACGGCATGGAAGACCTGGTGCCGGAACTCAACCGCGAGTCGGCTCGCCTGGCGCGCGAGGTGTGCGACGCCGTGGCGGCGGAGACCGATGTCCCGCGTTATGTGGCCGGGGTGCTGGGGCCAACGTCGCGCACGGCATCGCTTTCGCCCGACGTCAACGACCCCGCCAAACGTAACGTCACCTTCGACGAGTTGCGTGACAACTATTACGAAGCGGCCAGCGCTCTGATCGAAGGCGGTGCCGATTTGATCATGATCGAAACGATTTTCGACACGCTCAACGCCAAAGCCGCCATTTACGCCCTCGAGGAGTTATTCGATGATCTCGATCGTCGTTTGCCGGTGATGATCTCCGGCACGATCACCGATGCCTCGGGCCGCACGCTGTCCGGCCAAACGACAGAGGCCTTCTGGAATTCCGTGCGTCATGCTAACCCGCTGTCGGTGGGCTTGAACTGCGCCCTGGGGGCCGAGGAGCTGCGCCCCTATCTGGAAGAACTCGCCACCAAAGCCGATACGTTCGTCTCTGCCCACCCTAACGCGGGTTTGCCGAATGAGTTTGGCGAGTACGACCAAACTCCAGAAGAGATGGCGGCGATCGTTGGTGAGTTTGCCCAGAGCGGCTTGGTCAACATCATTGGCGGCTGCTGCGGCTCGACGCCTGACCATATCCGCGCCATTGCCGAAGCCGTGCATTCTATGGCGCCCCGTCAAGTGCCTGAGCGCAGCAAAGCGTGCCGGCTGTCGGGTCTCGAGCCGTTCAACATCGAAGCCGACTCGCTGTTCGTCAACGTAGGCGAGCGCACCAACGTCACCGGCTCTGCTCGCTTCAAGCGCTTGATCGTAGAGGAAGATTTCACCACGGCTCTGGAAGTGGCTTTAGAGCAGGTCGAAAACGGCGCGCAGATCATCGACATCAACATGGATGAGGGGATGTTGGAGTCGCAAGAAGCCATGGTGCGCTTTTTGAACCTGATCGCAGGCGAGCCGGACATCGCCCGCGTGCCCATCATGATCGACTCCTCAAAGTGGGACATCATCGAAGCGGGCCTGAAGTGCGTTCAGGGCAAGGCAGTGGTCAACTCGATCTCGCTCAAGGAGGGGGAAGCCGCCTTCCGCGAACAGGCCACCAAGTGCCGTCGTTTTGGCGCCGCCATTGTCGTCATGGCGTTCGACGAAGAGGGCCAGGCCGATACGTTTGCGCGCAAGACCGAGATCTGCGAGCGTGCCTACCGGCTGCTCGTCGACGAGATTGGCTTCCCGCCAGAAGACATCATTTTCGACCCTAACATCTTTGCCATCGCCACGGGTATTGAAGAGCACAACAACTACGCCGTCGATTTCATCGAAGCCACCCAATGGATTCGTGAACACCTACCCCACGCCATGGTCTCTGGGGGCGTGTCCAACGTGTCTTTCTCGTTTCGAGGCAACAACCCCGTGCGGGAGGCGATTCACTCGGTCTTTCTCTACCACGCCATTCGTGCGGGCCTCACCATGGGCATCGTCAACGCGGGGCAGCTCGCAGTCTATGACGACCTGCCCACCGAGCTGCGTGAAGCCGTCGAAGACGTCGTGCTCAATCGCCGCAGCGACGGTACCGAGCGATTGCTGGAGATCGCCGATCAGTACAAGGGCGACGGCAGCGGCGCCGCCAAGAAAGAGGATCTCGAGTGGCGCAGTTGGCCGGTCAACAAGCGTATCGAGCATGCGCTGGTGAAAGGGGTCACCGCATACATCGAAGAGGATACCGAGGAAGCCCGAGCCCAGGCGGAACGTCCTATCGAGGTGATCGAAGGTCCGTTGATGGATGGCATGAACGTGGTCGGCGACCTGTTTGGGGCGGGTAAGATGTTTTTGCCCCAGGTGGTCAAGTCCGCCCGTGTCATGAAGCAGGCGGTGGCGTATCTGATTCCCTTCATCGAAGCGGAAAAAAGTGAGGACACTCAGGCCAAGGGCAAAATCGTGATGGCCACGGTCAAGGGTGACGTCCACGACATCGGCAAGAACATCGTCGGCGTGGTACTGCAGTGTAACAACTACGAAGTCATCGACCTGGGCGTCATGGTACCGACCGAGAAAATTCTCCAGGCCGCCATCGACAACGATGCCGATATCATCGGCCTCTCTGGTTTGATTACCCCGTCGCTGGACGAGATGGTACACGTTGCCAAAGAGATGCAGCGCCGCGGTATGAACCTGCCGCTGCTGATTGGCGGCGCCACCACCTCAAAAGCACACACGGCGGTGAAAATCGAACCGCAGTATGAGCACCCCGTGATTTATGTCACCGACGCATCTCGCGCCGTGGGCGTGGCAGGCAGACTGCTAGCCCCCAATTTGAAGTCGGCCTACGTGGCCGAGATCCGTGAAGAGTACGAGAAAGTCCGCGAGCGCAACGCCAAACGCCGCCCCAAAGCGGCAGACCTGGACTATACCCAGGCGCGTAAACGACGCTTTCGCACCGATTGGGTAAATCACACGCCCGCCAAGCCGAATACCCTGGGTCTGATGACCTTCGACGATTACGACCTGGAAGAGCTGGTCGAACGTATCGACTGGACGCCCTTCTTCATGAGTTGGCAACTTGCCGGGAAGTACCCAAAAATCCTCAATGACGAAGTGGTGGGCGAAGCCGCCCAGAGCCTGTTTGCCGATGCGCAAGTGATGCTACGCAAATTGATCGATGAACAGCGCGTGCATGCCCGCGGGGTCATTGGTTTATGGCCCGCCAACAGCGTGGATGACGACGTGATCGAGGTCTACGCCGATGAGAGTCGCACCAAGGTTATCGAGCGTTTGCACCACATCCGTCAGCAAACCACTAAGGGCCGTGACGGTATCTGCTACAGCCTGGCTGATTTCATCGCCCCGAAAGAGAGCGGCAAACCCGACTGGATTGGGGGCTTTGCGGTGACCACCGGACATGGCGTGGATGAACTCTCCAAAGCCTACGAGGCCGCCGGTGACGATTACAACGCCATCATGGTCCAGGCGCTGACCGATCGGCTAGCCGAAGCCTTTGCCGAACGCATGCACGAGCGGGTGCGTAAAGAGTTTTGGGGCTACGTGCCCGAAGAGGCGCTGGATAACGATGCGCTGATTGCCGAGAAATATCAGGGTATTCGCCCTGCCCCCGGCTATCCTGCGTGCCCTGACCATACTGAAAAAGCGACGTTGTTCCGCCTGTTAAACGCCACGGAGAATACTGGCCTAACGCTCACGGAAAACTTTGCTATGTGGCCAGCGGCCGCCGTGTCGGGCTGGTACTTTGCGCACCCCCAGTCGAAGTACTTCTCCACCGGCAAAATCACCCGAGATCAGGTCGAGGTGCTGGCCGAGCGCAAGCAGATGCCGCTGACCGAAATGGAGCGTTGGCTCTCGCCGGTGCTCTCTTACGACCCTAGTTGATCGACTCATCCATGACGCCGGTAGTGCGCCGTCAAGGTAAGGTCATGCGTTTGGCCCTTCCGATCATGTTGGGCATGCTTTCTCAGAGCGTGCTCAACTTGATCGATGCTGCCCTAGTGAGTCATCTGGGACAAGAGGCGTTGGCAGGGGTCGGACTCGGCGGCTATGCCATGTTCATGATGACAGCGCTGGTGTTCGGTCTCTCTTCCAGCGTCCAGTCGCAAACCGCCCAGGCAGTAGGTGCCAATCAAAGTTGTCTTACACGTCCCCTAGGGTCCGGGTTGGTCATTGGTGTGGCTGTCGGTTTACCCATCTCTTGCATCGCTTGGTGGCAGGCGTCGGAGCTAATCCGATGGATTGCTCCCTCGCAAGCGGTCACGCACATTGCCGTCGACTACTTTCGCTTGCGGATCGTCGCACTGACCGCCATCGCGCTGACGCTATGCCTGCGCGGCTACTGGAACGGGCGACAGCAAACGCACCTCTACCTTCGTATCGTCGTCGTCGTCCACACAACTAACGTTGCACTGAGCGCGGCTCTCATTTATGGGGTCGCTGGACTGCCAGGCTTAGGGGTGAACGGAGCCGCCATCGGTACGACCTTGTCACTGCTCTTGGGACTGGGGATCTGGGGAGTCATCACGTGGCGACAGTGTCAGCCAAACGCGCTTTCGATACCCTCCTGGCAGAGCATTTTGTCGACGCTGACGCTAGCGTTTCCCCATTCGCTACAGCAGCTTTGGTTTGCCGCTGGTTATGTCGTGCTCTTTTGGCTACTGGGTAAACTCGGCACGCCGAGCGTTGCGGTCGGTCATGTCTTAGTGAATCTATCTCTTCTGCTGATTCTACCAGGCGTGGGCGTTGGAGTGGCGGCCATGAGTCTTGTCGGCGAGGCGCTGGGCCGTGACGATCGGCAGGCGGCACACCGCTGGGGCATTGACGCCTTGAGCGTTGCCGGTATGCTGCTGACTGTTTTAGCGTTACCAATGCTGGTGATACCCGACACGATTCTAGGCATTTTCTTTACCAATGAAGCGTTGGTTCAGTTAGGGAGACTGCCCCTGCAAATTACTGGCCTGATGATCGTGTTCGACGCCGCCGCGCTAGTACTAGCGCAGGCGTTGATGGGCGCTGGTGCTCAGCGTACCGTCATGCTGCTCACGCTAGGGATGCAGTGGCTACTCTTTTTACCTCTGGCGTGGTGGGTCGGTATTTGGCTCGGTTACGGGTTAGTCGGGGTCTGGTTGACACAGCTCTTTTACCGGCTGCTCAACTCCACTGGCTTTTTATGGGTGTGGCAGCGCCGCCGCTGGTTAGTCCATGACACTCACTCGCAGTTCAAATAGCATTTAACGATAAAAAGATAATTATATATTCTTTTGTAGAATATGACGCCCGCGTTAGAGTGACGGTATATTACCGTCCGTCTCGACGTGACCATTTCGCTTTTAGCAGGATCGTGCCACATGTACCGTTATGATATTCACGACCAAACGCTGGTTGACGAGCGCGTAGCGCAGTTCCGCGATCAGATGGAGCGCTACCAAGCCGGTCGTTTGGGAGAAGAAGAGTTTCGCCCGCTGCGGCTGCAAAACGGCCTGTACATTCAAAGGCATGCGCCGATGCTGCGTATTGCTATACCTTACGGTATGCTGGCGGGCCATCAGCTGCGTGCTTTGGCCGAGATCACTCGCCGCTACGACCGCGGCTACGGCCACTTCACCACGCGACAAAACCTGCAGCTCAACTGGCCTGCACTGGAAGACGTGCCGGATATCTTGGCCGAGCTGGCCAAAGTGCAGATGCACGCCATCCAAACCAGCGGTAACTGTATCCGCAATACCACCAGCGACCAGTTTGCGGGGATTGCCAACGATGAAGTCGAAGACCCCCGCCCCTGGTGCGAGCTGATCCGCCAGTGGTCGACGCTGCACCCCGAGTTTGCTTACCTGCCGCGCAAATTCAAAATTGCCGTCAGCGGCGCCGCCCAAGATCGGGCAGCGATTCAGGTTCATGACATTGGTCTGCGCTTGTGGCGCAACGCTGACGGCGAGCTTCGCGTCAAAGTATTGGCGGGTGGCGGTTTAGGCCGCACGCCGATGATTGGCGACGTGGTGCGTGAGGACCTGCCCTGGCAGCACCTGCTGACCTATCTCGAAGCGTGCGTGCGGGTTTATAACCAGTTCGGTCGCCGTGACAACAAGTTCAAGGCGCGTATCAAAATATTGGTGAAGGCACTCGGTATCGAAGAGTTCCGCCGACGTGTCGACGAAGAGTGGGCGCATTTGAAAGATGGCCCCCAGACACTGAATCAAGCCGCCGTCGACGCGGCCAAAGCGCACTTCCCCGAGCCTGAGCTCCGCCCGGTGGCCGACAGCTCGGTGGAAGCGTTCGACCAACTGCGTCGTGACAATCGCAGCTTTGCGCGTTTCGTCACCAATAATGTGACCGACCACAAAGTGCCGGGTTATAAAGCGGTCACGCTGTCGTTGAAGCGCCGCGAGCATGCTCCAGGTGACGTGACTGCCGACCAGATGGACGCCGTGGCCGACCTCGCCGACCGCTATAGCTTTGGCGAAGTGCGGGTAACTCACGAGCAGAACTTGGTGCTATCCGACGTGCCAGTCGACGAGCTCGAAGCGCTTTGGAAAGAACTGGATGCCCTGGGAATGGCCAACCCCACTGTAGGCACGCTGAACGACATCATCTGCTGTCCTGGTGGCGACTACTGCAGTCTTGCCAATGCGGTCTCCATTCCCATTGCTCAGGCGTTACAAGAGCGCTTCGAAGATTTGGATTTCCTGTACGACCTGGGGCCCCTGGACCTCAACATCTCAGGCTGCATGAATGCCTGCGGACACCACCACGTTGGCCATATCGGCATTCTTGGCGTGGATAAAAAAGGCGAAGAGTATTACCAAGTCTCGATTGGCGGTAATTCAACGGACGACGCCTCACTGGGTAAAATTCTAGGCCCCTCTTTCTTCCGTGAGGACGTGCCGGGCGTGGTCGAGAAGGTGCTCGAAGTTTACGTAGCGGAACGTCACGAAGATGAGCGCTTTCTGGATACGTATCGCCGTATTGGCCTAAAACCCTTCAAGGAGCGTGTTTATGCCCAGCAATGATACCCAAGCCGAGGCAATGGAACAGACCCCTGTTCACGTCGATCACTTGATCGACAACGGCGAACTGGCCGCGGAAAATGCTTGGTGCGTCTCCTACGATGCGCAAACACTGCCCGAGCAGCGCCCTGCCTTCGTCCCCCTTGCGCTATGGCAGAACAACCAGGCTGATACAGAACTGGCACCGCTGCTAGCGAGCGACACAGAGCTCAACGCTGAGCTGGCTAGTGAACTAAAGGCAGCACCCGCCGTCGCCGTCGACTTCCCCGCTTTCACCGACGGGCGTGGGTACACCATTGCCCGCCTACTCAGAGAACGTTACGGGTTTACGGGAGAGATACGTGCGGTAGGTGACGTTCTGGTCGATCAGTTGGATTACATGCGTCGCTGCGGTTTTTCGACCATGGCATTACGAGATGATCAGCACCCAGAAGATGCTCTGCGCGCCCTCAATGCGTTTAGCGTCCGTTACCAGACCGACGTAGAAGTACGCCAGGCGCTCTTCGAAAAGCGTTTAGCCACTACCCACTAAAGACAAGCTGCATCGCTAACGCCGACAAGGGCATGCCTTTGTCGGCGTTTTTTGTTTAGCCGCGCCGTTTCTGCTGGCGCTCGCGATTATTGGCTTTAGCACGGTCGCTTTTGCGTAGCATGATCCAGGTAGCGCCGAGCCCGCCTTCAGATGGCTGGGCAGACACGTAAGCCTGCACCTCATCGAACTGAGCGAGCCACTTGGCGATATAGGAGCGCAACACGTTGGCCGGGCTGTCCACCTCCCGTCCTCGCCCATGAACGACCATTACCGAGCGAAGGTCGTGGGCATAGGCCTCCTGAATAAAGGGAAAGAGCATGCGTCGACACTCTGCTAGCGGTCGGCGAAGCAGATGAAGCTGTGCTTGCACGCTGTATCCGCCATGCTTCAATTTGTCGACCACCCCTTGTTGAATACCTTCACGGCGAAACTCGATAGGATCGAAAGGTGGCAGTAAATCGACGAAATCGTCCGAGAGAAAGTTACGCTCATCCAAACGCTCTTCGGCGCTTTCGCGTCTGGCCAACTGTGCTTCCGATGGCCGCTGACGTTGGGGACCTGTATCTGCACGATTGCGCTTTGGCAGTGGCTTCACATCACCCACTAACGCGCGGAAGTCCATTTCATCACGAAGTGACTGGCTCATAACAGGCTCCTCCGATAGGGTCTAGGCCTAGACAGCGTAATGTATCTTAGCAAAATCACCGACACTGCTTAAGACTTGTCTTATCACAGGCCGTTCTGCACCCTATACATCTACCTATCACCAAGGAAAGAGATATGAGCTGGGGAAAGCGATTAAGCGTCGGGTTGCTGGCTGGCGCGGTAGGCGTGACCGCTTGGCTCTGGCTGACCATGCTCAGCCCATGGTTCTATGAACGGCCTGATGAGCTGCCCACGATCGAACAGCGCACCCACCAAGTATTCGTTTACGGCACGCTACGTTATTGGCCGGTTCGTTGGATTGTCATGGGAGACTCAGGCTCGCCAGAGCCGGCACGCCTGGAAGGGTTCGAGCGTCATGGATTGGATCTCTCGCCGAGTGATCATAGCCATGTCGATGGTCTATTGTTGACCGTGTCACCACGCGCGCTCGAGCGCCTCGATCGTTATGAACGGCTCGGCATTCGCTATGAGCGCATAGAGCAGACACTGGCCGATGGCACCACAGCATGGGTTTATGTTCGGCTTCCGGAAGTCAGCCTGATGGATAGCGCTCCTGCCTATGGGATAGCTCTGTTACCATATGAGGCGTTGCCAGTGACCGCTCAACGCCTGGTCGCTCTGCCCACCAATTAGGATACGTCATGAGTGAAGCCAAGCCCTTTGTCTTGATTCTGTATTACTCCCGTTCAGGAGCTACGGCAGACATGGCCCGCCAACTAGCAGCGGGCGTCGAGAGCATTCCCGGTATAGAAGCGCGACTGCGCACGGTACCTTCGGTTTCCCCCACCTGTGAAGCCGTCGACCCAGAGATTCCCGCTGAAGGGGCAGTCTACGCCGACCTGAACGATTTACGCCACTGCAGCGCACTAGCGTTGGGTAGCCCTACGCGCTTTGGCAATATGGCCGCGCCACTCAAGTTTTTTCTCGACACCACTAGCAGTCTTTGGATGAACGGCGCGCTAATCGACAAGCCCGCCTGTGCGTTTACCTCGACGTCTAGCTTGCATGGCGGCCAAGAAAGCACGTTGCTGACCATGCTGGTGCCACTTTTGCATCACGGTATGGTCTATGCGGGCATCCCCTACAGCGAGACGGAATTACTGAGCACTCAGCATGGCGGCACGCCTTACGGGGCCAGCCATGTGGCTGGCACACGCAGTGACCGACCGGTTGACGAGCACGAACGAGCGTTGTGCCAAGCACAAGGAAGACGGCTCGCCAAACTCGCGTTAGCCTTACATAAAATGCGCCAGGAGACGTCGTCATCATGAGACAGTGGTTAGAGACGCTGGAAGATAAACACGGACTCGACACGTTGACGCGACAAGCACGACTGTTAGTGCTCGTCAGTTTTGGCGTGCTGCTTCTGCTGGTGATTTATCGTGGCTTCTTCGTACAGGGCGAAACGTTCAATTGGCGACCCGTGGTGGCGTTCATTTTGCCTTTGGTGCTGTTCTTGCCATCGATCATTGGTCAACGTGCCCGTGGGCACGCTTGGCTTGCCTTCGTCAGCTTGCTCTACTTCACCCAGGGTGTGATGTTGGCGACCTTGCCAGAACAGGGAATGAGAGGCGTATTAGAAGCGCTTGTATCGCTGGCGCTCTTTACGGGCTGCATGGGCTACGCGCGCTTTCGAAGCCGACAACTCCGTCTTAACGGTTAAACGATATCAATAAAACCATAGCCAGCCACTGACGCCTGATGCGATCAGCAGCGCCCCAACGGCGTAGCAAGTTTGCCTGCGCGACGAGACGGGTTTTGCGTCGACGGGCGGGCTATGAAATCTTTTCACTCCCGTCAACATGGCGGGAATGAGCCGCTCGCCTTGTAGCGTGTGCCAAAGTAGCCCTGCGACATGCAAACCAATCAACACTAACAGTAGATCGCTATTGAGTGAGTGTAACTGAGCGAGCAGATCGCCCATGTTAGCGCCTAACACTCCGTAAAGCGGTGCCTGAAAGAAAATATCATCGCTCAAGAACAGCCCACTTAACGCTTGAAATCCAAGCGACACTAGCAACAGCACGACCATCCACCCGCCGAGCGGATTATGGCTGGCGTAGGGAGATGCGCGCCGTGCCATTAGCGCTTTGCTATAGCGTGCGGTAGTCCTAGGGCCATATACGAACGTACTAAAGCGAGCATAAGGGGTGCCCACCCAGCCCCAGATCAAGCGAAAAACGAGTAACCCAATGATCAAATAGCCCGCCTGAGCATGTACTTCCAGCGGAAATAGAAAGGGCTGACCCATTGTTTTAGTGGTGTAGAAAGAAATAATCACCGCTGCCAGCAGGGACCAATGAAACAAGCGAATGAACGCATCCCATACGGCTATGCGTGTCGTGCGGCTCTGCATCGCGCTATCCTCAATCTTCGTACGGGTATATTTTCGCATTTATGGCAATATTCTCATAGAAGGATTCCGCGAGCGCTCCAACGCTGTGTCACTGGGCCATCCTGAACGAACAACACTTGAGCTTTAGCGTTAGACCAGCGAACATGACCTCAATGTAATTTATCACCTCAGGGGAGCTTCACCGATGACACGTAACATTGCCGACGTCAGGCGTGACTACGAGGGCGGGCGTTTGGACGAAACGCACACCTCCGACGACCCATTCGTGACGTTCGATGAGTGGTTCAGTCTGGCCCTTGACAGCGAAGGTAAAGATGGCAATGCCATGACGCTCTCTACGGTCGACAGTCAGGGTCGTCCCCATGCACGCGTTGTGCTGCTGAAAGGGTTCGACGAGCGAGGCATGGTGTTTTTCACCAACTATCATAGCCATAAAGGTAGCGAGCTGAGCAATGTGCCCTATGCCGCTCTCACCTTTTGGTGGCCGTCTCTATCACGTCAAGTGCGGATAGAGGGCCCGGTGGAGCAAGTTTCCGCCGAAGAGTCGGATGAATACTTTGCCAGTCGCCCACGCGGTAGTCAGCTCGGTGCTTGGATTGCCACCCAAAGCGTGGTGATTCCTGACAGGAACTGGATCGAAGAGCGTCAAAAGCGCTTCGAACAAGCTTATGAAGGCCAGGATATTCCCCGCCCTATTCACTGGGGAGGCTATCGGGTAAACCCGGAAATGATCGAGTTTTGGCAGGGGCAGCCCAGCCGCTTGCACGACCGACTGCGCTACGAACGGCGCGACGGCGGTGAGTGGAGCCGCTTCCGTTTAGCGCCCTGATGCCCAGGCGCAAGACGTAACACTCAAACGGTCTGCGGGTGACAAGCCACAGACCGTTCATTGGAAGGGTCAATCCGGTTGACTCTCCAAACGATGGCGCTGCCACTCGCTGTCGGGTTCATTCAGTCGCAGTACGGCATCGATCACCTGCTCTTCCATATTGTAACGGCAACGAAAACCAAGATGTTTCATCAACGCTCGCATGGGGTGATTATCCACCATGATCTTACCGATCATTTCGAGCGTGCCTATACTGGTGCAGTAGTCGATCATTTTCTTCATCAGTAGACTGCCAATGCCCAGTCCCTGAAGATCATCCCGAATGATCACGGAGAACTCGGTGCGGATATTGTCAGGGTCGTTCCATACCCGAACCACCCCCAACATCTCCTTACTGCCATCATCGTGCTGATGCTCCGCGATGAATGCCATCTGACGGTCATAGTTGATATGCGACAAAATCGACAAGTCGCGCTGGGTAAGGTTCGACTTGTTATGGAAGTAGCGGAAACGGATGCTCTCCTCTGAGAGCTGCCGGTGAAAGGTGGTGATCAGTGGTGCATCCTCTGCGCGGATGGGTCGCACTTCTACCTGCCAGCCATTTTTCAACGTCACCCACTGACGAAGCTCTTCCGGGTACGGCATGATCGCAAAACGCGCGGGGTGCCCCAGATCCATGGCAAAATCCACTGCCAACATACCGTCGCGGTTCAACAGCAATGGATTGAGCTCCAGGCCACGTAAATCGGTCAAATCCGACGCCATTTGGGAAAGTTTGACTAGCAACTGACATAGATGCTGGATATCCCGCTCGGGGTCGGCGGAGTGCTCGCGGATCAAAGAGGCCGCATGGGTGCGCCCCACGACGTCGGAGGCGAGGCTCATATTGAGCGGGGGCAACGCCACCTGCCGGTCAGCCAACACGTTGACCTTATAGCCCCCGATACCAAACACGATCAGCGGCCCAAATACCGGGTCCCGGGTGATGCCTGCACAAATCTGCATCGAATGTTTGCCCCGCTGCATCGGCTGCAAACAGTATTCGCGAATGGCATGCTCGGGAAATTTCTCCTGCACTTTATCGTCTAATTGCCTCACCCCGTCGGCGACTTGTTCGGGCGTCTCTAAATCTTGCAGTAACCCAGCGGAAATCTTATGCGGATGCTTGCGGTAGCGATACGGCCGACAGTTTCCTTCGTGAACCACTTTCAGCGCCTTTGGTCCTGGAAAGCGTTCGGCGACCACCAAGGCTTCTTCTGGTGAGTTCACGTAGGCGCTGGGGGCAGTGGGTATACCATAAGCTTCCAATACTTGGGCGGTTTCAGAGTGAGCGAGAGTTTGGCGGCCCTGTTCTTTTGCTTGCTTGATCAGCGCACGACACTCGGCGCGAATCTCTGGGCTCGTGGAAAACGGCAGGCTGGGCGGTATTTCATGCAGCAACGCCTGAACGCGCTGATAATCCACCATATGCATAAAGGCCTTCACCGCTTTTTCAGGTGACGTATAGGTAGGAATACCCGCGAGGTTGCAGACATGTCGCGCATTGAGCGCCTCTTTCAAACCCATCCAACTCGTGAGTAAATTACGTTTGAAAGAGCGACGGTGATCGATGAGCGCTTGGGCCGTGACCTGGGAAGGCGCTAAACGTGTAGGTGCATGAACGACTAGGACGGCATCGACGTTCGGGTCAGCGGTGACGATTTGCAGCGCCTCAACAAACCGCTCCGGAGTCGCGTTTCCGCCCAAGTCCACCGGGTTTTCGCCGGGCTTGCTCATATCGACTTGACTTTTATGTAACGCCGCTTGGGTTTCGGGGCTGAATTCAGCCAGCTTGCCACCCGCGCTAATTAACTTATCGATGGCCAGCATGGCAGGCCCAAGTCCATTGGAGACGATTGCCAAGCGATCACCGCGTAGCGGTTTCATACGTGACAGCGTTTCTAGGGCATCGAGCATTTCATCCGAATCGTTGACACGCACCACGCCGGCACGTGCAAAGGCGGCATCGAACACGACATCGCGATTGGCAATGCCCGGCGTGGGCGGCATACCAGATATGTCCGACTGAGCGGTGCGACCACTTTTGATCGCCACCACGAGTCGGTTGCGTGAGGCATCCCGGACAGACGTCATAAAGTGCTGGGCATCCGTCACCCGCTCGAGATGTAGAAGAATCGCTTGCGCAGGCGAATACTGATTGACGTAGTCGATGAGATCCGGCAATAACACATCGACACTATCGCCAACGGTAATGAGGTGAGAGAAGCCCACATCTCGGCCCGCTGCCCAGTCGATCATCGCATTGGCCAGCATTCCTGATTGGCCTAGATATGCCACGCGCCCCGCCTTGATCGGCTGGCTGGCATACGAAGCATTGAGTTTTTTTCCCGGTACGATTAGCCCCATACACTCCGGGCCTAGAACGCGGATGCCGGATTCACGGGCAGCCTGCAGCATGCGCTGGCGTATCGACCCCTTGCTGCCCTCCTCACGGTCTAGGTACGCACCCCCGGAAAGCACCAAAGCCGCCTTCACACCGTACTTACCCAACTTTTTAATCAGTCTGGGAACGCCCTCAATGGGCGAACACACGACGGCGAGATCAGGAATGTCGGGCAGTTCCTCCACTGTACGTACGCAATCTACGCCAAACACCTTTTCATAACCTTTCAGGTTAACGGCCCAGAGCTTGCCTCTGAATTGGCCATCTTGCAGGTTGCCCAACACCAAACCACCCAAAGATTCTGGCTTTTCAGAGGCACCGAACACCGCCACCGAGCGAGGTTCGAAAAAATGATGCAGAAAGCGTGTGCTCACGATGCGTCTCCCTCTGACATGAATGACTAATGTGTACGACTTATTGACACTGTCGCGCAAGCCCTCGAGGCGATTAAGGTGATGCTAACGTTACCGGAGCGCTCGAATGATCACTGCCTACCTTACCCACCCCGACTGCGTATTGCATCATATGGGGCCAGAGCACCCTGAAAGTCCCTTGCGGCTAGAGGCGATTCGGGCGCGCCTGTCACTTTCTGGACTGTTACAGCAAACCATGCAGGGTGATGCCAAAGAGGCGAGTGACGAGGCGTTAGCCAGAGTTCATCCTTTGCGCCACCTTCATGCCTTGGAGAAATGCCTGCCTAGCGAAGGAATCGTGACGCTGGATAGCGACACCATGATGAACCCGGATAGCTTGAAAGCAGCGCGTGTAGCCGCAGGTGCCGTCATTCGGGGCGTGGATCAGGTGTTCAAACGGCAAGCGGATAACGTCTTTTGCGCCGTGCGCCCCCCCGGCCACCATGCCGAAGCAGCCGATGCCATGGGCTTCTGCTTTTACAACAACATTGCCGTGGGGGCCGCTCATGCAAAAGCAACCTATGGTGCTCGACGGATCGCCATTCTCGATTTCGATGTTCACCAGTGCAACGGCACCATCGACATTTTTAAGAACGATCCAGACGTGCTCATTTGCACCAGCTTTCAATACCCGTTTTATCCTTGGCGTTACTTGCGCAGCGAATGGCAAAACGTGGTGAATACCCCGCTGGAAGTCGGTACCGGCAGTGAAGAGTATCGACGGGTCATCGAACGTCATTGGCTCCCCGCACTGCATGCCTTCAAACCCGACCTGGTAATGTTATCGGCAGGGTTCGATGCTCATAAAGAGGACCCAATGGGCGATATTTGCTTAGAAGATGAAGACTTCTATTGGGTAACGCACCTGGCCATGGAAATTGCGGCGCTTTATGCCGACAATCGCGTCGTGTCCGTACTAGAGGGAGGTTACAACCCAACCTCCCTTGCCAGCAGCGCCGAGGCGCATATCAAAGCGCTTTTGGGACTCCCCTTCACCGATGCTCCCTAGTGGCGCCCTGAGCGCAAGAGCTGTGGTACCATGCGGCGTTCATGTTGCCCTCTACCTCACGTGACCGTTATGACCGCCACTTCTGAAGAGCACGCAGCGCTGCGCATCGCGTCAGGGCGAAAGCCGTTCGTCGAACCACTACGGTTGGGCGAACGGCTCAAACAGATTCGACTAGCTAATCAATGGACGCTGGAGGACGTGAGCCAGCGCACCGGTATTGCTCGTTCTACGCTTTCTAAAATCGAGAACGACCAAGTCTCGCCAACGTTCAGCGTAGTACAGAAGCTAATGAGCGGTCTCGATATCGATCTACCGCAGCTTTTTACGCCTCCCAAGCGCGAGCGCTACACCATGGGACGTCGCGATCTGACGCGTAAAGGAAAAGGCCAACTGCACCCTACCCCAACTTACGAACATGAACTGCTGGGCCATCAGCTCGCGCAAAAGCGCATGATCCCATTTAAAACGATCGTTCGAGCACGCAGCTTTGACGAATATCATCAGTGGGTACGGCACGATGGCGAAGAGTTTTTGATGGTACTGCACGGCGACATCATGCTTTATACGGAATTCTATGCTCCGTTAGTGCTAGCGGAAGGAGACAGTATCTACTTTGACAGTGACATGGGCCACGCCCTAGTCTCTACCAGCCAAGAAGATGCGGTCGTGCTATCAGTATGCACCCGCGGCGATCTGGTATAACCCTGTTCAGTCGGCTATAGACAGTTCGTTGGCTTAGGTAACCCAGCAATACGAGCCAAACGTTTTGGCGGGCTGCCGGGGAATAAACGCATCAAATAGACCGAGCGCCCTTTTTCCTCGCCTAGGGCTTGCTTGGTGGCTTTGACCAATGGGCGCATCGCCGGCGCCATTTCGTAGCGCGTATAAAAATCCCGAACCACACGAATGAGCTCCCAATGCTCCTCCGTCAGTGCTAGCCCTTCATCCGCAGCTAATAACGCGGCAACGCTATGGTCCCAGTCGCTTTGCTTAACTAAATAGCCCTCAGGGTCTATTTTAACTTTTTGGGTTGCATCGAGATAACGGTATAAACTTGTATCGTTCATTAGTCAGTACCACGATAAAATCTTCGTATGCTGCTCGGTCAACGCAACAAACCCTCTCATATCCAGCCATCGATCTTGAGGAACGGGGGAAGCTGGATATACACCCCGAGATATTGCGTCTTCCTCCAATATGAACACGTGGATATCATTTTCCAGGTGCCAGCCCCGCCAATTAACGTGCAGTAACGCTTGAACGGCATCTTCGATGAGCAAAATACTATCGCCGTCGGCAACGGTGAGGAGCATCTGTTCTGCGGGCTCGCTATGCGTGGGCTTGTTCAAAATATGTAACATGGCGCTGCCCTTTCAAAAATTCATCACTTGAGAGTGGCGATGTAACAACTCGGGCAACCCCTCGTCGGCCACTACAGTCGCCCCCTCTACTAGCTGGTCGACTTGCAAGTGCAGCGCATCCAGCGCGCTTTGTGCCACTAACAGTTGATCGATGTCGTACATCTCCAGCATATCGATGGTCGGTAGCGTCGCCTTCTGCCCTGGCGCACCCGTTTTTTGCTCTTTTAGCAGGGCCAGTACACCCTGCCCAAGAAACAGTAGACTGACCGTTTGGCCAAACGCGGCCGCTACCAAAGCCACGTCCAGCCCCTCTCGCAGGGCATTGGAGCTATACGGCGCATGACGAATGATCACCAGCCGCTCTTGTTCATGACTCATCGTACTGCTCCCTACGCAAAAGTGATCACACGATCGCAACGCTGTTGAAGGGCGAGCAATTGCCCCAGGCCGGTCAATTCGAACGGCGCTTGTAGGTTGAAGTGCGTTTGGCCATGGCGCTTGGCCTCGGTCTCGCTCATTATCCCCCGGCGCAGCGCGGCAGCAATGCATACTTCCAGTGCAACGCCATGCTCGTGGTGCAACGCAATCCACGCATCACGCATGTTGAGTTCGTCTTGTGGCGGAGTCATTAACTGTGAAGCGTTATGAACTCCCTCTTGATAGAAGAAAATTCCCGCCACTCGGTGACCTGTATCAATGAGCGCCTTGGCAAAGCGAAGTGCCGAGTGCGGTGCTGCACTGGCGTAAGGCGCGCCCATGACCAATAAGCCGTACTCCATTGTATCGTCTCTTACTGAACCCGTGAAAAAAACAGACCCTACCTAGTAGGGTCTGTTGTCTGTTGGGGATGCCGCGTCAAGTGACAGCCTGCATGCTAACGATCAGTCGTTGCTCATGATACCCAGAATAGAGAGCAGGCTGACGAACAGATTGTAGATAGAGACGTAGAGCGTCACCGTGGCGAGGATGTAGTTCGTTTCACCAGCGCGGTGCACGATTTCACTCGTTTGATAGAGGATCGCGGCAGACGCAAATAGCACGAAACCTGCAGACACCATTAGCGACAGCGCGGGGATGTTGAAGAAGATACCCGCCACCATGGCGAGGATCAGCACGATGGCACCCGCCATCAGGAAATTACTCAAGAAGCTGAAGTCTTTTTTGGTCGTCAGCGCCACAGCAGACAGGCCAATGAACGTCAGGCCGGTCATGGCCAGAGCGTTCATGATCAACGCGCCACCGTTAGGCAGCGTCAAATAGGCAGAAATAATCGGCCCTAGGGTAAACCCCATGAAGCCCGTAAACGCAAAGGTTGCCAGCAGACCTGCCGCGGAGTTGGCGGTCTTGTGGACCAAGAACATCAAGCCATAAGCCCCAATGAAGAACACGAAAATGTTCATCTGCTGGATACCCATGGCCACAGAAGCGCCCGCCGTGACAGCCGAAAACAGCAGTGTCATCGCCAAAAGAGCGTAAGTGTTGCGTAACACCTTGTTGGCACTAGCGCCGCTCACCACACTCTGGGGTTGCGTTCTCGCCGTGTTCGAATCGTTAAAAGCCATGTATCTATGCTCCCTAGTGGTCATACTATCAACGGACAAGGATGCCGTTAGCTAGTTCCAGACGCAAGTCTTAGTCTTCCACGCTAAACATCCGCGTTTGTGTCTCTCCTTTCGATTGGGTTGACTATGCTTTAACTCCTACACCCACTTGGACAGATCCATGCGCCATAAAATTCCTACTTCATTTACTTGCTTCGGCCTTTTGACACTCGCGTCGCTGTCGTTCGCCACGACGGCTAATGCGTATACGCCCAGTGGAGAGGACGTTAGCTACGATGTAAACGGCGAACGTTTCGAAGGCTATTTCATCTCAGGGGGCGACAACGCCAAGGGGAGCGTCATCATCGTCCACGATTGGGACGGTATAGATGATTACGAACGACAGCGCGCCGATATGCTTGCAGAGCAAGGATACGATGCGTTTGCCGTCGACCTATTTGGGGCAGGCAATCGTCCCCAGGCCACTGAAGACAAGCAGGCAGCCACACAAGCCCTTTATCAAGACCGCGAACGCATGCGAACGCTGACACTAGCAGGGCTCGATCAAGCACGAGCATCAGGCGCCGCCACACAGGCGGTCATCATGGGGTATTGCTTTGGTGGTGCAGTCGCCCTAGAGATCGCTCGCTCGGGCGAAGCCAACGATATTGCTGCTTACACGAGTTTCCATGGCGGACTAGACACACCCGATGGGCAAGCCTATTCAAGTGACACGCCGCCGATTTTCATTGCTCATGGCGGTGCTGATGAGGCAGTGAGCCTAGACGATGTGGCAACTCTAGCGGAGGAACTGGAAGCCGCGGGAGTGACGTATGAAGTCGGCATCTATTCGGGTGCACCGCACGCGTTCAGTGTCTTCGGCAGCGATCGTTACCACCCACGTGCCGATGAGCAGTCCTGGGCAACGTTCAATCAGTGGCTAGAGGAGATGCTGTAGACACACGGTAGAAGGTCACCGAATAAAAAAGGGTAGCCGATGCTACCCTTGTTCGATGCCCGAAGGCTCGGCTTGTATGCCATGAAATGCTTACAGCAGCGGCGGCTCGTGATCGTCGCCATCTTCTTCTTTTTGCGGTGTGACGACCGTCGACGTGACTTGGCGAGCATCTTGAGCGTTATAAAGACGCGCATCGATAATACTCAGCACGCTTAACTGTGCTAACAACACCGCAAAACAAACGATTAAGCCTTTTAACATGGTCGTGGCCCTTTGCCAGACGAAACGCTCGTCTGAATGATGAGAATAGTAGCGCAGGGCCAATAGAAAGCAACGCGGCGCTCAAAATAAATGGCGCGTCTACTAGGCGAATTCTTCGGTGTCGATATCCGCCTGCTGTGCTTCGTTGTAGCGCGCGCCAGCGACGTCGTTGGGACGCATCATTTCGTTGAGCAGCGCAAGGTCTGGCTCGCTCAACACCAGCTGTTCAGCTCGTAGATTTTCCCGCATATGGGTGACAGAGCGTGTTCCGGGAATCGGCACGACATGCCTTCCCTGCGCTTTTACCCACGCCAACGCCAACTGGGCGGGAGTGATCTCCAAGCGGATTGCCACGGCCGTGAACTGCGCCAGCAGCGTGAGGTTATGGTGACGATTATCGCCATTGAAACGCGGCATTCCGGCGCGCATGTCGCCTTCGGCAAAGACGGTATCGGCATCGATGGCGCCGGAGAGAAACCCTCGACCCAAAGGGCTAAACGCCACCAGCGCCGTCCCTAGGATTTGGCACGTCTGGCTCAAGGCGATCTCGGGATTACGCGTCCATAGCGAGTATTCGGACTGCACCGCCGCAATGGGATACTCGGCGTGCGCCTTACGCAGCGTGTCGGCCGAAATTTCTGAAAGACCGACGGCCCTGATTTTACCCTCCTCGACCAGCCGCCCCAGTGCGCCCACACTCTCCTCGATGGGCACTTGGCGATCCATACGATGAAGGTAATAAAGATCCAGATGATCGGTTTGCAAGCGCGCCAGGCTCTCTTCACATTGGCGGCGCAGCGTCTCGGGCCGCCCGTCGATCACTCTTTTGCCGCTCTCTGGGTTCATGGCCATGCCGCACTTGCTAGCCAAGAAGAATCCTTGCCGTTTGGACGCGAGCGCCTTACCCAGCAAGCGCTCGTTAGCCGTCGCACCATATAGCGTGGCCGTATCAAAATGGCGATATCCCATTTCGAAGGCCTCGTTAAGTGCTCGTATGCCCGCTTGCTCGGGCACGTGTTGCCCATAGCCATGGGATAAATTCATACAGCCAAGCCCAATACGCGGCGAGGCCACTTCTTTCAAACGATCATAAAACGCTGACATACCACTCCTCACTCAATAGGCAGACCATCAATAGAAAGATCACGACGCTATCGTCTGCCTGGACTGCAAGATTGCACAAACAGGCACCTGTGTCCCCAGCCAATCCGGCAAGCGGTGTTCGAGATAATATCGCGGCCGCCAAGGGGCGCCCTCGATGAAACCAACATGGCCGCCACTGGCCCAGAGTTCCAGCGTCACACACTCTGGTATCATATCGGCCTCGGGTACGCTGTGCGGGTAAATGAAGGGATCGTCTTGGGCGTGCACGATCAGCGTCGGCACTTGAATGGCTGATACGAAGAAGGCGCTACTGCAGCGTCGGTAATACTCCTCAGCGCTGGCAAAGCCGTGCAAAGGGGCCGTGACGCGACCGTCGAAATCCCAAAACGTTTCCATTCCGTCCAACGTTTCCAGAGACGTCAAACGCTCAAGCTCTTGCTCTCGGCCCTGCGTACGGAAAGCTCTCTGTTTGGATTCCACATAATGACGCAAACCGCGTAGAAATCGCGCCTGGTAAACCCTCGAGAAGCCATGGCGAATTCGTTCGGCACAGTGGTCCAGCCGAAACGGTACCGATACCGCCACGGCGGCTCGGAGCATGCTTTGGCTGCCTGTCTCACCGAGATATTTCAACAGCACGTTCCCGCCTAGGGAGTAGCCCACGGCCACGAGCGGCTTATTCGGATAGCGTGCGGCTAACTGCGTGACGATATCGGCAAGGTCTTCGCTGGCACCGGAATGATAACCACGGGCTCGATGATTGGGTTCGCCGGAGCAGCCGCGCCAATTGACCGCCACACTTTGCCAACCCTGCTGGGCCAGCGCCTGCTGCTGGCCTAGAATGTACAGCGATGACGAGCTCCCGGTGAGGCCATGGAGTAGAATAGCGCAGCGCGTCGCTTCCCCTCGTGGCCCGTACCAGTCCAGATCGATGAAATCGCCGTCCTCCAGTGTGATACGCTCTCGATGACGCTGGAGCCGAGGCGTGGCTCGAAAAAGAGGGCTATACAGCGTTTGCAGATGCCCGCCGGGTAGCCAACGCGTTGGACGAAAAGTGAAAGGGGAAGAGCGCATGCCATGAGTACCCGCCGAGAAAATCGTCGATCAGCTTAGCAAATTTTCGATAAAAAACGGCGGTTGAGCGCTCTTCTCAGTTCTAATCGTCGACATCGACTTTACGTAAATCATCGACGGCCACCCCGCTTGGCAACTCCTCTGGTGATGCAGGCAGCCAAACCGGTGATAGATCACTATCTTCACGACCGTCTTTATGGGTATGGCCAGGAATGCGATACACCACCTGCTCATGTCGATGATCCCACGCGTAAATCCTTTCCATATGCGCTCCTTGTGACTTTGAAACTTTTCGATAGGGTCATGCACGCAACGATAGACCCGTAACGCCCGAGAGGATTCCCTGTGCTTTGCTATAGTCAGGCTTCCTCTCTCCTAGGAGACACCTATGCTTGCTCTGCAACGGCTTCGTAAAACCTTCAGCACGCCTCAGGGCAAACTCCAGGTACTGGGTGGGGTCGACCTCCATCTAGCCCGCGGCGAAAGCCTCGCGCTGATGGGCGAGTCCGGTAGTGGCAAGTCCACCCTGCTCCATCTTGCCGCTGGCCTGGATACACCCGATAGCGGTCAAGTCGTTATCGATGGCCAGTCACTCTCCGAGCTCAATGAAACCCAGTGTGCCCTTCTCCGCCGTCAGCAGTTAGGGCTGGTGTTTCAGCAATTTCACCTCGTGCCGAGCCTGAACGTAGCCGACAACCTAAGCTTGCAGGCAAGGCTAGCAAACAAAGAAGATCCTGGATGGAGCCGTCATTTAATAGAGCGGTTAGGGCTTGCCGGGCGTGAAGCGCACTACCCCGAACAGCTTTCCGGGGGCCAGCAGCAGCGGCTTGCCATTGGGCGAGCGCTCGCCGTGCGCCCGTCGCTACTGCTGGCCGATGAGCCCACCGGCAATTTAGACGAGCAAACGGCAGGGCGCGTGCTGGAGCTGCTGCTTGAACTGGTCAAGGAGACCCGCTGCGCGATGTTGATGGTGACGCACAGCGGCCGCGTTGCTGCGCCACTGGACCGCTCCCTGCGTTTACATCGGGGCCAACTTCAGGACGCTGTCGCATGATGGGACACGTACTGAGGACACTGCTCAGCCACTATAAGCGCCACCCGACGCAGTTGGCGATGCTACTAATAGGTTTATGGGTCGCCAGCGCGCTATGGAGCAGCGTGCAGGCGATTAACACCACTGCAAAAGAGAGCTATGCCCGCGCTAGCGCACTGTTCACTGCAAGCAGCGATCAGCTCGACCGCTTGGACGGCGCACCGCTGAGTATGGACGACTACCTAGCGCTACGCCGGGCGGGACTGCCTGTTTCACCGCTGCTCGAAGCCACGATCCTCCACCAGGGCACCACCCTAACGCTACTGGGTATCGACCCCTTCACGCTCCCCTCCGGTGACGGCACTAGCTCGCTCACAGCGTTCATGACACCTCCTTGGCAGACACAGCTCGCAGCGGACTCCCTACCCTCCATTGGGCTGAACCGCGCGGACGCGCCAGGCGCAACCCCCCTCCTTGGCGGATACCACTTACCGCCCTTAACGCTGCGTAATGATCTCCCTCCCGGCACACTGGTCATGGACATTGGCGCGCTATCTGCGCTGCTTGGCGAGCGGGCAACGCTTAGCTTGGTCGCCGAACCAGACGCCATTAGGCAACCCCCTAGCGGCTACCGAATGACCCGGGCGGCCAGCGTGGCCTCACCGGGCCAGTTGACCGATAGCTTCCATCTCAACCTGACGGCACTGGCTTTTCTTTCCCTGATCGTTGGACTATTTATCGTCCAAGCCACGCTTGGCTTGGCCATGGAGCAGCGGCTGGCGACGATGCGCACGCTACGGGCACTGGGAGTACCGGCCGCTACACTTACTGCCGCCATATTGTTGGAACTTTTAGTGTTAGGTGGCATTGGTGCCGCCGCCGGATTGGTCAGCGGGCTGTGGCTGGCAGGTAAACTCCTGCCTGATGTCGCTAGTACGCTAAACACACTCTATAGCACCGAGGTGCAGAGCGCCTTGAGCCTGCCTTGGCATTACTGGCTTGGAAGCCTCGCCATCACACTGGGTGGCTTGTTGCTTGCCGGTAGCGGTACGCTATGGCGTGCCGCCACGCTCAATGTGCTTGCCTTGGGCCATGACCACGCTTGGCGAAGCAGCTATCAGCGCCAGCTACGCCGCCTCACCATTGCGGGGGGCGCTGCAGCACTCACGACACTGGGGGTGGCACTCTGGTTGAGCAGACTTCCTAGCGGCAGCGGCTTACTGCTGAGTTTTGGACTCGTCGCGGCTCTGCTACTGACCTGTGCGCTCTGCTTACCGCCGCTTCTTGACATCTTACTACGCTGCTTGCAGCGCATCTTTCGCCGCGCCGCCCTGCTGCAATGGTCCGTGGCCGATATGCAGCGGCAGCTTCCTCGACTATCGCTGGCCATGATGGCACTTCTCATCGCCCTGGCTACGAATTTAGGGGTGAGCAGTATGGTCGGCGGCTTTCGGCTGACCTTTTTAGAGTGGCTGGACCAGCGTCTCACGGCTCCCCTATACATTAACGCCGCTCCCTCGACCCTAGCGCCCCTCAACATGTGGCTTCACGAACAAGCGAGCGTGTTGGACACTCTTCCCACCGCCAGAGGCACGGCGGAGGTACTCGACGTGAGCACGGCGTCCGCGCATCAAGCCCCTCCAGCAGGCGCTGTTTCGCTCTTCGGGATCCATCCCATACCCAGACTGACCGACTACTGGCCCCTGCTAGCCACCGAGCGAGGCATCTCTGTAGCTTGGCAAGCACTGCGCGAAGACGACGTATTCATCAACGAGCAAATGGCGTTTACCTATGGCTTTGTCCCCGGGGACACTCTGACACTCGCCACTCGACAGGGCAGCCAGGAAGCGACCATCGCTGCGATCTACCCTGATTATGGCAACCCGCAGTCGCAGATCGTCATGACCGTCGACGCGCTAACCCAACGCTTTGCGGGTGAGCTGGCTACCGTGGGGGTGGCTCTGCGAACCGACGCAGACGAAGCGCGGTTTCGTCGCGACCTCATGGATACGTTCGGCCTGTCAGGTGAGGCGCTGGTGGACCAGCAGGAGATCAAGCGAACGGCGAGGCAAATTTTCGAGCGCACCTTTACTATTACCCGCGCGCTCAATGCACTTACCCTCGGCGTGGCCGCCTTGGCACTGCTGGCCACACTGCTGGCCCAGGCGCATCAGCGCCAGCGTCATCTCGCCGCGCTATGGGCGCTGGGAGTGCCACGCAGGACGTTGGTGGTGCTACCGTTGATGCAGTTAGGCGGACTCTCGCTTCTCACCGGGCTATTAGCCCTACCGCTGGGCATTGCGATCACTTGGCTGTTGGTGGCCGTCATCAACGTCGCGGCGTTTGGCTGGCGATTACCGCTCCAACTGTTTCCCAGCGACATCATGACGATGTTGTTGACGGCGGTCGGAGTGGCACTGCTTGCGGCCATCCTTCCCTGCTGGAAACTCTGGCGCAGCGCGCCTAGCACGTTGCTCAACGAAGGAGTCACATGAACAAACGCACCCAGCGAGCGTTGCTGACCGCGTGGATGATCGGCATGGCCACCCTGCTGGTGGGCTGCAGTGAGCCAAGTGACATGTCGTCCCCCCAAGCCGGCTTTGCCGGACTGGGAGCGGAGGCAGAAGGTTACGCCCAGGCTAGCGCCGAGACGCCGCTCGTTTTCCCCGACGACCACGGTCCCCATCCCGACTACCGTATCGAGTGGTGGTATCTTACTGCCAATTTGGAGGATAGCGTCGGCCAGCCGCTAGGCCTTCAATGGACGCTCTTTCGCCAAGCACTGATGCCCCCCGATGAGCGTCCAGCGCCTATTGAGTGGGCCAGTGACCAAGTCTGGATGGCTCACATGGGATTATCTAAAGGGGGCACGCATTTGGCGGCGGAACGCTTTGCTCGCAGCCACAGTGAACAGTCCCAGGGTCAGGCGGGCGTCACGGCGTCGCCGTTTCAAGCTTGGATAGACGATTGGCGCTTTCAAAGTCCCGCCTCCGCGAACTTCGAGCACTTCACCCTTAGCGCCTACAGCAGTGAGGGCAATGAGCGCTTTGGCTACGCGCTAACGCTGTCGGCAAAAGGCCCGCTGGTGTGGCACGGCGACAACGGATTCAATGCCAAAACCGTGCAAGGCCAGGGGTCGCATTACTACAGCCAGCCCTATCTACAGATCGAAGGAAGCGTCACACTCAATGGCGAACAAACGAGCGTGACCGGCAGGGGCTGGCTGGACCGCGAGTGGAGTAGCCAACTACTCACCGCGGAGCAGACCGGTTGGGATTGGTTTTCCCTGCACTTGAACGATGGGCGCAAGCTAATGGCCTATCGGCTACGGGGCGGCGGAGAGAACGGCGGCGACTACTCGTTTGCCCATCTGTTCGACGCGAATGGCCACACCGAGCAGATAGGCTCCCAGGAGATTACCCTGGCCCCGCTTACGACCGAGCGCGTCGCGCAGCGCGATATACCGACGACCTGGCAATTGGAAATGCCCAACGCCGGGTTGGATCTCACGATCGAGGCCCGCCATCCCAATCGCTGGATGCCGACCACCGTGCCCTATTGGGAAGGGGATGTGACGGTGCGAGACACCATCACGCAAGAGGCGCTAGGAGTCGGCTATCTAGAAATGACCGGCTACGCAACGAGCAAATGAGCCGTATTCACTCGCGCTCGCCCGCGATGGGCTGCCAGCCTTGGGGTGAGTAGCGCTCCAGGCCATTTTCGCCCAATCGCGTTAGCCACAGCCAGCGGTGGTGAATCAACTCGGCAACGACCGGCTGGCGCTCGATGATGGCCTCGATACGCGCCTTGGGCGCATCCACGACCACCGTAAGACGCAGCGGTTCGTGGTGCAGCGTATCGCCATCGCGCAGCGACTGCTCTGGCAAACCGATACGTAGCTGGGGGGAGTTCCCTTCGATCACGCCCACGTGACCGCCCACCACCGAATGCAATAGCTTGTTGCCCCCACCGTACAGGTCGGGTACCACGGTCGACGCGTAGTACTGCAGATTGATCCAACTAGCGACCAGCATTGGCGCCATCATCAATCCTTCCAGTACGCTGCCTTCCGGGTCTTGCTCGGGGTAGTACTCGTGCAGAAAAGCGCGGCCATCCAACGCTTTACCTTGGGTGCGCGCCCTGGGCGCGAGAATCAACGCGGCGTTATTGACCAGACCCCACTCCGGGCGCGGCTGCGACCAGTCGGCGCCGCGCATGGCCATACTCTCCAAGCGCTCGGTGGCACCCTGTTTCTCGACGCCCAGAGCGGGAGCACGCTCCAAGCGGGTGGCCGCACCGGCGCGCTGGGCAGCAGTTTCGAAAGCCCTCAGTGCGCTTTCCAACGTCTCGGGCATCTGCTCGTCGTGATAGACGTGCACCCGGTCGGTCAGCGTACAGTGCGTCGCCGCTAGCGCGAAAAATGGCGAAGGCAGCACGATACCCATCTGTGGCAACGCCTGCTGAACCTCCGTGTCATTCAGTAGCGCAGCGGCGACCCGGGCATTCATGCCGCCACCCTGGCCGCCACAGGCACCGCAGGTCAGCCCGGCGTGGTGGGGGTTGTTGTCACTTTGTGAATCGTGCCCCACCAGTACCAACAGCGAAGCGCTTGGGTGCCCCAAGAGCGTGAGCAGGTTTTTCGCCAGAGCCACCTTGTCATGGCCTGCAATCGGTTCGCCGTCGTAGGTATGAAACAACCCTTCGGGCGCCTCGCACTGCGGCACCGGTGCCTGCTTGCGCAGACTGTCTTTGATCAGCTTCCAGCCCCAGGCAATCCCGGTGGTCTCGACGAGCGTGAACGTCGAGAGCGGCGCGTATTTGGCATGGCGTACGCTTTGACGCTGGCTCTCTTGCTGATAGCGCTGAATGCCTTGTGCATGAGGATCAGGCGTGCCGATGCGGTAGGCGGGCTTCAGCAGCCCCGGCACGCGGGGTTGAGCCCGCTCGGGGCCGGTGTCCGCATCGGCGACCGGCATGCCGAAAAACCCGGCTACCCCAAGCGTGCCCACCGAGGCGTCGGCGTTCTCCAAGTGGCGACGAAAGCGCTCCGAACGTACGTCGATACAAAACGCAGCTTGCACCTTGGGTACGTGGGGCAGCGGCTCACTCGGTGCCGCCAGCACCGATGCAAGCGCGCGCTGATACCCCAGCTCATAGGCGTGCTGCCAGCACCACAGCGCCTCGTGTTGGTCAAGCGTGCTCTGCCCGGTTTGCCACTGGGAAAACCATTCTCTTCGCTGAACGGTGGTGAGCTGATCGACTCCGAGCCACTCCCAAACCAGCGCCATGGCCGCCAGCTGGTGTATTCCAGCACTCGGCTGTTGATCAGCCGAGTGCCACCCAATCCCCTGACACCAGGAAGCCCAGCCGTTGACTCTCAATAGCAGCGTATGGGTCAACGCCTCGAAGGCCTCTGGCGTCAGCGCCCAATCCGCTGCGACCTGCTCGACCGCGGCCATGGGCTCATCGGGCAGCGTCCGTAGCGACTGGCGAAGCGTTTTAGGCCAGCGTAAATCGTGCTGTACCGTATGTTTCCAGAAGGGATACAGCGACTCCCCAGTAGGATTTGACCAGCGCTGCTGATGCTGGTCGAAGTAGCTGGCGCAGCTTTCTGCAAGCGCATCGAACCCATCGTGCCCTTTCAGCACCTCCCAGGCGCTGCGCAGCGGCGTGGCTGCTTTCGGCGGAGATGCCAAGTAGCCGACTAGGCTCTGTTCACTGTAAGCATAGCCGCCCTGACGCAGCGCTTGCTGCACATCCTGAGATGTGATGCGCCCCGCCTCCCATGCATGGCGATAAAACTCGGCGGGCATGGTCATTGGCTGCCCAGCACGGCGGCTCAACGCTTGGCTCACCTGCTCGATGGGCTGATGTTTGAGCCCCCACCAAGGGTTGACCGCAATCCACTGATCCAGAGGCCATACCGGGGCAATGGCGTCGGTGGCACGCTTCAAAGCATCGAGGTACGACGACGTCATGACCACTCTCCTTTCAAACCGTGGGCCAGCGGTGCAGGACGTGACCAATCATGAATGGGAGCAATGGCATCGACGGCGCGCTGGAACGGCAGCGCCAAGTAGAGGCCTTGGCTAAAGTGAACCCGCCAGCGCGCCACACAAGCCGCCTGCGGAAAGAGCGTGACCGCTCCGGCGGCCAGCACCAAACTCGCCAGCATCAGCGTGCCCAGCAAGCCCGCCGTCAGCGTCAAGGGGGCATACGCACTGGGTAGCGCAGGTGCGAGCATGCTGTGAAGCAAGGCATACAGCGGTACCAGCCCCAGCGCCATGACAAATAGCGCTAAACGCTTGCGCTTTGCCGTGCCCACGGGCATGCCCAATAGCGTGCTACCCACGGCCAAGCTCAGCAGTGCCCCGAGTAGCGGGTTGTGGCTTACCAGCGTGGGGAACACGGCCAATACCGCTGCGGCAAGCGCAGCCGCAGGCAGCGCAAGGGCCAGTCGCTGACGCATCGGGGCCAGCGGCAAGCGCTCACAGCGAGCCGCACGGACGGTACGGCCAGACGCCAAGAACGAGTGAGCTTTGTAGAGCGAGTGCGCCAGCAGATGCGCCAACGCCAGGGTGTAGGCACCGACGCCGATTTCGAACAGCATGAAGCCCATCTGCGCACAGGTCGACCAGGCCAGCGCGTGCTTGACAGACGTTTGGGTCAGCATCGTCATGACGGCCACCAGAGCCGTGAAACCACCCACGGCGATGAGCAGATAGTGCCCCAGCGTCAAGCCATCGAAGACTGGAAATAGACGTAGCCACACGAAGCCCCCCAAGTTGATCACCCCTGCATGCAGCAGCGCCGACACGGGCGTGGGTGCTTCCATGACTTTGATTAGCCAGCCGTGCATGGGCACCTGGGCACACTTACACAGTGCCGCCACCGCCAGGGCAACGGAGGCCGCCTCTACCTGCCAGCCACCTGAGCCAGCGGCAGCCGCGGCAAACAGTTGGGGCAGTTCAAACGTGCCAAAACGCGCATAGAGCAGCGCTACCGCTGCGATCAGCGCGATATCGCCGATACGGCTGACGACGAATTTCTGCCACGCCGCCCGCTGCGCCTCCACACGCTCGGGATAGAGTGTCAAGAGATGGTGCAAGGCAACGCTGACGCCGACCCAGGCAATCAACATCACGACCAAGTGATGGGTAAACACCAACAGCATCACGCTGGCGAGGACGACCAGACACCACGGCAAAAAGCGACGCTCTCCCCGGTCACCTTTCAAGTAGCCCTCGGCAAAGCGCAGCAATACGGTACCCAGCAGGCTGATGAGCAGCGCCATCCACACCGCCAAACCGTCGGGGTACAATCCTAAAGGCTGGGCGGTTTCGGGCAGGCCGGTCGGTAGCCCCCAGGCATCCATCAAAAGCAGCGCGCCCACGGCAAGGCTCGCTACCAGCGCACTTAGGGTCAGCAGACGGCCCGCTTTCCATGCACGGCCTAGCGATTTGGAGGAGCCAGCGCGGGCACTCGCGCCTGCCACTACCAGTAGCGATACCGGAATCAGTAGCCATAACGCCAGTAGTGCCAGCACCGCGAAGTCGATGAATTGAGGCATAGCCGTTCTCCCTTGGTCGTATCCCAAAGACTATGCCGCCCTCGTCACCATATAAAAAATAGTTTATATCTGTTAAAACGTTCGCTAAAACAGAACGAAAAGACCCACCTTGCTGAGATCTCCTGCCATGAAGCTCAACTACCACCATCTTTACTACTTTTGGCAAGTGGCAAAATTAGGCCATCTCACCCGCACGGCCGAGGCGCTGCATGTCTCTCAGTCGTCCCTCTCGCAGCAGATTCGTCAGTTAGAGGAGCGCTTGGGCCAAGCGCTGTTCATTCGAGAGGGGCGCCAGCTGCATCTTTCCGAAGCCGGCAGGCTCGCCTTCGATTACGCCGAGGCCATTTTTACCCAGGGAGAAGAGCTCAGCGCGCTGTTCGCCGAGGGTGGCCACGCCCACCGCGAGGTCGTTCGCGTGGGGGCGGTCGCCACGCTGTCGCGTAACTTTCAGGAGGGGTTCGTAAGGCCGCTACTAGGTCGAGACGATTTGGATTTGATTTTGCAAAGCGGAGGGCTCGACGACCTGCTCAGACGGCTTTCTGCCCACAAGCTCGACGTGGTGCTCTCGAACCAGCCCGTTCGCGGCGATAGCGAACACCCCTGGCACTCTCAGCGACTGGCGCGGCAGTCGGTGAGCCTGATCGCCACGCCTCGTCTTTCCCCCCCGCCCATTTTTCCTAGCGCGCTCAACGGGCATGCCTTCATCTTACCCGGCGTGGAAAACGCCACGCGCCACGCGTTCGATCAGCTTTGCGGCCATCATCGTCTTACCCCCAAAATCGCCGCCGAGGTGGATGACATGGCCATGATGCGTCTGCTGGCGAGGGATACCCAGCACATCGCCGTCATGCCACCGGTCGTCGTGCGTGACGAGCTCAATAACGGAACGCTCAAAGATTACGGCGCGCTCCCCGGCGTCTGGGAAGAGTTCTATGCCATTACCATCCAGCGCCGGTTCGAGTCGCCTAGCTTGAAAGCGCTGCTCACGCGCACGGGGGAATCGCTGCTGGATTGAGCCAGAAGTGAACGCAACGCAATTCACTAAGTTTGGCTAGGAATCGTGAATGGCTTAATCGGCATCAAAAAAACCCGCCGAGGCGGGTTTTTAGGCACCATTTACGTCAAGGTCTTTCCCAAAGCATGCTCCCTGAGGGATCGTCCAGGCGAAGCACCTCAATACTTAGACTGGCGTCATCACCAATCGATGGGTTGCCCCATGGGCCAGTGCTATCGGGCGCTAAATTCCATTCCAACGTTTCGCCCGGCTCGATACCGCCAGAAATGGTATAGTAGAACGTCTCGTCGACCCAAGGCACCGAACGACCTGGGCTTTGCAATACACCTCGGAAGTGCGCCCTCGCGACTGGCTCGCCAGTGTTGTTGGTCACGCGCAACGTTATCACGGGATCAGCATTCAACGAGTCATCTTCAATCAACTGGTACTCGGCGCTTTCGATAACGAAGCGGTCCAGCATTTCTTGCGCAATGGGAATGTCAAGATCGTCAGCCTCTTTGCTTTTCTCGGGGAGCTCTCCCGCGAGCTCGAGCACCTCAGGGCCGCTAAGGCCGTGCAGACTGCGACGAGCCTCTGTGGCCATGGCTTCAAGTTCATCATCACTTAGCTCGCTGATCTCGACAATCGTCATCCCTTGCTGAGATCGACGCATCAACAGAGCTTCGACGGCTTCGTTAAAGCGCTCTGCCTCTGCTTCATCTAACGAGGCACGAATTTCTTGAAGTGACCTGTCGAAATAGCGCGGGTTTGAGCCATCAATGGTCGGATCTGCATGAGCAATACCTGACATGGCCAACGCTATCGCTAGAGCTAATACCCGTTTCATAAACTCACCGTCCTATTGGTTGAGGTATCAACATAAGCCAAATGGCCGCGTTTGGACATTCTCAACTTTCATGGCCAAGCTACTCATAAGTCTTGATGGTCTTGATGGATTTACTGAGCTGTAATCCTACATTCTGCCAATAATACTGCCCCACACGTTGCTGAGGTGTACCTTTTGGCATGAACTCAATGTAGTTACCCGTTGGTCAAATCTCCATAACGGAGCCAGACGCACGAGCCTTGCGATGTGGTTTGATGCGTAATTTCATGTGTTAGCTTTTATGTTCCGCCCGCACCTACAGGTGTCCGCAAAACATCATTAACCTAAAGCTTGTGCTCATTATCCGTTAGAGACATCGCATTCTCCTGTTGAATTCCCATCATCTCAACAGAGGATTGTTAGTTGCTACATGGATTAGAGCAAAATCGTACCAGATGACACACTGAAAGACCGGTGCCTTTTATAAAGGGCTTGTAGGTAGGAAGGAAGCGCGGGGCCTAGAAACGCAAAAGCCCCTGACGAATCAGGGGCTTTTCGAGATAAGTGGCGGAGGGACAGGGATTCGAACCCTGGATAGGCTATTAACCTATGCCGGTTTTCAAGACCGGTGCATTCAACCGCTCTGCCATCCCTCCGGCTTATGGGTGCGTATACTAACAGCTTCTCCTTGTAAGTCAACGCCTTTTGAATAAATTAGTAGAGCCTTAAACCGACGCGGGTAATCATGCCACCCTCCATTTCGCTGACGACCCAGTGGATACCATGCCAATCTACGTCGTCACCGACCACAGGGTGACCGCCGACTCTGAGAGAGACGAACTCTGCGAGCGTCATCTCCTGCTCGCCGGGGCTCAGTGTCAAGCCATAGGCTTGGGCGATATCCTGCATTTGGGCGTTGCCGTCCAAGGTAAAGGTGCCAAAGAAGGCGCGTTCTTGCTTGAGCTTGGCATCGCCATTGAACAGTCGGTTGAGCGCGACCAGGTCTTCCGTACGACCAATCACACAGATTACATCGCCAAGTTTCAACCGGGTGCTACCCTTGGGATGCAGCATGACGTGATTGCGGAACAGCGCCGAAATCAGCGCACCCGAGGGGAAGCGCAGCAATCGGATTGGAACGTCTTCAAGGTCTTCGTTTTCGACGACATAAACGAACATCTCGAAGTCGTTATCCGGGAGGATGCCCAGTGGACCGCGACGGTTGGGCGTGGTACCCGCGGGTACTTCTACTTTCAGCCAGCGGGCCATGAGGGTGAGAGAGCCGCCTTGAATCAGCAGCGACATCAGCACCACCGCAAAGGCGACATTAAAGTAGAGCGACGCGTTTTCGACTCCGCCAATCACTGGAAAAATGGCGAGCACGATCGGAACGGCTCCGCGCAGGCCGACCCAGGCAATGAAGAGGGTTTCGCGCCAACGGAATTTGAAAAAGGGTTTAATGCTAATCAAGACGGCCAGCGGGCGAGCGACGAAGATCAACGCCAACGCAACGAAGCCAGCGGGCAGGGCCACGTCCCAAAGCTGGCTGGGCGTCACCAGTAATCCCAGCACCAAGAACAAGCCGATTTGGCTCAACCAGGCCAAACCATCGTGTACGGGCAGGATGAAATTGAGGTGGCGGCCTGGCTGATTACCAATCATCAGGCCCGCTAGATAAATCGCTAAAAAGCCGCTACCTCCTAGCACGCTGGTCAACCCGAACACGCTAAAGCCAAGTGCCAGCGCCAGCATGGCATAAAGACCAGGTGCCAAGTCCAGCCAGCGGAGCAGTTTAGCGCTAAGCCATCCGCCCCCAATGCCGACGGCCAACCCAATACCAAACTGAGAAACGAAGAACAGCAACGTTTCGCCGACACCGCCGATGTCACCGACCAGCAGCTCTACCAGCATCAGGGTTAGAAAGATCGCCATCGGGTCGTTGGTACCCGATTCGATTTCCAGCGTCGCCCCTACCCGTTCGTTAAGGTTCACTCCCCGCCCGCTCAACATGGAGAAGACCGCCGCAGCATCGGTAGACCCGACGATGGCACCTACCAGCAGCCCTTGTACCAAGGAGAGATCAAATACCCACATGGCAATGACGCCGACGATGGCGCTGGTAATGAAGACACCGAACGTCGCCAGAGAGAGCGCAGGACGAAACCCGACTCGGAACGTTTTAAGACGCGTGCGCAACCCACCGTCGAGCAGAATCATGGCGAGCGCTAGATGGCCGATCGTAAAGGCCATGGAATAGTCATCGAACTCGACGCCTAGCAGGCCTTCCTCTCCGGCCAACATCCCGAGGCCCAAGAAAATCAGCAGTATCGGTACGCCCACCATGGAAGAGAGACGACTCGCGAGGATGCTGAGCGCCATTAGGGAACCACCCACCAGGAAGAACGTATAAATTGCGTCCATGTCTCTCCGTCTCTACATTAATGCCGTTCTATTATTGCATGTCGTTGCTGAATTTACTGAGCGTGTTCGCTAGGTTTATGCAAGGGACTAGCCAGATGCTTTGCCTGACAGCTAAACTCCGCCGTCCTACCATCGGGAGTTGAGGTTATGTTGAACGCTTTTTGGCGTGAACGTTCATTAATAGCTCTGTCATGGGTCCTTATTTTATTATTTTCATTTTCAGTGACTTACGCAAACGAAGAGCGTGAAGCAGAGATCACTGAGCCGCCGCTCTCTTTGGATAGCACCGTAAGACTACCCGAGGGGTTGTGGCCTGCCGATGACGACCGGGCAATAGAGGCACTCGAAGAAGCTCCCAGCATGGCAGTGGTACCGCCACCGCCCCTTGATCCGCCACCGCTCAAACAACTTACGCTGATGCTAGATTGGTATTTGAGCCCACAGCATGCGGCGCTTATCGTGGCAAAAGAGCGCGGACTGTTCGCCGCCCAAGGCTTGGATATCGCCCTATCGACCCCAGCTGACCCATCCATTGCCATCAAGCTTTTGTCAGCCGGCGAGGTCGATTTAGCCCTGACTCGCCAGCCGCTTCTACATCTACATGCCCATGAAGGAGCGCCCATCGTCCGTATCGCCACGTTGATCGAGACACCGCTCAACGCCGTGATCGTGGCGGGCGAAGCGCCCGCACCTGCCAACGTCGAAGACACCCTGGCCGATCTGCACTACGGCTTTTCTACCCGCGAAGGGCGTGACGTGCTGGTAGAGCGACTACTGCCACGCTCGGTGCGGCAAGTGGATGACTTCGTTGCGCCCGAAAGCGTGCATTTCGATGCCGCTGATGCCCTCCGTTCGAGCAGAGTCGATGCCGTGGCGGATGGTTTTTACCACAGCTTGCCCGCGCAACTGGCGGCCGATGGCATCGTCACCCACACCGTTCGCTACAGCGAGCTCGATATCCCCCGCCACGACGGACTCATTCTCGTAGCTAACAGCGATTCCGTGGCTCGTCGAGCCACAACGTGGTCTCGGGTACTGTTGGCGGTGGAAGAAGCCAGCAATTGGATGATCGAGCACCCGGACGAGGCGTGGTCGCTATTGGTCACGACTCACCCCGTGCTGGATAATCCCATTCATCAAACCACATGGGATGATCTGCTTCGCCGCGTCGCGCTAAGCCCGGCGGCGCTGGATGAGCGGCGCTATGCAGCGTTCGAGCGCTATTTACAAAACGCTGGTGCGATCTCTAACGAGCTTCCTGTAGCGCGCCTCGCGGTGAATCCACACCTTCTCATGACGCGTTGACCCACGCCTTAGCTACCTGCCACATCCATCACGCGCTGGAGCTCTATGCACGATACCCCACTAGTGTTTATCGATATCGAAACCACCGGCACTCGGGCCACCCGCGACCGGATCACCGAAATCGCGGCACTGAAGGTAGTGGACGGTGACGTCGTCGACCGGTTTGTCTGCTTGATTCATCCTCAGACCAGTGTGCCCGCCCATATCAGTCAGCTCACCGGCATCTATGATGACATGCTGGCCAACGCCCCTACGTTTTCTGACATCGCCGAGAAGCTGCTGGCATGGCTCGGCAGTGCCTGCCTGGTCGCGCATAACGCGCGATTCGACGCTAGTTTCTTACGGAACGAGTTCAAACGCGCTGGCCATCGCTACCAACCTTCGGTGATATGCACGCTGCGCCTTGCAAGACGCTTACACCCGACGCTGCCCACGCATAACTTGACCGCTCTGCTGGCCCATTACGATATTCCTAGGGCACGTCAGCACCGCGCCGAAGACGATGCCAACGCGCTATGGGAGCTATGGCTAACCTGGCGACGCGAATGTGAAACGGAGCGTTTTCAGGCGGCCCTTACCGACGAACAGCGCCATCGCAGTCTGCCAGCGCAGCTCTCCAGCGATCAGATCGCCGATTTGCCTAGTGCCCCCGGCGTGTATCTTTTTTACGGGCATAACCGTTTGCCGCTCTACGTGGGTAAAAGTGTCAATCTGCGCAGTCGAGTGCTGGGTCATTTTCAACGCGACCATCAAGACGATAAAGAAATGCGTCTTGCTCAACAGATCCAGCATATCGAGTGGGAAGAAACCGCGGGGGATATGAGCGCTCAGCTACGCGAAGCGCAGCTCGTCAAGACGTTGATGCCCATCATGAACCGCCAGCTACGCCGCCAAGGGAGTCTGAAAGCGTGGTACTGGCCAAGCGATGCCCTTTGCCCCACACTGGTGAGCGGCAAGGCCATCAGCCAGCCTCAGCCGGGCAAGCTGTTCGGTCTATTTAGGAGTGCCAAAGAGGCCAAAGAAGCGCTACGCAGCGTGGCCGAAGAGCACGGCCTTTGCCCTCGCGTATTGGGCCTGGAGAAAGGCAAAGGGCGTTGCTTTGCGCAACAGCTAGGCAAATGCCGTGGCGCGTGCTGTCAGCAGGAACCGCTGGAAGCGCATAGCCTGCGCGCGCAGCGAGCACTGGCCAAACTGCAGGTGAGCGCATGGCCGTGGCCAAGCCGTATCGTCATCCGTGAGCAGAGCCGCCGAGGCGGCCCCATTGCGTATCATGTGGTCGACCATTGGTGCTACTTGGGGAGCGCCACGACCCACCGCTGCGCTCAAGCGCTGACGGGGGACGCGCCACAATTCGACGTCGATACCTATCGCATCTTCAACCGCTTTTTGAGCGCGCCCGACCAGCACGGCCTTACGATTGCGCCGCTATGAAAGCATCGATGGCTTGCTGAAACGCCTCGGGCTGGTCGGCGTGTAGCCAGTGCCCGGCGTTTTTGAGAGTGACGAGCCGGGCTCGCGGCAGCACCTCACGCAGCGCGGGCAGCATGTCGTCACTGACGTAGTGAGAGTCGGCGCCGCGCAGAACTAACGTTGCCCCCTCGAACGGGACATTCCCATCGGGCTTGCCGATGATATCCTCGTAGCCGCGCTTGATCTCGTCTAGCCCCACCCGCACGCCCATCACGCCCTGCTCGTCTCGCACCAGGTTGGTGGCGAGAAAGAGTCGTGTGGGCCGTGAATCGACATGCTCCGCCAGCAAGGCATCCGCTTCACGCCGATTGGTAGGCTGACCTTCGCGCACCTGCTCAAGCGCGGCGAAGACGTCGTCATGGCCGTGCTGATAGGCCACTGGGGCGATGTCGGCCACCATCAGTGAGAGACAGCGCTGTGGGGCTTGGCGGGCCAGCGTGATGGCCACCTTGCCGCCCATGGAGTGCCCTAACACGTGGGCTTGCTCGATGCCCAACTTATCCAGCGCGGCTAACACGTCCTGGCTCATGGCCCGATAGCTCATGCCTTCGGCGTGGGGAGAACGTCCGTGGTTTCGTAGGTCCACCGCGACCACCCGACGCTTTCGCTGCCACACTTTCAAGTGAGAGCGCCAATTGTCGGCGCTACCGAGCAAGCCATGAATCACTACCAGCGGCTGGCTTGTCTCATCGGCCTCGGCGGGCAGGTCCATCACGTAAAGATCCACGGGGGCACGGTCGGTCATGCTACGTCCTTATCGGTTAAGCGGTTCGCGGTGAGGCATCGTGTTGTCCCGTCCATACCACCAAGCGACGCGTGAGCCACGCCAGCAGCAGCCCATAAAGCGGCAGGAAGAACAGTAGGCTAATGCCCAGCTTAATAGCGTAATCGACGGCAGCAATTTCTACCCAGTGCTGCGCCATGAAAGGATCAGGACTGTTATAGAAGGCGGTGGCGAAGAAGGCAAACGTATCCGCTAGATTGCCCAGGATCGTCGAACAAACGGGCGCGACCCACCAAGCCCACTGGCGCAAGCGATCGAACACCTGCACATCCAGCAGCTGGCCGAGCACGTATGCCAGAAAACTTGCCACTGCAATGCGGGCCACGAAAAGATTCCACTCGCCAAGCGCTTCGATGCCAGCGAAGCTGCCTCGCGGAAAAATCACGGATACGACGTAGGAGACCATCAGCGCGGGAAACATCACGCGCAAAATAATACTACGCGCAGGTCCTTTACCGAACAGGCGAACCGTCAAATCAGTCGCCAGAAAGATAAATGGGAAACTAAAGGCGCCCCAGGTGGTGTGAAAACCAAACAGTGTGAAGGGGAGCTGCACCAGGTAGTTACTGGCGGCGATGATGGTGATATGGAAAGCGACCATCACCATGAGGCAACGGCGATGCTGAGCGTCGGTTAAAGCGAACATGCGAATTGACCTTTTTTTAATGGAGAGGGGTTAGGGAACCCTCAAAAAAGCGCCATAAGCGCTACTGGGGCGCGCATTATACGCGTTACCAGCAGTAATAAAAGACAGTGGAACGTATCTTGTCGCCCCACCGCCCCGGCAGCTAGGCTCTCACAGGGCGGTGGCGCGTGCAGCACAGCATTAGTGATCGGTGGGAGTAGCCTGATCAGCGGCACCCACATTGCGTTCGCGCATCGCGGTATGCACATCATCCAGGCTGGTCGGGTCATCGATGGTAGAGGGTATCCCGAAGGATTTACCATCGGCGATATTACGCAGCAGTTTGCGCAATATCTTACCAGAGCGAGTTTTGGGTAACCGGTTGACCATCAGCACTTGCTTGAAACACGCAATGGGGCCTATGTGATCGCGAACCCGCTCGATGAGCTCGGCTTCAAGCGTTGCTTCATAGCCATTAAAGCCATCTTTGGGGATCACCAGCCCGACCGGCACCTGACCTTTCAACTCATCGTGAATACCGATCACGGCGCACTCAGCCACGGCAGGATGCGCACCCACCACTTCTTCCATTTCACCGGTAGAGAGACGATGTCCGGCGACATTGATCACGTCATCCGTACGCCCCATGATAAAAAGATAGCCCTCTTCATCGAAGTAGCCGCCGTCACCGGTCAAATAAAAACCTGGGTAAGCCGCCATATAAGCGCTATGAAAGCGCTGTGGGTCTCGCCAAATGCCTACCAGACACCCCGGGGGGAGCGGCTGCTTGATGACGACAATGCCCTGCTGCATGGCGGGTGCCTGTTCGCCATCGCGATCTACTATTTGCACGTCGAACCCAGGCACGGGGTATGTCGCAGACCCCGCTTTGGTGGGCGCCGCTTCGATGCCTGGCAGGTTGGCAGCAATCGGCCAGCCGGTCTCGGTTTGCCACCAGTGGTCGATCACCGGCACATCGAGCAGGTCGTCTAACCAGTGGAACGTAGGCGGATCTAGACGCTCGCCTGCCACGTATAAGTGCTGCAAGCTACTGATATCGTACTGCTCTAACTGCTTGGCTTCGGGGTCTTCTTTTTTGATGGCTCGAAACGCCGTGGGCGCCGTGAAGAAGCTTTTCACTTTGTACTCATCAATCAAGCGCCAGAACGCCCCTGAATCCGGGGTCTTAACGGGCTTGCCTTCGTAGACGATGGTCGTGCAGCCGCGCAGTAGCGGTGCATAGACGATATAGGAGTGCCCCACCACCCACCCCACATCGGAGGCGGTGAACATGACGTCGCCGGGATTCAACCCATAGATGGCTTCCATGGAGTAGGCCAAGGCGACGGCGTAACCGCCGGTATCACGCACCACCCCTTTCGGCTTCCCAGTGGTGCCAGAGGTATACAGTATGTAAAGCGGGTCAGTGGCTTTGACGGGGACACACTCAACATAAAGCGCCTCTGCCTCCAGCGTCTGCCAATCCACATCGCCAGGCTGCAGCTCGACGCGGTGCACATCGCGTTGGTAGATCACACAAGCATCGGGTTTGAAGCTGCTTAGAGAGATAGCTTTGTCGACGATCGGCTTGTAGGGCAGCACTTTATCGACTTCGACACCGCAGGAGGCAGCGATGACCACTTTGGGTTCGGCATCTTCGATACGTACCGCCAGCTCATGGGGGGCAAAACCACCAAATACCACCGAATGAACCGCGCCCAAGCGGGCGCAGGCATACATGGCAATCATCGCTTCGGGCACCATGGGCATATAGATGATCACGCGATCACCTTTGTTCACGCCCAGCTTGGCGAGCCCGCCCGCAACATGCGCCACTCGATCGCGCAGCGCTTGGTAACTCAGCGTTTGTTTTGAGTTGGTGACCGGGGAGTCCCAGTACAGCGCAGGCTGATCGCCGCGACCTTGCTCGACATGGTAGTCGATGGCGGCGTAGCAGATATTCAGCTCTCCGTCGTGAAACCAGCGCGCATGCTGCTGCTCATCGTAATAGAGAATGGTGCTAGGTGGTGTGTACCAGGGCACTCGCTTGGCTTGCTCGGCCCAAAACATGTCTGGATGTTCGATGGCGTGTTGGTAGGTACGCTGGTAGAGGCTCATGGTGACCTTGTGATTATTGTGTCAATGAAAGAGCATCTTTAAAGCAAAGATGGATTGTTGACACTTTATAAAGTAATTCACCAACCCACCCTCATACTATGGGTGTAAACACGACCAAAGACGCATCTAAACGCCAGCATTGTCGACAACGCACGACCTATTATCATTGATAGATCGTTAAACCCATATTTGGACAAAAACCCCTAAATTACTGATCATTAAACAACCCAATCCTCGCGACGCGACGATGGCTACATAACCTATAACAACGCTGTCATAACAGTGTAGGCAAGGAGATTTTCATGTCTGCTTCTACGAGCGCCGCTACACGACTTCTGGAACATAATGGTCACGCCATCGAGGCGGGCACGCAATTGCTTAAAGCACTAGCCAACGAAAAACGCTTGCAGATTCTGTGCCTACTGGCTGAGAAAGAATTGTCAGTGACACAAATCAATCAGCAGCTCTCGTTGAGCCAATCGGCCTTGTCACAGCATCTAGCCATCTTACGTCGTGACCAGTTGGTCAATACCCGCAGGGAGTCACAAACCATTTACTACTCTCTGAGCAGTGAAAGCGCCAAGGCGATCATCGCCACCCTGGCGCAACACTATGCGGCGTAGCGCACCATCGCCGCCAGCCACCGATGTTAGCGGCGCTGCCACCCTGCGGCATCGACCACGCCTAGCGCCTTCACAATGGCATGCTCTACCCCCGCCGACACCGCCAACCCCACCTTACGGCTAAGTGTTTTCGGCGGCTCTAGCTTGACGCGGTACACCTGTGCGTTGGCGATTCGCTCCACCAGGTAAGCCTCACTGGTACCGATACTATCCACCAGCTTTTGCTCCAACGCTTCACTGCCATACCAAATTTCGCCTGTCGCGAGCGTGTCGATATCCATCTCTGGACGATGTCGGGAGACATACTCTTTGAACAAACGGTGCGTGTTTTCCAAATCATCGATGAACTTCTCGCGCCCCTCTTCGGTGTTCTCTCCCAGAACCGTCAACGTGCGCTTGTATTTACCGGCAGTCAGCAGCTCGACATCGATATCGTTACGTTTGAGCAAGCGGTGGATATTTGGCACTTGCGCCACTACGCCAATCGAGCCGATCACTGCAAAGGGTGCGGCTTTGATGTGACTGGCGGTGCAGGCCATCATATAGCCCCCACTAGCAGCCACTTTGTCAATGCACACCGTCGTCGTCAGACCCGCTTCTCTGAGTCGATCGAGCTGGGCGGCTGCTAGGCCATAGGCATGTACCAGACCGCCCGCTGATTCGAGCCTGACGATGACTTCATCATCGGCACTGGCTACGTCGATCACCGCAGACACTTCCTGGGCAAACCGTTCCGCCTGAGACGCTTTGATATCGCCATGAAAGTCCAAGACCCAAACGTTTTGTTGCGATGAACTGCCACTATGACCTTGTTTGGCTGCTTTTTGCCTGGCCTTCTCCTCCTGACGAAACGCTTTGATGAGCTTTTTACGCGCCCCTTGGACGGTCGTCGTCACACGCAGACGGCGCTGGCGTGCCCGACGCTGATCATTGAGCGACTCGACATGCAGCTTCAGGCCATGTTCGCCAGTCTCTTTGCTGCGCATAACGATGATCAGCAATAGCCCGACGGCCCCCATGATCAGCGTGGTTTGCAGTAAGAATGTGCCCATTTCCACGACCCACTCAGCCATCGTCACTCTCCTCTGCTGTGTTTGAAACGTTTGCTTTTTTGTTATCAATCAAGCCTGCTTTTCGCGTTAGTGACCGCAGGCTTGATTAAAACAATTGTTTGAAATAATCTCATCCAAACATGGTACGTTAATCACACCACTCACACTTAGGAACGATCCTATGTCATCCACCACACTTGATAAGTTGCAATCTCGCTTTAACCCCGAGGCGGCCAAAGGGATGCACGAAGTCTTTCAGTTTCACTTCGCCGATGCGGGCAGTCACTACTTGGATATCCAGGATGGTACGCTCGGCGTGCATGAGGGCGAGCACGACGATCCGTCGGTCAGCCTGAGCATGAGTACGGACACGCTGAAGGGCATCATGAACGGTGAGATCAATGGCATGACGGCGTTCATGACCGGTAAATTGAAGGCCACCGGTAACGTCATGCTCGCCACCAAGCTGACCAGCCTGTTCCCCAGCCAATAAACACGTCCTACTCGCGCCACCTTGCTAAATGCGTTTCAATCAAGTCGCGAGAAATGGAGTAAGGCGGCGGCAGCGACGGAAGCTGCCGCGGCGAGAACCATGCAGCATCGCTAATCTCTACACCATCGATCCGAATGCGCTTTGTCGTGGCCTCGGCAAAAAAACCCAGCATGAGCGAGTGCGGGAAGGGCCACGCCTGACTATGGTGATATCGTAACCGATCCACGTGCACCCCTACCTCTTCGAAAATTTCTCGATGTACGGCCTCCTCCGCAGACTCCCCCGGTTCGATAAAACCGGCCAACGTGGAGTAGCGCCCAGGAGGAAAGCGCGGACTGCGCGCTAGCAGCATTGCCTCACCGCTGGTGACCAGCGTAATGATACAGGGCGAAATGCGCGGATAGTTACGGTGCCCACAGGAGTGACAGTGCATGGCAAACTCGGCTTCGAGCTTGGTGGCTCTTTCTCCGCAACGTCCGCAAAAACGGTGATTCTCCAGCCACGCACCCACTTGTAGTGCCGTCGATAGCAAGCTAAACCAGGATGCGGGCAACTGTCCCAGCCACTGTCGCCCCTCTATCCAGTCGTCGCCGGGTTGGGTTTCCACCAGCAGTGCCACCGGTTCATCGTACCAATAGCACAGTGGCTGCATCTGCTCAGTCCATGGTTGGAGAGGCTGCAGCGGCGATAGCTCACTCTTGATAGGCGCAGGCGCAATGTGACTGCGAGAGACACGTATCACACGCCCCTCTTTGACATGATGGGGGATTTGGCGCTTAAGCATCGGCAGCGGATCCGTCTAGCCAGCGCAACTGATGGGCCTCACATTTGGCCTGATGAGCTGCCCGCTCCTCTTGGGTGGGGCGAATGACACGCAGTTGCCCAGGCGACAGTGATAAGCGACGCACCGAAAGACCTTCGTTCGCTTCATTCTGCTGACGCTTGTCACTGCCGCTATCGGCATCCAAGGTCAGCGCCGTTTGGCCGCCGGTCATAGCCAGATACACATCGGCCAGTATTTCGGCGTCTAGCAAAGCGCCGTGAAGTACGCGGTGTCCATTGTCGATATCATAGCGTTTGCACAACGCGTCGAGATTATTACGTTGCCCCGGGTGCATTTCACGCGCCATGACCAACGTATCGAGGATTCGGCAATGGTCTCGCACCGGTCCGAGCGCGGGTGCCCGACGGCGTTTGTTGAGCATGCCTAGCTCATGGTCGATGAATCCGACATCGAAGGGGGCATTGTGAATGACCAACTCGGCCCCTTCGATGAACGCCCAAAACGCATCGGCGATCTCAGCAAATACAGGCTCGTTCGCTACTTTGGCATCATCGATGCCGTGGACCGCGACCACCTCAGCGTCGATATGGCGCTCGGGATTGATGTACTGATGGTAAGTCCGTCCGGTAAAACGACGATTGACCATCTCGACGGCACCAATCTCCACTAAACGGTGCCCATCTTTGGGATCGATACCCGTCGTTTCCGTATCTAGGATGACTTGACGCATGCCGCTCTCCTTTGATGTTCATCGATGGCTTCGTTGGCCAGCTCATCGGCACGCTCGTTGCCTGGATGGCCGCTATGCCCTTTCACCCAGTGCCACTCTACGCGATGGCGATGCGTCTCTTCATGAAGCGTTTTCCACAATTCGGCATTTTTGACAGGCTGCTTGGCCGCCGTTTTCCAGCCGCGTTTGACCCAGTTATGGATCCACTGGGTAATGCCCTGGCGGACGTATTGCGAGTCTGTCCATAACGCAACGCTGCAAGGCTTGTTCAAAGCACGCAGTGCCATGATCGCTGCCGTCAACTCCATGCGGTTGTTGGTGGTCTCGGCCTCATAGCCTTTCAATGTCTTTTGATGGGGTCCGCTTTCCAACACGACACCCCAGCCGCCTGGGCCCGGATTTCCTCGACAGGCCCCATCGGTATACACCGTTACCTGGGGCAGCCCCTCGGCTGCTTGCTTAATCACGTTCACTATCCTTTTTTAAACGACGCTGGCTCTTCGAGTGGCTCCAGGGAGCGCCCGTCCGTGTAGCGCCCAACGAAGAGGGCGCGATCGGAGCACTTAGACCAAATTTGACGCGCTGAACGGGGGCATGACGCTGGCGTCGTTGGGCTTGGATCATATAACTTTCGCCCAGCGGCAAATTATGCCGCCTCCCCCAAGCCTCCCAGCGCACACCGCAAGCTGTACTGAGTGGGCCACGAAAACAGCAGTAGTCTACGCGCTCAACCTCAAAGTCGACAAACGCCAACCAATCCTTTAAACGGTTCGCCGAACGCCAGTGGCCGTTCCAGGGGAAGGCCGTTTGTTGCTTGCGCCAGCGCTGTGTTAAGCCATTCAAACCGAGCGGGTTGAATCCAAACAGAACCAGAACGCCATTATCCGCCGTTACGCGAGCCGCCTCCCGAAGGGTATGGTGAGCCTCATGAAGGTGTTCCAGCCAGTGGTGAATGACCACCGTATCCAGGCAACGGTCAGGCAGTGCCCATTGATCCGGCGGGCACACCAACGAGGCATCGCTCTCTGCCAAGGCGCGGCTGGGAGCCCAGCGAATCGGGTGTGTAATCAATGACATACCCATCATTGCTGGCCCCATGCCCATTTCGAGACTGTGGCCGCCTTTGCGGCCTTCTACCACAGGGCCCAGGCAGGCACGTTGGGTTTCCCAAAGCGCTCGGCCTGCATCGGATTGCCAGTAAGCCTGCGCGCAGGTCAAGCGCTGCGCCAAGCTGTCGGCTTTTGGCGAATTTGACATAAACGGCGCTTCCCTCCACAGTAACGGCTTTTTAACGTCTATTTGTATCAGTTTTGCGCGCGACAGCGCATGGTTGGACTTTACGCATTTTTAGCATTCAAAGGATCTCGCCCATGATGAGCGTGACACCGATACCCGCCCTAAGCGACAACTATATTTGGCTCATAAGACAAGATACCAGTCAAAGCGTTTGCGTGGTGGACCCCGGTGAAGCAGCGCCTGTCATTGACATCCTCGAACGTGAGGCGCTCACCCTAGACACCATACTGATCACTCACCATCACCAGGATCACGTTGGCGGTTTGGATGCGCTCATCAAACGCTACTCTCCTCGCGTCATTGGCCCCGACAACCCTGACATCCAAGGAATCGACGTTCGCGTGAGGGACGGTGATCAGGTGCGCATCATGGGTCGCCTGTTCGATGTCATGGCGACACCGGGACACACTCTTGACCACATTAGTTATTTCGCTCCCGGCATTCCCGCCTTGCTTTTCTGCGGCGATACGCTGTTTTGCGCAGGCTGCGGGCGCCTGTTCGAAGGCACACCCGAGCAAATGTTCAGCTCATTGAATCGTTTAGCGGAACTCCCCGAGGATACACTGGTCTTTGCAGCGCATGAATATACGCAAGCAAACCTGACGTTTGCACGTGCTGCCGACCCTGACAATGACGCTGTGACATACACACTGCAGGAGTGTGAGAAGGCACGGGCATTGGACCGGCCGACGTTACCCAGCACGATAGGACGCGAGCTGACGATCAACCCCTACTTGCGCGTGGGCACCGACAGCGTGCGCCAAGCGGCGGGATGCCAGGGGTCTAACGATGACAATCTCGCTACGTTCACCACTCTTCGGGAGTGGAAGAACCGTTTTTAAGAACGCTATCGACTAGAAACGAACTCGACTATGACCTATCGAACGATTCGCCAGCGCTTATTGTTAAGCGCTGGGAGTACCGTAGTAATGGGCCTTTTTTTGGCCGCTGCAGCCAGCTCACAAGCATCTGCCACCGATCCGAATCTGACCTATACCACCGTCAATGATGCCGTGGCGAATAATGGGAACGAACGTACCGCACGCTTCCAGCCCACTGCGCTGCATCACCACTTCTGGGAGTCGCTGGTACTGGAGCCCCAGGATGCGTGGAGCTCGCTACGCTCGAGCTTCCAGTGGCAGGATAAGAACCTTCCCGCCGATGCTCAATCCAGAGTCGATGAATGGATCGAGTACTATCGCTCTAGCCCGGAAAACATCGCGGCCATTACCGAACGTGCCACACCGTGGCTCGCTTGGATCGCTCAACAAGTGAGTGACCGCGGCTTACCCGGTGAAATCGCTCTGATTCCCTTTGTCGAGAGCTCCTTTGACCCTAGCGCACGAAGCCATCTCGGTGCAGCCGGCTTATGGCAGTTCATGCCCGGTACGGGTGACGCATTGGGGCTAGTACGTAATGGCAACTATGACGGCCGATTGGATGTGGTCACTTCGACGGAAGCAGCGCTGGATTATCTGGAAATGCAGGCCGATGAGTGGTACGAGGGAGATCTGATGCTCTCGCTAGCCGCTTATAATGCGGGCGCAGGCACCGTCAATCGTGCCCAGCGCCAAGCACAGAGCCAAGGGCTAGCCGGCAAATATTGGGACCTATCACTGCCCCATGAAACCATGCAGTACGTACCCAAGTTAAAAGCCATTGCCACCATCATCAACGAGCCCGACAAGTATGGCGTCAAACTGCCGGACATCCATCCAGATCCTGCCTTTGCCAAAGTGCAGCTGGAGCAGCCCGTCAGCTTGGCACAAGCATCCCAACTATTGGATGTCAGCCAATCAGCGCTAGCCGAGCTAAACCCTGGTCTGCTCAATGGCAGCCTCGACCCACGTAGCGCGCAGACGCTCCTGGTGCCAGAAGAGGTAGATACGCAGGTATTAGCTCAGCTTTCGCAAGCCAACGACACGACGCTGGCCTCGACCGCTACCCCAGAGGTGCATCGCGTCGAGCGAGGGGATAATCTGTCAACGATTGCTGCCCGATATAACGTTGATCAGCAAGACTTAATCCGCTGGAATGCTATCGAGCGCCCCGAAGCCCTTCAGCCTGGGCAGCTACTGTCACTCTCGGATCGGTAGCAGAGACGATAGCACAGTCATACACGGGCATTATAACGTTGAGGCAAGGTTACAACAGGAAGTTTACCGATGGCACGCAGCGTCATGCTCAAAAAGACGGGATTATTGATCAGCACACTGCTGCTGAGCTGTTCGCTATGGGCCTCGGAAGAGATGCTTGGCAGCGCGCCCAGTACCGTCCCGGTCGAGACGGTACATGGGCTATCGCTTTACGATAGCCCGGCGCTACCCGAAGATTTCGCCTACTTCCCCCACGTAAACCCTCAAGCGCCCAAGGGTGGCTCCATCACTCACACTGCGGTCGGCGGCAGCTTCGACTCGACCAATCCCTTCATCATTCGCGGTACGCCAGCCACCGGTATCTCGCAAATCTATGACACGTTGATGGCGAGTAACCCTAACGAGCCTTTTAGCCTTTACGGCCTGTTAGCAGAAGGCGTGCGTTTGGATCCGGAGCGTCGCTGGATCGAGTTTGACCTGCGCGAACAAGCCCGCTTTCAGGATGGAGAGCCCCTAACCGCCTACGACGTCGTTTTCTCGTTCGACCTTCTTCGCGAACAGGGCAACCCTTTCTATGCCAGTTATTACGCAGGCGTCGAGAAAGCCATCGCGTTGAACGAGCATCAGGTGCGCTTTGAATTCAATGACACCGACTCTCGAGAGTTGCCCCTGATCGTGGCGCAGCTTCCCATCCTACCCCGACATTATTGGGAGCCTCGTGATTTTAGCGCTCCGACGCTTGCCGCTCACCCTGGCTCAGGACCATACCGTATTAGTGAGGTAGACCCTGGGCGTCGCATCGTTTACCAGCGCGACGAAAACTATTGGGGTAAAGACCTGCCCGTCAATATCGGGCGCTATAACATCGATCGGGTCATCTACGAGTACTACCGGGATCGGGACATTGCCTGGGAAGCGTTCAAAGCGGGCCTCACCGATTTTCGTATCGATGCGCGTGCCGCCACCTGGGCCATCGGCTACGATTTTCCTGCTTACCGTGACGGGCTAATCGAGAGGATTACCGTACCCGACGTTAACCCATCGATGATGCAGGCGTTCGTTTTCAATCTGCGTAAAGAGAAGTTTCAGGACCCACGTGTACGAGAAGCCTTGAGCCTGACGTTCGACTTCCCCTGGCTCAATACCAATATTTTTTACAACACTTACGCCCGAACCGAGAGCTTCTTTCAAAACTCCGAAATGGAAGCGGTCGGCATGCCTTCCGATGAGGAACTGGCGCTACTACAGCCATACCGTGATGAGCTTTTGGCGTCACATCGATCAGACAGGCTGTTTACGGCGCCCTTACCCATCGATCACCCGGTTGAACTACGCGAGCGGCTGCGGTTGGCGTTAAGCCTGCTTCGTGAGGCAGGCTACCGCGTTGAGGAGGGGGTACTGGTAGATGATCAGGAGCGCCCCCTCTCCCTCGAAGTGCTCCTATATGATTCAGGGCTGGAGCGCGTGGTACAACCGATGTTACGCAACATGGCACGCCTAGGCATCCAGACGTCCATGCGCATTGTCGATATTAACCAGTACCTTAACCGGGTGCGGGATTACGACTACGACATGGTCATTAGCCACTTTCCTCAATCCAATAACCCTGGGAACGAACAGCGCGATTACTGGACCAGCGCTGCCGCCGAAGCGCCACAAAGCCGCAACCGTATGGCGCTGGCCCATCCAGCCGTCGACGCATTGGTGGAAGAGATCATTCGAGCCGATGACCGGGAATCACTGGATACGGCCACCCGCGCCCTTGACCGTGTGCTACGTTGGGGCTTTTATGTGATTCCGCATTACCACTCTGGCGAGACACGCATCGCCGTGTGGGATAAGTTTGGCTACCCAGAACCTTTTCCTGATTACGCCATGGATCTCGATGCTTGGTGGGTAGATACCGAACGTGAAGCGGCGCTTCAGCGACGCAATCGCCGCCGGTAGGCATGCCTGCCCCGGGGTGAGTTTGAACGAATGCTGCCAACCATCGCTGATAACCAGCGCCGATAACGCTTGCCGACAACCCTCCTTGTTGTCGTCCATTCATGGAGTGCATTGTGGCTCGCTATACCTTACGCCGACTGCTACTAATGATTCCGACGCTGTTCGGTATCATGCTGCTCAACTTCATGATCGTACAAGCCGCGCCAGGCGGGCCGATCGATCAAATGCTGGCTCGCTTCGAAGGTGCCAATGCCATGGCCAGTACACGCTTGGACATGGGCGGTGCGGATGTTCAGATCAATGATGATTCCCGTGGCGCACGGGGCATCGACCCGCGCTTCATCGAGCAGCTCGAACAGCAGTTTGGTTTCGACAAACCTGCCCATGAACGCTTCATCGGCATGATGACGGACTACCTAACCTTAGATTTTGGCACCAGTTTCTTTCGTGATCGTCCGGTGATCGATTTAATGATAGAGCGGCTCCCCGTATCGGTGTCACTCGGCCTATGGACCACCTTGCTGGTCTACCTGATTTCCATTCCTCTGGGCATTCGCAAAGCGCTACGCCATGGCTCGCGTTTCGACGTTTGGACATCGGGGCTGGTGATCGTTGGCTACGCCATTCCCGGCTTTCTATTCGCCATTCTACTCATTGTTCTGTTTGCTGGGGGAACCTATCTAGATTGGTTTCCGCTACGCGGGCTAACCTCGCCAGGCTTTGACGACCTGTCGGCATGGGGCAAGATAAAAGACTACTTCTGGCATATCACGCTGCCCGTTATCGCGGCCTCAATCGGCAGTTTTGCCACCCTGACCATGCTGACCAAAAACAGCTTTTTGGATGAAATACATAAGCAGTACGTGCTCACCGCACGCGCCAAAGGTGCCGATGAGCAACGCGTGCTCTACGGGCACGTGTTTCGTAACGCCATGCTGATCATCATCGCTGGGCTGCCATCAGCCATGATTGGTATTTTCTTTACCGGTGCGCTGCTCATCGAAGTGATTTTCTCACTGGATGGCCTTGGTCTGCTTGGTTTCGAGGCCGTCATGCAGCGCGACTATCCGGTCATCTTTGGCACGCTCTTTCTCTATACCGTGATTGGCCTGCTGCTCAAACTGGTATCGGATCTTACCTACGTGTGGGTCGACCCGCGTATCGATTTCGCGTCGAGGGAGTCTTGATATGTGCGCAATCACCTCTCGCCTATCGCCCATCACGCTTCGGCGACTCGCCGCGTTTCGCGATAATCGCCGCGCGCGGGTTTCGCTGTGGCTGTTCGCCGTTCTGTTTCTCATCAGCTTATTCGCCGAGCTCATCGCCAACGACAAACCCATCGTCATGCAGTACGACGGTCAGTGGTACGTGCCGCTATTGGTCGATTATCCAGAAACCGAGTTTGGTGGCTTTTTACCGACCCGCACGGATTATCTAGACCCCTTCATTCAGCAACAGATTAGCAACCACGGTTGGGCGCTCTGGCCCCTCATTCCGTTCTCTTACCAAACGCTCGATATGCAGATGACGCGCCCGTCCCCTGCACCGCCGGACCGCCGCCACTGGCTAGGCACCGATGACCAAGGCCGCGATGTCTTGGCCCGCGTCATTTACGGCTTCAGGCTCTCTGTGGCGTTCGCGCTGGTATTGACGGCGGGCTCGCTGGTGATCGGTGTTATCGCAGGCGGCGTGCAGGGCTATTTTGGTGGCAAAGTCGACTTGATCGGTCAACGGATCACCGAAATCTGGTCGGGACTGCCGGTGCTGTTTTTGCTGATCATACTGGCAAGCTTCGTACAGCCAGGCTTTTGGTGGCTGCTAGGTATCATGCTGCTCTTTTCCTGGCTGGGGCTAGTCGACATCGTGCGCGCCGAATTTCTGCGCGCCCGCAACCTGGAGTACGTCCGCGCCGCAAAAGCCGTGGGGTTGCCCTCTCGCCTGATCATGTGGCGCCACGTGCTGCCCAATGCAATGGTCGCTACCCTAACGTTCATTCCGTTCATTTTTACCGGCGCCATTGGGACCCTAACGGCACTGGATTTTCTAGGTTTTGGATTGCCACCCGGGGCCCCGTCGCTCGGGGAACTCGCCGCACAGGGCAAGAACAATCTGCATGCGCCGTGGCTTGGCATCACCGCCTTCATGACCCTAGCCATCATGCTGTCTCTGTTGGTGTTTATCGGGGAAGGCTTACGCGATGCGTTCGACCCGCGCCACGTTAAGCAGCGTCCCTCTACTGCCCAGGAAACGACTCATGTCTGAGCCAACCCCACAACCGCTGCTGACACTCGATGGACTCACGGTGGCCTTTGATGGCAAGGTCGTTGTAGATGACCTTTCACTGTCGGTAAACCCGGGTGAAACGCTCGCGATCGTTGGCGAGTCTGGGTCAGGAAAGTCGGTCTCTGCGCTGGGTGCCATTGACCTATTGCCCAGCAATGCAGAAGTGCGCGGTCAACGTTGGCTAGAAGGCACCGATCTAACACAGCTAAGCAAACGTGACTGGAACGGCATTCGCGGCAACCGCGTGGGGTTCATTTTTCAGGAGCCGATGACGTCACTCAACCCTCTGCATCGCATCGGCAAGCAAATTGGCGAAACCCTCCGACTACACCAAGGCCTAAATGGCCAAGCGGCCCGGCAGAGAGCCAAAGCGCTTCTCGAGCAGGTAAAGCTGCCTCGGCCAGAAGAACTTCTGGACGCTTGGCCCCACCAGCTCTCCGGTGGCCAGCGCCAGCGGGTGATGATCGCCATGGCGATTGCTAACGACCCTGCGCTATTGATTGCAGACGAGCCGACGACCGCGCTGGATGTGACCGTGCAACAGGACATCCTAGCGCTACTCAAAGAGCTACGTGACCGTCACGACATGGGCGTATTGCTGATTAGCCACGATCTGAATCTGGTCCGTCGTCATGCCGATCGCGTTTGCGTCATGTACCAAGGCAAGTTGCAGGAAAGCGGTCGAGTCGAGGACGTGTTTCGCCGACCGCAAAGCGATTACACTAAAACGTTGATTGCCGCTGAGCCTGAGGGCCGCCCAGCCGAACCTTCGAACACTCACTCTTTGCTGACCACTCGACAACTCCGGGTCAGTTTCGCGCGCCCTAAAACACGCCTATTCCAGCGTCAACCGCCCGCATTCGAAGCGCTAAAAGCCACTGATCTCAGCCTTACACCAGGTGAAACACTAGGCATCGTCGGTGAGTCGGGATCTGGAAAGACGACCCTTGCCTCCGCCATCATGCGCTTGGTAGCGAGCCAAGGCGACGTCAAGCTGGGCGACACGACACTGAGCCAATTCACTGGGGAGGCGTTACGCCGTCAGCGGCACCGTTTTCAAATGGTGTTTCAGGACCCATATGGCGCCCTATCTCCCCGTATGCCCGTGTTCGATATCATCAGTGAAGGGTTACGCTTTCACTTCCCAACGCTGAGTGAGATGGAAGTGACCGAGCGAGTTCACCGCACTCTCAGTGAGGTCGGCTTGCCAAAGAGCTGCGCCGACCGCTACCCTCATGAGTTTTCCGGTGGCCAACGTCAACGCATTGCCGTCGCTCGAGCGATCATTTTAGAGCCGGAGCTTCTTGTGCTGGACGAACCCACTTCTGCGCTCGACCGTACCGTGCAAAAGCAGCTCGTGGTGCTACTACGCGACCTTCAAGCACGCCGCCAGCTCAGCTATTTGTTCATCAGCCATGATCTCGCCGTGGTGCGCGCCATGGCTCACCGAATCATGGTGCTAAAAGATGGCGAAGTGATCGAACAAGGGAACTGCCTAGAGGTCCTGGCCGCCCCTCGCCACCCCTATACCAAGGCCCTTATCGAAGCGGCACACCTCTACTAATACGTCCCTTTTGTCGTTGGTTAACCGTTTAGTCTGTCATCTTTAAAAGGTGACGTTGGCTTTGAGAAGCGTCAACAATTAAGATAACGGTATAAAAAAGCACGCACTAAAACGCTGCCTTCAGGAGTATGCTGCGGGCAGCGTTCAACAGCGAAATGCTGGCTAGAAACTAGCGATCTCTTCAGGTGTAAGCTCGCGCCACTCGCCTGGGGCAAGGTCATCTGGCAGCACTACGTCACCGACCGAGTGGCGGTGCAACGCAGTAACATGATTGCCTAACGCGGCGAACATGCGTTTTACTTGGTGGTAACGCCCTTCCGTAATGGTTAGCTCCGCTTTCTTGGGAGTCACGAATCGAAGGATGGCCGGGTGCGTCGGTGTTTCTTCACCCTCAAGAAGAATCCCCTGAGCGACTTGCTCTACTGCCCATTCGGCGGTCTCGTCTTCCATAGGGTCGGCAAGCTCGGCCACGTAGACTTTAGCACAGCGATGGCGTGGCGAAGTCACCCGATGAGACCATTGGCCATCATCGGTTAGCAGTAACAGGCCGGTGGTGTCCACGTCTAAGCGCCCGACTGGCTGTAGTCGTTCGACCTTGGGCACATCGATAATGTCAATCACCCGCGGATAAAGCCCCCGGCGCGCCGTGCACTCCACGTCTGCGGGTTTATGCATCATCAGGTAACGAAGGCCCACCAAGGTAAGCCGTTCGCCGTTGAGCAGTACCTCATCGTTGCCGGTATCGATCTGGGTGGCCGCCTGTTTGATAGGGTCGCCATTGAGGGTCACCTCCCCGTTTTTAAGCGCACGTTTTGCCAAACTGCGAGTCAGCGGTGTGGTTTCACTTAAAAAACGATCAAGCCGCATTAGTGCCCGACTCCTGGCAGTAACGTAAAGCGATCGGCATCTTGCCAAGCAGGAAATTTGTCACGAAAGGCATCGAGTTCCGTTTTATCTAACACCCCCGTTTCAATGAACGGAGTATGGGCGGGCTGGTCGATCAGCGGTTCGCCTTTAAAATCGACCAGCATGGAGTCGCCGCTGTAGGCTAGCCCTTTGGCGTCTTCACCCACACGATTTACCCCTACCACATAGGCGAGGTTCTCTACCGCGCGTGCTTGTAACAGCGTACGCCACGGATGTCGACGGGGAGCGGGCCAGTTAGCGACGCACAGGATGGCATCATACTCGAAATGTTCATCCTCTGCTGGCTGCTGGCGCATCCAAACGGGAAAGCGTAGGTCGTAGCATACGCTCAATTGAAGCTTGAACCCCTTGAGTTCGACGATATGGCGCGTTGACCCCATCCCGTAGCGCTCGTGCTCGCCAGCCATGCGGAACAGGTGACGCTTATCGTAGTAGTGCAATTCACCGTCAGGCGTCGCCCAAACCATGCGATTGTAGTATTGGCCATCATCTACAATGGCCACACTCCCCGTCAGAACACAGTTTCTCGCCTGCGCCTGGCTCTGTAGCCACGCCACGCTCTGACTCTCGGCCATGGGCTGCGCCATCTCGCGAGAGTTCATGGTAAAGCCTGTGGCGAACATCTCGGGTAACACGATCAGATCCGTATCGCGACCATCCAAATCACCGAGTAGCGCCTCTAAATGTTCATGATTGGCTTGCGGGTCTTCCCAACGTAAATCGCACTGCACCAAGCTAGTTTTCAATTGGCTCATGCCACGTCTCCTTTGCGTCGGTGTGTTCGTTGATAGTGTGCTAGATTAGCATTTTTACTTAATGAGGCTGCTATGCTTCCATCCGCTACGCGGGACCCCGAGGCGGTAAAGGGCGTTATGTTCGGCTTGACGGCCTACACTATGTGGGGGTGTTTCCCGCTCTTTTTTGCTCTATTCGATGGGGTCCCGGCTCTCGAGATTTTGATACATCGAATTTTATGGTCGTGCCTATTTCTGGTGGGATTGATCAGCGTACTGCGTCGCTGGCCGCCGGTAATGGCTGCGCTGATCGAGCCCAGACGTCTAGGGCGTGTACTGGCCTGTGCGCTGCTCATTGCCTTTAACTGGGGCATTTACATTTATGCCGTCGAAACCCAACAAGTGCTTCAGGCCAGTTTAGGCTACTTTCTCACCCCTTTGGTGAACGTGGCACTGGGTATGCTAGTGCTGCGTGAAGTGATGGCCAAATTACAGCTAGTGGCCTTGGGTCTTGCCAGCCTGGCGATTACCATTCAGTTCGTCATGCTAGGCGAGTTACCGTGGATTAGCTTACTGCTAGCATTGAGCTTTGGTAGCTATGGATTGTTTCGTAAGCAGGTACCGCTGGATGGATTATCGGGACTTTTCGTAGAAACACTGCTGCTGTTTCCTTTAGCGTTGCTCGCGCTAACGTGGATGAGCTGGCAGGGAGCGTCGCACTTTTTGCATGATGCCCCTATGTCTGCGCTTCTCGTCGTAAGTGGCGTTTTGACCGCCCTCCCTCTTATGGCGTTTGCTGGTGCGGCCCGCCGCCTGCGATTAGCAACGCTGGGGTTTCTGATGTACATCAACCCCAGCATCCAGTTTTTGATTGCACTGACGGTATTCGGCGAGCCGCTAGGCCTGATTCAACTCGCCACGTTCATGATGATCTGGACGGGCTTGGCGCTCTACTCTTGGTCATCCTGGCAGTCACGCCCGCGCCAGGCGATGGCTTGAGTTCGCCAGCACTGCCTGTTGATCGCTCAAACCTTCGGCGGTTTCTTTTTCGGGCTGATACCCTACCCGGAAACCGCCCCAATGTTTGCCGTTGATATAAATAGGCACGGAGAGGTCATGCATGATCTCTCCCGTATCGCGTTTGTAGGTCTGCAGTAACAGTGGCTTCTCGTGGGCACCACAGCGGCTTCCGGTTGGGTCGTCAAAAATACGCTTGCTGCGGCAGTATTTGAGATCGTGCTCATAATCGCCAGTCGGCTCACGACTCACCGCCGCGTTATGGGTAGGTACGTAACCATTTCGATCACAGGCAATGGCATAGCTTAGGCTATATTCACCGAGTAGCGGCTCTTGGAGCGTAGGCAGTTGCTGATCAGTGAAGTGGTCATATCCCGTGTGGTATAGCGGTGGCCGTGTACCGTCTATGGGTGCATAGTCGGGCTGGAATAGCATGGCTTCGGACAGCTCTCCTCGGGCAATAGCCGCCTCGAACAGCTTTCCGATATGATCGGCAGTGCGCCGAGCGGCTAGAAAGACCGTTTGATGCCGCCCTAGCAGCCGCTGTTGCGCTAGCTCGCCGTCGACCCCTTCGGCAGCGTCCATCAGCGCTCGCGCTTGTAAGGCGAGTTCATGCATGTTGCGATTGCCTTCGTCGACATCCTTCTCCAATTGACGCAGGCTGTCGGCGACGGTTTGGCTGTGCGCTCTGGTGCTGCTCATTGCCTCTGCAACGCTTGTGATCTCTTGCTGAACTTGATCGAACTCTTCGGTTATCGTCGCTAAACTGCTACCTACCCGCTGCATCCCTTGAGAACGTTCGCGTACCCGGGTCATCAAATCGCCCATCGTGACCACCACGCTATGGCCACTTTGATGCATATCTTTAACCAACTCGTCGACGCTCTGCGTAGCGGTAGACGTTTTCATCGCCAGATTACGCACCTCTCCTGCGACGACGGCAAACCCCCGACCATGCTCACCAGCGCGAGCCGCCTCAATAGACGCATTCAGTGAGAGAAGATGCGTTTGCTCTGCGATATCTTCGATCATGGAGGTCACGTTTCGAACGCGTTCGATTTTATCGTTGAGCGCCGTTAACATCTCAAGTGCTTGGCTAGAGCGTTCGGCCACCTCGGTCATGTCGTGAATGATCGCCGTCAGCTCATCGTGATTGTGATGGCTCGACTGCCGTGCGCTCTCAGCCAGTGCAGCCACATGAGACGCACTTGAGCTCACCTGCACGATAGCGGTGTTGATCGCGCTCATGCTCGAGGATGCCTCGCTCGCCATACCCTCCTGTTTGCCCAAGCGCTGAGCCATTAGGTCGGCATAGTGAGACACTTCTGCCGAGGCGATGGCGGTACTGCTAGCCCGTTTCATCAATCGGTACGACATGGCCCGCAAGGAACCGTAATCACGCAGCGGCTTCAGTAGTTCGCGCTGACTCGAGGGTTGGTGACCCGCGTTATAAATTGCATAAAGGGCGCTGGCCACCGCCGTCACGCCGGCTAGCGTTGCGCAGACCAGTGCCGCATAGGCCCATGGCCCGGAAAGCGACACTAGCAACGTCGCCGCAATGATCAGTAGCAATGGTACAAGCCAACGAAATAGTCGCATATGAGTCACTCTTTTTTAATTGACGTTGTTGAGTTTTGAACGATGCGATAGGGAGAGGCTGCTCTCTCAGTGAGCTTAACGGGTTATGCTAATGAAATAAGTAGCACTTTGGGGGAAGGCCAACAAAACGATGAGATAGCGTGGACAATGCCGTCATTCAGCGCGTAACGCGCTAAACTATCAGTCCTTTTAACGTTACTTTGTCGGTACCTATTCAGCAGATGCTCAGGAGCTTATGTTCAAACGCTATTTGCCCATCTTCAACTGGCTACCTCATTACCATCAGCGTTTGCTCGGGGCAGACCTTCTGGCAGGCTTGATCGTGACCGTCATGGTCATTCCTCAGTCGTTGGCGTATGCACTGCTGGCAGGTCTGCCAGCGGTCGTGGGGCTATATGCGAGCATTCTGCCCCAGTTGCTTTATACCCTCTTGGGCACTAGCCGCACGCTGGCGGTGGGGCCTGTGGCGATCATAGCGCTCATGACAGGCGCTGCCCTCTCATCTGTGGCGGCACCAGGGTCAGCGGAGTATGTTCAAGCAGCCCTGGTACTATCACTGCTATCAGGCGCTATGCTGATGGCCATGGGTGCGCTGAAAATGGGCTTTTTTAGCAACTTTTTGAGCCACCCGGTCATATCTGGCTTCTTGACCGCTTCAGGCATATTGATTGCCGTTAGCCAGCTAGGCAGCCTACTGGGCATCTCCAGCAGCGGCTTTACCTTGGTAGAACGCCTGATGACGCTGCTTCCCAACCTCTCCACCTATAACCCCTTTACCATGGCCATTGGCGGAGGGACGCTGCTGTTTCTGGTACTGATGCGCCGTTATGGCAAACGAAGTCTGATGTCATTGGGCGTGCCCGTCACGCTCGCCGATTTGATCACCAAAGCTGGCCCGGTATTCGCCGTGATCGTCACCACGCTGGTCACGTGGTATTGGCAGCTCGCTTACCGCGAAGACGTGGCGGTCGTCGGCACCATACCCAGTGGCCTGCCCGCCTTGAGTTTTCCCTGGGGCGATGTGTCACTCTGGCGGACCCTCATCATCCCCGCCATGTTGATCAGTTTAGTGGGCTTCGTGGAATCGGTCTCGATGGGTCAAATGCTGGCCGCTAAGCGGCGCCAGCGTATTTCTCCCAATCAAGAGTTGATTGGATTGGGAGCCGCCAACTTAGCGGCTGGATTCACCAGCGGCATGCCCGTCACGGGCGGGCTATCGCGCACTGTCATCAACTACGATGCAGGGGCACAAACGCCGGCTGCCGGAGCCTTTGCCGCGCTCGGTATTGCACTAGTGACCATGGCTTTTACTGGCTGGCTCTACTATCTGCCCATCGCCACTCTGGCAGCCACTATCACGGTCTCTATTTTGACGCTGGTGGATTTGCCCATGCTGCGCCAAACCTGGCGCTACTCCCGCAGCGATTTTGCCGCCATGGCGGTCACTATTCTGTTGACGCTGGTGGAAGGGATCGAAGCGGGGATCATTGGCGGGGTGACGCTCTCTATTGCACTTTTTTTATACCGCACCAGCCGCCCTCATAGCGCGCTTGTGGGCCGAGTGCCCGATACCGAGCATTTTCGTAACGTGGAGCGGCACGATGTGGAAACCGTCAGCAACGCAGCCCTACTGCGCATCGATGAAAGCCTCTACTTTGCCAATGCTCGCTATTTGGAAGATACCGTCTACAACTTGGTGGCTAGCCGCCCAGAGCTCGAGCATGTCGTGCTGATCTGTTCAGCGGTCAACTTGATCGATGCCTCTGCCTTAGAGAGCCTGGATGCCATCAATGCGCGCTTGAAGGACTCCGACGTCAAACTACACCTGTCCGAGGTAAAAGGGCCCGTGATGGACCAGTTGAAAAAAAGCGACTTTCTGGAAGCGTTAACCGGGCGAGTGTTCTTAAGCACCTACGCCGCATGGCGGGAATTTTCTTAGCTTTTAGCCTCATAATTTTCTGAAAAGCCAGGCAACCGCCTGGCTTTTTACATTGCACTAAAGACTATTTGTAGTCGCCTATGAGAACAGCGTTGACAGCCTCTCCGGCCTTACCTACTATCACTCGACCACTAAGCAAAACAAAATACCGCATAGCAAAACAAAATGTAATCGAACGTAACACATCTAACAGTAACAACCACAATAAAGGAGCATTTCAATGCATCCGTTTGCTCACCGCCTGTTAATCGCCGCCCTTCCGCTCTCACTGTTAGGGGTGGCGGTCAGCCACGCTAGCGAAGTAGAACTTCCCAGCACCATGGCTTGGACCGCTTACGGCACCAACTCCAGCGGCTACGCTCAAGCCGTCGCCATCGGCAACATGCTGCAGAATAAGTACGACTCATCGGTACGCATTCTGCCCGGCGATAACGATGTCTCACGTATGACGCCCCTCAAGCAGGGTCGTGTTGATCTGTGTGCCTGCGGCATTGCCAGCTACTATGGCGCGGAAGGGGTCATGATGTTTGCCGACCGCGACTGGGGCCCGCAGCCGCTGCGCGTGATCACGACCTCCACTGCATCGTTTGGACTATCGTTGGCGGTCGCAGGAGATCTCGGTGTCGAGACCCCAGCCGACCTAGCGGGCAAGCGCATTGCCTACATTCGTGGTGACGACGCGCTCAACAAAGGCACTGAGGCGTATCTCGCCTTTGGAGGCTTGACCTGGGATGACGTCGAACGCGTAGACTATCCGGGCTACGCTCGTTCCTTTGATGGCATTATTGCGGGTGATGTAGACGCCTCTTTTACCACCACCGTGACACCGCCCGCTCAGCAGCTTGCCAGTAGCCCACGCGGCGTCAGCTGGCCAGTACTGGATCCTAACGATGAGGCAGGCTGGGAGCGCATGGCTGCCGTCGCGCCCTATTTCCGCCCCCATGAAGTCACCGCTGGGGCTGGTGGTATCAGCGCCGATAATCCGGTGCCTAGCGCCAGCTACCCGTATCCGATCGTGGTCGCCAACCAGGATCTCGATGACAGCGTCGCTTACGGCTTGATCAAAGCGATGCAAGAGAACTACGACGACTATAAAGATAACGCGCCGGGGGCGGTGGGCTACGCACTCGAGTACCAGGATTTACAGTGGGTGATTCCTTTCCACGACGCCGTAGTGGAGTACTACAAAGAGATCGACGTGTGGACCGATGAGATGCAGGCCCACCAAGACCAGCTCGTCGAGCGGCAAAACGTATTGATGCAGGCCTGGGAGCAGTTTATGCAAGATGCCCCCAGCGATGCCGACACGTTTACCACCGATTGGATGACCGCTCGCGCTTCAGCCCTCGCCGAGGCTGGATTCGAGCCGATCTTCGAGTAACTCGCCATGGGGCGGCGCTCGCCGCCCCTGCCGATGGATGGAACGCCCTATGAGCACTGAAACACCACCTGCCAACACGGCGCAGGTCAAAGAAAAAATCAGCCAAATTCGCGAGCTGCCACTGGCGCTTCGTTGGGTACCGGCCACCGTCACCGTGCTCCTCATGATGATGACGCTGGACTACCTGTTTAACTGGGGCTTGCTCACGTTCGTCACCGGGCTAGAAACGCAGTTTTACTACGCAGTGGTGGCACTGCTTCTGCCGCTGGTGTTTCTGCTATGGCCCATGCGCAGCAGCCAGCAGGAGCAACCCATTCCCTTGTATGACTACCTGTTGAGCGCCGCAACGCTGATCGTAGGCGGCTACTTTGTTTACAACGCCGTCCCTATTCTCGAGCGCGGCTGGGCGTTTGCCGCTCCTGATATCGCCATTTATTTCAGCTATGCCTACTGGTTACTGATCATCGAAGCCGCTCGACGGGCGGGCGGCCTGCCCATTGCGATCATTGCTGGACTGTTTTCTCTTTACCCGTTGGTCGCCGATATCGTCCCTGGACCTATCCAAGCGTTCCCTTCCAGCCTCTCTGAAACGGCGATGTACCACACCATGAGCACCGAAAGCATCATGGGGGTACCGCTACAGGCCTTCGCAGGCTTGGTGATCGGCTTTCTGGTCTTTGGCGTGGTGCTGCAAAAAAGCGGCGGCGGCAAGTTTTTCATTAATCTGGCATTTGCACTGCTTGGCCATGTGCGAGGTGGCCCGGCCAAGGTATCGATTTTCTCCAGCGGCCTGATGGGCTCCATGAGCGGCAGTGTGATCAGTAACGTGTTGACCACCGGGGTACTCTCGATTCCCGCCATGCGCCGGATTGGCATGAGCCGCTCGTTTGCCGGCGGCGTGGAAGCCTGCGCCTCGACGGGTGGCGTGTTGATGCCGCCTGTCATGGGGGCCACCGCGTTCGTGATGGCAATGTTTCTGGACATTCCTTACGCCGCCGTCGCCCTGGCGGCGGTGATCCCGTCCATTCTCTATTTTCTAGGTCTGTTCATTCAAATCGATGCCTATGCCGCGCGCAACGACATCAAAGGCCTACCCGCCATTGAGCTACCCTCGATCAAACAAACGCTAAAAGAGGGCTGGTACTTTATTTTCGTTTTCGGCCTGCTGGTATGGATGCTGCTGGTCATGCAGCGCGAGGCCGTGGCCCCCTTCTACGCCACCGCCCTGCTGTTGGTGCTCAATCAGCTCTCCAAGCACAACCGCTGGGGCTGGAAGGATGTCACGGAGACATTGTCATCCGCGGCCAAACTGTTTGCCGAACTGATCGCCATTCTAGCGGGCGTTGGCATGTTGGTCGGTGCGCTCTCCATGACCGGCTTGTCGGGCACCATTGCCAACGACTTCATCAATATCGCTGGTGGTAGCGTGCCACTGCTGTTGATCATGGGCGCGGTCACCAGCTTCGTGCTGGGCATTGGCATGACCGTCACCGCGGCTTACATCTTCCTAGCGGTGGCGCTGGCTCCTGCACTGATTCAGGGCGGCGGCCTGGATCCCATGGCGGTTCACATGTTCATTCTCTACTGGGGCATGCTCAGCTTTATTACCCCTCCCGTCGCGCTGGGTGCCTTTGCAGCAGCCACCGTGGCAGGCGCCCGCCCGATGGAAACCGGGCTGCAGGCCATGCGTCTAGGCAGCGTGATTTACTTTATTCCTTTCCTATTCGTACTCAACCCTGCGCTGATCATGCAGGGCGAACCACTGATGATCGTTGCCGTGTTCATCCAAGCGGTGATCGGCATCGTCCTGTTTGCCTCTGCCATGCAAGGTTACCTGATGGGCGTGGGTCGGCTGGGCTACGGCGCCCTACAAGAAATGGTCATCCGCGCGCTCGTGCTCATAGCAGGCCTGCTACTGGCACTACCCGGTGGTGGCATGGTGCCCCTCAGCCAGTGGGAATTAATCGGCTTGGCCGCAGCGGCGCTGCTACCGGGCGTTGCGCTTGCGCGCCTAAGCCAACGCCATCACCAGCGTTCGCTCACTGCTAATGCTTAATATCACCCCGAGGAGTCTTATGAGCACAAAAACAACCCTCACTCTTGTACTCGGTAGTTTAACGGCGGGGTTGCTGGCGGCAGGGAGCGTCAGCGCCATGCCTAGCACCTTGAACTGGACAGCTTACGGCACCGGCACCAGCGGCCATGCGCAGATCATGGCGATCAGCCAGCTGCTTCAGGAGGAGCATGGCACCCAGTCCCGGGTCATTCCCGGTGAAAACGACACCATGCGCATGACCCCACTGAAAACCGGTCGTGTGGATCTGTGCGCCTGCGGCATTGCCAGCTACTACGGCTCCGAAGGCGTGATGATGTTCGCGGGGCCGGACTGGGGCCCGCAGCCGATCCGCGTGATTTCAACCTCCATGGCCAGCTTTGGGTTAGGTATGGCGGTAGCAGGCGACGTAGCGATGTCATCCATCGCCGATCTTGAAGGTAAACGATTAGCTTATCTTCGTGGCGACGACGCGCTGAACAAAGCCGCCGAGGCCTATCTGGCGTTTGCCGGACTGACCTGGGATGACGTTGAACGTGTCGATTTCCCCGGCTACAACGCCGCCTTCGACGGTATTATCAGCGGTCGTGCCGATGCCGCTATTACTACGACGGTGACGCCTGCCGCCCAACGCTTAGCGGCAAGTCCGCGTGGATTGCAGTGGCCGGAGCTACCCACAGAAGACGAAGCAGGTTGGGCTCAGATGCTGGAGGTGGCGCCCTACTTCCAACCCCACGACGTCACTTCAGGCGCAGGTATTAACGCTGACCAGCCGCTTGCCAGCGCCAGCTATCCCTATCCGATCATGGTGGGCAACGCTGATTTAGCGCCAGAAACCGTCACCGGCCTGATTACCACGCTGGTGGAGTCGTTCGATGACTACAAGGATAACGCCCCGGGGGCCAGCGGCTATGCGCTGGAGAACCAAAATATGACCTGGGTAGTGCCTTTCCACGACGCCGTGGTCGAGTATTACCGAGAAAGCGGCGTATGGACCGATGACATGGACGCCCACCAAAACGCCCTGGTGGCGCGTCAGCAGCTTCTGATGGATACCTGGGATACCTACCAAGCCAATGCGCCAGAAGAGGAAACGGCGTTCATCGACGGCTGGATGGAAGCACGCCGCACCGCCCTTGAAGACGCCGGATTAAATCCCGTTTTCTAACCATGCAGCATCGCTATCCGCCAGCAGTTCGACACGTTCGGCCGCCTCTGGGCGGCCTTTTCTTTCGCTTTTTATTTCGCAATGCAAAATCATGTTTTGCATTATTGACTCCAACGGCCTCTTTCGCCATGATCACTGGATTCCAAATAACAACCTTAAATTTCACATAGCGAAACACGGGAGCCACTATGAGTGTTCACTATCAGCGACACGGCGAGGTCGGCGTCATCAGTATCGCGAACCCGCCGGTCAACGCTTTGGGCCAAGCAGTGCGAAGCGGATTGCTTAGCGCATTGAAAGAGGGCATCGCAGACCAACAGGCCAAAGCACTGGTGGTGATGGCAGAGGGGCGTACCTTTATCGCCGGGGCCGATATACGCGAGTTTGGCAAGCCACCCCAAGCACCGCTGTTACCGGATGTCATTACGCAATTAGAAGCCTGCCCCAAACCACTCATCGCATCGTTACACGGCACCGCGCTGGGTGGCGGCTTAGAAGTGGCACTGGGCTGCCACTACCGTGTTGCGCTGGCTGGCACCCGCGTGGGTTTACCGGAAGTGAAGCTGGGCTTGCTGCCTGGCGCGGGCGGTACCCAGCGGCTGCCCCGTTTGGTAGGTGTAGAAAACGCCTTGGAGATCATCACCAGCGGGCGGTTTGTGAAAGCCGCTGAAGCCCGGGATCTCGGCATCATCGATGCCATCAGCGATGCCCAAACGCCGCTGGAGGCAGGTTTGGCAGCGGCCCAAGCGATCCTCACAGGACAACGGCAGGCGCGCATTACCGGGCAGTTACCCTCCCCAGAAGCCAACCCCCAGGCCATTGCTACCATGCGAGAGCAGCTTGAAACCAGCGTGCCGGCACTGTTCTCTCCGTTTCGCATTGTAGAAGCCGTTGACGCCTGCACCAAAGCCGCGTCGCTGGAAGAGGGTTTGCGTCGCGAGCGTGAGCTATTTCTGGCTTGCATGGATTCTCCGCAGCGCGCAGGGCTGATTCACCTGTTTTTTGCCGCCAGAAATCCCCATGTGGTGCCCGGCGTCGACAGTGCTCAGCCCTTTGCGCATATCGCCCTCGTCGGTGAGCATCCGCTATTCGACACGCTCCTGAAAGCGGCCCAGCGCTCTGAGCTCACGCTGACCCACACACCAGACGCCAGCACCGAACTATGCCTGCTCGCCCCTGGCGAAGATGCCAGTGCCTGCCCTTCTCAAGCGGTCACCGTAGCGCTGCAGTTACTTACCGCAAATGCCTCAACATCGCCTATCAGCTTAGTGCTTTCCGAACGCGGCCCTTTCCATGAGCTGGTCAATCACGGTGCCAACGCAGCCGATCAGCAGCGGGTGGCCTTAACGCTCAAAGCGCTACGAGCCAACGTGGTGGTGACTCAGTGTCACAGCGTGCTGAGCACGCTTTATCACGCCGCAAGACAAACGCCCGACAACGATGCTCAGTCCGCCATGGAGCAGGCGAGCCTGACGCTGGCGCAGCAGGGGGCCTGCTACCGCGAGAGCGACATCGATCTGCTGGCGGTGGAAGCGTTGGGCTACCCACGCCATTTGGGTGGGCCGCACCGCCAAGCCACACTGCCATCCCCTTCATCGACTCACAAAAAGACGCCTTCCGAGGATGCACACTCATGAACCTGACGTTTAGCCCCGAAGAGCAGGCATTCCGCGAGAAAGTCCGCCGATTTCTAGCCGATGCACTGCCCAGCGACATTCGTGAGCGCGTGCGTTTAGGCCGCCATCTGCGCGCCGATGACCATATCCGCTGGCAGAACATTCTCAGCGAGCAAGGGTGGCTTGCGGCCAACTGGCCCGTCGAACATGGCGGCCCAGGCTGGGGCCCGGTGCAGCGGCATATCTTCGACGAGGAGTGCGCGGCCGCCCACGCCCCTACCGTGGTACCCTTTGGCGTCAATATGGTCGCGCCGGTGATCATGAAATTCGGCAGCGTCGAGCAGCAACGGCACTACCTGCCGCGAATTCTTAATAACCAGGATTGGTGGTGCCAGGGCTACTCCGAACCCGGCGCCGGCTCGGATCTGGCCGGTTTATCCACCCGCGCCGTGCGTGATGGCGACCACTACATCGTCAATGGCCAGAAAACCTGGACCACCCTGGGCCAGCACGCCAACATGATGTTCTGCCTGGTACGCACAGACCCCCACGCCAAAAAACAGGCGGGCATCAGCTTTTTGCTGATCGATATGCAGAGCCCCGGCATCACCGTGCGCCCCATTATCACTCTCGACGGCGCCCACGAAGTCAACGAGGTGTTTCTCGACAATGTCCGCGTGCCGTTAGAAAACCGCGTCGGTGAAGAGGGCCAGGGCTGGACCTGCGCCAAGTTCTTGCTCACCCACGAGCGCACCGGAATTGCCGGGCTTGGTCACGCCAAGCAGGCGCTGCGTCATTTGAAGTCGCTCGCCACCCGTGTGCAGCATCGCGGTAAACCGCTTCTATCGCTACCCAGCTTTCGCCAGCGGGTGGTGAAAGCCGAGCTTGAGCTGATGGCGCTGGAAGTGACTAACCTGCGCGTGATTGCCGCCGCACGGGATGGCGGCGTTCCTGGGGCGGAAAGCTCGCTGTTGAAAGTGCGCGGCTCGGAACTGCGCCAGGAGATCAGCGAACTTACTCGCCGCGCACTTGGCCCTGCCGCCCTGCCGTTCTTCCCTGAGTTTCTCCATGGCGACGAGTCGCTAGATGACAACGACGCCCAAAGTGCTGCCGCCAGTGCCCAGTACTTTAACCGTCGCAAGCTATCGATTTATGGCGGTGCTAACGAAATTCAGAAAAGCATCGTCGCTAAAACCATTTTAAGAATGTAGGGGGTCACCATGGATTTTGCACTTACCGACGAGCAGCGAATGCTCGAAGAGACACTGACACGCTTGGTGGCCGACCAGGTCACCCCCGAGCAGCGCCGTGCCATGCTGGAAGCGCCCGCCAAAGGCGCCAGCCCGCTGTGGCGCACCTTTGCCGAGCTGGGCCTGCTGCACATGCCGTTTAGCGAAGACGTGGGCGGGCTAGGCGGCGACGGCACCGATCTGATGATTATTATGCAGGCGCTAGGACGCGGCTTGGTTCCTGAAGCTTACCTGTTTGGCCTCGTTATGCCCGGTCAGTTACTCGCCCTATGTGCCAACCCCACGCAGCAGGAGCGCTGGCTTGCTCCGCTGTTGGAAGGTGAACACCAGCTCGCTTTTGCTTGGCAAGAGCAAAACGCCCGCTATGATGCCTTCGATATATCGACCCAGGCGAGCCAGCAAGAGGGCCAGTGGCAGCTTAACGGGTGTAAAGATGTGGTCATCAACCTAGACAGTGCCGCCGCGACGCTGGTGACCGCCCAACTGGCCAGCGGCAAGATCGGGCTGTTCATCGTGCCTGCCAATACCCAAGGCACCACGGTACGCACCTATCGCACTATGGATGATCAGCACGCCGGTGACCTGACGCTGAATAACGTGACGCTGCCGCTAGAGAACTGCTTAAGCGAAGACGCAGGTGACGCGCTGGCAGCGGTGCTGGCGCTAGGCCGCGCCGCGCTGTGTGCCCAGGCCATCGGCGCCATGGAAACCGCCTGCGACCAAACGTTGGCCTACTTGAAAGAACGCAGGCAGTTTGGCCTGCCGCTGGCCACATTTCAGTCCCTACAGCATCGCATGGTGGATATGCACCTGCACCTAGAGCAGTCGCGCTCCATGGCGATTCTCGCCGCCACCAGCCTCACGCTGCCTGCTAACGAGCGGGACTATAAAATCGCCGCGGCCAAGGCGTACTGCGGCGAGTCCGCGCGCTTTATCGCCGAACAGGCCATCCAGCTGCATGGTGGAATGGGCATGACCGACGAGTGCTTCGTGGCCCACTACGCCAAACATCTGGTGATGTTCGATCACTACCTGGGCGACAGCGACTATCACCTCGAGACGGTGAGCGAACAGCTCGACGCCGCTTAAGGAGCAGCGCATGACCAGCGAAGCAACGCCTTTAGTGCGGGTTAACGTCTCCGAAGGCGGTATTGCCGAACTATTCATTGCGCGCCCAGCGGTGCGCAATGCCCTCAACGAGCCTACGGCCCTGGCGCTGAATGAGGGATTAGCCAACGTAGCAGCTGACCCGAAGGTGCGCTGTGTGATTCTCAGCGGTGAAGGCAGCGCCTTTTGTGCCGGTGCCGATGTAGCGGAATTCGAGAAGGCCACTACTGCGCCCGCCAGCGAACGGTTAGCCACCCTTTTTCTTCCAGCACTGCGCAGCATGATGACGATGGAAAAACCCGTGATTGCGGCGGTCAGCGGTGCCGCTGCGGGGATTGGTGTTTCCTACGTGTTGGCCAGTGACATGGTAGTCATGGGCCGCTCGGCTTACCTGAAACTGGCCTTTATCAATATTGGCTTGATTCCCGATGGCGGTGCGTGCTGGCACTTGGTGCGCAAACTAGGCCACGCCCAGGCCTTCGAGATGGCGGCGCTAGCTACCCCAATAGATGCCGAGCGCTGCGTGGCGCTGGGCCTGGCTAACCGAGCGGTGGAAGATGATCAGGTGCTAGCCGAAGCCCGCGCGCTGGCACAGGCGTTGGTGACGCAATCCCCCCAAGCGCTGGGGGCAACGAAGCGGGCCATGCGACAAGCGGGGAATCTAACGCTCGACGAGACCATCACGCTCGAAGGTGAGCTGCAGGATGCGTGTAAGGCCACCGAGGATTTTCACACCCGCGTGGCCGCCTTTCGTCAACGCCGCCGCAAGTGATCTAGTGCCTGCTGATAATCCGCTCGCAGCGTGGCGACCTCATCGGCCACGCTGTTCAGTGTGATAATAACCCCCACCCCTTGCCCGGCACCCCAAATATCCCGCCACGCTTTGGCTTTGCTGCTGCCGCCTGATCCATAGCGCATGGCGTTTTTGTCACCCTCAGGCAGTGCCTCTGGGTCCAGCCCGGCCAGCTCGATGCTTTGGCGCAGGTAGTTACCGTGCACGCCGGTAAATAGATTGGTGTAGACGATATCCCCCGCGGCGGCTTCCAGTACCATCTGCTTGTAAGCCGGTTGGGCATTGGCTTCCTGGGTGGCAATGAAACGTGTGCCCATATACACCATGTCCACGCCCAGCGCCTGAGCGGCGGCGATCTGCTCGCCTTTGGTAATCGCCCCGGCCAGCACCAGCGGGCCATCGTAGAACTGCCTAACCTCCGCCACAAAGGCGAAGGGGTTGAGCCGCCCCGCATGGCCGCCTGCGCCATGGCAGACCAAAATCAGCCCATCCACCCCGGCCTCGATGGCTTTTTTGGCGTGCCTGATCGTGGTCACGTCATGAAACACCAGGCCGCCATAAGCGTGCACTTGCTTGACCACTCGGTTGGGCGCATGCAGGCTGGTAATGATCAGAGGCACCTTGAACTCAGCGCATAGCGCTATATCGTGCTCCAGGCGATCATTGGTCGGGTGCACGATCTGGTTCACCGCAAACGGTGCGGCGGGTTGTTGCGGGTGCTGAGCGTTATAGTCGTCCAGCGTCTCGGTGATCTGCTGCAGCCACTCCCGAAGCACTTCCGCAGGCCTGGCGTTCAGCGCAGGAAACGCGCCAATGATGCCCGACTGACACTGGGCAATGACCAGCTCAGGGCCAGAAACGATAAACATGGGAGAGCCGATCACCGGCAGCGTCATGGAGGCAGTCAGTTGGGTTAGCATACGTGGCTCATTATCATTGTTTGGAAGCCCATCAGCGTGAAAACCCCAAAAAAGGGGTTTTAAAGCATGGCCAAAATAGTTGGCATGGCCGGAACAGCCCATAGCGGGGGTCTTTCGCCAGGGCAGGTAACACGTTCCTGACGTTAGCAGCATTCCCGCCATCCATGGCGGTCAGAAGCGAAAGTAGCGCCCAAGGACGGGTTGACAGCGCCCCCGCCTAGGGCTATTCCGGACAGCCTCCTAAACTTACAGCTTGCTTTCCAGCTCCGGCAGAATCTCGAACAGATCCCCTACCAGGCCGTAATCGGCCACCTGGAAGATCGGCGCTTCGTCGTCCTTGTTGATCGCCACGATCACCTTGGAGTCTTTCATGCCCGCCAAGTGTTGAATCGCGCCTGAAATACCCACCGCAATGTACAGCTCCGGCGCAACGATCTTACCGGTCTGGCCGACCTGCATGTCGTTGGGCACGAAGCCGGCATCCACCGCCGCACGAGAAGCGCCAATGGCTGCCCCCAGCTTATCGGCAATGCCGTCGAGCAGCTTGAAGTTCTCGCCGTTGCCCATGCCGCGGCCGCCGGAGATCACCACCTTGGCGCCGCCGAGTTCGGGGCGGTCGCTCTGCGCCAGCTCTTGCTTGACGAAGCGCGATTGGGTGTTGTCGACGACCACGTCCACCGCTTCTACCGTGGCGCTTCCGCCGCTGCCCACCGCATCGAACGCTGTCGTGCGCACGGTGATGACTTTCAGCGCGTCGTCGCTTTTCACCGTCGCGATGGCGTTACCGGCGTAGATCGGACGCAGGAAGGTATCGGCGCTGTCGACACCAATCACGTCCGATAGCTGGCTGACGTCTTTCAGCGCCGCTAGGCGCGGCAGGACGTTCTTACCCGTGGTGGAGGCGCTGGCCAGTACGTGGGTATAGTCGCCCGCCAGCTCCACCAGCAGCGCGCCCATGGGCTCGGCCAGCTGGTGGGCGTACACGGCGTTGTCCGCCACGCGCACTTTGCTCACTCCGTCGAGCTGGGCGGCCGCGTCGGCGGCGGCCTGGACGCCTTCACCGGCCACCAGCACATCGATGTCGCCGCCGATGGCTTGGGCCGCTGCGACGACGTGGGCGGTGGCGCCCGCTAACTGACCTTCATGCAGGTCGGCAAGTACCAGAATGCTCATGAGATCAGCTCCTTTTAAAGCACTTTGGCTTCGTTTTTCAGTTTGTCGATCAGCTCGTCCACCGAGGCGACTTTGACGCCGCCTTTGCGCTCGGCGGGGGATTCCACTTTGAGCAGCGTGACCTTGGAGGCCACCTCGACGCCGTAGTCGGCGGGGGTTTTGACATCCAGCGGCTTTTTCTTGGCCTTCATGATGTCCGGCAGTTTGGCGTAGCGCGGCTCGTTGAGGCGTAGGTCGGTGGTGACGATGGCGGGCAGCGTGAGGGCAACGGTTTGCAAGCCGCCGTCGATTTCACGGGTCACGTTGACCTTGTCGCCGTCTACGGCCACTTCTGAGGCGAACGTACCTTGCGGCAGGTTGGTCAGCGCGGCGAGCATCTGGCCGGTCTGGTTGTTGTCGGTGTCGATGGCTTGCTTACCGAGAATCACCAGGCCCGGCTGCTCGTCGTCCACCACCTTGGCCAGCAGCTTGGCCACCGCCAGCGATTCGGCGCGCTCGTCGGTTTCAATGTGGATGGCGCGGTCGGCCCCTAGCGCCAGCGCGGTGCGCAGCTGCTCTTGGGCGGCCTTGGGGCCGACCGTGACGGCCACGACGTCGGTGGCCACGCCCTTCTCTTTCAGGCGCACCGCCTCTTCCACGGCAATTTCGCAGAAGGGGTTCATGGCCATTTTGACGTTGGTAAGGTCCACATCGGAGTGGTCCGCTTTGACGCGGATTTTGACGTTGTAGTCGATGACGCGTTTCACCGCGACGAGGATTTTCATAAGGCATGCTCCAGCGATTGAACCATCAGCTTCTTAACCTTAATTCCGCATAGTAAAATAATATTTCACTTTATAAAAAGCACAATAAAAAAACGCCTGCCAAAGGTCAAGCGTTTCATGCTATCTACCGCCTTAGAACGGCGACCAACCAAACCATAATGCCAACAGGGGGATCACTGTGATCAAAAAGCGCCCGTTCCAACGGTAGCCAATGCGGGTGGCAGGCACGCGGGTAAAGCGCGACAGAATCAGCATCGACGCCGTCATGGGCGACGACATCAGCGCCAGCGCCCAGCCTACCATCAAAGAGGCCCCGATCAGCGCAGGCGTTAGCCCCTCGATGCCCAGCGTGGGGAGTAACCCCACCGACAGCGTCACCGTGACAATCGGATTGACGCCTATTTGCGCCAACCCCACCACCATCAGCATGGCCAACACCGCATTGAACGCGCCTAGCGGGCCAAGCACTGCCAATAGTGGCGCGAGCTGCTGAGTATCCACCAAGCCCACACATACATGCCCCAAATAACCAGCCGCTCCCAGCACCACGATTTCATTGGCGCTAGGCGACAGCAACCAAGGGAGCTGACGATGGACCGTCGTTATGGCGGCAGGCAATCCACCATAGCCTAGCCTGCGACGCTGCCAAGCCAGCCATAAAAGCGCTCCGCTAGGCGCGCCCAGCAGCGCGGCAATGGGTAGTCGTACATCCAGCAGCCACGCAATGGAAAACACCAGCGCGACAATACCGATTAGCAAAAAGCCAAACTGCGCCAACGGGCGCAACGACGGAGTGACATAGGTTTTATTGGCGGGTGGATGCGGGCCAGTGACATAGTCCACCACCCAGCCCGCCATAAAAATCAGTGCGGCGGCCCCTAGAATATAGGGTGCCAACTGTGGCCAAGTAACCTGGGGAAGGCTGGACAGCACCACAGCCACCCCGATGCCCATGGGCGAGATCAGTGGTGCCAGCGAAAATCCACGCAGTAGCGCCAGCATCATACGTCGCTGGCGGGCCTGCTGTACCCAGGTGCGGCCCTGGGCGGCGCTCAGGGTATTGCTCTTTTCGATCATCGCGGCGAACAGGTTCAGCACGCCAATGTTCAGAATGATGCCAAACAGCGCCGAGCCCAGCGATAGGATCGGATAACGGCGGCTGGGGGGCTGCAACAGCATGCTCTGCCCACAGCGGCGCACTAGGCGGGAACGATAGGCGGGTAAACGCAGCATGCTGAGCGCCACCACGAAGGTGGCAAAAAAGGCAAAACGCCCGCTCGCCTCGAATAGCAGCTGGCCGGAGGTTGGCGAGCGCCATAGCGCGAGCAGCGTGAGAACGCCGGCAGCACACAGCAGTCCCTTGGCCATACGGGTGAGTTGACCTTTTAGGGTGGCCAAATAGAGCAGCAGCGCCACAACGCCTGCGGCTTGCCACGCAACGCTGCCACCGACTAAATGAATCAGCGTGGCAAGCGTCACCAGTAACAAACAGGAAACCCGCAGACGGGCTGGACTCACTCGCTAGGCTCCCTCAACTGCGGGTCGGGAGTACCTTGCGAGGATTCGCTGCCGCTACGGCGACGAAAAGAGCCTTCTCCCATAGCGACAAGGTTGCCCCGTTCATCCACGATCTCACCGCTGGTCATGAAGGTTTTTTGCCCGCCGCCGCGCAGCGTGCCCGTCGCCCGCAACACGCCTTGCCGAGCAGGGCCCACGAAGGTGGTCGTTAGTGATAGCGTCATCCCGCGACGAATATTCCCCGGCACATCGCAGTGCAGGCCCGCCAAGCTTAGGGCGCTATCCAGCATCGAGGCCAGCACACCGCCGTGTACATTGCCGCTGCGGTTCAGGTGCTTGGGCTCGATGGTGAGCTCCACCACCGCGCGCCCCTCTTCCCACTCCACGACGTGCATGCCCAGCAATTCGTGATAGCCCATCAGCGCCTGGGGCGTGGTTGAGCCACCGTTGCTGTCTACGCCGCTCATAAAGCGCTCTCCCCTTGGGCCAGGTCGCGCAGTCGACCCTTGAGAATCTTACCACTGGCGGTGGAAGGCAGCGCATTCATGAAGACGATCTGGGTAGGCCGCTTATAGGGTGCCAGCCGTTCGGCAATGAAGGCTTTGAGTTCTGCCATATCAACTTCGATGCCCGGCTCACACTGTACAAACGCCACCACCTCTTCATTCCCGGCCACCTTCCGCCCCACCACAGCGGTCAAGGTGACTGCCGGGTGCTCGTTGATCACCGCCTCCACATCCGGTGGGTAGATATTAAAGCCCGAGCGAATGATCAGCTCTTTACTACGGCCCACGATATAGAGCTGATCGTCGTGATCCAGCTTGGCGATATCACCCGTATTGAGCCAGCCATCTTCCGACAAGGTAGCGCGGGTGGCGTCCGGCTGGCGGAAGTAGCCCTTCATGATATTGGGGCCACGCACCCACAGCTCGCCCACCTCATCGCCCGCTTTTTCTGACGTGCCGCTGCTACCTAAGGGTTCCAGCCGATACTCCAACAACGGCAGCACGCGGCCTACGGTGCTGCTCTGATGACGATCATCGATGCGGGTTTGGCTAATCGTTGGGCTGGCTTCGGTGAGGCCGTAGCCATTATGAAGCGTTAACCCAAAGACGGCTTCCACGCGGGTTTTGGTATCGCTATCCAGCGGCGAGCCGCCTGCCGACATATAGATAAGCGCGGGCGCTTCTAATGCACGCTGCTCACGCTTCAAATACTCCAGGGCGCGAGCGTACATGGCGGGCACGCCCTGAAGCACGGTAATGCGCTCCTCTTTGAGCGTTGCCAGCAGCTGTGCCGCATCGAAGCGAGGGACGGTATAGAGACAAGCGCCGTTATAAAGCGAGCCCATGCACACCGATGAGAGGCCGAACACATGGGACATGGGCAGCACGCCGTACACCCGCTGCCCTTCACTCAAATGGCGCATGCCACCAGAAATAGAAGCGATATAGAGAATGCCGCGATGGGTGAGCATCACGCCTTTCGGTGTGCCGGTGGTGCCTGAGGTGTAGATCATCGCGGCGACCTGCTCGGCACCGCTGGCGTGAACGGGCTCAGGTTCGCTCTCGAAAAGCGGTGAAATCGCTAGGCCGCCGAGCTGCGGATGCTGGTAGCGATCGGCCGCATGGCGCTCGGCGTGCTGGCTCGCCTCTTGAGAGGCTTCGCAGGTGTAAAACACCCGGCGCGGTAGGCAGTTGCCCTGGATCAAATCCACTTCCTGAGCGGAGAGTCGCGAATTGACAATCGCGACCCAAACGTCCATTTCACTAGCGGCCAACAGCAGTACCACCAAGGCACGACAGTTTTCACTGACCGTCATGATACGATCGCCGGGCCGTACGCCGAGATTGGCTAACCAATCGCAGGCAGCGTAGACCTCTTGCCCCAGTTCGGCGTAGCTCCAGCGAATACTGCCATCCACCAGCGCGGGATGATCCGCTAAACGTTTCGCATTTTCCAGCACGCGGGTGCTCAAGCGCTCGGGGAGTTCTGCTAACAGCTCGCTGGCCAGACGGCCAAAAATCATCTCGTCTGGCGCTTGGTAAGGGACCGACAGAGCCATTAGGACGCCTCCCGCACCATGTTCCGGGCAATCACCAGCTGCTGAATTTGTGTGGTTCCTTCGTAAATACGGAACAAACGCACGTCCCGGTAGAAGCGCTCGACGGCGTATTCTGACATGTAGCCCGCACCGCCGTGCACCTGCACGGCGCGATCCGCGACGCGGCCGACCATTTCGGCGCAGAACAGCTTGCAGCAGGAGGCCAGTGTTGAGACGTTTTCGCCATCATCCTTGCGCCGTGCGGCGTCCATCACCATGGTTTTGCCTGCGTAGGCTTCGGTTTTGCTATCGGCCAGCATGGCCTGCACCAGCTGATGCTCCGCCAGCGGCGCACCGAACTGCTTACGCTCCATGGTGTAGCGCAGCGACTCGTCGACCAAGCGCTCGGCCACGCCCACACACACCGCAGAGATATGCAGGCGGCCACGATCCAGCACCTTCATGGCGGTTTTAAAGCCTTGTCCCTCTTTGCCGCCAATGATGTTGTCAGCCGGTACGCGACAGTTATCGAAGATGATGTCGCAGGTATGTGCGCCCTTTTGGCCCATTTTGTTATCCGCCGGGCCGCGGATCAGCCCCGGCGTGCTGCCTTCGACGATAAAAGCAGAGATACCGCCCGCGCCTTTGTTGTCGGGGTCGGTACGAGCCATCACGGTGAACAGGTCGGCTTCTGGGCCGTTGGTGATATAGCGCTTAGTGCCATTCAACACGTAGTAGTCGCCATCGCGCACGGCGGTGGTGCGCAAGCTAGCCGCATCGGAGCCAGAGTCCGGTTCGGTCAAGCAGAACGAGCTGAGAATCTCGCCAGTGGCCAAGCGCGGCACGTATTTGGCTTTCTGCTCGTCGGTGCCATCGATCAAGATCCCCTGAGCGCCGATGCCGTTGTTGGTACCGAATACCGAGCGGAACGCGGGAGACGTTTTGCCAATCTCCATGGCGACCAACGCTTCTTCTTCCATGGTGAGCCCTAACCCGCCGTACTCTTCAGGAATGGATAGCCCAAACAACCCCATCTCCTTCATTTCCGACAAAATTTCGGCGGGCACTGCATCCTCTTCGGCCAGCCGCGCCTCATTGGGAATCAAACGCTCCCGGACGAAGCGGGCAATGGTATCAACCAACTGATTCAACAGTTCGGGATCACGGATCATAACGGCTCCTGGTGGCAACGATATTTTTATGGTTGGCGTTCGCGCGGGCAGTGAGGCCTGCCATAGTTCTGCATGGCGAAACTAGCGTTCATTCTCTTGTCAGGCACTTTTGCATAGCCTAGGATGGCAGTCAATAAACGAAATGCTATTTTGCAATGCAGAATAAAAACACTAGCAGCGAGGATGTTGACCTATGGCTTATGACGCAGTCGCCCATTCATTTAAAACGCTTGGTATCGTCGGCACGGGAGCCATGGGGAGAGGCATTGCCCAGCTCGCCGCGCAGGCAGGCCTCGACGTCATGCTATTCGATGTCAAAGACGGCGCGGTGGCGGAAGCGACTGCCTTTATTCATGGGTTATGGCAGCGCAGCGCCGACAAGCAGCGTATTACTCAAGCCCAAGCCGAGCAGTACGGGGAGCGATTGATCGAAGCCCGCGACCTCGCGGCCCTCGCCCCCTGCGATATCGTTGTTGAAGCCATTATCGAGAAGCTGGAGGCCAAACAGGAACTGTTTAACGAGTTAGAGAGCATCGTTCGCCAGGATGCCGTACTGGCCACCAACACCTCTTCACTCTCCGTTACCGCCATTGCAGCGGCCTGCCAGCACCCAGAGCGCGTGATTGGCTTCCACTTTTTCAATCCCGTTCCGCTGATGAAAATCGTCGAAGTGATTCCGGGGTTACGTACCGCTTACGATGTCACTCAGCGGGTCGATGCCTTGGGTACTGCGATGGGCCACTTCACGGCCCAGGCCACTGACACGCCCGGGTTTCTGGTCAATCACGCCGGGCGCGCCTTCGGTACTGAAGCGTTGCGCATTTTGAGTGAGAGCGTAGCCGACCCCGCTACCATCGACCGCATCATGGTGGATCAAAGTGGTTTTCGAATGGGGCCGTTTACCCTGCTGGACCTGACGGGCCTGGATGTTTCCCATGCGGTGATGGAGTCGGTGTACCACCAATATTACGAAGAGCCGCGCTTTCGCCCGTCACCCCTCACCCGCCAGCGGCTCTCAGCAGGCTTGCTGGGACGCAAAACCGGTGAAGGCTTTTATCGCTACGTGAATGGCCAGCAACAGATGCCGGAAGAACCCGCCATTGCGTCGACCCCACCTTGCCCCGTGTGGATCAGCCAAGACGACCCGGGTAGCGCCACGCAGCTTGCCGAATTGGTTACCACAGCGGGCTGGCCACTAGAAAGTGCGGCTCAGCCCTCTTCAGAGGCGCTGTGCCTGCTGACACCGCTGGGCGAAGACACCACTCAGTGCGCGCTGCGCCAAGGCTTGAATGCCGAGCAGTGCGTCGCGGTGGATATGCTGGCGGGGCTGGATAAACGCCGCAGCCTGATGGCCTCCCCCATTACCCGCCCCGATCTGATCGATGCCGCTGCCAGCCTATTGAATGCTGATGGCACCCCGGTCAGCACGCTTCAAGACAGCACCGGCTTTGTGCTGCAGCGGGTGGTGGCATGCATCGTCAATGTGGGCGCCGATATCGCTCAGCAAGGCGTCGCAGCCCCCGCCACCATCGATCGCGCGGTGGAGCTTGGCTTGGGCTACCCGTTTGGACCGCTGCACATGGGCGACCACTACGGCGCTTCGCGCATCCTGACCATTTTGAACAACCTATTGGAGGCCACCGGCGACCCTCGCTATCGCCCTAGCCCGTGGCTGCGCCGTCGCGCCGCGCTGGGTATGCCGCTGACCGACGGGCCAAGAGGCTGACACATCTCAGTGTCAAATACGGCTTACACGAACAAGGAGAATAACCATGCAAGACGCCTATATTTACGACGGATTACGCACCCCTTTTGGTCGCCATGGCGGCAGCCTGGCGGCCATTCGACCGGATGAACTACTGGGGCTGACGCTAAAAGCACTGGTAGCGCGTAATCCGTTTGCTCCAGAGAGCTATGAAGAGGTGTTGGCGGGCTGTACGAACCAAGCGGGGGAAGATTCCCGTAACGTGGCGCGTCATGGTGCGCTGCTGGCGGGCCTGCCGATCGAGGTGGCAGGCCAAACCGTCAACCGCCTGTGCGGCAGCGGCCTAGCCGCCATGATGGATGCCGCCCGCGCCGCTCGCTTAGGCGAGGGCGAGCTATTTTTGGCTGGCGGCGTGGAGTCCATGTCCCGCGCGCCTTACGTGCTGGGCAAGGCCGACTCCCCCTACGCGCGCAATCAACCGATGTTCGATACCGTGATCGGATCGCGCTTCCCGAACCCCTGGATCGCCAAGGAGTACGGCAGCCACAGCATGCCGGAAACCGCCGATAACATTGCCCACGACCTAAACATTGGCCGCGACGTAAGTGATGCCTTTGCCGCCCGCTCCCAAGCGCGCTACGCCCAGGCGCTGGCAAACGGCTTCTATGACGGCGAAATGTTTGGCGTCGAAGTACCCCAAGGGCGCAAACAGCCGCCGCGGTTGGTAGATAAAGATGAACACCCGCGAGCTGAAAGCACCGAAGAGAAACTGGCCAAACTCGGTGCTCTATTCGAAGGCGGTGTCGTGACCGCAGGCAACGCCTCTGGTTTGAACGATGGGGCTGTCGCCCTGATCGTAGGCACGCGTGCGGCAGGCGAGCGGGCTGGGCTTGCGCCGCGAGCGCGTATCGTTGCCAGCGCCGTGGCGGGCGTTGCCCCACGCGTCATGGGCTTGGGGCCGGTACCCGCTTCGCAAAAAGCGCTGGCTCGGGCTGGCCTTTCGCTTGACCAGATGGACGTGATTGAAATCAACGAAGCCTTTGCCGTCCAGGTGTTGGGCTGCGTTCAACAGTTGGGGCTCTCCGCCGACGACCCGCGCTTGAATGCCAACGGCGGCGCGATTGCCATTGGCCATCCGCTGGGTGCCTCTGGGGCGCGCTTGGCCCTCACCGCCCTGCGCCAGCTAGAAGCCACCGGCGGCCGCTATGCGTTAGTCACCATGTGCATTGGCGTTGGCCAGGGCATTGCGACCATCATTGAGCGTCTGGACCGCTAACCCCGATAGCCACCCAACATAGCGGCGCTGCCAAACAGCGTCGCAGGCCAAGCGTTGACTAAGCTTCCTTTTCACGCTTTGCAACGCCCCAGCGCAGGTATGCGATACTTACCACTCAATGATTGATTAGCCGAGACGCTTGATGGAACCCACCGACGCCGCTGCCGATGAGCCGCAATCACCGGAAAAAGATCGCAACTTTGTCACCGCGCTCGCGCGTGGGCTAGAACTACTCCGTGCCTTTGGGACGGGTGAGGAGTACCTGGGCAATGCAGAGCTCTCGAATCGTACCCAAATCCCCCGCCCCACGGTGTCTCGGTTGACCTATACGCTGACCCAATTAGGCTACCTGCAGCATAACCGCCATTTGGAGAAGTACCGCCTTGGGCCGGGTGTGCTGGCATTGGGCTACCGCTTTCTGGCCAATATGGGCATTCGCGAAATTGCCCGTCCCCACTTACAGCACTTTGCCGACGCCACCGATTGTAATGTCAGCCTGGGCGGTGCCGACCGCAGCGACATGGTGTATCTGGAAACCTGTCACGGCCACGGGCCGCTGATCATTCGGCTAGATGTTGGCTCACGCCTACCGATTGCCACGTCAGCGATTGGCCGCGCTTGGCTGTGCGGGTTATCGGGTGAGCGCCGCCAGCAGGTGATGCAAGAGCTGGCTGCCTTTCACGGCAGCGATTGGCCCCGCCTGCAGGCTGGTATCGAGCAGAGTATGCGCGATTATGCCGAGTACGGCTTTTGCCTCTCCGAGCAGGATTGGCAGCGGGATATCAGCGCCGTTGCCATGCCGCTCATTTTAGAGGATGGTGCCGAAGTGATGGCCATCAACTGCGGCGGCTCTAGCCTGCGGTTGGATCATGACCGACTGGTCCATAACCTTGGGCCTCGACTCAAAGAGGTAGCTGCCAAAATCAAGCAGGAGCTGGCGCCCAAGTATCGTGCGTCACGTTAAGAAACGTCGTCTTTCCTTTCACTAACGCTCGTTTGATTGCATCATGGTCTTCACTGTCATGTGAACGCACTGAGGAGCAGGGATGCCAAACGAGTGGATCACTCAACAGGGTGAGGTCGTTACACTGGGTGGCGAGTGGACGCTACGCCACTATACCGAGCTAAAGCACGTCCTAAAGCGGCGCGAAGAACTAGGTTCGGCATCGCTATCACTGCCTGGCTTCGAAGCACTCGATACTGCCGGTGCGGCGCTGATCGTCGAGCTCTTAGGGATCGACAAAACCAAACAGGCTGCCAACGACCTACCCCACGCGCATCAGATGTTACTGATTCGGATTGCCGAAGCCATGGAGGCTCCTGTCGAGAGCACGCGCACTCATTCCCATCGAATCACCGATGCGTTGGCATCGGTGGGCCGCCAAATGGTGGCCATGACAGTGCAACAGCGGCAGCTATTGGCGTTCATCGGCTTGGTCTTGGCGACGTTTGCTTCGCTGCTGTTTCGCCCCCGCCATTGGCGTATGACCGCCACCGTTGCTCATGTTCAGCAAAGTGGTTTGAATGCAGTGCCTATCGTTGCGCTACTTACCTTCATGGTGGGGGCCGTGGTGGCCTTTCTTGGGGCGACCGTGTTGGAAGATTTCGGCGCCACGGTGTATACCATTGACCTGGTGGCGTTCTCCTTTCTGCGTGAGTTCGGCGTGCTGCTAGCCGCCATTCTTTTGGCAGGTCGCACCGCCAGCGCCTTTACTGCCCAGCTCGGTGCGATGAAATCCAATGAAGAGATCGATGCCCTGAAGACACTTGGGCTAGATCCTATCGAGCTGCTCGTGCTTCCTCGGGTGATGGCGCTGTTGATTAGCCTGCCGCTCCTGGCGTTTGTCGGCATGCTAAGCGGCCTCTTGGGCGGTGCGGTAGTGGCGTCGCTGTCGCTGGATATTTCTACTAGCCAGTTTATGGCAACGCTGCAAAAAGATGTGTCGGTAACGCATTTCCTAGTGGGATTGAGCAAAGCACCGGTCTTTGCCTTCGTAATTGCGGTCATTGGCTGTCTGGAAGGATTCAACGTCAGCGGAAGCGCCCAATCGGTGGGTGCCCACACGACGTCCAGTGTGGTGCAAGCCATCTTCATGGTGATTCTCATCGATGCATTAGCGGCGTTATTTTTCATGGAGATGGGCTGGTGAACGACAGATCTTCTCCGACATCGCAAAAATGTCAAAGCAAGGAAGCCGTCATTTGTGTGCAAGGGCTGGTAAATCGATTTGGCGATAATGTCGTTCACGAAGGAGTAGATTTGACCCTCTATCGTCGAGAAATTCTCGGCGTCGTTGGCGGTTCTGGCACGGGTAAATCGGTCCTGCTACGCAGTATCGTAGGGCTCAAGCATCCTAATGATGGCACCGTCGAGGTGCTGGGCCAGCGGTTGAATGCGCTAAGCGGCTCCCAGCGCAGCCAAATCGAACGGCGCTTTGGGGTGCTTTTCCAGCGCGGGGCCTTGTTTAGTTCGCTCAATCTGCAAGAGAACGTCGCGCTACCGCTCATTGAGCACGCTGGGCTGCCTCGGGAAGAGGCTGAATATCTGGCGCGCATCAAACTTTCTTTAGTGGGCTTGGCACCGCAAGCGGCACGGCAGTTTCCAGCATCACTCTCAGGGGGCATGATAAAACGTGCAGCCCTTGCCAGAGCGCTCGCCTTGGACCCGGACATTTTATTCCTCGATGAACCGACAGCCGGGCTCGACCCCATTGGTGCCGCTGCGTTTGACCAGTTGATCGTGACCCTTCGCGATGCACTTGGCTTCAGCGTTTTTTTGGTCACTCACGACCTGGATACCCTCTACGCAGCCTGTGATCGCGTTGCCGTGCTGTCACAAAAGCGCGTTTTGGTCGCCGATACGCTGGAGCGAGTCGCCGAAACGGACGACGAGTGGGTACAAGATTACTTTAACGGTCCGCGTGGACGCGCTGCACAGCGTGCTGCTGACACACCATCGTCTAAGGAGTGACGCACATGGAAACTCGCGCACACCATGTATTGATTGGATTGTTTACCGTGTTAACGGCTGCGGCCGCCCTGCTGTTTGCGATATGGATGAGCTATGACGCTGGCCAACGGGATTACCTACCTTACCGTATTCTGTTCGAACGCAACGTCAGCGGCCTCTCGGAGGGCAGCAAGGTACAGTACAACGGCATCGAAGTCGGCGATGTCACCGAGCTGTCCTTGAACCCTGACGACCCCCGCCAAGTGATTACTCGGATTCGCGTGTATCAAGACACGCCCATCAAAGTCGATACACGGGCAAAATTAGCGTTTGCCAGCATTACCGGTAGCATGTCGGTGCAGCTATATGGCGGAACGCCGGCTAGCCCACGCTTATCATCGCAAAGTAACGACACGGCCCCCTTCATCCCAGCCGACCCGTCGCCCATTGCCACGCTGTTCGATGAGGGCGAGGAGATGATCGAGAACCTCAACGCGATCCTTCAGAGCGTGAACGAACTCTTCAATGACGACAATCGACAGCAGGCGGGCAACATATTGACCAACATTGCCCAAATCACGGAAATGATTGCCTCTCAGCAGGCTGCTTTGGATGAAAACATGGCGCTTTTTGGCGATGTGTCACGCCAAGCCACCACCACGCTCGAGAGCATCGAGACACTTAGCCAGGAGGCGAATCGACTGCTGAACCAAGAGGGCCAACAAGTCATGCGCAGTGCCGAGAACGCCAGCCGCGACGTTGCTAGTGCTGCTCAGCGGATAGAGCAATTGGTAAACGATAACGCAGGGGCCGTGGAAGGCACCTTACAAAGCACTCGCGACATCGCCCCAGCGCTCGCGGCGCTCCGCTCGACACTCGCCACCCTTGATCGCATTACGCGAGAGCTCGAAGAGAGTCCAACGGACTTTTTCCTTGGCCGCGACCACGTAGAGGAGTTTCGCCCGTGAACATGCCTATTTTTCGCATCGTCGTCATGATGAGCGCGCTGTCCCTTCTTTCGGCCTGCTCAGTATTACCCGAAAAGGCGCCATCGACGCTGTATCGACTGCCTGCAATGGCAACGCAGGCTACCCCTGATGCCACTCGCCTACCGGGTCGACTTGGCATCGCAACGCCAGAAGCGGGCCACTTGCTAAGCAGCAACCGTATCGTAGTGTTTCCCGAAGGCAACGTGGTAAATGTGTATGAAGGCGCGCGATGGCATGAAGATGCCCCCCAACTGCTGCAGGCCAAGCTCATTGCTGGCTTGCAACAGCACGCTCTATTCGCCGATGTGAGCAGCGATCGGCTTCCTTATGACCTGCTGCTACTGAGCGAGCTGCGTCACTTCCAAAGCGAATACGACGTGAGCCCGCCCAGCGTCAATTTACAGTTAGACGTTCAATTAGTCGGCGCAGATCAACAACCAACGGCCTCTACCAGTTTCGCGATTCGCGAACGTGCCAAGAGCGCGGAAATACCTGACGTGGTCAACGCCTTTGGCAGCGCCACCGACCGCTTGACCGAGCAGTTGGCACGCTGGCTCGCGGCCAATGCACCTAGATGAAAAGGCCGTTTCTAGTATGGCGGTGAGGAGTGCGAGTACCGCTTAAGATACTCTTTTGGATCTTTGGGGTAGAAGTATTCCGGCTGTCGCTCTAAATGGGTAAAAAAACGAGTGTCCTTGTACGGCATCTTCATGAACCCCGACACGCCCAGTCCCTCTATTTGACTGACGGCAGCGAGCATACGACTGAGCAAATCCCGAAACTCCTGCTCCCGCCGGGGATCGAGTAGCCGATAGTAGCTGTGGATCTTGAGATGCTTGGGTAGCGCTTCGAAAATGATCATGCCTGTGTGATGGATCTCGTTGAGCCGCTTGAGCGTTCGCATGATGGTATCCGGCAACACCAACAGCTCCTCAGGGTCCGGGCCATCCTCGAAATAGCTATGCTGACGGGTGCGATCCTCCATTTCGGGTACGGCGCTCACCTCGTAAGCAATCGCCGTATCGGGATCACAATGAAACGCTTCCTCGGGGGTTGCGCGCTCTAAGTGCAGGGTTTGGCGGGCATTGAACAAACAGCTTTTGAATACCCCCTGGCGATGAATGGCGCGTGCCAAGTGAACCATGTTGTTCACCGCCTCGATGAAGGCGGGCTTGAGCGCTGGGTCATGCAAATTGAGCGACGAATCGATATACACGCCCTCGCGCTCCCAGCGTACGGCCAAACCACCCACCACCGGATATTTGCCCAATCGGCTCACCGAGGCCAAAAAGGCTTTTTCGGTCTCGCCCATGCCCTGCATGAACTGCTTGTAGTAGCGGTCAAGCTGGACATCGTTCACATCGTTGAGCGTCTCCTCGGAATGGGCCTCTCGCAAGAAGGCTTTACGAGAGCTATAAACCACGGTGTCTATCTCGGCGGTAGCCACGTGGTGACGACCTTTTCCCCACACCGGCACCAGCGGTGTTTGCAGCACACCAGGCAGATCGAGCATGACCAATTTAGCCATGCGCGGCATTTCTCGGATGAAGTAATTACCCGACTGATAGCGCACCTGAGGGTTGGGATCGAGCATGCCATCCAGCGTGCGAGCGAACTCCATGGGAAGTCCGAGCGAGCTTGCCGGAATGGCGCGATGGCCAAAACGACATGATTGCGCCGACGCGAGCGCATAGAGCGTCCCCGCCACCCCCTGCTCGTCGAAGCGCGGCGATGAGAGCGCGCCATTGAGCTGCTCTTCGCCAATGAAATACACGTCCCCCAGTCGGGCATTGGTTTGCTGGAGATTGTCCGACATTAGTTCCATTACATTGGCACCCACGAACTGCAGCGAGGCATCCAATTGTGCAAACACCGATGAGCCCCAGTCGATCAGCGCGATGGATTCACTGACCGAATCGAAAACCAGATTGGAGGGTTTGATATCACCATGCACCACTGGCCGGGCGTGCGGCCCGGCCTCACGACGCAGTGCCTTGAGAATATCCGCCAGTTGCGCGGCGATACGCATGATCAAGCGGGGCGAGAGCTTGCCCTGCTTGAGTGAGACTTGCTCTAGGTTCCAGCCAGGCGCGCGTTCCATGACCAAAATCGACTGACCACGGGCACGTTGATAGGTAATGAGCTTTGGAATCCGCGGGTGTGACACTTGATCGAGCATGAACGCCTCCTCCTCGAGGCGCTCTTGCAGATGGGTGGGCAGCGTAATGCGTGAAAACTTGAACACATAGTCGGCCCTAGCCCCTTGATGCCAAGCGCACCCTGCAAAGACGAAACCGTAAGCGCCTTTTCCCACCAACTCGATATCGGCGTATCCCAACTGGGCCAACTGTGACTGACACAGCGCTACCCAGTCCTTGAGCTTACGCGCATCATGATGGCTCAGTAGGTAAACCGACTGCTCTTCGGGTATGTAAAACTGCTGCAGCGGCGCCTGACTCATCGCAACATGCCTACACGGTCATGCCAAGTGAAGGAGCATGCTTTCCGGCGCTTCTAGGAATCCTTTCCAGGCGTTGCAGAAGCGAGCAATAGTGCCGCCATCGATAAAGCGGTGATCTCCCGCCCACGTCACCGTCAAAATCGCCCGGCGCTGCACGGCGCCATGCTCATCGAAACGCGGCAGCCATTGGGTTTTGCCAATCGCCACGATGGCGGCTTCCGGGGCGTTGATGATCGGCGCGGCGTAGGTACCCCCCAAAGCACCAATGTTGGAAATGCTGATGGTGCCGCCTTTCAGGTCGGCCTGATCGACTCGCCCGTCTCGCGCAGCCTGGGTCAGCCTGCCGACCTCCTTGGCGATCTCGAACAGGGTCAAGCGCTCGACGCCTTTCACGTTGGGCACCAATAAGCCGGCCTTGCTATCCACGGCCATACCGATATTGCAGTGGTCGTAGTAGCTCAGCTCGTCGGCAGCGTCGTTTAACTGGGCATTGATGATCGGCGTTTCTGCAACAGCCAGCGCCATCGCCTTCATGAAGAACGGCATCAGCGTGAGTCGCTCTCCCTGCGCCTCCACCTGGGGCTTGAGACGCTCGCGCAGCGCCAGCAGCTCGGTGACGTCGATCTCTTCGCCGTAATGAAAATGGGGAATGGAACTGGCGGATTCGACCATGCGCTTGGCCATCACCGCGCGCACGCCGCGCAGAGGCTCCACCCTGGCGGGCGCCGAACCCGATGATGTCGGTGGGGATACGCATGCCTCGTTATCAGCGACCGACGGCGCATTGAGGTGGGCCAGCACGTCTTCTTTCAACACGCGCCCCTCTTTACCACTGCCGGTGATGTCCGCCAGTACCAGATCGTGCTCCCTGACTAAACGCCTAACGGCGGGGCTAGCGGGGACTTTATGGGCTAAAGCACTCGGCTCGGCGGGAGCGCGCGTCGACGGCTCGATGTCGTCACGTTGCGGCGTGGACTCTCGAGGGTTAGCGGTCGACTGATCGGTGGAGGCGTCTGCCGTAGGCTCGCTGGAAGATGAACCTGCCGTTTGGTACGCGTAGAGGGGCGCGTGGACCTTGGCGATTTGCCCCTGGGGCACATAAAGCTTGGTGACGGTGCCTGCTTCGGGCGCCGTAATTTCGACCAGGGCCTTGTCGGTCATCACCTCGACGATGGGCTGGTCCTCTTCGATGGTGTCGCCTTCGGCAACGCGCCACTCCACCACTTCACACTCGACGATCCCTTCGCCGATGTCCGGCAATAAAAAATCACTCATGACTGTTCTCCCTAGCGCTAGAAGTTCACGCTTTCGCGGATCGCTTCAAAAATTTTCAGGTGGTCGGGCAGATACTCTTTTTCCAGCACCAGCGGGAAAGGGGTATCCAACCCGGTGACCCGAGTAATCGGCGATTCCAAGTAAAGAAAACAGCGCTCCTGTATCGTCGCAGCGACTTCTCCGGCAAAACCACCGGTCAAAGGAGCTTCGTGACTGACGATCATGCGGCCCGTTTTGAAGACGGATTCCGCCACGGTATCGACATCCCAAGGCAACAGCGAGCGCAGGTCGATGACCTCGCAAGAGATACCCTGCTCTTCAGCTAGCTCGGCGGCTTTGCCGATTACCTCCATCTGTGCGCCCCAGCCGACCAAGGTAAGATCACTGCCCTCTTTGACGATCTCCGCTTCGCCGATGGGCAACTGATAATCGTCGTCCGGCACATCGCCCACGGCCGCTCGGTAGAGCCGCTTGGGCTCTAAAAAAAGCACCGGGTCAGGATCACGGATGGCCGCGAGCAGCAGTCCCTTGGCTTGATAGGGATTACGTGGCACGACGACTTTCAGACCGGGCGTATGAGTGAAGTAGGCCTCGGGTGATTGGGAGTGATAAAGCCCCCCCGAAATACCGCCACCGTAAGGCGTTCGGATGGTGAGGCCACCTACATTGAAGAGATCCCCGGAGCGGTAGCGGAACTTGGCGGTTTCGTTGACGATTTGATCGAAGGCCGGAAAAATGTAGTCGGCAAACTGAATCTCCGCGACAGGTACCGATCCTTGCGCAGCCAGCCCGTTGGCGAAACCGATGATGCCTTGCTCTACCAGCGGGGTATTGAAACAGCGCGATTTGCCGTACTTCTCCTGTAAATGGCTGGTGGCCCGAAACACCCCGCCGAACACCCCAACGTCTTCGCCGAAGCAGATCACTTTTTCGTCTTCTTCCATGGCGATATCGAGCGCATTGTTGATCGCCTGAAGCATGTTCATGGTCGTCATCTTACGCATCCCCCTGATGATCGGCGGCTGACGAGAGGGAAGGATCGAGCGACTGAGCGCCACGCGGGTAAGCATCGGGATAACGACGAATATGCCGCTTGAGCTGATCCAGTTGACGCTGCAACGCGGGCGTAACATCCGCATAGACATCGCTGATCAGCGATTCGAGCGGCGGCGGCGGGCGCTTTTCGGCCCGCTTCATGGTGTCCAGCACCTCACGTCGCAAGGTCTCTTGTTGGCTGGCCTCTTCTTCATCGCTCCACCACCCTTTCTTCGCCATCCAGCGCTGCATGCGCAGCAAGGGATCTTTGACGCGCCACGCCTCCTCTTCGCTTTTCGCACGATAGCCCGAGGGGTCATCCGAAGAGGAGTGGGCCGCCAAGCGATAGGACATGGCCTCGATGAGTACCGGCTGATTTTTTTCTACCGCAATGCGTCTTGCCTGACGCGTCGCTTCGAAGACCGCCAATGCATCGTTGCCATCCACACGAATCACGTGCATGTGGTAGCCAAACGCACGGGGAGCAATACCGTCGGCAGCAAACTGCTCGGTGGCTGGCGTCGAGATGGCGTAACCATTGTTACGGCAGAAGAAGATGACCGGCACTTGGTGCACCGACGCCATGTTGAGGGCAGCGTGGAAATCTCCCTCGGATGCGGCACCCTCGCCAAAGAAGGTCAGCGTGCAGTGGCCTTCACCCGCCAGCTTTTGACCGTAGGCATACCCGGTGGCTTGAGGAATCTGCGTCGCCAGCGGCGATGAGATGGTCATATAGTGCAGTTTACGGGAGCCGTAGTGAATCGGCATTTGTCGGCCTTTGCCGTAATCGAGCTCGTTGCCAAATAGCTGATTCATGAACTCGTCGATGGAGAAGCCGCGATACATCAAGGCGCCCTGCTCACGGTACTGGGCCATGATCATGTCCGCATCGTCCAGTGCGGCAGTTGCTCCCACAACGGCAGCCTCTTCACCGGTGCACTGCATGTAAAAGCTGAGACGCCCTTGGCGTTGAGCAGCCATCATGCGCTCATCAAGAATGCGGGTGGCTAGCATGGCCTGATACAGTCGGCGGGCGTGCTCTTGCGTGATCTCGGGTGCTCGAGCGCCTTCGTAAAGCTCGCCATCGGGGTTCAGCAGGGCGAACGTCTCGATGGCAAACTCGTCGCCGGTCATGAAGGCCGGCTGGTGTACGTACTGAGTCATCATTATTGTCCTTGTTTTTACCCCTTTTGAGGGCAGTGTTGTCGGTGATGACCGTTTGTGCCAGTGGATTTATCTGACACGGGTCAACGCAACACTGGGACAGTAACTCAGTGGAAGCGGTTTAGGGATTCGACTTAAGATGCAGAGAGACGCTGACGCAGCGTCTGCTGATAGACATTGAAAGCGCTATCGACGCAGAGCGCCAGAAGCGCGATCAAAAGAGCACCTTGCAGTACGTAGGCCACATTACCGTTGACGATGCCCGCAATGATCGGGTCGCCCAGGTTACTCGCACCCACTGTCGCGCCCAGCGCAGCCGTGGCGATATTGATCGTCACCGAGGTGCGCACGCCCGCCAAAATGACCGGCGCCGCCAGCGGAAGTTCGACTTGTCGCAACACTTGCCAGGGCGTCATACCCATGGCCAGGGCCGACTGTTTGATCGTTGGGTCGACATCATTGATACCCGCCAGGGTATTACGCACGATGGGCAGCAGTCCGTAGAGCATGAGGGCAACGATGATGGGCAGCGTGCCAAAGCCGAGCACCGGAACGGCTAACGCCAATACGGCGACCGGTGGAAACGTCTGCCCCAGCGATGCCAGTTGCCCGATCAGCGGCAAAAAATCACGCCCTCTCTCACGCGTGACGGCCACCCCCGCCGCCACGCCCGCGATGATCGTCACCACCGCCGCCACGCCAACGACCAGGACATGACGGCCGAGCAACTCGTAAAATGCCGCGCGAGCATAAACGACCTGTCTAGCGTCAGGCTCTATCCAACGAAACAAGCTCTCTAGCAGAGGCATACCAATGATGCCCGCCGCCAACAGTGCAGCCCATGCCAGTGGAAGAAGCCACTGGACGTTAGCGACATTCGACAAATCGTTGTTACCGGACTTACGATTCACGCTGACTCGTCCTATCCCACTGTGCTTCTTTGACGATACGGCGAAGCGACAGCTCACCAATCGGCACATCGTTTTGATCGACGACCGTCAAGCGATCACAGTGATCACGCAACATCATGGAGAGCGCTTGGCGCAGCGAAAAATCAGCGGGAATGCGCGACTGCGCCGGCAAGGTAGGCCCCAGCGATGTCATGTGGTCTTTCACCCGTGTGAGCGCTGCTTGCTTCAATCCCCGCTCCAGGCCGCCGAGTAACGACTCGACAAACGGATCGTGGGGATGCTGTAAAAGCGCTAGTGGCGTGCCCTGTTGAACGATGCGACCGTCGCGCATGACGACAAGGTGGTCGGCCAACCTCAGTGCTTCATCCATATCGTGGGTCACGAACACGATGGTTTTGTGCAGCCGAGACTGTATTTTGGCAAGCTCCTCCTGGAGCTTTTCCCGGGTGATGGGGTCTAGCGCCCCAAAGGGCTCATCCATGAGCAAGATATCGGGATCGCCGGCAAGCGCGCGAGCCACACCTACCCGTTGCGCCTGCCCGCCGGAGAGTTGGTGAGGATATTTATGGGCGAACTCCTCCACAGGCAGCCCTAGCAACCCCATCAACTCCTCGACTCGAGCGGTAGTATCGGTAGCCGACCACTTCAATAGCCGAGGCACCAATCCAATGTTGCGTGCAACGCTCCAGTGAGGAAATAGTCCGGTGCTCTGAATCACGTAACCAATGCGACGGCGAAGCTTCACTGGATCGTACTGCTCGATCGCCTGGCCATCCAAGATGATGTCGCCACTGCTGTGATCGATGAGTCGATTGATCATGCGCAGCGTGGTGGATTTACCGCAGCCGGAAGTACCTACCAACGCACAGAGCTTGCCTTTTGCAACCCGCAGGGTAATGTCATCCACCGCGGTGGCGTCGCCGAACGTCTTTGAAACATGGGAAAGCTCGATCATTGCCGTCCTCCGGGACGCAGCGCGTCCGCTAACGCACCAAGCCCTGCATCCACCATGAGCGCCAAGATCAAAATGGGTAACGCACCCAACAGCACCATATCCATGGCAGCCTGACCCAGCCCTTGAAAAATAAATGTGCCTAAGCCGCCCGCCCCAATCAATGCCGCTACCGCGGTAAGTCCCACGGCTTGAACGGCGGTAATACGCACGCCTTCCAACAGCACGGGAAGTGCCAACGGAAACCGCACTTGCCAAAAACGTTGTGTCGTTCGCATTCCCATGGCTTTGGCGGCCTGCAATGTCTCCTCGCTCACTTCTTCGAGGGCGATGTAGGTATTGCGCACCATTGGCAGCAGGCTGTAGGCGATGAGCGCGATCAGCGCCGGCGCGTTGCCAATGCCACTCACCCCTAGCGCCGCCAGCGTTGGGACATTCGCTGCCAGCCAGGCAAGGGGCGCTAGCAGAAGCCCAAACAGCGCCAAGCTGGGGATGGTTTGTAAAAAATTCAGCAGCGTAAACGCTACTTTTTGTAGCCGCTCATAGCGACGCATGAGCATGGCCAGCAGCGACCCCAGCACCACGCTGACGCCTACGGCCGTGCTCACCAGCACCATGTGCTGCATCAGTGCCTGATAAAACTGCCCCTGCCGAGCTTGGAACTCCTGTACCAGGGCAAGGCGATCCAGCCAGAGCGCGGCACAGCCCCACCAGACAACGCTTACACCGAATAACAGTAGCGCCGTCCACCATCGAGATAACCCAAGACGCAGACGAAGCTCTACCAAGCAGAGCAATAAAACGAACAGTACGGTCCAGTAGGCCGGACCAATACCAAGACGCGCCTGAGGTAAGGAAGGGTCGACCAACCAGTGGCCAGCCACCATCAAACCAAACGGCATGAGTAGTAAGGTTAGCGTAACGATGGCCAGCACCGCTCGATAGTGCCGGACGTTAGGCATCAATGCCAACGTCGCCATAGCGAGAGAGAGCAATGACACCAGGGCTGCCCCTGGCCAACCAATGGCATCGACCATGCCAAAGGCGGTACCGGAAACGATACGATTAGGGGCGACACTCACCACGTTCAGTAGCCATGCAGCGGCTAACATGCTCCCGCTGAGACAGCACAGTACGACATTAGGCTGCCAAGGGCGTCGTTTAAAGGATGGCGATGGTAGGGCGTCGATCAACGACATTCATCAGTCATCCAGGCTGTCGAGGTAGTCACTCGCTACTTGATCCGGCGAGACACCATTCACCGCGACATTCGCATTGAGCTCTTGCAGCGTCACGAGGTCTAGCGTGGCAAACACCTCATTCAGCAACGCTTCCATGTCAGGGTAAGCGTCAAGCACTTCTTCACGCACCACGGGAGCGGGTTGATACACCGGCTGTACGCCTTTGGAGTCTTCGAGCACGACGAGGCCCAGGGCGCTCAGACCACCGTCGGTACCGTAGGTCATGGCGCCATTGACACCGCTGGTTTGCTGCGCGGCCGCACGCATCGTAGCAGCCGTGTTGCCACCCGAAAGGACGAGCAGCTGATCATCGCTCAACTCGAAACCATAGGCGTCCTGGAAAGCCGGTAGCGCCTGGGCGGATTCGACGAATTCAGCGCTGGCGGCAAATTTGAACGTTCCGCCATCGGCCAGATATGCAGCCAAATCATCCAGCGTGGTCAAATCATTGGCGTCGGCCACGTCTTGGCGAATGCTCATGGCCCAAGTGTTGTTGGCACTGGCGGGCTGTAGCCAAATCAACCCCTGCTCGGCATCGCGTTCGCTGACGGTTTGATAAGCGTCGTCGGCGCTGTTCCAGACGGGGCTATCGGTCATGTCGAAGAAGAAGGCGCCGTTCCCCGTGTATTCTGGGTAAATATCGATCTCCCCTGCTTGCAGCGCGCTACGTACCACGCTAGTGCCCCCTAACTGAAGGCGATCTTCCGTAGGAATGCCGTTGCGTTCCAATGTTTGAATGATCAGTTCGCCCAACACCGAGCCTTCCGTATCGATTTTCGAAGACACCACGACGGGATCGTTGGCGCTGGCCGTGGAAAGAGTGACTACAGAGAAGGCTACCGTCGATAGACAGGCAGCCAGCGAAGGTGTGAACAATGAGCGCATGGGGTCGTCCTTTTCAGTGTGCGTCTGTGGCGTACCGGATCAGTATAAGAGCCTACTGCGTTGAAGTCAGACGCCGTTTTCACGGCGTCCGACATATCACCACGATCAAGGCGCTTCGATGACCCAGGTCGTCCCTTCCCGGGAGTCCTTGAGAACGATGCCGAGCGCTGCCAGCTCGTCACGAATGGCGTCCGCGCGGGCAAAATCCTTACTGGTTTTTGCATCATGACGTTCGGCGATTTTGGCTTCGATCTCCTCCTCGCTAAGCGCTACCTGCTGCTGAGCGCCTTTGAGGAAGGTTTCCGGCACTTGCTGTAATAACCCCAGCACCCCGGCCAAGCGCTTTAATTCGCCTGCCAAGCGCGGCGCTTCCGCTGGCTGGTCGCTTTTCGCGCGGTTGAGATCGCGGGCCAAGTCGAACAGCGCGGCCAAAGCGACAGGGGTGTTGAAGTCGTCGTCCATGGCCGCGGTAAAGCGCTCGGCCGCCTCGCTGGCGACTGCCTGCTCGTCAGCGTCCACGCCTTCCAACGCCGTATATAGTCGCGTCAGCGACTTGCGTGCTTCGACCAGCGAATCCAACGAGTAGTTGATGGCGCTGCGGTAGTGGCTGGCGACCAACAGATAGCGAACGACTTCCGGATCATGCTCGGCAAGTACGTCACGGATGGTGAAGAAATTGCCCAAGGACTTGGACATCTTTTCCTGATTCACACGCACGGCGCCGGCATGCATCCAGGTATTGACGTAGGTTTTCCCTGTCGCTGCTTCCGATTGGGCGATCTCGTTCTCATGATGAGGAAAGGTCAAATCCGGCCCGCCGCCATGGATATCGAAGGTATCACCCAAGCAGCAGGTCGACATTGCAGAGCACTCGATGTGCCAGCCGGGGCGACCCTCTCCCCAAGGAGAGTGCCAGTGGGCTTCACCGGGTTTGGCCGCTTTCCAAAGCACGAAATCCAGCGGATCCTCTTTATGTACATCCACATCCACGCGCGCTCCCGAGCGCATGTCATCCAACTGACGGTTGTTCAATTTGCCGTAGTCGGTGAACTTGCGCACTCGGTAGTAGACATCACCATTGGCCGCGGCATAGGCAAAGCCTTTGTCGATGAGCGTTTCGATCATCGCGATGATATCGTCGATGTGCCCCGTTGCCCGGGGCTCCTGACTGGGTGGCAGCACGTTGAGGCGAGCTTCGTCCTCATGCATCGCGGCAATCATGCGCTCGGTGAGCGCGTCGATGGGCTCGCCGTTCTCCTCGGCCCGCTTGAGGATTTTATCGTCGATATCGGTGATGTTGCGGACATAGGTCACGTCATAACCGCGATGGCGCAGGTAGCGGGTAATCACGTCAAAGGCCACCATCACCCGGGCGTGGCCAAGGTGACAGTAGTCATACACCGTCATACCGCAAACGTACATGCTGACCTTGCCGGCCACCAGCGGGCGAAAAGGGTCTTTGCGGCGAGTCAGCGTATTGTAAATATGCATATGACGTTTCCTTAGCCCTTCTGTTTGATTTTCGCCCAGCTATCTTTCAACCCAACGGTACGGTTGAACACCAGGTGGTCGTTAGTGGAGACATGGCGATCAGCACAGAAATAACCGACTCGCTCGAATTGGAAGCGATCTTCCGGCGCGGCGCTGGCCAGGCTTGGCTCGCCAATGGCGTTGCATACCACCAGCGACTCGGGGTTCAAATGCTCGAGGAAGTCGACGTCCTTGTCACGATCGGGCTGCTCGACCATGAACAGGTTATCGTAGAGGCGCACTTCCATCGGCACGCCGTGGGCCGCGCTGACCCAGTGAATCACCCCTTTCACCTTGCGGCCTTCGGGGTTTTTACCCAGGGTGTCGAAATCGACGGAGCAGCGCAGCTCGACGATCTCGCCTGCGTCATCTTTGATAACCTCATCACAACGGATCACATAGCTATTACGCAGACGGACTTCTTTACCGGGCGCTAAGCGGAAGAATTTTTTCGGTGCGTCTTCCATGAAGTCGTCTTGGTCGATGTAGAGTTCACGACCAAACGGCACCTTGCGCATCGGCATATCGTCACGCGCTGGGTGGCCCGGCACCTCGTACACTTCCTCGTGATCTTCCGGCACGTTCGTCAGCACTACTTTCAGCGGCTTGAGCACGCACATGGCGCGGGGTGCGTTATCTTCCAGGTCCGAACGAATGGCGTGGGTCAGCATGGCGATATCCACCAAACCACCGTCGGAACGGGTCACGCCGATCATTTCACAGAATTTACGAATCGAAGCGGGCGTATAGCCGCGGCGACGCATACCGGAAATGGTCGGCATTCGCGGGTCATCCCAACCATCGACGATCTGCTCATCCACCAACAGCTTCAGCTTACGTTTGGAGGTCAGCGTGTAGTCGAGGTTCAGTCTGGCAAATTCAATCTGGCGCGGCTTGGCGGGCACCGGCAGATTGTTCAAGAACCACTCGTATAGCGGGCGGTGGTCTTCGAACTCCAGCGTACAGATGGAGTGAGTAATACCCTCGATGGCATCCGACTGACCGTGGGTAAAATCGTACGAGGGGTAGATTTTCCACTTGTCACCTGTTTGGTGATGATGCGCATGACGAATGCGGTACAAGATCGGATCGCGCAAATTGATGTTGGGCGACGCCATATCGATTTTGGCGCGCAGCACTTTTTCGCCTTCACCAAACTCACCGTTACGCATCCGTTCTAGAAGGTCCAAGCTCTCTTCGGCGCTGCGCTCACGGTAGGGGCTAGGCTTGCCGGGCTCGGTCAGCGTGCCTCGATACTCGCGAATCTCATCCGGGGAGAGGTCATCCACATAGGCTTTGTCTTCACGAATCAGATGCTGCGCCCAGGCGTAGAGCTGATCGAAATAATCAGAGGCAAAGCGCACCGGTCCGGCCCACTCGAAGCCCAGCCAGCTGACGTCCTCTTTGATGGCATCGATGTACGCCTGCTCTTCTTTGGCAGGGTTGGTGTCGTCAAAGCGCAGATGACACTCACCACCCAACTGCTCTGCCAACCCGAAATTCAAACAGATCGACTTGGCGTGGCCGATATGCAAAAAGCCGTTGGGCTCCGGGGGAAAGCGCGTCACGATTTTGGTGACCTGGCCGCCCGCTATCTCGTCGCGTACTTGGTTGCGAATGAAGTTCGGCGCTGGGGTGGTCTCGTTGGTCATGGTGGTGTTGATAACCTCATGGTGGATGGCGTGCTGGGCAAACGATGCAAAGGCAATCAGGGTTAGCGCTTCGCGGTGCCGAGCAAAACCGCTATTATAACGTGACGCCGATGCACAGCGCCAAGGCGAACGCTTTTATTGAACAGGAATTTATCCATGATCGTATTACAGACGAACCACGGTGACATCACCATCGCGCTCAATCATGAAAAAGCCCCGGTTACGGCAGCCAATTTCGAGCAGTACGTGCGCGACGGTTTTTACGACGGCACGCTGTTTCACCGGGTCATTGATGGCTTCATGATTCAAGGTGGCGGTTTCGACCAGGACTTCAACCAAAAACCGACCCGTGACCCTATCGAGAACGAAGCCGATAACGGCTTGCAAAACACCATCGGCACGCTGGCCATGGCGCGCACCCAAGACCCCCACTCTGCTACGGCACAATTTTTCATCAATGTCGGTAACAACAGCTTCCTTAACCATAGTGGCAAAAGCTTGCAAGGCTGGGGCTATGCGGTGTTCGGAGAAGTCGTTGAAGGCATGGATGTGGTGAACGCGATCAAAGGCGTCAGCACCACACGTCGCGGCATGCACGCCGATGTGCCTGCGGAAGATGTCATCATCGAACGCGCCTACGTGAAGGAAGCGGAATAATCGTTGGGAGCTTTATGCGTACGCTGCTAATCGCTGATATGCATCTAAGTCACGAGACACCTGAGATCAATCAGGGGTTTTATCGCTACTTAGAACAGACGGCCAGTGGGGCACAGGCGCTCTACATCCTGGGAGATCTTTTCGATGCCTGGATGGGTGACGACCTGCTGGACACCCCTCACCCACTGAGCACCGTGGCCCATGACGTCATTCGACGACTGCACGCACTCAGTGAAGCTGGCACTGCCGTCTATTTCATCCATGGCAACCGAGACTTTTTACTGGGTGAACGTTTTATTCACGCCTGTGGCGCCACCCTGCTACCGGAAAGCGAACAAGTAGAGCTGCAAGGCGTTCCCGCCGTCATTCTCCACGGCGATAGCCTCTGCACCAAAGACGAGGCGTATATGGCTTTTCGCGCTCAGTCGCGCAGCGAACAGTGGCAGCAGCAAATTCTTTCGCTGCCCCTGGAGCAGCGGTTGGAGCTTGCCAAAAGCCTGCGCATGCAGTCGGGTGATGCCAATGCGGGCAAAGCCGACGACATCATGGACGTCACCCAAGATGAGGTTGTGGCACTCATGGAACGTTACGGTGTAACGACCATGATTCATGGGCACACCCATCGGCCCAAGGTGCACGACCTCACGGTCGAAGACGTTCCTGCCAAGCGCTTCGTACTGGGCGACTGGGACAACCAACACGGCTGGGATGTGGTGGTAGAGCCTGCTAATGAGCGTCATGCCGAACCCGTTCTGCGTCAGTTTTCGCTCGACGCTCTGCCTTGACTTGCGATACGAGCGACAAAAAAAGCCGATCACTCGATCGGCTTTTTCTCGGCTCATTGCAAGCGCCCACGCGGGCACTTGCATTTATTCCAATGGGGTATTTCAAGGACTTAGCGCTCGATCTCCGCATCGTTACGTAGATCGTCGATCAACCCCTGGATAACCGACTGGGCACGAAGCTGCTCGGCCATTTGCGCAACGAACGCGGTCATCTGCTCGTCCACTTCGCCTACAAAAACGCGATCTAGCGCAACGACAGCCACACCTTGCGGCATAGTCACCGCACGATAAACGCTTTCGCCCTCGCTGGGACGCGGCATACGGAACACTTCGCCCACAAGCGATTGAGGCAGTGCGCTATCCGACTGACGCGACACGTCATTGGCTTCCAGCCACTCCAGCTCGACATTTTCACCGTTCCGCAAGGAAGCAATCAACTCTCCCGCCTGAGCCTGAAGGGCCTCTTGACGCTGCTGAGCTGCGACGGCCTGTTCGACCTCATCGCGCACGTCTTCCAAAGGCAGAACCGTCGCGTCACGATGCTCGGCCACCCGTAGCACCAAACGACGGTCGTTATCGAGTTCGATGACTTCGCTGTTATAGCCCTCTTCCAGCACGTCTGCACTGAAGGCTTCATCTAGCACGCCAGGCTCGGAAAGTACGCCTTCCCCTTCATCACGGGCAATCCACTGCGTTCGCTCGAGTGTCAGGCCGAGATCATCGGCGACGCTTTGAAGGTCATCCGCGGCAAAACTCTCATCGATCAAGCGCTGAACCCGTTCGTTGAACGCGTCATTCACTTCCCGAAGTGCCACGTCTTGAGCCAGTGCATCACGCTGCTCTTCGAAGGTGGGGCCTGCCAGCTCGGTCACGCGGAGAATGTGGAAAGCACCATCCATTTCTACCAGCTGAGAGGTTTCGCCCACACCCAGGGAAAACGCCGCCTCGTCAAAAGCATCACCAAAAAAGCCGCGACTGATGACACCTAGATCACCGCCATCTTCGGCACTAGCCGTGTCATCGGAATAGCGCGCGGCCGTATCAGCAAAGCTTTCGCCTTCGTTGAGGGACGCAAGCGCTTCGCTAGCCCGCGCCTGAGCTTCTTCACGGCTACGCTCGTCACCGAAAGTGATCATAATGTGCGATACGCGACGATCAGCGCTTTGGCTCTGCGCTCGCCACGCGTCGCGAAGCGCCTGTTCGTCGACATCGACGTCCTCCGCCATAGCTTGGCGATCGATCAACACATACTCTACGCGCACCTGCTCAGGACGCTCGAAACGCGACTGATTGGCATCGTAGTAAGCCTGCATCTGCTCGTCGGTAACGTTGACGTCGATATTGGCGTCTTCGGCGCTCAGCATGACGTAACGAAAATCTCGCTGCTGCCGCTGTAAGTCAGCCAAACGCTCTTCTTCACTAGCCAGGGTGAAATCGCTAAAGGCAAGCCCTTGCTGTAAATGCTGTCGCTTGATGTCTACTCGTAGCTCTTCACGAAACGAGAGAGGCGTGTAACCTGCACCGGCGAGACGGTTACGGAAAATGTCTGCTGAGAATCGTCCATCTTGATCATGGAACTCGGGCAAGCTAACGATCATTTGATCCAATTGAGCATCGGAGACGTAAAAACCGCCCTCTTCCGCGTACTGGGTCAGTAAGGATTGGGTAATCAGCTGATCGAGCATATCGTTGCGCAAGGCGCGCTCTTGCTCTGGCGGCACCTGTCCAGAGCGCAACGCACGTTGAACGTTCAGCTCGACTTCTTGACGCATAATGGGCTCACCATTGACGCTGGCGACCTCGTTGGGATCGCTGCCGAACACGCTAAACAGCGACTCCACGCCAAACAGTGCCATGGCTGCCACCATGAGACCGATAATTATCTTGGCACCCCAGCTTCTGGAGCCATCTCGTATACTTTGCAGCATGCTAGCCTCAGATCATCAAAGCCATCTATTGCCCGAAATAGCGGGCCAGAAAATAACATGGGCGCATCGCGGATGCGATGCGCCCATTAATTTACAGCCAACGCGACCCAATTAGTTGACGGCGTCTTTCAGCGCTTTACCGGCTTTAAAGCTAGGTACTTTGGCGGCGCTGATTTCGATGGGCTGACCCGTCTGCGGGTTACGGCCAGTACGCGCAGCACGCTCTTTGATCGCAAATGTACCAAAACCGACCAGAGAAACACTCTCGCCTTTTTTGAGGCTATCGGTGACAGACTCCACCATGGCATCCAATGCGCGGGTTGCCGCTGCTTTCGGAATATCTGCAGACGCGGCAATAGCTTCAATCAGCTCGGACTTATTCACACTTCACCCCTTAACTGTTTCAAAAAATGGCTCTGAACGGTACGGTCACCGAGTGCATCAACCTCAAAGCATAGCTGCGTTTTATAGCAATGCCTTGAAACACCTGTCAAGCGACCTGGCCGTGAAATGCCCGCCGCTCAAGGCATTGGGCAAATTTATTAAGTAAAATTAAAGCAGACGTTGCTTTAACGCTTAATGGGTACTTGCAGTAGCATTCGTACTGAACGACGTGTCTGCGCCTGTCAACGTGGCACCTTCGGCAACGTTACCCGTCAACGCGACCGCCAGCACGTCATCTATCCACCGTACGGGACGAATATCAAGTGCATCTTTGATATTTTCCGGTACTTCCTTGAGATCTCGACGATTTTCCTCAGGAATTAGGACGGTCTTTATACCACCCCGCCGAGCCGCCAGCAATTTCTCCTTTAGCCCCCCAATCGGCAGTACTTCGCCGCGCAGATTGACCTCACCCGTCATAGCGACCTCACAACGCACCGGGCGCTGCGTATACGCGGAGACAATGGCTGTCACCATGGCAATACCCGCGCTAGGGCCATCTTTAGGCGTGGCACCCTCGGGCACGTGGATATGCAGGTCTTCGTTCTCGAAACGCTGATGGTCGATCCCGTAACGCTCGGCTCGCGCCTTGACCACCGTCTGGGCAGCACTCACCGACTCCTTCATGACATCCCCTAAAGAGCCGGTTTTATGGATGCGACCTTTACCTGGGGTAACGACCGATTCGATATTGAGCAGCTCGCCACCCACCGAGGTCCAGGCCAAGCCCGTTACACGACCGACCTGATCCTCCTGCTCCGCCAAGCCATAGCTGTAGCGGCGCACACCGGCATAGGTTTCGATCTGCTCGGCCGTCAGTATTTGCTGCGCCTGCAGCTTGCTGCCCGCTTTATCTGTTGATTTACGCTCTGCTTCTAGACGTTCACGCAGTACCTTACGACACACTTTCGCGATCTGGCGCTCGAGTTCACGCACCCCAGCTTCGCGTGTGTAGTAGCGCACGAGCTCCAGCAGAGCATCGTCGCCCAGTGCCAGCTCATGGGTTTCCAGACCGTTCGCTTCAAGCTGCTTAGGCAACAAATAGCGCTTGGCGATAGCAAGTTTTTCATCTTCGGTGTAGCCCGGAAGACGAATGATCTCCATACGATCCAACAGCGGTCCGGGAATGTTCATCGAGTTCGCCGTACAAATGAACAGCGTCTCGGAAAGGTCATAATCCAGCTCGAGGTAATGGTCGCTAAAGCTACCGTTCTGCTCTGGGTCCAGCACTTCTAGCAGTGCCGATGCAGGATCGCCCCGATGATCCATGCCCAGCTTGTCCACCTCATCCAGGAGGAAAAGCGGGTTTTTAACACCGGCTCGACTCATACGTTGCATCAGCTTACCAGGCAGCGATCCAATGTAGGTGCGACGATGACCGCGAATCTCCGACTCATCACGGACGCCACCCAAGGCAAGACGTACGTACTTACGGTTAGTCGCGCGAGCAATGGATTGACCAAGCGACGTTTTACCCACCCCGGGCGGACCAACCAAACAAAGCACTGGGCCTTTCAACTTGCGCACGCGTTTTTGTACGGCAAGATATTCAAGAATGCGTGCCTTGACCTCTTCCAACCCGTAGTGATCCGCATCCAGCACTTCTTGCGCTTTGACCAGATCGTGTTTTACCCGGGTGCGCTTTTTCCAAGGCACGGCAATAAGCCAGTCCAGATATGATCGCACCACGGTTGCTTCGGCAGAGTTGGAAGCCATCATTTTGAGCTTGTTGAGCTCTTGCGTTGCCTTTTCTGATGCCTCTTTGGGCATACCGGACGCTTTGATCGCTTGCTCGTACTTCTCTGCCTCATTGGGCACGTTATCCAGCTCACCCATCTCTTTTTGGATGGCTTTCATCTGCTCGTTGAGATAGTACTCTCGCTGAGTCTTCTCCATCTGCTCTTTGACACGCGAGCGAATGCGCTTCTCGACCTGAAGCAGATCGATTTCTGACTCGATCAACGCCATCAAGTGCTCGATACGATCCCGGACGCGATCCATTTCGAGCAACTCTTGCTTGTCGCCAATTTTCAGTGACAAATGCGCACAAATGGTGTCGACCAGCCGACTCGGGTCCTCGATGCCGGACAGCGAATTCAGCACCTCGTTAGGCACTTTCTTGGAAAGCTTCACGTACTGCTCGAACTGATTGAGCAGTACCCGTACGAGCGCCTCTTGCTCACGGTTAGTGAGTGGTTCGCTTTCCCGTGGCGTCAAATACGCCTGAGTGTAGCCCGCTTCGCTTTCCTCGATATCGATGACATCCGCCCGGAAACTGCCTTCGATCAATACCTTGACGGTACCATCGGGCAGCTTGAGCAGTTGCATGATGTCAGCAACGGTCCCCATCGCATAGAGGTCCGCGTTATCAGGGTCGTCTTGTGAGGCCTCGCGTTGAGCCACCAGCAGTACACGCTTGTCGGCTTCCATCGCGGCTTCCAGCGCCTGTATGGATTTCTCACGACCAACAAAAAGCGGAATAACCATTTGCGGGTAGACGACGACATCCCGCAACGGCAACAGGGGTAGACATTGTGTCTGTTCGGCGTTCTGCTGCATCGCAGACGTTCCTCAAATTCGGATGAGTACTTGATGGGTACTTAGTCAAGTACCACACAGTGGAAAGGGCATGGCAGGACACGCTCACTGCGTGCTGGTCAGCCATTTCAAGTCGCGTATTAACAGCAAGGGGCCGCCTAGGCGACCCCTTGGTTTGGCACAAGCGGTGGAGAGCTAGGCCGTGGCGGGCACCTTATGATTAACCGTCGGTACCATCGACACGAGTCTCTTGCTGCTGCGAGTAAATCAACAGCGGTTCACTTTCGCCAGCGATGACGGAACCATCGATGACGACTTTGCTCACCCCTTCCAAGGATGGAATTTCATACATCGTATCGAGCAGAACCGACTCTAAAATGGAGCGAAGTCCACGTGCGCCGGTTTTTCTCTCCATGGCTTTTGCCGCCACGGCTCTCAGGGCATCGTCTCTGAATTCCAGAGTGACGTCTTCCATTTCGAAGAGTTTGCCATACTGTTTGATCAACGAATTCTTCGGCTCGGTCAAGATTTGCACCAAGGCCTCTTCGGTGAGTTCTGTCAATGTGGCGATCACTGGTAAACGGCCGACGAACTCGGGTATCAAACCGAACTTGACGAGATCTTCAGGCTCGACATCTGCAAGAAGCTCCCCTACACCGCGAGAAGACTCTTTGCTTTTCACGCTGGCATTGAAACCAATGCCACCTTTTTCAGCGCGATCACGAATCACCTTGTCCAGTCCGGCAAACGCACCGCCCACGATAAACAGGATATTGGCCGTGTTTACCTGCACGAACTCCTGCTGGGGATGCTTGCGACCGCCTTGAGGAGGTACGGACGCCGTAGTGCCCTCGATCAGTTTCAACAGCGCCTGCTGCACCCCTTCGCCCGAGACATCACGGGTAATCGAGGGGTTATCTGATTTACGCGAAATCTTATCAATTTCATCGATATAAACAATACCGCGCTCGGCCTTCTCGACATCGTAGTCGCACTTTTGCAGCAGTTTCTGGATGATGTTTTCGACATCTTCACCCACATACCCTGCTTCGGTCAGCGTCGTTGCATCAGCAATGGTAAAAGGTACATTCAGTAGCCGCGCCATGGTCTCGGCCAGCAGCGTCTTACCGCTTCCCGTCGGACCAATCAGGAGGATGTTGGATTTACCTAGCTCCACATCGCCTTCACGCACTTCTGACTTCAGACGTTTGTAGTGGTTATACACCGCTACGGACAGCACCATTTTGGCGCGGTCTTGTCCGATGACGTAGTCGTCCAGCGTATGACGTATTTCGCGGGGCGTAGGTAGACGCTCCTCATCGCTCTCGGCATCGGCTTCGAGAACTTCTTCGCGAATGATGTCATTACACAAGTCGACACACTCATCGCAGATATACACGGACGGGCCAGCAATCAGCTTACGTACTTCGTTTTGATTTTTGCCACAAAACGAGCAGTAGAGCAGTTTGCCACCTTCGTCCTTGCCTTTGCCGTCGGCCATTCGCGTACCTCTGTCACTGCGGCGGCTGACGCCGCCTTAAAAGCTCGTTAGAAAAGCAGAATCCTATCACGCTATCAGGATGTAGGCCGCTTATCCAGCACTGCGTCAATCAAGCCATACTCTTTGGCTTTATTGGCGCTCATGAAATTGTCACGGTCGGTATCTTGGGCCACTTTATCAATGTCTTGGCCAGTATGGTGGGCCAAGATTTGATTCAACTTCTCCCGGATACCAAGAATTTCACGGGTGTGAATCTCGATATCCGATGCTTGCCCCTGGTAACCGCCCAGCGGCTGATGAATCATCACACGTGAGTTCGGTAAGCAGTAACGCTTGCCTGCAGCACCTGCGGTAAGCAGTAGCGCGCCCATGCTGGCGGCTTGACCGATACACACGGTGGAAACGTCCGGCTTGATGAACTGCATGGTGTCATAGATAGACATCCCTGCCGTCACAGAGCCGCCGGGCGAGTTGATATATAAGTGAATGTCTTTGTCGGGATTTTCAGACTCAAGAAACAGTAGTTGCGCCACGACAAGATTGGCCATGTAGTCTTCTACAGGGCCCACCAGGAAAATCACGCGCTCTTTCAGCAGACGCGAATAGATATCGTAGGCTCTTTCCCCTTTGGCGCTCTGCTCAACCACCATGGGCACTAGACCGCCGGCGTTTTGAATATCAAACTCACTCATTCGGGTGATTCCTTGCGTCCGGTAAGGGAAAAGCGCACCCAAGCAGGGTGCGCCACGCGATGAGATCAGGCGCTTGCCTGTTAGCCCTCTTCATTCTCATCTTGCTCAGCCTGTTGCTGAGCAGCAGCCAGCGCTTGCTGGTAAGACATTTCCACGTCTTTGACGTTCGTTTGCTCAAGCAGTTTATCGACCGCCTTCTCTTCAAGAATGGCAGATTTCACTTGGGTTTTCAGCTGCTCGTTACCCATGTAGTACTCCACCACTTCGGTGGGATCTTGGTACTGCTCTGCCAGCTCTTCGACTTTGGCTTTGATTTCAGCGTCGTCAGCATCCAACTCGTGAGCTTTGATCACTTCGGCCAACAGCAGACCGACTTGAACACGTCCTTTAGCTTGCTCCTCGAACAACTCGTTCGGCAGTTGGCTAACATCAAAATCCTCACCCAAACCGAACTGCTGAGCGGCCTGACGCTTCATACCGTCAGTTTCTTGCTGAACTAGCGCGCTGGGAACGGGAATGTCGTTTGCCTTCTTGAGGGCATCCAGCACCTGTTGCTTGACACGGTTATCGACCGCCTGAGAAGCCTCACGCGTCATGTTTTTCTTGATTTCAGCCCGAAATTTGGCTTCATCACCACCTTCGACACCAAAGCGCTCAATGAACGCCGTATCCACTTCCGGCAGCTTTTGAGTACTCACTTTGTGAACGGTGACTTTGAAAGTCGCGTCTTGACCAGCAAGGTGCTCGGCTTGGTAATCTGCCGGGAACGTAACAGAAATAGTTTTCTCTTCGCCCGCTTTCGTACCAATCAGTTGCTCTTCGAAGCCCGGAATAAAGCTGTTGGAACCGATGACCAAGGCATGGCCTTCAGCACTGCCACCCTCGAACGGCTCGTCACCCAAGAAGCCTTGAAAGTCGATGGTAACCTGGTCGCCATCCTCTGCGGCCGTATCGACCTCTTCCCACTCAGCATTTTGCTTGCGAAGCGTATCGATCATTTCATCGACATCGGCCTCGCTGACAGAAACCACCGGACGCTCTACGTCCGTGCCTTCGATAGACGCCAGCTCGACCTGCGGGTAGACCTCCATGGTGGCAACGAACTCAAGATCTTTACCCGCTTGGTTTACCTTCGGTTCAATCTGCGGAAAACCAGCGGGATTGAGACCTTCTTCAGTGATGGCGCGTACGTAGCGCTCACGCATCACTTCGCCCACCACTTCATTGCGCACGCTGTCGCCATAGCGCTGACGCACGACGGCCATGGGCACTCGGCCTTGGCGGAAACCGTTCAAGCGAACGTTTTTCGCGGTGTCTTTCAAGCGAGCGCTGACGGCCTCGTCGATGTCTGCTGCCGGCACTTGAATAGTGATACGGCGTTCGATCTGGGAGGTCGTCTCGACGGAAACTTGCATGAATTGTCCTCTAGCGGATAGGCGTTGTGTTGATTGCGTAAAATGTATTCAAGGGGATCAATTTTAAGAACCCTGACGCATGGTGGCAAGCGCCATGCTCGCAAGATGGGGGCGTGACCATCGATTACAAGGGGTTAGCAGAACAAAAACTCACATTTCCCGTGCTGTCCACCATAACGATACGGCGTGCAGTAAAAGTCCGCACGTTGCCGCATGCGAGATAAATACCTGCCAACTGATCCAGTCGGTAAATATGGCGTGCCAAGCGCCCATCACTATAGCGCCTGCCACCAACATCACGATCAAGCGCTTGATGAGCCCCGGAAGCGTTTGCCTTGCGCTTTGAGACAGCATCTTCCACTGAAAAATAGCTGCTCCAGCCACTAGAACCAGAGCCATCACCAGCAGCGTTTGGCGCGTCTCGTGGCCACCCGCCATATAACGCGGTAGCGCTGCCAGCATCACCACACATAGGCCAATCGCCACACTGACACGCTCAGAGGAATAGGCGGATCGCTGCATGTTCAGGCGACCTTCAGCTGTTGATCGTCGATCCATTCTTCTACCCAAGGCAGCGCCGCATCATCTGCCATAAAGGTTTCCATGGCATCAATTTCAAGGCGCTCTCCTAGGCGGCGAGCGCCGAGATCCTGTAGCAGCTCATCCAGCGCTCTTCCCGCGCCACAAAACGTATCACCGTAAGAGCTATCACCTAATGCGATGAGACCGTAACGTAACTTTGTTAGCGAGGGGCTTTGATCTTTCAAGCTGCGTACAAAGGGTACGAAATTACCGGGAAAATCACCGCTTCCTGTGGTCGAAACGCAAAACAAGCTCAAGTCACTACCCTGGGTAACATCTTCCACCGTTGGCTGCTCTGAAATTTCGACCGTATAACCTGCCTGTTCGAATAGCGGCTTCACCTGTTCAGCCACATCCAATGCACCACCATACATGGTGCCCACTACAATGGTTAACGTCGGCATTGCTCTACTCCTCGACGATGATGTCGTACTGAGTGCCCTTGCGCTTTCAACGTTCGCTCATCAGCGCTTGGCTCGTAAAGTCAGTCGACAAATACCTGATGAATTTGCTCAAATATTACCACGATCAGCAAAAACGACGCACGCCCACGATGGGCTCAATCAATCGTCCAATAGGAGCGCTTATGCAGCAGGCCTTCGAGACATGGATCACGCCCATAATGATTGGCGGCCTGATCATTTTCATGTGCTTTATCATTTGGGACCTGGCCAAAAAGTCGAACGCAGGCAAATTTGGCACGATCATGCTGTTTATCGTACTGGGCGCGGGGATGCTCGGTTACGTCATTAAAGTCGTCATCACTTGGCTCATCGAAGGACGAGGCATTTAGCCACTTACCAAGCTAGTCGCCCGTAGAGCTCGCATCAAAGGGCGAGCTCCAAACACTAAAAGGAGTGCCTAGGCACTCCTTTTGAGTAAGCGAACAGCAAAAAAGAAACTATTGGCTGCTCGAATAGCGCTCCACTTGCTGCTTGAGCTTCTGGCCTGGGCGAAACGTCACCACGCGCCGAGCGGAAATGGGAATTTCCTCACCGGTTTTCGGGTTACGCCCAGGCCGCTCACGCTTATCACGTAGGTCAAAGTTGCCAAAGCCCGACAGTTTTACCTGTTCGTTTTCGCGCAAACAGGCGCGGATTTCTTCAAAGAACGCCTCTACCATCGCTTTTGCTTCTCGCTTTGACAGCGCAAGCTCTGTATGTAAATGCTCAGCCAGCTCTGCTTTGGTCAACGCACCCATAGGGCTCCTCCATGTAGCATACGCATTGCCAAGAACGTGATAAGCGTCGTGTCATGGCATAGCTTAGTTAGCCGCGAAGTTCGGCATCTAATTCGGCTCGCACGTTTGTAATGATCGAGTCGACCAACTGATTGATTTCCTCATCATTTAGCGTGCGTGAAGCGTGCTGCCAGGTCAAGCCCAATGCAATGCTCTTATATCCCTCGGCCACGCCTTTACCAGCATAGACATCAAATAGCTTTATGTCTTTGAGGTAATCACCAGCCTTGGCCTTTGCACAATCCAGCAACGCTTGTACCGGTGTCTCTGCCTTGATCAAGAAGGCCAAATCGCGACGAACTTCCGGATAACGCGAAAGCGGTTCGAAGGCGGGAATCGAACCTTGGCTCAACGCATCCAATCGGACCTCGAACAGCACGGCATCCACTTTGAGCCCTAACGTTGCACGGACCTGGGGATGAAGCGTACCAATCCAGCCAGCAGGTTTCCCTTCATGGAAGAGCTGCGCCGTTTGACCGGGATGCAGCGAAGGATGCACTCCAGGCTCGAAGCGCCAGGCTGCTAGGCCACCCCCCATGGCTAAAAGACTCTCCAGATCCCCCTTCAAATCGTAGAAGTCTACCTGCGCTTTAGCACCATCCCAGCCTTCAGCTTCTCGCCCACCACATACCAGCGCCCCCATCATCGGGACTTGGGTTAGGTGGTCCAGAGAGCCATTGAACACCAACCCCGTCTCAAAAATGCGCACTCGCGTCTGCTGGCGATTCAGGTTGTGCTCCAGTGCTCTAACTAGCCCAGGAAATAGGCTGGCGCGCATCACAGAGAGGTCTGACGAGATCGGATTGGCCAATACCGGCGACACTGCGTCCGGTAACAGCGCTGCCTGTAGATCAGGAGCAACGAAACTGTAAGTGACAGCTTCTTGAAAACCACGCGCAACCATTTGGTGACGCAGTTGCGATGGTGTCAATGTCGATTCATTCGCAGAACGCAGTGCCAATCGAGCAGCTGGACGTCGCACCGGTAGATTGTTGTAGCCATGAATACGCGCCACTTCCTCGATGAGGTCTTCCTCGATGGCAACGTCAAACCGCCAGCTAGGCGCGACCACCGACCAACCCTCCGCATGCTTATCGACATCAAGACCAAGACGCTGGAGTATATCGGTAACATCGTCCGCCGATAGCCGCTTGGAAAGCGCGCTTTCTAGACGGGCTTCACGCAGCGTAATGGCGCGCGGCGCGGGCAAGTGCTCTTCGCTAACGGTTTCCACCACCGGGCCTGCCTGACCGCCACAAATCTCCAACAGAAGCTGTGAAGCACGCTCGACCGCTACGAGAGGAAGCTCAGGGTCGACGCCACGCTCAAAACGGTGCGATGCATCGGTATGCAGGCCGTAAGAGCGCGCCTGTCCGGCAATCGCAAGTGGCGCGAAGAACGCCGACTCTAGAAAAATGGCCTGGGTATTTTCGCTGACCCCAGAGTTTTCGCCCCCCATGATGCCAGCCATGGCCAGAGGGCCGCGCTCATCGGCAATGACGAGCGTTTCTGGGCGTAGGGTGACTTCTTGGCCATCCAACAGCGTCAAGCGCTCTGCGTCTTTGGCCAAACGCACGGTAATACTGCCCTGCAAATGATCGCGATCGAATGCGTGCAACGGCTGGCCAAGCTCCAGCATGACGTAGTTGGTGATATCCACCACAGGGTCGATGGAGCGTACACCGCTGCGACGCAGTCGCTCTACCATCCATAGCGGCGTTTCTGCATTCGTAGCCACGCCTTCGATCACACGCCCTACATAGCGCGGACACTGTTCAGGAGCCTCGACCTTCACAGGAAACGTTGTATCGATCGTTGGCGCCACAGCCGCAATGCTTGGGCCGCTCACCGGCAAGCGGTTGAGCACTCCCACTTCCCTGGCTAGCCCTTTGATACTCAGGCAGTCGCCCCGATTTGGCGTCAAATCCACCTCGATCGTCATATCATCGAGCTGCATGTAGTCACGAAAGCTTGTGCCTACCGGCGCCGACGCTGGCAATACCAGGATACCCGGAGAAGTCTCCTCCTCAAGCCCCAGCTCGGACGCCGAACAGATCATGCCACGAGACTCAACGCCTCGCAGTTTGGCTTTTTTGATCTTGAAGTCTCCCGGCAGCACGCCTCCTACCTGAGCGAAGGGAATTTTCTGACCTACATCGACATTCGGCGCTCCACAAACGACCTGCACCGGTGCTGCCGACCCATCATTCACCGTACAAACATTGAGCTTATCGGCGTCGGGGTGCTTCTCTTTGGTGAGTACTTCCGCCACAACAACGCCGCTAAATGAAGCGGCCACTGGCTCAACGGCATCCACTTCAAGGCCCGCCATGGTGATCTGGTCGGCGATGGCCTGTGTATCCAGCTGCGGAGTTACCCAATCACGCAACCACTGTTCTGAAAATTTCATGTTGATTCCCGTCGCTGGCAGCAGTCTTTAGGTGAATTGACGAAGGAAGCGCAGATCGTTTTCGAAAAACAAGCGCAAATCATTGACGCCATAGCGCAGCATGGCCAAACGCTCGGCACCCATCCCAAAGGCAAAGCCCGTATAGCGCTCGGCGTCGATACCAGAGTGTCTGAACACCTCCGGATGCACCATGCCGCACCCCATCACCTCTAACCAGCCACTATGGGAGCAAACGCGACAACCGTTACCACTACACATCACGCACTGAATATCCACCTCGGCAGAGGGCTCAGTGAATGGAAAGTATGAGGGCCGGAAACGAACCGAAAGGTCGTCGCGCTCGAAGAATGCTTGCAAGAAGTCTTCGATCGTTCCTTTCAAGTCAGCGAAACTGATGCCCTCATCTACCAACAGCCCTTCGACTTGGTGAAACATGGGCGTATGCGTCAAATCCGAATCGCTACGATACACGCGACCTGGACACACGATGCGAATAGGCGGCTCACTGCTCTTCATCGTACGAACCTGTACGGGAGACGTGTGGGTGCGTAGCAAACGCGTCGCGTCGAAATAGAAGGTATCCGCCATCCCCCTAGCCGGGTGGTGAGCCGGAATATTGAGCGCTTCGAAATTGTGGTAGTCGTCTTCGATCTCTGGCCCCACGGCCACATCAAAACCAATGCGAGTGAATAACCCCTCGATACGCTCCAACGTACGCGTTACTGGGTGCAGTCCACCGCTCTCCTGCCCTCTCCCAGGCAACGTGACGTCGATGCGCTCAGCCGCTAGGCGAGCATTGAGTGCCTCGCTCTCCAGCTGCTCACGCTTAGCGTCAATGTCACTCGACAACGCTTGCTTGGCTTGGTTGATTTGCTCGCCAGCCGCAGGGCGCTCTTCTGGTGACAGCTTGCCCAAGCCTTTTAGTAAGGCGGTGACTTCGCCTTTTTTACCTAAGTAACGTACGCGCAACTCATCTAGCGCTGAGACGCTCTGCGCAGCTTGAATAGCATCGCGGGCCTCTGACACCAGAGTAGGAAGGTGATCCATCCAATTTACTCCGAATTAAGCGGTCCCATCCCCGAGGATGGCTGGCATGTTGAAGGTGACAAAAAACAGGGGAAGAGCGGCTGCTCTTCCCCTGCATGGGTCACACTGAAATGACCTTGGGCATTTCACACGGGCATTAAACCAGTGCAAATAGCCTTATTGGGCAGCCTTGGCTTTTTCCACGATAGCAGCAAAAGCTGCTTTTTCGTGTACTGCCAGGTCGGCCAATACTTTACGGTCGATTTCAATACCGGCTTTCTTCAGACCGCCAACAAAGCGGCTGTAAGACATGCCGTTGATGCGCGCACCAGCGTTGATACGCTGAATCCACAGCGCGCGGAATTGGCGCTTGCGGTTGCGGCGGTCACGGTACGCATACTGGCCGGCTTTGATAACAGCCTGTTTGGCTACACGGAAAACACGCGAACGTGCACCATAGTAACCTTTGGCCTGCTTCAGAACTTTTTTATGGCGACGACGGGCAACTACGCCACGCTTAACACGGGTCATAACACACTCCTGACTTTATGACTGAGGCTAGAGGCACTCAGATAAGAAAACTCGACCTTACAGGTTCGGCAGCATGCGCTGAATCAACGCTTTGTCGGAAGCATGAATCTGCTTCATGCCACGCAGCTGACGCTTACGCTTGGTCGACTTCTTGGTCAAGATGTGGCTACGGAAAGACTGTTTGTGTTTGAAGCCATTCGCAGTCTTTTTGAAGCGCTTGGCAGCGCCGCTGTTGCTTTTGATTTTCGGCATGAGAAAACTCCGCTCGATATTTTTTAGAAAACCCAGGGCCGACTAGCGCCTAAGCGCTAGCCCGTTGACTTCGCCGTTGGATCACTTCTTTTTCGGGGCAAGGATCATGATCATTTGGCGGCCTTCCATTTTCGGGAAAGACTCCACCGCTCCGATCTCTTCCAGGTCTGACGCAATCCGTTCCATCAGCTTACGACCGATGTCTTGGTGCGCCATTTCACGACCGCGGAAGCGCAATGTGACCTTACCCTTGTCACCACCTTCCAAGAAACGGGTCAGGTTTTTGAGCTTCACCTGATAATCGCCTTCGTCGGTGCCAGGACGGAATTTGACTTCCTTGACCTGGATTTGCTTTTGCTTCTTCTTTTGAGCCGCTTTTTGCTTTTTGGTCTCAAAAACGAATTTGCCATAATCCATGATCTTGCAAACGATCGGATCGGCATTCGAAATTTGCACGAGATCTAAACCGGCAGCTTCCGCACGTTCAAGAGCCTCAGTGGTGGGCACAACGCCCAACTGCTCGCCTTCGGCATCGATTAAACGTACTTCTTCTTCGGTAATTCGCTCGTTCATTGGTGGGCGTTTATCTTGTGGACGCCCGCGCTGGTTGCTTCGCTTGATTGCTCTGTCTCCTTAGGCAATTGACGATGTCGCCAGGGCTGCTCGCTCGGCATTGATACGTTCGATGAAGTCATCGACGGTCAAAGTTCCGAGGTTTTCGCCGCTGCGAGTTCGCACGGCCACTGAGTCAGCTTCGACTTCCTTATCTCCGACCACAAGGAGATAGGGAATTTTCTGTAACGTATGCTCACGGATTTTAAAGCCGATCTTCTCGTTCCTCAAGTCTGCTTTGACGCGAAGACCGCTTTTTTGCAAGCGTTTCTCCAATTTCAGCGCATATTCGCGCTGTGAATCGGTAATATTCATGATGACCACTTGCTCTGGTGCCAACCATAATGGCATAGCACCTGCATAATGTTCAATCAGGATGCCGATGAAGCGCTCCATGGAGCCGACGATCGCCCGGTGAAGCATGACCGGCGCCTTGCGCTCGCCCTCTTCGGTTACATATTGTGCACCAAGGCGCTCGGGCATCATGAAGTCCACCTGCATGGTGCCGACCTGCCATTCGCGACCCAAGCAATCCTTCATGTGATACTCAATCTTCGGGCCATAGAACGCGCCTTCGCCGGGAAGTTCCTGCCAATCAACGCCGCAGGCTTTTAGCGCACCGCGAAGGGCGTCTTCAGCGCGATCCCACACTTCGTCACTACCAATACGCTTTTCCGGACGCAGCGCGATTTTGATTGCGATATCTTCAAAACCGAAGTCTTGATACACCTTTAGTGCTTGGCGATGAAAGCTCGTTACTTCCGGCTCGACCTGCTCTGCGGTACAGAAGACATGGCCGTCGTCTTGAGTAAAAGCACGTACGCGCATGATGCCGTGCAAGGCGCCTGAAGGCTCGTTACGATGGCAGCCACCAAACTCACCAAAGCGAACTGGTAGCTCACGGTAGCTACGCAGTCCTGAGTTGAATACCTGCACGTGCCCCGGGCAGTTCATCGGCTTGAGCGCGTATTCGCGCTTTTCCGACTCGGTAAAGAACATGCCATCGGCATAGTTGTCCCAGTGGCCTGACTTTTTCCACAGCGACACATCCATCACTTGCGGACAGCGAATCTCTTGATAGCCACCCTCTTTGTAAACGCCGCGCATGTACTGCTCGACCTGCTGCCAAAGCGCCCAGCCCTTGGGATGCCAGAACACCATCCCAGGCGCCTCTTCCTGCATGTGGAAAAGATCGAGCCGCCGCGCCAGCTTGCGGTGATCGCGTTTTTCGGCCTCTTCCAGGCGTTTAAGGTACGCCTTTAACTGTTTTTTATCCCCCCACGCAGTCCCATAGATACGCGTCAGCATGGGGTTGGAGGAGTCACCGCGCCAGTACGCACCGGCCAACTTGGTCAATTTGAAGGCCTTCAAATGACGCGTGTTGGGCACGTGCGGTCCACGACACATGTCCGTGTACTCTTCATGATGGTACAGCCGAATCGCCGCGCCTTCAGGGATGTCGCGAATGATCTCCTGCTTGTAAGTCTCATTACGTTTTTCGAACGTAGTCATCGCTTGATCGCGATCGACGTACTCACGAATGACGTCATATTCATGGTCGATCAGCGCCTGCATCCGCTTCTCGATAGCGTCCATATCATCAGGCGTTATCGATTTACCAAAATCGACGTCGTAGTAAAAGCCATCATCAATGACCGGACCAATGGCCATTTTGGCGTCGGGATAAAGCTGCTTAACCGCGTGCCCAATCAAGTGAGCACAGGAGTGGCGGATAATCTCTAGACCTTCTTCATCCCGGGCAGTAATGATAGAAACATCGGCATCCTGCTCGATGATATCGGCAGCATCTACCAGCACACCATCTATTTTGCCCGCCACACAGGCCTTGGCCAAACCAGGGCCAATGGACTCTGCCAGTTGCATGATAGAGAGGGGCGCTTCGAACGTTCTTTGGCTGCCGTCAGGCAGTGTCACTATGGGCATTCAGGTATTCCTTGAGCGCAGTGGTGATCCATACCAGGGATCACATTTCGCTATCAATGGGTTAGGGTCTTCATGGGGCTTTTAGGGCCGCCAAGCCTATCAGACTTTGTGACGCCGTAAAATAAAACGGGAGGCATACGCCTCCCGTTCTGTGTCAAAGGGTGTCATCGACGCTCAGGTCGAGGCAGCCTTTTCACGATACTGTCGTGTGGATTAGTTCCACTCGTCCAGTTCTACACGGCGGTTCTGGAAACGACCCTCTTCGGTATCGTTGGTTGCCACGGGACGCTCTTCACCGTAGCCTACAGCACGCATACGGTTAGCTTCCACGCCGCGCTGGTTCAGATAGGTTGCAACGGACTCAGCACGACGCTGAGACAGGTCCTTGTTGTACTGGTCAGAACCACGAGAGTCGGTGTGGCCTTCGATGCTCACACGAACGTCTGGGTTGTTGACCAGACGCTCAGCTACGCCGTTCAGGACGTTCTGTGCATTTGCAGTCAACTGAGCGGAATCAAACTCAAAGTTAACTTCGCGAAGTACCACGCTATCCGGGCAACCCAGCGCGTTGACTTCTACACCCGCCGGAGTATCCGGGCACTGGTCGCGATAGTCCGGAACGCCGTCGTTATCAGAATCCAGCGGGCAGCCGTTGGCATTGACTGCTACACCAGCCGGGGTGCCCGGGCACTGGTCGCGGTAATCAGGCACGCCGTCACCGTCGGAATCCAGCGGGCAGCCTTCGGCATCAACGGCAACACCCGCAGGCACTTCGCCGTAGCTCGGGCACTGAGGTGCTACCGGCTCAGGTGTACGATCTGCACACAGCAGACCACCGATAGCTGCACCTGCCGCTGCACCGGTTGCGGCACCCGCATCTTCATCTGAGCTGCTGCTGGTGGCATAGCCAATGCTACCGCCGATGATGCTGCCCGCCAAACCACAAACCGCGGGGTGCTGGTACCAGCTTTGGCCGCTGTTGGCGCCTGCTTGGCCAGAAGACTGAGAGGCTGAGCTAGCGCAACCTGACAGGCCGACGACTAAAGCAGAACCGATTAGCAAGCCAGTCGTTGATTTTTTCATGCAAGACTCCTTCTTGATCCAATGCTGACATGGTCTAGAGACCAAATCTATCCAATGCTTCTTATGGCGAGAGCATCCATTTTTCGCTGTTCTGATCCAGGACGGGGTTCCCCTGCCCGTGAAACTGAACGTGGTGCCTATCATTAACGTTTCAGCGTTAGAAGGCAACAATGCCGAGATATCAACTTCTTGCCAATACCGACCTTACCAGCATAGCAAAGCTCACATCGATGGCATTAAAAATTTTTAATGAAGAGCGGAAGGGCCTTTAGCGCGCCATTTAATTACCTCTGCGGCGGCTGCGAGCACCGCAGGGCGCATCTCATCTTCCACAGCTAGCCTTTCCTTGTCCTCTTGCATTCTTTCCCGTGGGGTCAACTGTTTGCGCGCAGAGTGCGTCTTAAGATGACGCGTACGGTTATAAACCTCGGCGAACGCCTGAAACTCAGGTCGTTCAGAAAGACTTGGATCGACGATTTCAAGCAGCACTTTACAGCGCCAGGAACCCTCGGTGATGTCGACTTGCTCTTGGACGAGAGCGCTCACCACGTAGTCCAGATTTTCTAGGCTGTTTTGCTGAGCACGCCGCTCTTCTTCCAGTCTAAACGCTTCACGGCGCTTCACTTCGCTTCGCAATTTATGGGCGTAGACGACCAACCCGGCGATGATTAGCACAGCGACAACGAACAGTAAAAGTGCAACCGTTGAACTCATAAAGCCCCTGAAACGTATAAAATAGCTTAACGAGAATTGTACACCCAATTAGCATCAGTAGACCAACCCAATTCGTCGTTTGCACGCCGTCGTAAGGGCAGTGTCGCGGTTAGCTAAAACGTGAATGCAGCTTGTCCGCCTGGGACAAAGAAGACGCCACCACTTGAACACCGGTACGATATCGCCAACACCACCAAGCCCACCCAAGGCTCAAGGCAAGTCCTACGGCGCCAGCGGTGTGTAGTAAGGCCAGCCATAAAGGCAGCCACAACAAGACATTCGCAATCCCCAGCCCTACCTGGAGGCCATAAGCGATGAGCACACCCACCAAGGCATTACTCACCGGCTGTAGGCCCCGATAACGCCACCAAAGCAGTAACAATAGCCCTCCTAATAAAAGAGCGCCCAATCGATGAACCATATGGATCGCCGTGCGCGCATCGGCATGGAGCTGCCCGTGCAAGTAACTAGGCCCCACCGTTTGCGTTAGATGAAACCCTTCACTGAGGTCCATGGCTGGCCACCACTGCGTGTTGCAGGTCGGAAACCCTTGGCAAGCAATACCCGCATAGTTACTAGTGACCCAGCCTCCCAGCGCCAGCTGAAGCACCAGCGCGGCTCCCGCTACGTACCAGAGAAGATTGCCAGCCCTGGCTGCACCACCTTTGTTGCGCCACGCCCTGCGCAACCGAAGATGCAGCCAGAAAAACAGCATCAAAACACTCAATCCTCCGAGCAAATGCAGCGTGACAACCTGTGGCCACAACTTAAGAGTAACGGTAAACGCACCAAACGCGCCCTGAACGAGAATAACGATCAGTAACGCCAAGCTAAGTCGCCATGGATATTCTGGACGTTTGCGCAGTGACCACCCCATTGCCACGATGGTGAGCACAATCAAGCCCAATAAACTGGCTACATAGCGGTGAGCCATCTCTACCCAGGCTTTGAAGGGCTCTAAAGGAGCATCAGGATGTCGAAGCGCCGCATGATCACTATCGGGAACAATGAGTTTGCCATAACAACCAGGCCAGTCAGGGCAGCCTAATCCTGCGTCGACCAAACGGGTCCACGCACCTACCAATATCACACAGGTAGTCAGTAACGTACCTGCTAACGTCAACCTTACAAGCCAGTCAAGGCGCTGTGAGTAGCTATGCATCGAGCTTCCTTACGGCTAAAACTAGCCGAGCAAAGGCTATATTGGATTGACTTTAAACAGGTGACGTATGTCATCCAGGATGTCGGCCGTAGCCGTTTCGTCACTAAAAGAGAGCGCTGGCCTGCCCATCGGATCGAACAACCACATGCGGTTTTCACCCCCCCAAGAAGGAGAATGTTGCCATTTTGTCACCACCTCGCCTGGCAGTGCAGTGGTCTCCCCACCAATCCTCAACCGCTGCAGTCGCGGCGCCTCACGCCCTAAGGCACGGTGTAGGCGCCAAAGTGCGTCCTGCTTTTCTTCGCATTGGCTACTGCAGTCAAATACCAGGGTCCACCGTTCTGAAGAGGGGGCACTCACCGCCAGCGGCCACTGTCGCAATGGGGGAACATCTAGGATGACTTGTCCATGAGCCGTATGCGCCTGCGGAATACCGACTTGCCACGTTAACATCCCCCAGGCAGTGACGATCGGCGCAGCAAAGATCACGAACAAACATAGCAGCTTGATTCTGGGATAACGTACTGGACGGTGAGACTGCATATTAACGTCCTCTTTCATAATGCTCGCGACGATCAGCCGCTAGGCGATGTCCGCCAAACAGCATGATGACGAAAGCCGTCAATGCCAAGGCCCACCACTGAACAGCATAGCCAACATGACGGCTTGCTGGCATAACGCTTGCCTCCCACCATGGCGTTAACACACCGTCCCCTTGCTCTGCATGCAGCCAGCCATGATGGCTGAATTCGCCCAAAGCCCCTTCCCAAGGCGCGAGACTTAGCTGCTGAAGGCGTACGCCCTCCTGGTTAGCCCCATAAAGGGGGCCTTGTGCTTGCGCTTTCTGCCACTCGCCCGACACGTCGATGACGCCTTCGGGAGTCGACACATGAGGCGCGTCTCTACTAAACCCCGTCTCCAAAAAACCGCGTTGAACCAACCACAGTTGACCATTCATGTCTCTCAGCGGCGTCAGCACCGCCACGCCTAAGCGTCCAGAGGCCATACGATTATCCAGATAGAGCGTGTGTTGCGGCAGATACCTGCCTCGAAGATATACTTGCGCCCCGTCTGATGGTGTATCGACGGGCTCGATCATTGACGGAGCCGCGGCCCTGCTGGCCAGTAAATCGCGCTTGTCATCGGCCCGCTCCCACTGCCATAGTCCCAACAGAATGCCAAGCGTCACCACGACAGACCAAAACAAATACCAGGCATAGAATCTCACTGGATAACGAGAGGGCTTGATCATGTTTTTAAAACTACTCATTGCCGTCGTGTTTATTGGAATCGTCGCCAGTCTTGCCGCAGGAGCAGGCTTTTTGCTACGAGATGACAGCACCTCAAGGCGTCTACTCATATCGTTAAAATGGCGTATCGCTCTCACCTGCCTACTCATCGCGCTGCTACTTATTGGCTTTTTATCTGGCGAGCTTGGGTAACGCACTAAAACACATAGACAAAGATGAAGAGGCCAACCCACACCACATCGACGAAGTGCCAATACCAGCAGGATGCTTCGAAGCCAAAGTGGTGGTCATTAGCAAAATGCCCTTTGATGATCCTAATTAGCATGCTGGCCAAGATGAGCGTACCAATGATTACGTGAAGGCCATGAAACCCGGTCAAAATGAAGAAAGTAGCGCCAAAAATCCCAGCCTCCAGGGTAATCCCATAGTGATGGTAGGCCTCGTAATACTCGACCCCTTGAATGACGATGAAGCAGAGACCTAGCAATACTGTCCCTGCTAACCAATTACGACACGTTTGTCGCTCACCCAGCTTGAGCGCCTCATGCGCAACGGTCAGCGTGATACTGGACGTAACGAGTATCAGCGTATTGACTAGAGGAAGCTGCCAGGGACTAAGCACACTGGTAGGCCCTGACACGGAGGTATCAGGTGGGTTGAGAAGTGGCCATTGGGGTACGAAATCAGGCCAGAGCAAGGCCGAAACACCCTTGGCGCCTTCTCCTCCTAGCCAGGGCAACGTGAACGTTCTGATATAGAACAAAGCGCCAAAAAAGGCGGCGAAAAACATGACTTCTGAGAAGATGAACCAGCCCATGCCCCATCGAAATGACCGGTCCATTTGCGCATCGTAGAGACCGCCCATCGACTCATGGATCACATCCCGAAACCATAGCCCCATGACGCTGACGACCCCTACTAACCCAATGACAAGCAGAGGCGCTCCCGTGTCGTATACCAATTGGATGCCGATCCCTAACATCAAGGCACCCAGGGCCAATGAACCTAAAATGGGCCACCGACTGGTAGCAGGAACGTAGTAGCTGCCGCTGCTCATGTGTTATCCCCCGCCAAGTGATTATTATAGGCCGTTTGCAGCGGCGTCCGCTGTACCGGATAAAGGGTGTATACCAACGTGATCGTATTGATCTCTTCGGGTAAGTCTTTCGCTAACTGAAATACCAGAGGAATCGTGAGTCGCTCCTCTCCCTGCAACTGCTGCTCTTGAAAACAGAAACAGCTGACCTTGCGTAAATGCGTCGTGGCACTGGAGGGAGACACACTAGGCACCGCCCGCCCCCAGCTTTCTATGGCACTGTTGTTGGTGAAAGTAAAATCTACCTCTGCCGTTTGCCCGGGATGAACGCGCATTTGCCGCGTTGCGACACTCATTTGCCAGGGTAAGCCTGCACTGCCGCGGGTAATGAATTGAACCATGACGAAACGCGTCTGATCGACCTCCTCATGAACAATGGCCTGAGCAGTCGTATCGACCTTGCCATTCAATCCCGTCACTTTGCAGAACACGTCGTAAAGGGGCACTAACGCAAAGGCAAAAGCGAACATCCCAAGCAGGGCGGCAACGCTGCGAATGACCGTCTTATTCACACCGTCTCTTTGAGCTCGATCTATGCCCATGTTAATCCCCTCGATCTAATGCAGCGCTCACCGCTTATTCGTGGGTTTGAGCACGGTGAAAGACAGGTGGCGTTTCAAATGTATGCAGCGGAGCAGGACTTGGCACGCTCCATTCTAGATCCACCGCGCCCTCCCAAGCTTTCGCGGGTGCTTTTTGCCCTCCTCGAACGCACAGCACGATAACCAAGACGAACAGTAGCTGAGAGGCCCCAAAGAAAAACGCTCCGATGCTCGATAGCAAGTTGAAATCTGCAAACTGCAAGGCGTAATCGGGAATACGTCTGGGCATACCGGCCAAACCGGCAAAGTGCATGGGGAAAAACGTCAGGTTGACGCCAATGATGGAGCACCAGAAATGGCATTGCGCCAACCGCTCATTGGGATAGTGGCCCGTCCATTTTGGCAACCAGTAATAAACGCCTGCCATGATGGCAAAAATAGCGCCAGGCACGAGGACGTAATGAAAATGGGCAACCACAAAATAGGTGTCGTGGTACTGAAAATCCGCTGGCGCAATGGCCAGCATCAGTCCTGAAAAACCGCCAATGGTAAACAGGACGACGAATGCCAGCGCAAACAGCATAGGTGGTTCAAAACTGATCGAGCCACGAAACAACGTGGTCACCCAGTTAAACACCTTGACCCCAGTAGGCACGGCAATGAGCATCGTGGAGTACATGAAAAACAGCTCAGCGGTCAGCGGTAGACCTACGATGAACATATGATGCGCCCATACTAAAAAAGATAGCAGGGCGATGGCTGCGGTGGCGTACACCATCGAGGCATACCCAAACAGTGGTTTACGCGCAAACGTTGGAATGATGGCCGACACGATACCAAACGCTGGTAATATCATGATGTAGACTTCGGGGTGTCCGAAGAACCAGAACAAATGTTGAAATAGTACGGGGTCTCCTCCGCCCGCGGCATCGAAGAAACTGGTACCGAAATTGATGTCCATCAACATCATGGTAATGACCCCTGCCAACACCGGCATCACCGCAATTAGCAGAAAAGCGGTTATCAGCCATGTCCAAACGAACAGCGGCATGTCCATCATGCGCATGCCAGGGGCTCGCATATTGAGAATCGTCGCGATGATGTTGATCGCACCTAAAATCGAACTAATCCCCGCGATATGCAGCGCTAGAATAAAAAACGTCGTGGACGCAGGCGCATAAGTCGTCGATAAGGGAGCATAAAACGTCCAACCGAAATTAGGGCCACCGCCTGGCATCAATAACGTGGAAAGCAGCAGCGCAAAGGCAACGGGCAAGAGCCAAAAGCTGAAGTTATTGAGCCGTGGAAGCGCCATGTCGGGCGCGCCAATTTGTAGCGGTATCATCCAGTTGGCCAATCCGGTAAAAGCGGGCATCACGGCTGCAAACACCATGATCAAACCGTGCATGGTGGTCATTTGATTGAAAAACTCAGGCTCGACCAGCTGCAATCCCGGTTGAAACAGCTCGGCTCTCACCACCAGCGCAAAAATGCCACCCACGAAAAACATCGTCAGCGAGAAAATCAGATAAAGCGACCCAATCTCTTTATGATTGGTAGTCAGCAACCACCTTAATAGGCCTTTCGGCGGAGTATGATGCGCATGGCCTTCATGCGACTGACCACCCGCGACGGCCGTTGAACTGTGTTGCAGGGGGTTGTGTGGAGGAAGTTTCGGCGCCATGAGTCTCTCCGCGTACTTTATCGTTGTATTGGAAGATGGTGTTTAACGCTTCACTTATTGCGCAATACGTTCGGCCACTGTCGCAGGCTGAACAGCATCCCCCGTATCATTTCCCCAAGCATTCCGCGTGAACGTGACTACAGCGGCTATCTCTACTGGATTGAGCGTACTTCGAAAAGCGGGCATGGCCGCCCCCGACACACCGTTAATGACTCGGTCTAAATGCCAGTCCTGGTCGTCGATCAGCTGATCGTTGCCCGCCAGCGCCGGGAAGGCAGGAGGCGCCCCTTGACCTTCACTTTGATGGCAAGAGGAACATATCGATTGATAAACGGTTTCGCCACGTACCATCAACTCATCGAGTGCCCATTCACGATCGATACCCATGGCTTCCTGCTCGGCTGCCGCTTTACGCTCTTCGAGCCACGTCTCGTACTCCGCTTCCTCCATGGCATGAACCACGATGGGCATGAAGCCATGATTCACCCCACATAGCTCGGCACACTGGCCGCGGTATATGCCAGGCTCGTTGATCTGCACCCAGTTTTCGTTGATAAAGCCTGGGATCGTATCCTGTTTGACGGCCAGCGCCGGCACCCACCAGGAGTGGATGACATCATCGGATGTCATCAAAAAGCGGACTTTACGATTGATAGGAAGCACGAGAGGCTCGTCTACATCAAGCAGGTAATGCTCGTCTCGCTCGGCCTCTCCACGGATTTGCTCGCGACTGGTACTAAGGTTGGAGGTGAATGCAATATCTTCACCTAAATATTCGTAGCGCCAGCGCCACTGCTGCCCCGTAATCATGATATCCAGGTCGGCTTCGGAAGCATCATACATGTTCTTCAGTGTCGCCGTTGCTGGCACTGCCATACCCACCAATATCAAAATCGGGATGGCCGTCCATAGCACTTCTACGGAGGTATGTTCATGAAAACTTGCCGCTTTGGCGCCCTTGGCATGGCGATAGCGAAACAAGGAGTAAAACATCACACCGAAAACGATCACGCCAATCACCACACACACCCAAAAAATGGTCATGTGAAGGCCAAAAATATCGCGGCTAATATCGGTGACACCGACCGGCATGTTCCAGCTGCTGGCCTGGGCCTGGGAGATACTTGCGACACTGGTCATGGTGAGAAGCCATCGCCACGGTAGGTGCATAGCAGCCTCCTTTTTATTGTTGTTCTCGCCATCCCGTTTATTAGGTCAGGATGAAGTGATGTCTTGTGAGTATAGAAAACAAATGGCATTCGTCACGCACTGCAAGCGTGATGTTTCTCAACGATTCACCCCGCGGCAAACATTGCTATGCTCGCTAGCACCAGAACGAACAACAACGTGACGACGATCGCCGTGAAAATGAACGCAGCAGGCTTGCCATTCGAAAAATCGTGCTGCCGTTGACGGTCATTCTGAACGCCGATCAGCGCTGCCAGCACCGACTTGATGACTGACCACATAGCTACTCCCTCATTGCTCAGGCATGTCACATTGCGTTCGGCCGCTGTGTTAGAGCACCCGCCTACCGTTGATGATAGGCAATTTTGAGCATCTTGCTGCGGCTCGAAATTCAAGCAGCCACGCATGATCAGTCATAACAGCAGCACTTTGCTATGAATAAGCTTGCGGCAAAACCTGGGTCCATTCACACTTGTCGAACATTTGTCGCTACCGCAATGGACTGTCAATGGAGTCTTCTATGCCCAAGCATCGTGGCGTCGCACAGCGCGTCTGCATCGTCATGCTTTCCTCTCTCTTGCTCACTGGATGCACGACTTACACATGGCCAGACGGCTCTCAGGAAACCGTATTGGGCGTCGTCGCTGAAGATGAGAATCGCCGGTACGAAGAGCCTCGTGCTGACGGCGTTCGCTATCGTAAACCGGGAGAACTCCCTAACGCAGACAGTGACGATAACGACTGAATCTGCCTAGCCCCTCATTCGTGCCGTCGTTTGGTAGACGCCGTGGCTTGAGCCGTTAGCGGATCTTCTGGCCACGGGTGTTTGGGATAGCGACCCCGCATCTCTTTGCGTACCTCAGGGTAACCATTGATCCAAAAGCTCTTTAAATCTTGAGTCACTTGAAGCGGGCGCCGCGCAGGCGACAGCAAATGAAGTATTATCGATACACGCCCATCGACGACGGTAGGCGTTGATTGCCAACCAAAAGCCTCTTGTAGCTTCAATGCCAATACTGGCGCCTGCTCCACTTGGCACGGCGCGTAATCCACGTTGATGGCGCGACCGCTCGGCGCCGTGATCACGCTTGGCACCAAGCGCTCCAATTGCTGCTGTTGCTCCCACGCCAGTGTATTCATGAGGCAGCTATGAAATGGCAACCTTTCGACCTGCGCCATGCGCGTCAACCCCGCGACATAGGGCGCCAGCCACGTCTCCAACGTCCCCATTAGCACCGCCTCCGACCAATCGGGCCACTGCTCCGGCCATAGTCGTGAGAGCAACGCCATTCGCCCCTGCAATTGGCGAACGTCCTCCGTTATCACTAGCTGCGGGCGTTGCTTGAGCGCCTCTAGGAGCGCTTTTTCCATCGCCTCTGCCGACAGCTGGGGCAACGGACGAACGGCTAACACCAGCTCGCCGTGCCGCTGTACGGCCTCGCCGACCAGCTTACCCTGCTCCTCCGACCAGCCCACGCATTCTTCCCAACGTCCGGTATCAGGATAGAGCTGGACCAAAGTGGTTATCGTGATGGGTTCTGCGACGTAAATGCGGGCTTCACTGGTTGCACTCTCGATCGCTACCGCCACTAGCCAGTCGTGTTGGGCAAATGGATGACGCTCAGGCAGCGTTGCCGTTTTGCCATTCGCCAGTTTGAAGCGCCCAATGCCGATGCGCTGGGCGACACGGTCTGGGTATGCCAAACACAGCAGAGCGCTGAGCGCCCCTAGATCAACGACACGAGGCATGGAGACGTCCATCGACCTCGCTAGGCGCTGGGTCTGCTGATGCCATTGCGAAAAAGCAGAAGGCTTTTGCAATCGCTGGGTCAGCGCATCACGCAGCGATCCTTGCACCCGCTCTCGACCCTCCATCAATGCTGCCAGTGCACAGGCCAGAGGTATCGCCTGCAAAGCTTTCGCCCCCACTAGCATGGCGGCTAAACGCGGCTCCAAGGCTAGCGCCGCACTCTGCCGACCGAGCTGCGTCAATCCCCCGCCTGGCGCTCGTAAGCGAAGCTGATCCAGAAGCGCCTGAGCCGATCTCAGCGCCCCCTCAGGAGGCGATGTGACCCACGACAAAGCTCTGGGTTCATGGACACCCCATAGGGCGGTTTCTAGCACGAGGTTGGATAAATCGGCCTGAAGTATCTCCGGTTCCGCATAGCCCACCAGGGGCTGTTCCGCAGCCCAAAGCCGATAGCAGACGCCCGGCTGCTGGCGACCGGCACGCCCACGACGCTGATCGGCACTCGCCTTGTTGACACGACGGGTGGTTAGTTTGGTCAGCCCCGTACTAGGATTGAACAGAGGCACCCGCTCGAATCCTGCATCGATCACGACGTTGACACCGTCGATCGTCACACTGGACTCGGCAATCGCGGTCGAGACGATCACCCGCCGACGCTCTGCACGTGGCCGCATGGCCGCCTGCTGTAACTCCAAAGGCAACCTTCCATGCAGCGGGTGCACCTCGACATCCAGAGGGCTCTCTTCCACGGCGTCAACGAGTTGAGCGATGTCGGCTACGCCGGGTAAGATTATCAGAACGTCTTGGCTCTCTGGACGTATCAGGGCCTCATGAAGCACTCGCAGCGCGGTGTCGCTCAGCGAAGCTTCCCCCAACGGCGGTCGATAGTGGGTCTCGACGGGGAAGGCTCGCCCCTCGCTTTCGATGACCGCTATATCACTCCCTAACACTCGCTTGAGCGCTGTCACATCCAAGGTGGCCGACATTACCAATAGACGCAGGTCGTCACGCACGCTCTCTTGCACATCGAGCGCCAGAGCGAGGCCTAAATCTGCCTCAAGGCTTCGCTCGTGAAACTCGTCAAAAATGATTCCCGCTACGCCCTCTAATAACGGGTCATCCTGCAGCATACGAATAAGCACGCCCTGCGTGACCACCTCCAGCCGGGTTTTACGGCCAGTTTGGCTGTCGCCCCGCATCCGATACCCAACGGTCTCACCCACTTGCTCATTGAGCTGGGCCGCCATGAAGGTGGCGGCGAGTTTGGCGGCAACCCGACGCGGCTCCAGCAGTAGCAGTTTCTGCCCCTGCGCCCACGCACACGACAGCAGCGTTAGCGGTACGCGCGTGGTTTTACCGGCTCCTGGCTGCGCTACGAGTATCAGACGGTTTTGGCTCGCCAGCACGGAACGAATTTGATTCAGATGCTGCTCAATAGGAAGCGATGTACTCATGGGTCATTGGGTCAGCGCGTCAGAGGGTGCAATACCGCACCCCTTGAGAATGACGTGCTCCAAGAATTGGCAAATGGACAACAGATCCGCCTCGCCAAGGGATTCCTCGCCAAGAATACCGGATACCTGAGCACTGTATTCCGTGTAGTGCTGGGTGGCTGACCAAATCAAAAAAATCAGCCAGCGTGGGTCCACATCATCCATCTTGCCCTGCCGCGACCACGCGCGCATGATGGCGGCACGGGAAGCGACCCACGCTTTGAGCTCACCGGAGAGGTACTCCTTCAAAAACGGTGCCCCCGCCAGAATTTCCGCTGCGAACAGTTTTGACCCCTCTGGATAGCGCTGCCCCAGCGCCATTTTGGTGCGTATGAAGTCGCGGAGTACTTGGGCAGGATCGCTGTCTTCATGGATATCTTCTAGCACCGCGTTCCATCGCGTCATCATTCGGTTCAATAGACGTACATAGAGTGCTTGCTTGCTCCCCATGTAATAGAGAACGTTAGCTTTGGGCAGCCCGGCAAGATCGGCAATCGCTTGAAGACTCGCCCCCCGATAACCATGCTGCGAAAACACCTGTTCAGCCGCGCTCAAGATGGTCTGTTCGATACGTTCTCTGCTGGCGTTTTCTGGATTCGCGGTATCGACCGACATTCAGTAGGCTCCTTATGATCGCTCGCTAGCGAACGGGTCAGCGGTACTGGGCAGCACGCCACATTACCGTGCACTTTCAGTAAAATGCACTTTAAAAGTGCGTGACACATCGTGTTTAACAAAGTCTTGCAAGGTGCGCCGTTTTGTCCCAAGCTCAACGATATTGACCAATCGGTCAGAACAATCATAACGGAGTTTGGCATGGCGACAATTGAGTTTTTGCTCAATGGCACCCCGACCCAGTGTCAGGTGCCCCCTGACACCAGCATTCTAACGTTGTTGCGCGATCATTTGGGCATGACGGGTACGAAAGAGGGTTGCGCTTCGGGAGACTGCGGCGCCTGCACCGTGGCGATGAAAGGCCCTACAGCCTCTGAGTTTGCCAGTCTCAATTCCTGTATTACACCTGCCCATCAATTACAGGGTCAGCACCTAGTGACGGTAGAAGGCTTATCGGTCAATGGACAGCTTCACCCGGCGCAACGCGCGATGGTCGAGTGCCATGGAAGTCAATGTGGCTTCTGTACGCCTGGTATTGTCATGTCACTCTTCACACTTCACGCCCAACAACACCAGCGACCGGCGCCTTTAAGTCCGGAGCGACTGGAAGCCTCGTTGGGGGGCAACCTATGTCGCTGCACCGGTTATCGCCCTATTCGGGATGCTGCCCTCAGCATGTCGTCCTACGAGTGGCAGACGCCGCAGTGGTTCGACGCCACTCAGCCATGTCCGTCAGCACTGACGCCCACCTGCCTGGAAGAGACCGTCTCCCGCTTCTTTGCGCAGCCCACCACGCTTAAAGAGCTGACCGCTCTTCGCCGCCGTTATCCCTCGGCGCGCTTGGTCGCAGGCGCTACCGATCTATGGCTCGAAAACACTCAGCGACTTGCTACGCTGAATCAATTAATCGATGTCACACGCGTCGAATCGCTTCACCACATCGAGGAAGCCACACTGGCAGAGCAGCCCGGTTGGTGGATAGGCGCAGGCGTTACCTATTCCCAGTTAGAGCCGCTATTCGAAGCGCACTTCCCGGCGTTTGCTCATCTGCTACAGCGACTTGGTTCTCAACAGGTGCGCAATCGAGGCACGCTAGGCGGCAATATCGCCAATGCCTCGCCCATTGGCGATACACCACCGGTGCTGTTAGCGCTGAACGCCTCGATAGAGCTTGTCCATCAGGGCGGTCGCCGCCTACTCCCTCTGAGCGATTTCTTCTTGGACTATAAAAAAACGGCGCTCGCTGACGATGAAATCATTAGCCGAATATTCCTCCCTCGCTTGGCCGAAGGTTGCGACCTGAAAGTGTGGAAACTCTCTAAACGCCGTGAGGACGATATTTCGGCCGTGTTAGGCGCCTTTCACTATCGCCTGAGTGACGGTGTTTTGAGCGATGTGCGCGTCGCCTTTGGCGGCATGGCTGCCGTACCCAAGCGCGCCTTGCAAGCAGAAGCCGCTTTGACGAACACCCCCGTATCGCAAGAGTCCTTCCAAGCTGCTCAGCAAGCACTCGCCGATGACTTTCAGCCGATGAGCGACGTACGCGGCGGTCGACACTATCGACAGCAAGCCGCTGCTAACCTCATGGAGCGGCTTTATCTCTCGCTCTCGGCACCGACACAGGAGGTGATGCTCGATGCGTACGCTCACTAAGCTCGATGGCGATAGTCGCCGTGCTCGTCGCGAATTACGCGATCACATCCAGGGCTCTGGTCCACTGGCCCGCCATACGGTCGACAGTCACGGGCAGCGGCAAGCCGGTGCCTCCAGCTTTCACGAGAGTGCCGAAAAACATGTGACCGGCAAAGCGACCTACATTGACGATCTCAAGACGCCCCAGGATGCGCTCCATATAGCGCTGGGACTATCGCCCATCGCTCACGGCAAGCTCGTATCGTTGGAGCTGGACGCTGTACGTCAGGCGCCTGGCGTGGTCGATGTGATTACCTTTCACGATGTTCCTGGCCATACCGACATTGGCCCCGTGTTTCCCGGCGACCCGATTTTCGTTGATCACGACATCAGCTATGCCGGACAGTGTCTTTTTGCCGTAGCGGCGACGTCTCATCAGGCCGCTCGTCAAGCAGTCACATTGGCCTCGATGCAGTTCGATGAGCAGCCAGCCAGTCTCGATCCAGTCGCCTCCTCCGAACGGCAAGAGGTCGTTCGCCCTACCCACGTACAAGAATGTGGGGACTGGGAAGCAACACTAGAAGGTGCCGAGCAGGTGGTCGACGGCGACCTGTTCATCGGAGGACAGGAGCACTTTTATCTCGAGGGCCAGGCCTGTGTGGTGATCCCCACCGAGGACGAAGGCGTCATGGTGCATACCTCGAACCAGCACCCCAGCGAAACGCAAAAGCTGGTTGCCGAGGTGCTAGGTATCCCTTTCCATGCAGTGACGGTGGAGGTACGCCGCATGGGCGGCGGGTTTGGGGGCAAAGAGACGCAAGCATCGCCCTGGGCATGCATCGCTGCGATCATTGCGCGCCGTACGGGCAGAGCTACGCGGCTGCGTCTACCACGAAGTGTCGATATGCGAATCACGGGCAAGCGCCATCCTTTTCATAATCGATACCGATTGGCGATCGACGCTCGCGGCGTGATTCAAGGTGGCGATATCACCGTCATCGGCGACTGCGGCTACTCACCTGACCTCTCGGACGCTATCGTGGATCGTGCCATGTTCCACGCGGACAACGCTTACTCACTGGGTGATGCCCGCGTTACCGGCCACCGTGCCAAAACCCACACGGCGTCCAATACCGCCTTCCGTGGCTTTGGTGGTCCACAGGGCATGATGATCATTGAAGCGGCGATGGATGACATTGCCCGTCACGTCGGCGAAGACCCGCTCACCATTCGTAAGCGCAATTTCTATCGCGAGGGTCGAGACACAACGCATTACGGTCAGCAGGTGGATCAAAAGCAACTGCTGCATACGCTCGTCGATACGCTGGAAGCCAGTAGCGATTACTGGTCGCGACGCCAACAGGTACGTGACTTCAACGCGACAAGCCCCGTCATCAAAAAAGGGCTAGCGCTGACGCCGGTTAAATTCGGGATTTCATTCACCGCTCAGCACCTCAATCAGGCGGGTGCTCTGCTCCATGTTTATACCGACGGCAGCATCATGATCAACCATGGCGGTACGGAAATGGGCCAGGGGCTGCACACGAAAATTTGCCAGGTGGTTGCCCGTGAACTAGGACTGGATCTAGACAGCGTCCGCATCAGCGCAACGCGCACTGACAAAGTCCCCAACACGTCGCCCACCGCCGCCTCTAGCGGTGCCGATCTCAACGGCATGGCGGCCAGAGATGCCGCCGGTAAACTTCGTGAGCGGCTGTTCGATTTTGCCGCTGGACATTTCGAGGAGGGGCTAGATCGCGAGGGCATGCGACTGGAAAATGGCATGCTGGTCGCAGGCAGCGGAGAGAGCGAACGGCGCATCCCGTGGGGAGAGCTCATCCAAACGGCATATTTGAACCGCGTCTCGCTGTCGGAAAAAGGCTTCTATGCAACCCCTTTGATTCACTACAACCGAGCGACGGGGCAAGGTCGTCCCTTCTACTACTATGCCTTTGGAGCAGCGGTCGCCGAAGTGAGTGTCGACACTCTAAGCGGTGAATATCTCGTCGACCGAGTGGACATCCTCCACGATGTCGGCAACTCACTCAACCCAGCCATCGATATCGGCCAAATCGAAGGAGGCTTCATTCAGGGAATGGGCTGGTTGACCAGCGAAGAGCTCAAATGGAGCGATAAAGGTGTGCTGATGAGCGACGGACCGGCGACCTATAAAATCCCTACTTACGGTGACCTACCCCGCGTCTTCAATGTCGAGCTCATGGAGGGGCACCCTAACTCCATGGCAAGCCTATACCGCTCCAAAGCCGTGGGCGAACCCCCTTTCATGCTGGGTATTTGCGTGTGGTCGGCGCTAAGAGACGCACTGTCGAGCCTGACGGACTATCGTACATCCCCTCACTTAGACACCCCCGCCACGCCGGAAAGAGTCATGCTTGCAGCCCATGCGATTAGGAAAAAAGCGTTATGACCACGCCCCCTGACACTTGGCATGCTGCGCTTCATCGTTTACAGCAAAGCGGTACGCCGCATGTCCTCGCGACCCAAGTGACGTGTGCAGGTTCGACCCCCCGCGAGCCGGGAGCTCGCATGGTGATTACCGATGATGCTCTTTTCGACACGCTGGGGGGTGGCACCTTCGAGTGGCAAACCATTAGCGCTGCCAGAGGTTTACTGCGACAAGGAGACGCTGGGTTTCATCTCGAGGCCTTTTCCCTAGGCGGTCGCAGCGGTCAGTGCTGCGGTGGCTTCGTCAACGTGCTACTCGAGGTATTCCCAGGCGCTTCCCCACGCCTCGCGCTATTTGGCGCTGGTCATGTCGGCCATGAAATCGTCAAACTGAGCGCCCCTCTTCCTTGGCATATCGATTGGTACGATAGCCGCAGCGACAGTTTCCGCAACTGCGCAGACGAACAGCCGCGATTGAGCTGTCATCTATTGCAAAACGTGACTTCTTGCATCATGGCCCTCCCTGCCGCATGCCACGCTCTTGTGATGACTCACAGCCACGATGAAGATTACGCCCTGATTGCAGCACTACTCAAACGCCCGGACATAACCACCATTGGGCTAATCGGTTCAGACAGTAAATGGGTAAGCTTTCAACGACGCTTATCGCGTGATGGCTTTCAACCCAACGAGATTCAGCGCGTACGCTGCCCTATTGGCGCGATCCACGGCAACAAACTTAGCAACAAAACGCCCTATGCGATTGCCATGACCGTCGTCACCGAGCTTTTATCACTAACTGACAAACCCATTGATCGACAAACACGCGGGCTTGAGCCCGCTGTTCTGCGCTCTCTATTTAACGATACGGCGACATCCTCGAGCTAATATGACTTCTACCGATACGTTGATTCGTGCAGAGCTGGTGAGCTTTGCTCGTGACCCAGGGGACGATGACCTGCCGACACCTGGCAGCCTCGAGCATTACAACGATGGTGTCCTGTGGCTTCGAGAGGGCCATATCCAGGCGATTGGCCACTACGGCGATCTCGTCGATCAACTTCCGCTGCACAGCCAGATCCTCGACTATCGCGGCAAATTGATCCTGCCCGGTTTTATCGACACCCACGTACACTATGTTCAGCTCGATATCATGGCGTCGTATGGCCGCCAGCTTTTGGACTGGCTGAATGACTATACCTTTCCTGAGGAGTGCCGCTTTGCCAACCATGCCCATGCACAAGCGCTGTCCAATGCCTTTCTAGACGAGATGCTAAGAGCCGGCACGACGACGGCTCAAGTGTTCGGTTCTAGCCATCCAGGATCGGTCGATGCCTTCTTTAGTGCTTGCCAGAAGCGCCAGTTACGCATGCTCGTTGGAAAAGTCTTGATGGATCGCAATGCACCCGACGCATTAATGGACGGTGCAACGGGCATTGCCGATACGGAGCGTTTGATCGAGGATTGGCACGGCCAACAGCGGCTAGGCTACAGCGTAACGCCTCGCTTTGCGCCCACGTCGACGAAGACTCAAATGGATGCGGCGGGTGCCCTGCTACGCAACGACCCATCGCTATGGCTGCAAACACACCTTGCCGAAAATAGCGGCGAACTCGACTGGGTGGCCGAACTTTTCCCAGGCAGTCGAGATTACCTAGCGGTGTACGAGGACGCTGGCCTCGTAGGCCCTCGCAGCACCTTTGCTCACGGTATTCATCTCGACAACGGCATGCGTCAACGTCTAGCCGAGCGAGGCGCCAACATTGCGTTCTGCCCAAGCTCTAATCTATTTCTGGGTAGCGGACTTTTCGATCGAGACGCTGCAAAAGAAACAGGTATGTCCTTTACCTACGCCAGCGACATTGGTGCCGGTACCGATCTTTCGGGTTTCGGAACGTTGAAAAGCGCTTACCAGGTGGGCCAACTTCGCGGCCAGCCACTGACGGCATGGCAAGGTTTTTACGGCTTGACCCACGGTAACGCCAAAGCGCTGTCACTGGATCATCACATTGGACAACTTGCCCCCTCCTACGAAGCCGATTTCGTCGTCATCGACCCACATGCCACGTCGCTTCTTGAGCGCCGCATTCAGCACTGCACCACGCTGGGCGAGCGCCTCTTCGCCCTCATGATGCTGGCCGATGATCGCGCCATCTATGAAACCTGGGCAGGCGGCGTTTGCCAGCATCGCCGGGATTGATTGCGAAATTGACGCTCGCTAGACAAGCCGCTTCTCATCAGCGGCTTTTGTCACTTCCACGGCAGCGCAGACCGGTTATGGCCCAAACGGCAAAAAGCCCCGCACACGGTGTGTACGGGGCTTCTCGAGCGCGCAACAAAAAACCCAGCCGTTTGGCTGGGTTCTTTGCGATATAAGTGCCTGACGATGACCCGGGCGGCGCTCCGCTACTCTTCAGGGGGAGACCCCTAAAAAGCAAAACCCCGACCAGATGGCCGGGGTTTCTTAATAAGTGCCTGACGATGACCTACTCTCGCATGGGGAGACCCCACACTACCATCGGCGCTAAGCGGTTTCACTTCTGAGTTCGGCATGGGATCAGGTGGTTCACGCGTGCTATGGTCGTCAGGCGTAACGGGTCATGCATATCATGCTGAGTGCGTCGTTGACGCGGTAAGTGATCGTCTCTTGTCCGCCAGCGTCTTGGCGGGCGGATGCGTATCCGGTTTTTCGAGTGGCTGTCCACTCGGTCGTTATCACGGCGACCAGACCCCTTGGGTGTTATAGGGTCAAGCCTCACGGGCCATTAGTACACGTTAGCTCAACGCCTTGCAGCGCTTCCACACCGTGCCTATCCACCAGCTGGTCTCGCTGGGCCCTTTAGGAGGCTCTAGGCCTCGGGGATGTCTCATCTTGAAGGGGGCTTCCCGCTTAGATGCTTTCAGCGGTTATCCCGTCCGACCATAGCTACCCGGCAATGCCACTGGCGTGACAACCGGAACACCAGAGGGTCGTCCACTCCGGTCCTCTCGTACTAGGAGCAGCTCTTCTCAAACATCCAACGCCCACGGCAGATAGGGACCGAACTGTCTCACGACGTTCTAAACCCAGCTCGCGTACCACTTTAAATGGCGAACAGCCATACCCTTGGGACCGACTTCAGCCCCAGGATGTGATGAGCCGACATCGAGGTGCCAAACACCGCCGTCGATGTGAACTCTTGGGCGGTATCAGCCTGTTATCCCCGGAGTACCTTTTATCCGTTGAGCGATGGCCCTTCCATACAGAACCACCGGATCACTAGAACCTGCTTTCGCACCTGCTCGACGTGTCTGTCTCGCAGTCAAGCACCCTTATGCTCTTGCACTCATTGCACGATGTCCGACCGTGCTGAGGGTACCTTCGTGCTCCTCCGTTACGCTTTGGGAGGAGACCGCCCCAGTCAAACTACCCACCACACACTGTCCTCGATCCGGATCACGGACCTGAGTGAGAACGCCAATGATGCCAGGCTGGTATTTCAAGGTTGGCTCCACCCGAACTGGCGTCCGGGTTTCAAAGCCTCCCAGCTATCCTACACAGGCAACATCAGCGTCCAGTGTGAAGCTATAGTAAAGGTTCACGGGGTCTTTCCGTCTAGCCGCGGGTACACCGCATCTTCACGGCGATTTCAATTTCACTGAGTCTCGGGTGGAGACAGCGTGGCCATCATTACGCCATTCGTGCAGGTCGGAACTTACCCGACAAGGAATTTCGCTACCTTAGGACCGTTATAGTTACGGCCGCCGTTTACCGGGGCTTCGATCAAGAGCGTCGGCCGAGGCCTAACACCATCACTTAACCTTCCGGCACCGGGCAGGCGTCACACCCTATACGTCCGCTTGCGCGTTAGCAGAGTGCTGTGTTTTTACTAAACAGTTGCAGCCACCTGGTATCTTCGACCGGTTCGGGCTGAAGGAGCAAGTCCTCTCACCCTACGCCGGCGTGCCTTCTCCCGAAGTTACGGCACCATTTTGCCTAGTTCCTTCACCCGAGTTCTCTCAAGCGCCTTGGGATTCTCACCCTGACCACCTGTGTCGGTTTGGGGTACGGTCGCACATGATCTGAAGCTTAGAGGCTTTTCCTGGAAGCGTGGCATCAATGACTTCGACACCGTAGTGTCTTCGTTTCGTGTCTCGGCCTTGAGCGCCCGGATTTACCTAAGCGCTCAGCCTACTCACTTTCACCAGGACAACCAACGCCTGGCTCACCTAGCCTTCTCCGTCCCCCCATCGCAATCATGTCCGGTACGGGAATATTGACCCGTTTCCCATCGACTACGCCTTTCGGCCTCGCCTTAGGGGCCGACTCACTCTGCTCCGATTAGCGTCGAACAGAAACCCTTGGTCTTCCGGCGAGGGAGTTTTTCACTCCCTTTATCGTTACTCATGTCAGCATTCGCACTCGTGATACCTCCAGCATGCTTCTCAACACACCTTCATCGGCTTACACGACGCTCCTCTACCGCTCACACATCGTGTGAACCCGTAGCTTCGGTACCTGGTTTAGCCCCGTTACATCTTCCGCGCAGGCCGACTCGACTAGTGAGCTATTACGCTTTCTTTAAAGGATGGCTGCTTCTAAGCCAACCTCCTAGCTGTCTGAGCCTTCCCACATCGTTTCCCACTTAACCAGGATTTGGGGACCTTAGCTGACGGTCTGGGTTGTTTCCCTTTTCACGACGGACGTTAGCACCCGCCGTGTGTCTCCCACGCTGGCACTCACCGGTATTCGGAGTTTGCCTCGGGTTGGTAAGTCGGGATGACCCCCTAGCCGAAACAGTGCTCTACCCCCGGCGGTGATACGTGAGGCGCTACCTAAATAGCTTTCGAGGAGAACCAGCTATCTCCGAGCTTGATTAGCCTTTCACTCCGATCCACAAGTCATCCAAATCTTTTTCAACAGATCCTGGTTCGGGCCTCCAGTTGATGTTACTCAACCTTCACCCTGCTCATGGATAGATCGCTCGGTTTCGGGTCTATATCCAGCGACTGTGTCGCCCAGTTAAGACTCGGTTTCCCTACGGCTCCCCTATACGGTTAACCTCGCCACTGAATATAAGTCGCTGACCCATTATACAAAAGGTACGCAGTCACGGAACAAGTCCGCTCCTACTGCTTGTACGCACACGGTTTCAGGATCTATTTCACTCCCCTCTCCGGGGTTCTTTTCGCCTTTCCCTCACGGTACTGGTTCACTATCGGTCAGCCAGGAGTATTTAGCCTTGGAGGATGGTCCCCCCGTCTTCAGTCAAGGTTTCTCGTGCCCCGACCTACTCGATTTCACGTGATCAGATTTTCGACTACGGGGCTATCACCCGCTATGGCCAGACTTCCCAGTCTGTTCGCCTAATCATTCACACGCTTAAGGGCTGGTCCCCGTTCGCTCGCCGCTACTAGGGGAATCTCGGTTGATTTCTTTTCCTCAGGGTACTTAGATGTTTCAGTTCCCCTGGTTCGCCTCTTACGCCTATGGATTCAGCGCAAGATACTCATCTTGTGATGAGTGGGTTTCCCCATTCAGAGATGTCCGGGTCGCAGGTCGTTTGCCACCTCACCGAACCTTATCGCAGGCTACCACGTCTTTCATCGCCTCTGGCTGCCTAGGCATCCACCGTGTGCGCTTCATTGCTTGACCCTATAACCCGAAGGGGTCTGGTATCTCGCAATGACAACGATTGCCGGATACGCTTGAGACGTATCACTTAACAATTACGTATGAACGTTCCAATAAACGTTCATGTCAGCATGTTATACATTGTTAAAGAGCGACTGTTCAGTGAACAGTGATAAGGCAACGCTAATGCGTCTGACTTATCAATGGTCACGAAACAACAAACGGTGTCGAGAATGGTGGAGCCAAGCGGGATCGAACCGCTGACCTCCTGCGTGCAAGGCAGGCGCTCTCCCAGCTGAGCTATGGCCCCATCTGACCACACTGACCTCTCGGTAATTTTATGTCTCACAAAGCATGCCAAGGCGCCGCATAGTCTGACTATACAAAGCACAAGGTTATGATGTAATTGATAAAATTTGGTGGGTCTGGGCAGACTTGAACTGCCGACCTCACCCTTATCAGGGGTGCGCTCTAACCAACTGAGCTACAGACCCAAGAGGGGATCGTGCGTAAACCGTTTGCTCTACTATCTGATCAGGTAATTCATTGTGAGCGCTTACCGCGAGGATGAGTCATCGGTTAAGGAGGTGATCCAGCCGCAGGTTCCCCTACGGCTACCTTGTTACGACTTCACCCCAGTCATGAACCACACCGTGGTGATCGCCCTCTTGCGTTAGGCTAACCACTTCTGGTGCAGTCCACTCCCATGGTGTGACGGGCGGTGTGTACAAGGCCCGGGAACGTATTCACCGTAGCATTCTGATCTACGATTACTAGCGATTCCGACTTCACGGAGTCGAGTTGCAGACTCCGATCCGGACTGAGATCGGCTTTTCGGGATTGGCTCACTCTCGCGAGTTGGCAACCCTTTGTACCGACCATTGTAGCACGTGTGTAGCCCTACTCGTAAGGGCCATGATGACTTGACGTCGTCCCCACCTTCCTCCGGTTTGTCACCGGCAGTCTCCTTAGAGTTCCCGCCATTACGCGCTGGCAAATAAGGACAAGGGTTGCGCTCGTTACGGGACTTAACCCAACATTTCACAACACGAGCTGACGACAGCCATGCAGCACCTGTCTCTGCGTTCCCGAAGGCACTAAGGTATCTCTACCGAATTCGCAGGATGTCAAGAGTAGGTAAGGTTCTTCGCGTTGCATCGAATTAAACCACATGCTCCACCGCTTGTGCGGGCCCCCGTCAATTCATTTGAGTTTTAACCTTGCGGCCGTACTCCCCAGGCGGTCGACTTATCGCGTTAACTTCGCCACAAAGTGCGCTAGGCACCCAACGGCTGGTCGACATCGTTTACGGCGTGGACTACCAGGGTATCTAATCCTGTTTGCTACCCACGCTTTCGCACCTCAGTGTCAGTGTCAGTCCAGAAGGCCGCCTTCGCCACTGGTATTCCTCCCGATCTCTACGCATTTCACCGCTACACCGGGAATTCTACCTTCCTCTCCTGCACTCTAGCTTGACAGTTCCGGATGCCGTTCCCAGGTTGAGCCCGGGGCTTTCACAACCGGCTTATCAAGCCACCTACGCGCGCTTTACGCCCAGTAATTCCGATTAACGCTTGCACCCTCCGTATTACCGCGGCTGCTGGCACGGAGTTAGCCGGTGCTTCTTCTGCGAGTGATGTCTTTCCTAGCGGGTATTAACCGCTAGGCGTTCTTCCTCGCTGAAAGTGCTTTACAACCCGAGGGCCTTCTTCACACACGCGGCATGGCTGGATCAGGGTTCCCCCCATTGTCCAATATTCCCCACTGCTGCCTCCCGTAGGAGTTCGGGCCGTGTCTCAGTCCCGATGTGGCTGATCATCCTCTCAGACCAGCTACGGATCGTGGCCTTGGTGAGCCGTTACCTCACCAACTAGCTAATCCGACATAGGCTCATCCGATAGCGGGAGCCGAAGCCCCCTTTCTCCCGTAGGACGTATGCGGTATTAGCCTGGGTTTCCCCAGGTTATCCCCCACTATCGGGCAGATTCCTATGCATTACTCACCCGTCCGCCGCTCGTCAGCATCCAGCAAGCTGGATCTGTTACCGCTCGACTTGCATGTGTTAGGCCTGCCGCCAGCGTTCAATCTGAGCCATGATCAAACTCTTCAGTTTAAGATCAATGCGGTTCTTGCCTGTCGCCGAAGCAACAGAAGCGAACCAAACTTGGCTCAAGGGTCAAACGAATTCATTCATTAGGCCGAAGCCTGTTTGACGAGTGCTTGCCTTGATAATAGGTGACTTGTCACCCTCATCGGCAAGCGCCCACATGAATTACCTGATCAAATTGTTAAAGAGCTTTTCGAAGGGCGTTGCCGTTCGATGTGGGGCGTATTTTACGCATTTAACTCCGCGCGTCAACACCTTTTTTTGCCAGACACCTCATCAAGCAGCGGCTAAACGTTTGAGAAGTTCGTCGCGTCGCTGCTCGCTGACAAATGCCTCCTCGATAGCGTAACGATTGAGCATTCGAAAGGTATCTTCATCCCAGCCAAACGCATCGGCACACGCCAAATGGTTCTCCAGCAATCCACCGCCGAAATAGGCAGGGTCGTCGGAGCTAATGGTGACTTTGAGCCCCTCGGCCAACAGTTGGGGCAAAGCGTGGTCACTTAGCCGCTCGACAACTTTCAAGCTGACGTTTGACAGCGGACACACGGTCAGGACCGTTTGCTGATCACGCAAACGCTTGACCACGTCATCGCTTTCCAGACAGCGCACGCCGTGATCGATACGTTGCACTTCTAGGATATCGAGCGCTTGAGCAATGTATTCGGCAGGTCCCTCTTCTCCGGCGTGGGCAACACGGACCAGACCAAGTTCCTTGGCGCGAGCGAACAGCGCTTGAAACTTGACCGGAGGATGATCGCGCTCGGCGCTATCGAGTCCGATAGCATCCAGGAACTTCCAATAGGGAGAGGCCTGTTCAAGCACATGCAACGCTTCATCGGCGGGACGATCACGAAGAAAAGCCATGATCATGCCGATCGTCAAATCCAACGATGCTTCGGCCTCCTCTTTCGCCCGTAGAAGACCGGCCATGACGACTTCGAGCGGTACGCCGCGCTGTAGATGCGCCTGGGGGTCGAAGTGGATGTCGATATGCATCACCCCTTCGCTACGGGCACGCTTGAAATAGTCCATGGCAAGATCGTAAAAGTCTTGTTCATTGCGCAGTACGTTCATGCCTTGGTAATAAAGATCTAAAAACCCTTGAAGGTCTTTGAAATCGTAGGCCGCTTTCGCTTCGTCCACGGACGCATAGGGCAACTCGATCCCGTTACGGGCCGCCAGTGCGAACATGAGCTCAGGCTCCAAGGTGCCTTCAATATGCAAGTGGAGCTCGACTTTGGGAAGTTGACGTAAAAACTCATTCATACGGCGCGCCTGCTTGCGGTTGGGAGAAAGAAGTAGTATCGGTACATAAGCGCCCACCATCAAGGTGCCACCAAGCATCGATCCCAGCCAAAAGCGCCGCGTCCTCGGTTTGATGAACGAAGAAAATCACGGTTCGCCGTGCGAGCCAGCGATCTAGCGCCGCGGCCAAGTGCTTTGCCGTATCGGCGTCTACGCTAGCAAACGGTTCATCCAACAACACAACAGATGGATCGCGCAGCATCAATCTCGCCAAAGCAACCCTTCTTGCCTGACCTCCAGACAATTGCTGGCCTTTTTCGCCCACGTTCGTCGAGAGCCGCTTAGGCTGCTGTGCTACCCAGTCTTCCAAGCCCACCATGTTGAGTACCCGCCACAACTCGTCATCGGTAGCGCTCGGCTTGGCGATCCGTAAATTCGACTCAAGCGTTCCATCGAATAGATCCGTTTGCTGAGTGAGAAAGGCGAAATACTCGGCTCGACTCTCTGTGGAGAGACGATGTGGCGGCACTCCAGCGACACGAATCTCGCCCTGGGTCGGTGCCATACGTCCCATCAACACACTGGCCAACGTCGATTTACCAGATCCCGACACACCAGTAATCACGACTCGGGTATGTGGCAAGAGCGTCGCCTGTACATCGACCAGTGCTGGATACATCGTGTTGGGATAAGCGTAATGAACGGAAACAAGCTGGATGGCATGCTCATCGGCACGATAGGGAAGCCCTTGCATGTCGATTACAGGCGCTAGGGGTTTGAGAGCATTCAAACGCTGCACGGCTGCGTAACTCGCGCCCAGTTTCAAGAACGCCGCGGGGAGCAACGCGAACACTTCGTTCATTCCCAGCACAGCAATCACGGCCATGACGAGCACCGGACCCACGACCTGCTCTGCCGAAAACGCCAAACTTCCCAGCCATAGCGTGGCGATGAGCATCAGCCCGGTCACCGCAGAAACGAAGGCGTTGCCCAAGGCCAATTTCAAAGCCAAACGACGCTGGTTCTCGGTGGATACTGCTTCGAGATTCTGGATTTTCTGGCGATGCCACCCGCTTGTTTGATAGCTACGCAGCTCCGCAGATGCCTGCACCTGATCCAATACCAATCGACGTAGCTCCTCTTGATCACTGACGTGCTGGTAGCTATTACCGAAGCCGATCCAACCAAAACCGACCGTCACCACTAGCCAAAGCAGCGTGAATACCAAAGCCATCACCACAGCAACCCAAGGTAGCCATATGGCGATGAACCCGGAGACCACGAGTACGGTCAGCAGCGCCGCTACCGGAGGGATCAGACAACGTAAGTAGAGGTTATTGAGTTGATCGATATCTGCCGTTAGACGGCTGAGCCATTCACTTGCACGTTGCCGTTTGAGAGTCGCATCATCCAGGCCTGTCAAATCACCGAACACTCGGTAGCGTAGATCGGCCAACAGGGTAAGCACGGTGCTATGGTTGTATAAACGCTCAACGTACCGCGCCAAAGTCCTCAGCAGGGCAAAAAAGCGGATGCCTCCACCGGGTACGTATACGTCCAACGTCGACGGAAGACCCGCCGCGAGCGCGATCCCCGCCAAGGCGCAGGACACGATGAACCATCCGGACAGTCCTAGTAGTGACAAACCCGCAAGCAAGGTCACCCAAACCAATAAGGCTCCCAACCAGAACTGTTGACGGCGGCGAAGCAGTAACTTAAGCCAAGGCGCAACGTCACGAAAAAGGGCCATCATTGCTTTACCTCCACCAGCTGGCCTGAGCGGCATACAAAGTGGCGATTGGCTACCGTCATGACGGCCGGGTGATGCGTCGCCATGACTAGCGTACGCCCCTCACCTGCCCATTCGAGCAGCGCCTGGATGACCACGCTTTCCGTTTCTGCGTCTAAACTTGCCGTCGGTTCATCGAGCAAAATAAGCCGAGCCTGACTAAGATACACGCGCGCCAGCGCAAGCCGCTGCGCCTGTCCACCAGAAAGGCCAACACCACGTTCACCCACGGTCGTTTCCAATCCATGGGGCAAACTTGCCAATAGCTTGCCAAGCCCGGCTCGCTGCAAAGCTTTCACGAGCGCAGCGTCATCCGCCTTTGGAGAAGCAATGCGCAGATTATCAGCTAAAGAGCCCTGCAGTATGCACGGCGCTTGATCCAGCCAAGCAATAGGAATAGAAAGGTCGATGCGGCACACTCCACGAGTAGGCCTCATGAACCCCGCCATGAGTGCCAGCAGTGACGACTTACCGCTACCAGACTCACCGGTGAGCACGGCCACATCGCCCTGCCTTAGCGACATACTCACATCGCTGAGCACCGGCGTACGTTCAGCGTAGCGAATATCGACGCCATCAAGCTCGAGGAGCACGCCAGACGCAGAGGGCGGCAACGGAGAGGAAGCTACTTGGTTGGGTTCGTTGAGAATGGCCACGACGCTCTCAGCGGCGCCAAGGGCAGCAGCACGATCATGATAATGTTGCGACAGCGTTCTAAGCGGCTGAAAAAATTCCGGTGCAAGGAGCAACACTGCCAACCCGCTAAACAGCGTCAACTGGGGCGAAGGACCGTAATCGATGTATCCTAGCAAGCCAAAACCGACATACATGGCCACGACAGCAATCGCGACGGAAGCAAAAAACTCCAAGACCGCCGACGATAAGAACGCTAAACGCAGCGTCCGAATACTCAGTCGACGATAGTGATCGGTGGCGTACCACACATCTTGCTGAGCCTCTTTGGTGTGACCAAACAGCTGCAGGGTGGTCATTCCGCGCACTCGGTCGATAAAGTGTGCGGAAAGACGAGAGACGGCCATGAACTGATCACGATTCAATCGCTCAGCCCCCATCCCTACCAATGCCATGAACAGCGGTATTAGTGGGGCGGATAAAAGCAGAAAAAAGGCAACCAGGTAGTCGAGCCAAACGACAATGCTCAGTATCAGCATCGGCAACGCCACGACGATTCTCAGCTGCGGATAAAAGCGAGCGAAGTAACCATCCAGCGCCTCGATGTGCTCCACCGACTGAGTGGCCAATGCCCCACTCTGCTGACGCGTCAACCATGTTGGCCCAAGCGCCGAGATTTTGTCGAGCAGGGTTTGCCTGGCATATTGCCGAATGCGAAGGCTTGCTTTAGCACTACACGTCTCTTGCAGTGCCTGAAAAAGCGAACGCAGCAAGACAACCACCACGAGGCCAACGAGCGGTAGCACGAGTGACCAGGGGGAACGCCCTACAATGACCAACTGGTCGATCAGCCAAGCAAGCCCCACCACCAGCAGGACGGTTTGCATACCCGCCAGCACGCCCCAAACCGCCGCCCACATCAGCTGTTTCTGCTCGCGTTTGGCAAGCAAGTTAAGCCAATGGCGCGGCGTCATGGCCTCCACCGTATTCACTTCGGGAGGATGGTCTGACATAGCGTTAGTGGTATCCCTCCCCTACACGCACCTTGCCGCGGAACACCCAGTAGGTCCAAGCGGTATAGGCCAGGATGATCGGGATAACGAACAGCACGCCAATCAGCAGGAACAATTGTGATTCGGGCGCTGACGCGGCGTCCCAAAGTGTGTAATTGGGCGGCACGATAACCGGCCATTTACTGACGATCAGCCCTAAGTAGGTAAAGACATAGATGCCTATCGTTGCTACGAACGGTATCCCTTCATCGCGACGCTTGACGGAGCGATACACCATGAAGGCCGAAAAAAGCGCCAACGCCGGGAAAATCCAGATTAATTGAAGATGGCCGAACCAACGTTCCCATACCACCGGATTAACGAACGGCGTCCAAATACTGATAATGGCGAACACCCCGAGCACCAGCGCCAGCAACATGGGCGTGATCTTGTACGCCCAGTCTTGGATATGACCTTCCGATTTGAGGATCAACCAGGTCGCACCAAGCAGAGCGTAGCCCGCCATCAAGCCTAGTCCCGTGAGCACTGAGAACGGCGTCAACCAGTCGAAAGCACCGCCCACGAAAGCAAAGTTTTCGACACGGAAGCCTTGAATGTACGCCCCGACCACGGCCCCTTGGGCAAACGCCGCCACACCGGAACCCCAGCTGAATGCACGGTTCCACCAGCGCCGATTACGACGCGACTTGAAGCGAAATTCAAACGCGACGCCGCGGAAAATCAGCCCGGCCAGCATCAAAAAGACCCCTATGTAAAGCGCTGGCAAAAAGACCGAATACACCAATGGGAAAGCACCGAGCAGGCCCGCGCCCCCCAAAACTAGCCAGGTCTCGTTGCCATCCCATACAGGGGCTACCGAGTTCATCATGACATCGCGGGAATCTTCATCTGGGGCGAAGGGAAACAGTATCCCCAAGCCCAGATCGAAACCATCCATTAATACGTACATCATGATGCCGAAGCCGATGATGCCCGCCCAAATTAGCGTTAAATCAAACATTTCCATGTTCAGCTCCTGACCGGATCGACGTCATCGTCAAAAGGGGTGTGTGCCGCAGAGAATGGGCGCATAGGCCGCTTGAAGTTCTCACTCGTCGTTTCCTGCTCGTCGTGAGGCAGCATGCCATTGCGTACCACGCGAGTGAGGTAGTAAATACCGGCGTAGAACACGACGGCATAGACTGCCACGTAGCCAATCAGAGTGAATAGCGCCATTGGCCCGGTCAGCGACGGCGTCAAGCCCTCGGCATGGGTCATCATGCCGTAAACCAGCCAAGGAGCGCGTCCGGATTCGGTGACGATCCAACCTGCCAACACCGCCGCGAAAGGCATGGGGATCATACAGACCAGCGCCTTTAAATAGCCCGAGTGTTCGTACACTCTGCCCTTGCGACGCATCAGCAGACCAATGAAGGCGGTTGCAATCATCAGCAGACCGATGCCGACCATGACACGGAAAGCCCAAAATACGATGATAACGGGTGGCTGCTCCTCAGGAGCAGCTTCGCTGATCCCAGGAATTACCCCATCGGGAGAGTGGGTCAAGATAATGCTAGCGAGGTTCGGAATGCCGATCTCAAGATGGTTGGTTTGCGCTTCCTGGTCCGGAATGGCAAACAGCAGCAGCGGTACGTTGCTAGACGTTTCCCAATGCCCTTCCATCGCCGCCACTTTAGTCGGCTGATGCTCGAGTGTGTTCAAACCATGAAAGTCCCCGACCACCGCTTGTGCAGGTGCGAGAAAAAGGAGTAGCCACAAGCACATGGAGAGTGCGCGGCGATTGGCCTCTGGATCGCGCCCACGAAGCAGGAACCAAGCGCTGACGCCCGCCACGACGAAACCACCCGTCAAGAAAGACGCCATGGCCATATGGGCAAAGCGATACGGGAAAGAGGGATTGAAGATAGCCTCGAACCAAGAGAGTACGTGGAAGCGGTTGTCGATCAGTTCCACACCGGCAGGCGTGTGCATCCAGCTATTGGCTGACAAAATCCAGAAGGAAGAAATGAACGTACCCACTGCCACCATAATGGCAGCAAACAGGTGCACCCCTTGCGGGACTTTTCCACGGCCAAACAAGAGCACACCGAGGAATGCCGCTTCCAAGAAGAACGCGGTGACGACTTCATAGCTCAGCACGGGCCCCAAGAAGTTGGAGGCGGCCTGGGAAAAGTTGCTCCAATTGGTGCCGAACTGGAAAGACATCACGATACCCGAGACGACGCCCATGCCGAAGACAACGGCAAATACCTTGGTCCAAAACAGCGAAAGGCGGTCCCACGCAGGATTGCCGGTCTTAAAGTACAGCCCATGGAGCAGCGCAATATAGGACGCTAGCCCAATGGTAAAGACTGGAAAGATCGCATGAAACGATACAACGAAGGCGAACTGTATTCGCGATAGTACTAGGGGGTCGAGTTCCATCACACTCTCCTAAGACCTGAGTTGGTATCCCGTCAATGGGTGTCACAAGCTTAGTTGAGCCTTAATGGCGCTGCATTTTAGTTATAAGCACTAAGCTTATTCTTTACATGCGTTGTAGTTTACCGTTTCGACCATCGCTATACAGCGTAAGTTTGCCTGAAAAGCTGTGTCGCATTGACGCACACTCTCCAGGCAACACCACTTTGCCGTACTAGGCCATCACCACGATGCTGACCATATAGCCGGTGTAGGCAATAAACATGGTAAAGAGTGCACCACCCTCGATACGGTTGATACGCCGCGGACGCCCACGCCAAGAGAACGCAAACAGCACCATGACGAGCGTCATGAGCGTCATTACGCTCCAATCCCGCATCAGCACTTCACGCCCCGCCTCGATCGGCGCAATGACGCCCGCCAAGCCCACCACGGCCATGCTATTGAAGAGGTTCGAGCCGACAACGTTACCTAGCACCATGTCATGTTCATTGCGGCGCAAGGCGCTGATAGAGGACGCTAATTCAGGTAACGACGTGCCCACCGCTACCACCGTCAAACCGATGATCAAATCACTCACACCAAAACCCACGGCAATTTCAACGGCGCCCCATACCAGCAATCGAGAGCTGGCAATCAATAACACCAATCCAATCAGCGTCCACATGATGGACTTACCGCGAGACATCGGCTTGCTATCCAGGCTTTCGGTCACTTCTGCCATCAACGGATCGTCTTGCTGACCGCGAGCGTTGAAGATGCTCGCCGTAATGAACACGCCAAGCCCGATGAGCAACAGCGCCGCTTCAAGCCGCGATATCCATCCGTCCCATAGCATGTATCCCGTCACTAGCATCACCAAGACGAGTAGCGGCATCTCTTTACGAATTACCCCCGAATGGACGGCGAGAGGCGCCATCAGTGCGACAAAACCCAGCACCAACCCCATGTTGGCAATGTTAGAACCGTAAGCGTTACCCACCGCCAAACCAGGATTGCCTTGCGTTGCCGCCAGTACCGAGACCATCATCTCCGGGGCGGATGTACCAAACCCAATCACCAGCATGCCGATCAAGAGCGGCGAAAGCCCTAACCAGCGCGACGTCGCCGCGGCACCGTCGATAAACTTCTCTGCACTCCATATCAGCAGGACCAAGCCCACTACCACAGCAAGAAAGGCGAGTAACATTTCAGTTCCTTAATGTCATAATGTTAGGCACTATCGCGGCTGCATCCTTGTCTAACGAGCCTGTTTGGTCAAGTGCCGTTTGCAAGCGTCGGTTCCGTTCCCTAAATTGACTGGCACCACGCTCCATCGTATTGGTTCTTACCATCTCATGCACAGAGAGTTTGCTGTTGCCCCATTACTCTTTCATCAAACGGCCTTCTCTGCCGGTTAACTCTCCCGAGGTCGACTGTTTTCCACCTGAGACCCGCACTCAGCGGCGGCGCCTGCGCGCCTGCCATGAGTGTGACTGGGTTTCGGCCCTTCCGCCGCTCAAATCAGGTGAAAAAGCAACCTGCCCGCGCTGTTCACACGTACTGGTAAAGCGCCATCGCTATCCGGCTCAGCGCAGCATGGCGCTCGCACTGGCCTCACTAATAGCACTGTTGGTAGCGATCTCGTTTCCCTTCGTGAGCTTTAGCGTTAGCGGCGTCGGCAATCGCATCGAACTATCACAAACGGCGACGACGCTGATCGCGTTTCATCAGCCCATCGTTGCCATCGCCGTCATGATGACCATACTCGTGCTACCCGCCGTTTATTTAGTGGGTGTGGTATGGCTACAGTTTGGACTCTTGCGCGCGCGACCCATGCCGTTCAGCCGTGATATCGCCCGCTCGCTGGCCCATTTGACCCCATGGATGATGGCGGATGTCTTCATCATTGGCGCCCTGGTCAGCTTGATCAAAATAGCGGGTATGGCGCAAATCGAACTAGGCATCTCCTTTTGGGCGTTTTGCCTCTTCGGTATTTTGCTATTGATGACGGTGCAATCCATCGACGGCGACTGGATGTGGTTCTCGCTTGAAGGCGAGCCCCTTGCCCCTGAGGGCACATTGACCGGTACGACCGCTGCCAACCAAGGTGTCACTGGGTGCCCCACCTGCGGATTGGTCAATCGCATCGAACATGACCGACAGCGATGTTTGCGCTGCCATGAGAAACTGCATACTCGGCTGCCACACAGCCTGCAGCGTACATGGGCGCTGCTGTTTGCCGCCACCGTCATGTACCTTCCGGCCAACCTCTATCCCATCATGACCACCACGAGCTTGGGCAACGCTACGCCCTCCACCATCATTGGAGGAGTCGTTCAGCTCATCCAAATGGGATCATGGCCAGTAGCCGCCGTCATATTCGTAGCCAGTGTCATCGTGCCGGTCGGCAAACTGGTCGCTCTGGCCTGGCTTTGCTTGATGCTCAAACGCAGCAATGAACTCAATGCCCAGAGCCGCACCCGGCTCTATCGTTTGACCGAGTTCATTGGACGCTGGTCCATGGTCGACGTATTCGTGGTGGCCATTTTGGTTGCTCTCATCCGCGCGGGGTCGTTAATGTCGATTACGCCTGGACCAGCCGCCCTGGCGTTTGGCGCGGTGGTCGTGCTCACCATGCTCGCGGCTATGACCTTCGACCCCCGCTTGATATGGGATACTCAACCTTCTCGCTCTCTTCGCCGTAAAACGGCCACCAAGGAACCTGTTGATGGCTAACGATTCCATGCCTCAGAACACACCCAACCCAGATCAAGGCGAGTTGCACAAAGCCAAGGCGTCGCCCCAAACACGCTTGTCCCCGATTTGGATCGTGCCGCTGGTTGCCGTGATCATCGGGCTATGGCTGGTTTACGACAACTACTCCAGTCGCGGCACCCTGGTCACGTTGACGATGGAAAGCGCGGAAGGAATCGAGGCGGGCAGTACGCTCATTCGCAGTCGCAACGTCGAGATTGGTCGGGTCCAGAGCGTACGCTTGTCCGATGACCTCTCCCATGCCGTCATGGTGGCGCGCATTCAACCCGGGGCGGAAGCTATGCTAAGAGAAGATAGCCGCTTTTGGGTCGTCAAACCGCGTATTGGCCGCGAGGGCATCAGTGGGCTGGGTACCGTTCTTTCAGGTGCCTACATCCAGCTAGAACCGGGTCAGTCAGAAGAGCCACAGCGAGAATTCGAGGTTAGCGATGTACCTCCCGTGGCTCCCGCCGGCCAAGCTGGGTTGCAAATCAACTTGGTGAGCCAACTAGGCAACTCGCTGCGCATCGGCGACCCGGTCTCTTATCAGGGCTACACGGTAGGCCGCGTAGAAGACACGCGCTTTGAACCTGAAACGCGCACCATGCACCATCAAGTTTTCATCGAAGAGCCCTACGCCCAGCTCGTCACCGACAGCACGCGCTTCTGGACGGCCAGCGGGATCGACTTCCGCCTGGATGCCGATGGTGTGAGAGTCAATGTCGAATCCCTCGAAGCGCTATTGGGCGGCGGTGTGACCTTTGGCGTACCGGAAGACCTTCCCATGGGCAAACCTGTGGAGGCCAACACACGCTTTAATCTCTACGCGGACGAAGATACTGCCCGGGAAGGCACGTTCAACCGATACTTGGAGTATGTTTTGCTGGTTGACGACACGGTAAGAGGCTTGTCTCGGGGAGCACCGGTGGAGTTTCGTGGAGTGAGAATCGGCACCGTCGCCGCGGTCCCTTGGAATTTCACGGCGCCACAGCCTGATTCCCGGGCGCGATTCGCCATTCCGGTACTCATTCGCATCGAACCCCAACGCTTGGGTATCGAAAACACCGACATCGACCTAGAGGAGTGGGATGCGCGCTTCAAGCGGATGTTTGGGCTAGGCCTGCGCGCCTCGCTTAAGAATGGCAGCCTGCTCACAGGGGCGCTGTTTGTCGACCTTAACTTCCAGCGCGACCTTGCCGATGAGTACGTCGCCGAGCGATTTGCCGAGCGAACCGTGTTCCCCACTGTGGCTGGCGGTTTTGCACAGATTCAGGCACAGGTCACCAGCCTGCTCGAAAAGCTCAACGCGCTGGAAGTCGAACCTCTTCTTGCGGGGCTAGAGCGTAATCTTCAAGCCTCGGAAAGCGTGCTAAACGAGGTTCGCGAGGTCAGTACATCGATCCATCAGTTATTGAACGACCCGGATACTCAGGCGATTGGCGGCAACTTGAACGGCACGTTGGAAGAACTGCGCCGCACACTGGAAGGCGTTTCGCCCTCCTCGCCAGCGTACCAAGAACTGACCGGCGCCATCGAGCGCCTAGATAGACTAATGCGCGATCTACAGCCGCTCACCCGGACGCTGAACGAGAACCCAAGGGCGCTGCTGTTCGATAACTTGGACACCCAGGACCCGATTCCTCGCGCTCCTCGCTAATTAAGGATGACCGTTATGTTACGTCGCTTATCTCTATTTTGGCTGGCGGCTTTTACGAGCCTACTCTTGTCCGCCTGTGCCAGCAGCGTATCTCCACCCACGCGCTATATGTTACCTACAAGCCCGGCGGTCAACGCACCGAGCCGTGCCGAAACAACGCTTCAAGTCAGCCCCCTCCGCCTAGCCCACTATTTGGATGTGGACGGCATCGTAATGCAGCTCGATGACATCACTTTGAATGAAGCGCGCGAGCATCAGTGGGCGGAGAGCATTGGCCGGCAATTAGAACGCGCGTTACGCGCCGAATTAACCGACCAGCTTCCTAGCGTGCAGGTAGTGCGGGCGGAAGGCAGTCGTCCCAGTGCGCTGACGCTCTCATTGGAAGTGGATCAGTTCCAGGGCCGCTATGATGGCGTTGCAGTGACCAGCGGCCAATGGCAACTGCGCGATAGCGATGGCGAGATGCTCGCCCTAAAAAGCTTCACTGCTGAAACGGTCCTCGATCAGGACGGCTACCCAGCCCTGGTGCGCTCGTTGGGCGAGAGCTGGCAGGTAGTGGCCGAGCAAATCGCCGACCAGTTGCGTCAAGGCGGCTACTTATAACCCCAGGCGTGTTCGCTACGGGTAGCGCGTCGACGTGAGACTTTCGTGTTACACTCACGACCACGACGACGTCACTGTCAGCGCCACCCTGTCTCCCTCTTGTGAAACCCAGAGGTGTCACAAGACGTTTTAACGCCCGTCGCGGCACAGCGTGCTATCTGTCAAACTTCGCTGCCGCGACGGTGTACCATCCTCGCTTTTTTGAACATGACGCTTAGCAGCGCCGCCCATTAGGTGGTGCCGCCTGCTATGCGACTGCGGAGAACGCATGAGCTTTTCTGATCTTGGTCTGCACGACGATTTATTACGCGCGGTGAACGCGCAGGGCTATACACAGCCGACGCCGATTCAACAAAAGGCCATTCCCGTCGTTCTCGAAGGACGCGATCTCCTTGCCAGCGCACAAACCGGCACGGGTAAAACGGCAGGCTTCACACTGCCGATGCTACAGCGCTTGGCAAACGGCAAGCGTCCCGGGAAGCGCCAAGTGCGCGCGCTCGTCCTCACGCCGACCCGCGAGCTGGCGGCACAGGTGGGCGAAAGCGTAGCGGCCTATGGACAACACCTTTCGCTGCGCTCCCACATCATTTTTGGCGGCGTCGGTCAACAGCCCCAAGTCGATGCTTTAAGGCATGGTCTCGACGTGCTGGTCGCTACCCCTGGCCGCCTGCTCGACCTGCACCAGCAAGGGCACGTCGACCTGTCCGCCATTGAAATCCTGGTACTGGATGAGGCGGACCGCATGCTGGACATGGGCTTCATTCACGATATCAAGCGCCTACTGCGCCTGGTCCCCAAGCAACGCCAAAACCTCCTGTTTTCTGCCACATTCTCCAACGAGATCCAAACGTTGGCGCAGCAGCTACTCGATAATCCCGCTCTCATCGAGGTGGCGCCACGCAACACCACGGCAGAAAAAGTCGAGCAAGCGATCTACCGAGTGGATCGCGATAAAAAGCGCGACTTGTTGGCGCACTTGATCCAGCGTCACAACTGGTTTCAGGTACTAGTATTCACTCGCACCAAGCACGGCGCTAACCGGCTAGCCGAGCAACTCTCCAAGCAGGATATCCCTGCCATGGCGATCCACGGCAACAAAAGTCAGGGTGCACGCACGCGTGCGCTCGGTGCGTTCAAGAGCGGCGATTTACAGGTGCTCGTCGCCACTGATATTGCCGCGCGCGGCCTAGACATCAATGAACTTCCCCATGTGGTGAACTTCGATCTGCCCAATGTCGCTGAAGATTACGTTCACCGCATCGGTCGCACAGGGCGTGCGGGCAGCAATGGTGAAGCTGTCTCGTTGGTGTGCATCGACGAGCATGGTCTGCTCAAAAACATCGAGCGACTGATCAATCAAACGTTGCCGAAACACATCGAACCGGGCTTCGAGCCCGACCCCAATGCCAAGCCAGAACCCATCGAAAATGGTCGCCGGAGTCAGCGTCCACCTCGTCGGCGCAAGCAAGATGGGCCATCTACCAATACGGGTGGAGAGCGACGTCGCCGTAGCCGCCGCTAGCCCGCACGCCCGGAATGTGCGAAGGTATCGCCTCGCCTATTCGGGCGTTTTTGCTGAATTAATTCATGGAGTGACTATGGCGTCTTCACAACTCATGGCCGATTATCGCCAATGGCTGGTCTTTCAGCGTCAGGAGCAACTCAGCCGCGAACACCAGGGAATCGCGCAACGCTTGGAGGACGCCCGCGCCTCAGCGAATCAGGTCGTGCAAGCCTACCGCAGCATGGCTGAAAAAGCTGCTGCCGAAGGCGCCTGCTATCGCACGCTTTTCCTACGCGAGCGTGACAACGCGTCACTCCCCTGCGAAGGTTGGCTGTTCGTACGCCGCGTATTGAGTGAAGGGAACAGCACACGTGTTCGTGCCACTCTACTGGAAACCTTCACGCTGGAAGATGGTATCGTGGCACCAGGAGAGAAGCCCGCCAATAAGCTGACGCTCGAAATCTACGATAAACTGGAAATCGACAAAGGCATGCGAACGCAAGTACGCGTCGACTGCCTGGATAACCCGGAAGATTTTCACTTCATCACCCTGCTCGATGCGGTACGCGGCGACCTGCGCCCTCACTTGAAATAAGCCTGCGCCATGGTTTCACGCCACGCTTGCCGCTTCATTGTGTTGATGTTCTTGGTAGGGCTCAATTTGCGCCCTGCCATGTCATCGGTGGCACCGTTACTCAATCGTTTGCAAGAGAACGCAGGGCTCTCAGCCCCAGCAGCGGGCCTCCTGACCACCCTTCCCGTGCTGTTTCTTGGTTTGACGGCACCGCTTGCGCCTATCATCGGTCGTCGACTGGGGAGCGAACGTGCGCTAAGCAGTGCCCTACTTCTGCTGGCCAGCGGTTTATTGATCCGCGTACTACCACTGCCTGGGATGTTGTACGTGGGTACTGCCATGGCAGGAAGCGCTATTGGGCTTGCGGGGACGCTGTTACCCGCGCTGGTCAAACGCGAACTTCCCCAAAATGCGGACCTATTGACCGGACTCTACACTATGGCACTCTGCATGGGAGGCGCGCTAGGTGCCGGGCTCAGCGTCCCGCTGATGCAGTGGCTAGGCGGTTGGCAGGCCAGTTTGGTCAGTTGGGCGCTTTTAGCCCTCGCCACCTTTATCGTTTGGGTTCGCTATGCACCCACGCCTTACTCCTCGAAGGCCATTGGCTCCCCCTCCAGCCTTCCGCTCGTCACGTTACTTAGCAAGCCGCTTACCTGGCAGGTCATGCTGTTCATGGGCATCCAGTCCTCCATGGCCTATATCGTGTTCGGCTGGCTGCCAACGCTGCTCATCGAGCGGGGTTACACAGAAGCTACTGCCGGGTGGACGATGGCCGTTTCCATCCTGTGTCAGCTGGCCTCAGCACTGAGCGCCCCATGGATTGCGCGCCTCCATCACGACCAACGCCCTGCCCTCCTGCTGGTATTGATCTGCACGGCGATGGGTCTCGCCTGCTTACTGGCAGCGCCTTTGACCTGGCGCTGGCCAGGCGCCGTATTGCTAGGACTTGGGCAAGGCGGAAGCTTTAGCCTTGCATTAAGCCTGCTGGTGTTACGAACTGCCAACGAACGCTTAGCAGGGCAGCTATCCGGCTTGGTACAGGGCGGCGGATACACATTGGCCGCCTTGGGGCCCTTTGGGGTAGGCTTGATGCTCCAAGCCGGTGCTACCACTGAACATATCGCCTGGCTACTCATTGGCCTGATTGGCATTTGCGGCATTTTCGCGCTGTTTGCAGGCCGACAGCGGCAACTCGACGACCATAGCGGCCATCTTCAGGTCTATCACCGATAACGTTTAGCTCTCACAGGATACCGCGATGAGCCAAGCTCCTCTTCTAGCCGATACGCCCCACCGCCAAGAGCGGGTATTGGTCATTTACACCGGTGGCACGATTGGCATGCAGCCCCAGGCCAACGGCTTGTCGCCAGCAGGAAATTTTTCCGAGCGCTTAGACAAGGCACTGAGTCAACGGTCACTGCATGATCAATCCCTGCTTCCCGCCTACGACGTGATGAGCTACTCGCCTTTGATCGACTCTAGCGCCGCAACGCCATTGACGTGGCAGCAGCTTGCCAACGATATCGCCGAACGCTTCGATCAATACCGTGGATTCGTGGTCATCCACGGCACCGACACGCTCAGCTGGACCGCCGCGAGCCTGGCCTATCAGCTCCAAGGCCTGGACCGGCCCGTCGTTTTAACAGGCGCGATGGCACCACTCGAAACCCCCAACGGCGATGGGTTAGGCAATGTGTATGGCGCTTTACGGTTCTCGGCCCATCCTCAATTACAAGAAGTCGCGGTCTATTTCGCCGATCGTTTACTCAGAGGGGTTCGCGCCATCAAACAACACAGTGAAGCCTCCGATGCCTTCACTTCACCAAGCTATCCACCGCTAGGGGAGCGCGTAGGTGACGATTTCATCCTCTTCCCAAGGCGTGGCTTGGTTTACCAACAGCGCGGCGCACCGCGATTCGAACGATTGGATTATCAACCCGTGGCTCGGGGCGAAGTGGTCCGGATTGCTCTTTGGCCAGGAATAGCTGCTTGGCAACTCGACGCATGGCTTGGTCACCCTAACGTCAAGGGGGCGCTGCTACAGCTCTGGGGAGCAGGTAATTTGCCTGATGACCCCGACCTTCTTGCTGTAATCGCCAAAGCCAGCGGCGAAGGCAAGTTGATCGCCGCCATCAGCCAATGCCCCCAGGGTCGCGTAAAGATGGGCGCTTATGCTGCAGGTAATGGCCTCGTGGATGCGGGCGTATTGTCTGGAGACGACATGACACCCGAAGCCGTCTATACCAAGCTGGTCCATCTAATTGCTCAACCGCTTTCACCAGAAGACCGGCGCGAGCGCTTCATGATGCCGCTCGTAGGCGAGCGTTAACGGCAAGACTCCGACTCATACTGGCGTAGCCGCTAATAAACGCTATGGTTAACTTATCTGTTTAACGTTTATTACCCCAATAGGATAGGAAGCGACTTATGGATCAGCCGGTGCATCACTTTAGTGAACTCTTCGAGCAGTTAGGCCTACGCTCGGATGCGGAATCCATCGAGCGCTTCATTCAGCGCCACTCACCGCTACCCAAAGAGATGCCGTTGGCGGATGCACCCTGCTGGAACGAGGGACAAGCCGACTTTCTTAGGGAAGCCGTAGAGGAAGACGCCGATTGGGCCGAGGTGGTCGACCACCTAGATGCGTCTATGCACAAGACTCACTAAGTTCTGGGACTCATGAAGCCATTTGACGCGCCGCCTCCAGGCGGCGCCGATACCAAGCTCCTAAAAGTAATAGGAGTGTCAATGCCAGCAGTGGCAGCATGACATCCCATTGCAGGGCATCCTCTTCTTCGATGGCTTCCAGCGCGCCATAGATGGCGCTGCTATACACTGCCCATTTGACCGATAACCCAAGACATGCGGCTAGCAGATAGCGACCAAGCGAAATTTTGCCCAACCCTGCTGCGAAATTGATGACCGAGTGGGGAAAACCCGGTAACACTCGTATGGCGCACTGCGTTAGAAGATCACTTCGTGCTTTGAGGTGCTCCATCACCTTTAGCGTCAAGCCTCTAGGCTGCCAGCGCTCACCCAGTCGTGCAGCCAATGCGTATGCCCCCCAGGCCCCCACCACGCTACTGACCGTTAACATCAGTGTGGCTACTAGAGGCGTATAAAACGGAGCAATCAGCCATAGGCCTATGCTACCGGGCAGACCTACGGCAAGTGTCAGCGCCATGGCCACCATCACAGATGCGATCACCGCGGGGTGATGAGACATCGTGGCGGCCCAGCGCTTCAGCGCGGACAAATCAGGGGAGTACCACAGCCAGAGATAAGCCAACATGGCAGCGGCCGCAAAGCTTACTACCCAGCGCCAAGAATGAAGCGACAATTTAGCCATTCAGCCGTGCTTCGACCCGATCGAGAATTTGTCGGCTGACCTTGCCCACCAACGGCTTTGCTGCTTTGTTGACGGCTTTTTCCATTAGGCGATTGCGAATCTCATAATGTAGCGTCAACGCCACCTCCGTGCCCTCGGGTACGGCCCGCAGCTGATACCGGCCTTGATTTTTGACACCCTCCAACGACTCCCAAGCCAGCACATGGGGCGGCTGAATGTCGGTGACGACAACATCGAACGACCAATCCATCCCTACTGCCCGCACGTGCCAGCGATAGCGGTTTTCGCCTAAGCTATCGATGGAGCGAATGAGGTCCGAGTAATCGGCAAAATCTTCGACACGGCGTAGCAGATCAAACACCCGCTCGGGGGGAGCCTTGACGATTTCGCTATGTTCTATCGTGGCCATAAGTGTCTTCCTAACGGCTTGGCCAATTAGCTTAACATGGCAAACCACTCACACACACCGACTGAGACGCACTAGCCCACTGGCTAGATGGTTCGCTATTGCGTAAACTGCCGCCTTTCCGGACCGGACCCCGGAACACTGCCTTGCACCGAGGCAAAGACACATAAATTCTCCGACGATGAGCATTTCGTATGTCCTCTACCGCTTCACCTGGCGCCAAGGCGTCAGCCACCGTCGTGATTTACTCCGGCGGCATGGACTCTTTCACTGTTTTACATCGCGCCATTCGGGAAGGACTCACTGTCCACGCGCTCTCTTTCGACTATGGCCAGCGCCACCGCCGGGAGCTCGACACCGCCCGCCAGGTGTGCGAATCCCTGGGCATTGCTCACAAAGTCGTCGATATTCGCGCCATCCATGGGCTGATCGATAACTCAGCGCTGACCAATAGCGCTATCGACATGCCCACCGGCAATTACGACGCAAACAACCTCAGCGCCACGGTAGTGCCTAATCGCAACATGATTTTGCTCTCCCTGGCCATTGCCAAGGCGGTCAACATTGGCGCGGGGCGGGTGGATTACGGCGCTCATGGGGGCGACCACGTACTCTACCCAGACTGTCGTCCCGAGTTTGTCGATGCCATGAATCACGTTGCCGGTATCGCCAACTTCGAACCCGTGTTACTTCATGCGCCTTATCTAAACGTTCGTAAAGAGGATATTCTGCGCGAAGGGTTAGCCATGGGGCTGGACTATCGCCAGACGTGGACCTGCTACGAAGGCCGCGAACTCGCCTGCGGCCAGTGCGGTAGTTGCCGTGAGCGGTTGGCCGCCTTTGCGGCCAACAATTGCGTCGATCCTCTTGCTTACGCTATCGACACGTCGCAGGGTGGCCGCTGATGTACCACGTCAAAGAGGCTTTCTACACCCTGCAGGGCGAAGGCGCCCAAGCGGGTCGCGCCAGCGTGTTTTGCCGCTTCACCGGCTGCAACCTCTGGTCAGGTAGAGAAGCGGATAGACCTAACGCCAAATGCACCTTTTGCGATACCGATTTCATCGGCACCGATGGGGTCAACGGCGGCCGATTCGAGACCGCAATGGCGCTAGCACTTCATATAAAAGCACTGTGGCCTCGAGAAGTGAGTCAAGCAGTGCCTTACGTGGTGTTCACTGGCGGCGAACCGTTGCTACAACTCGATAGCGCCCTGATCGCCACGTTACATAGCGAAGGCTTCGAAGTGGCCGTTGAGACCAACGGCACGATGCCTGCCCCTGCAGGCATCGACTGGCTCTGTGTGAGTCCCAAGGGCCGCAATCCATTAGCGATCACTCAGGGGGACGAGCTGAAGCTGGTCTACCCTCAGGCGGATGCGCTGCCCGAGCAGTTTACTCACCTCGCTTTCAAGCACTTCTTTTTACAGCCCATAGACCTCAGTGCTGTCGCCCATGCGCAGATAGCTACCGACAGGGCGGACATCGTGAAAGCTACCACTGCCTACTGCATGGCCAACCCCCAGTGGCGTCTGTCACTGCAAACGCACAAAATCGCAGGATTCGAGTAATGGCCCTATTCGTTAATCAACTAACCCACGTCGATGTTTCCCTTTGGTGCTCTGTGAGCGGGCTGGTTGGCTGTAGCTGGCAGGTAGATGCCCAGCTTGAGGGAGAGCTAGGCGAGGATGGCATGCTGTTCGACTTCGGCGAAGTCAAACCATGGATCAAGCGCACCCTGGATAGCGGATTGGATCACACCTTACTGGTTCCCACCCAAGCACCTGGGGTCGAGATCAGCGAGTGCGATGAAGGCGTTTGCCTCCGTACCACCCACCCCTACCCCATGGAAGTTCGTGGACCGGCAGAGGCGTTTACGCTGCTGCCTTGGGAATCGATCTCCCTAGCACGCGTCACCCGTTATCTCAGCGATCAACTCACCGAGCAGCGACCAGCCAACGTGGAACGTGTAATGCTGACGCTTAGTAATGAGCGTGTAGATGGCGCAGCCTATGGCTACAGTCATGGACTTAAGCGCCATTTGGGGAATTGCCAGCGCATCGCCCACGGCCACCGCTCTCGCTTACATATTTTCCAAGAGCAGCAGAGACAGCCGTCGCTGGAACGGCAGTGGGGCGCTTGGCTAGACAACCGGTATTTGCTGGAAGAAGCGGACATGACAGAGCATAGCGAAACGCAACTGACTTGCCGCTATGAGGCTGCTCAAGGCCGTTTCTCGATCACCTTGCCAACCGAGCGGTGTTGCGTGCTACCCAAACCCACCACCGTCGAAAACATCGCTCAATGGCTGGCCAATCAGATTGCCGAAAAGACGGGAATAGTGACCGAAGTTCATGCGTTCGAGGGCATAAACAAAGGTGCGACGGCACTGGCGACACCATGAGCGAGCTCATTGCCAGTGACAGCACCGTTGGTTGTCGTCCAGGCTGCGGTGCATGCTGCATCGCGCCGTCTATAACCTCCCCCATTCCGGGGATGCCCCATGGAAAACCGGCAGGCGTACGCTGCGTTCACCTAGACGACCACCATCTATGCATGCTGTTTGGCAGTCCGCAGCGACCGGACGTATGCGGTCAATTCGATTATGACCCTATGGTATGTGGCGAACACCGTAATGAGGCGCTCGCCACGCTATCATGGCTGGAGCAGAGCACGCGCTAAATGGCCTACGTCTCCTTTTCGACGCTTAGCGTGTGAGGCAAACGTCGATCCAACAAGCTTACCCAGCGCACCAGCACCGGCGCATCACTATGACTTACCTCCCCCAACAGGCGCCGGAATGCATCTTTTGCCGCCTGGTCATGGGGAGCAATACGCGTCAACCAGAGCTCCAGGGCCGCTAATTCCTGATGGCGATTGCCATGTTCTCGCGCCTGGTTGATTGCCATATCGGCCAAGGCTCTCACTTCACTGGCGGGATGACCCAGCAAATCACGCACCCTAGCCAGCTGTGTCGCCAGCTCGGGCAAAAATAGTGTGGTGCGCTCTCGGGCAATCACCAAGCACTGATCCAGGTACTCTTCGGCGGCCTTCAACTCACCAAGCTCGACACAGGCGTCCGAATACCATAAAACAGGACGTTGGAACCGGTCACGCCCGTTCAGCTCGGCCATCTGATCCAGACTGTCTCTCAGTTGCACCAACCCGGCATGATCTCCCGCCATGGCCTTCTGCCAGCCCAGCATGCCCTGAGCAGAAATCTGCCACAGCTGTAGATCAGGCGTTCCCGTCATCGCCGCCGCACGCTCAGCGTGACGGGCAGCGAGATGTACATGGCCCAGCTGGCGATACAAAGCGGCGGCGAACAACAGCGCCATGGCCAGTGTCCCTGGATGGCCGATTTTCTCGGCCAACCGAATGGCCGACGACACGTGTCGTTCGGCGCGCTGATAGTCACCGCGCAAACAGAGCGCCCACCCCTGAAAGCAGGCCGCCGTTACCTGCGGGTGATCCGAAAACGGCAGCCACTCGATCATCATGGGCGCATTGAGTGGATCGATTTCATCCAAGTGATCATGAGCCTGCTGAATGCGCCCTGCCCAATATTCACAGTGTGCCCGGGCGTAGTCGGCCAGACGCCGATAGCGGGGGTCCTCCAGGCGTTCGGCGATATCTGCTAGCGTCGAGGCGAGGGCAAACGCATCTGCATGGGCATAGCGCTGGCTGCGGCCCACCCATAGCCCCCACTTCACCAAGAAAATTTGCTCGAGATCTTCCGGGTCGTCCGGCGTATCGCCACCCGATTGACGCAGTAACTCCCGCGCGCGCACGAAACTCTCATGAGCCGTGGGCGAGCCGTGGCCCTCTAGCGCAAAGGCTGCTTGGCCACGAACGGTCAGCAGACTCACCTCGCGCTCCACCTCATGCTCGACATGGCGCAAGCTCGCCAAACCAAAGTCCGCCATCCGCAGCGCCGTTCGGTTGGCGCTTACTTTTAGCGCTTCACGGGCAGACAGCTCGAAATAGCGCGCACCCCGGGCATAGTGACCGCTACGCCGTAGGTGAGTCGCGAAATCTCCAGGATGGCGGCTGATCCATACAGGGAAACGCTCTTCGATCAAGGTAACGACCTGCTGGTGTAACTTGACCCGCACGTCGCGAGGACAGGAGAGGTACGCCGCCTCCTGCAGCAACTGATGGCTAAACTGGTATTCATGCTCAGCGCTCTCTTTATCAACCGGCTCGATGACCTCCAGTTGACGCATGTGCTCCACCGCTTGCGAGAGCCGCGCCTTCTCCCATCCGCTGCATTCAGCCAAGAAATCCAAGCGAAAACGCTTGCCCAGAACGGCGGCAATATGAGCAATCTCGCGATCGCCTTCCAACTGGTCGATACGACTCGCCAACAGCCCCAGTAAACCCTTGGGCAACTCGTCGAACTGAACGCTGCGACCTTCGCGTCGATCCATATCGAGCCGCCGGCAAATCTCCTGCATATAGAGCGGGACGCCGTCACAGCGCTCAATGATCTGGTTGCGCAAACGGGGACTCAAATGCATACGGTAGCGACGCGACAACTGCGAGAGCAGCCGCGAGGATTGCAGTGCATCAAGCTTTCCGAGGCTGATCTGTTGATCCCAATGCAGCTTGACCGGCAGCGCCTCTCGACCGTGATGGCTAGCCACCAGCATGAAGGCCGTATTGATCGGCAGGCGGGCCTGTAAACCAGCAAGGACCTTGAAGGAGGGCTCGTCTAGCCACTGCAAGTCATCCACCATCAAGACGAGCGTCTGGGCACTAGCGCGCTGATCGATCAGACGATGCAGCAGCTTCACAACCAGCTCGACCGCTTCACCATTTTGTGTGAGCTGGGTAATTTCCTGAACGTCTCTCACCCCTAGCGCTTCTTCGAGCAATTGTTGACGCGCAGCGTCCAGCGGCGCGTCGCCTAGCGCTGCTTGCAACTGGTGCAACCCTGCTAACGTCGGCGTAGTATCCAGGTGCCACGCCAGCAGCGTTCGCGCCACCCCATAGGGCTCTAGTACGGACAAGCGCGTGGTAGGCTGCCAACAGATTGCAGCGTCGCGGCTTAGCTCTAGCTGACGAAACCCCACCATCAACGCCGATTTCCCCATTCCAGAGGCACCGCGTACGAGAACGCTTTGGCGTAAACCAATACCTGCGCGCGCCAGAGCATCGCGCAGGGTTCGCAGCGACGTCTCGCGGCCGACCAAGCTTGGCGGTAGCGCGTCGCGGCCACCCTCGTTCTGGCCCAACACCAGTGCGCGTAAGCGAACGCGTCCATCACTGGCCACCAGCCGCGAGACCAAACGCGGCTGTAGGTCTAGCGCCGGCGGCATGTGCTGACTGGCTTCTTGGGAAATCACCAGTTCACTGCCTTCGGCGGCACTCATCAACTCGAGCGATACCTGAGTGACCTGGCCCAGGGGGTCGGCTAGCTGACGCTCGGGCAAATAGACTACCCGTCCACTATTGAGACCTGCCGCTAGCTCGAAGGTGGGGGCCTCGCCGTCACCACTCCAGTGGCGTTCGGTTTCTTGAGTGAGCGCCTGCTGGCAATGCTCGTAAAGCGCCACTAGCTCGGCAAGCTGGTGCGCCGGACCATGAGTACCAAAGCATGCCAACCCCAATCCCCCTGTGGCTCCTGGCAACCAAAAACCACCCAAGTGATGGCACTGCTGTTCTAGCCAGCGCATCAGTTCCAGTTGAAGCGCCAGGCAGTTACGGGTGGCAGCGCGATCTTGCCAGTCCCCTTTCAAACGTAAACGAATCGCCATGACCGACAATTGGCGAAGTTCGATCTCATCTTCACGCAGCGGCTTGCTATCGGCGGCCATCGCACGAGAGAAAGCTCCCTGGGGAGACATCGCTCGTGGGTCATGGTGGCCGTCGGACCAATAGCTCGCCAATTGCAAAAAACTAGGCTCAGGTTGCTGGCCCGAAAGCGCCAGCAACTGTAAGTAGCTGTTGTATTGCTCATGAGCAGCCGCCATTTGATTCTGCTCCGCCAACTGGCGCACCAACCGCTCATGGAAAGGTCCATAGCCCGAAAAGCGGCTTACCAAGCCCTCCAGCATATCGTTAGGCGTCTCGTCATGGCTCTCCAACACCTGTTCGGCGAAGCGTATGACACGCTGGCGCCATTCGTTACGCACCTGCACCAGCCAGCGCTGAAACTCGCTACAGTTGGACAACTGCAGCTCCTCGATGAGGTCACCCTGGTAGCAGGCCATTACCTCTTCGAGCGTATCAAGATCCTTTGGGCCTTCCAGCAATTGCTGCAAATCGTGTAGATCGACTTGCCAATGGGCAGGTAGATGAAAAGCGATCGTCTGACGAGAAACGTTCAGCACTTGGTCAGCGCTTTCCCCCATCGACTGCCGCAGGCAGTGCAGCGCATGGCGCAAGTTGGTACGGCCAGACGATAATCCCTGATCTGGCCAGAGCAGCTCTGCCAGCGCTGCCCGATTGACCGGCTGGCGATGCAACAGCAGGTACACCAGCAGAGCTTTCACTTTGTCGTAACTAAAATGAGTGAGTACGTCCTCTCCCTGCGTCAAGGAGAAGTGACCAAACAAGGTCAGCTGATCTGTCTGTTGAGCATCGCGCATGGAATACTTCCTGCCTGGCTAGCGGCGGCTTAGGCGGGCACACCGCTATGAAAACGAAACGCCGTATCCGGAGCAGTGATCAACTCCGCTTCACGTGCGATAAAGAAGGCAATACGATCATCGATCGGCTCTGCAGTCTGTTGACGCGCCAACAGCAGATAATCTTCGAAATGGCGTCCTTCGGATTTCACAAGCGTGCGGTAAAACTTTGCCAGCTCTTCGTCGAGATAAGGGATGAGACGTGCGAACCGCTCACAGCTACGCGCTTCGATCAGGGCACCGATAATCAATACATCGATCAAGCGCTCTGGATCATGACTGCGCACATGCTGTCGCAGCCCTTCGGCATAGCGCGACGCAGTGAGGTGATGGTACGTCACTCCGCGCTTCTCCATGAGACCGACTACCTGCTCGAAGTGGAGCAGCTCTTCACGGGCCAACTGAGACATTTTACTGAGCAACAGCGGTTGATCGACGTAGCGATACAGTAGGCTCATGGCCGTAGAAGCCGCTTTCTTTTCGCACTGCGCATGATCGATCAGCAGTATGTCCGGATTGGTAAGCGCCCACTGAAGCCAGCTATCCGGTGTGGGGCAGGCCAGAAACGCATGCAGGCTTTCTGGCAGCAAATCTTCCGCCTGCATGGCGTGGTCTGCTGTTTTAAGTTCGACTAATTGTATAGACATATTACCGCTACCGAGCGTTTATCACACTATTGTACAACATATAAACGCCGTTGGCGTTTGTTCCCTAAAAACCGAAGGCCACTTATTACTATGGCGCTCCAATTTCCATATAGCATATCGCTAATATATAAGCTCGGTTTATTTGATGCTCCACACACCCCATAAACCTAGTGGTGACGCGCTAACCCTCGTCTATGGCCATGGTAACGCGGCATAACAATAATCACACCCGCGCTTACCGTAAAACAGCCCGATTGGTAAAAAACTTTCAGCTAGGGAGCACAGTAACGAAAAAAACGGCTTAGAAGGAGCCAAAAAACAGCACCTCAACATAAAGTACAAGCAAGCACTTAGCTTGGCTTCTTAACATTGTCGACAGTTTCCCGTAGAATCGCGCTCATCCACCAGGCGCTGTTTGTCAAGCGTCTGTCACGTGTCCGAACGCCTCACCCACCGTGCTAGCAGTCGTTCGGCACCACTGAGTCATCACTACCAAGAAGATGAGAGGGCCCCAACGTGCTTGAAGCTTACCGCCAACATGTCGAGGAACGCGCCGCAGAGGGCGTCCCCCCCAAGCCCCTGACCGCCGAGCAAGTCGCGGCCTTGATCGAATTACTCAAAGCGCCCCCGGCCGGTGAAGAGGAATTCATTCTCGACTTAATCACCAATCGCGTTCCTCCCGGTGTCGACGAAGCCGCCTACGTCAAAGCTGGCTTCTTGACGGCCATTGCCAAAGGGGAAGCGACCTCTCCGCTGATCGATAAAATTCACGCGGTCAAACTGCTCGGCACCATGCAAGGCGGCTACAACATCGTTTCGATGGTAGAGCTACTTGATAATGAAGAGCTAGCCCGTGAAGCAGGTGAACAGCTGAAGCACACCCTGCTAATGTTCGATGCCTTCCACGATGTGGAAGAGCGTGCCAAGAAAGGCAACGTCGTTGCCAAAGACGTGATTCAATCCTGGGCCGATGCCGAATGGTTCCTCTCCAAGCCCGCGCTAGAAGAGAAAATCACCCTGACCGTCTTCAAGGTACCCGGTGAAACCAACACCGATGACCTCTCCCCCGCCCCGGATGCATGGTCACGCCCCGATATTCCGCTGCATGCCAACGCCATGCTCAAAAACGAGCGCGAAGGCATCGAGCCTGAAGTACCGGGCTCCACGGGCCCGCTCAAGCAGATCGAAGACGTCAAAGCCAAAGGTTTCCCAGTGGCCTATGTCGGCGACGTCGTCGGCACCGGCTCTTCGCGTAAGTCTGCTACCAACTCCGTGCTGTGGTTCTTCGGTGACGACATTCCTTATGTCCCGAACAAGCGCGCCGGTGGTTTCTGCTTCGGTGGCAAAATTGCGCCTATCTTCTTCAACACCATGGAAGACTCCGGTGCGCTGCCCGTAGAAATGGACGTTTCCAAACTGGAAATGGGCGACGTCATCGACGTTTACCCCTATGAAGGCAAGGTGTGCAAACACGGTACCGATGACGTGCTGACCACCTTCGAGCTGAAAACCCAGCTCATTCTCGACGAAGTTCGCGCAGGTGGCCGTATTCCACTGATCATCGGCCGGGGCCTGACCGGTAAAGCGCGCGAGTCGCTAGGCTTGGCGCCTTCAGACGTTTTCCGACTGCCCGATCAGCCGGCCGATACCGGCAAAGGCTTTACGCTAGCGCAGAAAATGGTGGGTAAGGCTTGCGGCATGGACGGCGTTCGTCCCGGCATGTACTGCGAACCGAAGATGACCACCGTAGGCTCCCAGGACACCACGGGCCCGATGACCCGCGACGAGCTGAAAGATCTTGCTTGTCTTGGTTTCCAAGCCGATCTAGTCATGCAGTCCTTCTGCCACACGGCGGCTTATCCGAAACCGGTTGACGTAGACACTCACCACACCCTGCCGGACTTCATCATGAACCGAGGCGGCGTTTCGCTGCGCCCGGGTGACGGCATTATCCACAGCTGGCTAAACCGCATGCTGCTGCCGGATACCGTGGGCACCGGCGGTGACTCGCACACCCGCTTCCCGCTGGGCATTTCCTTCCCCGCCGGTTCGGGCTTGGTCGCGTTTGCGGCGGCCACGGGCGTGATGCCGCTGGATATGCCGGAATCCGTTTTGGTGCGTTTCAAAGGCAAGCGCCAGCCGGGTGTCACGCTGCGCGACTTGGTTCACGCCATCCCGTTGTACGCCATCAAACAAGGCCTACTGACCGTCGAGAAATCCGGTAAGAAAAACGCCTTCTCGGGCCGCGTACTGGAAATCGAAGGCCTGGAAGACCTCACCGTCGAGCAGGCATTCGAACTCTCCGATGCCTCCGCCGAGCGCAGCGCCGCTGGCTGTACCATCACGCTGTCTGAAGAGAGCGTGACGGAGTACCTGAAATCCAACATCACGCTGCTCAAGTGGATGATTGCTAATGGCTACGGCGACGAGCGCACCATCAGCCGTCGTATCGAAGGCATGGAAGCGTGGCTGGCCAATCCGAGCCTAATGCGCGCCGACAAAGACGCCGAGTACGCCGAAGTCATCGAAATCGATCTCTCTGACATCAAAGAGCCGGTTTTATGTGCACCGAACGACCCGGATGATGCGCGTCTTCTGTCCGACGTGGCTGGTGAGAAAATCGACGAGGTGTTCATCGGTTCGTGCATGACCAATATCGGTCATTTCCGCGCGGCCGGTAAGCTACTCGAAAAACAGCCTGCGGGCAGCCTGAAAACCCGTCTGTGGCTCGCACCGCCGACCAAAATGGATCAGCATCAGCTGACCGAAGAGGGTTACTACGGCATCTATGGCCGTGCAGGCGCTCGCATGGAAATGCCGGGATGCTCTCTGTGTATGGGTAACCAGGCACGCGTTGCCGCGAAAAGCACCGTCGTGTCCACGTCTACACGTAACTTCCCGAACCGTCTAGGCGATGGTGCCAATGTCTACCTCGCCTCAGCAGAGCTGGCAGCGGTTGCCGCTGTAGAAGGTCGTCTGCCCACCGTTGATGAGTATCTGCGTTACATGGGCGAGTTTGACGCCCTGGCAGGCGAGATCTATCGTTACATGAACTTCCACGAAATCGAGGAGTATCAAAAGATTGCCTCGAACGTGATACCGGTCGCCCAAGAGGCCTGATAGCCCGTGGCACCGACCCATCGCCGATGCTCGCAACATCGCAGCCAGGCTAATCCCTCGCTGAGTCGATGACAGAACGCCCCTTCCTTCGATGGTAGGGGCGTTTTTTTATGGCACATTCAATCAAGGAGTTACCCATGACAACGACAAGCGCAGTGATCACCCCCGATCTATGCGATGCCTATCCCGAGGTAGAGGTACTAGAGCCTCTCTTCGCTAACTTTGGCGGTGTCGACAATTTTTATGGCCCCATTCGCACCGTGAAATGCTTCGAAGATAATTCGCTGGTTAAACAAGCCGTGGCGGAACCAGGCGAAGGGGCCGTCCTGGTGGTCGATGCGGGTGGATCGCATCGCTGTGCCATGTTAGGCGATATGTTGGCAGAGAAAGCCGCACAAAACGGCTGGGCGGGAGTCGTCATGTACGGCTGTGTACGAGATGTCGATATTCTTGCGACACTGCCTTTAGGTATCCAAGCCCTCGGCAGTCACCCCCGCAAAAGTGACAAGCGCGGTGAGGGCCAGCGTGACCTTGCCGTGACCTTTGCAGGCGTTACGCTTAGGGTTGGTCAGTGGCTTTATGCTGACAACAACGGCATCATCATCGCCGAACAGCCGCTCAAACTCTCTTAGCATACTTGCCAGGGGTGGCAGAGAGTGCCACCCTGAAGCTTTACTTTGACACTTTCGTGACCATGCAGCCGCTCACTCTATTAGGCCACGCCCTTCTTCGTACCCTGCGAGACCACCTTCGACCACTGATTGCTTATCACCTACTGTTTACCTTACTGGCATCCGCTCTGCTGCTGCCTACGGTTGCCTGGCTGTCGCAGCGTTTTCTAGCACAGCTAAACCGCACGGTGGTGACCACAGACGCCCTACTCGCGCTGCTGTTCAGCCCACTGGGGTTACTGGTCATGCTCGTCGGCTTCGGCCTGACGTTTTTACTTATCTACTGGCAGCAAGCGGGTATGTTACATGTCGCTGTCAGGCCGAAAGACCATCACTACCGACTGGCCCTGGAGGCACTGTGGTTAGGCACGCGACGTCTGCCGGCGCTAGCCGTGCTGGTCGTTTTACAAGTCGGAAGTCATCTCCTACTTCTGGCCCCCTTCATGGTAGCGCTCACATGGCTCTACGATCTTTGGCTAAGCGGCCTCGACCCTTATTACCTGCAGCGCATTCGCCCCCCCGTTCTGTGGTATTTTCTGGCCTGTGCGCTACCCATCGTTCTGCTATGGATGCTGCTAGCCGCTTGGCTTTACCTGCGCTGGCTACTGGCGCTGCCGCTCGTGGCATTAGAAGCCTACTCGCCTCTCCAGGCGCTAAAACACAGCGTGCATTTGACCCGCGGCTGGCATCGCTCGATTGGCGCAGCCGTCCTCATCCTGCTGGCCATCATCATTAGCTTGCCGATCCTCACTACTTGGCTATTTGACAGCGTGGTCACCCCGCTACTGTGGTGGCTGCCGGAACACAATGCCCTGTTGATACCGGCCATGCTGGTCTACTTGACCGGCTATGTGCTCATCACTCTGGCCATGACGTTTTTGGGGATTACCACCAATGCCTTGCTGTCGGCGTGTCTGTATATGCAACTCGCCCATCACAAAACACGTCCGGCACCGCCATCATCCAATGCCCATACGGGTCGCATGGCCTGGGCGCTGGAGCTCTGTGTGCTGCTTCTCGCTGGCCTGCAGGCGTGGTGGATTCTCAACAGCTTTGACATTCGCGACAACGTCACCATCATCGCCCATCGGGGTAGCTCCATGGTAGCACCGGAAAACACCCTGGCCGCCGTATCACAAGCACTAGAAGATGGCGCCGACGCCGTTGAACTCGATGTACGTTTGAGCGCCGACCAGCAGGTCATGCTCTATCACGATCGAACGCTCGCCCGCCTTACTGGCGACCCAAGGGAATTCGGCGATCTGACTCGTCGTGAACTGAGCGAATTCGATGTCGGCAGTTGGTTTGGCGATGCTTTTCAAAACGAGCGCATCTCGGGGCTGGATGACGCTCTTGGCATCGTGCGCGGACGGGCGTCACTAATGATCGACATGAAAGCGTTACCGGGCCAAGAGCAGATGCTTGCTCAAGCCGTCATCGATGCTCTCCAAGAAGAGAGCGATCTGCGCTATCGCTGTTGGGCCACGCAGCAAAGCGCCCTGAGCGGCATGACCGCTTGTGGCTTTCCCAACGCGCTGATGGAGATGCGCATCGCGACCATGTCGCCTGATCTGGTGCGTTACATCAAAGCAAGGGCTCCCGAACTAAGGGTTACGCTGCTGGCGCAACTGATATTGCCAGGCACCCTGGATCGCCGCCAATTTGACGCCCTGGGCTTGCGCCATAATCGTATAACGGGTCAAGAGGTCAGCTTGGCGGCAAGCTTTGGGTATGAGATCCATGCTTGGACGGTCAATGATCGAGCGAGAATGTCGACACTCATCGATTTGGGTGTCGATGCGATCATTACCGACTACCCTGACCGGCTTCGTGAGCTAATAGAAGACCGCCGATCTCTGAGCGACGGCGGCCTCATGCTGGTCAAACTTCGCAACTGGCTACGCCAGTGAATCGGGTTCACTCGCCCATGACAACGCCTTCACGGCGAGGATCGGCTCCGCCAAATAGAGTGCCATCCTCCAAGCGCCGAATCGCTTGCAGGCCGCTTGTCAGCTCACGTTCGCTGACGGTGTGACCACGTTCGCGCAACGCTTCGATGGTCGAATCTGGAAAACGCCCCTCCTCTAGATAGACATCACCACCCAGCGTGATGGCATGAGGTAGATTGAGCGCTTCTTGAGCGTTCAGCCCCCAATCACGCATGGCCGCCAGGGTGCGCGCGGTATAATGAATGATGGCCGCGCCACCGGGAGACCCCAGGCTCGCCACTAACTCGCCGCTTTCTTGATCGAAGACCAGCGTAGGACTCATGCTTGAGCGAGGACGTTTACCTGGCTCGACACGGTTGGCCACCGGCTGACCATCGATTTCTGGGGTAAAAGAGAAATCCGTCAGCTCATTGTTGAGCAAGTAGCCGCCCGGCAAATCGGTGCCGCCGTCCGCTAACAGCCGCGATCCAAAGGCCTGCTCGATGGTGGTCGTCATGGCAATCGCATTGCGGTCGGCATCGACGATACTGATATGACTCGTACCGTACTCAGGCTGTTCCAGCTGGCTGGCAAAGCTGACGGCCAGTTCCCCTGGGTTGCCCGGCTCGGCGCTCTCACCCATGCTCTCGTCGCCAATCAATTGGCTGCGCTTGTCCAGATAATCGGGTGCCAACATCAGTGACCAGTCACCGCCCGGCGCGTCGACGAAATCAGGATCGGCGATGTAACGTCCACGGTCAGCAAAGGCGAGTCGAGAAGCTTCCAAGAACTGATGCAACCAACCACTGCTGGACACGCCATCCTCCAACGGCGCTTCGAGCAGCGGCTGCTGATCCATCATGCCCAGAATCTGCATGACGGTAAGATGACCAGATGAGGGCGGAGGAAAACCACATACTTCCCACTGCTGCCAGGGCGTACACAGCGGCTCACGCGTTAACGACTGATAACCGCTGATATCCTCCAGCGTCATGGTACCGGGCCGCACGGGGTGTGACTGCACTTGCGCTACCAAATCCTCCGCGACCGCTCCCTCATAGAATGCGGCGCTTCCCTCATCCGCGATACGGCGCAATATGGCCGCCAACGCAGGATTTTTCAGGGAGGTGCCGACTTCAAGCGGTTCGCCCTCGGCGGTGTAATAAAATGCCCGAGCACGCTCGTTCTGTCGCAAGGCCTCGTCGTTGGCAAGACTGGTATGCAGTCGCTGACTGACGGCAAACCCCTCTTCTGCCAACGTGATGGCGGGTGTAAAAAGCTCTCGCCAAGGGAGCTGACCATGCTCAGCGTGGGCCTGCTCCAGCATGCGGACGGTACCCGGCACTCCCACGGAGAGACCACTGGCAACGGCGTCCATGAAGGGTAACGGCTCACCATTTTCCATGAACAGTTTGCCTGTCACCGTGGCAGGGGCCGTTTCACGCCCGTCATAAGCTTGCACATCCGCCCCGTCAAAGTGCATTAGAAACGCCCCGCCGCCGATACCGCTGGACTGCGGCTCGACCAGCGTCAGTACCATTTGCACGGCGACTGCCGCATCAATGGCATTTCCTCCCGCCTTGAGCACTTGGTAGCCTGCATCGGTGGCCAACGGGTTGGCAGCGGCCACGGCAAAGGTCTCGGCTGCCCAGCCAGGTTTCTCTTCGAAACCCGATCCAACTTCTGGGGTAATAGAAGGGGTTTCGTAGCTAAACCCCCAACTCACCATGGGCACCAGCAGTAAACCAGTGAGTGAGAGAGCCCTTGTTGGACGCATCGCTTTTCTCCTTGAACCTTTGCGCAGACGTTAGCCACCCAGACGAAAGCGCCCGGTTGACCTTCAAACAACAGCTTAGCCTATAAAACGAGGACGCCCGGCACAATGGCCGGGCGTAAAATAGCAAGCAGGCTAATTTCAAGATCGCAAGCTTAGGCGATGGTTTCCCCCGCTAGCATGAACCACGTTTCGAGCACGGCGTCAGGGTTGAGCGACACCGAATCGATCCCCTGCTCCATCAACCACTTGGCAAGATCTGGGTGGTCAGACGGCCCTTGGCCACAGATACCCACGTACTTTCCTTTCTCCTTACAAGCTTTGATCGCCATGGCGAGCAGCTTTTTCACTGCAGGGTTACGCTCGTCGAACAAGTGCGCCACGATGCCTGAATCCCGATCCAAGCCCAGCGTTAACTGGGTAAGGTCATTCGAGCCAATGGAGAAGCCATCGAAATACTCGAGGAACTCGTCCGCCAATAGCGCGTTGGCGGGCAATTCACACATCATGATGACCTTCAAACCATCAGGGTGCTCATCACCGCCACGCTGCAAACCGTTAGCCGCTAGCAGATCGACCACTTCACGCGCTTCATCCGTGGTACGGACGAACGGCACCATGATTTCGACGTTGGTCAGCCCCATGTCGTCACGCACACGTTTCAGCGCGCGACATTCGAGCTCGAAACAAGGACGAAATGCCTCGGAGATATAGCGAGAAGCCCCACGGAAACCCAGCATGGGGTTCTCTTCACCGGGCTCGTAGAGCTTACCGCCTATCAGGTTTTCATACTCGTTGGACTTAAAATCCGACAACCGAACGATCACGCGCTGCGGATGAAAAGCGGCAGCTAGCGTGGAAATTCCCTCCACCAGCTTATCGACGTAGAAGCTCACCGGATCGGCATAGCCAGCAGTACGTAGATCGATGACCTGCTGAAGATCCGCAGGCAGCGTATCGTACTCGAGCAGCGCTTTCGGATGCACGCCAATCATGCGGTTGATGATGAACTCCAGACGCGCCAAGCCGACACCGGCATGAGGCAGACTGGCAAAGCCAAACGCACGATCCGGATTACCCACGTTCATCATGATTTTGAACGGGATTTCCGGCATCGAATCGACGCTGGACACATTACAATCAAAAGCCAATAGCCCTTCATAAACGTGGCCAGTATCACCCTCCGCACAGGAAACCGTCACGTCGATGCCTTCCTGCAGCTGCGTGGTAGCGTCGCCACAGCCCACCACGGCCGGAATGCCCAGCTCACGCGCGATGATCGCCGCGTGGCAGGTACGGCCGCCGCGGTTGGTCACGATGGCCGATGCGCGCTTCATGATCGGCTCCCAATCAGGGTCCGTCATGTCGGTCACTAGAATGTCGCCTTCCTGAATTTTGTCCATTTCGTCAGGGCTAAGAACGATCTTGACCGCCCCTCGCCCGATACGCTGACCGATGGCACGACCAGTAATCAGGGTGCGGCCTTTCTCACGCAGTTGAAAGCGCTCGAGCTTGCCACCCTCTTGCTGAGACACCACGGTTTCAGGACGTGCTTGCACGATGTAGAGCTTGCCGTCGTCACCGTCCAGTGCCCACTCGATATCCATGGGGCGTTGGTAGTGCTGCTCGATGATCACGGCCTGGCGCGCCAGATCCATGACCTGCTCATCATCAATACAAAAGCGACCGCGGTCTTTAAAGGGCACATCGACAGTTTCGACGGACTTACCGGCACTGGCATCTTGGCCGTAAACCATCTTGATCAACTTGGACCCTAACGTACGGCGCAACACCGCCGGACGGCCGGCAGCCAGGGTGGGCTTGTGAACATAGAACTCGTCAGGATTGACGGCTCCCTGCACCACGGTTTCGCCCAGCCCCCATGAGGCCGTGACGAACACGGCATCACGGTAGCCCGACTCCGTATCGAGCGTGAACATCACCCCGGAAGCACCCGTTTCGGAACGCACCATCTTTTGGACGCCCGCTGACAGGGCCACGTTTTCGTGGGCATAGCCACGGTGCACGCGGTAAGAGATTGCGCGATCATTGAAGAGCGAGGCAAACACTTCATGCACGGCGTGCTTGATGTTGGCAAAACCCTCGATGTTCAAGAAGGTTTCCTGCTGCCCTGCAAAGGAGGCATCGGGCAGATCTTCAGCCGTGGCAGAGCTGCGCACGGCCACTTTTAGGTTAGGATGCTGCGCCTGGAGTTGCTCATAGGCATCACGCAGGGATTTTTCGAAAGCGGGGGGCAGCGGTGTCTCGATGATCCATTGGCGGATCGTTTTACCAGCTTCAGCCAACGCTTTGACGTCGTCGACGTCTAGGCGAGCGAGCGTGTCATTGATGCGGTCGTTCAAGCCTTCATGGGACAGAAACTCACGATATGCGTGGGCCGTGGTCGCAAAACCGCCGGGCACCGTGACGCCAACACCCGACAAGTTGGAAATCATTTCGCCTAGCGAGGCATTTTTACCACCCACGCGTTCGACGTCTGCCATACCTAGCTGATCGAACCACAGAATGTACTCTTCCACGCAACCCCCTCGCTCTCAGACTCTGTTGCAACCCATCAGGGCGACACTGTTAGACGCTGACACCCTAGCATTGCGGGGCCCTATTCGCCATTGGTCTAACAGCGAAGGGAGTGGAGGATTTTTACAACAACGATCGAATATGGCTGTTTTATGTAGTGGCAAGAAGCATTGTGCTGATGGAAGAGGCAGCCCACAATAGACGCTTAACGCATCTCTAGCTGGCGGAACAGTTTATGAAACGAACGGCCTTTTTCATTTCCGATGGTACAGGCATTACCGCAGAGAGTTTGGGTCGCAGCTTGCTGGCCCAGTTCAGCGATGTCGAGATCAACATGCTGACTAAACCTTATATCGATACCGTGGAAAAAGCCCAAGCGCTGGCGGAGGTCATCGAGTCCACCGCTATCCGCGATGGTCATCGGCCAATCATCATCGATACCATCGTGGATCAAAACATCCGTAACGTCATTCGCCAGGCGTCGGGCTTCAAGGTCGATATTTTTTCGACGTTCCTGGAGCCGCTGGAGCAGGAGTTGGAAACCCACTCATCGTATAGCGTCGGGCGCACTCACTCCATTGGCAGCGACGACGTCTATATGGACCGTATCCACTCGGTACACTTTGCGCTCGATAACGATGATGGCGCACGCACCCATCAATACGACAAAGCCGACATCATTTTGGTCGGGGTGTCTCGCTGCGGCAAAACCCCGACGTCGCTATACCTAGCGCTTCAGTTCGGCATTCGCGCCGCCAACTATCCGCTGACCGAGGACGACCTCGACGAAGACGGTCACCTCAAGCTCCCCAAAGCCTTAGCTCCTCATCGACACAAACTGTTTGGTTTGACCATCGATGCCCGTCGGCTATCGGCCATTCGTAACGAGCGACGGCCCAACAGCCGCTACAGCTCAATGGATCAGTGTTTGCAGGAAGTAGAGCAGGCAGAATCGCTGTATCGAACCATGCACATTCCGTTCATCGATACGACGCGGTTTTCCGTGGAGGAGATTTCAACGCGAATGATTGCGGAGACCGGCCTAGCAAGGCGTTTCTCTCCTCGCTAGGCGCGGATGTGATTACATGCCCTTAGGCGCAAAAATCCCAGGGGCATTACGCCAATAGCCTTTGTAATCCATACCAAAACCGAAAACGTAGCGGTCGGCCACCTCCAAACTGCAGTAGTCGGCTTTCAGTCCCGGCACTGCTTTACGGTCATGCTGTTTATCGACTAATACCGCGGTCGTGACACTGGCGGCCTGTGCCTCTTTGCAGTATTCGAGAATAGCGGCCAGTGTCGCGCCTTCATCGAGAATATCATCGACGATGACGACGTGACGCCCCGCCATCGGCACCTCCGGAGAAACGCGCCAAAAAAGCTCACCGCCGCGCAACTCTTTGCGATAACGAGTGGCGTGTAGATAGTCCACTTCCAATGGAAAGCCTAGACGTGTCAACAAGTGGCCCGTGGTAATGAGACCACCGTTCATGACACAGTAAAACACCGGCAGCTTGTCGCCCAAGTCACGCGTGATCTCTTCGGCCATGCGATCCAACGCTCGCTCTACCTGCTCCTGTGATATCAGGCAATCCGCGTTATCCATCAACTCACGCATGGAATCCAACGATTCAAGCGCTTCTTTATCCAACTTGGACATGCTCCATCTCCATAAAGACGTCTTAACAGATAACGGTATAAAATTAATTCGCCAATGCTTCTAGCTTGGCATGAGTGCGCCGCCAGCGCCCAAGGGCAGCCAGGGCATCGATATCAGGTCTCGCACGGCCATAACGCAGTTTGGCAGGGCGTTTGTTCGATACCCCTTCACAGGCGTGGACGACCTCAAGAGCAGCGGCACGATCGTTACATATCAGCAGCATGTCGCAGCCAGCCGTCAAAGCTGCCTTGGCGCGCTCCGTGGGTCCACCGGCTTCATGCGCCCCGGTCATGCTCAAATCATCCGAGAAAATACACCCTTTGAAACCCAGCGATTCGCGTAGCATGCCCAGCCACGTCGGCGAAAACCCAGCGGGACGTTTATCGAACGCCGAATAAATGACATGGGCTGGCATGACGCCGTTTAAAACGCCCGCAAGTTCACGAAACGGCACAAGATCGCGCGCTTTCAATTCGGCTAGCGGCCGGTCATCGACGGGTAGCGCCACGTGGGAGTCTGCCGCCACGCCCCCATGCCCGGGAAAGTGTTTACCCACAGCGGCCATGCCAGCCTCGTGCAAGCCCTCGATAAACGCATGGCCAAGTTTGGCTACGTGAATAGGGTCACTGCTAAAGCTGCGCTCACCAATCACGCTGGACACGCCACTCTCAACGTCCAATACGGGGGCGAAGCTGATATCCAATCCGCAGGCGGCCATCTCCATGCCCAACAGCCAGCCGGTATCTTTGGCAAGACTCACACCCGCGACCGGGTCGCTGGCGAACAGCTCACCCAGACGCGCCATAGCGGGTAGCCGGGTAACGCCCTGCTTGATTCGCTGGACACGCCCCCCCTCTTGGTCGATCCCCAGTAGCAAATCGCCTCTCACACGACGAATACTGTCGCACAGCTTGCGAACCTGATACGCGTCTTCGACGTTACGAGCAAACAAAATCACACCGCCTACGGCAGGATCTTTTAGCAGGCGCTTGTCAGCGTTGGTTAACTGTGGCCCTTCAAGGTCGAGCATGACCGGGCCAATGGGTTGCGTCATGATGGTGAGTCCAACAAAAAGGGCGCCATTCTAGACTAACCGCTTGGCGTGTCAAAATTCTGGCGCGACGTCCTGTGGGTGGGCTTAATGCAGCCAAACCGGCGTACCGGGCTGGGCGTGATCGAATAGGAAATGTAAATCGTGATTGCGCACGCGTATACAACCGTGTGAGGCTGGCGTGCCCATGGGCTGATCCTCTGGGGTGCCATGCAAGTATATGTAGCGCCGCTGGGAATCGACGTTTCCCCCGCGATTCACGCCGCGCTCCAAACCGCATAGCCAAAGTATCCGCGTCAGGATCCAGTCACGCTTGGGGAAGCTGGCCGCGAGAGTTGGCGAATAGACTTCGCCCGTCCAACGGCGCCCCTGAAATACCGCGTTATCGGGGCAGCCTTGGCCAATCGATGCGCGAACGTAGTGCCAGCCAAGCGGCGTTTGACCGCTGCCCTCTTCCTGCCCAACGCCTGCCAGCCCCGTCGAAATCGTACACTCATGCTGAATATCGTTACCTTGCCACCAGCAGAGTCTCTGACGCTGGGTATCGATCTCTATCCAACCACCGTGTGTAGGCGGCAGCTCAGCTAGCTTGGGCGTTTCCATGGTGACCCTCTTCAACCGCGGCGGGCAACGGCGCATTCATGGCGGCGACCACGACGGGCCGCAGGCGTCGTACCAGATCTCGCACCGTGACCTGTTCTTGGTAATCCTTGGCGGCGATATCACGCAGCGCATCCAAGCCTGACAGCGTGAATATCACCGTTCCCAACATAAAGTGTAGCCGCCAGAAACGCTCAGCGTCCGGCAGGTCTGGGGTCGCTTGGCGCACCAGCTCGGTGAAGCGCGTAAACACGTCGCCATATTGCTGCTGAATATAACGCCTTAAATGCCCCTGAGCCTGGCTATACGCCAGACCCAGGAGCCTCATGAACACTTTCAGGCTATTGCGTTCTGCCGGGACGGCCAACACCGTGGTCGCCATGGTCTCAAGCAGCACTTCCAAAGGAATCGGTTGACCTTGATGGCGCGTCTCGAGTTCATCCAGTGCCGTATGAAAACGTGCCGAAAACGGATCGAGATAGCGAGCGAACACCGCTTGAATCAGTGCTTTTTTGGAACCAAAGTGGTAGTTGACGGCCGCCAAATTGACGCGTGCCTTGCTGGTGATATTGCGCAGCGACGTCTCGGCAAAGCCTCGCTCTGCAAATAGCACCTCTGCCGTGTCCAATATACGCGTTACCGTATCTGATTGGGCCATCTCGCCCTCCAAAAAACAGGTGTTTTAAACAACGCTGCATACTATGACATATGTTTGACAGGCTCAATCACTTATCCAGTTCGCCAACGGTCCATGGGCGGCGCCTTCTTTACCTAGCTTTCAAAGAGCTCGCTATGTACTGGCGTTTGTCATGGACCATGTACTGGACAGAGCAACATACTGTATACTTAAACACATACTGATTAAGCCGACATGTAGCTACTGTCTTTTCACTGTTTTGGAGTTTGGTATGTCTCGTCCACTCACAGCACGTCAGCAGCACGTATTTGATTTCATCGTCAAAACCATGGGTGACCTGGGGTACCCGCCAACGCGCGCTGAAATCGCCAAGGCGCTGGGGTTCCGCTCTCCAAATGCTGCCGAGGAGCATTTGCGTGCGCTCGAGCGTAAAGGCGCCATACGCATCATTCGAAATACGTCGCGGGGAATTCGGCTACCGAACCAGGAGGTGCTGGAACCTAGCGAAGTGCCAGCAACGACAACGGCCGCCTCCGAGCCTGTACCCAATGGGCTACCCGTGATTGGCGAAGTTGCCGCCGGTAGTCCAATCTTGGCTGCCGAACACATAGACCGCTACTGCCCGCTTCCAGCCGAGTATTTTACGCCCAAAGCCGATTACCTATTACGTGTACGCGGCCTCTCCATGAAAGATGTCGGCATTTTGGAAGGCGATCTTCTGGCCGTTCATCGCACTGATCGCGTACGCGATGGCCAGATCGTCGTAGCACGGTTAGAAGACGAAGTGACGGTCAAGCGTTTTAAACGCCAGGGCCATCAAGTCACGTTGATCGCCGAGAATGCCGACTTCCCACCGATCGAGATCGATCTGCGCACCCAACAACTGGATATCGAGGGTGTCGGCGTCGGCGTTATTCGGGGCGGAAACGGACAAGCGCTCGGCTGAGCTGAGGCCGTGGTCAGACCCGGCACACGAAGTGTATTTACTGTGAGTCGATGTAACGGTGGTCATTGAAGGTGGCCACCCAACTTGGGTGGTAGACTAGCAAGATGCTGAGCAGCATCCCGGTGATGAAGGCTTCCGACGGCATCAGCAGCGGTAAAAAGCGGGCATACTCTTGAGCGAGATATACGGCCTCAGGATCCGTGCCCGCCAATATGATGAGCGCCACCGCGACAAGCCCGCCACCTAACGTCGACAGCGCTGCGCCGAAAAATCCGCAGGCGAATAAGAACACCATCAAATTATCCGGCAGGCGGCGATCCACCAGACGCCACACGATGCCTGTCACCATAGCAGGCACGATGCCAGTCACCAGTACGTTCGCCCCAAGAAGGTTCCACTCGTTACGTCCAATCGCTACCATGGCAGCGTTGATCATTACGTTGCTCAGCAGCGCTAACGGCATTTTAAAGACCAGCGTCATTAACACCGTAAATACTAGGTGAAGCGTCAACCAATCCACTGCTTGAGCGCGAAGCTGCCAAAACAGCATGACGACAAGCGTCGCGGCCAACCATCGATGTTGGAGCGCGGTATCTTCGAGCAACGGTTGCCAAGGGCGCAGCCAAATGCACCAGCCCACCATGCCCAATGACAACAACCACGTCATCACCAGCGCCCATGGTGCCAATACGCTCTGTGCAAACGACATAGCGCCCCCGGTAGATTAACTAAAGACGACTGTTTTATTGCCGTGAATGAGCACACGATCTTCCAAGTGCCAGCGTAAACCACGCGCCAACACCGCTTTTTCAACGTCGCGACCGAAGCGAACGAGATCGGTCGGCGTGTGGCAATGGCTGACCCGATGTATGTCCTGCTCGATGATCGGGCCCGCGTCCAGCTCTTCGGTGACGTAATGGCAGGTCGCACCGATCAGCTTCACACCGCGCTCATAAGCTTGATGATACGGCTTGGCACCCGCGAACGACGGCAGGAAACTGTGGTGGATATTGATGACTCGGCCCGCATAGCGTTCGCAAAGGGAAGGCGGCAGTATTTGCATGTAGCGCGCCAGCACCACACAGTCGGCGCGGGCCGCATCTATCTGCTCTTGCACTTGATCGAATGCCCGCTGCTTGTTGGTAGGATCGACCGGTACGTGATGATAGGGAATACCGTACCACTCCGTGAGTGAACGCATATCGTCATGGTTAGAAATGACGCCCACGATATCGCAATCCAGCTCGCCTGCTTGCCAGCGATACAGCAAGTCGACCAAGCAGTGAGACTCTCTAGACACCATGAGCACGACACGGCGACGCTTTTGCGTATCTACCAACGACCACTGCATATCGAATTCGGCGGCGACGGGCTCAAACGCGGTGCGCAACGCTTCCGCCGACATACCCAGTGAGTCCGCCAGAATTTCATAGCGCATGAAAAAGCGACCAGTCTCTAAATCAGAGTGCTGGCTTGCTTCGGTAATGGAACCACCCTGCTGAGCAATAAAGCTTGAGACACGCGCCACAATGCCCACCTGATCGGGGCAGGAAACAACTAAACGGTAATAATGAGACATCACAGACACTCTTAACGTATTTAACGGCACGCTCGCCAAGCACCTGCCTAACGGCAGATAAACGCTTTAGCCGCATTAGTGTAACGTAAGCAAGATAAGGAAGCACCGCGGTCTGGTGCCGCGATGATTGTTACCCGCCCCCCGCATCCCGTATAGTTAAGACATTACTTTCTAGGCTTTTCATAACTGATGCATCCATCACGCGTTCAACTTCGTCCCCGTCGCCGCCCGCCCCTGCGCCTGCTACCGCTTGGTGGCTGTGGCGAAATTGGAATGAACCTCACGCTGTATGGGTATGACGATCAGTGGATCGCCGTTGATTGCGGCATGATGATTCGCCAAGACCTGCCGAATTCTCCGCTTCAAGTCCCCAACACGGAAACCCTGGAAGCGCTCAAGATCACCCCCAAAGCCCTGTTCATTACCCACGGCCATGAAGACCACATCGGCGCCGTGGCGTGGCTTTGGCCCAAATGGGGCTGCCCGATTTTTGCCACCCCACTCGCAGCGGGACTCTTGCGCTACAAGTTTGCCGAACATCAGCTCAGTAGCGCAGCGATCCAGACCATCGAACCGGGGGAGGCAGTAGAGAGTAGCCCCTTCACCCTTCGCTATCTCAGCGTTACCCACTCCATCCCCGAGAGCTGCGCCATCATGATGCAAGCGGGGGATTACCGCATTCTCCACACGGGTGATTGGAAACTGGACCCAACCCCGCTCATTGGCTCACCGGTCAATGCGGCTCAATTCAGAGCACTGGCACCGGTCGATTTGCTGGTAGGGGATTCAACCAACGCGCCCATGCCGGGACAGTCCGCCAGCGAAGGGGACGTTGCCAAGGCGTTGGCGAACACGCTGAGCGCTTGCACAGGCAGGGTGGTCGTGTCTTGCTTTGCCAGCAACCTAGCGCGGGTATTGGCCATTGGTTTGGCAGCCCAGGCGAGTGGACGCCGGGTTAGCCTGATGGGCCGCTCGATGGAGCGGATGGTGAGTGTGGCCAGAGGCCTGGGCTATTTGGACGACTTCCCGCCCCTGGTGCCCGCCCATGACCTGGGCTACCTCCCCCCTGAAGAGGTCGTGATCATTGCCACCGGTAGCCAGGGCGAGCCTCGCGCCGCCTTGCAACGATTGGCCCAGCGTCGCCACCCCTTTGTCGATTTAGAACCGGGCGATAGCGTGATTTTTTCTGCCAAAGCCATTCCAGGCAATGAGCGCCCCATCGAGCAGCTTAAAAAGCGTTTGTTGCAACTCGATGTCACGCTGTTCGATGAAACGAACCATCCCGAGCTTCACGCTACCGGACACCCTGCCCAGGAAGAGCTTAGAAAGCTCTATCAGTGGGTCAGACCCAAAATGCTGCTACCGGTGCATGGCGAGGCTCGCCATCAAGCGGCGCATCAAGCGCTTGCCGAAGAGCTGGGCATTCAAGCACCGCTGACGCCTGTGAATGGCGACATGCTAGTGCTCGACCAGCAAGGGTTACGCTGCGAGACGCGCTATCCTCAGCCTCCCTGCATCGTCAATCAAAATAGCGTAGTCGCTCATCCTGGCTTGGATACGGGCCACTCCTCGGCACGTCGCGGCAGCCTTTTTTTGGCTTTGCCGGTAGCGGCCACCGAGACGGGCTGGTGCCGCATTGGACGCTTGATGCTGGATGCTAGCGGGGCCAGCCCCATGGATGAAGACAGCTTTAGCGAGTGGCTGGACGAGCAGCTCGATGAGATCACCGCAGATACGCTAGCCGATTTACGCCATGCGCTACAGCCTCGGTTGGTACACTGGTTGGCGAATCACTTGCAGCATATGCCCGAGGTGCACCTGCAGATCATGGCCGCCGAGATGCCAACCATCGAGGAATTGAACGACGAGCCTTGAGCACTACCACCGAGCAGCGTCTTGCTGATCGGTGTCGCGCTCTTTCACCCAGTATGCTCCCTGTCTAGAGTGCTCTTTTTTCCAGAAAGGTGCCTGGGTCTTCAAGTAGTCCATGATGAAATCGCAGGCCTCGAAGGCATCTCGGCGGTGTGCACTGGCAACCAGCACCCTGACAATGGGGTCCCCCGGCAACAAATCTCCCACGCGATGAATGACCCTCACCGCTTGCAATGACCACCGCTGACACGCTTGCTCTGCAATACGTGCCAAGGTGCGCTCGGTCATGCCTGGGTAGTGTTCCAGGGTCAAACCGATGACGTCGGGCGTTTCGTTGAAATCTCGCACCAGCCCCGTAAAGGTGACGATCGCGCCAATGTCGGTACGCTGGCGCAACGCGCTTTCATAACCGTAGGCCATGGAGAACGGAGCAGACTGCACGACTACCCCTATGTCGGGTGCTTTCTGTTCGTTAACGGACACGGCTCAGCCTCCGGTCACCGGGGGGAAAAAGGCCACTTCGTCTTCATCGGTAATGCGTGCGCTGTCGTTGGCCATCACCTGGTTAATCGCGCACAGCGTTCGACGGTCTGCCAGCACTGAGAAGCGCGCATCTTGAGCTTTGAGCGCGGCTTTTAGCCCAGCCACATCACGGCTTGGCAATTTGTCCAACCCAATGGCCAAATCACTCTCTCCAACGCGCTCGCGCAGCTCGGCCAAAAACTTGACCCGCACACAGGGTGAGACACAGCGCTCGCCGAGGCTCACCTCGCCCGCAGCACCTTCACCAGTGACGATGGGCGCCGCCATTTCACGGCGATAATCGCCGCGCTGTCCGCCCTGCTTGCTATCCAGGTGTACCGCTTCGATACGCATTGCCTTGTCGACCGCTTTACACATATCGTAAAGCGTCAGACAGGCGACCGATACGGCGGTCAGCGCCTCCATCTCGACCCCGGTACGGCCATTCAAACGGCACATGGCGGTCACACTCACCCACCCCTGATCGTGATCGATATCGAACTCTACCGCGACTTTAGAAAGTGCCAGCGAGTGGCACAGAGGAATGAGCTCGTGGGTGCGTTTAGCCGCTTGGATCCCTGCAATACGCGCCGTGGCCAGCACATCGCCTTTGGGCAACGCGCCGTCGCTCAGCAACTTCAAGGTAGCAGGCTGCATGACGATACGCCCCGAGGCGACGGCCTCTCGACGTGTCTCTTGCTTATCGCCGACGTCGACCATATTGGCTTCGCCGTGCGCGTTCAGGTGGGTTAACTGCATGGTGTCACCTTTTATCATCAAGCCAAGTTGCGCCGCTGTTGGTCGGCCCAGTCACTGACCCAGCGGGCGATCGCGTCACAGCGATTCAAATCCAAACGCGTGACCGAAGACGCAAGCTTCACAGGAGGCTCGCCGGTCAACGCAGCGGCCTGCACCCAAGGGTCGGAAAGAATCGCCGGGTCTCCAATTCCCTCTCGATAGAGCGCCAACTTCGGTATCGGCCAAGCTTTGAAGCCTTCCACAATCACCAAATCAGGCGAATGGGGAGCCATTAATGCCAGCAAATGGGCCAAGTCGGGCTCCTCTTGCCCCGGCGTCTCTTGCATCAGCGCATAGCGATGGCGCGACGCAATCAACATGGGCGCTGCCCCCGAGCTGCGTAACCTGTAGCTGTCCTTACCCGGCTGGTCCACGTCGAAATGATGGTGCGCATGTTTGATAACCGCCACCGACACTCCCATGCCGCGCAGAAGCGGCAACAATTTCTCTAACAGCGTGGTTTTACCGGTACCACTCCAGGCAGCCACCCCCAGAACCGGAAACGGGCAGCGTAGCGCCTCACTCATAACGCATCCTGTCTGTCACGACTCACTCACCCTCTTTTTCTGCTGGTAGCAACCAGTTTAACGCAATGCCGACCAGAGCGGCCAAACTTACGCCCTGTAGCGTGAACTGCCCGCCACCAAATTGCATACCGCCGATGCCAAACACCAAGATCAGCGACACCACCACCAAGTTACGCGCCGCCGTCAACGACTGCCCTGCCCGCACGAGAGTATTCATACCGACCACGGCAATCGAGCCAAACAGAAGCGTCATGATGCCCCCCATGACTGGCCCAGGGATGGTTTGCAATAGCGCACCAAGCTTGCCGACAAAGGCCAAAACGATAGCGATGACCGCCGCCACCACCATGTACATCGGATTGAAGGCCTTGGTCAGCGTCACGGCACCGGTGACTTCTGAGTAAGTCGTGTTAGGCGGCCCACCAAACAGCGCAGCGACGGTGGTGGCCAAACCATCGCCCAGTAGCGTGCGATGCAAGCCAGGCTTTTCCAGATAGTTGGTACGCGTGACCGAACCAATCGCCACCATGTCACCAATATGCTCGACGGCAGGCGCAATCGCGACCGGAATCATGAACAGGATGGCCGCCCAATGGAAACTAGGCGCCGTAAAGTTGGGTAACGACAGCCAAGCCGCATCGCGCACCGGCGTAAAGTCAACCACTCCCATGATGAGCGCCAGCGCGTAGCCCGTTGCAATACCGCCCATGATGGGCACCAAACGCAACAGGCCGCGGCCAAATACTGCGAGCACCAGGGTCACCAACAGACTTGCCATGGAAAGAAATATCGCTTGGCCGTAGCCAATGGAGTCGCTGGTCTCGCCGGTTGCCATGCTGACGGCGACCGGGGCGAGCGCCAAACCAATCACCATGATGACGGGACCGACCACCACGGCGGGCAACAGCCGGTGCAGCCAAGCCGTCCCTTTCAGCCGTACCGCCTGAGAAATCACCACGTACACCAACCCGGCCGCCATCAACCCACCCAGCGTCGCCGACACGCCGAAGCTGGCGACAGAGCCCTGAATGGGCGCGATGAAGGCAAACGAGGAGGCCAGAAATACCGGCACGCTCTGCTTGGTGACGCCATGAAAGACCAGCGTACCGAGTCCGGCTGTAAACAGCGCCACGCTGGGATCTAACCCAGTCAATAGCGGAACCAGTACCAATGCACCAAAGGCCACGAACAGCATCTGCGCGCCGGTCAGTAACATTTTTGGCCAAGACTCTTGTCTCGCACTCGTTATCATCACACCACTCCTAGGGTCTGTTATTAGGTTTTGTACGAAATGGCGGCTAGCGCAGATAGTGTTCGTACATAGCCAAGTCACGGAGGCAAAAAAATGCCCCTAACGCAAAGCGTAAGGGGCGTTTTGAGACGGAGCGCTCAGCGCGTTCCGAAAATTTTGTCGCCGGCATCTCCCAAGCCGGGGACGATGTAGCCATTCTCATCGAGTCGGTCATCCACCGAGGCAGTGTAAATTTCTACATCGGGATACGCATCTTGCACCCGTTTAATCCCTTCAGGGGCAGCCACCAATACGATGACTTTCATGTGTTCACAGCCACGCTCACGCAGCATGTCCAACGTAGCCACCATCGAACCACCGGTTGCCAGCATCGGGTCGATCACAATCGCCATACGCTCTTCGATGTCGTTGGCGAATTTTGCAAAATACGGCACCGGCTGCAGCGTCTCTTCATCGCGATACAGGCCAACGACACTGACCCGCGCGCTAGGAATAAGGTCTGTCACGCCTTCCAACATACCTAAGCCCGCCCGCAGAATCGGAACGATGGTCACCTTTTTGCCTTTCAAGCGACGTGTCGCTATAGGCTCACCGTTCCAGCCTTGAATCTCATGATCTTCGAGCTCCAGACCCTTGGTCGCTTCGTAGGTCAGGAGTTTAGCCACTTCACCTGCCAGTTCACGAAAGCTTTTAGTGCTCAAATCAGCTTCGCGCATTAGTCCCAGCTTATGTTGAACAAGCGGATGGTTAATGGCGTAGACACTCATGGGACTTCCTCACTGCAGGGGATTCAAGATGGCAGCCTGCTGAGCCACCATCGACATGCTTACAAATTGCGCGACATTCTACCCGCAACTGACCATGAGGTTAAGGGGTTTCCGGTAATTGCCAATCAATGGGCGAGCGCCCCTGCGCTTCCAAGAACTGGTTAGCTTTGGAAAAATGACGATTGCCAAAAAAGCCACGGTGCGCCGACAGTGGGGAAGGATGCGGTGATTCCAGCACCAAATGGCGAGAGGTATCGATCAGCGCCTTTTTCTGCCGCGCGTGACTCCCCCAAAGAAGAAATACGCTGGGCTCGGCATGACGACTGACGGTCTCAATAGCTTGATCGGTGAAGAGCTCCCAGCCTTTACCACGATGCGACGCGGCATTGCCCTGCTCGACCGTCAGCGCCGTGTTCAATAGCAATACCCCCTGCTTGGCCCACGCCTCCAAAAAACCGTGCTGCACCGGCGTAAAGCCAACGTCACTCGCCAACTCCTTGTAGATGTTGACAAGCGATGGGGGCACCGGGACACCCGGCTGCACCGAAAAGCAAAGCCCGTGCGCTTGATTAGGCCCGTGGTAAGGGTCTTGACCCAAAATCACAACCTTTACCGACGCGAGAGGCGTTAATTCAAAGGCACGAAACCAATTCGACGAATGCGGATAGATAACTTTCTTGGCCGCCTTTTCGTCGGCCAAAAACGCCTTCAAAGCGGACATGTATTCCGCCTGAAACTCCTGCCCTAGCCAATGGCTCCAATCATCGGGTAACGGGTTAGCCATATCACTTCTTCATTTGATCGGCGAGTGGCTCGACGTAGGCAATGCCCATATCCCAAGGGAATTGGATCCAGCACTGTTGAGCCACTTCTGTCAGATATTGATCCACCAAAGGGCGTCCCTCTGGTTTGGCGTAAATCGTGACAAAATGTGCTTTAGGCAACATTTCACGCACGGCACGGGCCGTTTTACCGGTATCGACGAGATCGTCGACCAACAGCCAGCCATCGCCATCATGGTCGACCCCTTTCATGATATCCAACCCGCCCTGCTCCATGTGATCGTAGCTCTTGATGCACACGGTATCGATCAGGCGAATGTTCAGCTCGCGGGCAATCAGCGCCGCCGGAATCAAGCCGCCACGGGTAATCGCTACGATGCCTTTGAAGTCTCGCTCGATGAGCAGATGGCAGAGCTGGCGCACGTCGCGATGAATTTGGTCCCAAGAGACGGTGAAGTGTTGATGATAGCGTTCGCTGCTCATGGGACGTTACTCGTCTTCGTTGAAGGAACAGACCGCGAAGACGCTGTAGCCCGCATCGCGAATCTTCTGAGAACCACCCAATTCGGGTAGATCGATAATCGTTGCCGTCTCCACGACGTGGCCACCGCAGCGCTGAATCAAGTTAGCCGCTGCCAGCATCGTTCCCCCCGTCGCGATCAGATCATCCATGAGCAAAATCCGATCCCCTTCCTGAAACGCATCGGCATGGAGCTCGACTTCCGAATGGCCATACTCCAGCGTGTAGGTTTCACTAATGGTTTTGAACGGCAGTTTGCCCTTCTTACGCACGGGAACGAAGCTGCAGCCCAGCTCGTACGCCAGCGGTGCACCAATAATGAAGCCACGGGCGTCGATGGCCGCGATGGCATCCAGATTCATTTCCTGGTAGCGGTGCACGAAACTGTCGATCAGCTTACGAAAAGCAGCGCTGTTTTGCAGCAAGGGGGTAATATCACGAAAATTCACCCCCTGCTCTGGCCAGTCAGGAACCGTGCGAATAACGGACTTAATGTAATCGCCGTAGATGCTCATCGCGTCTCTCATTGATTAGTCGAAGATTGGGCAGTTAGCCCATGAATAGAAACTTTGCTGCAAATAGCAGCGCTAACACCACCACCGCCGGGTTGAGATCCGCGAAGCGGCCCGACAGCGTTTTGATCGCCACGTAGCTGATGAAACCCAGGGCAATACCTTCCGCAATGGAGAAGGTCAGCGGCATGGCAATCGCCGCGATCAGGACCGGGGCCGCGTCGGTGGGATCTTCCCAATTCGCATGCGCCAAGCTTCCCGCCATCAGCACAGCGACATAAAGAAGCGCACCGGCTGTCGCATAGGCGGGGATAGAGCCAGCCAGCGGCGCGAAAAACAGGCTGATCAAAAACAGTAGGCCGACCACGACCGCCGTCAACCCAGTACGCCCACCGGAGACGATGCCCGCCGTGGATTCGATGTAGCTGGTGGTGGTGGAGGTACCCAGCGCGGCACCGGCCATCGACGCAGTACTATCGGCCATCATGGCACGCCCGATACGTGGCAGCTTACCGTTTTCATCCAGTAGCTTGCCACGGTGAGCAACCCCCACCAGCGTGCCGGACGTATCGAACAAATCGACGAATAGGAACGCAAAAATGACGCTGAGCATGGCGACATCCAGCGCTCCCATCAGGTCCATGGCCATGAACGTCGGCGCAATGGAAGGCGGCATGGACATGATGCCACCATACTGGTTATGCCCCAGCACCATGGCCAGCACGGTCACCCCGATGATCCCGATCATGACCGCGCCCGTGACGCGCAAATAGGCCAAGGCAGTAATCACGAAAAAGCCCAGCAAGGCATACAGCGGCGCTGGCTCTGACAAGTCGCCGAGCGACACGAACGTAGCCGGATTAGCGACCACGATACCCGCATTCTTGAGGGCAATCATCGCAAGGAACAGACCGATACCGGCGGCAATCCCCAGGCGCAACGAGAGCGGAATGGAGTTGATGATCCACTCGCGAATTTTGAAAATACTCAGCAGGAAGAACGTCAAACCCGAGAAGAAGACGGCCCCTAGCGCCGCTTCCCAGGTATACCCCATGCCCAGCACCACACCGTAGGTGAAGAAGGCGTTCAACCCCATGCCCGGCGCTTGAGCAATGGGGTAGTTAGCCCACAGGCCCATCACGAAACAGCCGATGGCCGCCGCTAGACAGGTTGCTACAAAGACAGCGCCGTAATCCATCCCCGCTTCCGACAGAATGCTCGGGTTGACGAAAATGATGTAGGCCATGGTTAAGAACGTCGTGACCCCTGCGATCACTTCCGTCTTGAGGTTGGTCTTCTGCTCTGTGAGCTTGAAGTAGTTGTCCAGAAGTTTCATGTAGTTTTTATCCTTCGCGCTTACGCCGAATGCGTCCCTTGGTGCGAGAAAAGCCGCACATACTACCGAAAGGCACCGCGTGATGCGAGTGCCGTACATGCAGCCGTTGATCGAGGGCACGTTCCCTCACTTACTGTTTAGCAAACTTTAGGCCATCAGCTAACCGATCGGTCAACAAAAGCCCAAAGCAATACCCTCAAATTGCTAAAAGGACCGGCTCGCCAATACCCGCTCCACCGTTTCCACGATGACCTGTGTTTGCGGATCGATCTCGATATTGACCCAATCGCCCATCGAGCGGCTGCCCAATACCGTACGGGATAGTGTCTCGGGGATCAGATTAACACTGAACTCGACCCCCGCCCCATCCGCCGATGGCCGCACGGCACCCACGGTGAGGCTGATGCCGTCAACGCCAATGTAGCCTTTCTCAAAAACGAATTTAGCGGCCTTTTCCGGTAGTGCGAACCAGATACGGCGATTATTGGGCGCCTCTTCGATGGCGACGATCTGCGCCATACAAATGATGTGACCGGACATAGAGTGACCGCCAATCTCATCACCGAAGCGGGCCGCACGCTCTATGTTGACGCATTGCCCCGGGGTAATTGCACCAAGATTGGTCAGTCGCAGCGTTTCTCGCATCAGGTCGAAACTGACACGCTCGCCCTCGATGGCCGTCACCGTCAGGCACACACCGTTATGCGCGACGGACGCGCCAATTTCCAAACCGCTCCTAAGCTCTTCTGACAAGGCAACCACATGGGTGCGGAACTCCTCTAGCTCGCGCACTTCGACAATCTCAGCAGTACCTTGAACGATACCCGTGAACATGATCCCTTCCTTTCTTTACAGGTGAGCAGGGTGGCATAGGCCATAAAAACTTGCGTAAGCTTACTACTAATGACCCAACCTTGTGCAGCCAGGCAGCACCCACGCTTGATCGATCATGTTTTTTTGCTGCTAACACCCCGCCATACCTTTACTCAACAGCAATAAAAACCCAAAAAAACAACCAAAAAAAGAAAATAGATCTGTTTAAAAACTTAAAAACATGAAATAGAACGCTTTCCGTTGACAACGCCCCCATCGCTCTTTAGACTTTCGCCGCAAATGTAATGACGCCGATTTGTACCCAGATTGCGGGCGTCCACCTGGCCTTTGGCGGGGTGAAGTGCAGCTAAAAGGGTGTGTCCAGCGTTGATGGCCACCCGCAAGGGTGGCCTTTTTTTGTTCCCCGCCCTACGCTTGCCCCCTCGCACTCCGTCTTCGGCCTACCATTAAGGCAGACGCTATGATTGAACTTAGCAACGTTAGTAAAACTTATGGCAGCGGCGATGGTGCCGTGCATGCCCTTCAAAACGTCGATTTAACGATCCCCAAAGGCACGATTCACGGTGTCATTGGCCTTTCCGGCGCTGGCAAATCCACCCTCATCCGCTGCGTCAATCTACTCGAGCGCCCCACGAGCGGCAGCGTGGTCGTGGATGGGCAAGAGATGACCGGGCTGAGCCGCAGCGAACTGAATCATGCTCGTCATCGTATCGGCATGATTTTTCAACACTTCAACCTACTCACCACACGCACCGTTTTTGATAATGTCGCCCTCCCCTTGGAACTGATGGGTGAAAAGCGCAGCGCGATCAAAAACCGCGTTCTTCCGCTGCTCGAGATGGTAGGCCTTGCCGATAAAGCGAAGCAGTACCCCGCCCAGCTCTCCGGCGGCCAGAAACAGCGTGTTGCCATTGCCCGCGCCCTTGCCAGCAAACCGCATGTGCTGCTGTGCGATGAAGCGACCTCGGCGCTGGACCCACAGACCACTAGCTCGATTCTCGAGCTGCTGCGCGACATCAATCACCAACTGGGCATCACCATCCTGCTCATTACCCACGAAATGGAAGTGGTGAAATCGATCTGCCACCGGGTCAGCCTGATCTCTGATGGCAAGCTGGTAGAGGACGCGGAAGTGGGCGACTTCTTTACCGCGCCTGCAACGCAGCTTGGTCGCGACTTTTTGAACGACTTCTTACAACTCAGCCCCCCGAAAGAGCTACTGGAGCGCCTGGAAGAGCGCCCTAATGAACACACGCACCCGGTGGTGCGGCTAACGTTCTCGGGTGACGCCGTTTCAACACCGCTCATTTCTCGTCTGGCGCGGGAGTGCAGCGTGGACGTCAGCATCCTGCAGGCCAAAGTCGAGTCCATACAAGACCGCACGCTGGGCCTAATGATTGCCGAGCTACTGGGCAGCCATGAGCAAACCCAACAAGCCATGTCCTATTTAGAAGCGCATCAACTACAGGTGGAGGTACTTGGTCATGTCCAGCGCAATGTTTGATCTCATTTTACAGGCCACGCTGGATACCCTTTACATGGTGGCCGTATCGGGTGTGATTGCCACCCTATTGGGCCTGCCGCTGGGCGTCATGCTTTACGTGACCCGCCCGCGGCAAATCATGGCGATGCCCATTCTCAACCAGGCACTGGGCATCATCACCAACATCGGGCGTTCGATTCCGTTCATCATTTTGATGGTCGCCATCATTCCCTTCACTCGCATGTTGGTGGGCACTTCCATCGGCATCAATGCCGCGTCGGTACCGCTGACGATTGCCGCTATTCCCTTCGTGGCCCGCCTTATCGAGGGCGCGCTGAATGAGATCTCTCCGGGACTGATCGAGTCTGCGCAAGCCATGGGGGCAACACCTTGGCAAATCATTACCAAGGTACTGATTCCCGAAGCGCGCGGCGGCATCATCACGGGCCTCACCATCACGCTGGTCACCTTAGTGAGTTACTCGGCCATGGCGGGCGCCGTGGGCGGCGGCGGACTAGGCGACCTAGGCATTCGCTACGGCTACAACCGCTTCAACCCCACGATCATGCTGATCACCGTGGTGATCCTAGTCGTACTGGTACAAGGGTTTCAAAGCCTGGGCGACTACTTGGTGCGCAAAAGCGACCGTAAATAGTCATAGCCAGCCTCTTTCATTGGCATAGCTAAATATAACAAAAACGCATTAGACTTGCGTTTCTTATTCCCGCATCATTGCAACACGATGCACAACGACACTGGAGTAATGCCATGCAAAAAGTCATTATCGGCAGCCTGACCGCACTGGCTCTGGCCATCAACGTGGCCAATGCGGAAACCCGTACCATCAAAATGGGCACCGTCGCCGGCCCCGAAACCGAAGTCATGGAAGTGGCCGCGCGCATTGCCAAAGAAGAGTACGACCTGAACGTCGAAATCATCGAGTTCACCGACTACGTCACACCGAACGCGGCGCTGGCCGATGGCAGCCTGGATGCCAACGCCTACCAGCACGAGCCCTACATGCAGGCGATGGTCAATGACCGTGGCTACGATTTTGCCATTGCTGGTTACACCTTCGTGTACCCCATCGGCGCGTATTCTGAAAAGTACGACAGCATCGATGAGCTGCCGGACGGTGCCCAAATCGCGCTACCCAACGACCCTTCCAACGAAGGGCGTGCGCTCATTTTGATGCATAACGAAGGTTTGATCACGCTCAACGATCCGACCTTCCTGGAAGCCACGCCGATCGATATCGCAGAAAATCCGCGCGGCTTCCGCTTCCGTGAAATCGAAGCAGCGCAGTTGCCCCGTGTCCTGCCGGATGTCGACATGGCTTTCATCAACAACACCTTCGCCCAGCCGGCTGGCCTGAGCCTGGACGATGCGCTGATCAAGGAAGGCCCTGAGTCTCCCTACGTCAACCTGATTGCGGTTCGCGGTGGCGATGAAGATCGCGAAGAAATTCGCCAGTTGGTCGACGCCTATCAGCGTGAGGAAGTGATCGAGAAAGCCGACGAGCTGTTCAAAGGTGCGGCGGTACCAGGCTGGACTGACGAGTAACTCTCACCCGTTCATGATTCATTATCAGGCCAGCCGAAAGGCTGGCCTGATGCGTTTTTCATCAAGGAAATGGTATGTCGACCACCGATTACACCCTACTCAACCGTCAGCTAGAAGCTTTGTTAGACACTCGCGACTGGCTGACCAACAGCGCCCAAACCTGCGCTTTCATTCAGCAAGCGCTAGAGACGCTAAACTGGGTTGGCTTTTATCTGCAGCGCGAACCGCAACTGCTGTGCCTCGGGCCGTTTCAGGGCAAACCCGCCTGCCACCCCATTCCATTTAGCAAAGGTGTTTGTGGAGCAGCGGCCCGTGAACAGGCAACGCAACGTGTCGATGACGTACACGCGGTGGCCGACCACATCGCCTGCGACGCCGATTCACGTTCCGAGCTGGTCGTTCCTATCGTGAGCGATGGTGTCGTATGGGGTGTACTGGATATCGACAGCCCGCAGCACGCGCGCTTTAGCCAAGAAGATCAGGCGGGCATCGAGGCGCTGGTGGCGACTTTCGTACGGCAAACAGACCTTCCTCGCTTCATATGATGCAAGACGCCAAACGATAAAACAGGCGCACACAAAAAAGCCCCGCTCGATGAGCAGGGCTTTTTTGTGACTGTCTGGTAGGACCAGGCGGATTTGAACCGCCGACCTCCACGATGTCAACGTGGCGCTCTAACCAACTGAGCTATGGTCCTAGAAAAAAAGTGCACGGATAGATTTGGTAGGACCAGGCGGATTTGAACCGCCGACCTCCACGATGTCAACGTGGCGCTCTAACCAACTGAGCTATGGTCCTGCTGTGCAACGGATGCGTATTCTACGGCTTCATGGCTGAATTGCAAGTCATTTTTGCGCCTTTGCCTACTTTAGTGCCTTACCCTACCCGCTCCCGCAAATTACATCGACACTTATCAAACCTACCGGCTAAGCTGCACATAGATCAATCATGATCGCTTACGGATAAGGAGATAGGTTTTGTTAGGGCCTTTGCTAGGATGCATCGCCGGTTTACTACTATTATCCACCCTCATCGCGCGAATAAGGCTACGTTGGTGGTGGGTGCGAAGTTTCGAGTTTCCACGACTACAAATCGCGGTGCTCGCTGGGCTCTGCGCCGCCGTTGGCGCACTCCTCTTGCCCCCCAGCCGATGGCAGACTGCCACGATAGGGTTGTCGCTACTCACCTGCATGCTCCAACTGCGCTACATCTTTCCCTGGACACGACTTTGGCCCGTACAGGTTCAATCGACCCGCAAGGCGCCGGATGAGCAGAAAATCACGTTACTGATCGCTAACGTGCTCACACCAAACCGTCAAGCGGATAAGCTGATCAGCATGATAGAGCAGCACCAGCCCGATATGGTGTTGACGCTGGAATCCGACCAGTGGTGGCAGCGTCAGTTGGATACTGCTCTCTCAAAAGCCTGGCCAAACAGCGTAAAAATTCCCCTCGACAACCTTTACGGCATGCACTTGTACTCTCGACTGACGCTCAGCGAGACGGAAGTAAAATGGTTGATTCAGGATGACATCCCCTCTATCCATACCTATGTCACCCTAGCGAGCGGCGATCAGATCCGTTTCTATGCGCTGCATCCACGCCCTCCCGCCCCCAGCGAGAGTGAAAAATCGCTTTGGCGAGACGCCGAGCTACTCTTGGTAGGCAAGGAAATTCACCAGAACCCATCGCCTACGCTCGTTGCGGGCGATCTCAACGACGTCGCTTGGTCACGCACGACACGTCGGTTTTGCCGGATCAGTGGCATGCTCGACCCGCGCCGCGGGCGAGGAATGTTTAGCACGTTTCATGCAAACTATCCGTTTCTGCGCTGGCCACTAGATCACGTATTCGTCAGTGAGCACTTCACGCTAGACAGTATGCAGCGCTTGGACGCCTTCGGATCCGACCACTTCCCGATCCTCGCGACGCTCTGTTATCGCCCCTCACGGCAAGATGAGCATGACAATCCAGAAGCGAGTCAAGAGGAGCGCCAAGAAGCCAGCGAGACCATTCAAAAGGGCAAAACGGAACGCCAAAAGACGTAGCCGCCTTGCCCTGCGTCAAGGCGCTTCGCTACTCTGGCACCCCGCCCTTCGTCAGTACCGTAGGATCGAGCAGCCGCTCCAACGTAGCTCGATCCAACTCCGTCTCTTCTTCCGCCACATCGATGATGGGCCTCCCCGCTTGGTAAGCCTTTTTGGCAATCGCAGCGGCCGCGTTGTAGCCAATCACACTGTTGAGCGCGGTGACGAGGATGGGGTTACGCGCCAGCGGGCCTTGGAGATTGTCTTCACGGACTGTGAAGGTGGCGATGGCGCGCTCACCCAGCAAGGTGGCGGTACTGCTCATCAATGTAATCGAGGTCAACAGGTTCGAGGCCACGAGTGGCAACATGACGTTGAGCTGAAAATTGCCGCTTTGTCCGGCCACCGTAATAGCAGCATCCAATCCAATCACTTGAGCGGCCGCTTGCGCCGCCGACTCAGGGATGACGGGATTGACCTTGCCGGGCATGATCGAACTTCCCGGCTGCAATGCTTCCAATTCGATTTCACCCAGCCCCGCTAGCGGCCCAGAGTTCATCCAGCGCAGATCGTTGGCGATCTTCATTACGACGCATGCCAACCCCTTCAACTGACCGGAAAGCTCTACCGCGGCATCTTGCGATGCCAAGCTGGCAAAGAAACTATCGTTAGGTACAAATGAGAGACCTGTTTGCTGGCTTAGGTCTTTGGCCATCAAGTCAGCAAATCCCTCCGGCGCATTGATCCCCGTGCCCACAGCGGTGCCACCCTGGGCAAGGCGGCATAGTCGCGTCATGGCACTATCGAACCGCTCGATGGCTTGACCCACCTGGCTAGACCACGCGCCTAGCTCTTGATCCATGCGAAGCGGCATGGCGTCCATCAAGTGGGTACGGCCGGTTTTGACGATATGACTCAACTCATTGGCACGGCGGTCGATCGTTGCCTTGAGTTCGGTTAACGCAGGGCGCAGTGACTCGTTCACCGCGATAGCCGCTGACAGGTGGATCGCCGTGGGAATGACATCGTTACTGGATTGCCCCATATTGACGTGATCGTTAGGTGTGACGTCAACGCCCTCTCGGCTGGCCAGCGTCGCTAACACCTCGTTCACATTCATATTGGTCGACGTACCCGACCCCGTTTGGAAAACGTCGATAGGAAAATGCTCATCATGCTGGCCATCGATCACCGCTTGTGCGGCTTTTTCGATCGCCTGGGCACGCTCGGCATCCAATAACCCTAACTGATGATTACTGCGCGCCGCTGCCAGCTTAATACGAGCAACCGCATGAACGAAGGCCTCCGGCATCGGCGTGCCCGACACGGGAAAATTATTGATAGCACGCTGCGTTTGTGCCCCATAAAGCGCCGTGCCTGGAACCTTCAACTCGCCCATACTATCCCGCTCGATACGTGTTTCCATGTTGCACTCCTTGTGAGTCATCGGCGACACGGACTATCCACACCGCCATGTGATAACGATTCTCTGTAGCTTTTAGACTAGTGTTCGAGCCCCTCTTGGTAAACCCACTGTTCGTTCAACCGTTTGCCCATATCAGCGCGGCACGCGCGGTCAAAAATTCATTGCGCCTCTGATGTTGCACTGCACAAAAACACTTGCTATGCTGCAATGCAAGATAACCCATCAGTGACGGTGCGCGATCTAACCCGCCGACGCTGATCAATGAATCGTCCTGGGCTCAGCTTAGCAGCCCCAGACGCTCGTAATGGCATAGGAGAGTTAATGATGCGTACGTTAAATACCAACGAAATGACCCAGCAGTTCGACAACCTGTTCATGGCACCGGCACGTGCCTACATGAATCTGAGCATCGACTACTCTGAAAAGCTGATAAACGCTCAGCTAGACGCTAACAAAGCGTATGTCGACACCGGCGTCGCGCAGATGCGTCAGCTGCTGAGTGTCAAAGATGTCGACGGCCTGCGTAGCTACATGGAAGGTCAGCAGAAAGTGGCTAAAGAACTGGCCGAGCGTGTCAAAGGCGATACCGACAAGGTCGTATCATTACAGCAGGATTTCTTGCAGAAGAGTCAGAAATTGACAGAAGAGAATGTGAAGCAGGCACAAGCGGCCGCGACTAAAATGAGCAAGACCGCCTAACGCATTCAGCGTTGATCATTTGATCAGTCTCGTCACGCCCCTGCCAGCCCACTGGCAGGGGCGTTTTACCAATCGAGCGCCGACTTTACGAAAGGGATCGTTAATTTCCGCTTTGCTGATAATGATGCCTGATCCAAGGTGTCCAAAGCTCGACAGAGCTCGCCCAACTCCCTCGGCCCACGGTGCATGATGTAGCGCCCTACGTCATCCGGCAACTGCATGCCACGGACCTGGGCACGTAGCTTTAGCGCCGCCAAACGGTCATTATCGTCCAACGGGTGAAGATGGAAGGTGACTCCCCAAGCCAGTCGAGACGCCAAATCCGGCAGCACTACCTCCAAATGGCGCGGCGGCTTGTTGGCCGCGATCAACAGCGCTTTGCCCGCGTCCCGCAAACGATTGAACGCGTGAAATAACGCCTCTTCCCAGCGTTTGCGCCCAATGACGTATTCCAAATCATCGATGGCTACCAGATCGAGCCGCTCGATATCCTCCAACATAAGCGGTGGAAAATGGCCTAGGTCCGCAAGTGGCAAATAGAGGGCACGCTTGTCTTGGTCGGAAGCCGCATGGCAGGCGGCTTGCAGTAAGTGACTACGGCCGCTGCCTGGGGCACCCCACACATAGAGAAACGGCTCTGAGCCAGGCGTTAGCTGATGAGCAAGGTGGTCGACCAACGACGCATTGGCGCGAGAAGCATAATAGTTATCGAACGTCGCATCGTCGCGCAGCCCCACCCCAAGCGGCAGCTGTGCCGGTAATCGGCTCATGATGACTCCCTATTGTCGTCGCCCTGCAGCGCTTCATGCTGTTTGTGCTGTTCTGGAGCGTCTAGCTGTGCGTCATAGAGTGCACTGTTTTTATAGCGATCTTTCACCTCGCGCAGCAGCACCATGATCACCGCCGCTGCGGGTAGCGCCAATAGCACGCCCGTGAGTCCGAACAAATGCCCGCCCGCGAGCACCGCAAAAATGACCGCCACCGGGTGCAAACCAATCTTATCGCCTAATAGCTTCGGTTGCAGCACGACGCTTTCGGCGACTTGACCCAAACCAAAGACAACGATGACGCCGAGCACCGCCCACCAGGTATCGAACTGAAACAGCGCCACTACCAACGCGATCGCTAGACCGACGATGAAGCCCAAAAAGGGAACGATGCTAACGAGCCCAGAAAGCGCGCCAATCAGCAACCCGAAATTCAGCCCTAACAGCGTCAATCCAGCAGCGTAAATAATGCCCAAGCACAGCATGACGAGCAGCTGGCCGCGCAAAAACGAAGCCAACACCTCATCGCAGCGGCGCGCTAAACGAAACGTATCGTCTGCCCACTGCCTAGGCACCAAATTTCCCAGGTTGTCGAGCATTCGGTCCCAATCCAGCAGCAGGTAAAACGTCACCACCGGAATGAGCGCGACATACGTCACCCAAGAGACGAACGCCATGCCCGAACGACCGATATGGCCCAATGCTTGAGCCACGTAACTACCCGCATCCCGCCAGTTGTCGATGAGAGTCTCGCGCACATTGCTAAGCTCGGTGGCAAGATCGTACCCTGTCCACTCCTGAACTTGAGGCGCCAGCACGCCCTCTACCCAACTGAGTACGCCCGGCAACGCTTCCCCTAACTGCTTGATCTGCTGAACGACGAGTGGAATGAGGACCAGCAGGCTCACCGCCAGTACGAGCATCAGCACCAAAAAAACGCTGCTCACTGCCCAGACTCGCCGCATGCCCAAACGCTGAAAGAAATCCGTCAACGGGTCAGCCAAGTAGGCCAAAATCAACCCTGCGATAAAGGGCATCAGAACGGCATCGAGAAAATACACCGTTCCCACCAGCGCAACGACCAGCGCGATCCCCCACCATGAATGCCTCATTCCCTGCTCCTTCCTGGATATACGGTCAGCGGTAGTGCTCGAATAGTAACAAAAGTTGCTCGCGACGCACCTGATAACGCGCCACATCGATGCGACTTACGTCGCTGGGTGATACAATCGCCCACCGTTATTGCTCCGGCACTGGCTATTTGCCAGCACAATCGCACTGCAGCATTGCATAGGCTTCACAGGACCTGTCATGACCGAGACTTCTTCCTCCCAGGCTACGCCCTCTCTGAGCTACAAAGACGCAGGTGTCGATATCGATGCCGGCAACGCTCTTGTCGATCGCATCAAGCACGTTGCCAAGCGCACGTCACGCCCTGAAGTGATGGGTGGTCTTGGCGGTTTTGGTGCCCTGTGCGAGCTACCTGCTGGCTATCGGCAGCCGGTGCTCGTCTCCGGCACCGACGGTGTCGGCACCAAGCTGCGCCTGGCCATGGATCTTGGCAAGCATGACACCATTGGCATCGACCTGGTAGCCATGTGTGTCAATGACCTGATCGTCGCCGGTGCCGAGCCGCTGCTATTCCTCGATTACTATGCCACAGGCAAATTGGATGTCGACATCGCTGCCGATGTCGTGACCGGTATCGGCGCTGGCTGCGAGCTGGCCGGCTGCGCACTGGTCGGCGGTGAAACGGCTGAAATGCCGGGCATGTACGAAGGCAGCGATTACGACTTGGCCGGTTTCTGCGTGGGCGTCGTGGAGAAGTCCGAGATTCTCGACGGCAGCAACGTGGCTGAAGGTGATGTGCTGCTTGGCTTGGCGTCTTCTGGTCCACACTCCAACGGCTATTCGTTGATCCGCAAAATCCTAGAAGTCAGCAATGCTTCCTTGGAGGAGAGCATCGATGGCCAGCCGCTGGGCGATGCACTGATGGCACCCACGCGTATCTACGTGAAGTCACTGCTATCGATGATGCGGGGCACCGACATCCCGGTTCATGCGCTTTCTCATATCACTGGCGGCGGCCTGCTGGAGAACATTCCCCGTGTATTGCCAGACACCCTGGCCGCACGCATCGATCTCACTAGCTGGCAGCGGCCAGAGGTATTCAACTGGCTTCAGGCCAAGGGCAACGTCAACGAGACTGAAATGCACCGTGTCCTGAACTGCGGAATTGGTATGGTCGTGGTCGTTCCCGCCGAACAAGCTGCCAACGCCAAAGCGCATCTGGAAGCACAGGGCGAGACTGTCTACACGATCGGCCAGATCGTTCAGCGCCAGAAAGAGGCGGTAGTGCTCGAGCGCGGTCAAGCAGGTTCGCAGGAATGAATAGTACGGACGACAGCAGCGACACCCTCAACGGCATGACGCCTGAGCCCATGGGCGCTCGCCGAGTGGTAGTACTGATTTCTGGCAGTGGCAGCAATCTTCAGGCACTCATCGAGGCCCAGCAGCACGACAGGTTGGGCGGTGAAATTGTCGCCGTCATTTCCAATGAACCCGATGCCTACGGGTTGAAACGCGCCCATGAAGCCGGTATCGAAGCAGTCGCGCTACCGCATCGCGAGTACGATAGTCGTGATGCTTACGATGGCGCACTGATCAAAGTGATCGAACGCCATGAGCCGGATGTCATCGTCCTTGCTGGCTTCATGCGCATTCTCACGCCACGTTTCGTACAGCGTTTTCTCGGACGGATGCTCAACATCCATCCCTCCCTACTGCCCGCGTATCAGGGTTTGAATACCCACGCGCGCGCACTGGCTGACGGCGTTTCTCATCATGGCTGTAGCGTCCACTTCGTTACCGAAGAGCTGGATGGGGGGCCGGTCGTTCTACAAGCCGAGCTACAGGTAAGCGCCGACGACACCGTCGAGACCCTTAAGGAGAAGGTGCACGCCCGGGAGCATCTGATCTTCCCCATTGCGGTGCAGTGGTTTCTTGAGGGACGCCTACAGTACGCTGCCGACGGGGCCACGATGGACGGCCACCCGCTTCCGCCGTATGGCATGCGCCTCTCCCATGCCGATGCTGCCGAAGAGCTGGACGAAGAAAGCGGCAACGCCTAAGTTTCCATTGTCAGTGCCAAAAAAGCCTTGCCACAGTGATGCGGCAAGGCTTTTTGTAGCAGGAGAAAAATGGTGTGTCAGGTACGCGGTAGTGTCACGCCACGCTGCCCCATGTACTTACCCCCCCGATCTTTATAAGAGATCTCGCACACCTCATCAGACTCCAGGAACAGCATCTGAGCGACCCCTTCATGGGCATAGATTTTTGCGGGTAGATTCGTGGTGTTGGAGAACTCCAGCGTCACGTGCCCCTCCCACTCGGGCTCCAGCGGCGTCACATTGACGATGATGCCGCAACGTGCATAGGTGGATTTACCCAGACAAATGGTCAGCACATTGCGCGGAATGCGAAAGTACTCAACCGTCCGCGCTAGGGCGAACGAGTTCGGCGGGATGATGCAAACGTCGCCCTTCACGTCGACAAAGCTTTTGTCATCGAACGCTTTGGGGTCGACGATGGCCGAATGGATATTGGTAAACACCTTGAACTCATCGGCACAGCGCACGTCGTAACCGTAGCTGGAGGTACCATAGGAGATCACCCGCTGGTCGTTCACATAGCGCACCTGCTCTGCCTCGAACGGCTCGATCATGGCATCGCTTTGCGCCATTCGGCGAATCCATTTGTCTGATTTAATGCTCATCGGTTACTTCATCACTCGCTAAAAGAAATCGTAGGGCCGTCGCTTTGGCTAGCGCTGACGGACTGCGCCACTTGGCTGGCAATCTCGGCAAAGATGCGACTCACAGCGCCATCGGGCTCGGACACCACGCTGGGCCGCCCGGAATCTGCCAATTCGCGAATCGATAGCGTCAGCGGCAAACGGCCCAACACGGTCGTGTCGTATTCGTCAGCGATACGGTCACCGCCTCCAGTGCCGAAAATCGCCGCTTCATGGCCACACTTCTCGCAGTGGTAGAGGCTCATATTCTCCACCACGCCCAGCACCGGCACGTTGACTTTGCGGAACATCTCGATGCCTTTACGGGCATCCAGCAGCGCGATGTCCTGAGGCGTCGTGACGATGACGGCGCCGGATACCGGCACTTTCTGCGCCAATGTCAGTTGGATGTCTCCCGTGCCGGGCGGCATATCGATCAACAGGAAATCCAGGTTATCCCACTGGGTTTGGGTGAGCATTTGCTGAAACGCCCCCACCACCATCGGCCCGCGCCATACCATCGCGTCGCGGGTGTTGACCATGAACGCCATCGACATCGCTTGTATGCCGTGAGCCTCCAAGGGCAGAAACTTATTGTCTGCCGCCGCCTGGGGACGTACCCCCTCTTCCACGCCCAACATTTGCGCTTGGCTAGGGCCATAAATATCGGCATCCAATACGCCAACGCGGTAGCCCTGGGCAGATAGCGCCAGCGCTAAGTTGACCGTTACGGTGGACTTACCAACGCCACCTTTGCCGGATGCCACTGCCACAATATGCTTTACACCATCCATCAATGGCACTCCCAAGGGTTGTTGATTGTGAACATGGCGTGAATGATACTCCTCAGCGCCCTATTTCTAAACCAACAAACAGAAGCGGATGCGGGGAACCCCCGCATCCGCTTGCGTCAGAGGAATGATTTTTTGGTTTAACGACTTAGCTTCCGCTCTGCTGGCTCTCTGCTTCATCCGCCTGAGCGTTTTCTCCTTCTGCCCCACTAGCGCTATCTTCCCCATCTTGCTGAGCTTGCTGCTCGCCCGTGAGGTTTGGCACGTCCCCCGAGGCTGGGTCATCGACATGGAGGCGCTCATCGAGTGTCGACAGCTCGTCTCGCCACTCGCTGAGCTGCGTTTCCAGACGCGCGAGCTGCTCTTGACGGGCTTCGATATCGTTTTCGACCTTCGCGACTTCATCGCGGCCGATGTCCAGGGCCACCATGAGGTCATCCATTTCGGTGCGCACCTGTTCGAGGCTTTGCTGCTCTTCTTCACGCAGTTGGGTAAGTGAATCCACCTCAGACTGCAGCGAATCCCGCTCGCGCATCACGCTATCGCGCTCTTCTTGGAGGGATTGCAGCTCGCTCTCCTGGGTGGCTATTTCCTCTTCGAGCGTAGCCAAACGGTCGTTGGCATCGCTTACCTGACTGTCGAGTTCACTAAGTTCGCTCTCCGCGGCACTCAAGTCCTCCACGGCTTGTTGGCGCTGCTCTTCTGCTTGCTGACGGGCAGACTCTGCCTGCTGACGCGCCTCTTCCGCACTTTGTCGCGCTTCTTCTACCTGCTGCAGAGAAGACTGTGCTTCGTCACGCTCACTAACGACTTGATCACGCTCTTCACGTAAGCTCTGCAGCTCGCTCTCGGCGCTAGCAAGCTGCTCCTCCAGTGCCGAGACTTCCTGTTGTAGCGTCTCGCGCTGGCTCTCTAACTCTTGCAAACGGGTCTCGACACCGCTGACATCTTCTTGAGCCGACTCAAGACTAGCCGCTGCGTCTGCCTGCTGCTGCTCCAACGACGCCATTTCATCGCGCATAGCGGTCAAGTCAGCTTCCGCCTGTTCGACTTCCGATAGGCGCTGGCTTAGCTCCGTATTTTCTTGCTCGACACTCGCCAGTTGACCTTCCAAGGTCTCGACGCGCTCTTGATGGGTGCCTGAATTGGATTGCGCCATGATGGCCCAAATCACGGCAATGGCAGCAATCCCAGCGATACCCTTCACACGGTTATCCTGGAAAAGCGTTTTCATATCCGGCTTGTGAGCAGGCGTGTTCGAATCGGAGTGATTGGCTTCTGACATGCTGCGTCCCTCTTTTCGCTTGGCTGCTTATATCAGCAGCGTTAGTGACAGGTAGCAAGATGGTGATCAGGTCGTGGCTTTATGAATCTATTCGTTACTAGCATACACAGCGCAGGTCATAACGCCACCCGACGAAGCGCTCAATCGTCTATCCCCTCGTCAAACGGCGATGCTTCCCCTGGGAAAACCCAGCCGATACACCATGGTGGCGCTCAAACCACGAAAGCGTCTGATGAAGAGAGACGACGCTACCAATGATCAGCAACGCCGGCGGTTGGATCTCCCCACGCTGAAAGCTATCTGGCAAAGACGTCAATGTTCCCACATGGGTTCGCTGCTGCTGGGTCGTGCCTTGTTCGATCAACGCCAGCGGCGTGGTAGGGGGCAGGCCGTGAGCCGTCAGGGCGTTGCAAATGGAAGCTAAGTTGCTTAATCCCATGTAAAACACCAGCGTCTGGCCCGGCTGCGCCAGCGTCGCCCAATCCAGCGAAAACTCTCCTTCCTGTAAATGCCCCGTCACGAAGCGGACAGACTGCGCGTGATCACGGTGGGTCAGCGGAATACCTGCATACGCAGCGCAGCCGGACGCCGCCGTGATACCTGGAACCACTTCCACAGGGATACCCGCTGCCACCAGTGTTTCAAGCTCCTCGCCCCCACGCCCAAAAATGAACGGATCCCCCCCTTTTAGGCGAATCACCTGCTTGCCCTGTCGAGCCCAAGTCACCAACGATTGGTTGATTTCCCCATGCGGTACGCTGTGGGAGGAGCGAGCCTTACCCACGTAATAACGCTCCGCTTCGGCGGGTAACAGCGCCAAAATTTCATCGCTTACCAAACGGTCATACAGCACTACCTGGGCGCTCAGTAGCCGCTTGTAGGCTTTCAACGTCAATAAATCTGGGTCGCCGGGCCCTGCGCCAATCAGACTGACGCGCCCAATCTGCCGTTGCGCGGACTCAAGCACGTCAGCCTCGGGAAGAGCCCCATTTGATCGTTGCGTATTCAAAGCCATCACCCGTGAAATTTTGAATCTAATGATATTTTAGAAAAGAATGAACAAGACCACGCTTACGCAGAACCCTTATTTTCGCGTCACATCCATACAAATGGAATATAAATATCAGTTTTAATGACCAAAAAGTATTAAAAACCGCTAAATTGTCAGCAATGGCTTACATATTGTTTACGTTTTTACCGCTAACCTTCACGGCTAACTTACAACAGGCATAAAAACCGGAGATTCACGCATGCCCGTGAATGACCTAGCCGCACCGTCTATCGACATACCCGCCAGTGCCGATAGTCTCGTATCCCGTATTCCTGGGGTCATTTTTCAGTTCTACCGCTCCCATAGCGGCCATATGAACTTTCCCTATCTTGAGGGGGGTGGGATGGCGTTAGCCTATGTCGACAAACAGCAGCTCGCCGAAGATGCCAGCCTGCTGCTGGAGCAACTCACCGGCCACGACCATCCCAAAGTGATGTCGGCCATCGAGCGCTCCGCGCGCTGGATGCTCCCGCTCAATACGCGTTTTCGGCTTCCCTTCCCTGAAGAGAAGCCACACTGGATTGCGGTAAGTGCCAACCCTGAGCCCATCGCATCAGGAGTGCGATGGAATGGGCTAATGATGGACATCACCGACCAAGTCGTCGAAGAGCAGCGGCTACGTAAGCTCTGCGATACCGACCCACTCACCAACCTGCCCAATCGGCGTAAATTGATGGGACAGCTCACCCACTTAGCTTCGATGAGCGCCCGTCACGGCACGCCGCTATCGATCATGATGATCGATATCGACCATTTCAAACAGCTCAATGACCGCTGGGGGCATCTGCAGGGCGACAACGTCCTGAAACAGTTGGCGATGATGGCCCAGTCACTACTGCGCTGCGAAGACATGCTCGCCCGGCTAGGAGGAGAAGAGTTTATGGTAGTGCTGCCGCTCACCTCGCTGCAGCAATGCCATAAGCTTGCGGACCGCTTACGCCAAACCATCGCCGATCACGATTTTGGTATCGGGCAGGGCAGCGTCACATTGAGTATTGGCGTGGCGGAGTATCACTGCGGGGAGCCTTTGGTCACTTTGATCGATCGGGCCGACCGGGCTCTTTACAGCGCCAAAGAGGTTGGTCGCGACTGCGTATGCCTTCTACCCTGAAGAGACGACTTCAACAGGAGGCATTCCCATGACATCGCTAGCACAAACACAGTGCGAACCTTGCAGCGGCAACGTCATGCCACTCTCTCATGAGGCATGCCAAGCGCATCTCAAGGCACTTCCAGAGTGGCAGATTATCGAACACGATGGCATCATGAAGCTATCGAGACAATTCACGTTTCGTAACTTTGCCGACGCGCTAGCGTTTAGCCAACGTGTTGGCGATGTCGCAGAGCAGGCGGGTCACCACCCTGTTTTGATCACCGAATGGGGCAAAACCACTGTCACTTGGTGGTCCCATGAAATAAACGGCCTGCATCTTAACGACTTCATTCTTGCCGCCAGAACCGACGAGGTAGCCGAATAAATGTTTGAGCAAATTGAGCGAGTCCCTGGAGACGCCATTCTCGGGCTGATCGAAGCTTTCAAAAAAGATACCAACCCGCAGAAAGTCGATCTGGGTGTTGGCGTATATCGCGACGCCGCTGGCAACACGCCAGTCATGCGCGCCGTCAAGGAAGCGGAAGCTCGCCTGCTCAAGAATGAATCCACCAAGACCTACATTGGCTCGCACGGCGCTCCCGCTTATGGTGAAGCCGTGCTGCCGTTGGTGCTGGGCTCGGACTCACCGGTACTCAAAGCCAACCGTGCCAGCGCTACTCAGTCGCCAGGTGGTACCGGTGCGCTGCGTCTCGCGGCCGACTTCGTCGCCAGTCAACTGCCGGGCAAAGGCATCTGGGTAAGCGATCCGACTTGGCCGAATCACCACGGCATTTTTACGTCAGCGGGGATCGAGCTGCACAAATACCCTTATGTCGACGCGGATAACCGGCTGGATTTCAACGGCATGCTAGCCGCGCTTAAGAAAATCCCTGAGGGTGATGTCGTCGTACTGCACGCCTGCTGCCACAACCCCACCGGCTTCGACCTTTCCCAGTCGCAGTGGCAAGAGGTTCTGACCGTACTGAAGGAGCGCCAGCTGCTGCCGTTGATCGACTTCGCTTACCAAGGTTTCGGGGAAGGCTTGGACGAAGACGCTTACGGCGTTCGTCTGTTGGCCGAGCATCTGGATGAGGTGATCATCACCAGTTCCTGCTCCAAAAACTTCGGTATTTACTGCGAGCGTACCGGCTGCTTGATTCTAATCGCTAAAGACGCCGAGCAAATGGAAAACGTGCGTTCCCAGGTGGCTATCGTGGCGCGTGAGAACTACTCCAACCCGCCCGCTCACGGTGGCGCGATCGTCAGCGAGATTTTGCACGATGCCGAGCTTTCCGCCCTGTGGCGTGAAGAGCTGACCGAAATGCGCGACCGAATCAACACACTGCGCCGCGACTTCGTCGAGGCTTTGAAGCCTTACGGCTTAGATGAAAAGTACGCCTGTGTGGCCGAGCAGCGCGGCATGTTCTCTTACACTGGCCTGACACCGGAACAGGTCGACCGTTTACGTGACGAGTTCGGCATTTACATGGTTCGCTCTGGTCGTGCCAACGTCGCGGGATTCTCACACGAGAATCTCCCCTACCTCGCCAAAGCGATCGCGGCAGTCAACGACTAATCCACCGCATACCCCGCAACGCCCAGGCCATCGCCTGGGCGTTTTCATTGGTCACTCACAAGAAAAGCCATTAGGTTATCAACCCCTTGCCAAGGTTGTGTACAATTGCGCCTTCGCCGCCAGAGCCTGGGGCGCCCGCGCGGCGTCCGATACAACGCAGCGCTTGACCGATCAGTCAAACTTTCGGCACACTCAGCGTAGCCTTGTATACAACACACCATAACCAAGAGGCATAACATGGCGGCTGCTGGCACTCATTACCCGTGGTACAAAAAGGAAGATACCGACGCATTCTTTGCGCTCTTTCAGAACAATATCGCTAACTTCGTCATCATCGCGATTACGATGTTGGGCATGGGGTTTCCCACGTCGATCGTGTATGGCCAGGTGCTACCCGGCGCCGCCGTCGCAGTCATGGTCGGTAACTTTTACTACGCCTGGAGCGCCGCCAGGCTCGCACGCAAAGAGAACCGTAGCGACGTCACTGCCCTCTCCTACGGCATTTCGACCCCCGTCATGTTCGTCTTCCTGTTTGGCGTTCTATTGCCTGCCAAACAGCTCACCGGCGATGCCGAACTGGCCTGGAAAGTAGCGGTTGCCGCGTGCTTCATCAGCGGCGCGATAGAAGCGGTGATTAGTATCATTGGCCGTTGGGCGCAGTACCACCTACCCCGTGCCGCCATGCTGGGGGCCGTAGCGGGCGTAGCGCTGACCTTCATCGCCGGTGAAATGCTGTTCAAAACCTTGGAGATGCCGGTCATTGGCCTGCTGGTGCTAGGGATCATCATCGTTGGCTTGGTGGCCCGCGTAAGTATGCCCTTCAAACTACCGACATCGCTGTTCGCTATCGTGGTGGGCACCGTCATGGCCTACCTGATTGGCGATGCGGGTAGCGAGCGCTTCAGCGATGCGTTTACGCATCTCGGCTTGTACCCGCTACTCCCCAACCTCGCTTGGTTCGAGGGGCTGGGCCTTCTGTTCACCGGCATGCTGGCAGTGCTGACCGTGGTACTGCCCATCACGCTCTATAACGCCATAGAGACGATGAACAATGTCGAAGCCATGGAGGCCGCTGGCGACAAGTATGACGTGCGCGAGTGCCAGGCAGTGGATGGTGCAGGTACCATCATCGGGGCACTATTTGGTGGCGTGTTCCCAACGACGGTTTATATTGCCACGGTAGGTGCGAAATGGATGGGCGCGGGTCGTGGCTACAGCCTGCTCAACGGGGCAGTTTACGCGCTGGCGACCATGTTCGGGCTCATCGCCGCGCTGGCTGCGATCATTCCCGTCTCTGTCGTTGCGCCGATTTTAGTGTTCGTCGGCATGTCGATGATCGCAACGGCGTTCCAAGCCAACGATACGCGCTACTACCCGGCCATCGCGCTGGCCATGCTGCCCTACTTTGCCAACTACGTCATGACCCGTTTCAACCGTGGGGCGGGCGAGGTGGTAAGCGACATTTCCAGTGCCATCGTCGTCATGGGCCAAGGTGCCATGTTCATGGCCATCTTCTTAGGTGCCATGACCGTCTCGGTGATCGACCATCAGTTTCGCCGAGCAGCAGCCTTTGCCGTCATTGCCGCAGGCTTCTCGTTCGTCGGTTTGATGCATGCGCCCAAGCTCGCCTTCAACGCCGCACCGGAGTTCGTCATGGGCTATTTGGCGATGGCCTTACTGTTCGTCTACTTCTCGTTCCAAGAAGCCCCTGATAAGCGCTGATTCATTGCGAGGCTCCCGCCTGCCGATGCGGGCGGGAGAGAATACGCATCAACACCACCCATGCCGTCAATCCAGCCAGCAAATTGCCGATGGCTGCCCCCGCGGCTAGGCCCGTCCAGCCAAATAGCTGTGCCCCCAACCATAAACAGGGCAAGTAGCAGATGAACAGCCGCGCGCTCGACAGCAGCATGGCCCTTAGCGGCCAACCCAGCGCGTTACCCGCCGACACCACCAGCATGCACACTCCCAGTGCCGCGTAGCTGGGCAGCAGAAAACGAATCAGTAGCGCCAGCTCGTTTTGTACCTCGGGCGTTCCCGCTAGCGCCATCGCTACCCATGGCGATGCCAGTGCGAGCAGTGTGCCCAAGCTCAATTGCCACACTACGGCCACTTTCAACGCCAAACGCAGCAGCCGCTGGATTTGCCCCCAGTCGCCCGCACCGTAGCAGCGCCCCAACCAAGGAGGCAGCGACATCGTCATGGCCAGTATGACCATCAGCGACAGCGTTTCCAGACGGCTCGCCAACCCCCATGCCGCCACTTGGGTATCCCCTAGGCCCGCTACCGCGGCAATGGCCAGCATGGCGGCCAAAGGTGGCATCAACTGGCTAACCATGGCCGGTGCCGCAATGCCAATGAAAGGCCGCCAGGAGTGTGCCGCCTCCGTGCCAATGGCGTCGGTCGTGGCCCACTGGCGTCGATGCAGTTTGCGTCCCGTCAGCAGCAGCCCAACCGAAAATGCCACGGCGGTCGCCCACGCGGCTCCTGGTAGTCCCCAGCCTTCCCAACGGCCCACCCCAAAAATGAACAGTGGGTCCAGTGCTAGATTGATGAGACTACTGATGACCATCATTTTCCCAGGCATACGGGTATCGCCATGGGCGCGAAAGACGCTGTACATGAAGTAAAGCACGGCTCCTAACCAAGCCGCCAAAAGCTGAGGCCCCCAGTAGGCCCGAATGTAGCTCAATGCCGTGTCATCTGCCCCCAGCATTCGAAACAGCGGCACTTCCAGCCACCACAGTATCAGAGCAAGTAGCGCAATCACGGCACCTCCAGCCATCAGCACTAGGCAGGAGAGCCGCTTGGCTCTCGCCTGCTGCTCAGCGCCCAATGCTCTAGAGATCAGTGCGGCAATGGCAATGCCCATGCCCACCTGAATACCGATGATCAGAAACGAAAGCGGAAAGGTAAACGATTGCGCCGCCAGCGGCGCAGTGCCCAGGCGTGCGATGAACGCACTATCCACAAGCTGAAAACCCAATAGCGCCAGCACCCCAATGGCCATTGGCCAGGTCTGCCGCCATAGGGTTATCGCCAGCTCGCGTTGTTGCATCACTGCTGCCAAAAACGGACTCCTAAATGTCAGAAAATGGAAAGGCTAAACGCAAAAAACGCCACCACCCGCAAGGGTGGCGGCGTTCTTGAACGGTATCGCTTACTGGCGAATACCTTCGAACGTTACATAAAGTTCGACGTCATGCATGGCTTCCGGGAAATCGCTCATGTCGATGCCGAAATCGCCCAGAGTCAGCATGGTGCTACCCTCGAAGCCTGCGCGGTAGTTACCCCACGGGTCTTCACCTTCTCCCATCAGCGTGACCGGCATTTCGATCTCTTGCGTCTCGCCGTGCAGTGTCAGCTCACCGGTGACGACACCCTCGTTGTCACCGGTGGGTTCGAAGCCGGTCGATGTGAAGGTCGCCGTGGGGTATTCGCTGGCGTTGAGGAAGTCACCGCTTAGAATATGACGGTCGCGTTCGGCATGGTTACTATTCAGGCTGTTTACCTGCACTTCCATCTCGACGGAGGAGGATGCTAGATCGTCGGCGTCGTAGGAGAACTGACCATCGAACTCTTCAAAACTACCCAGAATGTAGGAGAAACCCAGGTGGTTGATTTTAAATTGTACAAAGGCGTGCTGGCCTTCGGTGTCAATTTGATAATCGGCGGCCTGCGCTTGGCTCAGTGGAACCAGTGCTGCTGCCGCTACCGCTGCTGCCATTACGCTTTTCTTCATCATAACGTCCATCTCCTCTCTTTCCTTATGGGCACTATCGGAGCCACGTTCGAGAACTCCAACAGCGTTCAAAAAAATGGTCATCCCATCACAAATTCGTCTTGCTGTAGCGCGGGCTCATCATCCGTTTTAGCGTTGCATGGCGATAGCGGTAGTGATGTATCAACGCTATCAGGGCGTGGCCGCCAGCCAACACCATTAATGCCAGCGCGCTGTACCAATGTACGTCTCCCGCCAGACTTGCTTGGTTGGGCAAGTCATACAGCACAGCAGGTACTTCAAACCAACCAAACACACTGATTCCACGGCCGTTAGCGGTGGAAATCAAATAGCCGCTAGTCAACACCAGTAATAACAGCACGTAGAGTGCTATATGGCCAAGGTGCGCAGCCATTCGCTCGAGGCGATTCCCTTCTGCTGCAGGGGTCGGCTGTATACAGCGCCATACCAGCCGTCCAGCGGTAGCCAGAAGTAGCAAAATACCTATCGAACGATGAATCCAGGGAGCTTGGTTATACCAGGGATCGTAGTAACCCAATCCCGTCATCCACCACCCTAAAATGAACAACCCTACGATCGCCAGGGCGCTCAACCAGTGAAAAAGAATACTAATGACACCCCAACCGCTGCGCGTGTTCCGCAACATCCTTGATCCCCCGTGTAAAACTGCTCGCATGTCGCTCTTATCTTATGTGTCAAGAGCATACCGTTTCACCGCTAAAAACTCTGCTGAAAAAAGCAGAATACTTCGTTCGTAAAAACCATTGCTTACGCCGCTAATGATCTAGCCCTCTAGTCATGCGCAGCCAGCGACATACCCCAACCGAACACGTTAGACGAAAGTTTAAAAATTCGAACAAATCATGCAATTTTAATCAATTTTACTATTTGTTTAGTGCGCTTATTATTAGCGCACGTCCTGACGCACAACGTCACAGCGACCAAAACGACTTTATTATCCATAGAGAGTATGACAGATGAAAAAATTGACCCTTATTTCCGCCATCGCCGTTGCATTGTCGTCCACCGCCGCGTTCGCCGAGCAAGGCTCCGCAGAGTTTAACGAAATCGTCCACGCCAGCTCTTCGGCTAATCACAGTGTCGAGAACGTTAACATGACGCCTGCAGACTTGACGCTCGTGAACGGTGACGCTGCCAAGAATCGCGTGGCTGAGCCCAGCTCGGAAGCGCATGCCTCTAACGACCGCGACAGCCAAATCGCGCAATCTGACTTGCCGCACCGCAATGCCTCATAAGCCTGCGCGCAACGATCGTTAGAGCAACAAAAAACCCACCGCAAGGTGGGTTTTTTGTGAGTTTCCGATGTCATAGACTTAGCGAGCTACTAGCGCATCCAAGCCACGCGCCAAATCGCGCTGTATGTCCTCTTGGCTTTCGAGCCCCACCGCGACACGAATCAGCCCAGGCGCGATGCCAGCGGCCTCTTTTTGTGCCTCGGAGAGACGGCCATGGGTCGTGGTCGCTGGGTGAGTGATAGTGGTTTTCACATCCCCCAGATTACCCGTGATGGAGAGCATACGCGTGGCATCGATGACCTGCCACGCCCCCTCTTGCCCTCCCTTCACTTCAAAGCCGAGCACTGCACCAAAACCTTGCTGCTGCTGTTTCGCCAGCGCATGCTGCGGGTGGGCTTCCAAACCGCTGTAATAAACGCGATTCACCGCCGGGTGCTGGTCGAGCCAACGCGCCAGCGTCAGGGCATTGTCGCAGTGTGCCTTCATGCGCAGCGAGAGTGTTTCCAATCCCTTTGTGAATATCCACGCGTTGAACGGGCTCATGCACGGCCCGCAGGTGCGCACGACGCCAAAGACCTCTTCCAATACGTCATGCTTCCCCACGACCGCACCACCGACTGCGCGGCCTTGTCCGTCCAAGTACTTGGTCGCGGAGTGAATGACCAAATCGGCGCCTAGCGCGATGGGCTTTTGCAACGCGGGCGTCAAAAAGCAGTTATCGATCGCCAATAGCGCACCGCTTCGCTTGGCAAGCGCTGCCAGGGCCGGAATATCGGCCACTTCGGAAAGTGGATTGGAGGGCGTTTCGGCAAACATCAGCTTGGTCGCGGGGCTGATCGCCGCTTCCCACGCGGTCAAATTGGACAGCTCGACATAGCGGGTGGTGATACCGAACTTGCCCAAATATTTATCGAACAGACTGACCGTGGAGCCAAACAGCGAGCGAGATGCAACGATTTCATCCCCCGCCGATAGCAGCGCCAGCGCCGTCGAGAGAATCGCCGACATTCCCGAGCTGGTGGCCACACAGCGCTCGCCGCCCTCGAGCGCCGCTAACCGGCGCTCGAAGGTGTGAACGGTCGGATTGGTGAAGCGCGAATACACATTACCGGGCTCTTTGCCACCAAACTTGCGTGCTGCCTCGGCCGCGCTCTCATACACGAAGCTCGACGTCGGGAATATCGGCTCAGCGTGTTCTTGCTCGAACGTGCGGTGATGCCCCGCGCGAATAGCGAGCGTTTCGAGCGACCACTCATCTTGGTGGTTATCGTCGTGCATGGCAGAGCCCCTTATTCCAACCGCTGTATCGTAACGCTGCACACATCGTGTGCACATCAACCAAACCGAATGCCTACGATGACCTCGTCACCGCAGAGCATCACGCTCAATCGTCCAGATCATCGTCTTGATTATGCATATCGACCAGCGCGTGGTCACCCGCGCTCTGATCTTTCGCCGCATCATTCCGGCTCGCCTCCAAAACGGCCAGATAGGCATCGTCGATGTCGCCGGTCACGTAGTTACCATCGAACACCGAGCAGTCGAAGGCTTCCATATCAGGATTCACTTCACGGCAGGCGTCTTTCAAATCTTCCAGATCTTGATAGAAAATGCGGTCCGCACCAATCAACTGGCCGACTTCGTCCTCGGTACGCCCATGGGCGATGAGCTCGGTGGCCGCCGGCATATCGATCCCATAGACGTTGGGGTAGCGCACGGGCGGTGCTGCCGAAGCAAAGTAGACCTTGCGGGCCCCGGCATCGCGAGCCATCTGAATGATCTGTTTACAGGTGGTGCCTCGAACGATGGAGTCGTCCACCAGCAGTACGTTCTTGCCTTTGAACTCTACATCGATCGCGTTCAATTTTTGGCGCACCGACTTCTTGCGCTGGGTCTGCCCCGGCATGATGAAGGTACGGCCAATGTAGCGGTTCTTCATGAAACCTTCTCGGTAGGTCACGCCGAGATGCTGCGCCATTTCGAGTGCCGAGGTCCGCGAGGTATCGGGAATCGGGATGACCACGTCGATATCGTGGTCCGGCCATTCGTTCAGAATGCGGTCGCCCAGCTTGCGCCCCATCTGCATGCGTGTGCCATACACGTAGGCGCCGTCCAGAATCGAGTCGGGGCGCGCGAGGTAGACGTGTTCGAAAATGCACGAGCGAAGCTGAGGGCGATCCGCGCAAACCTGAGTGTGCACCTGGCCTTGCATATCGACGAAAATCGCCTCACCAGGGGCCAGATCGCGCTCGAGCTCGAAGCCGCCAACGTCCAACGCCACGGATTCAGAGGCAATCATGACCTCCTGGCCATCGGCATTTTGGCGGGTACCGAAGACGACCGGACGGATGCCGTGGGGGTCGCGAAACGCCACCATGCCAAAGCCATTGATGATCGCGACCGCCGCGTAGCCGCCTTTGCAGCGCCGGTGCACTCTACGGACGGCATCGAAAATGTCTTCTGCTTCTAGATGCAGGCCCTGTTTGCCCAGCTCATGGGCAAACACGTTCAGCAGCACCTCGGAGTCAGAGCTGGTGTTGATGTGGCGAAGATCGGTCGAAAACAGCTCCTGCTTCAACTGCTCGGAGTTGGTCAGGTTACCGTTGTGCGCAAGCGCGATACCGTAGGGGGAGTTAACGTAGAAAGGCTGCGATTCGGCCTCGCTAGAAGAGCCAGCCGTGGGATAACGGACGTGCCCAATGCCCAGATTACCCTTCAGGCGTGCCATGTGGCGGGTATGGAAAACGTCACGAACTAAGCCGTTACTCTTGCGCAGTAAGAAGCGTCCCTCGCTCCAAGTCATCATGCCGGCAGCGTCCTGGCCCCGATGCTGAAGTACGGTCAGGGCATCGTAGATTCCCTGATTTACCGCCTGCTTGGCCAGAAGGCCCACTATACCGCACATTCCTGTTACCTCGCTTTGATACCATGGCTTACGGACGCAAGCCCGACGTTCATCTAACGGATAAACACTGGCACCGCCCATAGCGCCAGTGAAGAGAATTCAAACACCCTTTATAGCGCGCCCGAGCCTTCGTCCGCCGACCCAGTTGACGGGAGCGTTGGCTGCGGGCGACGCAGCTCGGGTAGCGAAATATCGCGCAGCGACTCGGGAGGCGTGGGCAGTTCGCGCTCCCACTGGTCGAGCTGACTGACCGCCCAATCGCGCAGCTCGACGAACGTGGGCCTCAACGAAGCCTGCTGCCACGCTTGTAACTCTGCCAGGGGCGTCAACGTGATCAACACGGTGGCCACCAGCAGAATCACTGCCCCTCGGGCAACACCGAACGCGGCCCCTGCAAAACGATTCAGTAGGCCCATGCCTACCCACTCGACGGCCGCGTGCACCACGCGGATGACGATGCCACATAATAGGATGACGGCAAAAATCACCAGCACGAACGCCAACACTAAACGGGCATCGAAACTATCGATAAAGCCGCTCATTAGCTCGGCCACCGGCTCAGCCAGCACGCGCGCCACCATCAGCGCCACTACCCAGGCCGCCAAACCCAACGATTCACGTACGAAGCCACGCACGAACCCCGCCAGCATGGATAGCGCAAGAACCGCTAGAAACAGAGCATCGATCCAAGTCAAAGCCATGGTCAATCTCTTACTCGCACGAGCAGACCTTGAACATTGATTCGCTGCTTGATGAGCGCCATGGCTTCTTCACCATCTTCGGAGGTGGCGTAAGGACCCACGAGAACCGTGGTCAGGTTATTGTCACGCGCGCGCTGAAAGACACGAAAGCCTTCCCCACTGAGCTGATCACTAATACGTTGCGCGTTCGCGGTATTACCAAAACTACCCACCTGAACGGCCCACTCACCCTGCTGCTGGGCAGCCGGACCCGAAGAAGCGCTACGGGTGTTACCGTTGCTGCTATTTCGGCTCTCGTTGGCAGCCACCAAAGCGGCGATGGGATCCTCTTGCGGTGGAGAGGCTGGTTCTGGCGCTGATGAAGAGGACGCCGGTTCGGACGTCCCCGGATTCGTCGACGAGGTTTCGGCGCGAACGACTTGATCGGTTTGCGGTGCACGAGGCATCTCGTCGATGGGCTCTTCGAGCGCTTCATCCGTTTCAACGGGTTCGGAGGGAGCGGGCGTCGCGATGGATTCGGGCATTTGTGGTGCGGGTACCTCTTGGCGAGCGACGTCCACGGGCTGCTCGATGACGAAGGTCGGCTGAGGGCGCTCTTCCCGAGGGGCAGGGTCACTCATCAACCAAGGGACGACAATCGCCAGTAGCGCCAGCAGTATCACGATGCCACTAATGCGTTCCGTTTTACCGTATTTCATATCCCTCTCCATCGAGCTTAACGCGCTGACAGCATGGCTTGCGGCAGCGGCATGGCCAATAACTCAGCCACCGTGAAGAAAGAGCCAGTGGCTAGCACGCGGTCTTCTGGGGCGAGCTGCTTGGCAAGCTTGGCAGCTCCCGCCGCGGGGGAGTCGGCGCAATCATACACGTGTCCGCCCAGCGACGTAATACGTTCGGCTAACTCCGCCGCCGTACGGCCACGCTCCCCGGCAAGAGTCACACACACCCAATCGGTCACTCGGGGTAACAGCGCTTGGATGACCCCGTCGGCATCCTTATCGTTCAGCATGCCAATCAGGGCCCACTGGCGGCCGCGCTTAGGGGGTGACGGTAAGCGGCGAGCAACGTACTGAGCGGCGTGAGGGTTATGGCCCACATCCAAACACCACTGCCCTACCCACTGCATCCGTCCAGACAGCGTGACCGTCCGGAGCGCTTTGCGTACGGTATCGACGTGCAGCGTGACCCCCGCCAGTGTCAACGCCTGCAGTGCCGTGGCTGCATTGTCGATCGGAAGCCCAGGATCCGGCAGACCGTCCAACGAAAGCGTCCCACCATCGGTGGCCAAACCGTGCCAACACCAGGGCGCCCCAGCAACGTCACCTGCGCTATGGCTAAACGCCGCCCCTAATACGTAGCTTTGAGCAGCGATGGCAATCGCCGAGTCGAGCACGCTCGCGGGCAGAGACTGACTACCCAGCACTGCGGGTTTGAGCGGCCGAAAGATCCCGGCCTTTTCGCGGCCAATTTGCTCGATATCCGTGCCGAGAAAGTTGGCGTGATCCAGCGCAATGGTCGTAACGATTGCCACGTCTGCATCGATGATGTTCACCGCATCCAAACGTCCACCCAAGCCAACTTCCAGCAAGGCCAAGTCCAAATCGGCCTGGGCTAAACACCACAGCGCACAAAGCGTGCCTGCTTCGAAATAGGTCAGGCTGACGGCAGGCGCTTGAAGACGCGCGACTTCAACCTGCTGAAAACCTTCGACCAAGCGTTTATCGCTGGCTTCACGACCGTCGACGGTCACGCGCTCGTTGTAACGTAATAGATGGGGAGAGGTATAAGTCCCCGTACGCAAGCCGTGGCCACGTGCCAACGCATCGATCATGGCAAGCGTCGATCCCTTGCCGTTGGTGCCTGCCACGGTGATGGTTCGCTTGGCGATGGGGCGATCCAACAGCCCCATACGTTCGGCGACCAGCGACACCCGATCAAGCCCCATATCGATCCCAACGGGATGCAGGGATTCCAGGTAATCAAGCCACTCCGCTAACGTATTAGGCATTGCGTGACGCGTCATCGCTCGATGCAGGACGCGCCTCTGCATTACCCGTGCTTTTGGCAGGTGCTTCAGCAGCATCGGCCAACTGCTCTTCATTCACGACCGGCTCTACCACCTCGGCGTCTGACGATTCATCGTTTACCGGGCGAGCGCTTTGATGCGTGAGCTTACGCAGTACGCCGCCTACCCGTGCGCGCATGTCGTGGCGGTGAACGATCATGTCGACCGTACCGTGCTCCAGCAAGAATTCGCTGCGCTGGAAGCCTTCCGGCAACGTCTCTCGTACGGTCTGTTCGATCACTCGGGGGCCCGCAAAACCGATCAGCGCATTCGGCTCGGCGATGTTCAAGTCGCCCAGCATCGCCAAAGAGGCCGATACGCCGCCAAATACAGGATCGGTCAATACCGAAATATAGGGAACGCCCGCCTGCTTGAGCTTCTCGAGGGCTGCTGACGTTTTTGCCATCTGCATCAGCGAGAACAGCGCTTCTTGCATCCGTGCACCGCCCGATGCGGCAAAGCAGACCAGTGGAATGCCCTCTTCGAGGGCGATGGTCGCCGCGCGAACGAATTTCTCGCCCACCACGGCACCCATGGAGCCGCCCATGAAAGTGAACTCGAATGCCACGGCAACGATCGGCAAACCTTCCAGCTCGCCACGCATCGCGACCAGCGCATCTTTCTCGCCGGTCTCTTTTTGCGCAGCGGTCAGACGGTCTTTGTACTTCTTGGAATCGCGGAATTTCAGGCGGTCGTTCGGCTCGATCTCTGCCGCGATCTCTTCGCGCCCCTGTTTATCCAGGAACCAGTCCAAGCGTTTGCGCGCCGTCAAGCGTAGGTGGTGCTCACACTTGGGGCAGACGCTGTGATGCTTCTCTAGCTCAGGTAGGTAGAGAACCGCTTCACACTTGGGACATTTACGCCAGAGGCCGTCGGGCACGCTGGCACGACGGTCTTTACGCTGGATACGCCCCATGGAGGGCACGATCTTGTCTAACCAGCTCATATCAAAAAGGCTTCCGTGTACGTCAAGGCTTGGCCACGCCAAGCCTGATGAGTGTCGTCAATCGATTCAGTGTAGACGATGAGGAACGCGCTTAGGCGTCCATGGCGGTGCGCATGTCTGCTAGCACGCTTTTCAATTGCCCGGCAATCGTTTCAGGCGCATCGACGCTATCGGCAATACGGTTCACCAATGCACTGCCTACGATGACACCGTCGGCGACTTTTGCCACTTCGGCAGCCGTCACACCATCGCGAATACCAAACCCGACGCAAAGCGGTAGATCGGTCATATCGCGCAATGGTGCAAGGTGCTCGGCCACGTCTTCAGCGTTCAACGTAGCCGCACCGGTGACGCCTTTCAGCGAAACATAATAAAGGTAGCCCTCACCGTGGGCGCATATTGTAGCGGCACGGGCATGGGAAGTGGTAGGCGCAACCAAGAAAATCGCCGCCAAGTCACGTGCTTTCAACAGCGGGCCGAACTCATCGGCCTCTTCTGGCGGCATATCCACTACCAGGACGCCATCCACACCGACGCTTGCCGCTTTGTCGGCAAACACGTCATAGCCGATGCGCTCGATGGGGTTCAGATACCCCATCAAGACGATGGGGGTGGTGGTATCGGTTTGACGAAACTCGGCCACCATCTCCAGCAGGTCCACCAAGCGAGTGCCCTGTTTTAGCGCCCGCTCGCAGGCTTTCTGAATCACCGGGCCATCGGCCATGGGGTCAGAAAACGGCACGCCCAGCTCGATCACATCGGCCCCTGCTTCCACCAGGGCATGCATGAAGCCCACGGTGTATTGCGGTGCAGGGTCGCCTGCGGTGATGTAGGGAATGAGGGCTTTACGGCCCTGCTGTTTCAACTCTGCAAAACGCTGGTCAATACGATTCATGCTCGCCCTTAAAACTCGATGCCGTCGATTTTCGCCACGGTCATGATGTCTTTATCACCGCGACCCGAGAGATTCACCACGATATGCTGGTCTGGGCGCATGGTGGGCGCCAGCACCTTGGCATGGGCCAACGCATGGGCCGATTCCAGCGCGGGCATGATGCCCTCCATGTGGGTCAGCTCGCGGAACGCTTCCAGCACTTCTTTGTCGTTCGCAGCCACGTAGTTGACCCGGCCGACGTCTTTCCACAGCGAGTGCTCGGGGCCAACGCCGGGATAATCCAGGCCCGCCGAAATGGAGTGAGTGTCCGACACCTGCCCGCCCTCGTCGGACATCAGATAGGTTCGGTTACCGTGCAGTACGCCGCGTGGCGCATTCGAGGATAGCGGTGCAGCGTGACGCCCCGTCTCGACCCCATCGCCTCCGGCCTCCACGCCATACATCGCTACGGCGTCATCCTCGACGAACGGGTAGAACAGCCCCAGCGCATTGGAACCACCCCCAACACAGGCGATCAGCGCATCCGGCAAACGGCCAATCTGTTCTAGCGACTGACGGCGAGCTTCGCGACCTACCACGGCATTGAAGTCGCGCACGAGCTGCGGGTATGGGTGCGGGCCCGCCACGGTGCCGATGATGTAGAAGGTGTTATCGACGTTGGTGACCCAGTCGCGCAGGGCTTCGTTCATGGCGTCTTTCAGCGTCCGCGTGCCCGACTCTACCGGAATGACACGGGCACCCAGCAAGCGCATGCGGTAAACATTGAGCTTTTGACGCTGCACGTCTTCCGCCCCCATGTACACGTCACACTCCAACCCGAGTCGGGCGGCGACGGTGGCTGTCGCCACGCCGTGCTGGCCAGCGCCGGTTTCAGCAATTACCCGAGGCTTGCCGGTTTTTTTCGCCAGCAGCGCCTGACCGATGGTGTTGTTCACCTTGTGAGCACCAGTGTGATTGAGGTCTTCACGTTTCAACCAAATCTGTGCCCCGCCCAGCGAGTCAGACCAGCGCTTGGCATGATACAGCGGCGACGGACGGCCCACGTAGTAAGCCAAGTCACGATCGAATTCGGTTTGGAAATCCGGGTCGTCGCGCAGACTGAGGTAGATCTGCTCCAGTTCTTCCAGAGCAAAGCTAAGGGTTTCTGACACGAACCGGCCGCCGTAGGGGCCAAAATGACCGCGGGCATCCGGCATTCGGGTCAGGTCGCTGAACTTGGTTTCTGTTGCTGAGACAGTCACAGGCATACCTCACGAGATCGCCAGAAAAGGCAAATGAATGAATGGTGTCTGGCTCGCCCACGACCGGTGGGAAGCGCATCGAAAAGTGCGTGCGCGCAAGCACGTTTAGCGGATGTCAGCCTGCGCCACATGGCGAACGAAAGCGGCCATCGAGTCGGCCTCTTTCACGCCGGGAGATGCTTCGATACCGCCCGACACATCGACCGCATACGGCGCCACGTCGTTGACCGCCCTGGCAATATTATCGGCGGTCAGTCCACCCGCGAGAATAACAGGTTTTGCCAGGGTTGCGGGGATTCTAGACCAATCGAAGGTCTCACCAGTTCCACCTGGTACACCGGGTCGATAGGCATCCAACAGCAGCGCTTGGGCACCGCCATAGATCGTCGCGGCGTCGTGTAAATCAAGCCCATCGCGCATGCGTAACGCTTTGATCCAAGGCCGACCGAACTGCTCGCAGAACGCCGGTGACTCGTCGCCATGAAACTGGATCAAATCCAAGTGCGGCAGGCACTGCTCGATGAACTCTGCAGACTGATCGACGAAGAGTCCGACCCGCGTTACGAAGGCAGGCACCTGCGCCGCCAGCGTCGCCAGCGTTTCTGGCGTGACGCTCCGGCGGCTTTGCGGCCACATGACGAAGCCCAGCGCATCGACGCCAAGCGCTACCGCCCGGTCGATATCCGCCGGGCGCGTCAACCCACAGAACTTGATGCGCGTGCGCGTTACGCTAAGCGTCATGAAGATGTCTCCTGATGCTGCGGATGGGCCTGTTTGGAGAACGTGAGCCGCCGACGTGCGGCAACACGAGGGCTGTCGGGCAGCACCCGCTCGCCGGTCCACTCGCCGGTGAAGGCCAACAGGTTCGGCCCGATCGGCTCTTTGGGCAGCTCGAAACGCTCGTCATAGATGGAGTCGACGAAATGCAGGCCGCAAGCAGGCGCCGTGACATCGCCCTGGCGGCGGTTTTTCAGCGCCAGTAGGCGCGCAATATGGCCTTCGTCTTGGGCGCCGCGGCCCACGCTTGCCAGGGCACCGGCAATGTTGCGAATCATATGATGCAAAAAGGCATTGCCTTGAATGTCGATCACCACCAGCGGGCCGTAGCGCTTCACTTCCACGAAGTGCATCTGCCGCCAAGGGGTTTTCGATTGACACCCGGCGGCGCGAAAGCTGCTGAAGTCGTGCTCACCCACCAACGCTTGGGCCGCACGGTGCATAGCATCGGCATCCAACGGGTCTCGACACCAGGTCACGTTGGCGCGCTCTAGCACGGGTCGACTGATTTGGTTCAAGAAAATATAGCGATAGCGACGCGCCAGCGCGCCCAGACGGGAGTGGAAGTCATCGGATACCGGCTTCACCCAGCGTACCGCCACATCCCTGGGTAAATTGGTGTTGGCGCCAAAAATCCACGCTTTCTCAGTGCGCTGGACCGGGGGATCGAAGTGGATGACCTGGCGGGTGGCATGAACGCCGGAGTCGGTACGCCCACTGGCGTAAATATGCACCGGTGCACCGGCCACTTTGGCCAGCGCATCCTCGATGGCCTGCTGAACGGAGGCCGCGTGCTTGAGCCGCTGAAAGCCGCAAAAGCGAGAGCCATCGTACTCGACGCCCATCGCCAAGCGGCCCGCTAGCGGTTGTGTCTCATCAAAGTGGTAGAACAGCGTCATCGAGCCACGTCATTTGGAGAGTATTGAAGGTTAGCCATTATCCCGACGTCGCGGCTCGAATGCCACCTCTTCGATGTCCCACTCCTCTTCCGGCACACGGGGTGGCTGCGCCACGCGGCTCTCTTGCGACGACCTCGCGCCTGCTTGGTCGTCTGCCCCTTCCTCGCCGCCTGATGCCTCACGGGTCAGTGATGGCGGATGGTAATCGATGTAGTGCGCACGATCCTCGTCCTGTAACGGTGGCTCACCGCTCTCTTGCATGGACGCTTGCATGGGCGCACCAGACGACATCTGATCGACAGGCTCTGGGGTGTCTAGGAAAGCGGCTTCCAGCGCGGCCTCATCCTCCTCGGACACTGCCGTGAGAGGGGCGTCATCATACTGATCAGCCGCATATCGTAATTCGTCGCGCTCATCGACAGTGATAGTCTCGTCATCACTTGTCTCAGGGTAGGACGGTTCGCGGTATAACGGCTCATGATCGCTCGGCTCACGAGGCTGAGGCTCAAAATCCCCATGCTCCAAATGGTCAGGCGCCCGTTCGCCAGTGTGATGGCCGGGGCCATCGTCATCGGTTGCGACGCGCTCGTCAGGCCCGCCCGTTTCCTCCGACGCTGCTGATCCAGCGTGGCTCGACGGCACGGCGGAGTCGGTGCGCGGCGGCGTATAGAGGGAAGCCTCGGGCGGCACTGACGACGCCATCGGGGCCGCGTTGGCCGAAGAAGCCATCCCTGGCTCGGTACGCTTGGAGGGCGTGACATCGGCGTTGATACCCATGGGAGCGGGCGCATCCTCCCACTGCCGCTCACGGCGCTTACGTGACCAAATCAGCGCGCCCAGCAGCAGGGCCAAGGCCACGCTGGCGAGTGGCCACTGATATTGCTCCATCCGCTCGATGATGCTGGGGCTGGCAGAAGCGCCCGCGGGCGTATCCGCAGCAACGGGAGACGAGACCGCTTGAATATCGGGCGAGCTAGGCTCCGCTCCACGTGCTTCGGCCGCCGCCAGCGCTCGACGAGTCTCTTGTTGAGAGGCACTCAGCGCCTCCGTCAACGAGGCAACCTCCTGGCGCAGCGCGGCCATCTCAGCACGCATGGCTTCACGCTCATCGAGCAGAGTTTGCAACATGGCCTGGCTTTCTAGCAGTTGTTCGGCTAGATCGTTAAGGGTCAAGCCCGCCAGCTCGCCCTCTTGCACGGTCGCCACAGGTGCGCTGTCGGGCGAGCCAGTGTTGGGAGCGGAGGAGGCCGCCACCTCACTTGCCGTCTCAGCCGACGGCTGGGAGGCCGGGGCATTGTTTGAGGGCGGCACGGTAGAGGGCTCGGAAGACGACTGACGCATCGATTGAATCGCTTGCGCGGCCTGGGCAGGCGAGCGAGCCATCAATTGCTCTCGACTCGGCACGTTGAGTGTCTGGCCTGCACGCATGTCGTCGACGTTGCCGGTGGGGAATGCCGTCGGATTCGCATCCACCAGCGCCACCATCATCTGTTGGACGCTAACGTCTGCAGGCTTGATACGGGCCGCCACGCCCCAAAGCGTGTCACCGCTGGCCACATAGGCGATGTCACGGGCGGCGCTGCTGGGTCGAGAAGCGGCTACGGATGGCGGCGCAGACGAAGGTGCCGATGAGACCGCCGACGATGCTCCCGCTGCGGACGCGGTGCTGGCAGTATAGTTAGGCGGATCGAAGAGAAGCGTCAGGGCTTCCGTGCGCCGCCCTTCGGGCGTAATGAGGGTGACCAGCAGATCCAACCACGGCTCATTCACCGCTTGATCGGAACGCAGTACCAGCTGAGCGCCTGAGGGCAGGCGCTGAAGCTCGGTGCGCACGCTGGCCGCGAGCGGCGACCACTCCAAACCTAGCGCGCGGAAAGCGGAGGCATCGGCTATCTCGACGCGTACGTCGTCCAATACCACATCGCTGGCGTTCACGAGCGGCACGCTGGCATCTAACGGCGCCTGCAGCGTTGAGTTTACGGTGGCTTGCCCCAGCCCTACGGCCAAAGCCAACGGACTCACGACGCTCAGCGGCAGCCACAACAACCATGCCAGCTTTTTGTTCATCTCGGCCCCTACTGCCTTCCATTCCCTGGCTCCTGGCAAGCGTCATGCCTGTCCGCCACGAGCTATGTTAGTTCGTTCTTATCATAACGTATTTACCATGACGCTAGGTTCAACGCACCTTTTTGCATGAGCCGTTTTTATGAGCCCAGGAGTGAGAACGCGGCATACGACAAAAAAAAGGGAAGCTGCGAACAGCTTCCCTCTTGTGGTCTAGCGCTTTGTAGCGATGCAAGTGCAGCGCCGTTGCGCGGACACTTACTGCTCGCGCAAAATTTTCAGCATGCGCTTGAGCGGTTCAGCAGCGCCCCACAGCAGCTGGTCACCCACACTGAAGGCAGAGAGGTATTCACCGCCCATTTTCAGCTTGCGTAAACGACCAACCGGCACTTGCAGCGTACCCGTCGCCGCCGCAGGCGTCAGGCCCGCAATGGTGGCGTCTTTCTCGTTGGGGATGAGCTTGACCCACTCGTTATGCTTGGCGATGCGCTCTTCGATCTCATCCAGCGGCACGTCCTGCTTCAGCTTGATGGTGAACGCCTGGCTGTGCGAGCGCATGGCACCGATACGCACGCAAAGACCATCGATGGGGATCGGGTTGTTGTCGAGACCCAGGATCTTGTTGGTCTCGACGCTACCCTTCCACTCTTCGCGGCTTTGGCCGCTATCCAACTTGGTATCGATCCACGGCAGCAGGCTGCCCGCCAGCGGCGCAGCGAAGTTATCGGTGGGGAAGTCGCCACCGCGCATGGCAGCGGTCACTTTGCGGTCGATGTCCAGAATCGCGCTCGCCGGGTCGGCCAGCTCGCTGGAAACGCTGTCACGCAGTTGGCCCATCTGGTTGAGCAGCTCGCGCATGTGCTTGGCACCGGAGCCTGACGCCGCCTGATAGGTCATGGAGGTCATCCACTCGACCATATCGGCTTCGAACAGACCGCCCAACCCCATGAGCATCAGGCTCACGGTGCAGTTACCACCAACGAAGGTTTTCGCACCTTTGGCGAGCTGGTCGTTGATGACGTTGCGGTTCACCGGGTCGAGAACGATAGTGGCGTCATCGTCCATCCGCAGGGTGCTGGCGGCATCGATCCAGTAGCCTTTCCAGCCGTCGTTACGCAGGTCGCCGTAGACTTTCTTGGTGTAGTCACCGCCTTGACAGGTCACGATGACGTCTAGAGCTTTCAAGTCGTCCAGCGCAAACGCATCTTTCAGCGGAGGCACGTCCACGCCGATATCGGGACCCGGCTGGCCGACTTGAGAAGTGGTGAAAAAGATCGGTTCGATGCCGTTGAAATCACCCTCTTCCTGCATGCGCTGCATCAGCACCGAGCCAACCATGCCACGCCATCCCACGAAACCGACTTTCAACATGTGAAGTCCTCCAACAAAGAATGAGACCTATATTATACACACATATCAGACACGACGTCGGCCACCCCTAAGGGCGGCCGACGCGGTCTATTTACAAAGCAACGAGACGAATCAGTTAGTTAGCAAGCTCGCTTTATGCTTGATAACGCTCGAACGCCGCGAGTACGGCGTCACCCATCTCGGCTGTGGAAACGCGCTTCATGCCCTCGGAGGCGATATCGGCGGTGCGCAAGCCGTCGTCCAACACACTACCCACGGCGGCTTCGATCCGCTCGGCCATTGCCGTTTCATTGAGCGAGTAACGCAGCATCATCGCCACCGAGAGCATCATCGCCAGCGGATTGGCGACGTTCTGGCCCGCGATATCCGGCGCACTGCCGTGGCAAGGCTCGTACATGCCCTGCCCGCTCTCGTTGAGCGATGCAGAAGGCAGCATGCCGATGGAGCCGGTCAGCATGGCGGCGGCATCGGAGAGAATGTCGCCAAACATGTTGCCGGTCACCACCACATCGAACTGCTTCGGCGCGCGCACCAGCTGCATGGCAGCGTTGTCCACGTACATGTGGGACAGCTCGACGTCCGGATACTCCGGCGCCAGCCGCTCCATGACCTCACGCCACAGAATCGTCACTTCCAGCACGTTGGCCTTGTCCACCGAGCAGAGCTTCTTGCCGCGCTTCTGGGCCATCTCGAACGCGACGCGGCCAATGCGCTCGATTTCGCTTTCGGAGTAGACGTAGGTGTTGAAGCCCACGCGCTCACCGTTGCGCTCTTCGATACCGCGCGGCTGCCCGAAGTATATGCCGCCGGTCAGTTCCCGCACGATCATGATATCCAAGCCCGCCACCAGCTCCGGCTTCAGGCTGGAAGCGCTGGCTAGCTGCGGGTAGAGCATGGCCGGGCGAAGGTTGCCGAACAGACCGAGATTCTTACGCAGCCCCAGCAAGCCTTTTTCAGGGCGTTTGGAAAGGTCTTCGAGTTTATCCCACTTGGGGCCACCCACCGCACCCAGCAGAATGGCGCTGGCGGCTTTGGCTTTTTCCAGTGTTTCAGCGGGCAGCGGCTCACCGTGGACATCGTAAGCGGAACCGCCCACCAAGCCCTCTTCTACCTCGATATCCAAGCCCGACTCTTGGCAGGCTTTCAACAACCGCGCCGCCTGAGCCGCGATTTCCGGGCCGATGCCGTCACCGGGCAGCAGCAACACTTTATGAGTCATGCTCTATCCTTAGCACTTATAATTTAGATACTTATAGCCCACTACTCAGTGGGTGGACGCTAAGCAGGCTGGCGGAACAGCCACGGGCGCTGCTGACGGTGCTGCGCTTCAAAGCTGCGAATGGCGTCTTCGTCTTGCAAGGTGATGCCGATATCGTCCAAGCCGTTGAGCAAACAGTGCTTGCGGAACGCGTCCACCTCAAACTCCAGAATTTCGCCGCTGGGCGTGATCACCCGCTGGTGCTCAAGGTCGATATCTAACTGGTAACCCTCGTTGGCTTCTACTTCAGCAAACAGGCGATCCACTTCTTCTTCCGCCAGAGTGACCAGCAAAATGCCGTTCTTGAAGGCGTTATTGTAGAAAATGTCGGCAAAGCTGGGGGCAATCACCACCTTGAAGCCGAAATCTTCCAGCGCCCAAGGGGCGTGTTCGCGGGAACTACCGCAACCGAAGTTACGACGCGCCAGCAGTACCTCAGCGCCCTGGTAACGCGGCTGGTTCAATACGAAATCAGGATTCAGCGGGCGCTTCGAGCAATCCTGCCCCGGCTGGCCTTCATCCAGGTAGCGCAGCTCGTCAAACAGGTTGACGCCAAAGCCTGTGCGCTTGATGGACTTCAAAAACTGCTTGGGAATGATCAGGTCGGTATCGACATTAGCGCGATCCAACGGCGCGACCACGCCTTCAAAACGTTCGAACTTTTTCATGGCTTAGGCCTCCTGCGCGTGGGTGGCGTCGTTGGCGGGCAAGGTGCGTACGTCGACGAAGTGACCGGCAATGGCGGCAGCCGCTGCCATGGCCGGGCTCACCAAGTGAGTACGACCGCCGTAGCCCTGGCGTCCCTCGAAGTTACGGTTGGAGGTGGACGCACAGTGCTCGCCCGCGCCCAGCTTATCGGCGTTCATGGCCAAGCACATGGAGCAACCCGGCTCGCGCCACTCGAAGCCCGCTTCGATGAAGATCTTGTCGAGGCCTTCGGCTTCCGCCTGGCGCTTCACCAGGCCAGAACCCGGCACCACCATGGCCAGCTTGATGGTATCGGCCACCTTGTTGCCCTTGGCCACCTTGGCGGCTTCACGCAGGTCTTCGATACGCGAGTTGGTGCAGGAGCCGATGAACACCTTGTCCAGCTTGATATCGGTAATTTTCTGGTTGGCCTGCAGGCCCATGTACTCCAGCGCGCGGGAGTGGCTGCGCTGGACGGTTTCGTCATCGGCGGCCTGGGGGTCGGGCACCTGACCGGAAATACCGGTGACCATTTCGGGGCTGGTGCCCCAGCTCACCTGGGGCTCGATCTCTTCGGCCTTCAGGGTGACCACTTTATCGAAGTGGGCATCGGTATCGGAGACCAGCAGACGCCAGTCGGCCACGGCGGCTTCCCACTGCTCGGCGGTGGGCGCAAAGGGGCGCTCGGCGAGGTAATCGATGGTGGTGTCGTCGACCGCAATCAGCCCCACCCGGGCACCCGCTTCGATGGCCATGTTGCACACGGTCATGCGGCCTTCCATGGAGAGAGACTCGATGGCGCTGCCAGCGAACTCGATGGCGTAGCCTGTGCCGCCTGCGGTGCCAATCTTGCCGATGATCGCCAGCACCACGTCTTTTGCGGTCACGCCCAGGCCAAGCTCGCCTTCGACGCGCACCTGCATGTTCTTCATTTTTTGCGCCAGCAGGCACTGAGTCGCCAAGACGTGCTCGACTTCCGAGGTGCCGATACCGTGGGCCAGCGCGCCAAAGGCGCCGTGGGTAGCGGTGTGGGAGTCACCGCATACCACGGTCATACCCGGCAGTGTGGCACCCTGCTCAGGGCCAACCACGTGCACAATGCCCTGGCGCGGGTCGTTGATCTTGAACTCTTCGATGCCGTACTCGACGCAGTTATCGTCCAGGGTTTGCACCTGAATGAGCGAGACCGGATCTTTGATACCGCTGTTACCTTCGGCGCGCTCTTTCACCGTGGTGGGCACGTTATGGTCCGGCGTGGCCAGGTTGGCATCCAAGCGCCAGGGCTTACGGTTGGCCAAACGCAGGCCTTCAAACGCTTGCGGCGAAGTCACTTCGTGGAGCAGTTGGCGGTCGATGTAGATCAGCGCCGTACCGTCGTCGCGCTGCTTCACCAAATGCTGGTTCCAGAGTTTGTCGTAAAGCGTTTGGCCTGACATGTGGCTCTCCTGGGCGGTGCCCTGCTAGTTCGTGTTGGCAGCCTCTGCGTGCTGCTTCTATGGCATGCCAAGAGTGTTACGCGACTCGCGCATAAAATCAATTCATGTTATTCATACTTTAGATTCCAAATAGGAATAGCAATCAGGGAGCCGCCGTGGATACCCAAAGCCTGCAAGCCTTTCTCGCCGTGGCGGAGACCCAGAGCTTCTCCCGCGCCGCCGAACAGCTCCACCTCACTCAGCCTGCGGTCAGCAAGCGCATCGCCACGCTGGAAGACCTGCTCGGCACTCGGCTTTTCGACCGCATTGGACGGCGCATCGCGCTCACCGAAGCGGGCAACGTGCTGCTGCCCAAGGCCCAGCGCATTCTGTTTACCGTGGAAGACAGCCGCCGTGCGCTGGCGAATCTCTCTGGCCAAGTGGGCGGCAAACTGACGCTCGCCACCAGCCACCACATTGGCCTGCACCGCCTGCCGCCGTTGTTGAAGCAGTACACGCAGCATCACCCGGAAGTGGCGCTCGATTTACACTTCGTGGACTCCGAACTGGCCTATCAGGGCGTGCTGGACGGCACGCTGGAAATGGCCATCGTCACCCTCGCCCCCCATCCTGTCGAACAGCTTCACGTCGTGGAGCTATGGCGCGACCGCCTGTGCGTCGTGTGCGCCAGCGACCATCCGCTTGCCCAGCGCAGTCGCGTGAACGGTAAACCACTGAGCCTGGCCGAGCTATGTGAGGTGAACTGCGTTTTGCCGGGGGCTAAAACCTTTACCCGAACGCTGATCGAACGGCGCTTCGAAGAAGCAGGCTTGACCCTGCCGGTGAGCATGTCCACCAACTATTTGGAAACGCTCAAGATGATGTGCAGCGTCGGACTTGGCTGGAGCCTGCTGCCGGAAAAAATGATCGACAGCGAGCTGGTGGCGCTACCGGTAGACACCGCGCCCATTCACCGCCCGCTCGGCTATTTGGTGCACACCAACCGCACCCTTTCCAATGCCGCGCGTAAAATGATCGAAGAGCTGGAGCACAGCCGCCAACATGCTAACGACTAGACGAGGGCGGTAGCCGTGGATGACGTGGAGATTAGCTATCGATACCCAAAAAACGCGACTTCACTTCTGCTGACGGCACCATACAGGCATTTTTCTTACCAAAGAGCCGATAGCGATGCCGCGCGAATAGTTTGTAAGCCGCATCCCTGATCGGCCTTGGCACAACCTTGAATACATAACAGAACCGCCACGGCCCTTTCAGATCTCTGGCGATCTCAAGGGCCGCATCGGAAAGAACGAAACATTCACCCTGCTTAATGAGCACCAAAGTATCCGCGCCCACATCGGGGACGTTGAAGCGCTCCGTCAGCTCCTGGGCCAACTCACTCTGCATCGGGGTGAAGGCAAAAACGCCCTGTGGATCTCGCTTGATGATGAACTTCACAGCACCGCTGCAGAAGTTGCACACACCATCGAAAATGACGATATATCGATGTTCCATAGGCTCCTGAGGGAAGATGACGTTCGTTTGAAATGACCAACTTGCCTGACGCTACGGGCAACGGCGCACCATGGCAATCCGCTGCATCGGGTCGGGAAGCGTTGCCCGCTGTTCTCGCAAGATAGCGTAAAGCGTTGGGCCACACTCTTCTTCCGGAAGCCTCACAAAACCATGCTTCTCGTAGAAGGGCTTATTCCATGGTAAATGCGCATAGGTGGTAAGCCAGAGGGGGCTATGATCGCTCCAAGTAATAGCATGATGAATCAGCATGCTACCTATTCCTTGCTGCATGTGGTCCGTGCGCACGGAAAGCTGATCCAGATAAGGCACTCCATCAACGACACCGAGGATCATAAAGCCGACAGGCCTATTGACAGTGTCAGCGGCCACCAGGGCGAGCCCGCGTTCAATGGCAAAAGCCCATCGCTGCTGTTCCGATACGACAAAAGGATGCCCCTGCTCGATATCGATGTCGAGCCCAGCACGAACGAACAGCTGGCCCGCATCATCGTCGATGTCTACCAACGCCCCCAACTCATTATAATGCGCTGTACGCAGCGTTATTCCGTTCATGATGCCGCTCCTTGACTGTTCGAGCGCCTATTGGATGGACCTATTGGATGGAAAAGGTTAACCACAACGCCTAGCCGTTTCATGAGGAAACGTTGCCTAGGCAAAGCAGGTGTTTCGTCGGAATATGGCTCTCGGGTAATACTGATGAGCCTTGTACAGCGCGTGCACACCGACGCCCCAGAGGGTGACGTTCAAGTCGCGCAAAGCAGCAGAGCCTCGATAAAAAGGTATGGCACTCACGGCGAGAAAGCGATCCCGGGCACATGGCCTCACGACGGTGCGACGCGCCACCCAGGGCAGCCCCCTGTAGCGCGTGGTAACGAGCGATTAGCGAGGCACCCGCGAGGCCGCGCCACCGAGCTGAGCGAAATGCACCCAGCAACATGTTTGCCGTATCGCTTGGCATTCGCCATGGAGAGCAGATTGTTGGGGCCGGGGGCCATGTTCAGGGCAAAGCATGCAGGTATGAATAACAGGAGCGTCATCAGGGTCATGTCGGTTCCCATCTTGTAAGATGAATGGGGTCAGCTCCCGGCAGAAAGCTCATCTGCCTTCGCCTTGGGCTGGTTGGTGACACCAAACGGAATATGAACAGAAGGCACCACCGCACTGGCAGACTGCAAATGGCCAGACTGATCATCGAAGAAGATGTGCGGCTTCAACACACCCAGCACTCTGCCCTTCTCGATTCCGCCGAGGAAAAACGCATCGTTGGCCATGACACCCCAGCTTTTCAGCGTTTTCAAGGCGCGTTCATGGGAAGGCGCATTGCGGGCCGTGACAATCGATACGCGTATACGGTTTTCATACTCCGGGTGCTGCTGTTTGTACGCTTCTTCCGCCGACTGGATTCTTGAAATGCGTACCAGGAACTCTTTCAGTGGCCCAGGGTGATGCGGCTGCATCACGTTCTTGACTTCATGATCATGGAAGGCCGTGAGTCCTGATGCCTGCATGACCGACTCGGATTCGTCGCCCGCCAGCACGCCATCGAAGTCAAAAGCGATGCGTAGTGTCTGGTCGTCTTCATCGTCGTCAAACATGGAATCCAGCACCTGCCCCGCCGGGGGGCCGCTGCCAATGGCGGTCTCCACGTCCGGCTTGTGGCCAGACAAAAATAGCGCAATGTTCAACGCCGAAGCGCACCGGTGACTTTGACGTAGCAAAGCGGAGACAAAGGCATCCGAGTGACGCGCCTGGTTAGCTGTTCCCAAGCATGTACGCCCGAAGCTGCCGCTCCTCTCGCATGACATAGAGAACGAGAACCCGCTGCCCATCCTCACGATAAAAAATGCGACATGGTGGAACCACTACCTCCCTGTATACCGAATTAGGGAGCTCTGGAGGAATCCGTCCGGATTGGGGAAAATCTGCCAAGCGCTCGGTCTTATCGAAAACTTCTTTAACCAGATGACTTGCGGCAGCAGGATTATCCAGAGCGATGTACTCAGCGATGGCATCCAGTTCTTGAAGGGCAGGCTCCGTCCAGATTACTTCAGCCATTTACTCATTTTCTCCCTAGCCTCACTTTGGCTGTACGTTCTTCCCTCAAGTACAGCACGCTCTCCCCGTGAGAGCCCCTCAAGCAGCTCAAGCCGGCGCTGCATAAACTCGTAATCCTGCACATCGACAAGGTATGCGGATGGCTGGCCATGCTCCGTGATCAGTACCGGTTCTTTAGACAGGTGCAGATCGGCCAGAATTTTTGTGGCTTGGCGCTTGAGGTTCGTAACAAGCTCGACTTTCATGGGCTCACCCTGAATCAGACTGTTAGTGGCACTATAGTATCACTTCTCGGATGGGACAATCACAGCTAACGCCCAAAGCAGCGGCGCGCGGTAGCGCGTCCAGCCCGCAGGGCGATGCTGCCTTTGCTTGTTATGTTTTTAATAGTATTGGGTATAGTCTGCTTCAATGTCAGCCAACCTTGCCAATTGATCTAGGATTGATTTACCTGTAACCAATAAGTCTTGTGTTCGTTCTGGATTATCCCAGCCCTCTGCACCGTGTTTACCTCCGTGAAAGAGGTTGTTTCTGATCGTTTTAAGTAAGCGAACAACTCTACAGAGTTCAGAGTTACAATCTGCTAAGCCTACTTCGCGCCATTGAAGGTCTGAATGCTCCCCAACCTTTTGTCTTTTGGGGTTAAGTTCAATTAGCCTATTGGTTTCCGCTGTGTGTTCGAACGTCTCTGCGTACCTTTCTACGAACGCATCCCACCCCGGTTCTGCATTTTCTCCAGCGCCATTGCGTTTTAAGAAACGGTTTTCTTTAAGCGCAAACTCAAATCGTGAGAACCAATAAAAGAAATCAAACGCATACTCCTTTAAAGGGTCATTAATATCTTCTTTACGCACGATCTCTCCAGAAAACATAACGCATAGCGCACCGGTGGTCTTTACAGAGCGGAGCGGCGTAAAGGACATCCGTGTGACGCGTATGGTTATACACCGGACTTGGCCTTTTGAATCAAAGTAGCCAACTCCGGTGCAATTGGCATCTTCTTGAACGGGCTCACATTGGCACCACCCGTATTGCCTTGTGGCACCAACCCAAATACAGTTTTCGTCGCAGCACCAACAATCCGAAAAGCCTGACCTAGCGTTTCTCGAAATGAACGATTACGAATTGCCCATGCCAGCATCATCAAATGGACCTTAACGTGCCAATACGTTGATTCCTGCCCAAGCACATGCGCCCGTTCGAGATGGGAAAATTCCTGCTGGGTATCACCCGCTGACCTTGCCCGCTTGGCATTCGTCAGCTCAACCTCGACGTAGGGTGCCACTCGCTGTGAAAAAGTATGTTTCATGAAGACCTCTTCGTAGGGATGTAACGCTGCCATCACCGGTGACAAAGCCGTAGCGAAGCGCAGGTTTTGGCATCCGGTGCATGGCCTGGTTAGATTTATCGTACTCCCAGAAGCCGTTTATATGCACTGTCTTTGCCTAAATTCGGGATTTGCGCATCGGTAGCCCCTTGTATCTGAGCAAAGGCCTGCTGAGTGACTTGATTAGTAGTTCGAGGCGCCAATCGCCCTAGTAATGCCCTGAAATTTGAAAGACAGGATCGTAGTCCAACACGGGATGAAAATTCTCGATCGGTTAAAAGAAGTGCCACCTCTCGCAACTCGGCCTCACCAAATTTCGTTATCAAGCGTTCGTAATACGGTACAGCCATATCTGACACCCCATGACCGTTTCCAATTCGAGCCATCACAAGTGTCTTAACATAAGATTTTCGAACGGCATCAGGTACCGTGCCTGCAGAAGAAACGTAGGCATCAAGAGCTCGAGCGTGAGCAGGCTCGTTGTGAAAATTATTAAATCCAGCATGGGCGGCAAATAGGCTGTCAATTTTGTCAGCCATTTCTAGCGCAAGCGTATCATTTGGAAGAAACGGTAGGCCTCCAACAACGGAAAGGAACTCGTTGGCAGCCTCTTTTCTATCTACCTCCCCGTTTGATGCAAATGTTGCGTATTTAAAGCCACACTCGTATTTAACTTCATCTGGCGCAACAGTCCACGCTGAGCCAGCCACCAACTTGATGTTGCTTTTAATCTGAACTGCCGCATCTTTGGTTGTGTACATACCAAATAAGGTTCTGAGTACGGAAGTTGCCAACTCGGGAGGTAAATACTCGATTCCTGCCCGAATATACTGGGAGTCCTGCTCAGTGAGTGTGGTATTTCTAAGGAAGCTCTGAAAAAGTCACTGCCATCAGTGATAATACGGCTATCGTCAACTGCATAGGTTTCAGTGCTGCCATGGATCAAATCACCTTCTCCGAAGCCGAGTACCAGAACAAGAAGAGAAAGACTCGCCGCGAACTCTTTCTGGAGCGGATGGACAAGCTGATCCCCTGGACGCAGCTGGAGAAGAAGATAGCCCGTTATTACCCCAAGGGCGAGAGCGGGCGGCCTCCGTATCCGTTGTCTGCCATGCTCCGCGTCCATTGCATGCAGTTGTTTTACAACCTGAGCGATCCGGCCATGGAAGACGCCCTCTACGAGATCGAGTCCATGCGCCAATTCGCCGGTTTGAAACTAGACCGATTGCCGGACGAAACCACGATTCTCAAGTTTCGCCATTTTCTGGAACATCACGGCCTTGGCAAGGTGCTGTTCCAGGAAGTGAACAACCACCTAGAGAAAAATGGCCTGATGCTGCGCGAAGGGAGCATTGTCGATGCCACTATCATCTCTGCGCCTAGTTCCACCAAAAACAAAAAAGGCGAGCGCGATCCGGAAATGCACCAGACTAAAAAAGGTAGCTCTTGGCACTTTGGCATGAAAATGCATATAGGTGTCGACGATAAGCTTGGGTTGATTCACAGCATCGAGACCACGGCTGCCAATGTCCATGACATTGTGCCTGCCGATAAGCTCCTTCACGGTGAAGAGCAACGCGTCTTCGGTGATGCCGGTTACCTGGGTATTCAAAAACGCGACGAGCACAAGCACCGCAACGATATCTCTTGGTATATTGCCAAACGGCCTGGCACACGCAAGAAGCTAGATGCCAGGCGACAGAAAGTCGAAAACATCAAAGCCAGTATCCGTGCCAAGGTGGAGCACCCCTTTCGGTACATCAAACAAGTTTTTGGTTATGGCAAGGCTCGCTATCGTGGACTGGCCAAAAACACTCAGCGCCTGCACTTGCTGGCGGCGTTCAGCAACCTGCTGATCAGTGAGAAATACCTATGGGAATAGGGCGATTGCGCTCCTTTCCCGCTCAATGAGCGGGAAAGGAGCAAAAATACACAAAGAAAGGGAGAAGAGTGTCTGAATTTTCGATTTTTTGTCGGCTCAAGTAAGCGTTGATGAATATCGGCAGTTATTCAGACCTTCCCTAATACTGTTAAGAAAACGCTTGACCTCAATTACAGGCCCTTCAGGCTCCTTTGCAATAACCTCTCGAATACAAGTCTCCAGCCAAGATATCAACTGAAAGCCAGTGAGGTCATTTTGGTTTGGGTGCGCTGCGCTAGCCCAATTCCGCATATCCCTTATATAGTCCAAGTGCTTGTAACCAATATCAGAAAGTATTCCTGTCAGATGGCAGCCCCGTATCAACTCCCACTCTTCTATTTTTTGAAGATCATCTTCATCTTTCAGTTTTGCTCTGCGCTTGGTATCTGTCACGACACTGTCATAAAAATACTCTAAATCAAAACGTGCCACTTTATTTCGAAGGTTTACAACAGTCTCGTCCCAGATGAAGTTAAGGGCGGCATCAAACAATCCTGCCCCGCAGGCAGCAATAAATTTTGACAGATAGATCGATGTCGATTTCCGATTAGCATCGATCAACTCGATCACATCAGGCACGTTAGCGATCACCCGTTGGCGCTCTTGAACAGGAACTAGGACATGCTCATTAGGCAACCCAAGCTCACCGAGGTACTGCGTCAATCCCGCTGTAAATTGATCAACACTAGTTGCCACTTCATCTTTTGATAACACTTTTATCTCTTTGGTCAAAACAACCTCCTTTGTGGCAACGGAAATCTAACGCCGCGCTCTGCGGAAAACTTGAAGCGTAGCGTAAAGTTTTTCCGACAGCAGCGCTTTGTTAGCCATTTTCTGCCAGCCATGCTTCAAACGTTTCGGTTGATTGGTTGGTTAGCAATTTAGAAAACGCTTCCTTATTACCGTTATATAGGCAGTGCCTAATAATTGTATAAGGATTCAACTTATCATTTGGGTACTCATGTTCGAAAAACTCCTTATATCGCTTTACTAGCGAGATATTCTCTCGCATATAGAAATTGAATTTTCCGCGAGTTATATCCGGTTTCAGAGACACAATTTCTTCGGTAAATCCGTCCACCTTATGGGACTCGAACTCAAAACCGTTAAAAAAGTGCTGCGCTATCTTCAAAAAGCTGAACGCGTTTAAAGGGGAAATTGTAAACCTAGGTGCTTCTTCACCCGATTCAACTTGATCGGTTTCCTGAGTGATTTGTTCTTGAGGTACGTCTTCTGCCCTTATACTTTCTTCTGTAGCATTTCGGATTTCTCTGAACTCCCTATCTGCTACCTCAAATAGCGCGGCTAGAGAGTTAATTCGTCTTTTAAGGTAATTCGGTATAGATTTTTTGTACTTAATCTTGTGATCAATAACGCTCCATGAGTCCTGTATTATCGTCCGTATTTGAACTTCAAACTGGAAATCTGTGAACTTCGAATATTCAGGAAGCCCCCTTCTTTGTTCATTTAATTTCAGGTCCAAATGGAGACCCTTGTAGCCGAAAGAGTTTTCGGTATTTTCAATCTGTGAAATCTTGTCAGTTATATCAATAACATCAAAATGCTCGCACAAAAGATCTTTAATTTTGACTATATCATCCTCATAGAGGCAAACTACCCGCAAGCCTATTAGGTCGGTGATGTGATCTATAATCTGATATTCGTCGCCTTCTGATTCAAGATCTGTTCGATATTTTCTGCTGAATTTCTTTACGCATTCGTCCCTATCTTTTACTCGGCCTTCAATTTTTGACAAAGCAATATCGCTGGAGCTTCTGATTAAGGAATTCACTAGAGTGATGAATGACCCCTTTGCTCCATCTAGTAGCCCACTATTTTCGTTGTAGTAATCTCGGAAATTTGTCTTTTCCGTCTCAAAATCCAAAGATGGCATGTATTCTCCCTGAGGATGGCTAACAGTGGTTATATAGCCCGCTACATAACATCAATAACTGAGCGATCACAGTCATTGATGTTATACAGTCCCAAAAAACACCTAACCCATTGATTTTAAATAACAACCCCTTGAATCAGGCTACATATCCCCTATTATCCTGCACGCTCGTTTTGCCTGTTTAATCATACTCTATTCATAAAATTTGCTTAGGTCACCTACCTTGCGAAAATTTTTGCGTGCCTTGGGTGGCACATTCGGCACCGCGTTGCGGTGCTTCGCGGGTGCCTCACTTCGTTCGTTACGCCGCGCTACGGGATCGGTGGCTTTTTCGATGTCTGGGTGGCTGGGTCATCGCGCGCTGAAGCGCCTTCCCACTCATGTCATCTTCCACTCTTTCCATCTCTCACAACTATCATCTCCCGCACCATCCATCTTTCGCCTCTGCCACCTGCTACATCTGTCACCTCCCACACATGCCATCTCCCTTACCCCTTAACCTCTTGCGACTAGCCTTCTCTCGCAAACCAGCTTAGCCTGCTAACTCAACCAGTAAGGGATCGAGATGCGAGAGACGACGAGGCGGCAGCGCTTGGCGGGGGTATTGGTGCTGCTGGGGCTTTTGGCGCAGATAGTGGGCTTTACCGGGGCGGTGCCGACCGCGCAGGCGGTGAGCTATTTGTTGTGGGCGGCGGTGGCGCTGCTGTGGCGGGATATTCCCAAGCGTTCACGCATTCAGGCTGGAGTGTTGATTGCCCTGGGTGTGGTGATGCTGGTGGTGGCGCAAACCGTGTATGGCGCGGCGGTGAACTGGCCTGCCATGCTGCAGGGGAACGTGTTCGTGGCTTCCATGCTGGTGGGCGTGAGTTTTATCTCGCTGATCGGCACCCAGGGCAACAAGCGTGCGCCGGGTAAGCGGGTAACGGGGGCGGACGGCGTGCTACGCACCTGGCTGGGGGTTCATTTTCTTGGCACGATTTTGAATCTATCGACGGTGTTCATGGTGGGCGACCGCTTGGCCCGCCGTGCGCCGTTGACCACGCCGCAGCTACTGGCGCTGAACCGGGGGCTTTCTAGCGCAGCCCTTTGGTCGCCCTTCTTTGCCTCCATGGCGGTGGTGATTGCCCTGGTGCCATCGGTGCAGTACGCCCAGATTGCCGTGGTGGGTTTTCCGATGGCCATGCTCTCGGGGCTATTGACCACATTAGAGCTGCGGCGGCGGTTCGATTTGGCCGAGGTGGATGGTTTTTCGCTATCGCCGCGCAGCCTGCTGATGCCAGCGGGCATGGCGGCGCTGGTGATGCTGTTTCACTTCTGGATCACGCCGTCGCTGACCATCGTCAGCATCATTACCTTTTTACTGCCGGGGGTGGCGCTGTTAAGCAACCTGCGGGAAGGGCCGCGCTTTACCCTGCGGCGTATTCGCCAGCATACCGTGACCCGCCTGCCCGCCATGCGTGGGGAGATTTCGCTGTTTCTAGCGGCGGGGTTACTTACTTTGGGGCTGTCGACGCTGGTGGCCGCCGCTGCGGGCGATGAGTGGACGCTGTTTGCCCGCTTTGGCACCTGGCAGGCCATGGCCAGCTTTGCCGCCATTACACTGAGCGCGCTGGCGGGGCTGCACCCAATTATTGGCGTTTCGGTGCTGGCGTCTATTTTGGATTTGAGCGGCGGCGAGCAAACGCTGTTTGCCTTTGTGGCGCTGAGCGCCTGGGCGGTGGGCACCAGCGTAGGGCCGCTTTCCGGTATCAATCTTTCCTTACAGGGCCGCTATGGAGTGAGCGGGTATCGCATGATGAAAGACAACCTGCCCTACGCAGCGATGATGAGCCTGCTCTCGCTGGGGGCGATCGCAGGCTTGGGCGCTTGGCTGGGTTAACAATCAGGTTTCGATGATTTTATTGGGGAAGCGGTAGAAGTAGCGGTGGCCGCACTGGTGGCAGGGTTCCAGCCGGGCGACCTCGTTGAGCATTACCTGGGCATCGCAGTGGGTGCAGGCCATCAAGCCAGGGGCGGCCATTTCGCCTTCGCAGTAGTCGGCGCGGGCGGCTTCCAGGTCATCCTCGAAGCGTTCGCGCTCGACGATGCTGCGGTCGGCAATCGAGAGTAGCGATTCCGCCACGCGGCGGGAGAGCTGGTCGATATCGATCCCTAGCCAGCTTGCCACCTGCTTGCCGGTATCGGCCATGTAGTAGCGCATGTCTTTCAGGTCGCGCTCTACCCAGGCGCGTAGCAGGGCCAGCTCGTCTTTGGTGTACTCTTCCAGCTCGGCTTCGAAGGCAACGGCGTCGTCCAAATCCTTTTGCAGGTTGTCCCAAGTGAGCTCGTTGGCGCCATCTTGCATGCGCTCCAACAGGCGCTCGTAGCCTTCGCGAAGGCGGTGATCGTTCTGTTTTTCCATGGGTCCTCTCCTTTTGTTGCCACAGGTGATGCCTATCATCGGCTAGCCGTTCAAGGATACACCCGCATAGGATACAATCGACGCTACTTATCTGACAGTCGTCATCTATTATTCACTTTGCGCCCTTAGCTGGGCGAATGACCCCAAGGCATTGAAAACACCGATGGACGCACATTACAGCCCCCGTGATATCGAACGTGATGCTCAGCAGTACTGGGACAAGCACCAGTGCTTCAAAGCCGTAGAAGACGCCAACCGCGAAAAGTTCTACTGCCTATCCATGTTCCCCTACCCCAGCGGCAAGCTGCACATGGGCCACGTGCGTAATTACACTATCGGCGACGTTGTCTCACGTTTCCAGCGCATGCAGGGTAAAAATGTCATGCAGCCCATGGGCTGGGACGCGTTCGGAATGCCGGCGGAAAATGCCGCGATCCAAAATCAGGTGCCGCCTGCCAAGTGGACTTATCAGAACATCGATTACATGCGCAACCAGTTGAAGGCACTGGGGTTTGCCTACGACTGGAGCCGTGAATTCGCTACCTGCGACACCAGCTACTACCGCTGGGAGCAGTGGTTCTTCACCAAGCTGGTGGAGAAAGGGCTGGTCTACAAGAAGATGTCCACGGTGAACTGGGACCCGGTCGACCAAACCGTGCTAGCCAACGAACAGGTCATCGACGGCTGCGGCTGGCGTTCCGGCGCGCCGGTGGAGCGCAAAGAGATCCCGTTGTGGTTCCTGAAGATCACTGACTACGCCGATGAACTGCTGGCGGATTTGGATAACGTCGAGTGGCCCGAGCAGGTCAAAACCATGCAGCGCAACTGGATTGGTAAATCCCGTGGCGTCGAGCTGAGCTTCGATATCAAAGCCGCCGATGGTAGCGCCTGCGAGCCGCTGGCGGTATACACCACCCGCCCGGACACGCTGATGGGCGTGACCTACGTGGCCGTGGCCGCCGGGCACCCGCTGGCCAAACAGGCCGCCGAGCAGAGCAGCGAGATCGCGGCGTTCTGTGAAGAGTGCGCCAAAGGCGGCACCTCTGAAGCGGAAATGGCCACCAAAGAGAAGCTGGGCATGACCACGGGCCATAAAGCCATTCACCCGTTGAGTGGTGAAGAAGTGCCCGTCTTTGTGGCCAACTTCGTGCTCATGGAGTTTGGCACTGGCGCGGTCATGGCCGTGCCCGCACACGACCAGCGCGACTGGGAGTTTGCCACCAAGTACGGTGTCGAGCTGAAGCCGGTGGTCGCCGATGAGCAAGGCAACACGCCGGATATCTCCGAAGGCGCGTATGTCGAACACGGCACGCTGATCAATTCCGGCGAGTTCGACGGCCTGGAATTCCAAGCGGCGTTCGATGCCATTGCCGCCAAGCTGGCCGAACTGGGCCGTGGCGAAGTGAAAACCAACTACCGCCTGCGCGATTGGGGCATTGCCCGCCAGCGCTACTGGGGCGCGCCGATTCCGGTGAAGTACGGCCCGGAAGGCCAAACCGTACCGCTTTCCGATGACGAGCTGCCCGTCGCCCTGCCCATGGAAGTCACCGTGGATGCCTCCGGCTCGCCGCTGAAGAAGATGCCGGAGTTCTCCGAGCTGGGCGACGGCTGGGTGCGTGAAACCGACACCTTCGATACCTTCATGGAGTCCTCCTGGTACTTCGCCCGCTTCTGCTGTGCGGATAACCACGAGGCGATGCTGGACGAGCGCGCCAACTACTGGCTGCCGGTGGATCTCTACATTGGCGGTATCGAGCATGCCATTCTGCACCTGCTCTACGCCCGCTTCTTCCACAAGCTGCTGCGCGATTTCGGCATGGTCAATTCCGACGAGCCGTTCCAGCAGCTGCTCACCCAAGGCATGGTGATCGCCGAAACCTTCTACCGCATTAAAGAGAACGGCGGTAAAGAGTGGTTTAATCCCGCCGATGTGGAAGTGAAGCGCGACGAGAAAGGCCGCCCGCTGAGCGCCGTACTGATGAGCGACGGCCAGCCGGTGGAGATGGGCGGCATCGAGAAGATGTCCAAGTCGAAGAACAACGGCGTCGATCCGCAATCGATGATCGACAAGTTCGGTGCCGACACCGTGCGCCTGTTCATGATGTTCGCTGCACCGCCCGAGCAGTCGCTGGAGTGGTCGGACTCCGGTGTGGAAGGCGCGCATCGCTTCTTGAAGCGTATCTGGCGTCAGGTCAGCGAGCACTTGGAAGCGGGCACGCCGGGCACGCTGAACGTCGACGCGCTCGACGACGTCCAAAAAGCGCTACGCCGCAAGACCCACGAAACCATCAAGAAAGCCAGCGACGACATTGGCCGTCGCACCACGTTCAACACCGCCATTGCGGCCGTGATGGAGCTTTCCAACGCGGTGGCCAAGTTCGAGGATACCTCCGAGCTGGGGTTGGCGGTCAGCCGTGAAGCGCTAGAGGCCTGCGTCCTGCTGCTGGCCCCTATTACCCCGCACTTGTGCCACACGCTGTGGCAACAGTTCGGCCACGAACAGCCGGCCATCGAAGCCCAGTGGCCGGACGTCGACGAAGCCGCCCTGACCCGCGACAGCATCGAGCTGGTGGTACAGGTGAACGGTAAGCTTCGCGCCCGCCTGGAAGCTCCGGCCAGCGCTGATAAAGCCGCCATCGAGCAACTGGCGATGGAAAACGATAACGTCCAGCGCCATTTGGAAGGCAAAACGGTTCGTAAGGTGATCGTGGTGCCCGGCAAGCTGGTTAACATTGTGGTGAGTGGATGAATCGCCGTCGCTTCTTGACCCTGAGTACTGCCGCCTCGGTGGCGGTGCTGCTCAGCGGCTGTGGGTTCCGCTTGCGCGGTTCGGAATCCATGCCACGTCTTCCTGCGCTATCGTTAGAGGGCGATGACAATAGCGCTCTCGCTCAGCAGCTTCGCACACGTCTGCAGCAACTGGGCACCGAGGTGACAAGCGGTGCGCCCTGGCGCGTGACGCTGAGCACCCCCTCGCTACAGCAGCGCCCCATTGGCACCGAGGGTCGCGCGAGCCGAGAGCATGAACTAACGCTGAGCACGTCGCTGTCGGTGCAGCAGCGCGATACCGGCGCGTACGCGTTGAACGATGCTACGGTGGCGACCAGCACGCGCATTCGCGTCAGCGATGACGACCTGCTGAACCGGGAGACGCTCTTCCAGGAAGCCCAGCAAACGCTGACCCGCCAGCTTGCCCAGCGCATCATCGAACGGTTGGCCAATCTCGAGGCGCTGCGGTGAAGGTATTTGCCGATCAATTGCCTGCCGCTCTTGCCAAGAAGCTGCCGAAAGCGGTGATCGTGGCGGGTGACGAGCCGCTTCAGCATCGTGACGCCTGCGATGCCGTCCGCGCCGCCGCCCGCCAAGCGGGTATCGAAGAGCGCGAAGTGCTGGACGTGGAGCCCAACTTTGCCTGGGGACGGCTACTGGAAACCGCCAGTAACCTCTCGCTGTTTGCCTCTAACAAGCTGCTGGAGCTGCGTTTGGGCAATCAAAAGCTGGGGCAGGAAGGCACCAAAGCGCTGGCGCAGTACGCAGACATGATGGATGGCAGCGATGATTTGCTGCTGGTCAGCATGGGCAAAGTCGATGCCAAGCAGCAGAAAAGCGCCTGGTTCAAGGCGCTGGACAAACACGGCTTGTTCGTGCCCGTTTGGCCGGTCGATGCCTCGCGCCTTGGCTACTGGCTGCGCGATAGGGCCTCGCATCACGGCCTGCAAATCGACCTGGAAGCGGCGCGCTTACTGGGTGAGCGCACCGAGGGCAATCTGTTGGCGGCGGATCAGGAACTACAGAAGCTGGCGCTGATCTACCCGGCCAACACTCGGCTCAACGTCGAACACATTGCTCAAGGCGTCGAAGACAGTACCCGCTTCGATGTCTTCAATCTGGCAGACGCCTGCTTGAAAGGCGAACCCAGCCGCGCCTCGCGGATCGTCCACGGCCTGAAGAGCGAAGGCGTGGAAGCGCCCATCGTCCTATGGGCGCTGACCCGCGAGCTGCGCACCCTGCTGTCCCTGCATCAGCATCTCGACCAGGGCCAGAGTTTCGAACACGCCTGCAAAACCCAAAAGCCGATGATTTTCGATAAACGCCGCCCGGCCTATCAAAAAGCCATTGGCCGACTCTCCATGAAGCGCTTGCACAAACTGCTGCTCATGGCGCAGCGCTTGGACTTGGCGGTCAAAGGCGCCTCTGTCGTACCGCTGTGGCCGGGGCTGCACGATCTGGCCATGACCATGGCCGGAGCCAAGGGCATTTTAGCGGAAACACCCTGGACCTATCGCATTAGTGCAAATAATTAGTACTTTGCATTTTTATCTTAAAACCGCATCTGTTTGTTTCTATACTATTTAACGGGCCCTTGATGGCCTGCTCCCCGACCAGTCTAAGGATGAAGACGATGAAAACAGTGCGTGCTTACCTCTCGACCCTTTTGATTGCTGCGTTAGTGCTGACCAGCCTGCCCGTCGTGGCGGCCCCTACCGCTCCACAAGGTATGGATCTGGTATCGACGCAGTCTGTTTTAGCAGGCGACCGTGCTGGCGCTGACCGCGAGCGTATCAACGAAATCCTCGCCCGTGCCGATGTGCAAGATCAACTGCTCAAACAGGGCGTCAATCCCGCCGATGTCGAGGCGCGTGTTGCAGCCCTTAGCGATGCCGAAGCTCAGCAAATGGCACAGCAGCTCGAACAACTGCCTGCCGGTGCCGGTGTGATCGGCGCGCTGTTCGCGGTATTCGTCATTCTGCTGGTAACGGACATCCTAGGGTTGACCGATGTTTATCCGTTCACTCGCTAACGTATTGGTGACCATGGACCGTTCCGTTAACGCCCGCTCTGCGGGCGTTTTGGTGTTGAGCCTGCTGATCCTGCTGCTAACCGGCTGTGCCCGCAGCCCCGTGCTGCTGGAAAGCACCAAAGCAAGCCTTACTCCGCAAACCGAGCTTACCGACGTGCCGTTTTACGCCCAAACCGAGTATCAGTGCGGTCCGGCAACCCTGGCGATGGTACTCAATCACGAAGGCGTGGACGTCGGCTTGGACGAGCTGATTCCTCAGGTCTTTTTACCGGGCCGAGATGGCAGCGTGCAGCCAGAGATGTTGGCCACGGTACGCCGCTACGAACGGCTGGCGATTCCCATTCGCGGCACCATGGACGCCCTGCTGACGCATCTGGAAGCTGGCGACCCGGTCGTCGTGATGCAGAACCTCGCCCTGCCCGCCTTTCCCATGTGGCACTATGCGGTGGCGATTGGTTTTGATTTGCCGAACGAAACGCTGGTTTTGCGTAGCGGTGAGATCGAGCGGCATACCCTATCGTTTAGCCGATTCGATGCGACCTGGGCTCGTTCTGAGCGCTGGGGCTTTGTGGTCAGCGAGCCAGGCAGCCTACCCGAGGGCGTAACCGCACGTAATGCTCTGGAAGCGATTAGCGCCTATGAAGAGCAGCATGGCACCGAGAAGGCACTGAGTAGCTGGCAGGCGTTTGTCGAGCGCTTCCCACAAAACCCGATGGGGCAGTTTGCGCTAGGGAATGCGCTGTATGCCGACCAGCAGGCGAGCGCGTCACTGAGCGCGTTCAAGTCTGCCACGGAGTTAGACCCCACGATGGGCGCAGCGTGGCTGAACCTCGCTATTTTGCAATACCAACAAGAGCGCATCGACGACGCACGAGCATCGCTTGAGCGTGCCGCTGCGCTCGAAGGCGAATGGCAGCCCCGTGCACGGCAGCTGCTGGAGTCGCTGTAAAGGCCTAACCGCGGGAAAGTGGTGTGACAACAGGAAGGGGGCATCAGCCCCCTTTTTATGGGCGCTTAAAAAACGCGATTCAAACCGTTTTGCGCGGCGACCCGGTAAGCTTCGGCCATGGTCGGGTAGTTGAAGGTAGTGTTAACGAAGTACTTGAGCGTATTCGCCTCGCCCTCTTGCTGCATGATCGCCTGGCCGATATGCAAAATCTCGGAGGCTTGGTCACCAAAGCAATGGATACCCAAAATTTCTAGCGTGTCCTGGTGGAACAGGATCTTGAGCATACCCACGGTATCGCCGGTGATCTGAGCACGGGCGGTGTCCTTGAAGAAGGCCTTGCCCACTTCGTAGGGCACTTTGGCTTCGGTCAACTCACGCTCGTTGGGGCCAAAGGAGCTGATCTCGGGAATCGTATAGATACCGGTCGGTACATCGCTAACGAAGCGGTACTCTTTCTCCAAGAGCTCGTTACAGGAGTTCAAGCCCTGATCGTAGGCGGCGCTGGCCAGGCTTGGCCAACCGATCACGTCCCCTGCCGCATAAATATGCGGAATCGACGTTCGATAGTGTTCATCGACGCTGAGCTGGCCACGACCGTTGGCCTCTAGGCCAATGTTCTCGAGCCCCAAACTGTCGGTGTTACCCGTGCGGCCGTTGGCCCAAAGAAACGCATCGGCGCGGATTTTCTTGCCGGATTTCAAGCGGACCACCACGCCCGCCTCGTCACCCTCGACGCTCTCGTACTCTTCCTTATGACGAATTAGTACGCCATGTTTGCGTAGGTGGTACGAGAGCGCATCGCTGATCTCGTCGTCCAAGAACGACAGCAGACTATCGCGGTTGTTGATCAGATCGACTTTGACGCCCAACCCCGAAAAAATGGAGGCGTACTCACAGCCAATGACACCCGCGCCAAAAATCACCAGCGTACGCGGGGTATGGGAAAGGCTTAGGATGGTATCGGAACAGTAGATGCGCGGATGACGGAAATTGATATCCGCCGGGCGATAAGGGCGTGAGCCGGTGGCGATGACGATTTTCTTGGCCACTAACTCTTCCATCCCCTCTTGGCGGTCGCGAACGACGACAGTATGTTCGTCTTTGAAACGCGCGACGCCGTGAAAGAGGTCGATTCGATTGCGCGCGTAGAATGTCGTACGCATTTCGACCTGTTTGTCGATCGTGCCGCGCGAGCGCTCCATGACTTTGGGAAAAGAGAACCAGCGCGGTTCACCGATATCGCGGAACATCCGGTTGGTATTGAACGCCATGATCTGCTTGACCTGGTGGCGCAGCGCTTTGGAAGGAATGGTACCCCAGTGGGTGCAATTACCACCGACCTGGGTCTGTTTCTCGATGATCGCCACCCGCATACCGTGTTTGGCAGCATTGATGGCAGCGCTTTCCCCGGCGGGACCGGTCCCGATAACCACGACATCGTAATTGTGAACCGCCATACGGTTTGGATCTCCTCATTCCTTTACATTTTCGCCAACACATACGTAAACGCCCGCGATTAAGCGAGCGTTGAACGTGTGTGCGTGTATATCATGAATCGCTAGCCGTGATGCGGCTCAACGGCGTGTCGCATCATAGCCTAGATCTGCTCCGCGGCTTTCGTCGCTGCGCCGGCGCACGCTGCCACGTTTGCGGTTCTCTTCTTCGCAAACCTCGTCTTTGCCACCGCAAATATCGCAACCCTCTTTCATGCCGATTTGGTTCAAGCCGCCGCAGGAGCCTGCAATGGGTTTACGGCCCATCAAAACACCGACGGCCATGGCCCCCATGATCAGCGCCATAAAACCGAATACCAGTAGCCAAATTGCCATGTGGTCCTCCCGACATTGCGTTGAGTGCCTTACCTGCCGACAGCCATCGCGCCGATAAGTGCCTTAAAAATTATCCTCTATTGTACCCCAGCCAATGCAAAATGATCAGGCATTCCGGGCAAATTCCCCACGATGTGCATGTCGATCACTCCATAAACGAACGGGGCTAGCCCTAAGGCTAGCCCCGTGTCTAACGTCTGCGGATGCGACATTAGCCGCCGAAATCATCCAACAGGATGTTTTCCGGCTCGACCCCCATATCAAGCAGCAGCTTGATAACGGAGGCGTTCATCATGGGCGGCCCACACATGTAGTACTCACAATCTTCAGGAGCCGGATGGTCCTTCAGATAGTTTTCGTAAAGCACGTTGTGAATGAAGCCCGTCGGGCCTTCCCAGTTGTCTTCCGGCTGCGGATCGGAGAGCGCTAGATGCCACTCGAAGTTGGGGAACTCTTCTGCCAACTGATCGTACTCTTCGTTGTAGAAGGTTTCACGCCAGGAGCGCGCACCGTACCAGAACGAAATCTTACGATCGGACTTCAGACGCTTGAGCTGGTCGAAGATATGGCTACGCATCGGCGCCATGCCCGCACCACCACCGACGAAGATCATCTCGGCATCGGTGTCTTTAGCGAAGAACTCACCAAACGGCCCCATGACGGTCACCTTGTCACCCGGCTTCAGGCTGAAGACGTAGGTCGACATGAGACCCGGGGGATGGCTGGTGCCAGGAGGCGGCGTCGCGATACGAATGTTGAACTTGAGGAGACCTTTCTCTTCCGGGTAGTTCGCCATGGAGTAGGCGCGGATGATTTCCTCGTTGTTCTTGTGGGAAATGTCGAATAGACCAAACTTTTCCCAGTCGCCACGGTACTCTTCTTCGATATCGAAGTCCGAGAACTTGATGTCGTAAGGCGGAGCCACGAGCTGAACGTAACCACCTGCACGGAAAGCGACTTCTTCGCCTTCGGGCAGCTTCAAGTTGAGCTCTTTGATGAAGGTCGCGACGTTCGGGTTGGCCGTTACTTCGGTTTCCCACTTCTTCACGCCGAAGACTTCTTCCGGCACTTCTACTTTCATGTCCTGCTTCACAGGAACCTGACAAGAGAGGCGCCAGCCCTCTTTCTTCTCGCGCATGGTGAAGTGCGACTCTTCCGTCGGCAGGATAGAACCGCCGCCCTCTTCCACGCGGCACTTACACTGGGCGCAGGAACCGCCGCCGCCACACGCAGAGGAAAGGAAGATACCGTTGGCCGCCAGGGTGTTCAGTAGCTTGCCGCCGGCTTGGGTCTTCAGGGTGTGCTCGGGGTCGCCGTTGACTTCGATCGTCACGTCCCCGCTACTCACTAGCTTGCTGCGCGCTGCCAGAATGATCGCCGTTAAGCTAATAACGATGACCGTGAACATGACAACACCGAGCAAGATGACAGATGTATCAACCATGTCGGTTTCCTATTGCTGAAGGTTTTCTGTACCTCGGCAGCCTGGGCTGCCGAGAAAACCGGCTCCGATTAAAGCTGAATGCCAGAGAAGGACATGAAGCCCAGCGACATCAAGCCAACGGTGATAAACGTAATGCCAAGACCCTGCAAACCGCCCGGCACGTCGCTGTACTTCAGCTTTTCACGAATGCCTGCCAGCGCAGCGATCGCTAGCGCCCAACCGGTACCCGCGCCGAAGCCATACACCACGGCCTCGCCAAAGTTGTAGCTACGCTCCACCATGAACAGTACGCCACCGAGGATGGCGCAGTTAACGGTAATCAGCGGCAGGAAGACACCCAGGGCGTTGTAAAGCGACGGTACGTACTTATCAAGGAACATTTCCATGATCTGTACCAGGGCCGCGATAACACCGATGTACGAGAGCAGACCCAGGAATGACAGGTCGATGTTTTCAGCACCGCTAATGCCGGTCCAGGTCAGCGCGCCTTCTTGCAGCAGGTACGTGAATACCAGGTTATTGACCGGCACCGTGATCGTCAGTACGACGATAACCGCAATACCGAGACCGATGGCAGAAGACACCTTCTTGGATACCGCGAGGAACGTACACATGCCCAGGAAGAAGGCTAGTGCCATGTTCTCGACGAATACCGAAGCGACGAAAAGGCTCAGATAGTGTTCCATGTTACACGGCCTCCTTCGGCTTGGTGTTGTGCTTCATCTTGAACTCGTTCTCTTCGACTTGCTCCGGGTTGACAGAGCGCAGTACCCAGATCAACAGACCAATGATGAAGAAAGCAGACGGCGGCAGCAGCAGCAGACCGTTCGGCACGTACCAGCCACCATTCTGAATGGTCGGCAGCACGGTGAAGCCGAAGACGCTGCCAGCACCCAGCAGTTCGCGGAAGAAACCTACCACCATCAGGACGAAACCGTAGCCCAGGCCGTTACCGATACCATCCAGGAAAGACATGCCCGGCGTATTGGACATCGCGAAACCTTCCGCGCGGCCCATTACGATACAGTTGGTGATGATCAGACCGACGAACACCGACAGCTGCTTGGACATTTCGTAAGCATAGGCTTTGAGGATCTGGTCGACCACGATGACCAACGAGGCAATGATGGTCATCTGAACGATGATACGAATCGAAGACGGAATGTGATTCCGAATCAGCGATACGAACAGGTTCGAAAAAGAGGTTACGAAAATAACCGCCAGCGACATGACCAGCGACACACTCATGCTGGTGGTCACCGCCAGTGCAGAACAGATCCCCAGAATCTGAAGCGCAATGGGGTTGTTCTTGAAAATAGGCGCCGTTAAAACGCCTTTTGCATTTACATCCGCCATGATCAGGCCCCCTCAACGTCGTCGAAGTCAGTCTCGGTGTCTTCGGCGTCTGATGGCTCGGTTCCGCTGCGGAATTTAGCCAAGTAAGGAGCAAAGCCCTCTTCACTCAGCCAAAACTGCAGCATGTTGGTCACGCCGTTACTGGTCAGCGTAGCACCGGAGAGCGCATCGACTTCGTGCTCGTTACTCGCACCGCCTTTGGTCAGGTGGATTTCAGGAGAGAGGTCGCCCTCTTCGCTGTAGATCTCTTTACCTTCCCACTGGGCTTGCCAACGCGGATTGTTGACTTCGGCACCCAGGCCCGGCGTTTCACTGTGGTCGTAGTAAGTGATACTAACGATGGTGTTGCCGTCACCTTCTACCGACAGGAATCCCATCATACGGCCCCACAGGCCCTGTCCACGAATAGGCAGAACGATCTGGTCAGGATTCTCAGGATCGCCTACTAGGTACACAGTCGCGAAATTTTCTACGCGCGAGAGTCCCGCGATGTCACGATCGCCAGACAGCGTACGGCCAGTGGCCGGATCGCGTGCAGCTTCGAAACCATCGAAGGTACTGGGGTCGAACTGTTCGGTGTAGTCACCGGTTTCCAGCTCGACGACGCGGGCAGTGATCTGATTGCTGAACGTCTCTTCCACATCCATTCCTGGCTCGTAAAGACGCGCCACGTTGAGGATGTTGGTTTTACGGTCCAGCTCCTGATTGAGCTGCTGCGCTGGGCGCAGTGCCACGGCCGCCGTCGAGACGATGACCGAGCACACGATGCACAGCGAGAAAGCGACAATCAGAACTTTCTTGATGGAGTTGTTACCTTGTGCCATTAGGCAGTCTCCTCGGCCGGTACGCCAGTACGCTTGAGACGGCGCTTAACATTGGCCTGGACGAAGTAGTGATCGATCAGCGGCGCAAACAGGTTGGCGAACAGAATGGCCAGCATGATGCCTTCCGGGAAAGCCGGGTTGACTACGCGGATCAAGACCGTCATCACACCGATCAGGGCACCGAACACCAAGCGACCTTGGTTGGTCATCGCGGCAGACACTGGGTCGGTCGCCATGAACACCATACCAAAGGCAAAACCACCAATGACGAGGTGCCAGTACCACGGCATCGCGAACATGGCATTGGTCTCGGAGCCGATCAGGTTGAACAGTGTGCTGGTGATCACCATGCCCAGGAAGACGCCCAGCATGATGCGCCAGTTGGCGATCTTGGTCCAAAGCAGTACGGCGGCACCGATCAGGATAGCCAGGGTCGAGACTTCACCCACAGAACCTGGCACGAAGCCCAGGAACGCATCCCACCAGCTATAGGTGTTGGTCAGCGCAGACATACCGTCTTGAAACGCCATGGAGAGCGCTGTCGCACCTGTGTAGCCATCGGCGGCGACCCACACTGCATCACCGGAAATTTGCGCCGGATAAGCAAAGTACAGGAACGCGCGACCCGTCAACGCGGGGTTCAGGAAGTTCTTACCCGTGCCGCCAAAGATCTCTTTGCCGATCACGACGCCAAAGGTAATCCCCAAAGCGACCTGCCAAAGCGGGATGGTGGCCGGCAGAATCAGCGCAAACAGCACGGAGGTCACGAAGAAACCTTCGTTGACTTCATGGCCACGCTTGATGGCAAACAGCACTTCCCAGAAACCACCCACGACGAACGTCACGAGGTAAATGGGCAGGAAGTAAGTCGCGCCAAGAACGAAGTTAGCCCACAGGCTGCTGGGATCATGACCGCCCGCGAGGGTCATCATGATGGCTTCGCGCCAGCCGTTCATGGAGGCATAACCCGCTTCGATGGCAGTGTTCGCCTGCCAGCCTGCGTTCCACATACCGAAGAACATGGCCGGGAAGGTGCACATCCATACCGTGATCATGATGCGTTTCAGGTCGACGCCATCACGCACGTGAGCGGTGGTTTTTGCAACGCTGGGGGGCGAGTAGAAAATCGTATCTACCGCTTCATAGAGCGGATAGAACTTTTCGTACTTACCACCTTTGTGGAAGTGCGGCTCGAGATTATCGAGTGTTTGTCGAATACCCATCATCAGGCCTCTTTCTCGATCATGGTGAGATTGTCACGCAGGATTGGGCCGTACTCGTATTTGCCGGGGCAAACGTAGGTACATAGCGCCAGATCCTCTTCGTCCAGCTCAAGACACCCAAGCTGCATGGCAACCTCAATGTCGCCCACAATCAGCGAACGCAGCAGTTGCGTTGGCATGACATCCAACGGCATGACGCGTTCGTAGTTACCCACCGGCACCATGGCACGCTCGGAACCATTCGTCGAGGTGGTCGGCGCGTAATTGCTCAGGCCTTTGATTTTTGAAAGATAGATGCCCATCACCGAGTGGCGATTGGCACCGGGAGAGAGCCAACCCATGAACGTGCGCTTGTTGCCCTCTTCCAGCAAGCTGACTTGGTTGTGGAAACGCCCCAAATAAGTCACCTTGCCTTCTGCGGCAGCGCCAGAGAAGACCGAGCCAGAAATCACACGGGTGTCTTCTGGTTGGATGATTTCACCTGCCAAGAGTTCCTCGGTGCTCGCCCCGATACGGGTGCGCAGCAGACGAGGCTTTTCAGCACGCGGGCCACCCACCGCAACGATGCGGCTCATGTCCAGCTTACCTTCGGTAAACAGCTTACCGAACGCAATCACGTCCTGATAACCGATGTGCCACACTTTTTTGTGCAGCGCGACGGGCGAAAGGTAATGAATATGCGTGCCTACCAAGCCTGCCGGGTGCGGCCCAGCGAAACTTTCTGTCTTGACGCCGCTAATATCGCCGCCGGGTACGGAAGCGTTTGCTCCGGTGCACAGAAAAACGTTGCCCTCGGTCAGGCGGGTTAGCACCTTGAGGCCGTCTTCGAATGCTTGAGCATTTTCGTTGATGATAAAGGCGGGGTCAGCGCTCAGCGGATGGGTATCCACGGCGGTGACGAAGATATCGGCAGGCACACTGTCGATAGCTGGCGTGCGTGAGAAAGGACGCGTACGTAGAGCGGTCCACATGCCAGACTCGACGAGCTGGTCGACAACGGTTTGACGATCGAGCTGTGCTAAAGCGCCACGATCATGAGAAGCAAATGTCATCGCTTCTTCATTTTCATCGACTTTAATGACCACAGACAGTAGACGTCGTTTTTCGCCACGGTTAATAGCGACCACTTCACCACCGGCAGGCGCCGTAAAACGAACGCCGTCGATTTTCTTGTCGGTGAAGAGAAGCTGGCCTAATTTGACCTTATCCCCTTCCTGAACTTCCATGGTTGGCTTCATGCCAACATAGTCAGTGCCCAGGATTGCCACGTGACGCACAGGCTGCGCATTGTCAATACGCTGCTCGGGCGCTCCCGTGATGGGGAGATCCAGGCCTTTTTTGACTTCGATCATAGTCTCGCCCAGTTGATGGATCGGATATACGAAGGTAAGGGGTTCGAATGCTTATTTTCTGTTCAGTGAATTCTTGTTTTGCTGTTCAGATCGTTACCAGTCAGGCTCAAGCACGCTTGAACCACCCCGAAAAATCTATCGCATTATAAAGATAAGCGCGGCCAATGACCACATCCCTGATGGCCTCCAAAAGTGCTATGTGCCGTTCTAGGCCATTTGTTTCTGGAACAAAAAAACGCCACCCGAGGGTGGCGTTGATAAAACCCATGTCGCTGATACGCTAATTTAGCGTTTACCGCGTCTATAGCCGCATCGGCTTAGTGTGGCAGCTTCAAAAATTGCACGTTGGACATGTGCTGCAGAATGCGAATGACCTGGCAGCTATAGCCAAACTCATTGTCGTACCAAACATACACGACCGCGTGGTTGCCGTTGGCAATGGTCGCTTTGGCATCGACGATACCCGCATGGCGGTTGCCGACGAAATCCGACGAGACCACCTCGGCCGAGTCGACGAAATCGATCTGTTTTTGATAAGCGGAATCGATGGACATACGACGCAGATAGTCGTTGAGCGCTTCGGCGTCGGTGCCTTTCTCCAGGGTCAAATTTAGAATCGCCATGGAGACGTTCGGCGTGGGCACGCGGATGGCGTTACCGGTCAGCTTGCCTTCCAGCTCCGGCAGCGCCTTGGCAACGGCTTTGGCAGCACCGGTTTCGGTCAGCACCATGTTCAGCGCTGCGCTGCGGCCGCGACGATCGCCCTTGTGGTAGTTATCGATGAGGTTCTGATCGTTGGTGTAAGCATGGACGGTTTCCACGTGCCCCGTCACCACGCCAAACTCATCGTTGAGCACCTTGAGAACCGGCACGATGGCGTTGGTGGTGCACGATGCCGCCGAGACGATACGGTCGCTATCGCCGATCGACTCGTGGTTGATACCGAACACGATGTTTTTGATATCGCCTTTACCTGGAGCGGTCAGCAGCGCTTTTGCTGCTCCTTTACACTCCAAATGTTGCCCCAGGCCCGCTTCGTCGCGCCAGATACCGGTATTGTCGACGATGACCGCGTTGTGGATGTCATAGGCGGTGTAGTCGATGTCACTCGGAGAATCCGCATAGATCACTTGAACCACGTTGCCATTAATGGTCAGGGTACGCGCATCGGCATCGACAGTGATGGTGCCATCGAACGGGCCGTGCACAGAATCACGGCGTAGCAGGCTAGCGCGCTTCTCTAGATCTTTAGCAACGTCCCCGCGACCACGCACCACAATGGCACGTAGACGCAATAGGTTACCACCACCGGCTTTTTCGACCATGACCCGGGCCAGCAAGCGTCCAATGCGCCCAAAACCGTAAAGCACTACATCTTTTGGCTCACCCGTGCTGGCACCCGGCTGGTAGCCGTCGATGATCTCGTTCAGCTCCTTGTTCAAGAAGGCATTCAGGTCACCGCCACCTTGCCGCTTGAAGCTGACCGCCAGCTTGCCTACATCCACGTGGGCAGGCCCCAGATTCATCTCGCTCATCGCCTTGACGATGGGAAAGGTATCCGCCACGGACAGCTCGGTCCCTTCGATCTTACGCACGAAACGGTGATCTTTGAGAATGCGAATGACCGACCGCTTGATCAGAGAGCGTCCGAACATCGTGGCCACAACGTTGTTCTGGCGATAGAGCTGCCCCACTAGTGGGATCATTTGCTCCGCCAGGGCTTCGTTGTTTTGCCATTCCTGAAAAACGTTTTCGAGCGCTTGCTGACTCACGTGCGGCCTCATTGAGTTATGAACGGGGATGTCCCGAGTATTATCCGGAGCTTATTAAGGTGCCGCAATGAATGGATAGTCGCACAACATGTAGGGGTATTACAGAAAAAGGGTATTGACTACAAACGCCAATGATGCAGCGACCAAGCGATCTTAACGCCCCATGGCGCCAAAGCCTCTGCGCGAAAGGGCGGATCGTGTATGATCTTGGTTCCGTTTCTGCGCAAAACGATACCTTAATTATGTCTTCTTTCTCTCTGCTCGAACCGCCTCAGCCGCAAGGGATACGCGACACGCTTTACCTGAAAGCGCCGCCGGGCAGTGCGACTGCCTTGGCGCTCGCTCAGACAGCCGCCCATGCGCCACTGCTGGTGATCACCCCCAACACAGCCAGCGCGCAGCGTCTGGAGCAGGATCTGGCGTTTTACAGCAGCGTGCCCGTACTCCCCTTTCCCGATTGGGAAACGCTGCCCTATGACAGCTTTTCGCCGCACCAGGACATCATCTCTGCTCGGCTGAGAACGCTGCGCCAATTGCAAGATGGTGTGCGCGGCATCGTGCTCGTGCCGATCAATACGCTCATGCAGCGCCTGCCGCCGGTCTCCTATATCGCTGGCCGCGTAATGACGCTCAAGGCTGGCGCTACGTTAAACCGCGAGACGTTTCGTGAATCGCTCTCCCGGGCAGGCTATCGTGCGGTCGAAACGGTGTACGAGCCAGGTGAGTACGCCATGCGCGGCGCCATCATCGACCTGTTTGCCATGGGCATGGACGAACCGATCCGCATCGATCTCTTCGATGACGAGATCGATACACTGCGCCACTTCGATCCTGGCAGTCAGCGTTCTACGGACAAAGTCGACACCATCGAGCTGCTGCCCGCACATGAGTACTCGCTGAGTCGTAGCGCGATTGCCTGCTTCCGCGAACAGTTCGAAACGCTCTTCGACGTCGACCCGCGCCAGTGCCCACTCTACAACGACGCGCTGAAAGCGATCCCCTCTCCCGGGCTAGAGCAGTACTTACCGCTGTTCTTCGATGAAACCGCCTCCCTGTTCGAGCACGTCACCGACGACACCCGCGTCGCCCTTCTGCCAGGCGTATTTGAAGCTGCCGAGCAGCACTGGCAGGCCATCGAATCGCGTTATGTCAATCTTGGCGTCGACCCGACGCGCCCGCTCTTGCCGCCCCATCGCGCTTTTTTCCCGGTCAACGAGGTGTTTTCCGCCATCAAAGCGCGGCCGCGCCTGGAGCTCACCGAGGACGACAGCCAGCGCCACGCGCTGAGCCCACTGGCACAAGCCCTACCTACCCTCTCGATCAACGCCCGCGCCAAGCAGCCGTTGAGCGAGCTGGCCAATTTTTTGGAACAGCACTCCGACACTCGTGTGCTGTTCGTCGCGGAATCCCGCGGACGACGGGAAGCCCTGGAAGACGTCCTCGCTCCGCTGACACTGTCGTTGCCTCATAGCGACAGTTTCCAAGCGTTCCTGGCCGACACCCAACGCATGGCGATTACCGAAAGTTTGGTCGGCTGCGGCCTCTGGCTCACCGAGCCGGATGTGGCGGTGATCAGCGAAACCGAGCTGTTTGGCGACGTGGTGCGCCAAAGCCGTCGGCGGGAAAAGGCCACCGACGACAATGAATTGGCGGTAAGACACCTCTCAGAATTGCGCGAGGGCGCGCCGGTGGTTCACCAGGCCCACGGCGTGGGTCGCTACATGGGGTTGGAAACCCTAGAGGCAGGCGGTCAGGCCAATGAGTTTCTTGCCCTCTCCTACGCCGACGGCGCCAAGCTGTATGTGCCGGTGGACAGCTTACACCTCATCTCCCGCTACAGCGGCGCCGATGACGAGCTCGCCCCACTGCACAAACTAGGCTCCGATCAGTGGGAAAAAGCCCGTCGCAAAGCCGCCGAGAAAATCCGCGATACCGCTGCCGAGCTGCTCGACATCTATGCGCGCCGCGAAGCCCAGCAAGGCGTGATCTACGAAACGCCTGGGGAGGAGTACGTGCGCTTCGCGGCCAGCTTCCCCTTCGAAGAGACACCCGACCAGCAGGCGGCCATCGAGGCCGTCATCGGCGATATGGTGTCGCCCCAGCCGATGGACCGGGTGGTGTGCGGCGATGTGGGCTTCGGTAAAACCGAGGTCGCCATGCGGGCGGCATTCCTCGCCGTGCAGTCCGGCCGACAAGTCGTGGTACTGGTGCCCACCACCCTGCTAGCGCGCCAGCATTTCGAAAACTTCCGAGACCGCTTTGCCGATACCGCCGTCAATATCAGCTTGATCTCGCGTTTTACCGGCGGCAAAGAGATGACCCAAACGCTGGAGAGCATCAAAAGTGGCCAGACCGATATCGTCATCGGCACCCACAAATTGCTCTCAAAAAGCGTCGAACTACCCAAAATGGGGCTGTTGATCATCGACGAGGAGCACCGCTTTGGCGTCGCCCAGAAAGAGAAGCTCAAAACCCTGCGAGCTGAAATCGATATTCTCACGCTAACGGCTACGCCGATTCCTCGCACGCTCAACATGGCCATGAGCGGTATCCGCGATCTGTCCATTATCGCTACGCCTCCCGCTCGGCGTCTGTCGGTCAAAACCTTTGTGCAGCAGCGAGACAACAGCGTCATCAAAGAGGCGCTGCTGCGGGAGATTCTGCGCGGTGGCCAGGTGTACTTTTTACACAATGAAGTCAAAACCATCGAGAACGCGGCTGAACAGATTCGCGAACTGGTACCCGAGGCGCGCGTGGCCGTGGCCCATGGTCAGCTCCCTGAACGCAGTCTCGAGCGTGTCATGTCAGACTTCTATCATCGCCGTTTCAACGTGCTGGTTTGCTCGACCATAATCGAAACGGGGATCGACGTCCCCAGTGCCAATACCATTCTGATCGAGCGGGCCGACAAGTTTGGCTTGGCGCAACTTCACCAGCTGCGTGGCCGCGTGGGACGCAGCCATCATCAGGCTTATGCGTATCTACTGACGCCGCCCCCCAAAGCCATGACCCGCGATGCGGTCAAACGCCTCGAAGCCATCAGCGCGTCCGACGATCTCGGCGCAGGCTTCACACTGGCCAGCCACGATATGGAAATTCGCGGCGCAGGCGAGCTACTGGGCGACGAGCAGAGCGGACAGATGGAAACCATCGGCTATACCCTCTACATGGAGATGCTGGACCGGGCAGTAAAAGCGATTCGCGCAGGCAAAACCCCCAATATCGATGCCCCCTTCAATACCGGTGTCGAAATTAGCCTTAATCTGCCCGCCTTGATCCCAGATGACTACGTGCACGATGTACAGCAGCGTCTGGTCATGTACAAACGCATTGCCAACACTCAGTCGGATGCCGAGCTGAAAGAGCTCCAGGTGGAGCTAATCGACCGTTTCGGCCTACTCCCCCAGCCGTTGAAAAACCTGATACGCCAAACCAAGCTACGCCACCGAGCCGAGCAGCTCGGCGTGGCCCGCATTGAAGCGGGCGAACAGCGCGGGCGAGTGATCTTCAATAGCAGCACCGAGATCGACCCGCTAACGCTTGTCACCCTGATCCAGACATCCCCCCAGCACTACCGCCTGGACGGCTCTGACACCTTACGATTTGAATTTCCAATGGAATCGGCCGAACAGCGTTTCGAAAAGATCGAAACCCTGCTCACGACCCTCAATCAAAAAGTAGCGGCAGCGTGAACCTTGGGGCAAACTTATGTTTAAGCAGCACACATCGGTTACGCAACGCTGCCTGTTACCATGCGTACCAGCCGTGCATACATTGACTAGGATCGACCATGACCATTCGTAAGACTATCACCCGTTGGGGCCCCACTAGCCTAGCCGTATTGCTAGCAGCCAGCCTGGCGGGCCCCGCTCATGCTCAACCGTCGGCCGAACAAGCCGAGACGGCGGTGGCCATCACCGGCGATGCCGCTGCCAGTGCCGAGCAGGTTGCCGACGCCCGTGAATTGCCGCGTGGCCATTTCCGCTTACCCGAACATGGCGACATCATCGGTGAGTACTACACCGTCACCGTCGATAATCCGGAAGAGACGCTGATCGACATCGCACGTCGCCATAATATCGGTTACGAAGAGATTCGCATGGCGAATCCAGACGTTAGTCTATGGGTACCGGGTGAAGGTACCGAGGTAGTGATTCCGGCGCGCTACATTCTGCCGCCTGCGCCACGTGAGGGCGTGGTGGTCAATCTCTCCGAGCTGCGCCTTTACTACTACCCTGCCGACAATCCCGGCATTGTGGAAACCTACCCTGTCAGCGTTGGCCGCGAGGAGTTCGCAACTCCGGTAGGCATCACGCGGACCACGGTCAAAGTCAAAGACCCTGCTTGGGCACCGCCCGCCTCGATGCGTCGTGAAGCGGCTGCAAGGGGCGAGCCCGCACCCGCTATCGTTCCACCAGGGCCTGACAACCCGCTTGGCCGTCATGCCATCTTGCTGGCTATGCCGAGCTACTTGATCCACGGGACCAATCGTCCTGATGGCGTGGGTATGCGTGTCAGCCGTGGCTGTATTCGCATGTATCCGGAAGATATCGAATCGCTCTACGAGCGTCTGCCTAGCGGCACTCAAGTCAACCTGATGGACGCACCGTTCAAAGCGGGTTGGGCAGCTGACGGTACGCTGTTCGTGCAGTCTTATCCGCAGCTGGAAGAGAACGTCGGTGACTTCGAGCCGCTGCTCAATGCCATCGAGCGCGTCAGCGAACTTGCTGAAGATCAAGCGGAGATAGACTACGAACAGGTCAAGCGTGCGGTAGAAGCGCCAAATGGCCGTTTCGTGGCGCTTTACGGCCCACAGGCACCTGCTCCTGAGCCGGAACCCGAACCGCAGCCCACACAACAACTGGAAGGGATTTTGGAGGGTGTCGAGCTCTCCACTACCGTCCGTGTGGAAGGCGATGCCTGATAAGGCAAACGCCAGACAACAAAAAACCCCGCCAAGGCGGGGTTTTTCACATCTACAGCAGCCACCGAACATGCATCATGTCCGGTGGCCCAAGCAGAATTACTTCTGCATGGAACGCTGGAACATGCGGTTCATTTCTTCACGGTTCTGCTCAGACATCTGCAGAGCAGCTTGCGCGTCGCGCTGAGCTTGGTTTGCAGTGTTCAGAGCTTGTGAAGCCATGCTGCGAGCTTCTGCAGCGTCAGCTTGTGCAGATTCAGCAGTCATGCGAACTTCTTCCAGAGCGCTGGTAGAAGCACAGCCAGCCAGGATTGCCAGAGAAGCGGCAGCGGCAGTCATCTTCAGAGCAGTCTTCAGAGTCATAGTGTTCTCCTTGAGTCTTCCTTGGGTACTACGTTAAGGGTATGACAAAAAATAAGGCTAAAACGTTAGCTTAAATTTGTCTACCTGCGGTGCAGGTTCGTTACAGCGACTTGTACCAGGGTTACGTACCAGGGCACGCAAGTCAAACGCTGTTTTATAATAGACCACAGCGGTTGTCTATAGCCACGTGTTCAAAACCTAGAACTTCCTTCAACAACACAAGCCTAGCGGATCACCACGCGAGTGCCAACATCTACTAGCTGGGCGACTCGCTCGATCTCTTCGTTGGTCACCGCCACACACCCTTGGGTCCAGTGGAAGTTACCGTGAATGTCTGGATCACCGCCGCCGATCCCGTGAATGCCAATAGCGCCTCCCAGCGCCGTATTTTGCGGGGGAGAGCCAAAACGCCGGTAGTGATCGAAGTAGGCCTCGTAATCCGCTTGGGAGTAGATACCTGCGTCGAGCGCCATTCGGGCGTGAGGTGGCGTAGGATAATCGATACCGATGAAGATATGCCACTGACTTTCGTAATTAAATCGATTGATCCGAAACTCGCCCAGCGGCGTGACGTTATCACCTCGAACACGCTGGGTCTTGGCCCCACCACGGCCTAGAGAGATAGGCGCGAAGCGTTCGATCAACGCATTGCCACGGAAAATACTCAGCGTAGCTTCTTTATCGTCGATCAGCACCCATAGCTCATTGCTATGGCGCGGCACTGGCGCACGAGTAAGCAACGTCGCCACTAGGTCGGGCGGCGCATAGTCGTCGACGGTGCTGGTCGTCGCAGCGGTGGCTACGGCGGGCCAGCTCAGGGCCATCGCTAAAAATCGGCGGCGGTTCACAGGCATCATTATGGCTCTCAAAAAAACGGGCCAGCGGTGCTGACCGACAATACGTTAATGATGGCTGTTATACCTTAAAGATGCCGCCATTGTCAGCGTATTAGCAAGCAATATGCGTTGATAAGCATCGCTCGCTCTACACGATGCGCCAGCAAAACGGTGCGGTCGATGGCGCTACATCGAGCAGCCCGCACTTAGAGATCGTCGAACTCTTGCATGCTGACGACGAGCTTGCGAGCCTCTGCGTTGTGGCCTTGAGCAAGAGCATTGAAAAACGTTTCCTCTGGCTCGATTTTGGCTCTTGACGCCCGATGCTCATAGAGGCTCTGAAGCTTACGATGAGCCTCTACTGCCGTCTCGGTCAGCTCATCGATGGAGCCCGCCACACTCTGCTCGGCAAGCGCTTCCAGCTCAGGGGGCTGCGGGAAATCGCTGGAATCATCGAACCAGGTCTCCAGTACTTCGCGGTGGTCTGAGCCATCATGAAACAGCGCTTCTAGCCCCGTTTTCATTTTCAACTCGCTGTCCGCTAAATAGCGTAGCGCCATGGCCAAACGTTCGTGCTCGGCTTGACTGGCAGCATCGCTATACTGACGCGCCATACGAGCATGATAGCCTGTCGCCCACTCGATGAGATCCTTGACTTGGTTGTAGCGCATCCGTGTCTCCTCTGTAGTTGTGTTAAGGACCTGAGGGCGAATCAGCCCATTTCAAGGCTAACGCACAGCGCCGATTTCCTCATCGCGCCTCCCTCGACCCTATGTCAGCAAAGTGCGATCTACCACTCCTCGCTGGTCTCTCTCAGCGAAGCGATCTCTCGTTTGGCAGCCGCTAGGTTGTCCAACAGCTGCTCTGCCAGCGAGCGCTGGCTGCCAACGGCGATCATGGCAGGGTTCTGCACGGTGCGCCGTGCGGCCCCTTCGTCACTGTGCAGCTTGTCTAGCTGCCCCACGAGCCAATGAAGCCAGTGGTCGGGTTGATGCATGGCGTCACGCAGACGCTGAAGCTCGGCCACATCGGGCCCGTCATTGGCGAGTAGCGCGCGCCAGTCATGGTTCGTCAAACGTGCGTGCTCGGTCACCTCTTTGAGCAGCGAGCCCAGTGCTAGCTCGAACAGCGCCAGCGCGCTCTCCTCGATGGCCATCCGACGGGCAGGGCTGTGCTCGTCATCGCCTACCGGTAGGCCTACCAGCAGTTCGGCCTGATACAATAACTGGTTAGTACGGGAACGCGGGCTCACTTGCGTTTATCCTCCACGTGCCATTTGCCGCCTTCGAAGGTTGCTTTCCACCCGGTCGCTTTACCCTCTTCGTCAGTCATCACGTACTGCTCTTTGTTTTTACGTGAGTAGCGAATTTGCGCAGGACGACCATCCGGGTCTTCACTCGGCGCTTTCAAGATGAAGTGGTACTTCTCCGGCAGCTCATCGGCATGCGCTTTGAGTTCCTTGACCAGCGGCGGGCGTGTTTCCCGGTTTTTAGGGAATTTACTCGCCGCCAAAAACAGTCCGCTTGCCCCATCGCGCAGTACATAGTGGTCATCTACCTTTTGGCAGGCCAGCTCCGGCATGGGGATGGGGTCCATTTTGGGCGGTGCTACTTCGCCGCTGCGTAGCAGCTTACGGGTGTTTTTACACTCACTGTTGGTGCAGCCAAAGTACTTGCCAAACCGCCCGGATTTGAGCTGCATGTCCGAGCCGCACTTATCGCACTCGATGAGCGGGCCGTCATAGCCTTTGATCTTGAACTTACCGCTTTCGACTTCGTAGCCTTCGCAGTCAGGGCTGTTACCGCAAATGTGCAGCTTGCGGGTTTCATCGATCAGGTAGTTATCCATGGCCGTGCCGCATTTCGGGCAGCGGCGCTTGGCGCGCAACGCATCGGTTTCCGCCTCTTCACCGGCATCTTCTGCCACCGCTTCCTCGCCAGGAATCAGGTCGATGGTCGTCTTGCAGCGCTCTTTGGGCGGTAAATTGTAGCCACTGCACCCCAGGAAGACGCCGGTCGAGGCCGTGCGAATCTGCATTTTTCGACCACAGCTCGGGCAGTCGATGTCGGTAGGCACCGGCTGGTTGGGGCGCATGCCCTCCTCGCTTTCGGCCTTCATCAACTCCATGCGGAATTCATCGTAGAACGCGTCGAGCAGCGCCTGCCAGTTACGCTCGCCTTCGGCCACCTCATCGAGGCTATCTTCCATGCGCGCCGTGAAGGAGTAGTCCATCAGATCCGGGAAGGATTCTTTTAGCCGCTCGGTGACGATGTCCCCTAGTTTTTCGGCATAGAAACGGCGGCTCTCCAGCTTTACATAGCCGCGGTCCTGAATGGTCGAGATGATCGACGCGTAGGTCGAAGGGCGCCCTATGCCCTGCTTCTCTAGCTCTTTGACCAAGCTGGCTTCGGTATAGCGAGCAGGCGGCTTGGTGAAATGCTGCTGTGGATCGAGCGTCTCGAGACGCATGTTCGTGCCGGTCGGTAGGTCCGGCAAGCTTTGGTCTTCATTTTTGCCGGTGGGTTTCATCACTCGTGTGTAACCATCGAATTTCAGCACGCGGCCTTTGGCTCTCAGCTCATAGCCATCCACTTCCACACTCAGCGTACTGGAGAGGTATTCGGCAGGCGTCATCTGGCACGCCACGAATTGTCGCCAAATGAGCTCGTAGAGACGTTCGGCGTCGCGCTCCATGCCAGAGAGATCCGTTGCTTTACGCTCGACACTCGAGGGCCGGATGGCCTCGTGGGCCTCCTGAGCGCTCTCTTTGCTGCTGTAACGGTTGGGCGACTCGGGCAAATAGCGCGCCCCATACTCATCACCAATAAACGAACGAACGCTCTCAACTGCATCTTTAGAGAGGTTGGTAGAGTCAGTACGCATATAGGTGATGTAGCCCGCTTCATAGAGGCGCTGAGCCATGGTCATGGTTTTCTTGACCGAAAACCCTAATCGACCACTGGCAGCCTGCTGAAGTGTCGAGGTAATGAACGGCGCAGTGGGCTTGGAACTGGTCGGCTTATCCTCGCGAGAGGTGATCGACAGCTTGGCTTTACGCAACTGAGCGATGCGCTCCATCGTCTCTTGTTCGGACGTAGGGCGAAACGCCTTCCCATCTTGCCTCGCCAGAGCAAACCGCACCAGCTCGCCTTCTGGGGAGACGAGGTCCGCATGCACATCCCAAAACTCTTCGGGAATGAACGCACGGATCTCCCGCTCACGCTCGACGATCAGGCGCACCGCCACCGACTGCACGCGCCCAGCAGAGAGCCCTCGAGCAATTTTTGCCCACAGCAAAGGCGACAGCATGAAGCCCACGACACGATCGAGAAAACGACGTGCCTGCTGGGCTTCGACACGGGGCAAGTTAAGCGCGCCAGGCGCTTTAAAGGCATCTTGAATGGCGTTCTTGGTAATTTCGTTGAACACCACGCGCTTATAGCGGCTGTCGTCGCCCCCAATGGTCTCGCGAAGGTGCCACGCAATGGCTTCCCCTTCGCGGTCCAAATCCGTCGCGAGATAGACGGCATCGGCTTTCTCGGCAAGCTTTTTGAGTTCGGCGACGACCTTCTCTTTACCGGGCAGCACCTCATAGTGAGCTTCCCAGCCGTTATCGGGGTCGATACCCATACGCCGAATCAACTGATCGTGGGCCTTGCGCTTTTTATACTCAGCCTTCTCTTCCGCCGACATCTTACGCGTTGCCGCGGCTTGGCGAGCGCGCTCCTTCGGGTCGGAGGCTGCCTTGCCTGAGCCGCTGGTCGGCAGGTCACGGATGTGGCCCACGCTCGACTTGACGATGAAATCGTTGCCGAGATACTTATTGATCGTCTTCGCTTTCGCGGGCGATTCGACGATGACCAGTGACTTGCCCATAGTGCTCCACTTTCCTATTGCCCAGGCGCTGTCGCCCATGCTCTGAATACGTTGCCGCCACCACCTTGGCATGACGACCATGAAAAAATGCGCCTACCCTACCCCAGCCCTTGATGAAGCGCCAGTAGCAACCTAACCGGGAAATGCAGGGTTGACGCTTCGCATCGTCAGTGCGTCACACTCGAAAGATAGGGGATGCCGTTTTATCAAGGGGTAGCTAGACACTAGACTGCCGCTTGCCGCTCGGCAACCCAAACAGTCGCCTTGCATAAAAAACGCCCCCACGAGTGAGTGGGGGCGCAGCGACGTCAGGCAAGCGTATTATTGCTTGCGCTGGGTTCCTTTTCGCTGGTTTGGCGCTCGACGTGAAGGCTTTTTAGCAGCTGTATCGCTGGCCGTATCCGGCGCGGCGTTAGCAGGGGCCACCTCCTTTGTCTTGGCACTTTCGACGGAGGCGTTCTCAGCCTCGCCGGACGCCTTGGCTGCAGGTGCGCTCACGGCTTTGGGGCGCGCCTTGTCAAACAGAGCCTTAACCTGCTCGAAGCGTTCGGCCGCGTGCTCCGAGAGCTCACCGCTCGCCGCAAACACGTGTTCGAGGTGAGTGATATAGCCATCGATGCGCTCGTTGCTTTGACCCTTCAGCAGCGTGGGCAGCGATGCTAACGCTTGCTCCCTATCGAGCTTCAGAATGAAGAATTGCTCGCGAACCAAACGCTTGAACTCACTAAGCGAAGTGCTCGGCTCGAGTTCTGCGCGTGATGCACGCAACCGCTTGAAGTTGCGCTCGTCGGTGGCCGGTGCACCGCCAAGCACGTAAATAACGGAGCGCATCACGGCCTCATGAGGCCCCCCCTGGGCAATTTTGTGGCGCAGCTCGTTTTGACGATGCTCGATAAAACGGCGGTGCTCAGGCTCGGCGCCCGGACGGCGACGATGGACGTGGGCATCGCCGTACAAGCCGACGGCTGCTTGCAGAAGCGGCTGACCGTAAATATCCATGAACATCCGCTCAGTGCTGCTATCGCGCAGATCTCGCCAAGCATCCAAGCTCGCCACGATCTGATCGGACGCCATGCTTTCCAATGCTTTGAACATATTGTCCTGTTCGACCGGCTGACGATGACGACGAACGTACTCTGCCATGACGGGTAGCGGCACCGTCAGCGGATTGCGATCTGAGAGGAGCTTGTATCCTAAGCGGATGGGATGCATGCGCCGAATCCAGCGGGCAGCTTCAGGTGTCATGACAGCCTGTAGCCAGGGCTGCAGGTAAAGGCGGTAAAGTCCCAAATTGATTTCGGAGATACGCGCGACCGTCGCAAAGCGCCGATCATCCTCGGGCTTGTGCATCACGTCTTGGTCGAGTTCTGCGAAATTACGTGGCGTGAACTCCAGCAGGTAGTCCCGCTCGATCAGTTCGGCATCCGTACGCTCACTGGCATGGGAGATGGTCGTCTCGTAGAGCCCCGGCGGCATGACGTCGATATAATCCATGTTCGCCGTGAACTCGGAGTGCTCTTTACGCGAGACGCTACCAGAAACGAAAATACCCAAATGGCCGGTGGTATCGTGCAGGCAGTAGATGATCGTTTGCTCGTTGGCGATGATGTCTTCCTCGCCTTCGTAAAGATCACGAATCCAGCCCAACGCTTGGGGCGGCGGCGTAATGTCATCGCCACGCGAGCAGAACACCACGACCGGCGAACGCACGTTGCGCAGATCGATGCGGCGACCGTCGCGAGTGACCAGTTGCGCGGTTGAGAGACGATTGCCCACGAATAGGTTGTCGACGATGTACTGAATTTCGTCGCCGCCCAATACCACGTGGCCTCCCCACCAACGTTCGAACTCCAAGTAGCGCTTGGTTTCGGTATCCACGTTGGCGTAAAGGTGGTACTGCTTCTTCCAGTAGGTGTTGGCCGGATTGAGGCGCTCGAAGTTCTGTACCAGCCAAGCGCCGTCGAACAGACCATTGCCGATATCGCTGGTCAGCGCCGTGATCCAGCTACCGCCCGTCATGCCGCCGGTGTAGCGCATGGGCGCTTTACCGTGCTCGCCTGCCCAATAAGAGAGCGGTGCTCCGGCAATCAGGATCGGGCCGAAGACATCGGGCTCCAAAGCGGCCGCCATCATGATCTGCCAGCCTGCCTGACAGTTGCCGACCACCATGGGTTTTTCGGTGGTTTCTGGGTGCAGCTCGATGACGTGGCGTAAAAACGCCACTTCCGCCTCGACCACGTCCTCGACGGTTTGGCCCGGCTCAGGGAAAGGCAAGAAGCCAATGAAGTAGCAAGGATGTCCCGCTTTCAAGGCAACACCAAGCTCGCTGTCCGGCTTGAAACCGCCGATCCCAGGACCATGGCCCGCGCGGGGATCGACCACCACGAAGGGACGTTTTTGTGGGTCGACCTGGACATTACTAGGCGGAAGAACGCGCAGCAGCTCATAGTTCGTCGGGTTGGGCAGCGTACGCCCATCCATCAAAACTTCTGTCTCGAACCCCAACACATTGGGCTTGGTCTGCTCCATGTGCGCTAGGTATTGGTTACCGCGTTCACGCATGACATCCCAGTAAAGAATGTTACGCTCGACGCTATCTCGCCAGTAGTTCATGGCCGCACGTCCGAACCCAAAGGGGTCCATCATGCTTGCGAGCGTGTCACTGCTCGATGTCGACGCCAGTAGTGGGTTTGCGAGAAAGTTCATAGAGTCTCCCGTTGGGTTGATGCTGGGCACCCGTCCCGAAGCAATGATGCTGCAATGCAATATAGTTTAGGCCACTCCCTGCCTAACGTCGATGATTACCGCCCGCTTTTGTACTTGCCCCTCTTTAAGCCACCCGCACCAGAGTCGTAACCCCAGCTTTCAAAGCGGTAGCGCTCAATCAGTGGTAGCATTTCACCGATGACGCCGCGCTTATCGCTAGCAGTGGCACGCAAAGCGCCTGCGCATCTCACCTAGAGGAAGCTTACCCCGAGGTAATTATGTCATCCCCCACGCTGCTCAACCGCTTAACGTTCCGTCAGTTGCAGGTGTTTCAAGCGGTACATCGTCAACGCTCTTACTCCCGAGCGGCCGAGCAGCTAGGCTTGACCCAACCTGCCGTGAGTGCGCAGATGCGTCAGCTAGAGCAAGCCGTTGGGCAGCCGCTGTTCAAGTACGCGGGAAAAACACTTCACGCTCTCCCTGCTGCCGATACGTTGGCGCTCTCGACCCGGGAAATTTTTGGGCAGCTCTCTCGTCTACAAATGAGCCTTTCAGACATTAACGGCAAAATCAGCGGCAAGTTGAACGTCGCTGCCGTCTCCTCCGCGCAGTATGTCGTGCCCTATGTGCTGGCTAAATTTCGCTCACGCTATCCAGACGTGCAGCTACGGCTAAAGGTCTGCAATCGCAGTCAGGCACTCGAACGGCTGGCCGAGCAGCAGGATGACATCGTTATCATGGCCATGGTGCCCGAGGACGATGGCTTAGTGGTCATGCCGATCCTCGAAAACGAATTGGTAGCGGTGGTATGGCCAGAGCATCCACTGCTCAGCATGCCTCGCCCGACGCTGGTCGATTTCGCGCGGCATTTCGTGCTGATGCGCGAACCAGGATCAGGGGTGCGCAGTGCCTTCGAGCAGCTCGCCGTGGATCAGGAAGTGGGGCTGGCCCACCGTATCGAGCTGGGCACCAACGAAGCTATCAAACAGGGAGTCATGGCTCACCTGGGCGTCGCCGTGTTGCCCCGTTTAGCCGTACAGCGCGAGCTCGAACAGGGGTTGCTAGCCACCCTGGCACTGCCCAACTTCCCCATTCGCCGCGCTTGGTGCACGGTGTATCGCCGCGACCACTTCCCGACGCCAGTGGCCGAGCTTTTCTTACGCTTCGTCCGTGAGCATCTAGGCGAGTTCCAGCGCCACTTTCAGGCCCCGGCTAGCCCGCTACCCAGTCATGGCGTTTCCTGCCTACCCCCTCTCTCATTGGCAAACGATGAGTAGCGGTACACGGTGTCTTGTTGATGTTCAGATATGTTACATTATCTACAACCTACGTATCAGTTAGCGTTACTCAGGGCATGGCAGGCAGTCGCCGAGCGACTCCGTTAGACAAACGTGGTTTGCAGCGTACCTCGTGCGATCGTTCCCTTTGCCAGCCGCACAGTAGAGAGGCTCTCTCCTATGAGCAACACCCCTTCCCAGCGCGTGCCCAGCGGCGAAAAATTCCGTAACGAACACGGCATGACGGTGATCAAAGACGGCATGAAGCAGCGCAAAGCGCAGGTGGATGCCCCGTCACTCGAGCGCAAGCCTAAGTGGCTGCGCGCGCAAATTCCCGGCGGCGAGCGATTCGAAGCCGTGAAGAAAAACGTGGCCACTCACCGCCTGAGCACCGTTTGCGCCGAGTCCCACTGCCCTAACATGGGCGAGTGCTGGAGCAACGGCACCGCGACCATCATGCTAATGGGTTCCGTATGCACGCGTGCCTGCCGATTCTGCGCGGTGGACACGGGCAACCCGAAAGGCTGGCTGGACCACGAAGAGCCCGAGAACACCGCGAAGTCCGTCGAGCTGATGGGGCTGCGCTATATCGTGCTGACCTCCGTCGACCGCGACGACCTCGACGACGGTGGTGCCACTCACTACGCCAACTGCATCCGTGCCATCAAAGCGCGCACGCCCGATGTCGTCGTGGAAGCTCTCACACCCGATTTCGATGGCGACAAATCTGCCATCGAGCGCGTAGTGGACTCGGGATTGGAGGTGTTTGCCCAAAACGTCGAAACCGTCGAGCGGCTGACCAGCAAAGTGCGCGACCCTCGCGCTGGCTACCGCAAAACGCTCGACGTATTGGCCCACGCCAAGCAGTATCGCCCCGACATCATCACCAAAACCAGCTTGATGTTGGGGCTGGGAGAAACGGACGAAGAGATCCTGCAAACCTTCGACGATTTGCGTGAGATTGGTGTCGATATCGTGACGCTGGGGCAGTACCTGCGCCCGACGAAAAACCACCTAGCGGTGGAGCGCTGGGTCAGCCCCGACGAGTTCGAGCGCTATCGCGTACTGGGACTTGAGAAAGGCTTCATGGAAGTGCCTTCTGGCCCGCTGGTGCGCTCCAGCTACCGGGCAGACCGCGTGTTCGAAAAGAACAACTTGGGTCTTGCCGCTCCTGCGGCCATTCCAGGTCAAGAGCCGGACAGCAACCGCATCCCCGCCTTCAACGTCGGCTAACTCGCCGCGGACTGCCTGCATACAGCGCTCTGCAGGCAGTCTTCGTTACGCAGGCACTACCAGGCTACGCTTCAGTCGCGCGGCCAACGCCTGCGCAAGCCGTTCGCCAACGTCTTTAACATTAGCCCCGTCTTGTCCATGAGAGAGATCGACCAAATCGGCAAGACGAGTGACCTGCATACCCGCGTAGCCACAAGGATTGATACGCGCAAATGGCGACAGGTCGCCGTCGACGTTCAGCGCGACGCCATGGTAGCTGGCCCCACGACGAATACGCAGGCCGAGCGAGGCGATTTTGGCCTCCCCCATGGCCGTTTCTACGTAAACCCCCGGCGCATCGGGCTTGGCCCAGCCGCGCACTCCATACGCGTCTAGCACGTCGATCACTGCATTTTCGAGCGCCGTGACCAAGTCGCGCACGCCGATCTTGCCCCGACGCACGTCCAGCAGCGGATAGAGGACCACCTGCCCCGGCCCGTGATAGGTAACCTGTCCGCCCCGGTCGGTATTGACCACGGGAATATCGCCCGGCATCAACAGGTGTTCTGGCTTGCCCGCCTGCCCTTGGGTAAATACAGGCTCATGCTCGACCAGCCAAAATTGATCCGCCGTGTTTTCATCGCGCGTGTCGGTAAGCTCACGCATGGCTTCCCATACTGGTAGATAGGGGCGATGGCCGAGGCGATGCAGAGCAATCGGGGCGTCGTCGGTCATGGTCATACCACCATGTGCACGCGGCCAGTGGCCTTCAGCTCGTCGAACAGTTGGCTCAACTGCTGCTCCCCTGTAGCCACGATGGTGACTCGAACGGACTGGAAACGACCATTGCGACTATCCACGACTTCCAACGTGGTCTCATCGAAGTCAGGCGCGTGACGCACGATGACTTGGCACACGGTGGCTGGAAAATCGTCAGCCGCATCGCCCACGACCTTTAACGGGTAATCGCACGGGAAGGTAATTTTGGGTGGCTCTTTCGCCACGGGCTGGCGTAAATCACGCAGCCCTTGCTTGGCACCTTTTTTCATAACTCGCCTTTACATTAAGTGAATCGTTGGGCTAATCCCAATAAATAAGGCCCAGCCTCTCACAATACAAGGCGTATGTGAGAGGCTGGGCCCAACACTGGCCGTTTAGCTGGTGAAATTACTGATCAAGTTGCTGAAGAAACGCTGCACTTGATCGAACAGGCGCTTGAACAGCCCACCCTCTTCGATGTTTTCCAGCGCGACGAGCTGGCGCTCCCCCACCATCTCTTCGCCTAGATAGACTTCCAGCGTACCAACGTCGTCACCTACTGCCACGGGCGCTTGAATGTCAGCATCCAAATTTAGACGGGCGCGGAGCTCTTCATTGCGATTGCGGGGCAACGTCATGAAAACTTCTTCATCCACCCCCACACGTAGCTCGTTGATGTCCCCGCCCCACACGCGCGGCGTTGCCAGCACGGCGCCGCGCTCATAGAGCTTCATGGTTTCATAGAAACGGAAGCCATAGCTCAGAAGCTTTTGCGATTCCTGGGCACGCGCCTCATCGGAACTCGTGCCCATCACCACGGAGATCAGACGCATGCCATCACGTTGCGCCGAAGAGACCAGGCAGTAACCTGCTTCGGTGGTCCAGCCGGTTTTCAGACCGTCTACGGTCGGGTCGCGCCACAATAGGCGGTTACGGTTCGGCTGATCGATGCCCGCAAACGAGAAGTTACGCTGTGAATAGATGGCGTAGTGCTCGGGATAGTCGTTGATAATGTGACGAGACAGACGCGCCATATCATGGGCGGTCGAGTAGTGATTCTCATGGGGCAAGCCAGTGGCATTCATGAAGTGGGTATCGTTCATGCCCAAACGCGTGGCGTGCTGATTCATTAGGTCGGCAAACGGCGCTTCACCGCCCGCCAGATGTTCTGCCATGGCCACGCTGGCATCGTTACCAGAGACGATGATGATGCCATGAAGCAGATTATCCACCGAAACACGATCGCCCACTTCGATGAACATCTTAGAGCCGCCGGTGCGCCAAGCGTTTTCGCTGATATTGACCATATCGGTCAGGTTGATGGTGCCACGATCCAGCTCGCGTTCGACCAGGTACGCGGTCATCAGTTTGGTCAAACTTGCTGGCGGCAAACGCTCATCGGCGTTGTGCTCTGCAAGAATGCGACCACTGTTGGCGTCCATCAAAATCCACGAACTCGCGGCAAGCTGCGGTGGTGCAGGGATGATCGTTTGGGGTTGAGGGATCACCTGAGCCATCGCCGGGGCGACGACGGCCGTCATCGCTGCGAAGAGGCAGAGCTTGGCGGTACGGCGGATTGACATCATTACATTCATCACATACTTCTCACTGACAAAGAAAAATGGCGGCGCATGATACGCCACTTGGGCACATGTTGAGAGCGATTATCTCACGACAAATACTTGAGGAAAGCCTGCGCGACGAAGTTCTTCACGAGCCTGTGTCTCTTGACTGGGACTGACGGGGCCGACCTGAACGCGGTGAACGTCGGCCTCACTTTGCACTCGAACGCCGTGGGGTAACTCATCCGACAGCCGCTGTTGTAGCTGCTGCGCTCCTTCGGCACTCCCCAGCGCAGCCACCTGCAAATAGACGGCATGACCACTGCTCGGCTCGGCTGACGCCGCCCTAACAGGCCGAGTCTCAGAAACAGGCGTGGAAGCCGCAACGGCGGGGGCCGCCGATGTGGCTTGGGGGGACGAAACGCTGCCCCCTCGACCACGCTCGGCTAACCACTGAGCAGGGTCGATCGCCTCGACGCGCACGGGCCCGGTTCCGTTATCGAGAATCCCCAAGCGTGCTGCCGCCGCATAAGAGAGGTCGATTTCACGATCGCTATGGAACGGGCCGCGGTCATTGACGCGAACGATCACCGAGCGTCCGTTGTTCAAACTGGTGACCCTGGCAAAGGTGGGCAGCGGGAGCGAGCGGTGAGCTGCCGACATTTTGTACATGTCGTAAATCTCACCGTTGGACGTGGCGTAGCCGTGGAATTTTTCACCATACCAAGACGCCGTACCCTGGCGCGCATAGCCGCGCGAGTCGGGGAGCACGTGATAGGTTTCGCCCCACACTTCATAGGTGGAACGGTTGCCCGCCCGGGAAGGCGCTTCGATTCGCGGCTCGGCATCGGGTACGGTGCTGACATCCGGCGGCGCCACCGGGTAGGCATCCCCTGACATGGCGTAGCGCTCACCACTGGCGGCCGCCGGCGAATTGGATGCTGGGCTGGCACCGCCTACGTCTCCCGCCACTCTTTGCGGTGAAGATGAGCTGGCGCAGCCGCTGATCAAGGCCGCGAGTAACAGCGAGCCGCTTAACAGGCGCACATCGATCCGCAGTTTAATCATTCTCGGCCTCGGTTTGCTGCTGGATAGCTTCTGCCAACTCGGCGACCGCCATGGCGTAGAGGTGGCTGTGGTTATAGCGCGTAATCACGTAGAAGTTGAACTCCCCCAGCCGATAGCGCTCTTGGCCGTCGGCGACCTCAAGCAGCAGTGGCACCACTGGCGTATCGGGCGTTAAGGAAGTTTCCGTCACCACACCCTGCTCAGCGGCTTCGGCAGCCGTCGTGCTTGGGCGCACCGTCTGATTGAAGCTCAGCGCTTCAGGGAGCTCTTCAGGACCTTCGGCTTCATGGTAAATCGCGCCGCCTCGTTGCCAACCATGCTCGGCGAAGTAATTGGCAACGCTACCAATCGCATCGACTGGGTTATTCCACAGATCGCGCTTCGCGTCACCGTCAAAATCGACGGCGTAAGCTTGATAGCTGGTAGGTATGAATTGAGGGTAGCCCATGGCTCCTGCATAGGAGCCGTAGAGCGACTCGGGTGCCACCTCTTGCTGATGGGCGATGGTCAAAAAGGCCGCTAGCTCGCCGCGAAAGAAATCGCCGCGTACCGGGTGGTGAAATGCCAGCGTGGCGAGAGAGTCCAACACTTTATGACGCCCTTTGTGGCGACCGTAGTAGGTCTCTACACCCATGATGGCGGTAATCACTTCCGGCGGCACGCCGTATTCCGATTCGGCACGCGCCAGCGCATCGGCATGGGCCTTGATGAACGCGGCCCCTTCGTCGATACGCTGCTCGGTTAGAAAAATATCGCGATACTCGAACCAGCGCAGCCGACGCTCGGCCGCGCCTGCCATGGCATCCAACACTTCCTGTCGATAGCTTGCCTGAGCCAGCGCTTGCTCCAGCCACGCATTTGGCACGCCCTGCTCGGCCAGCTCGTCAGCCAATTGCTGGGTTTGCGGATTATGCTGCGGATCGAAACTGACCGTTTCCTCAGCGACGACCGCCGGGGCCGAACACGCTACTAGCATGGCAATGGCATAGCCACCCGCTTGACTTCGCGCCCTGTTCATTTGCTCACCACTCCTGTGAATTCATACTGCCACGGCCTTGACCGTCAGCGTGGCAGTAACCGCCGATGGGCGTGTATGGACATGAGGATACCGAACCCCGCTAACAAGGTCACGCTAGAGGTGCCGCCATAACTGACCAGTGGCAGCGGCACGCCCACCACCGGCAAGATGCCACTCACCATGCCCACATTGACGAATACATAGATAAAAAACGTCAGAATGATACTGCCTGCGAACAGGCGACCAAAGGTATCTTGGGACGATGCCGCCAGCCACAGCCCGCGGCCCACGATCATCACATACAGCGTCAGCAGCACCATCATACCCACCAGGCCAAACTCCTCACCCAACACGGCGATAATGAAATCGGTATGCCGCTCGGGCAAGAACTCGAGTTGGGACTGGGTACCTTCTAACCACCCTTTGCCCCATAGCCCACCGCTGCCGATGGCCGTAGTGGATTGTATGATGTTCCACCCGGAACCCAGCGGGTCGCTATCGGGGTCTAGAAACGTCAGCACCCGCTGTCGCTGATAGTTGTGCATGTTCATCCATAGCACCGGTAGGCCCGCCGCGCCCAGCGCTGCGACCAAACCGATCAACTTCCAGGAAAGCCCTGCCAGCAGCACGACGATCACCGCCGCGCTGGCCACCAACAGCGAGGTACCAAGATCTGGCTGAATGGCCGTTAATACGACCGGTACACCAATGATCACCGCGCAGACCACGATATCGCGAAGACGAGGCGGCAACTGGCAGCGGTTCAAATATGCCGCCACCATCAGCGGCACCGCCAACTTCATCATCTCCGAGGGCTGAAAACGGATGACGCCAGGAATCTCAAGCCAGCGCTTGGCCCCCATGCCGATATCGCCAGCAATTTCTACCGCAATCAGCATGGCAAGGCCCACCCCGTAGGCCAGCGGTGCCCAGCGTAAAAACGTCGAGGGGGAGAACTGGGCGATGATCACCATACCCGCCAGCGCCACGCCAAACCGAATGGCCTGGGCGATGACGGTATCGAGCCGCTGCCCCGAAGCGCTGTAAAGCACCAATAGCCCGGCGCTCATCAGCACCAGTAGCATGCCGAGCAGCCAGGGGTCGAGGTGGATACGTTCCCACACACTTTTGCGCCGGGCGATACCGCTGTCCGGCGGACGCGTTGGATAACGCCGCAACGAACGGGTAATCAGTTGCCAAGGCATCGCTAGTTGCCCTCCACGTTGGCGGTATCTTCCTCTAACACCTCTTTGACTTCCTCGACCTCGGGGGCCTCATCTTCGAGCAGCCAAGCATCCGTCATCGCCCGCGCCAAATGCGCGGCATGAGTGCTGCCGCCCCCCGCGTTTTCGACGATGACCGATACCGCAATTTGTGGGTCGTCGATGGGCGCAAACGCCATGAAAAGCGCGTGATCACGCAGGCGCTCTTCGAGCTCTTCGGCGTTATAGCGCTGATCTTGACCAAGCGAGAACACCTGGGCCGTGCCTGACTTGCCCCCCATGCGATACTCGAGCCCCACCCCCGTTCGACGCGCCGTACCCTCGCTGCCACTGAGCACTTTTTCCATACCGCTATATACCCGATCCCACCAGTTATCGTTGGCCAGTTCGATATCGGGCAGCGTATCGGGGAGCTCTTCGGGCACCGGCTGCTCGCCAATACGCAGGGCCAAGCGCGGCTTCACCCAATGGCCACGATTGGCCAAGGCAGCGGTAGCGCTGGCAAGTTGCAGCGGTGTGACCTGCCAATACCCTTGACCAATACCTACCGAGAGCGTTTCGCCGGGATACCACGGCTGATTGAACCGCGCCCGCTTCCAGTCACGCGAGGGCATCAGCCCCGTGCTTTCTCCCTGAACGTCGTGAGCCACGCGTTGGCCAAAGCCGAAGTTGGTCATCTGTTCGTGGAGCTTGTCGATACCGAGGTCGTGGGCAAGAGAGTAGTAGTAGGTGTTATTCGATACGGCAATGGAGCGCTCCATATCGACACGCCCGTGCCCCCAGCGCAGCCAATTACGATAGCGGCGAGAATCGTTGGGTAATTGATAGAAACCGGGATCGTTGATGGTGCTATCCGGGGTGATCACGCCCTCGACCAACCCTGCCAGCGCCAAGAAGGGCTTGATGGTCGACCCCGGCGGGTAGTGACCGCGAATGGCACGGTTGAACAGCGGCAGGTCGATATCTTCCTGCAGCGCTCGATAAGAACCGACATCAATGCCGGTCACGAACTGGTTACTATCGAACCCAGGGGTCGACACCATCGCCAAAATTTCGCCAGTGCTGGGAACGATAGCCACGATGGAACCGCGTCGCCCATCAAGCAGCTCGTAGGCCAGCATTTGCAAGGAGCGGTCGAGCGTCAAGGTGAGGTTGGCACCGGGCACGGGGTCGGTACGGCCCAATTCGCGTAGAACGCGGCCCCGTGCGTTGGTTTCGACCTTACGTAGTCCGGCCTCGCCGTGGAGTTCAGTTTCGTAAAAACGCTCGACGCCGGTTTTGCCAATGAAATGGGTACCCGCATAGCGTCCTGGGTCGAGCTCCTGTAGCTCTTCTGCGTTGATACGCCCGACGTACCCCAGAGCGTGGGCCATGACGTCCGCATCGGGATAGTAGCGAAGCAGTTGAGCCTCGACTTCGACGCCGGGCAACCGGTGGCGATTGACGGCCAGCCGAGCGATCTGCTCTTCGCTAAGGTCGCTCATCAACAGCGCAGGCTGAAACGGTCGCTGGCGCTGGCGGGAACGCACTTGAAACGCCTCGATCTCCTCCTCAGGCAACTCTAGAAGATCGACCAGCAAAGAGAGCGTCTCATCGAGATCATCGACTCGCTCACGCACCAGGGTCAAATTGTAGGTAGGCCGGTTCTCGGCCAACAGCACACCGTTGCGGTCGTAGATCAACCCACGATTGGGCGGCAGAGGCTCGACCCGTACGCGGTTTTTTTCAGAGCGAGTGCTGTAGAGGTCGTGCTGCACGATCTGCAGGTAGCCTAGTCGACTAACCAACAGGCTAGTCAGCACCACGACCACTAACACGGCGAGCAGTGCCCTGACACGGAAAATACGCAGTTCTTGCTCGGGAATTTTTAGCGTGTCACGGCGCTGAGGCATGGCAACAGAGGACTCTCACAAAACAATAAAAGCGGCGGCCCCAGTGGGGAGTAAACACAATTTAGCCGTCGATCGGCCTTTAACGCCTAGCGGTGGTAGGGATGACCCACCAACAGTGTCCAGGCGCGGTAGAGCTGTTCTGCCAGCATGATTCTGACGAGTGGGTGGGGCAGCGTCAGCGGCGAGAGAGACCACGCTTTGTCCGCCGTGGCGGACAGGGAAGGCTCCAAACCGTCCGGACCGCCAACGAGCAGAACGACGTCCCGCCCCTCCATACGCCAAGCATCTGCTTCTCGGGCGAGCTGCTCGGTGGTCCAAGGCTTCCCTTTGACTTCGAGCGCGACCACGATCTCATCGCCGCGCAGTTTTTCGCGAATGCGCTGCGATTCTTGCGCACGCGCTTTGGCGATATCGGCATTCTTACCGCGCTGACCAAGAGGAATTTCTTCGATTTCGAGCGTGAAATCCCGAGGGAGCCGCTTGCGGTAGGTCTCGACGCCCTGCTCTACCCACGCGGGCATTTTGGTCCCCACCGCCAACAGCCGAATCCTCATGACATCGTGGCTCGCTCTTCGAACTGCTTGAGCGATTCACTCACCGCGCCAGCATCGCTGGGCAAGTCTGCCCATAGCCGCTCGAGATCGTAGAGCGCACGCGCTTCGGGCAGCATGATGTGGACGACGATGTCACCCAGATCGACCAGTACCCAGTCTGCATTGTCGCCGCCTTCTACGCCGCGGGGATGAAGACCGGATGCTTTGGCTTTCTCGACGAGATTTTGGGCCAGGGCCGCCACGTGGCGAGTCGAAGTACCGCTGGCAATCAGCATCAGGTCGGTCACTTCGGTGAGTTTGGCAACGTCGAGTTGCGTGATATCACGTGCTTTGAGCTCTTCTAGCGCGTCGATCGCTAGGTTTTTCAGTGTATCGATGTGCATGACTCCTGAAGGCAACCCCTTGTGGTAGTGACGTGTGGTGATGACGTGTCGATTGATAAAATGCGATGACGGCACCACCTGATCGGTGGCACCGAACTGCAAGCGGGCCATTGTAACGGCTTCTTTCGCGACTGCCAGCGCTATTCACCGGTTTGATAAAGCCGCCCACTGAAAATTGCTTGCTCCACCGCTTCAGGCACCAGATACCGCACGCTTTTCCCCTCTTTCAACCGTTGGCGTATGTACGTTGCCGATATCGCCATCCGTGATGGCAGCTCCAACTGTAAAACACCACCCCGCGTGCGCTTCATCAGTTCGCTGACACTACTGACTTCGCGATGGCCAACCAGTTCCGTCAGTGCGGACGGCCAAGGCGATGGATAGCCTGGACGCGCAATGACCACCACATGCGCCAGCCCAAACACCTGCTCGGCGCGGTCCCAGTTGGCCAAGCGCAAAAACGCATCCTGGCCGATGACCATGACCAGCGACACCTCGTCGCCGTAGTGCTGGCGAAGCTCCGCCAGCGTATCGACACTGTAGGAAGGGCCCTCCCGTCTAAGCTCACGATCATCGGCTACGAGACCACAGGCATCGCCAATGCCCGCTTGCAGGAGCGCAAAGCGCTGGGCGGCCGATACTCGGGGGGTATCGCGCAGGGGCGGCTGTGGCGCGGGCACCATGTGCAGCGTCGCAAGCCCCAGGGCTTCACGCACTTCCAATGCGCTGCGCAGGTGACCATGATGAACCGGGTCGAAAGTGCCCCCCATCATGCCCACCCGCAATGGCGGCGGGCGTCGTGATGTCTCGCTCATTGTCGAACCTGACCGTCACCTAGCACGATGTATTTCTGGGTCGTCAATCCTTCAAGTCCCACCGGCCCACGGGCATGCAGCTTATCGGTAGAAATACCGATTTCAGCGCCTAAACCGTACTCGAAGCCATCGGCAAAGCGAGTCGAGGCATTGACCACGACCGAACTCGAATCCACCTCTGCCATGAAGCGTCTCGCCAATGAGTAATCTTGTGTCACGATGGCATCGGTATGGTGGGAGCCATAGCGCTCGATGTGTTCGATGGCCTCGTCCACGCCGTCCACCACTTTGATGGCCAGGATGGGAGCCAGGTACTCTGCTTGCCAATCCTCCTCGCTGGCCTCGAGCGCCTGGGGCAATAGTGCTCGTGTACGCTCGCAGCCACGCAACTCGACGTCGTGCTCGGCATATGCCCGGGCCAGCTCCGGCAGTAAGATATCCGCAACCGCAGCGTCCACTAACAAGGTTTCCATGGTGTTGCAGGTGCCGTAGCGGTGAGTTTTAGCATTGACCGCTATGGACAGCGCTTTGGCAGGATCGGCCGTCGCGTCGATGTAGACATGACACACGCCGTCCAAATGCTTGATGACGGGCACTTTGGCATCGCGGGAGATGCGCTCGATCAGCGATTTACCACCCCGAGGAATGATCACGTCGATATACGCTGGCATGGCGATCATCTCCCCTACGGCGGCACGGTCGGTCGTCGCCACGACTTGCACGGTGCCTGCTGGAAGCCCCACATCGGACAGCCCTGCCTGTAAACAGCGGCTCAGCGCCGCGTTGGAAGCGCTTGCCTCAGAGCCACCGCGCAACACGCAGGCGTTGCCCGACTTCAGGCACAGGCTAGCGGCTTCGATAGTCACGTTGGGACGCGACTCGTAAATGATGCCGATCACGCCCAGCGGCACACGCATTTTGCCCACTTGAATACCGCTCGGGCGATAGCGCATACCGTCGATCTCGCCGACGGGGTCCGGCAAAGTAGCCACTTGACGAAGTCCCTCGATCATTGCGTCAATGCGCTGATCATTGAGCGACAAACGGTCCAACAGCGCGCTATCCAGGCCGTTTTCTCGGCCTCGCTGCATGTCTTGCTCGTTGGCCTGTAAAATCTCGCTGCGCGCGGCATCGACACGCGATGCCATGGCGATCAGCGCCTGGTTCTTGACATGCGTATCGGCGCGACGCAGAACGCTGGCAGCGGCTCGGGCACTTTTCCCTACCTGCTGCATGTACGCGGGCACATCCCCGGCAGCCAGATGGTGTTGGGCGTCTTGTTGGAATGTCTCAGAACCGCGCATGCGATCTCCCTGTGTCGTAAGCGTTACCGATGAAGTGCGGCGTATCGTATCGCCGAATGGCCTAATACTGAGTGATTCGAAGGACGAGGCCAAGCAATGCGTTATGCTAGGGACATTCGCCATCAGGTAAATAGTAAGCCACCATGCAAAGCAAATACAAAATCAGCCTATTGAAGGCTAATCTACTTGCCGCGGCCGTCGCTTTATCGCTCTGGATACCCAGCGCGGAACCTGCAGCGGCCGTCATGATGTGGCTCTCCATCGGCTGGCTCTTGATCACCGCCTTGATCCTGGATTTTAGCCATCGCCGCTCCCGAGGTTTGCCCTGGCAAATGCTCGCAGGCACGCTTCTGCTGGGACTCATCGCCTCCGCACCAGACCGACATGCGCTACTCATTTGGGCTTGGGGGGCCGTGTTCATGCTACCCCAGGATCGTTGGGCGGCCGTTTTCAACGGTGGCGCTGCGCTGGTCAGTTGCCTCGTGCTGCTACCTCATATCCCGCTCCCCGAATGGCTGTTGATGGCACTCTCCTTGAGCATCCTACTGCTGCTGGCCATGTCGCGCACCCACCAACTGCTGACGATCAATGGCGTCATTCGTCAGCGGTTACGCCTCATACCCGGTTTGAATCTGTGGGCTGGCGAGCAGTTGTTGCGAGACTTGATACGCGAACAGACCCGCTCAGAGCGTGAAGCCATTCATGCCGACGTACTCATCGTTCGGGTAAGAAGACGCCAGCTTTGGCCGGTGGCACAAAAACTATGCGAACTTACCTACGATTTCGAGAACGTCTACCGTCTCAACAGCACGACGCTGGCTACCTTGATGCTCTCCAAAACCCCAGGAGAAGCTGCCAGCCGCCGGACGCTATTAGTGGCCGCCCTGCCTGATAACGTGCTCACGCAACACACCCCCCTGATGGACATCGAGCTTGCCTCGTTGACGCTCGACGAGTTGAGCCACTTTCCGGCATCCCACCTACGTGAGGTGGCATGAATACCCTCTTTTCCCCAAAACGTCTCATGACCTTGGCTTACGGTACTAGCATTATCGCGATGGTCGCCTATACGCTATGGCTCTATGCCATGGGTAGCTACCGCGAACTGCTGGTGCCTCTGTTCGTGTCACTCTTGCTATTAGCGTGCCTGTTAATGCACGTGGGCCAGGGCACTCAGCCGGCGCTGCCTCGCTTGATACTGCTGATCAGCACCTACGTCGTCGTGCTAAGCGCGGTGAATGCCAACGTGGAAACGTCCTCCCTGTGGTGGGGATTACCGATGGCTGCGACGTTTTTGCTGCTTCCTTTATGGAGTGCGCTGGCGGTCAATACGGCGAGCTTGATCGCCTGGTGGTGGCTGGCACCGGTCGGCGTCATACCACTTTCGCTAGGTGTGGTCGTCTTGGCCCTGCTGCTTGCGCTGCCTCCTTGGGAACACGCCCGACGTCGCGCATTGCTTCTCGCCACAGACCCCAATGACAGTGACTGCAACGCCTACCATGTCGACACGTTAAAAGAGCGCTTGAACAACGAATTCCAGCGTGCTGCCATGTTGAACAAACGCTTGGCCGTCTTGGTGCTCCACCTCCCGCAATTGGACATGGCCGGAGAGCAGTTTGGCCTGCGGGCACAAACGGCACTGCTAGCCGCGCTGTGTCAGGAGGTCAACAGTCGCTGCCGAGACCACGACATTCTGGGCCGCGCAGGCAGCGCTACGTTTTGGCTGGTGCTGCCAGATACCAGTGAGAGTGGCGCGCTGCTCGTGCGTGAACGGCTGCAGCGGTCGCTGTCACACTGCGTACTGGTCGAGACCGGACAGCTGGAAGTCCGCATCGCCACCTGCCTGCCGCTACGCAAAGAGAGCTTCGAGCGCTACATACAGCGACTGGAAGCACGCGCCGACGCGATGGCCAACGTCTAGTTTTCTTGTTTTGTGGATGGATTCACTCTTGCCGACTGCTGACACGCTCCTCTCTCTTTCGCTTTCGCCGACGGCGCTATTACTTCTGGTGCTGGGCATTGCGCTGATTGAATCTCTCGCACTGGTGGGTTTACTCGTGCCAGGCGTCGTACTGATCACGGCGGCCGCGTCGATGGCAGGGCATCAGATGATAGCCCTCCCTTGGCTAATCGGCGCGGCTTTCATCGGGGCCGTACTTGGCGACGGCTTGAGCTACTTACTGGGCGCGCGTTACAGCGAGCGTGTGCTGACACGCTGGCCGCTATCGCAACATCCAGAGTGGCTGGGCCGAGGAGCGCGCTTCTTCGAGCATTACGGCGTTTACTCGGTGTTCATTGGCCGTTTCGTCGGCCCGGTGCGCCCTATCATTCCGCTTGTCGCTGGCATGATGCACATGCCAGCGCGAACTTTTCTACTGGCCAACATTACGTCGGCTGCACTCTGGGCTCCGGCCTATCTGCTACCAGGCTACTTGTTGGGCCACACCTGGCAGCAACGGCTCGACCTTCCTGCTAACGTAGAAATGGCCCTTTTCGTCATGGCCGCCAGCATCGTAGGGCTCGCTATCGTGTTCTCATGGGGTCGGGCTCAGGTGGGACGTGATGGCCGTGTGTATTTCTTCATCGCTGGGCTGGCTCGGCGTGTACCCGCCATACGGCGCCCCTGGCTAGCCATGAGCCGTAGCGGCGAGGTGCCCTTGGCCTCGCTGTTCTTATCGCTCCTCGCGATCACCTTGGCCTGCGCGTGGACACTGCTGGTGCTGAAGCATCCCGAGCCACTGATGATCGACCTTCAGGCACAGCGGCTCTTCGCTTGGCTCGATACCGACTGGCTAACGGCGACCAGCCTGATGCTCGCCAAAATAGGTGACAAGGCGGGAATCGTCGCGCTGACGCTCCCTTGGTTCGGCTGGCTCGTCTGGATCAAACGGTGGGATTTACTGACCCATGGAGCGCTGGCATTGGGAGGCATCGGCGCGCTCAATACCTTGGGTAAGGCCGTTTTCGCAAGACCCAGGCCCGACACACCGGAGTATCTGACCGGGTCGTTCTCCTACCCCAGCGCGCATACATCGACCTGGGTCGTCGTCGTTGGCCTATTCGCCGCTTTCGCTGCATCACGACTGCCTCGACAAAGGCGCATGTGGGTTTATTGGCTAGCCATGGTAACGGCGCTGCCGATGGCGCTGTCCCGCTTGGTGCTGGGCGTTCACTGGTTGAGTGATCTCATCGGCGGGGCATTGCTGGGATTGGTCGTGTGCGCCGTCGTTCAAATCAACTGGCAGCGCCGCTATCGGCCGCCGGTGCCAGCGCTGCCCTGGGCAGCGCTGTTGCTAGGGCCGCTCGTGCTATTGAGCGTACGCGTAGCGTTCTTTCCGCCCGTCTGAGGCATTACGCTCAGCCAAGCGCTAGCCAGAGCCCCACGCCGATCATCAACGTACCCGCAATACGGTTCAATAGCCTGACATTACCACTTTTGCCCAGCACCTTACGTAGCGTTTTACCACCAGTGGCATACACCAGCATGCTGGCAAATTCGATGGTCAAAATCACCGCGATCAACAGGCTCAACTGCGGAGCCAAAGGCCTGCTGCCGTCCAAAAAGGGGGGCAACAGCACCATGAAAAATGCCCATCCCTTGGGATTGGCCACCGCGGTGACCAGCCCCTGAGTCGCTAACTGAAGACGCCCCGCCGCGGGCCCTGTATCCAGCTCGCTAGGAATGGCCATCCGCCCACGTGAGCGCCACATCATGATGCCCAAATAGGCCAAATAGGCACCGCCCACCCACTTGAAGGCGATGAATAGTTCGGGCTGGCGCAGCATCAAAGCAGCGACGCCCGCCCCCGCCGCCGCCGCCACGAAACCGACGCCGATCAGCTCCCCGATCATCATCCACAGCGTGCGTTTGACGCCTTGCGTCATGCCCAACACCATGGCCAGCGTCATGCACATGCCTGGTGTTAACGAGACGAAGAGAAACGTCGGTATGAAGACCGAGAGCGTCGCCCATGACATCATGACGAACCGTCCTTGTTTTGCGCATCGCGAGAGGTGGCCGCGGCGTGTTGCTCTTCGCCCCAGCGCGGCATCAGCGTATGCGCGATCCCCAACTGATTGAGAATGCGCGCCACGATGAAGTCGATCAAATCTTCCAGGCGCTGCGGACGATGATAGAACCCCGGCGCGGCGGGCAGAATTACTACCCCCAGGCGACTCAGCGCCAGCATGTGCTCTAAGTGAATCGGCGAAAAAGGGCTTTCGCGCGGCACCATGACCAGCGTGCGACGCTCTTTGATGGCGACGTCCGCCGCCCGCTCGATCAAGTTGTTACTCGCGCCGGTGGCCACTGCCGACAATGTACCCGTTGAGCAGGGGCAAACGACCATGGCCGACGGTGCGCCCGACCCAGACGCCACCGGTGCCATCCAATCCTCGCGACCGAAACAACGGATCTGCCCAGGCTGCGCACCGCTGCGTTCAGTCAGCGCCTCGACCAAACGCTGCGGCTGAGCCGGAAGGGACACATCGGTTTCCGTGGCGATCACCATATGGGCTGCTTTGGAAATCATGACCCATACTTCGTGCCCAGCCTTCACCAACACATCGATCAATCTCAGACCGTACTGAGCACCTGACGCCCCGGTAAGGGCAACGGTGACCGGTGGCTTGAACGTCGTCGTCACTTTTCTAGCTCCCGCTTGGTCAATGCGTTCAATAAACGCTCATGTACCCCTTCAAAGCCACCGTTGGACATCACCACGATACGATCTAGCGGTGACGCTTGTGTGACCACGGCCTCCACCAGCGCCTCGATGTCGTCAAACAGTGCGGCGTTCCCCCCCTGGGCCTCGACGAGCGACTCCATTGACCAAGCCACGTTGCTGGGCTGAAACCAAAACACCGCATCCGCCTCGGCAACGCTATCAATCAATCGCTCACGCAGCGCGCCTAAGCGCATGGTATTGGAGCGCGGCTCGATCACCGCCAGTAGGCGGCCCTTGGTCGTGGCGGCGCGCAAGCCCTCCAGCGTGGCAGCAATCGCCGTGGGATGGTGAGCAAAATCATCGATGACCTGAATACCGTTGACCTCTCCTCGGAGCTCCTGGCGGCGACGAGGCGTTTGAAAACGTGCCAACGCGGCACAGGCGCGCGCTAACTGAACCCCGCACAGGCGCGCAGCGGCCAGCGCCGCCAAGGCGTTACGCGCGTTGTGTTCACCAGTGAGCGTCCACTCGACGACACCATCCTCCTCGCCCTGGTCGCTGACATGCAGCACCTGGAAACGGCTGGCATCGGGACGCTCCAAGCGAAGCTGCCATTGGCTGCTGGCGTCGGTGCCAAAACGGGACACCGGCGACCAAGTGCCCATCGAGAGCACCCTTTCCAACGCAGGCTGTTGATCGGCGACCAGCAACTGCCCTTTGCTAGGTACGATGCGGACTAAATGATGAAACTGTCGCTCGATGGCGGCTAAGTCTGGAAAAATGTCGGCGTGATCGAACTCGAGATTATTCATTACTGCGATATGCGGGCGGTAATGCACGAATTTGGAGCGCTTGTCGAAAAAGGCCGTATCGTATTCGTCGGCCTCCACCACGAAGGGAGCATCAAACGCGCCCAAACGAGCGGAAACACCAAAGTTGCGCGGCACGCCACCAATCAGAAAGCCGGGCGATAGGCCTCCGCTTTCCAGTAGCCACGCCAATAAGCTTGCGGTGGTCGTCTTACCGTGAGTGCCCGCCACGGCAATCACTTGTCGTCCTGGAAGCACATGCTCGGCCAACCACTGCGCACCGGAGGTGTAGCGCAAGCCACTATCGAGCAGCGCCTCGACCTCGGGGTTCCCTCGCGAAAGCGCATTACCCACCACCACCATGTCGATGGAACCCGACAGATTCTCCTCACGATAGCCTTCCATCAGGGTGATGCCCGCCTCCGCGAGCTGCGTGCTCATCGGTGGATACACATTGGCATCGGAGCCGCTCACCTCATGGCCCAGTTCCCGCGCGAGTAGTGCAAGGCTCCCCATAAAGGTGCCACAGATACCGATAATGTGCAGACGCATGGGCCAAGCGCTCCCTTCCTAACCATTTCAAACGATTGAACTTACCGAACCTACCAATCAGCGAGCGCTGAGATTAGCACGCCACGCGATGATGCTCACCTTGTTCGCAAGAAGAGAGGGGGCAGACGGCCGAGAAAGTGACAATGGAGACGATTTATTGCAGGATGCGCCCACCTATTGTTCGCCATTTACATTGACAGCCCTGCACCGTGACCCATAGGGCAGAACAGGAGTCCATCATGCGTGTATTGATTCGCTACTTTTTTAGAGGTGTTCGCATCTTGCTGGCGCCGGTCATGCTGATCTCAGAGAAGCTATCGACCCCTTCCGCCGTGGAGCGCTCTTCAGAAGAGCAAGCACGCGTCGATGCCGAATGCCAGAAACTCGCGCTCTATCAGTTTCGAACGTGCCCATTTTGTATCAAAGTGCGTAAAGAGATGGCGCGCCTAGGGCTCAACATCGAGCTGCGGGATGCCCAGCTGGACCCCGACCACAAACAGGCGCTGCTGGAAGGCGGCGGCAAAGTCAAAGTCCCCTGCCTTAAAATCGATCACGATGACGGCCAAGCAACGTGGCTCTATGAATCGGATGAGATCAACCGCTGGCTACATCAGCGCTTTGCGAGTCACTAACGACTTTTAGAACTCTACCCTTTGTGCGACCAGCTCGAAGTTAACGCGAATATCGATGCCCTCCGATATGCTGGGGGGTGTCTCAGCGTCGTGTTGAAGCGCTAAAACGCCTTGAATCTCGCCTTGCAGGTGTAACTCGCGCCCTAACTGCTCCACGTGGTTCAACGACACATCAATATCGCCTCCTTCCGAGGTGTAAAGAGGGGGTATGGCCGTGGGACCAATGAGCTGCATGACCTTGGCCGAGACGAGTTCATCCCCCTCCAGTACGAAACTCAGCACCAGCGCCTCTTGCGCATCCCACTCCAGCGGGTCGACGAAACCGGTGACCTCGACTTGTCGCTGGTCGCCGACATCCATGAACGTCGCATTGGAGTCGTCACTTTGTCGTAATACGAACCAAGCACGCTCGTCACCGTCCAATGTCCCGGCTATATTCGCCGCCTCGTCAGCGCCTGCTAACAGCGCACCGCCCGTTAATACACTGGCGAGTAGCCAGCCAACCCCTTGTTTGAACATTGCCTACGACACCTTCTGTGGTCTGTTCGAGGCTAGCCAGCCAAAGCACTGGCACGCATCGACTTTTGTCTAACACCCTGGTCTACAACGTGCGTCGTTAGCCTCATCATTTATCAGATGAATGAGGCCAGTCATTATTTCGATTGTATGACGCTATGACCTCTCTCTATGTTGTCAGCATAGCTTACGAGCTGACCGTGTCTGTTTTGCTGGTCATTGATGCGTCTGCGACATGTCCAGCAAAGCGAACAATAAACAACATACATGGGAACAAAGATGACGCTCAAGAAGACACTACTGGCCTCTGTGATTGGTGCAACCGTAGCAGCAACCGCCATGTTGCCGATGACGGCAAGCGCAGAAACCCTACGTATTGGTTACTCTGCCGATCCTGAAACCTTGGACCTGCACGAGCAGCTCTCCGGAGGCGTATTGCGTTTTTCGCACCTCGCTTTCGACCCGCTGGTACGTTGGACCAAAGACTTCCAATTCGAGCCGCGCCTGGCCACCGAATGGGAGCAGGTAGACGACACCACCATGCGCATGACCCTGCGCGAAGGCGTTACTTTCCATTCCGGTAACCCTTTCACAGCGAAAGACGTCGTATGGACCATTGAGCGTCTGAAAGAGAGCCCGGACTACCGCGCCATTTTTGACCCGGTGGCTAGTGCAGAAGCCATCGACGACTACACCGTCGAAATCACCACGTCTGAGCCCTATCCGCTGCTGTTGAACCTTGCTACCTACATTTTCCCGATGGATAGCGAGTTCTACATGGGCGAAACCGAAGAGGGTAACGACAAAGCCGAGATCGTCAAAGCGGGGAACTCCTTCGCTTCACGTAACGTATCAGGCACCGGCCCGTTCATCGTTACCGACCGCCGCCAGGGTGTCCGCGTCGACTTCAAACGTTTTGAGGATTACTGGGATACCGAAAGCGAAGGCAACGTTTCTGAAATCATTTTGACGCCGATCGCTGAAAACGCCTCCCGCGTAGCGGCCCTCCTCTCCGGTGGCGTAGACTTCATCGATGCTGTACCGCCGAACGACTTGGAGCGCGTGCGTGAAGCCGACGGTGTCGAATTGGTCGAAGTGCCCGGCACCCGCATCATTGGCTTCCAGCTCAACGAAGAGCGCGTGGAAGCCTTTCAGGATGCTCGCGTTCGTCAAGCCGTCGACCTCGCCATCAATCAGGAAGGTATCGCCGACCGCCTGATGCGCGGCTTCGCCACACCAGCTGGCCAGTTCTCTCCTGAAGGTTACTCGGGCCACAATCCGGATCTCGTTCCGCGCTACGACCTGGAGCGCGCCCAAGCGTTGATGGCCGAAGCGGGCTACGAAGAGGGTTTCAGCGTCGACATGATCGCGCCCAACAACCGCTACGTGAACGATGCGCAAATCGCTCAGGCGGTGGCCAACATGTTGGCGCGTATCAACATTACGGTGAACCTGCGTACCATGCCGCTGGCCCAGTACTGGCCCGAGTACGACACCCGCCAGTCCGACATCGCCATGATCGGTTGGCACGCCGATACCGAAGATACTGCTAACTTCTTCCAGTATCTCTCGTTCTGTATCGATGAAGAGAGCGGTGCTGGCCAGTACAACTACGGCAGCTACTGCAACGAAGAGATCGACGCGCTAGTGACGGAAGCCGACGGCGAAACCGATCTCGAGAAACGCAACGACATGCTGCGTGAAGCCGAAGCCATGCTGTATGAAGACGTTGGTTTCGTCATGCTGCACTGGCAAAACTTGGCCTACGCGGCAGCGGAAGGCGTCGACGTTGAGCCGGTCGTTAGCGCACTGGACTTCCCCTACCTGGGTGACTTGGTGATCGACCGCTAAGCCCCACGCTGAACCGAACACCCGCGCAAGGATGCTTCGCTCTCCAGTCATGCTGGAGGGCGAAGCGTTTTCTATGGGTCGCCCCGGCCCTGAAGCGGCGCGTCTCTGATTAACCTACATAGGTGGCGTACGCCATGATTGCTTTTTTAATCAAGCGGCTGATGCACGCAATATTGGTGATGTTTGTCATCAGTGTACTGGCCTTCGCCATCCAGGATAACCTGGGTGACCCTGTACAGCAGATGGTCGGACAGTCGGTCCCCGAAAGTGAGCGCGAAGCCATTCGTGAACGGTTGGGGCTCAACGACCCCTTCCTGGTTCAGTACGTGCGCTTTGCCAAAAATGCCGTTCAAGGCGACTTTGGCGACTCCTATTTTTACCGCGAACCGGCGTTGGAAGTGATCGCTCGGCACTTGCCCGCCACCCTAGAGCTGGTCTTTGCCGCCACGCTGATCATCGTGCTACTGTCCGTGCCCATTGGCGTCTATAGCGCGATCAAACCGCGCTCGCCCGTTTCTCGATTCTTTATGGGCGCGTCGATTATCGGTATTTCGATTCCGGTCTTTTTGACCGCCATCGTGTTGATTCAAATTTTCTCGATTGGTATTACCGTCTCGCTATTCCCGGAGAGCACGGCTTGGGGGGCTTGGCTAAATGGCTTGCTTTCGACCGAAGGCAATATGCCGTCGTTTGGCCGTGGCTATGACTTGGTGCACGTGGTGGGTCACTGGGATACCAACCTGGCAACCTGGAACGGCTTACAGCACCTGGTACTACCCGCTGTCTCGCTGGCCTCGATCATGCTGCCGCTGTTCATTCGTTTGATCCGCGCGGAAATGATGGAAGTGCTGCAGTCCGAGTACGTCAAGTACGCCCGCGCCAAAGGCATTTCCATGCGCCGGGTCTATTTCGTCCATGCGCTGAAAAACACCATGCTGCCGGTGATTACCGTGGGCGGCGTGCAAATCGGCACCATGGTGGCCTACACCATTTTGACCGAAACCGTTTTTCAATGGCCGGGCATGGGGCTGATGTTCCTCGACGCCATCAACCGTGCCGACATTCCGCTCATCGTGACCTACCTGATGATTGTCGGCGTCATTTTCGTGGTTACGAACACCATCGTGGACCTGATCTACGGCTTCGTGAACCCCACCGTAAAACTGACTGGTAAGCCCGCATGACAACGTCCACTTCTACCCCCGCACCAAGCCGCTGGGAGCGCCTGCGCGACTCCTTTTTGTGGTACAGCTTCAAGCGCGACCGCACGGCACAGCTCTGCCTTGCCGTGTTCGTTTGCTTGGTCGTGACGGCGTTTTCGGCACCGTTACTGGCACCTACCGACCCTTATGACTTGGCACAGATAGACATTCTTGCCTCCGAGCTACCTCCCTTCTGGATCGATGGCGCCGACCCGATGTACACCCTGGGCACCGATGCTCAGGGCCGGGACCTGCTTTCGATCATTCTTTACGGCACGCGGGTATCGCTGCTGATCGGCTTTGGCGCCGTGGCGCTGCAAGCGCTTTTGGGGGTGACCTTCGGGCTGATGGCAGGCTATTTGGGCGGCCGCGTCGACGCCTTTCTGATGCGTCTGGCGGATATCCAGCTCTCGTTCTCGACACTGATGGTAGCCATCGTCGTGGGGGCCGTGGTGAAAGCCACCTTGGGCAGCGCTTTCTACAGCCAGTACGCCGTGCTGATGCTGATTCTGATCATCGGCTTGGCCGAGTGGCCCCAGTACGCGCGCACGGTGCGCGCCTCGGTACTCGCCGAGAAAAACAAAGAGTACGTCGACGCCGCCCGCGTCATGGGCCTGCGCAGCAAGCGCATCATGTTCCGTCACGTGCTGCCCAATACGCTGTCACCGATATTCGTCATTTCGACGGTGCAAATTGCTAACGCCATCATTTCTGAAGCAGCGCTGTCGTTTTTAGGGCTGGGTATGCCGGAAACTCACCCTTCACTTGGGTCGCTGATCAAAGCAGGCTTTGACTACATTCAGTCAGGCTCTTGGTGGATCACGCTGATCCCCGGTGCGGTGCTGGTCGTGCTGGTGCTGTCGATCAATCTTCTGGGCGACTGGCTGCGCGATGTCATGAACCCACGACTCTACAAAGGCTGAGGACACCATGGCACTTCTTGAAGTCTCTCAACTCGACGTCCGCTTTGCCCTGCGCCAGGGCGAAGTACGCGCCCTGCGCGACGTCAACTTCACTCTCGAGCGCGGCGAGCGCCTGGGTATCGTCGGCGAATCTGGCGCGGGTAAATCCGTCGCCGCCTTCTCGTTGCTGAATTTGATCGCCAAACCAGGTTTCATTGCGGGCGGAAGCATCACGTTCGAAGGCAAAGAGCTCAACAGCATGTCGGAGCGAGGCCTGCGCAAAGTGCGCGGCAACCGCATTTCGATGATCTTCCAAGACCCGATGATGACACTGAATCCAGTGCTCTCCATCGGCGAACAGATGGTGGAGTGCTTGAAGGCCCACCGCCGCATCTCCACCAAAGAAGCCCGGGCCATCGCCCTGGACAAACTACGCCAGGTGCAGATCCCCTCTCCCGAAAAGCGCTTGGATCAGTATCCCCACGAGCTTTCCGGCGGGATGCGCCAGCGCATCATCATCGCCATTGCCCTGCTACTCGACCCGGACATCATCATTGCCGACGAACCCACCACGGCACTGGACGTGACGATTCAAGCCGAAATCATGGCGCTGCTGCTGGAGCTATGCGAGCAGCACAACGTGGGCTTGATTTTGATCACTCACGATCTGGGCGTGGTAAGCCAAGTGACCCAGCGTATGCTGGTGATGTACGCTGGCCGCGTCATCGAGCAGGGCCCTACGCGGGAAATCATCAACGACCCGCAACATCCTTACACCCAAGGCTTGATCAATGCGCTGCCGCAAATGGCGACGCCGGGTGAAAAACTCAACCAGATTCGTGGCAGTATGCCGTCACTCTCTAATTTGCCCAGCGGCTGTGCGTTCCATCCCCGCTGTGACTTTATCAACCGCGCCGACGGGCTCCCCCGGCCGGCCTGCACCCAGCAAGTCCCCGATTTCGTCGAGTCTGGCAACTGTCGCGTGGCCTGCCACATGGTGGCGGAAATGTTGGAAGATCGCCGCTTGAAGGAGGAGAGCTTATGAACGCCCAGGCGGAAACGATCGCGACCATGCCGACCCAAAACGAAGCGAGCAACGACTCGCTACTGCAAATTCGCGGTCTTAAAAAGCGTTTCTCACTCTCCGGTGATTTTCTGGAGCAGCTACGCTTCAAAGGCGGCAAGCTGATTCGCCATCAGGAGTATGTCCACGCCATTAACGGCGTCAATCTGGACATCAAGCGCGGCGAAGCGCTCTGCGTGGTGGGTGAATCTGGCTGCGGTAAGTCCACCGTGGCGCGCACGGTCATGGGGCTGATTTCTCCGTCAGAGGGTGAAATTCGCTACGACGGCCAGCGCATCGACGATCTCAGCTCGAAGCAGCTCCTGCCCTACCGCAAGCGCATGCAGATGATCTTCCAGAACCCTTACGCGTCGCTGAACCCACGCATGACCATTCAGCAGACGCTGGAAGAGCCACTGCGGCTTCACCATCCTGACTGGAACCGCCAGCAGATCCTCGATAAAGTCGAGGAGGTGATGCGTTCGGTGGGTATCGACCCCGATTGGGGCAAGCGCTTTGGCCACGAGTTTTCTGGCGGTCAGCGTCAGCGAATTGCCATTGCCCGTGCGCTGGCCGTCGATCCCGAATTCATCGTCGCCGATGAGCCCATTTCAGCGCTAGACGTCTCTATCCAAGCACAGGTGCTCAACCTGCTGATGGATGCCCAGCGGGATCGCAACCTGACCTATCTGTTCATTACCCACGATCTGGCGGTGGTCGAGCACTTTGGGACACGGGTGGCCGTGATGTATCTGGGCACCGTATGTGAAGTCGCCACGACCGCCACGCTGTTTGCCAAGCCTCGCCACCCCTATACCCAGGCATTGCTGTCGGCCATTCCCCGCTTGGAGGACGACCGCCCTCAGCATATTCGCCTGTCGGGTGAAGTGCCGACACCGGTCAACTTACCCAGCGGCTGCGTTTTCCATGGTCGTTGTCCCCATGCTAACGCCCGCTGCAAGCAAGAAATACCTGCTTTGATAACCCAGGATGACGGCACCCGCGTAGCGTGTCACGCTGTTGAGGAAGGCCGCCTATGAGCGCGGCCCCTTCAAGCGCCATACGCTTGGTCGTTTTGCGAGGTAAGGCATGGAAATTCGCTGGCTAGAAGACTTCATTGCCCTGGCCAGAACGCGACACTTCTCCCGCGCCGCCGACGAACAACACGTCACGCAGCCTACCTTTTCAAGGCGGATCAAACTGCTCGAAGAGGAAATGGGCGTCACGTTGATCAACCGACAAACGTTACCGCTGTCGTTGACGCCTGCGGGTGAAGAGTTCTTGACGCTCTGCGAACAGGTCACCGACCGGGTGCGTTTGACACGCGACCGCGTTCGTGAAATTAGCGCCGGTCAGCAGCGGCGAATCATGGTAGCCGCACCGCAAAGTCTGCTGGCGCATTTTCTACCGGAATGGTTAGCCAGCAGCGGCTGGCAGGAGCGCATTCAGCCCTACCTTCGCGCGACGGGCTGGGTGGCCAGCGACTACTTTCAGGCGCTGGCTCGGGCAGAGTGCGATCTAGCGATTTGCTATTGGCCCGTTGGACGCTGCGATCTGGATATCGACACTAGCGCCTGCACCTATCGAGTCATTGGGCATGAACGGCTAATTCCCGTGACCGGGCGTAAAAACGACGGGTCGCCGTGTGCACTACTGCCTGGCGCTCGCCAGCAGCCAGTGCCCTGGCTGGCCTACCCCAAACGTGGGCTACTCGGCTCGGCTGTCAAAGCACATTTGGCACGGTTGCCGCAAAGCACGTACTTAACGGCACAGAGCGAAAACCTCTATGCAGCAGGTATCAAAGAACTGGTGCTGCTGGGGTATGGCATGAGCTGGCTACCCGAGCGAAATGTGGCCGCAGAGCTAGCTGACGGCACCTTGGTCAGGGCGGGCGACAGCCGCTGGGACGTACCCATGGAGCTGCGGTTGTATCGTCACCAAAGCCAGCACCATGCCGAACTCGATAGTTTGTGGGGCCAGCTCTCACCGCCCCGACTTTGAAAGGACGTTTATATGTCAGCAACCCTCTATCAACTGCAGCGCGACCACATCCAAGCACTGAATCATGCTTATCAAGCGCGCATGGCGGCGCATAACCTGGATAGTTTGGCGATATACAGCGGCCATGCGAACAACCACTTCGCTGATGACCATGCCACCAGCTTTCAGTCCTACGGCCATTTCATTCATTGGGTGGGGATGGCCGATGTTCAGCACAGCTGGCTGGTGATTCAGCCCCATCAGCGCCCCCAGCTTTATCTGTACGCGCCTGCCGATTTTTGGCACTTACCGACTCAGCTGCCTGAAGAACCCTGGGTGGCGGAGTTCGACGTACATTTATGTAGCGATAAAATCACCCCGCCGCTCACGGGACGCGCTGCCGTGATCGGCGATCTGAAGGAGCTCGCGAACACGACACCTCTCGCCAATGTCGCCACACTTCATCCCGAAGGCTTGGTACGCGAACTCGATGAGTTGCGCATGGTCAAGTCCGCCTACGAAGTGGCTTGCCTGCGCGAAGCCAATCGACTAGCAATCGCGGGCCACCAAGCGGCTAATGCTGCTTTTATAGGTGCGTCGGCCGAACTGGATGTGCAGCTTGCCTATTTAGGGGCCAGCCGACAGCGAGAGTCGGACGTGCCTTATCAAAACATTATCGGTCTAAATGAGCATGCCGGGGTCTTACACTATCAGCGTTATGACCTGTCAGCCCCCAAACGGCGTTATAGCCTGCTAGTCGATGCGGGCCGTCGTTTTCGCGGCTACTGTGCGGACATTACCCGTACCTATGCAGGCCCGGATGCACCCAGCGAATTTGGCGAGTTAATCAGCGCCATGCACGGTCTGAAAGATGAACTCATCACCCAAATCGTTCCTGGCATCGAGTTTCTAACGCTACATGAGCAGATGCACCGAGGCCTAGCCGATATATTGGTCTCGCACGGACTGTATCAGGGCAGCGCAGAGAGCGCCGTGGAAACCGGTGTTACCCGCGCCTTTTGCCCCCATGGACTGGGCCACTCATTAGGGATTCAGGTACACGATGTGGCCGGATTGAGGCAGCCAGACGGGAGCCCATCGCCAGCACCTGACACCCATCCAGCCCTGCGTCTTACCCGTACACTGCAAGCCGGTATGGTCATCACCATCGAGCCAGGCCTCTATTTCATTCCCATGTTGCTGGCACCACTGCGTAAAAAGCCCCACCCCATCGACTGGACGCTGGTCGACCGGCTCGCGGTGTGCGGAGGCATACGCATCGAGGATAATATCCTAGTGACAGAAGGCGGGCCTGAGAACTTGACGTTATAGTCATTCTCTTGCCCAATAAAAACGCCCGGCTTACGCATGTAAGCCGGGCGTATATGTATCGGATTGGTTTAGAAACGGTAAGTAATACCGCCGCCGATCGTCACTGGCTCGATATCGACTTCGCCAACGGTGGCGCCAGCCGCATTGATGTCGGCGCTCACGTCCGCGTAGCTAACATAGCCGTTCAGCATGACGTTATCCGTCACTGCCAAATCCACACCCGCTTGGCCGATGGCGCCGTAGCTCTCGTCGATGCTCAAGCCGGATGGCTCGCTGGAAAAACTCGTGTAGTTCAAACCAAGACCTACGTAAGGCTGAACTTTCGAGTCCAAACCACCCATCGGGTAGTAGTTGACCAGCAGGTTCACCGGCAGACGGTCGACGCTACCTGCGCTGCCGCCCGGTGTCGTGTTCAAGTCATGCTCGAATTTTTCAGAGCTGTTGAGTTCGACGCCAAATTTGTCGCTGAACAGGTAGCCCGCACCATAAGTGAACCCACGTGCGCTTTGTACGTTGAGGTCCGCACCGCCAACATTGCCATTACCTGAGCCCGTATCCGTTTGGGCAACACCGCCGCGAACAAACACATCGCCTGCTTCGTAGGCCATAACGGCTTGGCTCGCCATGACGGCACTGGCAGACACGATAGCGGCGGTGATCAATTTCATTTTGCTCATCAGGGTCATCCTCTTGCATCTTGCTTGGGATTGATGCTGGTCAACGCCAGCTAACCTATACAATATATAGTATAAGAACACCGTTTCCAAATTTCATGTGAAATTTTATTATAGGTTTTCTGGCTCTGATAGCTTTTGTTAACTATCGCGCTTGACAAACGAGCATAAAAAAAGTCCCCCGAAGGGGACCCAGGTGGAGCACGCCAGCTCACTCGGTGTATTGCCGGGCAGCGCCGCGGCAACGTTGCAAAGAAGGGAGAGCATTGAGTGCCGGTTGCATCGCGACCTTAATGACTCTATTCATTTGCGAGTTACCTTTTATATTGCGAGCTGCGTGCCAAAAAAATAATTTCTATTAAAAAACATAACCTTACTAAATAAATGAGTAAAGAAAGCGTTCGCTATCTCTTTACCCCATGAAAAAGCGCACCAGCGGCGCGCATTTTTCGCTGCATTGCTTCATAACGAATCACTCAACCGCCACCAGCAACTAGCCTTACTGGCTTACTTGATTGCGGCCGCCGCGCTTGGCTCGATAAAGTGCCTCATCTGCTAAAACCAAGAGACGGTCTTTGTTGTCCTCTGATACGTCGGTGCTACAGACCATACCTGCCGAGAGCGTGCACGCAAACTCCTGCTCCCCTTGGTTAAAGCGCAGGCGAGAAAAGTACTGGCGAATGTCTTCCAAGCGCTTCCGACCGTCCTCTGCGCTGCAGTGTGGCAGCACCACTAAAAACTCCTCGCCCCCATACCGGCCAATCATATCGGTTTGGCGTAGGCGCTGACGCAGCAGCGTCGCCACTGACGCAATCACGACGTCCCCTGTGGCATGGCCATAGGTATCGTTCACCGATTTGAAATGGTCGATGTCCACCATGGCGACCACCACCGAATAGTGCTGCCGGAAGCCACGACATATCTCATTGATCGCGGCACTTTTAATGCTGGCATGCTTGAGCAGCCCGGTCAGACTGTCTTTATTGAGCAGCGCCGACAGTGTGCGTGAGCGGGCCACGCGCACACGAATCGAGGCTACCAGCTGCGCAGCGAGAATGGGCTTGGTGAGGAAGTCATCGGCTCCGTGGCTGAGCGCATCTACCTGCTTACCTAAGTCCATCTCTGCCGACAAGAAGACGATGGGCAGACTACTCCACTCGTCATACTGCCGAACCACTGACGCTAAATCAGGGCCATCGTAATCCGGCATGTGCACATCCATCAGTAAGAGCTCGGGTCTAAACGAGGCAAGTTGATCGATGATATGGCGGGGATTGTCGAGGATACGCACTTCCATCCCTGCGGCTTCTAGCACGAGCTGGTAATAAGCCGCCAGCTGTTGGTCGTCGTCCACGACGAGAATACGAGCGGGTGGCGATTGACGCTCTTGAAGTAGCTGCTCCAGACGGTTCACCAATTGCGGTATGTTCAGTGGCTTCAAAAAATAGCCATGCGCATTTAACTGTGCCGCTCGCATTCGTGCATCGAAGGAGTCACAGTCGCTGATGAAAAGCAGTGGGCAAGGGAGCGCTTGCAACGGTGCAAGGTGTCCCACGCCTGCCATGGCGTCTACGATCAAAATATCGGGAGACTGATTGGCGATCGCTTGGCACGCCTCTGGCACAGAGTCGAAAAGGCGGACGTCATAACTGAAGTTCATCAACTGTTCACGGATATGCTTACCGAGCTCGTCATCTTCTTCGATCAGCCAAATCTTAGCGGATGTGCCATTGATTTCTTGAGGCCCATCAACGCTAGGCGCCTGCTGCAAACTAGGCACAAGCTCGATTTGCATCGACTGTAATTGACTACTCACCACGTTGACGAGCTGAAGATCGATGGCTTGATCGCTCTCCTCCAGCCAGCGCTTAAGGCCATTTTCCAACAGCCGTGCTTGGCTGCCGATCGTATCGAAACCAAACGTCCCTGCCGACCCTGCCAGTTTGTGTAGTCGATGGTAGACATCGGTCAACGTATCCCGAGGGGCTTGTGGGTCGCCACTGGACGGGGCTTCGGTGGTGACCATTAGCTGAGCACGTAACGTTTGCTGCAAACGCGTGAGCACACTGCACAACGATGCCAATTCGGCTTGCAGATTATGCTGATAGGTTTGTTTGAGCAGTGCCAGTTTGTGCTCTAGCGACTGTTGATCATGATTTGCCACACGCCTGCTCCCAAAGAGTGCGAACTTGATTAGCCAGGGTCATGGGATCGAACGGTTTGGCAATCACGCTTTCGGCACCGAGTGCGATGAGTTGATCCACCTCGTGGGGTTGTACTTTGGCGGTCATGAACGCGATAGGCACTTTCTCGAGACTCGAGCGTTGACGCAACGCCGCTAGCGTCGATGGCCCATCCATACCAGGCATCATGACATCGAGTAGAATCATGTCTGGGGCGAACGCTTCGGCTTCTTCCAATGCCTGCTCCCCTGAAGCACAGACTTTGACGTTAAAACCACCGACGACTTCGAGAGCAAGTGTCGCTACCGTTTGGATATCGGGATCATCTTCTACATACAAAATACGCTCTAAGCTGCTCATTCGTTATCCACCATCTGGACCAGTTGGGTTCGTTGTTGAATTGCCTCGAGCAACTCTGTCGGACTAATGCGCGATTTCAAGAACACCGTCTCGACACGATGTTGATCTGCTTCACTGATGGACTGCCCAGATAGGATAATGATTCGCGCGTGGGGCTGCTCTTCACGAATCTGCTCTAGTAAATCCCAACCTTCGCCGTCAGGCAGACCAATATCCAAAATAATGGCATCGTAGCGTCGATAGGCTAAGTGGCGACGTGCCATGGCCACGCTCACCGCGTGATCACACTCTGCATGCTCATCAAGCATGGCGCGTATGACCGCATGGAGGTCGGGGTCATCCTCGATATGCAGTAGCCTCAGGCGCTCTTGATGAGTCTGCATCTGCTCGCTGAGTAGTGCTAGCAGGTGTTCAGTCTGAATGGGTTTTGCCAACCAAGCGATGTCCTCTAAGTGACCTTCCAGAGCGACACTGCCTCGCTCCATGCTCCCCGTCACCACCATGACGGGGGTATGCTTCGACGCCCGCTGCTGTCGCAGCGCATGAATCACTTCGAAACCGCTCATGTCGGGTAGTCCAATATCGACGGTGATGGCGTCATAGTGTTGGTTGGCCAGTTTCTCTAGCGCCATGGCACCGTCCAAGGCAGAGTCCACTTCGAAACCGGCTTGAGCCAATGTTTCAAAAAGAACACGCACGACGGAAGGATCATCCTCGATCACCAGCACTCGGCCCGCGTCAGCGCCCCGCGAATCACTAAGAGTATCCGAGGGATGAAGAGGCAGGGAGAACCAGAAACAGCTGCCCTTGCCCTCTTCTGAATCGTAGCCCATCTCACCTTCCATGTGCTCGATTAGCTCGCGCGTAATCGCCAAACCCAACCCCGTTCCCCCTTTCGCCCGCGAGTCGGAGGCATCGACTTGTGCGAACTTACTAAAAATATGGCCTTTGAAGTGGTCGGGAATTCCCGGCCCATCGTCTTTGACGGTCACCATCATCCTATGGTCTTGCTTATCGACACTGATTTGGACTTCTCCTCCCTCCGGCGAAAACTTCACGGCATTGGAGAGCAGGTTCGCCATGACCTGACGAAGCCGCTGACCGTCGACACGCACCTGTGTATCCGGATGAGGATTATCCAGCGTCAACGTCACCTGCCGCTCATGGCGATAGTGGCGATTCTCCTCGATGGCACTTTCCAGTAAACGCTGCAGCGGCTGCCACTGCATATCGAACGCCAGTTTACCGGCGGCTATTTTTTCGATATCCAGCAGGTCGTTGATCAAGTGGGTGAGCCGCTGACTATTTTTATGCGCGATGTTGACCATACGCATGACGGTATCCGGCACGCTGCCAAGCGCCCCGGCAGCGACCATACCCAGCGCTCCCGAAATGGACGTAAGCGGCGTACGCAGCTCATGACTCACGGTCGAGACAAACTCGTTTTTCATTTGCTCGACGCGCTTCGATTCAGAAATATCTTCGGCAATGCCCAAGTAACCGGTAATCGTGCCTTGCTGATCTTTAATAGCGGTCACCACCAGCTTGATGGGCACACGATCGCCCGCGCGGGTCAGATAGGTCCACTCGTTGACATCGCGCTTTTCCAGGGCAGCCCGGTGGGTAAACACCTCCAAGGGCGTCAATGTATGGCCTGCACTCTGGCTCAGTTCGAGGAGCCGCTGTTCGACTTCGTCGGCATCGTGAAACAGCATGGGAGTTTGCACTCCGATGACCTCGCTCGCCTGATATCCCAAAAGGTCTTCAGCACCTTTGTTGAACAGCTTGATCACTCCCTGGGTATCCATGGCGATAATGGCAAAATCCACGGCAGCATCGAGTACCGAGCTCAGCAAATCGTTGCTACTGGCGAGTGCTCTGGTGCGTTGATCGACCTCGCGCTCTAAATTGCTCTGCGTATGGCGAAGGCGTTTGAAGGCATCGCTGAGCTCCGCGCTCATCGCACCCAATAAATTAGATAGCTGCTGGAACTCGACGATGCGACTGTCGGGAAGTTTGGGCGTTTTGCCTTTGGCAATCGAATCGCTCAGCGTCCGCCCTTTTTTGCCGAGACGGGTTAGCGGCTGAGTAATCATACGGATCAAGAGTTCAGCCGCCACGATGCCAAAGATCAATACTGCCGCTAACATGGCAAACAAAACGGTCCGATAAGCTTCCATGGCACGCACGGTAGGCAGTGCCGGCGTCTCTAACAATACGTGATCGACACCTCCTACGCCGCGGGCAGGTAACTGTAGTGTATAAAACCCCTGAGAAAAGCGAACGGCCGGGTTATCCAAATTGCCTGGAAGCCACATACGCATGCGCTCGTCTAGATCGATGAGTTCATCTCCAGATGCCAGCGTTAGTGAGTTGAGATGACCTACCTGTGCCAGCAGCTCACCCTCTGCATCGAGTAGTCCAATATTGACGTTGCTATCTGCCCTTACTCGACCAATATGGTAAACGAAACGCTGATCGGCTCCGGGTTCCGACAAACGCCCCACCAGCTCGTTGCCCATGGCATTGAGCGTTTGGTTGACAAAGTTTTCTTGCCCCTGACGCATGGCATGGCCTTCGTACAGAATCAGCGGAATACCCGTCATCAATGTGACCGACAATAGGGCACAAAACAGCAGATGTTTGAGCCTTAATAAAGCCCCTGCCGTCGGCAGCCAAGACCGTTGAGATAGCCCACAAATAATAATGATCGCGCTAGCGATGACCGCGTTGAAAACACCGTTGATGGCTTGTTTTAAATACACCAGCAGCGTTAGCTCTTGGCTCCATCCTAACCACAAAGGCAATAATAGAAAGTCGATCGGGGCGGCGATCGCCGTCCAAAAGATCAGTGCAGCAATGATCAAGTTTTTGACTTTATGGTGGTAAAGCCAAGAGACCACGAGCGCCTCTAGGATGAACACCATGACGGTGACGGGATTTTCCCAAAAGGCGTAAGTATAAACGCCTGAGGCGACCCCAATCAGTACCGCTGGCCATGTCCCCAGCCAAGCAATGGCCAGCATGACAGCCACCGAGCCAAATACGAAATAAACGTTAAACAGTACCGAAAGCTGAAGCATATTACCCGCCACGCCAGCGACGAGCAGACACGCAAACAGAATACCTAGATACCAAGGAGCCCCATTGAAGCGTCCGATTCGTTCAGTGCCGAACACGCGTAGGCACCTCCGCATAAGGGAAAGTTATGTAAAACGTACTGCCTTCTCCCTCTGTGGATTGAAAACCGATAGTGCCCCCCATTTGTTCGGTCATCGCCTTACTGATTGACAGTCCCAAACCCGTTCCTCCTTTAACGCGTCGATCACTCGCATCTGCTTGCGAAAATTTTTGGAAAATCCGTTCCCTAAACGCCTCAGGTATTCCGCATCCGCTATCCTTTACGTTGATGCGTATCTCTTTATCAAACTCGTCACAATATATAACGACGTCACTGTTAAGCCGAGAGAACTTTGCAGCATTGGAGAGTAAGTTGGCCATGACCTGCTGAAAGCGCAATACATCGACGTTAATAAAACGGTCTCTCGATAGCGTTTCCAACCGTAAAGCAACGCCATGCTGGTCGGCATAAGGCTGGTTTTCAAGTAGCGCAGCCTTGAGCAGTTCTCCTAGGTCTCTTGGCTGGCAAATAACATTGAGCTGCCCCGCCAAGAGTTTTTCGATATCCAAAAGATCATTGATCAATAGCGACAGCCGCTCGCCGTTTTTCAATGCCATGGAGAGCATCTTATGGATGCTCTCGGGTAGCTCTCCAGTGGCACCGCCCAGCACTAGCTTCAACCCGCCGGTCATGGCCGTGAGTGGGGTGCGAAGTTCATGGCTCACCGTGGAAACGAACTCGCTCTTCAGTGCATCGACTCGCTGCCGATCTAACGCCGAGCCAATCCAACGGCTCAATAGCTTGATGAAGAGTGTGTCGGTTTCAGCAAAACGGTGCTGGCGAGGATCGGCGGAAGAGAAGCTCACCGTCCCAAAGAGCTGATCACCCAGTTGAATCGACGATCCCATATACGCTTTGAGGCCGAAGGTGTCGTAACACGGATGATGCCTAAGATCGCTCTCGGTCGTATCGTGAACGGCCAATAGACCGCTGGTTTTTAGCGTCATGTCACAGTAGGTATTGGCCAAGGGCAGGCACTGGCCGGCCGCCAGCGTGACATCCTTCGGCGCCGTGACGGCGACGACTTCGAATACCCCTCTATCGATACGGCTAATGATGCCAATTTGAAGATTGAGATAGCGACAGCCCAACGCCAACGCTTCCTGAAATTGCCGATCGATACCTAAATGATTAGAGGTGCTGATATCGTTAAGTGCGGCCAATGCGTCCACCAGTGAACGCTGGCGAGATTCATCGTCAGCCAACTGTCGTTTGACGTCGTTGACCCTGGTAAGCTCATTTTCCAGCCCAATTCGATTGATTTCATCTTCTACGCACGCCGCCAAGTCGGTCAACACCTGACGCTGGGAAGGGCTCAAACGGCGCGGCTCGGGGTGGATGATACACAAGGTGCCCACTCGAAAGCCGTTGGCAGTGGTTAGCGGCACGCCTGCATAGAAGCGAATGCCGCGACGGGCGGTGACCAGCACATTGTCAGCAAAGCGGGAATCTTGACTGGCATCTTCTATCTCGAAGATGCTCTCTCCCTGGATGGCGTGCGCGCAAAAAGACTCCTTTCTGCAGGTCTGTGTCAGCGAAATGCCCTGGCGTGACTTGAACCACTGGCGCTCCTCATCGACCAATGACACTAACGCAATGTCCACGTCAAAAATGGAAGTAGCCAATCGGGTGATCCGATCGAAGCGCTCCTCTGGCGGAGTATCCAAAATGGCTAAACTATGTAACGCCAGCAGCCGCGCTCGTTCACTCTCCACCATGACATAAACCTCAAAGGTGTCTAACCGCCAATATTATCCATCGGGCATAGCGCCGCTAAGATCGTTTAGTTACTGTCAATGTATGCCTTAATGTGGGTGCTGTCGCTGGCTGTATCGATATTTTACATTTGCACTACTCGCAGCCGATTACGACTCAACCACTTTGGAAACGCACTCATGACCTCACCCTGCACCTACTACGTTACCGGTGGCGCCCAAGGCATCGGTCTTGGCATTGCCCATACTCTCTTGACCGAGGGACATCGTGTCGTCATTACCGATATTGATGGCGAAGCCCTCGACGCCGCTGCGCAAAGACTGCCTCATCCGTCGCAACTGCTGATTCTCACAGCAGACGTCAGCGATGAAGCCCAGGTGATGGCTAGCCTCGAAAAAAGCGTCACCCACTTTGGCCGCCTGGACGGTATCGTGCATAACGCTGGCATTGCCGACCCTTTTCATGGCCCGGTGGAGCAGCTTTCGCTAGAGACATGGCAGGCATACTTGAACACCAATCTCACCGGTGCCTTTTTGTGTGCCAAACATGGCGCTGCCTACTTACGTCCTCACGGCGGCAGCATGGTGTTGATGGCCTCGTCACGCGCCATCCAATCCGAGCCGGACACTGAAGCCTACGCCGCCAGCAAAGGCGGCATCGTCGCCTTGACGCATGCGCTGGCGGTCAGCCTGGGGCCTGATGTTCGCGTCAACGCTATCAGCCCCGGCTGGATCGAAGTGGGCGACTGGCAAAAACCCAGCCGACAGCAGTCGGTTGAGCACCGGGATATCGATCGCGAACAACACCCGGCCGGCCGCGTGGGCACCCCCGAAGACATCGCTTCACTCACTCACTTTCTGCTCTCTAAAGAGTCTGGTTTTATTACCGGCCAGAATTTCGTCGTCGACGGCGGCATGACACGCAAAATGATCTATGCCGAATAGCGGTCTGCGCGCGACGTTACCGCATCAAAAAAGGCCATCGAAGGATGGCCTTTACATGGCAACTCCACGTTGGTTTATGGCGTGACGATGATTTTGACTTGCGCCTTATCGTTCAACAGCGCCTCGAAGCCCTCCTCCACGATATCCGCCAGCGGAATGCGTTGAGTGACCATATCCTCGGCGCGGAAGTAGCCCCGCTGCATCAGCGCCATCACCGCTGGGTACACATGGCGATAGGCAATGATGCCCTTCATGGTGCGCTCTTTGATCACCAAGTCATTAGGCTGAAAGCTGGCCTCTGACTCCCACAAAATCACCACCACCACTTCACCGCCCTCATGGGTGCTGTGCAGCGCTTGATTGAGCACGGCGGGAATGCCGGTCACTTCGAACGCCACGTCCACCCCGCCACTACTCAATGCTTGCAGTTTCTCCACCGCGTTTTCTTGCTGTGGGTCGACGACCATGGCGCCCAGCGCTTCGGCTTTGGCTTTACGAGAAGGCGCGACTTCCACCGCATAAATCTGCGCTGCTCCTGCGGCTTTGAGGGCTTCGATGGTCATTAAGCCAATCGGCCCAGCACCAAACACCACGGCACTATCCCCGGCTTTGAGGCTGCTCTGGCGTACTGCATGCAGCGCGACCGCCGCAGGCTCGACCAGCGCCCCCTGCTCGAAGCTAAGGTCATCCGGCAGTTTGTGCACCATGTGCTCACCCATCACAGTGAACTCAGAGAATCCGCCGCCACCGCCGGAAAGGCCGTGAAAGCCGAGTAGCGGCGTCAGGTTGTAGCGCTCCATCTGATAAGCGCCATCTTTATTAGGCGAGAGGATCGGCTCAATGGCCACGCGGTCGCCTACCTTCACCCGAGTCACTTTCTCACCAACCTCGACCACTTCGCCTGCGAACTCATGGCCCATAATGATCGGTGCCTGGCCGCCGCTAATGGGGTGCGGTTTGCCTACCGGAATAAAAATCGGCCCGGCGGCGTATTCGTGTAAATCGCTGCCGCAAATACCGCAGGCGGCGACTTTCACTTTCACCGCATGGGGGTCATCGATGGTCGGCATCGGCACCTGTTCGACGCGCAAATCTTTCGCCGCATACCACACCGCGGCCTGCATCTGTGATTGATCCGTTGACTGGCTCATAGGTTGCCCTTTCTGTTAAGACACATGGCTTTTAAGACACATGGTGAACCGGCTGCAGCCCATAGACGGGGGTATCTAGTCCTTCCATACGCGCCTTCAACTGCAGCGCCAAATAGTGAGAGTAGTGCCGGGACTGGTGCAGGTTGCCACCGTGGAACCACAGCGCCTCTTGTTGGGTGGGCTTCCACATATTGCGCAGCTCCCCTTCCCACGGGCCGGGGTCTTTGGTGGTGTCAGAGCCTAATCCCCAACATTTGCCCACCTTGTCCGCTACCTCTTGAGAAATCAGTCGAGCCGCCCACCCATTCATCGAGCCATAGCCGGTGGCGTAGACGATCAGATCAGCGTCCAATTCGCTGCCGTCGGTGAGCGTGATCGAGCGCGGATTGATCCGCTCGATACCCACACCGCTGCGCAGCTTGATATCGCCATTGGCGACCAGATCGCAGGCCCCCACATCGATGTAATAGCCCGAGCCACGGCGCAGGTACTTCAAAAACAGGCCAGACTCATCGTCACCGAAGTCGAGCATGAAGCCCGCGTCTTCGAGCTTTTGGTAAAATTCAGCATCCCGCCGTTTGATGGCATCGAACGCCGGACGTTGAAAATCGGGCAACACCTTGTAAGGAATCGAGGCAAACAGTAGGTCTGCTTTTTCGTGGGTCAACCCGCCCGCGACGGCCTCCTCCGAGTAAAGCGGCCCCAGCACTTCTTCCATCAATGAGTCCGACTTGACGATATGGGTCGAGGAGCGCTGAAGCATGGTGACATCGGCATCATGCTCCCAGAGCGCGGCAGCAATATCGTGAGCCGAGTTATTCGAGCCCACGATCACGCATTTTTTACCGGCGTAGGCATCCGGCCCTGGGTGCTGGCTGGAGTGCTGCTGCTCGCCCTCGAAGCTCTCCGCGCCTGCAAACTTGGGCACGTTGGGCATCCCCGACATCCCGGTAGCCATCACCAGCTGTTTCGGACGTAGCGTGATCTCTTCGCCATTGCGCTTCACGTTCACGATCCACTCACCTGCGGCGTCATCGAAGCGTGCATTCTGACACTCAGTGGAACTCCAATAATTGAGCTCCATCACTTTCGTGTACATTTCCAGCCAATCGCCCACTTTGTCTTTCGGGGCAAACACCGGCCAGTTTTCTGGGAAGGGGATGTAAGGCAGGTGGTCGTACCATACCGGGTCGTGCAAGCAGAGAGATTTATAGCGCTTGCGCCAAGAGTCCCCCGCGCGCTCGTTGCGCTCGATGATGATCGTGGACACGCCCATCTGTTTCAGCCGCGCCCCCAAGCCAATACCGCCCTGGCCACCACCAATGATCACGCAGTAGGGCTGGCGCGTGTAACCAAGCTCGGCTTCCTCACGTTCACGGGCTTCCAGCCAGGTTTCACGCTGTTTGTTGGCACCATGTTCGGCCCCTTTGGGGCGATGGTGATTGCGCGGTTCGGGGAAGTCGTTCAACGCCTGCATGGTAGTGAGCAGTGTCCAACACTTGCCGTTCTTCAAACGCAGGTAGCCTTTGCCGCTGGCAATGGCCGTTTTGAACGTGAACCACGCCTCGATGGTATCGCCGTTTTCGCTGGCCTCCCCATCGAGCTGCCACTGAGAAGGCCGCGTGCGGGCCAGCGTGGCATCGAGCATGGCCTGGATTTCCTCCTTGCCTTCGCACGTTTTTAGATTCCAGGTAAACGCCAGAAAATCGCGCCAGTAGCACTCGTCGTTGAATAGCGTCAGCACGCGCTGACTATCGCGTGCCTGCAGCGCCTCATCAAACTCCTGTAGCCATGCGTTGACGGTGCTGGTGGCGTGGGATGGGGTTCTTACCTCTGTGTGAGTCATCGCGGGTACTCCAAGGTCGTTGTTATTGTTGAACTGTCGATAAGACACCCAACCCTAAGCACCCGCCGTGCCAAATGTGCAAAATAATCAATAAGCAATTGAAAAATTTAGACAAAAAACATTTTTGCATTGCTATCCACCAACGCACCACCTGTACACTTGTCACACCTCGTGTACGGCTAACGTTACAGGTGTAACCCACGACTAACGGCGTAACACAGCCTCGTTGACACCCACGACAAAGCGCATAGTCTGGAGGTACAACAATAATTCTGTATGGATTCGCCATGCCGACGCCATCACGACCACCGACACGCTTGGCCTCCGTGCAGCGCCAGCATATCGAGCACATCTTCCAGCTCTGTGAAGGCGTGGACGCACCGCAGCTACCGGCGCAGGCCACCATCCGCCGCTCTTGGCTGCGCTGTCTGAACGAATACCGGCTCGACCCTACGAAACCACGCCCTGCCCGGGTGGTGCCCCAGCAAACCTTGATCGAGCACCGGGAATCCGTCGATGAGCTGCTGCACGTCGCCCGCGCCGGGGTCGAGCAGCTCTATGGACAAATCGCCCAGCTCGGCTACGTGCTGCTCCTCACCGATCATCGCGGCATTACCGTGGAGTTTCGCGGCAATCCCAATCAAGACCAGCAGCTACGCAAAGCGGGCCTCTATTTAGGAGCCGACTGGGACGAGCGCTTCGCGGGTACCTGCGCCGTAGGCACCTGCCTGCACGACCGGCAAGCGATCATTTGCCACCGCCAGGAGCACTTCGACGCCACGCATATTTCGCTGACCTGCACGGCTGCCCCTATCGCCGACCCCCACGGCAACGTCATGGCCGTGCTGGATATCTCCGCGCTGCAGTCGCCTGCCCAGCATGAGAGCCAGAACTTCAGCCTCTCGCTGGTCACGCTCTACGCCCGCATGATCGAAGACGCCTACTTCCTGCAGCGCTACCGCGACTGCTTGATGGTGCGCCTGGATACCTCGCGAGAGTTCGTGCACGTGAATGGGCGGGGGCTGATCGCGATAGAAGAGAACGGCCAAGTGATTGCCGCCAACGCCGTAGGCCGTGAACTGATGGAGGAACACCAACGCCGTTGGCCGCCGTGGTCTGCACTACACGCCCCTATGCTTAGCGAGCTCTTCGAGTGCGAGATTGCCGATGTGCTCAGCATCAACAGCGCGACCAACGACCAGTTGCGGGCATTTCGCGCCCGCGCCAGCAATGCCATCTACTTTATTAGCCTGCTAGAGCCGCGTAGGCCGCGGATCGTATCCCGCGACCAGCCCGCATCGTCCCTGCCGACGCCGCTAGAACGACTGGGCGCCGACGACCCCGCGATACGTAAGCTACAAAAATTGGCTGAACGGCTGCGCAACGAGGCCAGTGTCAACGTGTTGATCAGCGGCGAAACCGGCACCGGCAAAGAGGTGGTTGCCCGCGCACTGCACGATAGCGGCAACCGCGCCAAAGGCCCGTTCATCGCGGTGAACTGTGCGGCGATTCCCGAAGCGCTGATCGAGAGCGAGCTATTCGGCTACGAGCCCGGCGCGTTTACCGGCGGGCGTGCAAAAGGTATGCGCGGGCTGATCCCTCAGGCCCATGGCGGCACGCTGTTTTTAGACGAGATCGGCGATATGCCACTGGCGCTACAAACCCGCCTGCTGCGCGTACTTGCCGAGCGTGAGGTCATGCCACTAGGCGCCAGTAAACCGGAAAAAATCGACATCCGGGTGATTACCGCCACCCACCGCCATATCGATACCATGATCGCGCGGGGGGAGTTTCGGGAAGATCTCTACTACCGCTTGAACGGCGCCCAACTACGCCTACCACCGCTGCGTGAACGCGCCGACAAGCTCTATGTGATTCGCCAAGTTTTCAGCGATGTGGTCAAAGAGCGCGGCGCAAGCTCAGCGCCACGGCTGCGGGCCGATGCTATCAGCGCCCTGCTCGCCTACGCCTGGCCAGGCAATATACGCCAGTTGAAAAACGCCCTAGCGTTTGCCCTGGCCACCGCCGAGAGCAACGAAATCACCGTACACGACCTGCCCGAACAGTGCCTCAGCCAGCGCATTACCCACTCGCCAGCCATCACCGCGCCTGAAAACGAGGCCGCCGATAGCCAACTCCTCATTCAGCTGCAGCAACACCAATGGAACATTAGCGCCGTGGCCCGCGAGCTGGGGGTTTCACGGCCAACGGTATATCGGCAAATGCAGCGCCAGGGCATCGTGCCGCCGAACAAGGCCTGACAGCGGACGGCGCTTGGCCTGGGCAGCCAGCCTCACGTACACTTGTTTGAATCTGATGTTCACCACGCTTTCGACAAGCCGAGGCCCACTATGGCGTTTGACTCCACCTCTTCGTATATCGCAACCCATGCGCTCAAGCAGGCGGTGAATGCTGCCGTGATGCTCGAGCGCCCGCTGCTCATAAAAGGCGAACCCGGCACCGGCAAGACGCTTCTGGCCGAAGAGCTGGCAGACGCCCTCGGCACTCGGCTGATCACTTGGCACATCAAATCCAGCACCAAAGCCGCTCAGGGGCTTTACGAGTACGATGCAGTGAGCCGCCTGCGCGATTCCCAATTGGGCGTAGAGGGCGTCGAGAACGTCGCTAACTACATCAAGCCCGGCAAACTGTGGGAAGCTTTTAGCGCCGATGAGCGGGTAGTCCTGCTGATCGATGAGATCGACAAAGCAGACATCGAATTTCCCAACGACCTGCTCCAAGAGCTGGATCGCATGGAGTTTCACGTTTACGAAACCGGCGAAACCATCCGCGCCGAAAAGCGCCCTATTATCGTCATCACCTCTAACAACGAAAAAGAGCTGCCGGATGCCTTTTTGCGCCGCTGCTTTTTTCACTACATCGAGTTCCCCGATCGCGAAACCATGCAGGCCATCGTCGATGTTCACTTTCCTGACATTGCCCCGAAACTGGTCAGCGAGGCGCTGGAAGTCTTCTTTGACCTGCGCAGCGCACCTGGCCTCAAGAAGAAGCCCTCCACCTCGGAGCTGGTCGATTGGCTCAAACTGCTGATGGCCGACGAGCTAGCCCAGGAAGCGCTCTACCATCGTGACCCCGCCAAGGCACTGCCGCCCATGGCTGGTGCGCTGGTCAAAAACGAGCAGGATACCCACCTGTTGGAACGCTTGGCGTTCATGATGCGTCGCCAAAAGAGCAGCGGGCGCTAAGCCATGTTCATAGGCTTGTTCGAAACCCTCAAACGCGCGGGTGTCCCCGTTTCGCTGCGGGAGCTGTTGGACCTTCACGCCGTGGTCGAGCGCGGCGTGGTATTTGCCGATATGGAGGCGTTTTACCAGGTAGCGCGCACGGTCATGGTCAAAGACGAGCGCCACTTCGACCGTTTCGATCGTGCCTTTGCCGCCTGGTTTAAAGGCATCGAAGACATGGACGCCGCTATCGAAGCGCTGATCCCCGAGGAGTGGCTGCGCCGCGAATTCGAGAAACAGCTCACCGACGAGGAGAAGGCCAAGATCGAATCGCTAGGCGGGCTCGAAGAGCTCATCGAGACGTTCAAAAAACGTTTGGAGGAGCAGAAAGAGCGCCACGCAGGCGGCAATAAATGGATTGGTACCGGCGGCACCAGCCCATTTGGCGCATACGGCTACAACCCGGAAGGCATTCGCATCGGGCAAGACGGCTCCCGTCACCGCCGCGCCACCAAGGTGTGGGACGAACGGCGCTTTCGGGATTACGACGACTCGCTGGAGTTGGGCACCCGTAACATCAAAATGGCGCTTCGGCGACTGAGAAAGTTCGCCCGCCAAGGCGCGCGGGACGAGTTCGACGTCAGTGGCACCATCCGAGAAACCGCACGTGATGCCGGGCTACTCAATATTCAGATGCGCCCAGAACGCCACAATGCGGTCAAGGTGCTGCTGTTTCTGGACGTCGGCGGCTCCATGGATGACCACATTCGCGTCTGCGAAGAGCTATTCTCGGCGGCACGCTCGGAGTTCAAGCACCTGGAGCACTACTATTTCCATAACTGCCTGTATGAAGGCGTATGGCGCAACAATCTGCGTCGGGGCAACGAGCGCATTCCGACCATGGATGTGCTGCATACCTACGGCGCGGACTATCAAGTCGTCATCGTCGGTGATGCGGCCATGTCGCCTTATGAGGTCACCCATCCTGGCGGTAGCGTCGAACATTTCAATGACGAAGCCGGCGGCGTGTGGCTCAAACGCTTGACCGAGAAATTTCCCCGTTTAGCCTGGCTTAACCCAATGCCTCCCCGCGCTTGGGAATACACCTACTCGACCACGCTCATTCGCGAGCTCATCGACGACCGTATGTATCCGATGACGCTGGAAGGGCTGGAAACTGCCATGCGCGAGCTCGCCAAATAGCCTCGCACTGCCTAGAGCAGCAACGAAAACGGCGCACCCAATGGGTGCGCCGTTGCGCATATTGCAATGCCTGAATGGCTAAGCCATACGCGTCATGATGCTGTGGTTGGTCAGTTTGCGGTGCAAAACCGCCATCACTACATGGCCTACCACCAGGGCGAATAGCGCCCACCCCAGCTCGCCGTGTAACAAACCGCCTAAATTAGTCATCCATTCGATGCGCTCACCGCCGCCCGACATGAGAGACAGCCCGAATACATCCAGCGCACGACCCGAGCCGTACTGGCGAATAAGCGCAATCGCTGGCACCACGATCATCAATCCATAAAGCGCCACGTGTCCAAGCTTCGCCATTACGCTCACCGCGGGCGGACGCCGTGACGCATTCATCACTGCCCAAACAGCGCGAATCACAACGAGCGCCATCAACACGACACCCACTTGGCTATGGGCCCCCCACAGAAAGCCCTCAATTGCCGTATCTTCCAGCCATACCCTGGCAACGGCACTGCTAAACTGCCACACGAACAGCAGCGCCATTCCCCAGTGCAATGCCCGACTCACCAACCCGTAACGCGAAGAGCTGTCCATCACTGCTAGCGCCATCTATTGTTCCTCTTAACAAACGTTGAACCATGGCACTATCTTACCCAGCACAGCTCACCAGATCATGACAACAGCATGGAAATTGGTTGCAAAAAAAGGAACACGACGTTGCCTTAGAGCGACACGGGAACGCGATTCAACCCAGCTAAAAAAGCCTCTTTGGCTTGGGCGAACGCCACGGGATCGTGTTTGAAGCGGCGCATAATCAGCGCCTCATCCAGCGCTAACGTAGGCGATAGCGTCTCAATGCTGTTAGCAGGATGGCGAGTCGACAGCCCGATATGCTGGCCATTTTCCGCTTCTAACCAGCGTTTGAAGCCGCACTGTTGAAAGAACGTTTTAGCTTTTTCATCCTGCGTATCGATGCGCAGCGGAGCCTTCAGACTGAGCTCGCTCAGCAAACGAGCTTTTGCACCTTTTGCAAACTCGCAGGCGTGAGTCACGGTCATGCCCTCGCCCGCTTCATCCAGCACCAATAGCGCCAGCGCTAAAGGGTGTCCTTCGCCATCAACCCCTGCCAACAACCGCGCGCCTTCTTGGGCAAACAGTACATTTTTGGTGCCGGTAAAGATCACCAACGGCGTCAAGCCTGCCTGCTGGCCATACACCTCGGCGCATAGCTTGGCCAAACACGCATCGCGCGGCTCACTCTGACTTACATGGACTACCTTCATGACGCTCTCTCGTTACGTTCGTTCACCCCGCCATGTTTCGTAGCGACAAGCGCTGACGGGTTATGAAAGCCCGCCAGCGTAGAGCAAAGCACGAGGAGACACCAGCCTGTTGTCGATGGAACCCTCTTGATCTAGGGGAGTCGCATTGAAGGCAAGGCGTTTTTTATTGCCAAGGAGAGCATATGACCCAGTTCATCAACGACCCGACCCTGCCAAAGCCGGATTTTCCTGGCAGCCACATGGTAGTTGACGACCACTACATGTTTATTTCTGGCCTCACGGTGGCCGATCTTTCTAACGGAGAGGCGGCGCGGGGCAATATCAAAGAGGAGGCTCGCCTAGTTCTGCGTGAACTCGCCCGCATGCTCGAACAAGAGGGTGGCAGCCTTGCTGATGTAGTGCGCGCTGACGTGCACTTAGCGGATCTTAAGCAAATTAGCGCGTTTGACAGCATCTATGCGGATTTTTTCGAACCTGGTCGCTATCCAGCGCGGACCTGCACCGAATCCCCGCATATCTGCGGTGGCAGTTTGGTAGAAATCACGTTGATGGCCAAACGCCCCAACTAATATTCAGCACCACATTTTCATGTTTCCAACGCACAAAAAGCCAATTGAATGGCTTTTTGTGCGTCTACTTCTCAAGGGTGGTGTTACAGGCCCGCCAGCATGCCCGTTGGATAGTTAAGCGTCAGCATATGCGCCATTCCCATCAAGAAGAGCGTTACGCCTGCCGCTAACCCAACAGCAGCCACTGGCTTCATACGCGCGACGACCAATAAGAACCCAAGACAAAAGATCGCTGCAGCAAATAGAAAACCGAGCACCATCACGCCCCCAATCAACGCAAAGAAACCCGCGACCCAAAGCAGCTGTTGGCTCAGCGTTTGAGTTTGCCACTTCATCGGCTTAATGACCGTTCTCACGACCTCCAACACACAGGCCGCCACGATGATGGCGATCGCTAGTCGGGGCATAATGCCTCCCAGCATGGAAAGATCAGCGAACGTCCACCACATGTAGGCGGCACCGGCTAGTAGACTAGCCAGCAGCACCACGTCGATGGCGCCCAGCGACAGCGGCTCTGCTGATTCTAGAGGCGTATGCGGTGTGGTCGCCTTTCGTTGACGCTGGGCATGCAGGTAGCTGCGTAATGGGGGAATCACCAACGAGGCGGCAATCAGCGCGCCGATGATCAACACACCGGGCCGCATGAAGGCGTCAGCCCCCTGGAACTGGGCAGCCTGATAAAAGTACGCCTCGGCACCGGGCGCAAGCACGAAGCCAATCAGGAAGGCCGGGCGTGACCAGTTGGCCTGCTTGAACAGCACGCCAAACGCACCGATGACACCAAGTGCGAACAGGTCCCCCAGCGAGCGCGTGGCTTGATACGCCGCAAAGAGAATCAAGATAGTGATCAAGGGCGCTAAAATCACGAACGGCACCCGTGTCAGGCTGGCCACCGGACGCGCCAGTCCCAAGCAGAGCGCAGCGCCGAGGATGTTCGCCAGGGCCAACGACCAGATGATGGTGTACGTTAGGTCCAAATTGGTTTCCAGCATGCTCACACCGGGCTGCAGACCGAGTAGCAGCAAGCCGCCCAGGAACACCGCCGCCGTCCCCGAACCGGGAATACCAAACAGCAGAGTGGGCACCATCGCTCCACAGGCACAGGCGTTATTCGCCGATTCCGGCGCAATCACACCGCGAATATCGCCTTTACCGAACTGTGTTTTATCCTTGGCGCTCTGCACCGCGTGGCCGTAGGTGAGCCAATCGACCACCGAGCCCGCCAAGCCGGGAATCGTGCCCATCAAACTGCCAATACCCGCACAGCGAGCGACGAGTCCAGGGCGTTTGGCGACGTCCCTGACGCCCTCTTTCCACCCCTTGCCCAGCTGGCACGGCTGCTCGGCAATCGCGCCGCGCTTCACCAACAGATCGATGATTTCGGGCAGTGCGAAAATACCCAACCCCACGACGACGAGCGGCAGACCGTCGTAGAGGTAGTCGATCTCGAACGGCAAGCGGAACTCCCCCGTGGCGGGGGCCATGCCGATGGTGCCCACCAGCAACCCCACTCCGCAGGCCGCAATGCCCTTGAAGACATCCTTGCCAGACAGCACCGCGACCATCGAGAGCCCCAGCAGCGTCAGCATGAACAGCTCAGAGGAGGAGAACGACAGCACGACCGGCCGAGCAATCAGGATAAAGGCCGTCAACACCACCGCGCCCAGCAGGCCACCCATCATCGACGAAAGAAACGCGCTGGAGAGCGCCCGCGCCGCCTGCCCTTTTTTAGCCAGGGCAAAGCCGTCCACCACGGTGGCCTGCGACGCGCTAGAGCCTGGTATGCCAAGCAGTACAGAGGCAAAGGTGTCGCCCGTGGGAATGACCGCCACCAGGCCCATGAGCATACCAAGAGCCACAGACGGCTCCATGCCATAGAGGAACGGCAATAGCAGCGACATTCCGGCAATGCCACCAAGCCCGGGAATGATGCCCACGATTAACCCAATCAGGACACCCACCACCATGTACAGCATATGGGGAACAGTAAACAACTGTCCCAAACTGGAGAATAAGACATCGAACATTGTCGTGGCTCTTGTGTTATTGAGTGTGAAGGAGCCGAAAGGCACTGCCTCGACAGTGCCTTTGATGAACCAGCGTGTTAAATGCGGGCGCCGTGCTGTTCGAGCAGCCACTCGACGAGCCACTGGCGCGTGTCGTCATCCAGCGACATGGCATCTTGCAAGTGCTGCTCGACGACCTCGCCGACCACCGGCGTATAGGGGCCTAGCTGAGCCATAGCGGCTTCTTTGAACGTTTCGGTGTCCACGAAGCGGCGCGCTGCATCGCGATACTCTTGGATGAGCGCCTCAGGGGCGTCCTTGGGCAGTAGAATCAGCTTTTGCAGCGTGAATCCTGAAGCGAAGAACTTGCGATACGCCTCGGCGGCAGGGCCGCTTGGGGCTTCCCCATGCAGGTTTTCATACACCTCGTTGAAGGTCGGCAAATCAGGGAAGGCAGGATCACGAACGACCTGGCCACTGTCGTCGAGCACCCCAAGGGAAAACAGCGGAACCGCTCTTCCGCTCTCGACCAGCGGCGCTACGCTACTGAAATACGCCGAGGTGGTTTGAAAATCGATATCGGCTTCACCGCGCTCGAACGCTAGCCGCCCTTCGCCACGGCTGCGCATGCCCGACACGGCCTGCACGTCGACCCCTAACAAGTCCAGCGCAATCAAGACGGGCAGCTCCAATCCGGTATGGCTCTGCACGGCAAATTTGACGCGCTGCTCGGTTACGGCCCGGAGCACATCCTCGGCGGTATCACCGAGGTTAGGCTGGGCATACACTACGCCACCGGTGGGTGTGGCCAGAATCGGCGTCCAGTCGTCGTAGTCATAGCGCACACGGCGATCTTGCAGCATGGCCGGATACTGGGTGGACGCCGAGGTGCCTATCCATTGGCTGCCATCCGAATCGGCCCGTATCGCGAACAAGTTGCTACCATTGATAGAGCCGCCGCCGGGCACGTTATCAATCACCAGTGTCGGGTTGCCTTGAATATGGTCGCTCATCCAGGTGGTGAAAAAACGCGCCCATACGTCGGTTCCTCCGCCTACACCAAAGGGAATGGTCCAGTGGATGGTGTCAGGCACGTTCACATTGTCCGCTTGAGCACTCACACTGATAGCGCCAAGCGTGGAACAAGCAACGACCAGTAGCGCTTTCTTGAATGTCTTTAGCGGAGTGTTTTTCAGGGTGGTCATGGCGATACTCCTGTTATTGATTATTGTCGGTTCATTATAAAGGTCAGGTTATTCAATCAATGGTTTCGGTGGCGTAATGCCCCACTCCCTTGGGAGGGGTCGCGTAAAAAATTTGCCCGCTCATAATTTTGCGAGCCGTTCGAATGAGTGACACCCGCGCTAGGTCAAACGCATTCTGCTGGCGATACTCTGCCGTTAACTCAATAGCACCAGAAGGATGCTCCAATATTATGTGTGAGAGCAGTTGCCCAGCGGAAAGCTTCTCAGTGCCAAAAGCCATATGATGGGCCACCGAGCCGGGCACGTTAATCGCGGCCACCACCGCCATCGCCCCTGTCACGGCAATCGCCTTATGACAACGGTGCGGTACGAAGTAGCGCACGTTCAGCGTATGCGAGGCTGCTTGTGCCGCTGAAATCAGCACCACCTTGGGCAGTACGCTCTGGCTTACATCCCCCATGCCCATCCGACGCCCTGCTTCACGGCGCAAGTGCTCTAAGCGACTTAATAAAGCAGCATTATTGTCCAGCTCCCCAGGTGACTCGTAGCCGGTCAATCCCACCGACTCAGCGCGCAGCAACATAATGGGGGTCGCCGCATCAATACAGCTCACCTCCACCCCATCGATCTCATCGCAGGCGTTACCAGTGGGCAAAAGCTGGCCCGTTTTACTGCCCATGATGTCTAAAAAGCTGAGCTGGATACCCGCCGCACTGCCAGGAACGCCGCTGATAGTTACGCTGCCTTCGTACTGCACCTGCTTGCCCGGAGTGGGCACATGGCACTCGATCAGCCGCTGAGTGTTCAGGTTATGCACCCTCACCACGGTGGTACCGTCCTGGGGTTCCACCAGCCCGGTTTCGATAGCATAAGGCCCCACCGCAGAGAGCATGTTGCCGCAGTTCGGGTTGAAGTCGACACGCTTGTTGACTACGTCTACTTGAGCAAATAGATAGTCGACGTCGGCATCCGGGTGCGATGAGCGCTCCACAATGGCGACTTTGCTGGTGAGCGGGTCACCGCCCCCAATCCCATCGATCTGTAGCGCATGGCCGGAGCCCATCAAGCTAAGCAGAATATCGGCCTGCTGGGCCTGATCACTGGGCAGGTCTTTCATGCGAATAAAGGGACCTCGTGAGGTGCCGCCCCGCATAATGACACAAGGAATGCTGTTCATATTGCTCCGCCATAGTTCGCGATGACTGTATGAACGGAGCATGTCAGCCAATATTTAATGTCTCAAATGCAAATATAGATTGCTATAAATCCATTTTTTGCATTAATGTGTATTGGTTATCAAACCACCGCTTTAGCGCAAGAATCCCATGCTTCACAGACTCGAATTTCTTGACCTCCAGGCCTTCATTTTGGTCGCGGAATTGGGCACCTTTCATGAGGCGGCTCAGCGCCTGCATTTGTCGCAGCCTGCGCTGACGCGGCGTATCCAAAAACTCGAAGAACTCCTTGAAGTTGAACTACTTGAGCGAACCACACGGCGGACTCGGCTAACGCCCATTGGGGCAGATTTTCTCCCGCGCGCTAGGCGAATGTTAGAAGAGTATGAGTCGTCGATTTTAGGCATTCGAGAGCTTGTCACGCACCAAAAAGGCACGGTGACGATTGCCTGCCTGCCCACGGCGGCCTTCTACTTTTTGCCTAGTGTCATTCGCGTGTTTAGCGAGGCGTGGCCGGGCATTCGCATCCGGATTTTGGATGTCAGCGCCAACGAGGGGTTGGAAAAAGTCATTAATGGCGAGGCGGATTTCGGTATCAATATGATCAGCGCGCAAAGCTCGGAGGTGCGCTTTACGCCGCTGCTAAGAGATCCGTTTGTACTGGCACTGCGCTCGGACCATCCGCTGGCCAGCAAAAAGCAGATTGAGTGGAGCGATTTAGAGGATGTGCGGCTCATCACCGTGAGCCGCGATAGTGGCAACCGCACGCTGCTGGATAACGCGCTGTCAGCAGAGGGTATCCACCTCAACAGCTTTTACGAGGTGCAGCACCTCTCTACTTCCTTGGGGCTGGTGGAATCAGGCCTTGGCGTGGCGATTTTGCCGCGCATGACCATGCCCGGCCCCGATCACGACACGCTCTGTTCTCGCGATTTACCCGAGCCACGCATTCAGCGCTCGATTGGCTTGGTGCGCAGCAACTCACACAGCTTATCCAGCACCGCGCAGCTCTTCATTGATCTTCTGTTAGAGCACTGGGGCAAAGAGGCTATTTAGCAACGCTTGTTAGTAGTACTTGGCGATGCAATGAGTGCCAGAATCGCGTCGATATCCAAGTGCGCTTCCAACGTATCGGCCAAGCGCTCCAGGGCCTGTTCGCGGTGGGCGCTATAATCGACGCGGCCTACCTGGGCTAAACCAAGTATGGTCAGCAGCGCTTGGCAGGCTTCAGGATGATCGAATAAGCCGTGTAGGTAAGTGCCCATTACTTGGCCGTCTTCGCTGATGGCCCCATCCAAGTGGGTGCCTAGATCGAAGAGCGGGCTACTCAGAGCCGGACCTTCGCTCACACCATTATGAATCTCATACCCCGCGACCGTTGCTTCTTCGCCCATTAGCACGCCGCTCACGTTGCGAAGCTGCTTACCCGCCACCATGCGTGTCGTCAGCGGTAACAGACCGAACCCGGCGACTTTCCCGGGCGTGCCTTCTAGCCCGTCTGGGTCATCGACGCACTCCCCCAACATTTGAAAACCGCCGCAAATGCCCAGTACTTTGCCGCCATAGCGCAGGTGACGAGTCATTGCGGCGTCCCAACCTTGGCGCTTTAACCAGGCTAAGTCGCTGGCGGTGCTTTTACTGCCGGGAAGAATGATCACATCAGCGGGGGGGATGGGCTGATCGGGGCCGATAAAGCTAAGCGATACCTGCGGATGCAGGCGCAGCGGATCGAAATCGGTGTGGTTACTGATACGCGGCAGCGCGGGTACGATCACCTCAAGCGTTTGGCTTGCTTTTTCAGCCTGCACGGTGCCAATGCTGTCTTCGGCATCCAGCAGCAGCCCTTGCAGATACGGCAACGTACCCATCACTGGCTTTTGGGTACGTGCTTCCAACCACTCAAGCCCCGGCTCCAGCAGCGCAATATCACCGCGAAAACGGTTGATAATGAAGCCTTTGGTGCGAGCCTGCTCACTCTCACTCAACAGCGCCAGCGTGCCGACTAGCTGGGCAAACACGCCGCCACGGTCGATATCGCCCACTAGCAGCACCGGGCAGTCGGCGGCCTCGGCAAATCCCATGTTGGCTATATCGCCTTGGCGCAGGTTGATTTCCGCCGGGCTGCCGGCCCCTTCAGCAATGATCACATCAAAGCGGCTTTCCAGCGCCTGCCAGGCCGCCATCACGCTCTCTTTCGCGGTGCGTTTATAGGCATGGTAATCCAGCGCATCCATATGCCCATGTACCTTGCCGCGCAAAATTACCTGAGCGCCGCGGTCGGTTTCCGGCTTGAGCAGTACCGGGTTCATATCGCTATGGGGAAGGACACCCGCCGCCTGGGCCTGCAGTGCGGTGGAACGGCCTATCTCGCCGCCATCGCTGGTCACCGCGCTATTCAGCGCCATGTTTTGCGGCTTGAATGGGGCGACGGAGAAGCCGCGCCGTTTAAGAACGCGGCAAAGCCCTGCCACCACGGTACTTTTGCCTGCATCCGAGGTGGTACCTTGAATCATTAAGGTGGTCATTGAGCGCCTATTACCAAGCGTAGGAGTAGTTCACCATGGCCGCTGAATCGCTCGGTGCGTTCGCATCGTGGCCCGGCTCGCGGGTGTGCAGCAGGTTGAACTGCCACTGGCTGCGCTCGCTGGCGGCAAACCCATAGCCCAGTTCGATATCGAGCTGGCGGCCTGACGGTTCCAGTGAGGCGCTGCGCGTATCACGCACCACGCTGCCATCCAAGCGACGTCCCACGGGCACATCGAAACTGGCCGTGGCGCTGTCGATGCGCAGCGGCTGGCGCAGCGTCAACGCCCAACGGTCGGCGCGCTCGCCTTCTCCCTGCCACTGTAGCCCCAGCGCCATTTGCTGAGCGCGCATGCCATCCACGCGAGTTAGCAGGCCGCTACCAGATGCGCTGCCCTGCCCCTGTTCGAATTCGGCAAAACCGCGAAAGCCATCTCTCTGGGCCTGCAGACTAATGCCCGCAAAGCGCATGCGGTTATCATCGCCCAAACCCAATGCACCGTTGCCATTAGCGCCCAGCAGGCCCTGCTGCTCGCTCAGTTGGCCGACATAGCTGTCGATACGCAGCCCTGGGGCAATTTGCCATGCCAAACCGACGTCGGAACGCTGCGCTTGATAATCGCTGGCCGCATCGTTAGCCATATCGCCCACCCAAAGGGAGGCCGTCATACTCAACCGTTCACCTATCTCATAGCGGGTTTCTACACCGTCCACCCGCTCGAAGGCTTGGGTCAACGCCGACCCGGTTTGAAACGAGATCATTGGCATCACGTCAAGTTCGGCGTAGTTGCCCATTGGGCTAGGCTGGTTTCCAGAGAAACGAAAGGCGCTGAGCTGGGCGTTACCAAAGGTGCCATCGAAACGGCTGGACAGCAGCTCACCGTAGGCCGTACTGCGGGTCGAGAGACGATAGTTGCCCTCGATCGCCGTCTGAGCGGTGGCGTGCGATGAGAAAGCACTTGCCATCTGTTGCAACTGATCGCGAAGCTGCGAAGCCCGCACGGTGCGGGACTGGGTATGGCGCCCTAAATCGATGGCGTAATCTCGGCCCAGCGCGTCGAAGGCCACCACATTCTCCAGCACACCAGACGCTGCGACCGCATCGCCATAAGCGTCTGAAAGCTGTAGATAAGAGACATCGGCTAGCGCACCGCCATCGGCTACTCGCTGGCTCTGGCTGACGATCAGATCGCCTTCCGGGGCCAGCGCTGCCTCAATATCAGCAACACCTTGGCCCAAATAGAAAGCGCCACAGTTCAATGTGCCGCTCGTGCCACAGGTGTTCTGCTGGAACAGCGCGCTCTCCTGGCTGGCTGTGTCGAGTAGCCGCTGGCTGGCCTGCTGTGCCGTGAGATGCGGCCACTGGCCTATGATTCCTGCGGCATATTCCGAAATCCGTGCGGCGGAAATCGAGGTGCCTTGGGCTCCTACATCGCGGTTTGCGAAGTCGGTACCAATAGCGCGCGACTGCAACTGCGCATCGTCGCCGGGATAGCTGCTCGATGGATGAATAGTGCCACTGGGCGTCGTGCCCACGGCAATCAGCATCATCTCGTACAGCCCAGGCTGGCTGGTGTAGATCGGCTTGCCTTGCGTATCGATAGCGCTGCCCGTATTGCCAGCACTCACCACGTAGATCGCGCCTTTGCCGTCGTTGGCATCTACTACGCGCTGATATGACGTCGCCGAGGTCACTCCATTGAAGGTAAGACGAGGGTCGCTGGCTTCCAAACGGCGGGAAAAACTGGCGTTGATGACCCTCGCTCCCCGGTTAGCGGCTTCCCCAATGGCATAATCCAAAGCGTTGTTCAGCGTCGCGCCCTGGCTATCTTCTATTTTCAGAAGGTCCAGACGCGCATTGCCTAAAGTGCCGCCCGTGATGGTGGATGTCACGGCGTTACCGTGCCACTCATCCACACCGCTGACGTCAGCCGTGCCGGTGTAGACGTCCAAACGGTCGATCACCCGCTCGCTGTTGGTGATGGTCGCGACATCGAACGCGCTATCCGTCACCGCCACCCTCACCAATCCCGGCTCGAGCGGTTCGGGGGTCTGGCTGGCCCCCACACCAGGGGAGGAGCCGCTAGGGGTGTACACGCCCTGGCTGCTATCTCCCCCGCCGCCGCCACTGGACCCGCATCCTGATAATGACAGAGTGCCCAGCGCTATCCCTACCGCTAGGAAGAGCGGGCGCCGTTCAAACATCGCGGCTGCCCTGCGTATCGGTATGGCGTTGCATAGAGTGACTCGCTTGCACTAAAGGCGTTAGAAAACATAAGAAAGGCAACGGCATTAAATACTGAGAAAAGCCCTTATCGCAAGTCGTATAACGCTCATTTCATAGGCCGTGAGTTTCTGCCCAGAGGGCGATACGCTGAGCAGCGGTGGTATTGACGACGATATCTAAATGCGACACTCCCGCAATGAACTCAAACTCTGACTGCGCCGCGTGGAGGTGAATGGTAGGCTCGAATTGCTTAGCGTAAAACGCCTCGTCTCTATCGCCCACTAGTACCAGAATGGGCGCGCGAATATTGGCAAGGTCGGCCTTGTAGTCCGCCGTTCCAAAGCTCTCCATCATGCGGTAGGTGTAGCGCAGGGTTTCCGACCCGGTGCGGTAGGCCAGCGGCAGGTTGAAGTGCAGTACCGGCCAGTGATTGAAGCGAGTCACGTTCATTTGATTCAGCAACGCCAGCGGCAGAATGCGCCATAGATTCGGCTTTGCCCATCCCGCTTTTTTGCGCACGGTGGCCGCGTTGTAAGCTAAAAACGGGGCCAATAGCACGACCCCGGCTAAATGGCTTGCTTGCTTGCCCGCTGCAAAGCGCAGTGCTAACCCTCCGCCCGAAGAGTGCCCACCAATCACCACACGCTCATAGGGCGCATGCTCACGCTTAGCATGCTCGATCAGGTCGGCTACGTCGTCCTCTAATTGACCGATATAGTCCACATCGCCACGTTTGGCTGGGTTTGGTCCATGGCCACGTAAATCCGGCGTGATGACATCGAACCCGACCGATGTCGCTAGGTACTCTGCCATGGGCGCCAAGTAATGGCTGCTGGCCGATGAGCCATGTAACAGCACCAACAGCGTCGACGGCGCAGCCTGCTGAGTAGCGCGGTGGCTGGCATGGTTGTGGCTAGCATAGTGGTGGCAAGCATAGTAACGGTAACTCAATGTGCCGCCATCTCGCGTGGTATAGCTTTGTAATGACGGAATATCGGCCTCAGCCGGCAAGATATTCACCAGCACATCGAAACGTAAGCCGGTAGTAGGCTGGGCATGTGGCATGGCAGGGTCTCCTGTTAGGCCGTGGTGGCGTCATCGGACGAAAAGCGCTCCAAGCGAAAGCGCAAGTGGAACGGGCTAAGCAACCCCGGCATAGGGGTTTCGCTGCTCAGCTTTCCTGGAGGATGCAGCTCCCAGCGCGCCCGCCGCAGAAGCGCAGCGAGCAAGCGGCTAGTCACCAGCAGTACGATATGTCGACCGGGGCAGATGCCAGGCCCGCCACTGAATGGCACCAGCGGCCATCGCCTCTCGCCGTCCGGGCGAAGCCACATCTCAGGCGTAAACCGATGAGCCGCATGCAAATAGCGTTCATCGCGATGAAAATAAGGCGTATGAATCAGTACAGAGGTATGAGCAGGCATCTCCCCGGGTGTCCACTGCGTGGGTTGCGTCGACTGTCTCAAAATAAGTGGTGTGGTGGGCCACAAGCGCAGCGCCTCCAACACACTTGCCTTGAGGCAATCCATGTCAGGTGGCGGCGTGTCGTTTACGTCATCCAACGCTCTGGCCGCAAACTCTGGGTGCACGCACAGCAACGCCAACGCTCGAAACGCCGCCATGCCAGCGGGGTCAAAGGCAAACAACCACTGCGGCACTTGCTGAAGCGGTGCTTGGTCGCTGTCGGTCTCTTCGGTCGAATGGTGAAACAGCATCGCCATCAGGCTATGGGGCTCGGCTTGCTGATAGTAAAACGCCAAATGCTGCTCGAACCGCTGCTGCAAGCGTTTGCGTTTGGGGTGCATGAAGCCCCAATTGGCGGCCTTACGAAGCCGCACTAATTCGCGAGTGACGGTGCGGTCATCTCGGGCGCTATCGCCGAGCACCACACGCCGTACGATACGCTCCCACGCCCGTTGAAAGGTCGGCCAGTCCAGCTCATCGAAGCGTGTGTTGGTGCGCGCCACCAATGCGTCGGCCTCTTCCTCCACCACCTGGGTAAATGCATCGGCAAAAAGGTGATGCGGGCAGCCACTCTGTAACACCCGCTCGTTCAGTTGGCGGCGCGTTTGGCGTGCTTCCCCGTGGGACACCAGCGCCATGTCAGGCTCGAAGTGACCGAGTGCGCTGCGCTTCAGCGCTTCGTCCGTCGCGAAAGGCTCCGGAGTGTGCTCCAGCACATGGTTGGCATCAGCGGGATCGAGCACCACTGCCATCTTTTTGCCCGGCACTTTCAGCATGAGTGGGCCACGGCCATACTTCTTGCTGAGCGCTTGCAACTGCCGAATGCCTTTCGCATCCAGGCCAAAACGCTCCACCATCCCAACGACGTTTGGACGACGAAGAATGACCCCCTTTGCCACGTTGGGGGCCATGACTTGACTGATAATGGCGATGGTTTCCCTGAGCGTTGCAGTCGGCAACCCATCAGGGGTGGATCTCCTATCCATTCCTGCTCCTTGAGTGATGCGGCTACCGTGACAGTCTAGAGCCACCTCGACCACACGCAAGGCATTCACCTATCCCCTCGCGCAACGAGCACTTAAATCAAGCCAAACATTAACTAAGTTAGCGTTATGGGCCATGCCATCAAGGCAATGCCCGCAGACAGCCTGGCCATTTTCCGCTAGGGTAGCGGCTCCCACCACCCAACGATTGCGCCCGATATGCAAGAGATACTCGACGAGATTGCCGCCGAGCTGGCCCTGGAAACCGAACGCGGCACCGTAGCCGATTACATTCCCCAGCTGGCCCATGTGGACCCCAGCCAGTTTGCGATCAGCTTGGCCACGGTCGAAGGCCAGCGTTTTTCGGCGGGCTGCGCGACGACGCCCTTCTCGATTCAGAGCATTTCGAAAGTGTTCACCCTGACCATTGCGCTAGGCAAATGGGGCGATGGGCTTTGGACTAAAGTCGGTCGCGAGCCTTCCGGCGACCCATTCAACTCCATCGTTCAGCTCGAGCACGAGAGCGGTAAACCGCGTAACCCGTTCATCAACGCCGGGGCCATTGCGGTAGTGGATGCCATCATGATGGGCCACGCGCCCAAAGAGACGCTGGCGGAGATATTGAGCTTCGTGCGCTATATCGCCGACGACAACAGCATCTGTTTCGATCATCAGGTCGCCGCGTCGGAAATGGAGCACAAAGATCGCAATGCGTCGCTGGCCCACTTCATGAAGGCCTTTGGGCGGCTGCGACACGATGTCGATAAAGTGCTCGGCACCTACTTTCACCAGTGCGCCATCGCCATGAGCTGCGACCAGCTAGCCCACGCTGGGCTCTTCCTGGCCTCCGACGGGGTCAACCGGCCCAGCAATTTGCGGGTGGTGTCGCCCCAGCGGGCGAGGCGGATCAATTCGCTGATGATGATGTGCGGACACTACGACGCCTCGGGGGAGTTTGCTTTCCGCGTAGGCTTACCGGGCAAGAGCGGCGTGGGCGGCGGCATTCTAGCCATTGCCCCAGGGCGTGGATCGCTGGCGGTGTGGTCGCCGGGGCTGGATCGCTTCGGTAACAGCCTGCTAGGCGCACGGGCGCTGGAGATGTTCGTACAACGCACCGGCTGGTCCGTGTTTGGCCACTAGGTTTTAGCCACCAAGCGGGGTTAGCTCTGAACGCTCTCTTGCGCTTGCGGCTCTAGGTGCCGAGCCGCTTCCCAGGCCTGCACGTTGCGTTTCACCTCCAGCCCCCAGCGGTAGCCACCCAGCGCGCCGCTTTGCTGAATCACCCGGTGGCAGGGAATCCACAGCGCCACCGGATTCGCGCCCACCGCATTCCCCACCGCCCGAGATGCTGTTGGCGCGCCTAGCGACTGGGCAATGTGCGAATAGCTGGCGAGCCGTCCGTTGGGAATTAGCAGCAGCGCGCGCCATACGTTGAGTTGGAAATTGGTGCCGCGTACGTGTAGCGACAGCGCCCCCGGCGCAGCCGTTTTCCCTGGCTCGAACAGCGCATCGACGGCATAGCGGGTCGCCTCTGGCTGGTGGCGCACCGTACTGCACGGCCACTCAGCGGCGAGCTGAGCCAGCATCCCTGCCTCGGACGTGGCGGCCAGAAACCCCATTCGGCAAATACCCCTTGGCGTCGCTGCCACCAACACCTCGCCAAACGGCGTGGGATGAATGCCATAAACGATCTCCACACCCTCCCCTTGGCGCTTGAACTCGCCGGGTGTCACCGCTTCGAGCGTCACAAAATGGTCGTACAGCCGCGAGCCCCCACTCAGGCCCAGCGCATGAGCGGTGTCGCTAAGACTCTGGGCCGAAGCAATCAGCTGCTTTCCCCGCGCCAGCGTCAGCGCCTGCAAAAAGCGCTTGGGACTAACGCCTGCATAGCGGCAAAACAGCCGCTGAAAATGGAACGCGCTCAAATGCACCTGCGCCGCCACCGTCTCCAAACTCGGCTGCTGGGTGGCGTTGGCCACCATAAAGGCCATGGCTTTTTCTATTCGGGCATAGTCGTTCATCGCGTCGGTCTCTCAGGCATCGTTGCGAACCACCTATCGTGACCCAAGCATAACCAGCGAGCACGCCCAACCCCACCCGAATCTTGCGCACGTCACATATCAATTTTGTGCAATACCCAGATTGCGCCCCGCTTGCACACTATCACCTCCCTTCTGGAGGATCATCATGAGCACATCGCTACTGCTACCCATGTCGGCCTTTGCCCTGGCGGCGTCCATTTCACCGGGGCCGGTCAATATCGTTTGCTTGAGCAGCGGTACCCACTACCCCCTTCATAAAGGGCTCATCTTCGTGACCGGAGCGACGCTTGGGTTCCTTGCGCTGTTTCTGGGCATTGGCGTGGGGCTCTATTCGCTGCTGCATGTCACGCCCTGGCTAGAGGAGGCGCTACGGTGGGCCGGTATCGTGTTCTTACTCTACCTCAGCGTACGTTTATGTCAGCACGATGGACGAGTGAGCGAGCACGACCCCCACAAAGCCCCCGGCTTTATCACCGGCGCGGCCATGCAGTGGCTCAACCCCAAAGCGTGGCTGGCCTCGGCGGCAGGCATTGGCGCGTATACCAACGGCAACGATCCTTACTTGATTGGCCTATTCGCCGCGCTTTATCTACCGATCTGCTGGCTGTCGCTGGCAAGCTGGGTGTACGCGGGGGCGTTTCTCAAACGTTACCTGCACCGGCCTATCGTGCTCCTGACGATCAACCGCTGCTTGGCGGTCGGCTTGGCAGCGAGCACGCTATTTCTACTTCTTGAATGACGGCGCACGGTATTGGTGGGGCGTCGCTGCGACCAGCCGCTTGAAGGTTCGCTGAAAATGGGGCTGATCGTTGAACCCTGCCGTGAGCGCCGCCTCGACGATGGGCTGACCCTGCCTCAGCACCGCCTGCCCTAACTGAATACGCTGATCGATCAAATAGGCATGGGGCGTCAGGCCGTAGTGCTGCTTGAACGCGCGAATCAAATGCCCCGTGCTGTACCCCGTTTGCTGGGATAACTCTTCCAGCGAAATATCGCGGGCGCAGTGCGTGCGCAAATAGTCTGCCACTTGGGCCAGCAGTTCAGGCGTCGGCGCGGGTGCCAGAGGTGGCTCCTCCGCCAGTTCGCTCATCAGCGTAGTGAGATAGGCGGTGACTGCCTGCCGCTTGCGCTCGATCGCGACTTGCTCATCCAACAAACCGCCGGCCATCTCGCAAAACGAGTGGAAGAGACTCGGCCGGCGGATGACCGCAGTCGCAATGTCTTGCCACTCTGGCGCAGGTAGTAGGCCAAGCCCATAGCGCAACTCGCTCATCCAGCGAGCATCCACATACAGCATGAGGTACGCCCAAGGCTGGTTGGCGATGGGGTTACAGGCATGCACCCAGTGAGGGTTCATCATGACCAGGTCACCGGCACGAATCTGATGTGAGGCATCGCGATATCGAAACGTACTGACCCCGGCGGTCACTGCCCCCAGCGACCAATGCGCATGGCTGTGCGGTGCATAACATACCTGCCGCGCATCCTGTATCTTGCGCAGTTCGACGTGGGGCATACGCGCGTCACGCCAGAAAATAGGCTGTGCTCTATTCATGTTCACCTATCCGTCCACCCTCGTCTTGACCGCTGCTCTTCCCCACTAAAGATGGCGATAAATCACCAGAAGACGATGACCCAACCGTTGCCCTAGTAGCTCCGCTTGCTGGGGGCTCACCGCGCCCGTTCTGGGGTTAATCGCCGTGAGAGAAAAGCGTGAAAACCCTTGCATAAAGGAGTAGTCGAGTTGGTTCACGCTGGCCACACTTCCACAGCATGGAAGCGTTTGCGGCATTAGCCCAAACCCGCGCACTAAATCGTAATCTTGATCCATCAGAAGATGCCACTGGGGAAGGGTCAGCTCCTGCCCACACAGGTGACAACGAACGTACTCGAAATTACTACCGCAGTCATGAAACTGCACGTATTCAGACACGGCGGCGTCAAGCGAATCGGCTTCCGGCATCCATTGCCATAACGTCTCCTTAGCACGGGATACCTGCTCCTCAGCCGGCAGGTAATGCGGGTCTGCTGGAATAAAAACGATGTGGTGATCGCTCATAGGGTTCGATCCATGACACATGAAGACGCTTACTGACTACTTCCCAGAACCACTATGGCACTTTTGAGCGGTGCTCTCTATAAAAGTACCGCCATGCCCTAACGCTGCCCGCCGCATGGTCTACGCTGGACAATACCATTTTACATGCACAGTATGGGCCGCCGAAAGGATCGGCAATGCCATTCACGTCAGGAGGACACCATGGCCAGTCAACCCCCGACACATCGGGATGCGGTTAAACTGTTCGCCCGCTTGGGCTACGCCTCGCGGGGGGTCGTGTATTTACTGGTAGGCGGCTTAGCCGCGCTCGCCGCGTTAGGCCAGGGCGGCCAAACCGAAGGCAGTCGTGGCGCACTAGAGAGCGTATTGGCCGCCCCATTCGGCAAAGTAATGCTGGGTATCATTGCCCTTGGGCTAGTGGGCTACGCCACTTGGCGCACTCTGCAAGCGCTTCAAGACACCGACGGCCATGGCAGTCAACCCAAAGGGTTGGCGATCCGCGCGGGCTTGTTGGTCAGTGCCGTAACGCACACGCTGCTGGCTTTTTTTGCGGCTCAGTTGATCGTCAGCTTGGGCGCCTCCGGTGGCTCTGGCAGCGGCTCACAGGATGCCGCTGGCTGGCTGATGCAGCAGCCATTAGGGCGCTGGCTGGTCGCGGCGATAGGCGCGGTCTTGATTAGCGCAGGCATTGCCCATGCCATCAAAGGCTGGAAAGCCAAATTCGACCGCCACTTCTCCATGCCCACTCACGTGCAGCGTTGGGCATACCCCGTCTGTCGCTTTGGCTTGGCGGTGCGGGGTCTCGTCTTTGTGATCGTGGGCAGCCTATTTATCATCGCGGCGTACCAATACAATCCTAGCCAAGCAGGCGGCACGGCGGAAGCCTTGAGCACGCTGAGACACCAAGCCTTCGGCCAGTGGCTGCTTGCGTTCGTTGCCATCGGGCTGTTCGCATTCGGCGTGTATAGCCTCCTCACGGCGATCTATCGCCGCATCAACCCTTCCGTATAGCGACTCGACCCATGGCCTTCACTTCCACGCGAACCAAGCAGTGGTTCGAGCGTATCAACGGCTCGAAAAACATGCTGTGGCTGCTCGCCACGCTCTCTTTCCTAGAGACCATCATTTTGCCGATTCCCATCGAACTCGTGCTGATTCCGCTCATGGCGGTGAATCGTCAACGCATTTGGGCGATGGCCACCGCCACCACGCTGGGCTGTTTAGCGGCGTCCATCGTCGGTTACGGCGTGGGCATGGTGTTGTACCAGTCCGTCGGCACTTGGTTCATCGACTTCATGGGAATGCAGCAAAGCTATCAGGCGTTTCAGAGCTTTTTCGACCAATACGGCTTTGCCGCCATTTTAGCGATTGGCATTTTGCCGATTCCGTTCCAGGTGGCGATGATTACCGCTGGGCTCTCGGGCTACCCGATCGTGCTGTTCGCCCTGGCAGCACTGATGGCTCGCGGGCTGCGCTACTATGGCCTGGCGTGGCTGGTACATCGTTTTGGGCACCGAGTGGAAAGCATGTGGAAACGCCACGCGCTGAAGACCAGCCTAGCGCTGGGCACTGTGGTGCTTCTGTTAGTGCTGGGGATGCAGGCGCTGGCGGGGCTGATCGTGTAGAAAACACAATAGCCGCCAACGTTGGCGGCTATTGATGGGCGCTCGAATCACGTTACTGCACGTAGTAGCCGCTCACTCGCCACGTGCCCTCTTCCAGATGTGGCGTGACGACTTCGACCACGCGTTGGTTATTCGTGAACTGGGTTTGAAAAGCGAACTCTTTGTAGTCGTTGCGCGGCGCCCCAGGCATCGAGGTGTACTGCGACATGCGGATGCGCCGCCGCGACTCGACGCTGCCCAAATCGTTGCGGGCCAGCGTCACCACGCGCTGCAGCATGGTGGGGGAAAGCGGCGTCTTCAACAGCGGCGACGACTTTTCCCAAGCCTGCTCATATTCACCTTGATCGATCGCTTCCAGCCAAGCGAGCGCGGCCGCTTCCGCCGCCTCGGTGGTAGACGCCTGCACATAAGAAGTCATCGCCAGGAGCAACGCAGAAAGAATGAGAGCAAAGGGTTTTGGCATGGCAGCCTCGTATGGCAATCGAATGTGTCGTGCGACTTTAGTAGTTATCGGACCATCACACGATTTCTTTAATCACATTAACCCTAAAGCGCTAGCCAAACTGTGAAAGAGTGCAAACTTGATCGCCGCTTGGCCAAGCCACTCCTACGCCTTCTCAAACCCCAACCGCTCGTTTACTATGCGCCTCCTCATTTATGTCAGCCCTCACCATTAGGCCACTATGTCCGTCAACGCGCTCTACACCGACCTGTCTGGCTACTACGATTTGATGTGCGTCGACATCGACTACCAGGCCCAGAGCAACGCCATTCGTCGTCTGCATCAGATTTTTGGCAACGAAGGCAAACGCCATCTGGATGTCGCCTGCGGCACCGGCCCCCACGTGCGTCATTTTCTGGATGCTGGCTTCACCAGCAGTGGCTTGGACATCAACCAGCCGATGTTGGATATCGCCGCCCAACGCTGCCCAGAGGCAAGCTTCTCACTGCAGGACATGAGCCGCTTCGAGGTCAATGAGCCGCTGGACCTCATCACCTGCTTTCTCTACTCCATCCACTACAACGATGGCCTGGACAAGCTCGGCGACTGCATCGCCAGCGCTCACCGCGCCTTGAACGAGGGCGGCGTGTTCTGCTTCAACGCGGTGGATAAACAGCGAATCGATAACGAGCTGTTCGTCAAGCACACGGCCCAGCAGGCGGAGGAGACGTTCTCTTTCCGCTCGGGATGGCACTACAGCGGCCAGGGGGAGCGGCAGTCGCTGCGGCTGAGCATCGAAAAAACCACGGCGGAGACAACGCAAGTGTGGCATGACGAGCACCCCATGGTGGCCGTCAGTTTTAGCGAACTCATCGCCCTGCTAGAGCCTACCTTCGAGGTGCACGTGTTCGAGCACGATTACCAGACCATCACGCCCTGGGATAACGTCTCAGGCAATGCGATCTTCGTATGTGTGAAGCGCGAGCGCCTCGCTTAACTGTTATCGTTGGGGCGAAGCTGCCGCTGGACGCCCATCAAGAAATTACGCAGCATTTGGTCTTTGCACTCGCGGGAATTCTTGTGGCTGGGCTTGCGGAAAAACGCGCTGAGTTCGTGAGGGCTAAGCGGCAGGCCCATCTGATCGAACACCTCTAAAATATCCTCCGCCTTCATGTTCAGCGCGATGCGCAGTTTCTGGAACACCATATTGTTGTTCAACTGCGCTTCCGGGGCAGGCGGTGGGCCTTCGCGCTTGCCCCGCTTGAAGCTGATGAAACCGTTCAAAAACGCCGCTAGCTCTTTGTTCTTCATGGTCACGAAGGCGTCGTCTTCATCTTTTTTCAGCCATGCCGTCACCTGCTCCTGGGTCACGTTCACGTCCGCCAGGGCGAAGATCTTGACGATGGTGTTGTCTTTCAAATCGAAGGTGTAGCGAATACAGCGAAAAATATCGTTATTGGTCAAAATGGGGTCCTAGGCGTGGGTGAGCGTAGCCAGCAGGTCATCGACTTCTGCTTTCAGCTCGTTATCTTCAATCGTTTCGGCGCTGGCCTGGGCCTGCTGCAAGCGTTCAATGGCCGCCTGGGTGTCGCCCAACTCCACGTGTAGCGACGCCATGGAAAACCCAATCGAAGCGATATGGTCGTTCGACTTCTTCGCGACCGCTTTATCCAGCGCTTTTTGGTAGATGGGCAGCGCGTCCTCTAGCTCTTCGGTGAAATCGGCCAGGGTTTCCCACTGCTCCGGGTGGTCTTTCTCGGTATTTTCGTGCTCGGTGCAGATCGCCTCAAGCTCGGCATACAGCGCTTCAAACGTGGCGCGGTCATCTTTAGCAGCCGCCTTCATCAGCTTTTCGGCGAGCTCGTACACCGCCTTGTAAATTTTGGTGTTAATCATCGACCACGACTCTGTTCATTCGGAAGGGATGCAAAACGCCCCACATGCATGTGCGTTTAGCGTCATGACAGGATTATACCTGGTTGGGATGGAGGCACGGGCAAAGGTGGAGTGGAAATAAACGCGTATTCGAGCGTCGAACGGCTGATTTTACGCTATGCTGCACCACTTTTTTTATTTTCGACACCCCATACGCCACTCTGTCAGAGCTTCTCATGCCCTTTTCAACCCTAGGCTTGTCCCGCCCGCTCGTTCAGGCGATTACTGAACTCGGTTACCAAACGCCAACGCCCATCCAAGAACAAGCGATTCCTGCCATTCTGTCGGGCAAAGATTTAATCGCCACCGCACAAACCGGCACGGGCAAAACCGCGGCTTTTGTGTTGCCGCTGCTGGAACAGTTCAGCAAAGCCGCAGAACCGCTGCGCGGTAAACGCATTCGCGCACTCATCCTTGTACCCACTCGCGAGCTGGCGGTTCAGGTGGACGCCAGCGTGGCGCAATACGCCAAGCATACCCCGCTCACCTCAATGGCCGCGTACGGCGGTGTGGATACCGCGCCGCAAAAAGAGCGCTTGATCGAAGGGGTGGATATTCTGGTCGCCACACCGGGCAGGCTGCTGGATTTGGCGCACCAGCGCGCGCTGCACTTCGATGAACTGCAAGTCATGGTATTGGACGAAGCAGACAGAATGGTCGATATGGGCTTTGTCGATGATATCCACAAAATCATCGTGCGCCTGCCAGAGAACCGACAGAACCTGCTGTTCACGGCCACCATGACCAACGACGTGCGCGCCATCGCCCACGCGTTTTCAGACAGCAAAATGACCGACATGGCGGCGAACATCTCCATTACGCCCAACGTGCGCGCCGCCGCCACCATCAAACAGTGGCTGATCACGGTCGACAAAGACACCAAGTCCGCCCTGCTAAGCCACTTGATCAACGAGCAAGCGTGGGATCAGGCGCTGATCTTCGTAGAGAAAAAGCACAGTGCCGCCAAGCTGGTGGCCCAGCTGGAAAAGCGCGGTATTCAAGCGGATTCCATCCATGGCGGCAGAAGCCAGGCCATGCGCGAAAAGGTGTTGGGTCAGTTCAAATCGGGCGAACTGAAGTACTTGGTGGCCACCGGCGTCGCCGCTCGGGGGTTGGATATTGGCGAGCTCAGCCGCGTGGTGAATTACGATTTACCCTTCCAGCCAGAAGAGTACATCCACCGCATTGGCCGCACCGGCCGCGCGGGTGCTTCCGGTGAAGCGATCTCGCTGGTCGATATCAGCGACTTTAAAAACCTGTGTGCGATTGAAAGGCGTTTGAAAAACACGATTGAGCGCAAAGAAGTGGAAGGGTTCCCGGTTAAGAAAGCCGTGCCCGCGTCTAACTTGAACCACGTTAAAAAAAGTAGCCGTTAAGCGTTCACCAAGAAGCTCACCTATTAGTTGAATTCAGAAGTCATGGGTGAGCTTCACCGCTACTCAGCGGGCGAAAAAGCATCCAACAGCTCGGCATTGGTGGGGTATTTCTCCAACAGCGCAAGCAGCCTCTGCGCGCCTTCTATAGGCTTAAGCGGTGTTAACGAGGTTGTAGGAAAACCCGATTTCGAGCCGTCTCCACCGCCTCTCTTCATCATTTACTGATCCAGCCAGCCATCTGGCTGGATAATATTCATACCGGCATTCCGCCACTTGAGCTACCATTTAAAGCTAGATGAAGGCAGTATTTTGCTCTTACAAAGCAATTTATCCCGCTCCAAGCCCTTCATGACGAGGCCAAATGACCATAATTCACTAACTTCTCAATGTTGTGAACCAGGCAGTAGAGCTGCCACTGCCCCTGCACCTTTTTCTTACCCCGTAGACTGAATCGGTTCAGCCTTTTCGTCGTGCCAATGTTGCCGAATACCGGCTCTACGACTGACATACGATGGCTGTAGATTTCCTTGCCCTTCGGGCTATCCACCCGGTGTTTCATCCAGTCTGTGTAATTGGGTAAGCGTTTGTTCTCGATAATAAAAGATACTTGTCGCCCTGCGCCTTGGCGATGATCGGCCGAGCCCGGGTTCTGCATGCAACGGGATTTCTTTGGGCAGTGCCGACATTGCAGCAAACGTCCTTCAAAGTGTACCCGAACCTTGCCAGTGTCCGTTTCTCGTTGCCCGCGATAAGACAGCTTTTCGCCGGTTGGGCAGATACACGTGAGCGCTACTGGATCAAACTGGAACGCGCTGGCTGGCGTCGTCTCACGCCAGCCTTTGTCCGGTAGGTGCTGGTGGCGCTTTCCGTATTTATCTTTCTGGTCGGCGAACTTCGGATCTCGGCTGCGGAACTGGTTATCGGGGATGTAGCCATTGATCTGGCGTTCGTGCAGGTACTTCATATTTGCTTCATTGGCGAAGCCTGTATCTGCGGTCACGACGGTGCCTGTCTGGTAGATGTTGTCCACAATGCCTAGCTTTTTAAAGCGCGCTTCTACGCTTTCCAGTACGGGCTGCAAGGTGTGGTGTTCCTGGCCTTCACCAGAGGCCTGAGCGTCAATGATGATCTGATGCTTCTTATCCACCGTCGCCACACCGTTATAACCCTGGATCGTGCCTTTACTAGTGGTCATCTTGGCGCTTTCGTTATCGGTGAGGTTGCTCTTCACCTCCTTGATTCGCTTCCCCCGGCCCATCCTTGGGCTGTGCGTCTTTAGGAAGCGATCCACTTTGTTCATGGCAGCATCTAGTGAGAGGATCATCCTGGCTCGGCGAATGTCCCGATCCAGATCGGCTTCCGTTTCGGCTTCATCACGAGCGTAGTGCTCTAGCAGGTGATGCCGAACCAGGCCTCTCAGCTTCTCCCGCTTCTCGCTCAACTCCTTGAACGTACCCGACCACTCTTTAGAGGCATCGGAGGACATCTTGCAGCCATCAATGGCAAAGAGTTCGTTGCCCAGTAAGCCTTGTTCGTGGCACACCAACAGCACTTGCTCAAAGAGCGCTTCAATTTCGTCGGCATGCCGACTAACGAAGCTTGCCAGAGTGGTAAAGTGGGGAACGGTATCGCAGGAAAGGGCTTTGAAAATGATATTGGTCTCGCAGCACCACTGCATCTCACGACTAGAGGTGATCCCTTTTGAGTAGGCAAACAGGATGATCTTCAACAGGATGGCCGGATCATAGGCCAACCGACCTGTCGTGTCGTTGCGATACCCCGGATGGAAAACCGACAAGTCGAGTTTGTGCTCGATCAGGTAATGCACTGCGTGTTCGAAGGTGCCAGGCTGAAGCTGATCCTGGTAGTTGATCACCACCATGGCGTTCTGATCGTAGTTGTAAACCTTGAAGCGCGGCATGCTGACCACTCCCCGTCTGTTTTCCCGATCCTACCAAAACCTGGCTGTCAAAGGGGTTTTTCTACAGCCTCAACGGCAAAGGTCACCGGCGCCCATCAGGGCGTCCGGTGCACCGCCTTGTTGGGCGCGATTAGCTCAAGGGTTTCTCAGGGAAGCCCCCGATTTATTGCTCCTTAGACGTCTAGTACAGAGTCAAGGTAGCCGCACACGCACTAATGGCACGAGCTTCTATGGTTAGGAAGGCAAACGAACTTCGCGAAATGCCTCACCAAGCTGAAGCGCCGCACTTCGCCTGTCGCCCATGTCGACCAGCATGTCGAGGATCCGCAGGAATTTCTGAGCTATAGCCAGTGTCATTGGTGCGTCACGATGTGCAAAGTGCTGAACCAGTTCTGCGATTCGCGCCGGAATGAACGTTCCATGCCAACCCTTTAGATTGTCGGGGCCGTCGCCGATAATTGCGAGCACTTGGTCCGCGAAGGCTTCGGCCGGATAGTTGGCCCTAGCTCGCTCACAGAGCGTCAAGAACGGGTCCATCACGGAAACAGCCCATCCGCCAGCGCGAATGAAACGATCAATCAATGGCAGAATGCGGCTGATTTCGGACCAGTCGCCATTCACGTAGCGAGCGGCCAATTCCGCGCGCTCGACTGAGACAAACATCAACGTGCGAACAAGCTTGGGTTGATCGAAGCCTGAGAATTCTCCGCTTCGGTAGGTGTCGCGCATGAAGACGGGGGCCTGGAGAAGCCGCCCGAGACAGAGGTCAAGCGTCGCAACCGCGTCGGCTGGAACGACCGGCGCATCGTACAGATAAGCGCAGACGTAGGTGCTCGCGAGTGGAGAGAGGAGAGCCCAGCAATTGTCGCCTTCGAGACCCAAAATCGGGTCAAGGAAGCGGGCCTGAAAGTCAGCAAGCGGGATAAGGCCAGCCACGTGACCCAACCTTGATCCGAGCGTATGCGTCCACTCAAAGATCTGGGTCGCTGACCGATCACGGCGTCCAGGCTTCACCCACGGTGGCGCATTTTTCTGGTTGGTCCAGTCGAGAACACTGGCAAGGAAGTCGAGAAGCACTCTCTTTGCACTGCTGTTTATAACCTCGTCGAAGGGGATGCGCTGAAGGACTTCTGCAGCCTGCTTTGAGTGCCAGAAGACATCCGGTTCACCCCATACCTCAGCAGCGTCGGTTGCATCATCCAAGTCGTAATCTTCATATCTTTGATGCTCACGCCGCCCCTTCCCGGGTTCGACCTTCACCCAGGCTGGAGGCGGTAACGGGAGAGGCGCCCATCCTCTTCCATGCTCATAGAACGCAAGCGCCGCGTTGACAGCTGCTTGTGCTTCATTCGATGTATGGATTGCTTCACCGTGTTGACGGGGCTGGTCCCGCGGCCGAGAAGGAACGTGGCAGAGTGAAAATGCCAAGATCAGCGCGGCCCAAGTCAATTTGGAGTCCTTAGGCCAAAGCTTGCAGGCTTCTTCAAGCGCGGCCAACGAAACGACTTCCAGTGGGTGTGCAATCAGCCCAAGGAGGTCGCGAGTCGCACCGCGTGCCGCTGTACCTTCGCGGAGATCCGCTGCGAGGCCTCGGGCCACATAGATCCCCTGGTGCCATGGGACGACGGAACTGGGGGACCACATCAGATCGAAATTTTCTGGCAGACGGATCGCGCGTCCCAGGACACCACGAGCCCACCCAAGGTCTTCGTGTGTACAGCCTTCTCGGAAGTTAAGCACTATGGCCGCCGTGGCGGCGACTGCACCCCGACGCATTCCCAACTGTTCTTCTTCGTTCTCGCTGCCCGGGTGTTCGAATAAGTCTCTGGCGTCCGCTTCCTTGGACAACACAATGGCATCCTCTATCGTATAGGTGTCGTTTAACGTCTTCTCTTCGAATGATTTGGATGCCCACGTCCAAAGGCCGGTCAGCCTGAGGTACTTAGTAGCCTCTTCGGCCCTGGCGACATTTTCAGGCTCAGCAGCGGAAGGGCTAACGTGGACAATCGCTATTTGATCCGAACCCTCTTCCGTGCGGTAGGCCTGATAGTTTTCTGTGTCCGCCAACTCGGCATATTCGAGGGCCTGCTTTGTGAGGTCCTCCCGTGCCTCAGGAATGTCGCGGTGCTCTTCGTACTGAAATGGCAGATCGTTCTTGAAATTAAGTATTGCTTCACGGGCTTGATCACTGATCGGTCCAGGCTCAAAGATGAACCTGGGCACCATCCAGCTAAGCTGTTTCTTGCGAACCGGCCGGGCGTTTGCTGCTTGGATCGCCTCTACGTGCGGCATGTCGGTGCGTTGCGTGAAGCCGATCAGGTTCGCAGTTGACGATAAATCTTGCGCCATTCGGTTATGGTCTGCCGCCAACAGGCGCTGTGAGGTGAAGAGCGGCAACGTCCCTTCGGACACCGTCTCAGTATGGAGCGCAAGCATCGACGCGACGCCTAGGATAGCCATACACTCATTCCCCTCGACGATTCGCTGGATCAACTCGTCGACGGACCTGTTACGCTCAAGCTCGGCGAAGCACCACTCCTCAAGCGCCATAAACCCGCAGCCGATGGCATTGGGCGCCCACGTCGACCGAAACCAAAGATACTCCCGGTCGGTGCCCCAGAACTTTTGGGTACCCCAAGGAAATGTCAGTTCGAGCGGTATGGGGGTGCCATCACGGTCTCGTGAATAACGATGCAGCTGTCGCCACGCGGTCATCGCGTGATTGCACAGTTCCCGAAAGAGACGCAGGGCCTCGTCGGGTGATGATTGGAAAAGTGAGTGAAAGGGCTCTCTAAGCGGCGAAGGGGGCGAGAAGCTTCGGTAGTCGTCGTGGATCGAAAGCCTTTCCCAGTCGTGGTAACTGAAATCGCCGACCGTTCGCAAAGAAACACCGAAGGAAAGCGCCATTTGCTGTTTACGCGTGCGCTCGGCTTCAGGCTTGGCCAGAATGGCCTTGCGCCACTCGTATGCGGTCCGAAGCTCCTGCTTTTCACGGGCAACTTGCTCGTCAGGAAGCTCTTCGCGCAAGAAAACCAGTGAAAGCTCAACGATCGACTGAGGCAGCGATTGGGCGAGTACAGGTGAGTAGGCAATAATGTCATGAAACGCATCATCACGGATGCGTTCTAAAGCGACGACCCGCTGCAAATAGTCGGCCGCAAGGGTCGGCTCGGCTCTCGACGATCTTAAGAGAAGTTGGCCAAGAGATTTTCGGAAAGCGCCCAAGTCGGGCACCCGCGCCCAGTACTCAGAGTTTTCGTCAGGCCCATCAGCGGTACTAAGCGCGTCGATGGCGGCGAGCCAGATAGCGCATTGTTGTAAAAGAGCGCGAGATGTCGGGTTGCGAAGTTCGGCTAGGGCGTTCTGCCAGACCTCGAAGATTGCGACTACCTCCGGATATAGCCTCTGTGGAATATCTGAAACGCGCCGGAGAATAAAGCCGATGAGGTGACGCCACGCGGCGAAGTCGGAAGGCCAGCCGAGAAGATCAGCGAACCGTTGGCGTTGCTCCTGTGGGAGCGTGCCAGCCAGGATACTCGCATTCGGAGAGGTCTTCTCCGCCTGAAACCAGACGAGCACCTTTCTGAAAAGCCGGAAGTCGTCGGCAAAGACAGCCGTCGCGAACTGGCCCTCATCAGCTTCGAACCTCGCAGTTCCGAGGGGACCGATCAGCCACGCTCTCAGCCATTGTGATCTAAGGTCCGACCCCTCGGTTTGGGCGAGGTACGTTGGCCAGTCTTCTCCCTGTGCGTACTCCCATTGGGAAACAAGTTCGACGACGCGTGCGACCGCTGGCGGCTCGCCGCAGGTCTTGATCTCTTCGATCCATTGGGGCCCGCGATCAGCCAGGACATAGAAGAAGGCCCATTCGAAGAAAATATCGTGAGCGAAGCGGACGGAGATCCCTTCACGAGCGTTCTGAAGTATGCCATCCGATCTTAGATCATCAATGTGTGCGGCCGAGGTTAGCTGACTAATGCGAATCGGCTGGCTTAGCTGGCGGGCACGAATACGTGCCAAGTCGAGCAATGCGCACTGACGCTCAATCGCGCTTTGGCCGGTCTCGTTGTAGCCACCCCGCCGCCACCAATTCTCGATCAAATCGACTTCAGATCGGGGAGCGAATGTCGGGACGCTGGTGTCAGCCACATAACTCTGGTTCAGCACCTTCGCGAAAAAGGGGCGTCGGACGATCTCTTGCACCTGCGCTGATCCAAACAGAAGTGGCCTCAGGTGTGGTTTGGCTTTTGCAAGCGTCTCAGCCTCTTCGTCGCTCAGCTGACCAACGTCAAGCGTCTCGACCTTCAGGACATCAAGGAAGTGGCCTAACCAATTGCGAAGCACTTCAATCCCTGTGTCGCGCAGGGAGACAACGACGCGCCAATTATCGAGCAGCGGCGACTCCGCGATGACACGGATTACGTCGAGGATTATGGGCTGGTGCTCCTTCTCAATGCGATCAATTGCATCGATAAACAAAATGGGAGTGCCGGCGGCTCCGATCTCCACGAGAAGTTGCTCCAGGGGAGCACCAGAGAGTCTCTGCGAGGCCGCGTAGCTGACCCAACTGGTGCCTTCGAGCTGTTCGGCTTTGAGGAAGAGGATCGGTCCGCGTTCTAGCGCGCGTTGTACCGCTCGCCTCACCAAGACTGATTTGCCACTTCCTGGCAGGCCTCGGACCTGGACGACACGGGCTGCGGTAAGCTTGGCGTCCAGCCTCTCAAGGAGCGAGGTTCGGTCGAGCTTTATTCCGCCAACATCGTCCGGAATAAGGTTCTCGTAGCTCCTTGCGAGCTCCTTCAACTTGTCGAGATCTCGGCACAAGGACGTCGCGCCTCGAAGGCGTGCGACAGATGAGATCGAACGCACAAGCCGCGCGCGATCAAACTGGCCTGACTTCCCTGCTGATGCGCGGGCTAACTGAACGACCCGCGACCAGACGAGTGGGGCTTTGGCTGCGTCATCGGGCACGAGACAATCTCGAATGCGATTAATGGCATCAGGCGGATCAGTGGCTCCTTCTCGAAGGAAATCGAACTGGATGAGCACAAAGTGCGCCAGGAACTGGTGCACTTCTTCACTCGTGCACGGTGTCCCCTTCGCCTCTTCCAGTAGGGCAATGACGTCGTTCTTGACCGCTGTGATGTCGGCGCTAGCGCTGCCATCTTTCGCAAAGCGAGCGTCGAAATGGTCAGCTGTCAGACTTTCACGGGCCCAATCGCAAAGGGTGTTGAGCGCCCTTTCTTTGGTAGGCGTAACCGTGCCAACCGCTGCCCCATAGCGATCAGCGTTGATGCGGAAGTCGGACTTTTTGATTGTGGCCCAACTGTCTCGGATGATGTCGCGAAAGTCTTTATTCGTTTTTGCCTTGCTGATCGTAAGTGAACGTTTCACCTGGAGGCTAAGTCGAGCGGGGTTCTTTGCTATCCCTCCAAAATCGACGATTACATCATCGAGCGGTTCGCCGAAGTCGCGCTGCTGAACCGACACTCGGACAACGATTCGATCATCAATGCCGGGTGCAAAAGCCTCGGCTAGCAATGCGGTGAGGTAGAACGCAGCCGCGTCCCCTTCAAAGGTAAAACCTTCGCCGCCGGCGAGTTCAGGTGATTGTGGCATCGCTAGCCTGCAAAATTCGTGGACTAGTTATAAGTCGAGGAGCCAATTTTGTGACGGCAGGCACTATCTGCGCGGCATGGTCATGACTATGTTTCATTTGCCTGCCCAACGCCAATATTAAGCGGCCGCTTTTGCGGAGCGGCAGCGTAGAAAAAGCGGTCCGGTGGAGGCCGTAGGCCGGAACGAACTTGAATGACTTGTTGGGCGTATTTCCCTCATGATCGACCTTTAGTCCAGAATTTGGAGACCCGCACACAGCACCAATATGCCACCAGATAGAAAGGAAATGATCGACGCCCACATAAACCCAACGCTCCATAAGCAGATGCATGGCTGAGTGCTCTCTCGACCAAACAGGGTGCACTTTTTCCGGTTTTCGGCTTTCTTCGAGAATTCCAGTGAACAGAGGCGGCGAAACCTATTGTGTATAACTGCGCAAGCAAGGCCGATTTGAAATGCGAAAACTGACCAGATAACAGCTCTCGCCAGAACTTCTAGGTCGGGCTTTTCAATAATTCCAGACAAGAATGCGAGCAATGCCACGGCACCACCACCGTTTATCAGCAATAAGCCGCGCACGGTTTCTGAATCAATTGCTGCTCGTGTTTCTCGACCTTCAGCCAAAACTATCTCCTATACGCCCAACAGTGATTATACGCCCTTCTACATAACACTATTGAACGCGCCAGCATAATTATTGATGTTATATAGCCACTCAAACAAGCATAAAGCACTGTTTCTCATAGTCTATGTCTGACACATGGCAGCATATCCAAAATTCGCGTGCCCGCTGCTTTTTACGATTCAATCATACTCTATTGATAAATTTGGCTTTGGTCACGTAGATTTTTGGAAAAATTGCGTTGGGTCAAAGAGTGAGATGGCTTGGGGAGTGTGGTTGAGGTGATGTGGCAGGGTCGGGGCGGCTGGGCGCCGCCTTCGCGGGTGCCTTCCTCGCTCGTTGCTCTCGCTCGGGCGTTACGCCGCGCTACGGGTGGGCTGAGGTTTGGTGGCTTGATCGTCGCGAGCTGAAGCTCCCCTCCCACAAGGGCGAGTGGGCTGAGGCTTGGTGGCTTGATCGTCGCGAGCTGAAGCTCCCTCCCACCATGGGGGGCTTCGTGCCGGTGTCCACTGTGGGGGCTGAACGTCTCGTTCTCACCAATCACTTCTCTCCCCTTGTGCTTCTCGCCTTACTTCAAAGTTCGATGCCTTTTTGGGCTTTGATGCCTTGGTCTTTGAAGGCGTGTTTGACGACTTTCATTTCTGTGACGGTGTCGGCGAGGTCGATGAGTTGTTGGGGGGCGTAGCGGCCGGTGACGATGGCGTGCTGCATGGCGGGGCGGGCTTGAAGGTCGTCGAGCACTTGGTCTAGGTCTAGATACTCGTAGCGTAGGGCGATGTTGAGTTCGTCGAGCAGTACCATGTGATAGCTGTCGTCTTGGAGCATGCGCTTGGCTTGCTCCCAGGCGGCGTTGGCGGCGGCGACGTCGCGTTCGCGGTCTTGAGTGTCCCAGGTGTAGCCTTCGCCCATCACGTGGTAGTCCACGTTGGGCAGGTTGCGGAAGAAGGCTTCTTCGCCGGTGCTGAACGCGCCCTTGATGAACTGCACAACGCCGACCTTCATGCCGTGGCCAAGGGCGCGGGCGAGCATGCCAAAACCGGAGCTGCTTTTGCCTTTGCCGGGGCCGGTGAGCACCAGCAAGATGCCCTGCTCTTTGTCGGCGCGGGCAATGCGCTCGTTCATTATTTTCTGCTTGGCCGCCATGCGCTGGGCATGGCGTTCCGGGGTTTTGGCATTTTCGCGCATGGGGTCTCCTTGGGGTGTTTTACGCTTTCAGCACGTAGCGCAGGGTTTCCACAACCTGATCAGTGGTGGTGCACCAGGCTTGCGCTTGGGCGTCGACTTCTTTCAGCGGGTGAACGATCTCTTCGCTGTGCAGCGTGATGTAGGGCTTGGCCAGTGCCGCGCAGTAGCCTGCGTCAAAGGCGGCGTTCCACTGTTTGTACTTATCGCCAAAGCGCACCACCACTAAATCCGCCTGCTCGATCATCGTGCGGGTGCGGATGGCGTTCACTTTGGACGACTGGTGGTCGCGCCAGAAGCCGTTGTCCTGTTTGCCCAGGTGGTCGCCTGCGGCATCGGAGGCGTCGTGGTCGGTCACGGGGGCGGTAAACACCACATCCAGGCCTGCCGCTTCTGCACCGCGCTGGATCTCTTCACGCCAATCAGTGTGAATCTCGCCGGAAAGGTAGACGTAAAAGCTCATGGTAGCTCCTTTAGGGTTGGGGAGTGTCTCGCCGCTCTATGATAGCCCACTGCTGCTTTATGGAAAAACCTTCCATATTTTTGGGCTAATAGCTGCGCGCTCCCCTTCCTGTTACTCCGCTTGGTGAATTGGTTGGCCGGTGAAAATATCCGCCACCAGCCTGGGCGCTGAGGGGAAGTAACCGTGGAAGTAGCTGGCTACCAGCGCGCCATCACGGTAGATCGGTTCGGCTTCGCTACCGGCCAATTTGCGGGTGCGGGCCAGCGGTTGCATGGAGGTGTCCAGCAGCGAGTGGTGGTAGGTGTGGCCGCGTAGTTCGCCGCGTTGGCTGTGTAGGCTTTGTAGGCCTAGCGCTGTCAGCTTACCGGCCATTTTGGCAGTGCCGGGCAGTAGCCCTAGCATGGTGTGGGCGCTGTCTTCGCCATCGATTAATTGCTCTACACAGCTTATTAGCCCGCCGCACTCGGCGAGAATGGGTTTGCCTGCCCGGTGGTGAGCGCTGATCGCCTCTAGCATGGGCTGGTTGGCGCTGAAGCGGGCGGCGTGCAGTTCTGGGTAGCCGCCGGGCAGCCAGAGGGCGTCGCATTCTGGCAGTGCTGCATCATTAAGTGGCGAGAAGAAGTGCAGCGTCGCGCCCATCTCTTCTAATACTTCGAGATTCGCGCGGTAGATAAACGCAAAGGCGTCGTCTTTAGCAATGGCAATACGCACGCCGCGCAAATAGTCCGGTGCAGGCGTGGGGGCGTCAGCGCTTAGCGTTACCTCTTTAGGCAAGCGGCCTAACCCAGCTTCTTCTAACACCATGGCGGCGGCGTCTAGCTGGGCATCCAGGCCGCTCAGCTCACTGGCTTGCACCAGGCCCAAGTGGCGGTCGGGGATTTTCATCGCGTCATGACGGGGAATTGCGCCTAGCAGCGCAATGCCTTCCGGCATGCTCTCATTCAGCAGCTTGCCGTGGCCGGGGCTGCCGATGCGGTTGGCGATCACTTCGTGAATGTCGAGGTCGGGGTGGTAGTTGGCCAGGCCTTGGGCCACCGCGCCAAAGGTTTGCGCCATGCCCCAGGCATCGATCACCGGCAGCGCGGGGATGCCCGCCAGGATGGCTAAGTCCGCGCTGGAGGGCGAGCCATCGAATAGCCCCATGGAGCCCTCCACCAAAATCACGTCGGCTTCTTGGGCGGCTTTGGCTAAGCGCCAGCGGCACTCATGCTCTCCGGTCATCCATGGGTGAAGCTGATACACTGGCTGGCCGGAAGCGACTTCTTGCACCATGGGGTCTAGGTAATCGGGGCCGTGTTTGAAGACCCGCACGGTGCGCCCGGCGTTGCGGTGCAGCCGTGCCAGCGCCGCCGTGACCATGGATTTGCCCTGGCCCGAACCGGGGGCGCTGATCAGCGCTGCGTGTGCTTTACCTTGCAACATGTCTCTTCCTTAAATCACTCATGGTCGGTAAGGGGTGCCTGGATGGGCACAAACACCGGCGCACCACCCACATCTACCGTGGCCAGCCGCTGTTGGTAGAGCCGTTCTAGGGCGCTGGGCACCAGCATGGTGTCTCGTGGGCCCCAGCAGGCTTCACCGCTGGGGTAAAGCAGCAGAATGTGGTCGCACCAGCGGGCGGCTAAATTCAAATCGTGCAGGCACATCATCACCGCGCTGCCTTGGGCGGCCTGCTCGGCCATCAGCGCCATCACCGCGCTTTGGTGGTGTAAATCCAGGTGGTTGGTGGGTTCGTCCGCCAGCCAGATGTTGGGCGCTTGCGTGAGTACCGTCGCCATGGCTACTCGCTGGCGTTCACCGCCGGAAAGCGTGCTGACCAAGCGGTGGCGAAGATGCGCCACATCCAGCGCTTCCAGGGCGGCCTCGGCGCGGGCGTAGTCGCCGGCCCCTTCCATCTGCCATAGGGAAAGGTAGGGGTGGCGGCCTATCAGCGCGGTCTCCAGCACCGTGGCGGGAAAGCCGTCTAGCCGCTCTTGAAACACCAGCCCTAACTGCTGCGCCACTTGCCGCCTGCGCAGTTGGCCAAGCGGTTTGTCGCCGATCAGCACCTGACCGGACCGGGGGGCGTTCAGCCCCGCCAGCGTATGCAACAGCGTGGTTTTACCCGCCCCGTTGGGGCCAAGCACACCCCACACCTGCCCTGGCTCGATGGTGAGATTCAGCGCTGTGCCTGCGCTGCGCCCCGGCACGTCGATGATCAAGTCTTGGGTCGCCAAGCGGATCATCAGCGGCTCCGGTAGAGCAAAAAGAGGAAGGTGGGCACGCCCAGCAGCGCGGTGATCACCCCGACGGGGAGCTGCTCGGGGGCAATCATCGTCCGCGCTAGGGTATCGGCGAGTACCAGCAGCGTGCCGCCTGCCAACGCGCAGGCGGGTAGAATCAAGCGCTGGTCGTTACCGAGCAGCAGGCGCAACATATGGGGCACTACCAGCCCTACAAACCCAATGCTGCCTGCGGTGGTCACGGCGGCGGCGGTCAAGAGGCTGGCGGCAATGTAAATGCCCCACTCCAACGGGCGAACATCCACACCCAGAGCGGCGGCCTGCAGGGGGCCACGGGCCAGCACGTTAAGGCTGCGCCCTAGCGGTATCAGCAATACACAGGTGGCGATTAATAGCAGCAGCGGCGGCCACGGCGTGCGGGCGTAAGATAAATCTCCCATCAGCCAATAGAGCATGCCCGGCAGCCGCTCGGCGGGGCTTAGCGCGAGCATCAGGGTAATCACCGCGCCCCACCCCGCAGCCACGACCACGCCAGTGAGCAACAGCCGTGAAGGCGTCCAGCCGCCGCTACCGTGGGCTAGGCCAAATACTAAAAACGTGGAGAACAGCGCGCCTAAAAACGCCGAACCCGAAATAAGCACACCGCCCATTCCGGCCAGCATGGCCGCCAGCGCACCGATGGATGCCCCGCCGGATAGCCCCAGCACGTAGGGGTCGGCCAGCGGGTTACGTAGCAGCACCTGCATTAGCGCACCGGCCACCGCCAACAGCCCGCCCACCGCAAAGGCGGAAAGCGCCCGTGGCAAGCGAAGCTCGATCACCATGGTGCGCGCCAGCGCATCGCCCTGGCCCTGCACCACCGCCCAGAGCTGCGCTACCGAAAGCTGCGCGCTGCCCACCGCCAGAGAAAACAGCATGGCGGCCACGGCGATCAGCGCCAGCAGACCAAGGGGTTGCCACAGGCGCATTACCATCAAGACCCCCTGCGCTTTTGGCGGGTGTGTTCGAGCTTTTCACACAGAATCTGTGCGCCTTCCAGCAGGCGCGGCGTGGGCCGCTGAATTAAGGAAGGCGGCACGAAATAGAGGTTACCGGCGTCCACGGCGGCAAGGTTGGGGTACTGCTCCCAGTGGGTGAGCCAGTCGCGGTTCTCCTCCCCCATGCCTCCGGCAATGATGGCGTCGGGGTTGGCCGCAAGCACGGCTTCATCGTCTAAACGCGGTACTAATCGGTGCTGATCGCCAAAGACGTTTTCGCCGCCGCACAATTGCACCACTTGCCCAATCAGGTGGTCGTCATTGACGCTCATCAACGGCTCGTCCCACACCTGATAAAACGTCGCCACAGGGTCACGCTCGCTATAGCGGGCGGTAAGCGCGGCCATGCCCTCTCTGAACTCATTGGCCGCCTGTTTGCCTACCGGTTCGGTACCGGCCAGGCGGGCAAGCCGCTCGATGGTGTCAGCCACCGCCTCGACGCTGCGCGGCTCGATATAAAATACCGGCATGCCCAGCGCTTCGAGGATATCCATTTGCTCGGCGGGGTTCCCCGTTACCCAGCCGATTACTAAATCCGGGGCAAGCCCTACCAGGGCTTCCAAATCGATTCGGGTGTGGCTACCCACCGAGGCCACGTCCTTTGCTTCCGGCGGGTAGTCGCTATAACTCACCACGGCCACCACCTGATCCCCAGCGCCAGCGGCGTAGGTCAGTTCCGTGGCACCGGGTGAAAGCGTGGCGATGCGGTTGGCCGAGGCATGTAAGCACACTTCCCGACCACGGTCATCGACCGCGCAGCGGCTGGGGTTGTCGGCATGAAGCGGGGTGGCAATGCCGCTACCCAGCCATAGGAAAGCGGCGCCCAAGGCGCCGCCGAACTGCATGAATTTATTGGCCAAAGTGAACACTCAAGAATCCTGCTCGGCCCGCGTTGATGTAGTCGGCACCGTCAAACGAGCGCGTGGTGACATAGTCTTGATCCAGCACGTTCTCTAACGTTACCCGAGCGCTCCACAGCGGCGCAAACTGCCAGCCTGCACGCAGGTTCACCAAACCGTACCCGCTCAGGCGATCTTCGTTGGCCGCATCACGGTAGCGATGGTTTTGCGCGACCCAAGAGCCGCCCAGGGACCAATCACCCAGCTCGCGGTCGACGTCCAGGCGCAGGCTTTGCGAGGCACGGTTTTGCAGGCGTTTGCCGGTCAAGCGGTTTTCGGGGTCGGTGTAGGTCAGCGCGGCGGCCAGCGTCCACTCGTTCACGTCGACACCCGCGCTAAGCTCTGCTCCACGAATGCGCGTTTCCGGCACGTTGAACTGTAACCCTTGGCCCGCAATCAAGTTGTCGATATCGGTTTGGTAAAGCGCCGCATCCCAGAACCAGCGGGCATACTGGCCACGCACGCCGACTTCAATCGACTCGGAGGTTTCCGACGCCAAGTCCGGGTTACCAAAACCAGGGAAATAAAGCTGGTTGTAGGTCGGTGCGTTGAACGCCGTGCCGTAGTTGGCGCGCAGCGTGTGGTGGCCATCCACGTCATACCCGATCCCGACGCTGCCCGTCACCTCGTCGCCGTAGGACTCGTTGTCATCAAAGCGAAGGCTGCCTTGAAGCGTGAAGGGAGAGAAATCCAGCAGCGCCTGGGTGAAGATGGCCGCGTTGCTGCGACTGGTTTCGTCGTAGGCGGTGGTGCTGTCTACCCGGTCTTCGCTGTACTCGGCCCCGGCGACCACCTCGTGGGCTCCCATGGTCACGGTGTTTTCCCAGCGCGCCGTGCGTATTTTGGTATTGAACGAGGTATCGCCAAAATCAGCGACGTTATCGCTTTCGTCCCGCGATTCGCTGAGCGTCAAGCGGCTGCGCCAGCTGTCGGTCATCGGCAGCTCGCCATACACGCCCGCGACCTGCTGAACGAAGTCATTTTCCCCGCCGTCATACTCGTTATGCCCACGGGCACGCAGCGCCAATACGCCTGCTTCGGCACCGTTCGCGAAGGTGTGCGACACGCGCGCCAGCGCAGAGGTGTTGTCGTAGCCTTTGTCGTCGCCATTACGACGCACTGGCTGGCCGTCGGTATTGAAGTGGCTGCCAGAAAAGCTGTAACGCGTGCCGCCCTCTTTACCGCTGACGCCTGCGCTCAGCCGCTGGGTGTTGAACGAGCCGCCGCCTGCGGAAATACGCGGCTGCGGACCTTCGTCTTCACCCTGTGGGGTAAACAACTGTATGACGCCGCCCATGGCATCGGCACCGTAAAGGCTGCCGCGAGGACCGCGCACGATTTCGGCACGCTCGAACATGCGTGGCTCCAAATATTGCCAAGCGGCCCCGCCGCTGGTAGCCGAGCGCAAACGGATACCATCGATCATCAGGACATTCTGCGCGCTGCCCGTGCCGCGAATGAAGACGCTGCTATTCTTGCCGAAGCTACCGTTACTGGAAACGTCCACGCCCGGCTGGCCACGCAGCAGGTCGGTGATACTGACGGGGTCTTGGCGGCGCAGCGCGGCCTCGTCGATTACCGTGACCGACGAGAGGCTTTCATTAGCGGTGCGCGGAGCGAGTGCGGCCGTGACCACGACGGGATTCAGCGTGTTGGAGGCCGTCGCGGTGGCCGATGCGCTTTGCGCCTGAACGGCCAGCGGTAGCGCGGCCATGGTAAACGCCGCAAGCGTTGCGGGGGTATGAAAACGATTGAACATGGTGGGTCCCTTGCTCGCTGTGCTCACCCGCACAGCGTATTTTTTAGTGACCGGGCAGGGGCACACAAGGGAAATCCGTGGCAGAGCGCCACGTAACGTCACCCTGTACATGCCCTCCGCATGCCGGTAATCCGTGGCTTTCTTCAAGCCATCACTCTTAGGCCGGTCTCCGGGCTGACGAGCGAAAGAGGGGCGCTTTACCTAAGCGCCGACCCTTTTCCGAACGACCACCTTCCCATGCCAAGGCACAGTGGCGTCTCTAGCCGTTCTTGTCTCGATCACCGTTGCGGGGGCAGCGTTGGATTGACACAGCCATGACATGACCATGTTCACCAACTTCCCGTTTAACTGATGGCGGTTACGCCACCAGCACCTGAGAGTGTGCGTAAACTAGCAACTTGTTAGGGGGTGGTCAATTTGCTGACGCGCCTTTCAGCGCTTGTACCAAGCCGTGGCGCACGTACCACACCTGCTCGGCGTGAGCGGCGGCGTCCTGGGTGAACCAGCCGCTCAAATCCCGCAGGCGGCGCTGGTGGCGGGCCACTGGGACGAGGCCACGCCCCAACTCATTGGCAATGATCACCAGCGCGACGTTCTCTGCGGCGGCGGCTTGCTCGAGGCGCTGTAAATCTTCCCGCCACTGGGCGCGCCACTCGTCGCTGCTGATGTCGGAGTCCAGCACCGCGGTCAGCCATTCAAATAAGCCATGTAACACCAGTGGCGTGTTGGGCAACATGACGTGAGAGACCTCGTGAAGACGCTGGCCAGGCGCTAGGCGCCACCACACCGCGCCGGGAAAGCGTTGTTTTACTGCGTCGCGCTTACCTGCGCTGGCACCGCCAATGAACAGTTGCATTGCCATTCTCCTTTTCCGTCCTCACCTGCTTGATACGCGAGCTGCCAGCGCCGTCCCTGGGCTTGATGCACGATTCCCTGCCAAAAATCGAGGGTTTCGAAACGGCGGCGCAATTCACGAATCACGCCGCCGTGGGTCACTACCAACACTTTTCGATAGCCGTGTTGCCGAGTATGTTCCGCAACATCGTCGAGCCAGGCATCCAGCCGTTCGCGCAGTTGGCCAGAGGATTCGCCACCGGGAATTTGTAGCTCTCCGGCGCTATCGATCCAGGCATGATAGTGCGGTAGTTCTTTTAATTCATCGTAAACCTTGCCTTCGTACTCGCCAAAATCGAGTTCCCGTAAGCGCCGTTCGGCGTAGACGGGAACCCCCGGCTTGGCCGCCTGGGACCAGGCCAGGGTTTCTTGGCAGCGGCCTAGGTCGCTGGCGTAAATGGCGTCGAAACGCTCATCGGCCAGGGCCGCGCGCAACGTTAACAGCCCCTCCTCCGCCTCAGGAAACAGCAGCGGAATATCCCGCTGGCCTTGGTAACGGCGCTCTAGATTCCAGGCGGTGATACCGTGACGAACTGCCACCAGCTCCACATTAAGATCAGTAGCCAAAGCTCTCCTCCTTCGATGGTGGCGCCGACCATATCGCCGTTGATGCCGTTAAACGAGCGCAGCAGTGCTCTGCGTACCAGCGCTACCCAACATGCCAGCGCTGCCAGCCACAGCGCGGCTAACGGCCAGAGCATGGCGAGCGGGATCAGCGGCAGGAGCGCCACGCCTACATCGCGGCGTCCCAACGACTGCTGCCATCTCCAAGCCAGGCCGCGCGAGTGGGCGCATGGGGTCAGCACGAGCAGCGCGACGCCCGCCCAGCGCCCCAGTGCGGGTACTACCGCGAGCCACCACAGCGGCGCGTGATACTGCAGCAGCGCCCAGAGCAGCACGCCCTTCCAGGCCAGCAAAAACAGCAGCGCCAGCATACCGAAGCTGCCGATTTGCGGGTCTTTCATGATTTCCCAGCGCCGCTGCAACGGCTGGTTGCTGCCCAGCGCATCGGCCAGGTCCATTACGCCATCCAGGTGTAGTCCACCCGTGAGCCCCACCCACACGCTGAGCAGTACCAGCGCACTGATCGGCGTGGGCGTTTGTACGTGCTCTAACAGTAACGCGGCCAGCGCGAGCAAACCGCCGATCAGCAGGCCGACGAGCGGATAGGCACGAATGGCCCAACGGCGGGTGGCGGGCGTCCAGGGGCACGCCACCGGTATGGGTAACCGAGTCAAAAATTGCAGGGCCAGCAGCCCACCATAAAGGACGTTGTTCACGTATTGGCGCCCGCTTTCCACTCGATGCCCTGGCCTGCGACCACCTCGATCACGCTATCGGACTCGACGGCTAACCAGCGGTGCAGCATTTGCAAAAACTCGACATAACGCTGCGTATGGGTGTCGTTAGGCAATGGCGCTTCGTTGAGATCATTGGAGACGACGACGAGGGTAATGTGTCGCGCCCGGGCATCTTGCAAACAGCGCACCAACAGCGAAAACCCTTCGGTGGTAGAGAGCGGTGCGTGCGCGTCGTCGGCGTCGAACATCACTTGGCTGGCCCAGAGTGTAAGACAATCGAGCAAGGCGGCATGCCCGTTGGGCACTCGAGCGATGGCTTGATCGATGGCCAGCGGTGCCTCCAGCGTTACCCACGAATCAGGCACACCCTGGGCATCCCGATCGGCTCGATGGAGGGCGACCCGCTCAGCCATCTCGTCGTCGTATACGTTAGCGGTCGCCACGTAAAAACACGGTTGACCGTTGGCAGCTTGCAGCACGTACTGTTCAGCAACGTGACTCTTACCGGAGCGCGCGCCCCCACTAACGAACACAATCATGTAACACCTTTAACAATCGATCATTTGCCGAACCATCGCGCACTGCCAGCCGCAACCAATCACCGTCGAGCGCTGCAAAGCTGTAGGTATGTCGCGCCAGCATACCGTGATGCAGCAAGCGTTCAAGCAGCAGCGCGCTGGAAAGCCCGCGCTGGCACAACGCTGGTCCCGGCCGCACCAGATAAAAGCAGCTTTGGCTGGGCACGACATCTAGCCCCGCGTGTGTCAGCGCTTGGCCCAAACGCGGCTGTTCCCGCGCCAACCACTGCCGCGTGCGCTGGGCAAAGGCCGTATCCGCCAACAGCGGTGCAACGAGCTCGGCGGCAAGATGATTGACGCTCCAGGGCGGCTGATGGCATGCCAGGGCGGCAACGTGCTCGGCACTCGCCAGCACGTACCCCAGGCGCAGCCCGGGCAGGGTGTAAAACTTGGTCATGGAACGCAGCAGTATTAGCTGCGGGTAGCGCGCCAACAGCGGCGTGAGCGGCTCGGCATCGAGGGCGAGATCGATGAACGCTTCATCCACCGCGAGCGTTGCCGTGGTGGGCATGCACGAGAGCAAACGCTCGATCTCCACGGCGTTGACCAGCGTGCCGGTGGGATTGTTGGGGCGGCAGAGAAAGATCACATCCGCCTGTGTGACAGGCTCGTCCAACGCTGCCGTTTGTAGGCCGAAACGGGGGGCCTCTAGGGCATGCTCCGTTACCACTAACCGATGCGCGGCACAGGCTCTGGCATATTCGCCAAAGGTTGGCGTCACGATCAGCCCGCGCTGGCCTGCATGAAGGGCAGCGGCCAAAAAAATGGCGTCTGCTCCGCCGTTGGTGAGCAGTACTTGCTCCGGCGCCACGCCTTCGTGTTCGGCAATGGCACGCCGCGCGGCGCGGTAGCTGGGTTCCGGGTAGCGGCTTAACCCACTAATACATTCAACCAACCAATCCGCCACCCAGGGCGGCGGCCCCAGCGGGTTGAGGTTCGCGCTCACGTCCTCGAACGAGTGATCCGCAGGTAACCTAAAGCGTTTGAGCAGCGCCGCTGCGTCGCCGCCGTGGTCGGGCCAGGGAGCCGTGGTCATTGCAGCCCCCAGAGAAACGCTAAGAGCACGAGGAATGCGAAAAACAGCAGCCACCCGCCGTGCATCAGCCGTAACGTCATGGAAATATGCGCCACGGTGAGCGGTATTTGCCCGCTTCCCAGCGTTGCCCGGAGGGAGGCCACACCCTGATACATATTCGTGCCGCCCAGCTGCACGCCCAGCAGATTCGCCACCATCGCTTCCGGCCACCCGGCGTTGGGACTGGGGTGGCGCGGCGCTTCCCGGCAGGTGGCGGCCAGCGCACCCCGCCAATTTGACACGGTGACGCCTCGCCCTATCAATCCCCTGCCCGCTAGCCATAAACAGAGAGTCGTCAGCCGGGCAGGCAGCCAGTTGGCGAAATCGTCGAGTTTGGCGGACGCATAGCCGAAATCCGCGTAGCGCTCGTTGCGATAGCCCACCATGGAATCGAGGGTGTTGATCGCTTTGTACGCCAACGCCAGGGGCGCGCCGCCGATGACGGCAAACAGCAGCGGCGAGGTAATGCCATCCACGGTGTTCTCGGCAACGGTCTCGACCGCCCCCCGGGTAATCTCGGCTTCATCGAGCGAATCGGTATCGCGGCCGACCACCATCGAAAGCGCATGACGAGCGGTAGGCAGATCCCCTCGGGCGAGCGGTTGGGCAATGGCGTTTCCGGCCTCGGCGAGCCCTTTGATGGCCAGCGTGGTGGCGAGCAGCCAAAGCTCGGCGGCGAGGCCTAGCCAGGGGTGAAGCTGAGTCAGCAGTACCAACACCAGCCAAGTGGCAGTGAACGTTCCCAGGACGATCACCGCCGTCAGTAAAAAGCCCATGGCACGGCGACGCTGGGCACTGCCTCGGTTCCAGCGCCGTTCTAGCGCGCTGATGCCCCGACCGATGATCACCACCGGATGCGGCAGCACGCGCGGGTCGCCCACGATGAGATCGACGACGATGGCCAGCGCGACCAGCGCCACCGAGGCGGACAGCCAACTGCTAAGCGGGCTCATACTCCGCTGCTGCTCACGCCCGCCTTATCAAAGGTGGCCATGTCGCTGAGCATCGAGGCGGCGGCCTGTATGAGCGGGAACGCCAGCGCAGCGCCGCTGCCTTCCCCCAAGCGCATACCCAGTGCCAGAAGCGGCTCGGCGTCGAGAGCCGCCAGCGCCGTGGCATGGCCCGGCTCTTCGGAGCGATGACCAAAAATGAGATAGCCGCGCGCCTCGGGGCAAAGGCGACACGCCGTTAACGCAGCGACGGTGGCGATGAAACCATCGACGATGGCGGGTAGCCGGTGGGCGGCTGCGGCCAAATAGGCGCCCGTCATGGCGGCCATCTCCAGCCCGCCGAGTTTGCTGAGTACGTCTAACGGATCGTCGGCGTGGGCTTGGCGGGCGCGTAGCGCCTGCTCGATCACCGCCACTTTATGCGCCTGCTGGGCACTGCTTATCCCGGTCCCCGCGCCGACCACCGTCGCCACCGGCACCTGGGTAAGTGCCGCGAGCATGGCGCTGCTCGCGGTGGTGTTGGCAATGCCCATTTCACCGACGATGACGCTCTTCGCGCCCTGGCCCGCCAAGCGCTCTACCGTGTCGGCACCTACGCCGATGGCGCGCTGGGCTTCTCCCTGGCTCATCGCGTCTTCCCGCACCATGTTCGCCGTACCGGCGCGCACCTTGGCATCGACCACGCTGGGCAGGGCAAGCGGTGACGCCACCCCCACATCGACCACGTCGACCTGAGCGCCTATTTGGCGCGCGAAGACATTGATGGCCGCGCCTCCCTGGGCGAAATTCGCCACCATTTGAGCGGTCACTTCCTGGGGAAACGCCGAGACGCCCTCGTCGGCCACGCCGTGGTCGGCGGCAAACACGGCAACACCAGGCGGAGAGACGAGCGGTGTGCGCTGTCCGGTAATGGCACTCAACTGAATGGCGAGCGTTTCGAGCCTGCCTAAACTGCCGGGAGGTTTAGTCAGCGTGTCGAGATACGCGCGGGTACGCTCACCCTCGGCGTTATCTACGGCGCGAATGCGCGCCAGAAGTGACTGAAGTCGCTGTTCAGCGGTCGGCTCGTTGTCCATCACAATTCTCCACAGGCAGGTGGCGCAAAATGGTAGCAAAACCAGGGCTGCTATACTTGCGCTTTAACCATGAAACAGGCGCTTGCAAGCCACTTTTATCCATCATTCATCAAAGCATCATCTTCAACGGTGATGGTCGTCACTCATCAGAGTAATAAAACTACAACTTAAGCTATAAATAGCGATTTTATTGCCGTAAAGTCTCTTATATCGACGCCATAAGATGTAAAATAACTACAAGTTCGACTCACCGTCTCGACACATGCAGAGGTCTCTATGCCTGGTTCAACATCCGCTACACTCCATCCTACGGTTGCCGAGGTGACCCAACGCATTCGTGAGCGCTCTGCCGAGCGACGCGCCCTGTACGAGCGCCGCATGGCCGACCAGCACAAACGCGGCGTGCACCGCGCCGAACTCTCTTGCGGCAACCTCGCCCACGGTTTCGCTGCCTGCAGCGTGCAGGAAAAAAACTCCCTGAAGCTGATGAACAGCGCCAACCTAGGGATCATTTCTGCCTACAACGATATGCTCTCCGCCCACCAGCCGTTCGAAACCTTCCCGGAAACCATCAAAGCGGCTGCCCGTGCGATGGGCTCTACTGCGCAGTTTGCCGGCGGCGTCCCCGCCATGTGCGATGGTGTGACCCAAGGCCAGCCGGGCATGGAGCTGTCGCTATTCTCCCGCGATGTGATTGCCATGGCCACCGCCGTGGGCCTGTCGCACAACATGTTCGATGCCGCGCTTTACCTCGGCGTGTGCGATAAAATCGTACCGGGCCTGTTTATCGGCGCGGCCCGTTTCGGTCACCTTCCCGCCATGTTCGTCCCCGCAGGCCCAATGCCGAGCGGCTTGCCGAACAAAGAGAAAGCGCGCATTCGCCAGCTCTACGCCGAAGGCAAAGTAGGCCGCGAAGAGCTGCTGCAAGCGGAGTCCGACTCCTACCACAGCCCCGGCACCTGCACCTTCTACGGCACCGCCAACTCCAATCAGCTGATGATGGAAGTGATGGGCCTGCACCTGCCGGGTACCTCGTTCGTCAACCCAGGCACCGAGATGCGCGAAGCGCTGACCCGCTACGCCACCGAGCAGGCCATTCGCAACACCGAACCCGGCGGCGAGTACCGCCCGTTCTATAAGCAGATCGACGAGCGCGCCATCGTCAACGCCGTGGTCGGCCTGCTGGCCTCCGGTGGTTCGACCAACCATACCATGCACCTGATTGCCATGGCGGCCGCGGCAGGCATTACGCTGAACTGGGATGACTTCACCGACCTGTCAGCGGTCACCCCCAGCCTGATGAAGGTGTACCCGAACGGCCAAGCAGACATCAACCACTTCCAGGCAGCGGGCGGCATGAGCTACCTGTTCCGCGAGTTGTTGGGCGCGGGCCTGCTCCACGGTGACATTCCCACCGTGTTTGGCACCGACCTGACCGCTTACACCCAAGAGCCCTTCCTGGAAGATGGCAAAGTGGTCTGGCGCGAAGGCCCGGAGAAGAGCCTGGACGAAGACGTGCTGCGCCCTGTGGCCACGCCCTTCGCCCCCACCGGCGGCCTGACCGTGATGAAAGGCAACCTGGGCCGTGGCGTCATCAAAGTCTCGGCCGTTGCCGAGGAGCACCGCATCATCGAAGCGCCGGTGAAGATCTTCGAAGACCAGAACGAGATGAAAGCGGCGTTCGAGTCGGGCGAGCTGGACCGCGACGTGATCGTCGTCGTGCGTTTCCAAGGTCCCAAAGCCAACGGCATGCCCGAGCTGCACAAACTGACACCGTTCCTGGGCGTACTCCAGGATCGCGGCTTCAAGGTAGCCCTCGTCACCGATGGCCGCATGTCCGGCGCCTCGGGCAAAGTGCCCGCCTCTATCCACATGAGCCCGGAAGCGCTCGACGGCGGCCCGCTGGCCAAGCTGCGCGATGGCGACGTGGTGCGCCTGGATGCCAACGCCGGTACGCTGGAAGCCAAGGTAGACGCCGCCACCTGGGCCGAGCGTGAGCTCGTTGTCGCCAATTTGGACCACTACCATGTGGGCCTGGGCCGCGAGCTGTTCTCGGGCTTCCGCCACCTCGCCATGCGCGGTGAAGAGGGTGCAGGCTCCCTGGGCGGCTTCGAAGCCGACGATCTCGCTCGTCAAGAAGGTCAGATTTTTCAAGAGGACGCCTGATGCGACCGGCACTCATCGGGGACATTGGCGGCACGAATGCTCGCTTGGCGCTGGTCACGCCGGGCGAGGTCACGCCCCACGACATTCTTAACCTGCCCTGCGCCGATTACCCCGGCGTGATCGAGGCGATTCAAGACTACCTCGCTCGGGTAGGCGCCACGGGCGAGAACGCGCCCAAAGAAGCCTGCCTAGCGTTCGCCTGCCCGGTACATGCCGAGCGAGTGAAAATGACCAACAACCATTGGGATTTCATGAAAAGCGACGTTCGGCAGGCGCTGAATTTGTCGCTGTTCAAGGTCATCAATGACTTCACCGCCCAGGCGCTGGGCGTGCCCCATGTGGGTAAAGACGATCTCGTCGAAGTTCAGTCGGGGACGGCGCAGTCGCACTCGACCCGCTTGGTCATCGGCCCCGGGACGGGGCTGGGCGTGGCCGGCGTGTTCCCCGGCCAGCACGCCTGGATTCCGCTACCCACCGAGGGCGGCCACGTCACCTTTGCCCCCACTGACGCCACCGAGCGCGCACTGCTGGATGTATTTTTAAAGCGCCACCAGCGGGTGAGCGTCGAACGCATTTTATGTGGTCAGGGGCTGCTTGAGCTGTACCAAGCGCACTGCACCCTGGAAGGCCAAGCGCCTCGCTGCGAGACGCCTGCCGAGGTGACCCAGGCGGCCAACCAGGGCGATGCCATCGCCACCGCCACGCTGCTGCGCTTTTTGAAGATTCTCGGTGACGTATGCGGCGATGCCACCCTCACCATGGGTGCCCGAGGCGGCGTTTACCTCTGCGGCGGCATTCTGCCCCGCCTGTTGGACTGGCTGCCTAAGTGCGAGCTGCGCGCAAGCTTCGTCAACAAAGGGCGGATGGGCGGGTATAACGCCGATATTCCGGTGTGGATCGTGACACATCCATGGACCGGCCTGTTAGGGGCCGCCGAAGCGCTGCATAACGAAGAAGTCTTTTAACGAATGGAAAACACCATGGCTGCCGTTACGTTTGACGTGCCTTTTGTACTCGGCATGATGCGCCTGCATGAAGCGCAAGAGATGCACCAAGCGAGCCAGTTGGCCGACTGGATCGAAGCTAGTCTAGAGCAAGGGTTACACTGGTTCGACCATGCCGACATCTACGGCAATGGCGCCTGCGAAATGCTGTTTGGCCAAGCCCTGCGCGCCCGCCCGGCGCTGGCCAAGCGGCTGAATGTGGTGACCAAGGCCAGCATCGCCAACGACAATCCGGCTCCAGGCTCCGGTAAGGTCAAGCACTACAATGCCAGCCCGGACTACCTTGGCCGCGCCATTGACGATGCGCTGGGCCGCTTGGGTGTCGAGCGTCTGGATCACTTTCTAATTCACCGCCCGGACCTGTTGATGGACGCCGCCGCGACAGGCCGTGCGCTGGATGACGCCATCGAGGCGGGCAAAATCGGCGCGGCGGGGATTTCCAACCATCTGCCCAGTCAGTGGCGCCGACTGCAACGCCATATGCACCACCCGCTACGCGCCAACCAGATCGAGCTTTCGATTGCCCATAGCGCGCCGCTGTTCGACGGCAGCTTCGACGACCTGAACGCCGATGACCAGGCGCCCATGGCGTGGTCGCCGCTGGCGGGCGGCCAACTGATGCAGGGCGAGGTCAGCCGCGTGCTGAACCGTTTGGCAGGCGAGCTGAACGGTACGCCCGGCGCGTTGGCGCTGGCCTGGCTGCGCACCCTGCCCGGCCGCCCGGCACCGGTGGTGGGCAGCGTGAAACCGGAGCGTATTGCCAATATGCTGAACGGCCCGGAAACGCTGCCCAGAGACGCCTGGTATGAACTGCTGGAGGCCGGCCGCGGCCACTGCGTCGCTTAGGCTCGCTAGCGCGCCCACTCAACATCAATGCCAATAATGACAAGGAACGACCTATGACGCCGGTGATTGCTTTCGGTGAAGCCTTGATCGACATGCTCTCGAGCCGATTGGGCGATGACACGGGGCCGGAAACCTTTACCCCCTACGCGGGCGGCGCGCCCGCCAACGTCGCAGTGGCCTGCGCGCGCCTCAACGTACCCAGCCAGTTTTTGGGCATGGTCGGTGACGATACCTTTGGGCACTTTCTCATTCGTGAGCTGAAAAGCCACGGCGTGGATACCCAGGGGGTCGTGCTCACCCAAGAGGCGCGCACGGCGCTAGCCTTCGTCTCTCGCGACGCCAGCGGCGAACGCACCTTCGACTTCTACCGCCCGCCAGCAGCGGACCTGCTCTACCGCCTGGAGCATCTGCCCCACGGCGTGTTCGAGCAGCCCGCCATCGTGCACCTATGCAGCAACAGCCTGACCGACCCCAACATTGCCGAGACCACCCTCGCGATTGCCGCCATGGCCAAGCGTGCAGGCTGTCTGGTAAGCGTGGATGCCAACCTGCGCCACAACCTGTGGGCAGAGGGTGCGGCAGATCCTTGGCTGGTCACCGAGCTGGTCGATAGCGCCGAGTTGGTCAAAGTCTCTCTCGAAGAGCTGGACTACCTGCGTGGCGACCATCCACCAGAGGCGTGGTTAGCCGAGCGCATGGCAGCAGGTGTCAAAGTGGTCGTCGTCACCGATGGACCCAACGATGTCGCGCTCAAAGGCGTCGGTATCGACCAAACCGTGACGCCACCCAGCGTGACGGCCGTCGACACCACCGCCGGTGGCGATGCCTTCATTGGCGGCTTACTGGCCGAGCTTTCCCGCTACGGCATCAGTGAGAACTGGCATCAGGACAGCGCGTTTCTCACCCGCGCGGTGGACATTGCCTGCCGCTGCGGTGCCCACGCGGTCACCCGCCCCGGCGCGTATGCCGCCCTGCCCACCCACACCGATATCGAAGCCCTGCGCGGCTCGGCAGGCTAGCACTCAGCGTCGTCGAGGCCGCTACTCGACGACGCTTTGGATGACCCCTTCCGCCACTTCCACCCGCCCGCTGACGACGTCCAACGTCACCGGCTGACGGCGATGATCGACAAAGCTAACCTGAGTGATGCTGCGCTGTTCGGTGGCCCCGTCGACCAACATTTCCAGCGTGCCGTGATCGCACCACCACGTTACCGTCACCGTTAACCCATCGACGCTGCCCGCCGCGTGGTCGCAGGCAAAGTATTCGTCGAACGCGGCCTGCCCAATACGTCCCTGCCGCTCGTAGTGAAGTAACGTTTCGGCATCGCTTGCGGTCAGCCACAGCCGCTGCTGACTCCCCTGCTGCAGCGACAGCGCCAGCCTCGTGCCCGCTTCGAGCACCAGCGTCAGCTGACCGTGAATGACCTCCCCGTCGGGCACGACAATGCAGTGCTCCCCGGCCGTTTGAAGCGTGCGCGGCGATAGATGACAAGGGGCGCTCAGCACTTGCCCTGCTTCGCGAGCAAAGCGCTGTCGTAACCGCACCCCACGGGAAGTCGCGCGCAGTGTCAGCTCTCGCGGCAGGCTCATGGTGCCCCGCCAGCCCGTTTCGGGAGCCTGGTTGGCGTACTGCCAGTTGTTCAACCACGCCAGCGCAAGCTGCCGCCCGGGGGTATTCGACCAGCTCTGCACCGCGTAGAAATCCCGACCTTCGTCCATCATCAGCACGACGTCGGCAGTGTTGTCATTGGTGAAACGCTGGCCGTCGAACGCGCCGATGAAGTACTGGGTCAACGAGCCAAACGGGTTATCCGGCGTGGCGCCAATGCCCACCACCAGCACCCAGCGGGTGGCGGGCTCATTCGGTCCTGCGCCGTCCACCGGCAGCTCGAACAGGTCCGGGCACTCCCAGGGGTGCTGGGTGTGAGCGCCCTCGCCTTCGCCAAAGGCGCTGGCGAACTGCCACGCCAATAGGTCGTGGGAGGTATAGAAGTGAATCGCCTGCCCACAGGCCAGCGCCATTACCCAGCGCTGGCTAGGTCCATGCCAAACGACTTTAGGGTCGCGGACGTCTTTAAACCCAGGCGGCGGCAGAACCGGATTACCCGCGTAGCGCTGCCAGGTACGGCCCTTGTCACGGCTGTACGCCAGGCACTGGGACTGCTGGTAATCCTCCGGGTCACCGGAGAGCACCTTATGGCAGGTGTAAAACGCCAGGAGCCCCGGCTGGCCCTCGAACAGCCCCGTCACATCGTGCTCATCCACCACGGCGCTCCCCGAAAAGCAGGTGCCGTCTTCGTTGGGCGCCAGCGCGATGGGCAAATGCTGCCAGTGGCACAGGTCGCGACTGACCGCATGCCCCCAGTGCATCGGCCCCCAGACGGTGCTGAACGGGTGGTACTGATAAAACAGATGGTACTCGCCCTCGAAAAACACCAGCCCGTTGGGGTCATTCATCCATCCCATCGGCGGGGCAAAATGCATCGCCGGTCGCTGGGGCTCGAAATCCGCTAACGTCATGCTTGAACCTTGAGTTAATCGGTCAACTTAATCGTTTAAGTTAGCGTATCACGCCTGTTAACTAACGGAAGCATCCCCTTTAGGTGTAGATGTAAAAAAGCCCGAGCATGTCGCCATGCTCGGGCAAACGTCTTGCTCACACGACCCGACATCAGTGAGGCAAGTGACGAGAGTGCTCGGTACTGTGTTTTACATAAGTGGTGGAAACGTTTAGTGGTGGAAACGCTCCGCAGCTTGGCGGGCCAGTTCGCGGATGCCGTCCCAATCTTCGGCATCGACCATTGCTTTCGGCGTCAGCCAAGAGCCGCCGACACACATCACGTTCGGCAGCGAGAGGTAGGAGTCGGCGTTGTCGACCGTGATACCGCCCGTGGGGCAGAAACGCGCCTCGGGGATCGGTGCGCCGAAGGCCTTGATCGCTTTGGCACCGCCGCTGGACTCAGCGGGGAAGAACTTGAAGCGGCGGTAGCCGTATTGCCAGCCAGTCATCAGCTCAGAAATGGTAGAAACGCCCGGCAGCATCGGCACGGGGCTCTCTACGCCGTAGCGGTAAAGCGCTTCGGTGGCTCCTGGCGTAACGACGAAATCAGCGCCGACCTGTTCTGCTTGGCGATACTGGGCAGGTGTGAGTACGGTGCCCACTCCAATGCTGGCCCCCGGCAGCGCCTCTTTCATGCGTTTGATGGCGTCTAAGGCGCAGTCGGTACGCAGGGTAATTTCCAGAACGGTCAGGCCACCTTCGACCAGCGCACGGCCCAGCGGCACGGCATCTTCCAGGCGCTCGATGGTGATCACCGGGATCACTTCGGCTTTCAAACAGATGCTGTCCAGCTCGGCGGTGCGCGTTGAGGGTAACTGTTTATCGATGGTCATCAGTGAGTCTCCAAGCAATTTGTTATTGGCGAAGGCGGTTTATTAGGGCGCCCAGTAAATCGCCAGCGGGCAAGATAGAAACGCGCGAATCGGCAGCGTGCGAACGTCGTCGCCGCCCATGGCGTTGGCCAGTACGGCGCGCTTGTCGTCACCCGTGATATGCAGAATGTGGCGTTTCGCCTGGTGCAGGCGGTCCGCAGAGAAAGTAATGCGCGGCTGCGGCTGGCTGGGCGTACGCACCGCGACTAGCGGCTCATCCGTAGAGAGCGCCAGCCCCAGCTCTTGGCTATCGGGGAACAGCGAGGCCGTATGACCATCGCCGCCCATGCCCAAAATCACCACGCTGGCAGGCCAGCTCAAAGCCGCGGTTTGCTGTACCACGGCGGCCACCCCTTCTTCCGGCGTACCATCGTTGCTAGTAAGTGGCACGAAGTTAGCGGCCGCCGCCGGGCCTTGCAGCAGGTTGTCGCGCACCAGTTTGGCGTTGCTATCGCTGCTCTGCTCGTCGACCCAGCGCTCGTCGGCCAGGGTGATATCCACCCGCGCCCACGCCAGTGGCTTTTGCGCCAGCGCTTTGAAGAACGGCACCGGCGTCGAGCCGCCCGATACCACCAGCAGCGCACGCTCCTGGTGCTCCAGGTCTGTCGCCAGGGCTTGATAAACGGCTTCGGCTAGCTGCTCGGCCAGCGCTTGTCGTGTATTGCTCATCTCAATAATCCTCGTACCAGCTGCGACCATCCTGGGTGATCATGGCAATGGAGGCGACCGGCCCCCAAGAGCCTGCCGGGTAGCGGCGCGGTGGGGTATCGCGTGATTTCCAACCATCGATGAGCTGATCACACCAGCGCCACGCATGCTCCACCTCGTCCCGGCGGACGAACAGATACTGCTGGCCTTTCATGACCTCCAATAGCAGGCGCTCGTACGCATCCGGGATACGCGATTTCGGGAACGCGCTGTTGAAATCCAGATGTAGTGGGCCAGGGCGCAGGCGCATGCCCTTGTCTAGACCGCTATCCTTGGTGAGCACCTGAAGGGCAATGCCCTCTTCTGGCTGCAGGCGAATGATCAGTTTGTTGGAGGCGATGCCGCGCTGGTCCGGATCGAAGATGTAGTGAGGCTGCTGACGAAAGTGAATGACGATTTGCGAGAGTTTTTCCGGCATCCGCTTACCGGTACGCAGGTAGAACGGCACGCCCGCCCAGCGCCAGTTGGACACTTCGGTTTTCATGGCCACGAAGGTTTCGGTTTGGCTCTGGGTGTTGGCCCCCTCCTCTTCCAGGTAGCCCGGCACGGCTTGGCCGTCGCTGGTACCGGCAATGTACTGGCCGCGCACGACGTCACGCCCCAGCGATTCACCGGTAAACGGTTTCAGCGCCTTGAGCACCTTCACCTTCTCATCGCGGATGGCATCGGCATCCAGGTTCGAGGGCGGATCCATGGCGATCAGGCATAGCAGCTGTAGAAGGTGGTTCTGGACCATATCGCGCAGTTGGCCCGCATCATCGAAATAGCCCCAGCGCCCTTCGATACCGACTTTTTCGGCGACGGTAATCTCGACGTGGGAAATATGATTCTGATTCCACTGGGTGCCAAACAGCGGGTTGGCAAAGCGAAGAGCAATGAGATTCTGAACCGTCTCTTTACCCAAGTAGTGGTCGATGCGGTAGATGCGCGATTCGGGGAACACGGCGCCGATGGCATCGTTGATCTCTTCGGAAGAGGCCAGGTCGTAGCCAATCGGTTTTTCCACCACGACGCGGGTATCGTCATCCAGACTGTTACTGGCCTGGAGATTGCGGCAAATGTCGCCGTATATGCGCGCCGCCACCGAGAGATACACCACCATCGGGCGCTTTGAGCCTTCGCGCCACTGGCGAATGGCGTCATAACCGTCAGCGGTAGCGAAGTCGAGCTTGAGATACTCCAAGCGATTTAAAAAGCGCTCCAGACTCGCCTTGTCCTGCTCCTCTTTCTTCAGACGCTTCTGCAGCGCGCCACTGACTAGCTGGCGAAACGCAGCAGTGTCATGCTCCTGACGCGCCAGCCCCATGATCCGCGTGCTTTCGGGCATCAAACCTTCGCGGTCAAGATGATACAGCGCGGGAAACAGCTTGCGCATGGCAAGGTCGCCAAGCGCCCCGAATAGCGCCAGATCGATCGCGTGATTGGGATCGCCCAGCGGGGCATGTGACTGGCTCATCTCAGCTCCTGTTTATAATTAGGTCATCTGATGTAGTTAGATTACCTAAAATCTATCTGATGTGAGGCATTATACGCAATAATTCGTGTAATTTTACTACAAAATATTCTCGCCTGCTGCCCTTTCCGGTTGGTTTTACAGCGGTGATGCCGAGCCCTGGTCACCTATTCTTCTACCTTTACTCTACGCCCCTTGGATACGCCACCCCTCCTCCCCCCTAGGATGAGGTGACCTCGTACGTAATTAGCGACGCTGACCGTGAACAAAGCACGTCGTATGAGAACGTGCACGACAACAACAACGTCATAACGAGGTACGCACATCATGGCAATGGTTCGTCCATTTTTCACGCCGCTGCTCGCCGCTACGCTAGCGGCCACTGCCACACTCCCCGCCCTAGCCTTCGAAGATGACCGTTTGACCATCTGGATGGGCGACAATAAAGGCCAGGAAGGCATCCGCGCAGTGGCCGATCAATTCCTGGAAGATACCGGCATCGAGGTGGACGTCGTGTTTCCCGACAACCTGACCGACCGTTTTCAGCAAGCGGCAGGCAGCGGTCAAGGGCCGGATATCGTCATTTGGGCCCATGATCGCATGGGGGAATGGGCGCAAAGCGGTCTGCTCAAACCGATTGCGCCCAGCGACAGCTTCCGTGAAGCGTTTTACGACTTCACCTGGGAGGCCGCACTATGGAATGGCGAGACCTACGGCTACCCCATTTCGGTGGAATCGCTGGGGCTGATTTACAACAAAGCGTTGGTAGAAACGCCGCCTGAAAGCTTTGCCGAGTTAATGGAGCTAGACGCCACGCTCTCCCAAGAAGGCAAAAAAGCCATTTTGTTCGATTACAGCGAACCCTACTACGGCTGGACGCTGCTGGCAGCCAACGGCGGCTACCCGTTCAAACAGACCGACAGCGGTTATGACGTCAGCGATATCGGCGTCAATAACGAGGGTGCCTTGCAAGGGGCTGAGCTGCTGGTCGAGTTGATCGAGAGCGGCGTACTGCCCCGCGGCACCGACTACAACCTGATGGATACTCGCTTCAACCAAGGCGAGGTAGCGACCATGATCAGCGGCCCTTGGGCGTGGCCTAACCTGGAGCGTAGCGGCATCGAATACGGCGTCGCCCTGCTACCCAACGTGGGTGACGAGCGAGCCAAGCCGATGTTCGGCGTGATGACCGCGATGATCAACTCCGCCACGCCCAACGACTTCCTGGCGGTAGAGTTCTTGGAAAACTATTTGCTGAGCGAAGAGGGTATGCGCACGTTCAATAGCGACGGTTCGCTCGGCGCGGTAGCGCATATCGATTACCAGGCAGAGCTGGCGGACAACCCCAACATTGCCGCGACGCTAGAGAACGCCGAAGTGGGCATGCCGATGCCCAACATTCCTGAAATGGGCGCCTTCTGGGCCGCTATGGAACCCGCGCTACAGAACATTGGCAGCGGTCGCCAATCCCCCCAAGAAGCGCTGGATGCCGCTGCGCGCCGTATGCGCCAGTAGCCTCCGTTTTAGCCTCCATTGCCCGGCAGCGCCCGCTGCCGAGCAGCCTTTCAGGACGTCATCATGTACACCACTAACGCGTCTCGTGGCCTGCCCCGCCACCGCTCTCGCCATCTTACCGAACGCTATACCCGCTGGGCCATGCGCGGCGTCATTGCCGTGCTGGTGATCGCGCTACTGTGGCTGGTGCTGGCGTTTCATCTCAACGGCCAGTGGATGTTTGCTCTGCTGTTTCTGGTACTGGGCGGCTCGCTGGGCGTGGTCTTTACCAAGCGCACGCTGATGAGTCATCGCTACATCTTTCCTGCGATAGCCGGGCTTGGTGTGTTCGTCATTTTTCCGCTGCTGTACACCATCGGGATCAGCTTCAGTAACTACAGCTCTACCAATCTGCTTTCGGAAGAGCGGGTGCGCGACCAGCTCATGAGCCAAACCTATCAAGCGGAAGGCAATGCCTTTGACCTGGCCCTCTACCCCGACAGTGATTTGGTTCGGCTCTATTTGGAGAGCCAAGAGGGCCAGCGATTCGTTTCCTCCCCGCTCAATGTTGCCAATCAGGAGAATCGACAAATTGGCGTGCAGCCCGCCGATGCACCACCCGCGCAGGAAGCACTGGGCATGCGCGACATCATTCAAGCGCGCGAGGCCCTGCAAGGGCTGCGGCTAATCACCCCGGACGGCAACGAGCTGCGCATGGCGGGACTGCGCCAGTTCGCCCCCATGGTCAACCGCTACGAAGCCCGCGAGGATGGTGCGCTGTACGACCGTCGCGATGACAGGCTGCTCACCCCCGACCCAAGCATTGGTTTCTTCGTGGCTGACGACGGTGAACGGATCGCGCCCGGCTGGCCGGTCAACGTCGGCATGGCCAATTACACCCAGATTTTCACCGACCCGGACATTCGCGGTCCGTTCATGCAGATTTTCGTATGGACCTTCGTATTTGCCGCCCTCACCGTTGTGTTTACTCTGGCCGTCGGTTTCGTGCTGGCCTCTTTGCTGCAGTGGGATCAACTCAGGGGCAAGGCCGTATACCGCACGCTGCTGATTCTGCCCTATGCGGTGCCAGCGTTCATCTCGATCCTGATTTTCAAAGGGATGTTCAATCAGCACTTCGGTGAGATCAACCTGATCCTGGATACCCTGTTTGGGGTACGCCCGGAGTGGTTTACCGATCCTTGGATGGCGCGCAGCATGCTGCTGATCGTCAATACCTGGTTGGGCTACCCCTACATGCTGCTGCTCTGCATGGGCTTGATTCAGGCCATTCCGCAGGACTTGTACGAAGCCTCGGCCGTGGATGGCGGCGGCCCAATCACCAATCTGTTCAACATCACCCTGCCGCTGATCCTCAAGCCGCTCACGCCGCTGCTGATTGCTGCGTTTGCGTTCAACTTCAATAACTTCGTGCTGATTGCCCTGCTCACCGGCGGCAGCCCCGATATTTTGGGCGCCAGCACCCCGGCGGGCACCACCGACCTACTGGTGAGCTACACCTATCGCATCGCCTTTCAAGACGCAGGGCAGAACTTTGGCCTTGCGGCGGCCATCGCTACGCTGATCTTCCTGCTAGTCGCGGGTTTGTCGCTGCTCAATTTGCGCCTTTCCAAAGTAAAGGTATAGGAGGTTACCGATGCCCATGGTTCAACCCCGCTCCGTTGGCGCGCGTCGCTTGGGCGCGCACTTGGCGCTGATCTGCTTCGTATCGCTGATCGTCTTTCCGCTGCTGCTGGTGATCTCGATCTCGTTTCGAGAGGGTAACTTTGCCACCGGCAGCCTGATTCCGCAGAACTTCTCGCTGGAGCACTGGTCCCTGGCGCTAGGGATCCCTTGGGAGCGGCCCGACGGCACCGTGGTCCAACCGCCCTTCCCGGTGCTGCTGTGGCTGTGGAACTCCATCAAGGTGGCGGTGATCTCCTCGGTGCTGATTCTCATGCTCGCTACCACCAGCGCCTACGCGTTTGCCCGCATGCGCTTCAAGGGCAAAGCGCCGCTGCTCAAAGGCATGCTGATTTTTCAGATGTTCCCAGCGGTGCTCTCGCTGGTGGCACTGTATGCCCTCTTTGACCGGCTGGGCCAGTTCGTCGGTTGGCTGGGCATCAATACGCACGGCGCGCTGATCGTCGCCTCGCTGGGGGCGGTAGCGCTGCATATCTGGACGATCAAAGGCTATTTCGAATCCATCGACGGTTCACTGGAAGAGGCCGCCATGGTCGATGGCGCCAGCACCTGGCAGGCGTTTCGCTATATTCTGCTGCCGCTTTCTGTCCCCATTCTGATGGTGGTCTTCATCCTGGCCTTCGTGATGAGCATCATGGAGTACCCGATGGCCTCGGTACTGTTGGTGGACGAGCACAAACTGACGCTTGCCGTTGGCGCGCAGCAATACCTCGCCGACCATAACCAGCGTTGGGGTAACTTTGCCGCTGCCGCCGTGCTCTCTGGCCTGCCCATCACCGTGGCGTTTCTTATTTGCCAACGCTGGATTATTGGCGGTTTGACCGCCGGAGGCGTCAAGGGCTAGGCCGCCCACCGCTCGAGGGTTTCCTCGCTTGAGCATGTTGCTCATGACCGGCGCTCATCAGCGCCGGTTTTTTATGGGTAAGGTAATTTTTAGGGAAATTTTACGGACAATGTTTGATCGGCGTGGTGAGATAGCTCACCACCCTTAGGGTAATTTAGAGCGGACCCACTTAGAGCGGACTTATGGCCACGTTCCCTAGCGCACGTTACTACCAAGAGACTTACCGAAACTGGGCACAAATTTTCAAGATCATGTCGGTGCTGTGGCTGGTACTGGCTATGTTCATGACGCTGCCGCTGATGGTACTGCTCATCGAACGCGATCCCGATGCCCCTGCTTTTGCCGTCTCGCTGATCATCATTTTAAGCGCGACGTTGAGTACTTGGGCACTCACCCGCGGCGTGCCGTTAGAGCTCAAACCCTGGCAGATGTTCATCTTGACCGCCGGCAGTTGGACCAGTATCAGTGGCTTTGCCAGTCTGCCGCTCGTTCTAGGCGCTCCCCAGCTTAGCTTTACCAACGCCGTGTTCGAATCGGTGTCGGCGATTACCACCACTGGGTCGACCGTCTTGGTAGGTATCGATAACCTCTCGGACGGTTTGAAACTATGGCGCGGCTTGATGCAGTGGATGGGAGGCATCGGCATCATCGTCATGGGCATCGCCATTTTGCCGTTTCTAAAAGTGGGTGGGATGCGGCTGTTTCACACCGAGTCGTCCGATTGGTCCGATAAGGTCATGCCACGCACGGGCGGCATTGCCAAAGCCACCCTCGCCGTTTACGTGATATTGACGCTAGCGGCCATGCTGAGCTATTGGCTGGGAGGCATGCTCCCGCTGGATGCCATCGTTCACGGCATGACGTCCCTGGCCACGGGTGGCTTTGCCAACTCCGACGCGTCGTTTGGGGCCTATGCCGAGCAGCCCTGGCTGCTCTGGATGGCGAGCTTTTTCATGCTCAGCGGCGCGCTCCCCTTCGTGCTGTACATTCGCTTCATTCGCTCTTCCAAGAGCGCGCTTTGGAAAGATCAGCAGGTGCGCGGGCTGCTCAAACTGCTGCTGGCTGCCATCGTAATACTGAGCGCGTGGCGAGTCGTACAAGGCGACGACTGGTTCGTCTCTCTGACCCATGTGACCTTCAACGTCATTTCCGTGGTCACCACCACCGGGTACGCCTCCGACGATTACACCCTATGGGGCTCGCTGCCCATTGCCGCCTTTTTCTACCTGACGTTTGTTGGCGGTTGTAGCGGCTCCACCAGTGGCGGCATGAAGATCTTTCGCTTCCAGATTGCCATGCTGATGCTGCGTAACCAGCTGCGCTATCTGATTCACTCGAACGGCGTCTTTACCACTCGCTATAACCAGCAGCCGGTGACCAGCGATATCTCCCGCAGCGTGGTGGCGTTTTCGTTTTTCTTTTTCATCACCATTGCCGTCTTAGCATTAGGGCTCGCCGCGCTGGGTCTGGATCTCGTCACGGCGCTTACCGGGGCCACCACGGCAGTGGCCAACGTGGGCCCGGGCCTGGGCGACATCATCGGCCCCGCCGGTAACTTCGCCAGCCTGCCCGATGCCGCCAAGTGGCTACTGTGCATCGGCATGTTGATGGGCCGCTTGGAGATTTTGACCGTGGTGGTGTTGATGACGCCGATGTTCTGGCGGCGATGAGGAGTTCTATCATGACGGCACTACGACGCCTGCCTACCCTGCGGGAGTGGGCGCTGGTGGTAGGCACCAGCCTCGCGGCACTGCTAGTGGCTTGGTGGCTATTCGCTTGGCTCGCGCTAGCCAATCTATCGCTGATTTTCTTGACAGCAGTGCTGGCCTGCGCCGTCTTGGTCGGTAGCTATGCCGCCTTTATCAGCGCGCTGTTGAACTTCATCGTTTTCAACGTGGCATTTACCGAGCCCTACTTCTCCCTAGCGGTGGCCGAGCGCGAACAGCTAGTCACGCTGCTGTTCTTTTTGATCGTGGCGCTGGTCGTCGGCAACATTACTGGCGTAAGCCGGGAACGCATGCTGGCCCTCAACGCAGCGCGGCTGGCAGAGGAGCAAGAGCGGCTGCGCTCTGCGCTGCTCGCGTCCGTTTCCCATGATCTGCGCACGCCGCTGGCGTCGATCATAGGCGCCGCCAGCTCACTGCGCGCACTCGACCCGCAGCTAACAGCAAAAGATCGCTTCGCGTTGCTAGACGGTATTTTGAACGAGAGCGAGCGTTTGAATCGCTACATTCAAAACCTGTTGGACATGACGCGGCTAGGGCACGGCAAGCTTGCCATCGAGCGAGACTGGATAAGCGTCGACGACCTTGTCGCCGCTGCTCGTAAACGCTTGTCAGGAGCGTTAGCCCCCCTGACCGTGCAGCAGGTGTGGAACAGCGATCTACCTCTGTTACACGTTCACCCAGCCTTGGTGGAGCAGGCGCTCGTCAATGTATTGGAAAATGCCGCCCGCTTCTCACCGACTGGCGGCCAGATCACCATTGCGGCAGCCACCGATGAAAATGCCTGCAAGATGACGCTCACCGTCAGCGATGAGGGGCCTGGCATTCCACGCCATTTACGTGAGCAGGTGTTCGAGATGTTCTTCACCGGCAACGATGGCGACCGAAGTTTGCACGGCACCGGCCTGGGGCTCGCCATTTGCCGCGGAATGCTGGGCGCTCACGGCGGAACCGTAACGGCCACCGACGGCCTTCATGGCCACGGCACGAGTATCATCATGTCGCTACCATTGCCGACGCCGTCGCAGGAGCCTCGCCATGAGGACTAAGCCTACTCGCATTCTCATCGTCGACGATGAGCCCGCCATTCGGCAGTTCTTGCGTATTAGCTTGATATCGCAAGGTTTTTTGATTAGCGAAGCCAGCACCGGGCAACAGGCCATTCGGACGGTGGACGAAGCAGCAGGCGCCGATGCGATCGATGTCGTCCTACTGGACCTAGGGTTGCCTGACATGGATGGTCAACAAGTGCTTCGGGCGCTGCGCCAACACAGCGCGCTACCGATCATTATCGTGTCGGTGCGTGGCCAGGAGTCCGAGAAGGTCACTGCGCTGGATAGCGGTGCCAATGATTATGTCACCAAGCCCTTTGGGATTCAGGAGCTGTTGGCCCGTATTCGGGCCGTGCTGCGCCACTATCCCACCCCAAGTGAGCCATCCCGCTATCAGTATGGCGCTCTGACGCTGGACATCGACGCCCACCTGGTGACCTTGAGCGGCGAGACGATTCATTTGACGCCCAAAGAGTTTGCCGTGCTGGCGCTATTGATCGGTCGGGCGGGCCGTATCGTGACGCAAACCCACCTGTTGAAAGCCATTTGGGGTCCTACGCATCAGGAAGACACCCACTATTTACGTATCGTGGTAAGCAAGTTACGCCAAAAGCTGGGGGATGATCCACAAGCCCCCAGCTTGTTGCAGACGGAGCCTGGCATCGGTTACCGCTTCTGTGTCGAGTTCGACCGTGAGGAGTCCAATCAATGAAAATCATCATTCTTGGGGCAGGCCAAGTGGGCGCAACCCTAGCCGAGCACCTTGCCCGCGAGGAGAACGACATCACCGTCGTCGATACCGACGGCGCAAAACTGCGCGAGCTGCACACCAAGCTGGATATCCGCACGGTGACCGGCGCAGGCTCCTACCCGATCGTGCTGCGCCAGGCGGGCTGCGAAGACGCCGATATGCTGATCGCGGTGACCAACACCGACGAGATCAATATGATCGCCTGTCAGGTGGCTCACACGCTGTTTCGCACCCCCACCAAAATTGCCCGGGTCCGCTCCACTGCCTACCTGACTCGTAAAGGCCTCTTCGCCCACGAAGCCATTCCCATCGACGTGCTGATCAGCCCCGAGCAGGTGGTGACGGATCACGTGCGCCGCTTGATCGAGCATCCCGGCGCGCTGCAGGTGCTGGAGTTTGCCGGCGGGTTGGTACAGCTGGTAGCGGTGAAAGCCTTCTACGGCGGTCCATTGGTGGGCCAGGATTTGGCTTTTCTGGGCAAGCACATGCCCAACGTGGAAACCCGCGTGGCGGCGATCTACCGTCGCAACCGGCCGATCATCCCCCGGGGCGACACCATCATCGAAGCCGACGACGAGGTGTTTTTTCTCGCCGCCCGGCGAGATATCCGCGCGGTGATGAGCGAGCTGCGCAAGGTAGAGCGGGACTTCCGCCGGGTCGTCATCGCCGGAGGCGGCAATATCGGCGAACGCTTGGCGGAGCACTTGGAGCACAGCCATCAGGTCAAGATCATCGAGCACAGCCTGGAGCGCTGCACCACGCTCTCCGAGCGGCTGGACCGCACCGTGGTGCTGCACGGCAGCGCCACCAGCAAGCGGCTGTTGGAAGAAGAAAACATCGAAGACTGCGATATCTTCTGCGCGCTGACCAACGACGACGAAGTGAACATCATGTCGTCGCTGCTGGCCAAACGGCTGGGAGCGAAGAAGGTCCTCACGCTGATCAACAACGCGGCCTACGTGGATTTGGTGCAGGGTGGCGATATCGACATCGCCATCTCCCCCCAACAGGCCACCATCGGCAGCCTGCTGACCCACGTGCGCCGGGGCGATATCGTCAACGTACACTCGCTGCGCCGGGGCGCGGCAGAGGCGATCGAGGCCATCGCCCACGGCGATAAGCAGTCGTCGAAAGTCGTGGGCCGCACCATCGCCGATATCGACCTGCCCGAGGGCACCACCATCGGCGCCATCGTACGCGGCAAAGAGGTGCTGATTGCCCACGGCGATGTGAAGGTGGAGAGCGGCGACCACGTGATTCTGTTCGTGATCGACAAGCGGCGTATTCGCGACGTGGAGCGTCTGTTCCAAGTCGGGTTGAGCTTTTTTTAACAGCGGCTGGCGACGTTAGATTTCGACCGCGCGGCCAATGAACTCAATCGGGCCGGTGGGCAGCCCGGTGGGCGAGCCGGTGTCATCTTCCAGCGTCAGCTCGAATAGCTGGTTATCTTCCAGCGGCGGCAGCTGATCCAACCGCAGGCGCAGCGGCTGCCCTGGCTCGACGAGCCCCAGCGAGACGGGCGCTTGCCAATCATCGGCTTTGGTCCAGAACTCCAGCGCTTTGCCCTCCGGTACCTCGAAGGTGCCCAAAGGAATCAGCTGGATCTCCTGGCGGTTGGCGGCTTGTACCACCCACCCTGCCGACTGGGTCTGCGGTGCGAGCAGGACCACCATGTACTCTGGCGTTGCGGGTGCGGTAGGGACGTTGGTCAGCAACACGCCCATGGCCAGCGCAGCCGCTAATCCTGCCCCTGCCACCCCTCGCCAAAACGGCAGGCTCTGCATCAAGCGGCGGCGTGGTGCATCCGGCCTGGGAGCGCGTGTGGGCACGGATGACGGGGCATGGGTAGCGGATGCTTTGAGACTGCGCTCGATGCGCGGCCAGAGATAATCGGAGGGCGTGACCGGCTCCACCATCGCGGTGTAGGGGAAAAAGCGCTCTTCCCATGCCGCCACCGCTTTTTGCAGCTCAGGGTCGTTGGCTAAACGCGCCTCAAAGGCTTCACGCTCGGCCATGGGCAGCGTGCCTAGCACGTACTCCCCGGCCAGGGCATGAAGGTCATCGGGTTCGTTCGAAGGGCTCATGCCATACACTCCCGTAAGCGAAGCAGGCTGCGCTTGATCCAGGCTTTGACCGTACCTAGCGGCGCGCCCGTGTGCGCCGCAATTTCTGCGTGGCTCAAGCCATCCACATAGGCATGCAGCACGCAGTTACGACGTTCGGTTTCCAACTGCTGCAGGCACTCGTCCATCCGCTGGCCGGTTTGCCAATCGAAGGCGTCCGTCACTTGCGACGCCTGCTGGAAGGTATCGTCGTCATCGAGTTCGTGGGGGTCGTTCAGGTCGACGCTCACTTCGCGGTCACGGCCGCGGATGGCATTCAGCGCCAAGTGGCGGGCAATGCTGAAGATCCAAGTACGAGCCGCCCCTTTTTGCGGGTCGAAGCTGTCCGCGCGCTGCCAAATGTTCAGGCAGGCATCGTGAACGATATCTTCTGCCATGCCTCGATCCTTCACGATGCGCAGCACGACACCCAGCAGCTTGGCGCCTTCCTGTTGATAGAGCCGTTGCAGCGCTGCGTGCTCCCCCCGGGCACAGCGGGCGAGCGCATCAGCGTAATCGAATTCTTGAGCGGGCCTTACGTGGCCGTTATCGGTGCTAATGGTGTTAGCCTTACCTGTTTCAGGCATGTCACGTTCAGACACATCTTCGCTCCCTGGTAACGCGCCGCATCGGTCGTCGCACTGCCAGGAGCATAACGGCTAGGGAGCCTGGTGACGAGTCCCTAGCCTTACGAAGCTTAATAAAAGTGAGTCAGTGTTGGAACGCTTAGTTCGCGGTCCAGAAGATGTAGTCGGCTTGATAGGTGACGACCGCAGTGGCGCCGTCGTGGCCCTCGTCGCAGGCAACGTCAGGGGCAACGCCACCTTGGGTGTTCAAGCGCTGGATGTAGCTCACGCCGCTCATTGCGCCTTCGCCTTCCGCCGGGTTGGCTTCGACGAGCTGCAGCGGAATGTTGCCATCGCCATTCGGCGCCACGGCTAGCTGAGTGCCGGTAATTTTAGAACCGTCCAGGGCTTCCCAAGTGGCGGGCGGGCCGTAGTAGCTGCCGACCTGGGTGCCTTCGCTGTCGTTCAGTGCAGCGTGTGGGCCTTTAAATACCCAGCCCATGGTGCCGTCGTCCTTGGCTTCACACATGTAGGTAATCGCACCCACGCCGACGGTTTCGAGAGCGACGGTGTTGCCGTCCGGTACTTGGACGTCGGCGGGGGGCATGTCCGCCAACGCGGCGTGACTGAAGGTTGCAATCAAGGTAGCGGCGAGCGTCGCACGCGTCATGTGTTGGATGGTCATTTCAGTCTCCTTGGGGTTTTGTTCAACCGCTTTGAGTAGCGGCTGTATAGGGGATACACACAAGGAGACCGATTGGATGCACTCTTTTTGAAAAAAAGTTTGTGTGTTTAAAAATTAACGGCTCACCCCATCCACCGTGACCTGGCGCGGACAGGCATTACCGTCGGCATCGAACAGGTGGCAGCGCTGGCCAGCGATTCCCAAGCGCGAAACTTGGCCCTCTTCCAGCCGTGTCAGGCCATCCAGCCGCTGGGTCACGGGGGTATCGATGCCCGCCAACTGCCAGTGGGCGAGGGTTTCATAGCCCAGCTTTTCGGCCACCATCAGCGTGGCGCTCAAGGCGGCGTCGGCTTGCTCGGGCGCCACGAAGTCTTCGGCACGCAGTCCCAGGGTGGCCCTATCGCCTGCCTGAAGCTGATGACCGTTGACCGCCACCGCCAGCGTTTCACCGCTATGCAGGCGCACCACGGTCTGACGCTCGCCGGGGTCGACCACCGTTACCGGCAGCGTATTGATCCGCGGCGAGCCGATGAACTCGGCGACTTCCAGGGTGGTAGGAAAGTGATACAGCGACAGCGGCGCGCCTACCTGGGCAATACGTCCTTTCGAGAGCAGCACGATACGGTCGGCCAGGGTCATCGCCTCCACCTGATCGTGGGTGACGTAGATCATGGTGGCGTTCAGGCGCTTGTGCAGCGCGGCGATCTGTACCCGCATATCCACGCGCAGCGCGGCATCCAGATTGGAGAGCGGCTCGTCGAACAGAAACACGGCAGGCTCTTTGACCAGGGTGCGGCCAATGGCCACCCGCTGGCGCTGGCCGCCGGAGAGGTCTTTGGGCTTGCGCTCCAGAAGCTCGGTGAGATGCAGCATCTCGGCGGCGTGCTCCACGCGGCGGCGAATTTCTGCTTTGTCGGTACGCGCCAGCTTCAAGCCAAAGGCCATGTTCTCCGCCACGCTCATGTGCGGGTAGAGCGCGTAGGATTGGAACACCATGCCGATGTCCCGCTCCTGGGGCGGTATCTCGTTGATCCGCTGGCCATCGAGCTGCATATCCCCGGTGGTGATGTCTTCCAAGCCTGCAATCATGCGGAGTAGCGTGGATTTACCGCAGCCGGAGGGGCCCACGAAAACGACGAACTCGCCGTCTTCGATGGTGAGGTCGATATCCCGTGAGATTTCAATACCATCGAAAGACTTACCGATGCCGCTAAACGTCAAACGTCCCATGGTGCTTCCTCCTGAGTGTGCGGGCAGCGGGCAATCGCCACCCCAAACGGCGGCAGTGTCAGCGTACCTGCCTGCCACTCGCCGTTTAGCCACTTAGGTGCATCCCCCAGTGCTTCAGCGCCCTCGGGAGCCGAGCGGGTCACGGTTTGATCGCTAAAGTTCAGCGCCACCAGCAGGCGAGTTTGCTGATGGGTGCGCTCCAAACAGAGCACCTCGTCGCGTACCGGATGGTAATCCACGTCGCCTTTCACCAGCGCAGGCTGCGTGCGGCGGAAGGCTAAAAACGCGCGGTAGGCATTGAGCAGCGAATCGGCATCCTGCTCTTGCTGGTCCACCGCCAAACTTGCGTGGGAATCGGGCACCGGCAGCCAGGGAGTAGCGCTGCTAAAGCCCGCATGGCGGGCGTCCGCCTGCCAGGGGTGCGGGGTGCGGCAGCCATCGCGACCTTTATAAGCAGGCCAGAAGGTGATGCCCGCCGGATCGACGAGCTGCTCGAACGTCAGCTCCGCCTCGGGCAGGCCCAGCTCTTCGCCCTGATAGAGGCATACGCTGCCCCGCTGGCTGAACAGGAACACCAAATAGAGGCGCAGCTTATCGAGCTGCCCTTCCGCCTGCCAGCGGGTTGCCAGCCGCGTTACGTCGTGGTTTCCCAGCGCCCAGCAGGGCCAGCCATCGCCAATGCGCGCTTCCATTTCGGTGAGCGTTTCGTGCAAGTAGCCAGGGTCGGCTTTATCGGTCAGCAGGTTGAACGAATAGCACATGTGCAGGCGCTTGCCGCCCTGGGAGTACTCCGCCATCACGCCGAGCGCATCGTCGTCACCCACTTCACCTACGCTCGTGGTGCCGGGGTACTCATCCAGCAGCGCCCGCAGCCGCTCCAGAAACACCAGATTTTCCGGCTGGGTTTTGTCGTATTGGTGGAGCTGATAGCCGTAGGGGTTGTCGGGGCGAACGCCCAGGAAGCTCTCGGTAACTTCCTGGCGCGGCGGGTTGTCTTTTAACTCGCCGTGGGTGCAGAAGTTCACCGCATCCAGCCGGAAGCCATCCACGCCGCGCTCCAACCAGAAGCGCACCTCTTCCAGCATGGCGTCGACCACCGCAGGGGTGCGGAAGTTAAGATCCGGCTGGCTGGCCAAGAAGTTATGCAGGTAGTACTGGCAGCGGCGGGTATCCCACTGCCAGGCGCTGCCGCCGAATACCGACTGCCAGTTGGTGGGCGGCGCGCCGTCGGGTTTGGGATCGGCCCATACGTACCAGTCGGCTTTGGGGTTGTCGCGGCTTTGGCGGCTCTCTTCGAACCACACGTGCTGGTCGGAGGTGTGGGACATCACCTGATCGATCGTCACTTTCAGCCCCCGCGCGTGGGCCGCTTCGACCAGGCGGTCGAAGTCTTCCAGCGTGCCGAACATGGGGTCGACATCGCGGTAGTTGCTGATGTCGTAGCCGAAATCTTTCATCGGCGAGGTAAAAAACGGCGACAGCCAAATCGCATCGACGTTTAATGAAGCGATGTAGTCGAGCTTGTCGATCACCCCTTTCAAATCGCCAATGCCGTCGCCGTGACTGTCCATAAAGCTACGCGGGTAGATTTGGTAAATCACCGCGCCGCGCCACCAGTCGGCTCCTTGGCTGCCAACGTAGTGAGAAGTAGAAGGTGTCTGCATCATGGTCCTTATCCTTGTTATTACCGACGGTGTCTCAAATCGTTGAGTCATCACCTATGGCTGGCATGATGCAGGCTACGCCGCTTGATAGAATCCTCCCCCACTGGACGCATCAGGCGTAGGCGTGGGGAGGAGTGGTCACACGGCGCCTCACTCCCCCTGAATATGCGCCATGAGTTGCCCTGCCAGCGCAATGGCTTCGTCTCGGCGGCGAATGTTCTGCTTTTGGTAAAGGCTGCGGATATGGGTCTTGATGGTCGTCGGCGCCACCGAGAGCTGTTCGGCAATCTGCTCATTGGAGAGCCCGGCGTGGATCAACCCCAGGATTTGCCATTCGCGTCGGGTGAGCGGCGAGGTGCGAATCAGCTCCGGCACGTCAGGTCTTGCGACGATATCCGCGATCACCGTTTCGTCCAATATCAAGCGTCGGGCGCTTCCAAAGTCTTTCTGCTGACCCGCCAGCGCCAGCAGCCGCTCTGCCCTCGCCTGCTCCAAGGCTGATAGCGTGCCGTCCGTCAATAAGCCCGACAGCAGATCTCCCAGCGGTTTGCCCATGCGCAAAAAGCTGCCTATCAACGCCGTGCGAGACGCCAAACTGAGCGCTTGATGCATATGGTGCCGGGCTTGCTCCTCCTGGCCAGCCGACCACGCAGCGGCCGCGAGGCAGAGCTGGTTGCGGTTGGCATCGGTGACCAGCCCAAGTCTTTGAGTATGGACTTCGAGTGCTTCCAGCAGCGCGCGGGCCTCATCAAAGCGGCCCAGCAGCGTAAGCGCCCGAGCGTGATTGCGTACGTTGCATTGGGCAAAGTGGTTGGTGGCCCCTTCGGTGATGGGCGCGGGCGCTTCCTGACGCCAGCGCTCCACAGCGTCGAGGTCTTGCGTGGAGTGCCACCAGGCCAGCAGCGTGGCGTGGGCATTGGCGACCCAGTCGATATGGTAATCGCCTTCGGCCAGGATTTTACGCAGCCGCCGAATATGGTCAGCGCACTGAGCCTGATCGCCACGGCTCTGGGCAATTTTGGCCAGTTGAATGTGGCACTGCAGCGTCCAGCGCTCGCCCTGGTTGTCGAGCACGGCAATGCCTTTGAGCGCGGCCTGCTCGGCTTCATCCAGGCGGTGCCACTCCCAAAGCACCTGGCTGCGAATCCGGTAGAGAAACTCCGCCACGGGCAGGTGCTCGAGCTCTGCCCGCTCCAGAAGGGCAAAAGCGCGCTCTTGAATATCGTAAGCGGCCTGCAAGCGCCCCTGGGCCACCAGCGTTTCCGACTGATGGCAGAATGACCACAGCAGTAGCTGGTGATCCTCTCGCTGGCGTGCCAGACGCTCCACCTCGCGCACCCGTTGCAGCGACTCGTCCAGATAGCCCAGCACGAAACGCGCCTCGCTCAAGATGGCGGTCGCGGTCAGCGGGGTGGAGGCTAAATAGCGGGCGGGCACGGCCAGCGCCTGTTCAGCGAGCGGCGCAGCGCGCTCGGCGTTGCCCTGATTGATCGCTAATTGGGCGCGCAGGGTGGCAAACTCGGCCGTCAGCCGCTGCCACTCTGGGGCCTCCAGCTGCGCTTCGATCCATTGGATGACTCGTGCGGTGATATCGAACTGGAACTGCGCATGGGAGACCCAGCCGTAGAGCAGCGCCAGCTCTGGGCGTGTCGAGATTTGCGGCTCCCCCAGCAGCCCAAGCCCTTGAGCCAGCAGCGCGTAGGCCCCGCTGGCCAACAGCGCTGGCCCTTGCGCGACCAGTAGACTGGCCACCTCCTCGGGCGATTCCGCCAAAATGGCTTGGCGCAACGCCATGATCGGGTCGTTGAGTGCCAGCCAGGCTTGGCTGGCCCGCTGGTGCAGGGTGCGCTGGGTGGCCAAGCTAAGCTCGTGGCGGCGGTGGCGCAGGTACTCCCCGAACAGCCGTTGAAAGCGGTACCACTGGGCGTGGGGGTCGGGCCGCTCGATGAATAGCCCCGCTTGCTCGAAGGCATCGAGCCGCTGGGTAAGCCGCTCGCCCTCCAGCAGGCGCGCCATCAATTCAGGTGAGAAGCGCTCCAGCACACCGAGCTGCAGTAGTAGCTCTCGCTCCTCAGGGGGCAGCGCCTCGGCCAGCCGTTCATCGAACCAGGCCACAAAATCGGGATGACCGCCGTTTAGCCGCTCGACCAGCGCATCGAATCCGGCGCGAGTCGTCGTACGCTCCACCAGCCAGTTCAGGGCCATCACCCAGCCGCCGCTGCGGCGCAGCGCCCGCTCCAGGCTCACCCGAGTAGGCGGAAAACTGAGCTGCTCGGCGCAGAGGGTTTGCGCCTCTTCGCTATCGAAGGCCAGGGCGCTTAGATCGATCTCTTCGAGTTCGCCCCGCAGCCGCAGGCTGGCAAGGCCCAGCGCAGGCCGGGAGCGACTGGCTAGGGTCAGGGTCAGCCAGGGCGGCTGATGACGCAGCCAGTGGGCAAGCCCCGCCAGAATATCGGGGTGCGTCAGGTGCTCGAACTCATCCACGACCAGCCGACAAGCCGTCCGCTGCTTCGGCAGCTCGCCCAGCCAGCGCTCTAGCTGCTCCACGCAGTCCGCCGCCTCAGACAAAGGCGACAGCGGCGCATCCTCACGTAACAGCGTATCGATGGCGGCTTGCCAGTAGCGTAAAAAGCGCTCGGGCCGATTGTCGCGCTGGTCCAGGCGCAGCCAAGCGGCGTCTTGCTCCAGGGCGGGTAGGCGTTCTGCCAGTAGCGTGGTCTTTCCGTAGCCCGACGGGGCTTGAACGAGAAGCAGGCGCACGCGCTCGTTCAATGCAAAGGCATCATTGAGGCGCGGCCTTGCCACGACGCCCAGTGGCAACGTCGGTGCGGTAAGCTTTTCTTGTAGCAGCGGCATGGCCCTCTCCTATGTGTCTACCAACGTCCTCGTCTATGACTTAGGCTACTTATTTGGACAATAAAAAGCCCGCGACGAGTCGCGGGCAACCGGCATGGGCAGATGGCGCTCATGCCGCCATGAGATCGAAAGCAGTCTTGCTAGCGAGCGGTACTCCCCTAGAACCATACTTCGGTTTGGACACCGAAGGTGAACTCACCACCTGTGAAGCCGTCGCTGCCCAGCGAGCTGGCACCGTAGCTATTCAGGCTCTCATCCCAGTCGCTGTAGGTGGTGAACAGACGGATTTCAGGACGCTTCCAGAACCCGCCCACTTCCGGCTTGAAGGTCGGGGCGATAGTGAACTTCATGTAGTCGCCGTCCACCGCATTGCGGCCGCTGTAACCCTGCGGTTCGAAGTCCATCCACTGGTAGCTGGCTTCGTACTGCATTTCGAAGTTTTGGTTGATTTCGTTCGCCAGGCGAACGTTCAGCGTGGCCCAATCATAGCTATCGCCACTAGCAAAACGGTCGTCGCTGGTTTCCGCCAGGATGGCCGGCGCAATGCGCCACTGCGGGGCAATGTAGGTCGTGCCGTAGAGGGCAAGGCGCGTTGCGCTGGCATCATCGGTCAAGTCGCCGTTGCTACCCAAGCCTTTCACCTCGGCACCCAGGCCTTGGCCGTGCAGTACGGCGGCCTTGAAGTTACCGTCGCCCAACCCAAAGAAGCTATCACCGTGGTAGGCCACCATGGTGTGCCAACCGGTATCGGCAGCGGTTTGGCCGACGCCGATGTCGCGCTCGTCGTTATCGGCAGCGGACATGCCGTTGACCATCACCTGCCAGTTACCGAAGTAGTTGTTGGAGGTCAGGACAAGGTTGTCGGTATCGCTGTTTTCGCCGTCCAAACCGGGGTTTTCACGGTTGACGACCGGGAAGTCGCTGAAGCTGCGACCATAGAGCGAGAAGTTGGTTTTCCAGTTCTCCGCCAGCTGCACGTCGTACACACCACCACCGGTACCGGCGAGAAAGACCACGTCGCTGTCAAGCCAGTGAATGTCGAAGTTATTGCGATCGAAGCGCTTACCCGCCCAGATCGAGGCGTTCTCGAAGGCCCCTGTAAAGCTCGGCAAATCGCTGAACTCTGCGTACACCTGACGCACGTTCAGGTTGGTGTCATCGCCCACCCAGTCGTTGCTGGAGTTGGTGCCATGGGCCAGCATGGTGGTGTAGCGGGCTTTGGCGCCGTTATCGAACTGCATGCGGTAGTTCAGGATCGCTTCAGAGTAGGTGTCCGGCTCGTTGCCCAAACGCCCCACCGCCCCACCGTTACCACCGGCGGGCGTTAGGTACGGGCCACCCGGTGCACTTTTGCCATCTTCACCAATCAGCAGGCCAGATCGGGCGTAAACGTTAAACGAAAAGCCCTCTTCGCCGCTGGCCTGGCGTTCGACGCGGGCCAGGCGCTCTTCGATATCGGCATTGGTAGTCGCCGCAGCCGGGGCGCTGGATGCAGGCGCGGTTCCGCGACCTTGCTCGGCTAGCTCGGCGCGGCGCTCGGCCGCTTCAGCTCGCTGCTCAGCGGCTGCAATGCGTGCTTCCAGCTCGGCAAAGCGCTCTTCCAAGGTCATGTCAGCATTGGCGGCACCGCAAAGACCGAAGCTGGCAGCGGCGACGGCAATGGCTAAAGGTGTTTTGAACGTCATTTTATGCATTGTTTTTCAACCCTAGTGTTAAATCCTATTGTTTTTTATCCCGAACGCCCGAACCGTTTGGCTCCCTACTTTTTGATCACCGGCCCCAAAACCGGTGTAAAAAAAGCCAGCGTTTCAGTGCTGCCACCCGTGTCGTTACTTCGACTCGCCGAAGCCTGTGCCCAACAACGCGACAAGGTGATTGACCCAACGTGTTGCAAAGCAACTTTCGTGTTGTGTGAAGATAGAGTGACAGTTGAAACTTAATCGATTAAGAGCACGTAAACCAACAAGCTTTTACTAATTATCGACCAATGTCTAAAAGGTTATTTATCTTAGAGAAATTGAATTGACATAGATTAGACAAAAGTCGCTATTGAACTTCACGACGACAGACGGCTAACTGGCAGCGTACTTAATCGTTTAAGTAGGCGCTATGAGCGCATTGATACCCCATCACCCACAACAATAAACGCCGAGGAACGCCGTAATGAAAAAGACACTACTCACTTCAGCTATTGCTTTGGCCAGTCTTGCCAGTGCCACCGGGTCTGCCCAGGCGGCCGAACTGACGATCTCCTGTGGTGCAGTTGGCGCAGAGTTGACCCTTTGCCAAGAAGGCGTACGCGCCTGGGAAGAGAAAACCGGCCACAGCGTCGATGTGGTTTCAACGCCCAACTCGTCTACTGAGCGCCTGTCTCTCTATCAACAAATTCTCTCCGCTAACTCCAGCGATATCGATGTGATGCAGATCGACGTGGTATGGCCCGGTCTGCTAGCCAACCACCTGCTCGACCTGCGCGAAGTACTGGGTGAAGACGCCGCAGTCGGTCACTTCGACACCATCGTGACCAATAACACCATCGATGACCGCCTGGTCGCCATGCCCTGGTTTACCGATGCGGGTGTTCTTTACTACCGCGAAGACCTGCTGGAAAAGCATGGCCACGAGGTGCCCACCACGTGGCAAGAGATGACGGAGATCGCGCGCGATATTCAAAACGCCGAGCGTGAAGCGGGCAACGACCGTATGCAAGGCTTCGTGTTCCAAGGCCGCGCCTACGAAGGCCTGACCGTCAACGCCCTCGAGTGGGTTGCCAGCTTTGGCGGCGGCACCGTGGTCGATAACGAAGGCGAAGTGACCATCAACAACGAGCGCGCTGCCCAAGCGCTGGATCTGGCCGCCTCTTGGATTGGCGACATCTCCCCGGAAGGCGTGCTGAACTACACCGAAGAGGAAGCACGGGGTGTTTTCCAGGGCGGCAATGCCGTCTTCATGCGCAACTGGCCCTACGCGTGGTCACTGGCCCAGAGTGACGATAGCGACGTGCGCGGCAAAGTAGGCGTCGTGCAGCTGCCTGCCGGCGGTGAAGAGGGCCAGAGCGCCGCGGGCCTGGGCGGCTGGAACCTGGCCGTGTCGCGCTACAGCGAGCATCCTGAGATCGCCGCTGACCTGGTGGCGTATCTGACCGGTGAAGAAGAGCAAAAGCGCCGCGCCATTCAGGCTTCTTACAACCCGACGATCGATTCGCTCTACCAAGACCAGGAAGTGCTGGATGCCGTGCCCTTCTTCGGCACGCTTTACGATACGTTCACCAACGCGGTGGCCCGCCCCTCTGCCCCCACGGGCGATGCCTATGGCCGTGTCAGCAACGCGTTCTTCAGCACCTCTCATGACGTGCTGTCCGGCACCAAAGATGGCGCTCAAGCCGTCGCCGACCTTGAAGGCGAATTGCTGCGCCTGAAGCGTCGCAACTGGTAAACGCGGAGACACCTATGTCGAGCTCTTCTCACCACTCTCACCAAAACGCGCCCCTCGGGGCGCGTTCCGCCACGCCAGCGCGGCGGCAACGGGGTACCAAGGTCCGCCGCCAACGCGTCAAGGCGGCGTGGCTGTTCTTAGCCCCCATGCTGATTGCCCTCACGCTGGTGGCGGGCTGGCCGTTACTACGTACGTTTTTCCTGAGTTTTACCGATGCGTCGCTCTCCGATTTGGGCTCGGCGAATCTGATCGGTTTCGAAAACTACCTGGTCTACGACAACGGCCGCTGGTTTGGCGTGCTGGCGGACCCAGTGTGGTGGCAGTCCGTGTGGAACACGGTTTACTTCTCGGTGGTGTCGGTATCGCTGGAAGTCGTTTTCGGCGTCATCGTCGCACTGATTTTGAACGCAGAATTCAAAGGCCGCGTGATCGTTCGGGCGGCCGTGCTGATTCCCTGGGCCATTCCTACCATCGTGTCGGCTCAGATGTGGGCGTGGATGCTCAACGACCAGTTCGGCATCATCAACCACCTGCTGATGATGGTCGGTATTATTGATAACCCCATCGCTTGGACCGCGAGCGCCACCTACTCCATGTGGGCGGTGATCATGGTCGACGTGTGGAAAACGATTCCCTTCGTGGCTCTGTTGGTCCTGGCCGCGCTGCAGATGCTGCCCAAAGATTGCTACGAAGCCGCCGAGGTGGATGGCATTCATCCGGTGCGCGTGTTCTTCAAGGTCACGCTACCGCTGATTACCCCGGCGCTGATGGTGGCGGTCATCTTCCGCCTGCTGGATGCCCTGCGGGTCTTCGACGTGATCTACGTGTTGACCTCCAACTCCACCAGCACGATGTCGATGTCGGTCTACGCGCGCCAGCAGCTCGTCGAGTTTCAGGACGTCGGCTACGGCAGCGCCGCATCCACGCTGCTGTTCTTGATCATCGCGCTGGCCACCGTGGCTTATCTCTACCTTGGCCGCAAACAGATTCAATTGGGAGGTGACTGATGAACAGCCGTCAGTTAGCCAAAGTAGCGAAACGCGTCGGGTTCTGGGCACTGATTGCCGTCATCATGGTGTACGCGGTCTTCCCGTTCTACTACGCCGTCATTACCTCGGTAAAACCCTCCAGCGACCTGTTCCGCGTGGAGCTATGGCCCTCGACCTGGAATCTGGACAACTACGCACAGATCTTTAGCCAATCGAGCTTCGTGAGGGCGATCTTCAACTCGATCATCGTCGCGTTCAGCGTGGTATTCATCGCGCTGCTGCTAGGCATCACCGCTTCTTACGCGCTGGGTCGGGTACGCTTTCGCGGCCGCTCCACCGTGCTGCTGGTCATTCTCGGCGTGTCGATGTTCCCTCAAGTGGCCGTTCTCTCTGGGCTGTTCGAAGTGATTCGCGCGCTGAACCTCTACAACAACCCGGCAGGCCTCATTCTCAGCTACACCATCTTTACCCTGCCCTTTACGGTGTGGGTGCTCACCACCTTCATGAAGCAACTCCCCATGGAGCTGGAAGAGGCGGCGATCATGGATGGGGCAACGCCCTGGGTGACCATCACCAAGGTATTTCTGCCGCTGATGTGGCCCGCCATGGCGACCACGGGCCTGCTCGCATTCATCGCCGCCTGGAACGAGTTTCTGTTCGCACTGACCTTCACACTGACCGATGCGCAGCGCACGGTGCCGGTTGCGATTGCCCTTCTGTCAGGCGGTAGTGCCTACGAACTGCCCTGGGGGCCGATCATGGCAGCCTCCGTCGTGGTCACCGTACCGCTGGTGATTCTGGTCATCATTTTCCAGCGCCGCATCGTGTCCGGCCTGACCGCGGGTGCCGTGAAGGGCTAACCGCCTTCACACCATGGTCCCATGAATTCGCTGATCAAACTCAGCAACCGTTTTTAAGGAACACAGTAATGCAAGACAACATGATGTGGTGGCGCGGCGGCGTTATTTATCAAATCTATCCGCGTAGCTTCTTGGACAGCCGCGGCGACGGCGTAGGCGATCTGAACGGCATCACCGAAAAGCTGGATTACGTGGCCTCCCTCAACGTGGACGGCATCTGGCTATCGCCCTTCTTTACTTCTCCGATGCTCGACTTCGGCTATGACGTGAGTGACTACCGCGACGTAGACCCCATGTTCGGCACGCTGGAAGACTTCAAGGCGCTGCTGGAAAAAGCTCACTCGCTGGGCTTGAAAGTGATGATCGACCAGGTGATCAGCCATACCTCCGATCAGCACCCCTGGTTCCAGGAGAGCCGCCAGAATCGCACCAATCCTAAAGCCGACTGGTTCGTATGGGCCGATCCGAAACCCGACGGCACGCCGCCCAACAACTGGCTGTCGATTTTTGGCGGCTCGGCGTGGACCTTCGACTCCCGGCGCCAGCAGTACTATCTGCACAACTTCCTGACCAGCCAGCCGGACGTGAACTTCCACCACCCGGAAGCCCGTCAGGCGCAGCTCGACAACATGCGTTTCTGGCTGGATTTGGGCGTAGACGGCTTCCGCTTGGATACGGTCAACTTCTACTTCCACGACGCCGAACTGCGGGACAACCCGCCGGTACCGACAGGCGAAGCCAAAACCCTGGGGGCACCGGAAGCGAACCCCTACACCTGGCAGCGCCATGTCTACGACCTCAGCCGGCCGGAAAATCTGGACTTCCTCAAAGACCTGCGTGCGCTGATGGATGAGTACCCCGGCACCACCACCGTGGGTGAGATTGGCGACGATAATCCGCTAGAACGCATGGCCGAATACACTGCCGGTGGCGATAAGCTGCACATGGCGTACACCTTCGACCTGCTCAACATGCCCCACTCCGCCAGCTACCTGCGCGAAGTGATCGAACGCTTCCAACGCTTGGCGGGCGACGCCTGGCCTTGCTGGGCCACGTCCAACCACGACGTGGTGCGCAGTGCGACCCGCTGGGGCGCTGAGGAAGACCCCCACGCCTACCCAAAAGTGATGCTGGCCATGCTGTTCTCACTGCGCGGCAGCGTGTGCCTGTACCAAGGCGAAGAGCTGGGCCTACCGGAAGCGGACGTGCCCTTCGAGCGCATTCAAGACCCCTACGGCAAAGTGCTGTGGCCCGAGTTCAAAGGCCGCGACGGCTGCCGCACGCCCATGCCCTGGACCGACGGCGATCAGGGTGGCTTCTCGCCAGTAGAGCCGTGGCTGCCCATGGAAGCTCGTCACTTGGATTTGGCGGTGAGCCGCCAGCAAGACGACCCCAACGCCACACTCAATACCGTACGCGCCCTGCTGGCGTTCCGCCGCCGCCACCCCGCCCTCTTCGATGGCGATTTATCGTTGGTCGACGTCGGTGACGACCTGCTCGGCTTTACCCGTCAAAAAGGCGACGAGATCTTGCTATGTGTTTTCAACCTGACCGGGCAAGAGCAGCAAACCACCCTGCCCGTGGAGGTCGCCAGCGACTTGCCGGTCGCCCATTTTACCGCCACGCGAGACGGCAGCACACTCACGCTGCCCGCGTACCAAGCCGCCTTTATGCAGGTTGCCTAAACGCCGCCCATAACAGTTAATAACGATAGCCGACCCGCTCAGGTCGAGGTCGGCAAGGAGTTACCATGGCAAGTGTTACGCTTGAAAAGGTCAACAAGGTATTTGGCCGCGACCACATCATCAAAGACGTCGATCTTTCCATTGGCGACGGCGAGTTCGTCGTGTTCGTGGGTCCCTCCGGCTGCGGTAAATCCACCCTACTGCGCCTGATTGCAGGGCTCGAATCGATCACCGATGGCGACCTGAACATTGGCGGCACCGTGGTGAACGACCTACCCCCCCGCGAGCGCGGCGTCGGCATGGTGTTTCAGTCCTACGCGCTCTACCCGCACATGACCGTCTACGACAACATGGCCTTTGGCCTAAAGCTGGCCAACACTGCTAAAGAGACCGTTCACGAGCGGGTAATGAGCACGGCCAAAATCCTGCAGCTGGAAGAGCTGCTGCACCGCAAACCCAAAGCCCTCTCTGGCGGCCAGCGCCAGCGCGTGGCGATGGGACGTGCCATGGCGCGGGAGCCGCGCATTCTGCTGTTCGACGAGCCGCTCTCCAACCTGGATGCCTCGCTGCGGGTGCAGATGCGTAACGAAATCGCCCGCCTGCACAACCGTCTTGGCTCTACCATGATCTACGTGACCCACGATCAGGTCGAAGCCATGACCCTGGCGGATAAGATCGTAGTGCTCAACCGGGGCCATGTGGAGCAAGTGGGCAGTCCCCACGAGCTGTACCAGCGTCCGGCCACCCAATTCGTCGCGGGCTTCATTGGCTCGCCTACCATGAATTTTATGCCCGCCGAGCTGATCAGCGGCGCCGCCGAAGGCTGCCGCGTCAAAGCAGCGGGCATCGGCGAGGTCTCACTGCCCCAAGCGGGCGACGCTTACTCACAGGGCACCTCGCTCACGCTTGGCGTGCGGCCCGAGCACCTTCGCTTGGAAGCGCCTCAAGGCGATAACTGCTTCGATATCGTCAACGTCGAGTACCTGGGCAACGAGGTCTACGTCTATCTGGAGCCGAAAGCGGGCTCGACGCTGCTCATCCATCGCAGCGAAGCGCCCAGCCAGTGGCAAGAGGGCCAGCAGGTGTCGCTGGTACCGGATACCGAACACGTCCACCTGTTCGATGAGAGCGGCGCCGCGTTGACACTAGCCAAGGCGCGCTCGGCCGCTTAAACACGGATAGAAAGACCCATAACGGCCTTGGCTGGATGAGGCACCTTGCAAAGAGGGTAGTCGTCAGACCGTCAAGGCCGTTATTCTTGTGCGCGACAATTCAATAATTAGCCTGCGCTGTAAAGGCGTCCGGCACGCACTCTCTCCGCCCATACTCTTCACCAGTTTAGGAAGCTCCGTGACCACCCCTCGCCGAATGACCTTAAAGGACCTTGCGCTCGAACTCGGCGTTTCTACTGCGACGATTTCCAACGCCTTCAATCGCCCCGACCAGCTCTCTCCGCTGCTGCGCGATCGCATTCTCAAAGAAGCCAAACGCCTGGGGTATAACGGCCCCGATGCCAAAGCGCGCAGCCTGCGCACCGGCCGCTCCAGCATCGTGGCGGTGATTCTGGCCGAAAGCCTGACTTACAGCTTGAACGATGCCGTCGCCAGTGAGTTTCTTTCCGGTGTAGCGGAAGTCCTGGATGCCCATGGCCATACCCTGCTGCTGCTTCCAGGCCGGGGGCACGCATCACAACCGCCCGGCTCGGCCAACATTGCCGATGGCTTCATCGTCTACGGCCTGATGCCCAACAATAAACTGTTGAACGAACTGCCGTCGCAGCGTCCGCTGGTCTCGGTCGACTTCGATATCGACGGCTGCCCCACGGTGCATATCGATGACCGTGACGCTAGCTACGCCATGGCCATGCATGCCCTTAAACAGCGTCCTACCCGGCCTGCCATCATCAACCTGCGGCTGACCAGAGAGCCCTGTAATGGCCGAGTAACGAAGGCGCATACGTTGCTTCCCGACAGCAGCACGATCAGCCGAGCACGCCTCGCCGGGTTTCACGCCGCGCTCAGTGAACACGGGTTCGATACCGATACCATTCCGCTATGGAACATCGAGGAGAACGTGTTCGATGTGTGCTCGCCGGTGATCACCGAGATCCTCGATCAGCCAGCAGAGCAGCGTCCCGATCTGCTGCTGTGCATGTCGGATCGGATTGCTCTGACCGCGCTGACGCTGGCGGAACAGCGAGGCATCCAGGTGCCGAAGGCGTTACGCATCACGGGGTTCGATGGCATTGCCGAAGGGCAATATCGTGCCCCTCGATTGACGACCGTGCGCCAGGACAGCGCGGGCAAAGGACGTGTCGCGGCCAAAATGATTCTGGGGCGAATACCCAAGACCCAACAGCTGCTCCAGACCGAGCTGCTGTTGGGCGATACCTGTCCTTAGCGGACAGCCCCTAAACGGCGGGATTACTGCGCAGTTTTCTGCATGGCGATGGCGGTATCCAACATGCGGTTGGAGAAGCCCCACTCGTTGTCGTACCACGCCATGATTTTCACCAACCGGCCATTAACGCGGGTGTGATTCGCGTCAAAGGTAGACGAGTGCGCATCGTGGTTGAAATCGATGGAGACCAGCGGCTGGGCGTTAACCGCCAGGACAGGGGAGTTCGCGGCGGCTTTCTCGACGATCTCGTTGATCTCCTCTTTGGTCGTATCACGTCCTGCCGTGAAAGTCAGATCCACCAGAGAGACGTTGATCACCGGTACGCGCACCGCCAAACCGTCGAACTTGCCCGCCAGCTCCGGTAATACCAGACCTACTGCAGCGGCAGCGCCGGTCTTGGTCGGAATCATGGAGTGGGTAGCGCTACGGGCACGGTAGGGGTCGGAGTGGTACACATCCGACAGGTTTTGGTCGTTGGTGTAGGCATGAACCGTGGTCATCAGGCCGTTTTCGATACCAACAGCGTCGTTCAGCGCTTTGGCAACCGGTGCTAGGCAGTTCGTCGTGCACGACGCGTTGGACACCACGGTGTGCTCAGCGGTGAGGATGTCGTCATTCACACCGTAAACGATGGTGGCATCCGCGTCCGGGCTGGGAGCTGAGATCAGCACACGCTTGGCGCCCGCAGCAATATGCTTGGCAGCCGCCTCGCGCTTGGTGAACAGACCAGTACACTCCATGACGAGATCGATATCCATGGACGCCCAGGGTAGGTTGGCCGGATCACGCTCGGAGGAGATCGTAATACGATCACCATCTACGCTGATGCTTTCGGCGTCATGCTCGACACTGAAGGGGAAGTGGCCGTGAACCGTATCATGACGCAGTAGATGGGAATTAAGCGAAGGGTCACCCAGATCATTGATCGCAACGACCTGAACGCGATCACGGTAGCCGTTTTCATACAGTGCACGCAGTACGTTGCGGCCAATCCGTCCAAATCCGTTAATGGCAACTCTTATTGTCATGGTAGCACCTCAATCAAGCAGTGGTCGTAGATGGCGTATCCAGTAAAAAAATTACTAAAAATACGTATTTAATCACCTGTAGGCCGATTAAAACCTGCCATAACCGCCCCTAAAGGCTAATAACTATCCAATATGTAGTAAAATTACTATATAAAGGCTATCGTAGTCCAATACTAAATCAACGATTCACCCGCCCTTTATCGGGCCACGTTCAGCAACGCTGCCCCCAGGAGCCCCTATGACACGCGCAACGTCCTCGACTCCCCTACGCCGTACCAAAATCGTCGCCACGCTTGGCCCAGCCAGCGACTGCCCTGGGGTATTGGAAGCCATGCTAAAAGCAGGCGTTGACGTGGTGCGCCTCAACTTCTCCCATGGGTCTGCCGATGATCATCGCAAACGCCTCAACGCTGTCCGCGAGATCGCCCAGCGCCTGGGCCGCAGTGTCGCCGCCCTCGGCGACTTGCAGGGCCCTAAAATTCGCATTTCGCGCTTTGCCGAAGGCGCCGTTCATCTAGAGGTCGGTCAACCGTTCGTGCTGGACATGGCACTAGATGCCAATGGCGGCAGCAGCGAGCGCGTCGGCTGCGACTACAAAGCGCTCATCGATGACGTCACCCCCGGCGACCGTCTGCTGCTGGACGATGGTCGCGTCGTGCTGGACGTCACGTCTATCGTTGGGCAAGAAGTTCACACCCGAGTTCACGTGGGCGGCAAGCTGTCCAACAATAAAGGCATCAATAAGCAAAGCGGCGGCCTTTCCGCCCCAGCGCTGACCGATAAGGATAAAGAAGACCTGAAAACCGCCATCGAGATTGGCGTGGATTACCTCGCCGTTTCGTTCCCACGCAGCGCCGCCGACATGCAGGAAGCGCGTGCTCTACTGGGTGACGAGGGCAAAGAGATCGGGTTGGTGGCGAAATTGGAGCGTGCCGAGGCCGTCGCCAACGACGACACCTTGGACGCCATCATCGAAGCATCGGAAGCGGTAATGGTCGCTCGCGGCGACCTGGGCGTAGAGATTGGCGATGAGGCGCTGATCGGCACGCAAAAGCGTATTATCAAGCATGCCCGTTCGCTGAATCGCGCGGTGATCACCGCCACCCAAATGATGGAGTCGATGATCGAATCGCCGCTCCCCACCCGTGCGGAAGTCTTCGACGTAGCCAACGCCGTGCTCGACGCCACCGATGCCGTCATGCTCTCGGCAGAAACCGCAGCGGGCGACTATCCGGTGGAAACCATCGAAGCCATGGACCGCGTCTGCCTGGGTGCCGAGCGCGAGCGCATTGCTCAAGCCTCCGGCCACCGCATCCATGAAGGCTTCGAGCGGATCGATGAAACCATTGCGCTCTCCGCCATGTACGCCGCCAACCATCTGACCGGCGTACGCGCCATTGCCTGCATGACCTCCACCGGCTACACGCCGCTGATTGCCTCGCGCATCCGGTCGGGCCTGCCAATCGTAGGCTTGGCCCATAGCCCCATCGCCCAGCGGCGCATGGCGCTCTACCGCGGCGTGGTCTCGCTTCCATTCGATACCACGCACATGGAGGCGACCGAAGTGAACCAGGAAGCCATCAAGCTGTTGAAAGCCCATGGATTGGCACGCCCAGGCGAGCATGTCATTCTTACTCGCGGCGACCACATGAACGCCCATGGCGGCACCAACACCATGAAAGTACTGGCCGTCGACGCCGAATGAATAACCGTCTCGACGGACGATGAATAACAAGCGAATGACCAGGAGAGCCATGCCATGAACGATGCCCGCCCACCCCGCCAAGCGGTGCGCACGCTGCAACCGCGCAAGCGTATTGCGTTGATAGCCCACGATGGCAAAAAAACCGAGATGTTGGAGTGGGCGACGCGCTGGCAGGAGACGCTGAGCCAGCACACGCTGATTGGCACGGGCACTACCGCCGGGCGGCTGAAGACCGCCCTGGGGCTAGAGGTAGAAGGCTTGATGAGCGGGCCGCTGGGCGGCGACCAGCAGATCGGTGCACGTATCGCCGAGCAGCAGCTCGACGTGCTGATTTTCTTCTGGGACCCCTTTGCACCGCAGCCCCACGACCCGGATGTGAAAGCGCTGCTGCGTTTGGCGGCGCTGTGGAACGTGCCGGTGGCCTGTAATGCGGCGAGTGCTGACTTTCTGCTCTCCTCGCCCTACTTGGCCGAACGCTACGATATGTCGATCCCCGACGCGAATGCCTGGGCAAATGCCCGCACGGTATAACCGCGCGCACCTTTTGCTTAACGAGTACGCAGGTGGCGTGCCACCACCTGCTGACCGCATTGGTAGCTTCCGTTCATCGCGCCGAGCGCGCACTGAAGCGTCAGCTCGGCGATGCGGTCGTAATCTTGCCGTGCCGAATTGACCGACTGGGGTAGAAAATCCAACAGGCGATGATCGCCGAAGGTGGCTAACCGAAGTGTCCTCGGCATCCCACCTCGAGCCAGCAGCTCATCGAAGACGCCCTCCATGAGTGCGTAAGAGGCGGTGACCAGCGCATCCACCTCGCCCGCCGCAAACGCTTGCTGCGCCAGCGCCACGCCCACATCCCGCTCGTAACGCTCGCCGCTGAAGGTGGTCGCCTCAACCCCCTGGTCTTCCAAGGCGGCAAAGAAACCCGCACGGCGCTCACGGCTCACCGAGAGCTCGGGCATAGCATCCAACCAGGCAATGCGACGCGTTGACCCCTCCATCACCGAGCGCGTCAGCGCGTAAGCCGCCTCTTGGTCATTGCTCACCACGCTGGCAAAACGCTCGGGTGTCAGGCCACGGTCCATCCCAACGACGCTCCAGCCTTCGTCGGCCAAATCCGTATAAAAAGTGTCGCTCTCTGGCAGACAGCTGGCGGTAATCAGCACCTCACAGCGCTGGGCGCGCAGCGCCAAGGCCAGCGCGCGCTCACTATCCGCGCAGTCATCGGAACTCACCACCAGCAGCTGGTAGCCGCGTTCGCGGGCACCGCGCTCCAGGCGCTTGGCAAGGCGCGCATAGCTGATGTTCTCTAAATCCGGCACGATCAAACCAATCAAACGGCTCGCGCCACGGCGCAGCGCGGCAGCTTGAGGATCGATGTGATAGCGGTGCTGACGCACCACGGCCATCACTTTATCGATGGTGGCCGGGCTAATACGCCGCTGTTCGGCCTGGCCGTTGATTACATAGCTTGCCGTGGTGCGCGAAACCCCGGCAAGCCGGGCAATATCGGCAAGTGTCATGCTGGTTTCTCCCTAGATGAAGACGGCAGTTTAGCAGCCGTTTTACCCTCTTCAGACCAAAGTCTTAAAAGACAACCCTTGTGTCGAAAAGTGAATCGATTCAGCATAGCCACTATACACAGGTGACACGATTCATCCAGTTAACCACAACGATCTACGACTAACGTTTTATGCGCGCACTTTCGCCGCCAATCGCAGACGTTGCCGTTGCCTGACCGCGTTTACAGGAGACCCCTATGTTGACACTCGGCCCCGATGACATCTTGCTCGACCGCCATGCGGACAACTGGCAAGCTGCGCTCGACAGCGCCGCCAACGCTCTGGCAGAGGCTGGCCTGGTGGCGGCCGAGTACCGCGATGGCCTCCACGCCCGCGAAGCGCAGTCCTCGACGTACTTAGGCAATGCCATTGCGATTCCCCACGGCACCCCGGAAAGCCGCCAACACGTCAAGCGTACCGGCGTGCGGGTGCTGCAGTTCCCTGAGGGGGTTCAGTGGCACGACGGCAACACCGTTCACGTACTGGTCACGATAGCGGCACAAAACGACGAACACCTGGATATTTTGCGCCAGCTAACCCACGTCCTCGACCGCGACGGCGTGGCAAGCGAGTTGGCTCGCGCCAGCTCCGCCGCCGATGTTGCACGCCTGCTCTCTAAGCCGTCACTAGCCCCCCGCCTGGATGCCGATACGCTATGTATCAACTTCCCCGCCCGTGACCCGCAGGAGCTGGCCCTGGCGGCGGCTGCGCGGCTGCGTCAAAGCGGCTGCGTGGATAATGGCTTTATCGGTACCATGGCGAGCGCCCAGCCCCAGTGGCTGGGCAAAGGCCTGTGGCTCTCGAGCAGCGCCCAAGGCGTAAACCAACCCGCGCTAGGCGTTGCCACCCCCGCCGATAGCACGCTCGAGCACCGCGGTCATCCGGTGCATGCGCTGTTCTGCCTCGCTGCCAGCGGTGACGCTCACCTGCCGCTGCTCGAACAGTTGATGGCGGTACTGGAAAACGGCGAAAGCGACAGCTTCTTAGGCAAAAACAGTGCTCAGCTACTGGCGGCACTGGCCGGTGAAACCGCCAGCACCCAAACCCGCCGGGTGCGCGTTCTGAACCCCCACGGCCTGCACGCTCGCCCGGCCAAACAGCTGGTACAGATCGCTCGTGCCCAGCCCATGCCCATCAACGTGCGCCTGGAAGAGGGCAGCGCCACTACCGTCTCCGCCGCAAGCTTGACCAAAGTGATTGGTTTGGGTGCGCGCCGCGGCCAGTGGCTGATTTTCTCCGCCGAGGGCGAACAGGCAAATGCCGCGTTAGACGCCATTGCCGCCGCCGTCGAGAGTGGCTTGGGTGAGAAAGTCACGCCCTTCGATGGCGGTCGCGACGCGGCCCCAGCCGCTAGCACCAGTAAGCCCGCCGTCGAACCACTCGCTGCCGATACGGCCCATTCCGGCGTTGCCGCCTCGCCCGGTTTGGCGATTGCCCCGGTGTTCGTCATTCGCCCGATGCAGTTCGACTATCCTGAGCACGCCAATCAGCCCGACGACGAGATCGCCCGCTTGGAAGCGGCCCTGAAAGAAGGCGCCACCCAGCTTCAGGCGCTGGTACATAAAGCGCCCGGCGGCGAAGTCGCGGACATTCTCTCCATGCATGAAGAGATGCTCGACGACCCCGAACTTCACCAGGCGGCCATCGACGCCATTCGTGAAGGCCGCTCGGCGGAAGCGGGCTGGTGGGAAGCCATCGACACCGCCGCCCACGCTCAAGAGATGCTGGCCGACCGACTGCTGGCCGAACGCGCCGCCGACCTTCGCGATGTCGGCCGCCGCGTGCTCGGCGTGCTTTGCGACGTCAGCCTGCCCGAGCCACCCGACCACCCCTATATCTTGGTCATGGACGATATCGGCCCCTCTGACGTGGCCCGCCTGGATACCTCCCGTGTGCGCGGCCTGCTGACCGTGCGCGGCGGTGCAACCGCCCACAGCGCTATTTTGGCCCGTGCGCTGGGCATTCCTGCTGTGGTCGGTGCCGGTGAAGCGGTGATGGCGCTGCATAACGGCGGCATGATGATTCTGGATGGCGAGCGCGGCCGCGTGACGTCGCAACCTTCCGAGGAGCGCCTGCGCCGCGCCGAACAGCAGCTGCTCGACCAGCAGCAGCGTGAAGCGGACGCCTGGGAGCTGCGCTTCGAGCAAGCGCAAACCCGCGACGGCCACAAGGTGGAAGTGGCTGCCAACCTCGGCAACACCGCCCACGCCGCCGATGCGGTCGAGCGCGGTGCGGAAGGGGTCGGCCTGCTGCGCACCGAGTTCCTGTTCATGGCCTACTCCAGCGCGCCGGATCTCGCCACGCAAATCGCCGAATACCGCGAAGCGACCGATGCCCTCGACGGCCGCCCGCTCGTCGCCCGCACCCTGGACGTGGGCGGCGACAAGCCGCTGCCTTATTGGCCAGTGCCCCAGGAAGACAACCCCTTCCTCGGCCTGCGAGGTATTCGCCTCGCGCTGACCCAGCCGGACGTGCTGGAAACCCAGATTCGCGCGCTGCTGATGGCCGCCGTCGGCAAACCGCTGCGCATCATGCTGCCGATGGTCAAAGACGTGGCCGAATTCCGCGCCGCGAAAGCGATCTATGACCGCCTGCTCACCGAGATCGCCCCCCAGCAGCGCGCCACCGACGTGCAGCTTGGCGTGATGATCGAGGTCCCATCGAGTGCCTTGTTAGCCCCGACGCTGGCCGCCGAAGTGGACTTCTTCTCGGTCGGCACCAACGATTTGACCCAGTACACACTGGCCATTGACCGCGGCCATCCAGAGCTCTCCGCTCAAGCTGATGGCCTGCATCCGGCGGTACTGCGCTTGATACAAATGACCGTAGAGGCCGCCCATGCACACGGTAAATGGGTCGGCGTGTGTGGTGAGCTAGCCTCCGACACCATGGCCGTGCCAGTGCTGGTGGGCCTGGGTGTCGATGAACTCTCGGTCAGCGCGCGTCAAATCCCGTTGGTCAAAGCTCGCCTGCGTGAATTCGACTTGCCAGATGCCCAGGCCACGGCGCAGCTCGCGCTCGGCAAGGCGACCAGCGACGAGGTACGCGACGCCCTGGAGGCCCGCTAATGGCACGAGTCGTCTGTATTACGCTCAACCCCGCGCTGGATCTCGCTTTCAATCTGGAGGCGCTGACGCTGGGACACGTCAACCGCCCCACCAGCGCGCAGCTAGAAGCGGCCGGTAAAGGCGTGAACGTCGCGCGGGTGTTGGCAAGTTTAGGTCACGAGGTGATCGTGAGCGGTTTTTTGGGCGAAGAGAACGATGCTCCGTTCAGCCTCGCCTTTCCCCGTTACGGCGTCATCGACGCCTTCGTGCGGGTGCCGGGCAGCACGCGCATTAACGCCAAACTTGCCGAGCAGAGCGGCCGCGTGACCGATATCAACGGCCCCGGCATGCCCATCGAAGCTGCCCACCTGGAGGCTTTACGCGCTGCGCTCGGCGGCTTGTTCGATGGTAGTGCGCCGCCCGAGGCCGTGGTGGTGGCGGGCAGCCTGCCTCCCGGTATCGATCAACCCGCGTTCGGCGAGCTGCTTGCCTTCTTGAAAGGTTTCGCAGTGCCGCTGTGGGTAGATACCAGCGGTCCGGCGCTGCTCACGGCGATTGCCGCGCAGCCTGCCGCAGTAAAGCCCAACGAAACCGAGCTGGCCGACTGGGCCGGTAGCACGCTCGATACCGACCAGCAGCGCCAAGCTGCCGCCGAACGGCTGCACGCCAGCGGTATCGAACACGCGCTGATTTCAGCAGGTGCCGAAGGCATTCTATGGGTGAGCCAGCACGGCACTTGGCAATCCACGCCGCCCACTGTCACCGCCACAAACACCGTTTGCGCGGGTGACACCTTTGTGGCGGGCATGCTGCATGGGCTGCTGAGCCAGCACACACCCGTCGATACGCTTCGTTTTGCGACGGCGCTTTCTGCCGAAGCGGTACGCCACGTCGGGGTGGGCACCCCCCACGCCGATGATTTCGACTCACTCCAACAACAGACCCGGGTACGGCGTCTTGACGACACCCACACCGAGGGAGCCACGCGATGAACCTCATTCTGATTACCGCCTGCCCCAGCGGCATGGCGACCACTTTCCTGGCCGCTAAGCGCCTAGAGCAAGCCGCCACGCGGCTAGGCTGGAACGTTCATGTGGAGATGCACGGCGAAATTGCGCCGCTGCAAGCCGCCAGCGCTGAACAGATCGCCAACGCCGATTTGATCGTCGTAGCTGCCGACCACGTGCCCGCCCCGGAGCGGTTCGAAGGCAAGCGGCTATTCCAGGCTCCTATTGCCAGCGCCCTGCCCGACCCCAGCGCCTTTTTAAGCCAAGCTAAGCGGGAAGCGCCGATCTACAGTGCCCCGGCAGCCACAGCGGCTGCCCCGACTAGCAGTGCGGGGGGTAAAAACATCGTTGCCGTCACCGCCTGCCCCACCGGCGTTGCGCACACCTTTATGGCCGCCGAAGCGCTCGCCGAAGCGGGCAAGGCCATGGGCCACCAGATCCGCGTCGAAACCCAAGGCTCGGTGGGCGCGCAGAACCAACTCACCGACGACGACATCGCCGCCGCCGATGTCGTCGTGCTGGCCTGCGATATCGAAGTCGACCCCTCGCGCTTTGCGGGTAAGCGAATTTACCGAACGTCGACCGGCAACGCGCTCAAAAAGCCGCGCCCGACCCTGGAGGCCGCCCTCACTGACGCTGCCGTGGAAGACGGCACCAGCACTGCTGGCAGCGCCACGGCCAAAAAAAGCATCAAAGAAAAAGGCATTTATAAGCACCTGCTGACTGGCGTGTCGTTCATGCTGCCCATGGTGGTCGCAGGCGGCCTGCTCATCGCCCTCTCGTTCGTGTTCGGTATCGAGGCCTTCCAGGAGGAAGGCACCCTGGCCGCCGCGCTAATGCAGATTGGTGGCGGCACGGCCTTCGCGCTAATGATTCCCGTTCTAGCGGGCTACATCGCCTATTCGATTGCCGACCGCCCCGGCATTGCCCCCGGCATGATTGGCGGCATGTTGGCCGCCGAGATTGGCTCCGGATTTATCGGCGGTATTCTGGCCGGTTTCCTGGCGGGCTATGTGGCACTCGCCGTCACGCGCTACGTGAAGCTGCCCTCCAGCGTCGAGTCGCTCAAACCGATTCTGATCATCCCGCTGATTGCCAGCTTGGTCACCGGCCTGACGATGATCTACGTGATTGGCGAGCCGGTGGCTGCCGTGCTGAGCGCGCTCACCAGCTTCTTGGAGTCCATGGGCTCGACGAATGCCGTGCTGCTGGGCATTCTGCTCGGCGCCATGATGTGCTTCGACCTGGGTGGCCCGGTCAACAAAGCGGCCTACACCTTTGGCGTCGGCCTGTTGGCCTCTGAAACCTACGGCCCGATGGCCGCGATCATGGCGGCAGGTATGGTGCCCGCCATTGGTATGGGCATTGCCAGCTTCGTGGCGCGCAACAAGTTCTCCGCCCCCGAGCGGGAAGCGGGTAAAGCCTCGTTCGTGCTGGGCCTATGCTTTATCAGTGAAGGCGCGATTCCCTTCGCTGCGAAAGACCCGCTGCGCGTGATTCCCGCCTGTATCGCCGGGGGCGCGGTCACGGGTGCGCTCTCCATGCTGGTGGGTGCCAAGCTGATGGCCCCCCATGGCGGTATCTTCGTGCTGCTGATTCCTAACGCCATTACTCCCGCTCTGCTTTACCTGGGCGCCATTGTGGTGGGCTCATTGATCACCGGCCTGGGCTACGCGTTTATCAAACGTGGCGCTGCCCAAGTAGCCGTTGCCAGCTAAAAGCGGCACACTAAGGGCGAGGCAATCTCGCCCTTTTGTTTTTTCAGTCAGCCGTTCAAGACGACCGCCACCCCGCTGTTTTATTAACCATTTTTCTTACCATTTATCGCTAACTGTTGTTCTCACGCGTGCAACATGTAGTATTTTTACATAAATAACAGCGACGCCAGGGGTCGGACACACCCCGTTAGCGATAACGATGTAAAAACAACAGGACCGCCCTTTATGTTTCAACTCACTCGCAGCGTTACTTGGCAGGCCCTAGAGCGCCTGCGCGATAAAACCGCCAATGACCGTATTCGTGACTACTTTACGAATGATCCGCAGCGCTTTGAAAAAATGAGCCTGCGCGTCGGCGGCCTCTTTTTGGATTACTCCAAGCATCAGGTATCGGACGAGGTGCTGGCCAAACTGATCGAGCTGGCCGACCACTCCGCCCTGGTGCAGCGCCGCGCCCAGATGTTCTCTGGCGACATTATCAACGTGACCGAGAACCGTCCGGTACTCCACACCGCCCTACGCCATTTGGGCGATGAGCCGGTGTATGTGGACGGCGAAGACGTGATGCCAGAAATCACCAGAACCCGTGAGCAGATCAAACTGTTCTCCGAAGCGGTGCGCAGCGGCGAGTGGAAAGGCTATAACGGCCAGCGCATCAAAGACGTGGTCAATATCGGCATTGGTGGCTCGGACCTTGGCCCCAATATGGCGGTGCGTGCGCTGTTGAAGTATCGCCACCCAGAGCTGCACTTCCACTTCGTTTCCAACGTGGACGGCACCCATATTCAAAAAGTGCTCTCACGACTCAACCCCGCCACCACACTGTTCATCGTCTCGACCAAAACCTTCTCCACCCAGGAAACCCTGCTCAACGCCAAGACCGCGCGGCGGTGGTTCCTGGAAAACGCGGGGGAAAACGCCGACGTGGGCGCGCACTTCATTGCCGCCTCCACCAACCGTAAAGCGGCCATGGAGTTCGGCATTCGCGAAGAGAACGTGTTCGAGTTTTGGGCCTGGGTGGGCGGCCGCTACTCCATGTGGTCGTCCATCGGCTTACCGATTGCGCTCTCGATTGGCTTCGAAGGCTTCATCGAGCTGCTGGAAGGCGCCCACGAGATGGATCGCCACTTCATCGAGGCGCCGTTCGCCCAGAACATGCCGGTATTGATGGCGCTGATCGGCATTTGGTACATCAACTTCATCGGTGCCGAAACCCAGGCCATCGTGCCCTACGACCAAGCGCTGAACCAGTTGCCTTCTTTCCTGCAGCAGCTGGACATGGAGTCCAACGGTAAGTCGGTGGATATTTTCGGCCACCCGGTGAACTACAAAACCGGCCCGATTGTATGGGGCCAAACAGGCTCCAACGGCCAGCACGCCTTCTTCCAGCTGCTGCACCAGGGCACCCGCTACGTACCCATCGACTTCATCGCTTCGCTCAAGCCAGAGCCGGGCGTGGAGGACCACCACTTCGCGCTGCTCACCAACATGCTGGCCCAAGCCAACGCCTTCATGGAAGGCAGTCAAGGCGACAGCAAAGAGCTGAGCCAGCTCGACCCCTACAGCTGCCCCGGTAACCGCCCCTCCAGCACCCTGCTGCTCGACGAGCTAACGCCGAAAAACCTGGGCGCGCTGATTGCGCTCTACGAACACAAGGTGTTCGTACAGGGCGTGATTTGGAACATTAACTCGTTCGACCAGTGGGGCGTGCAACTCGGTAAGCGCATCGCCGGTGAAATCAGCGAGCGCATCGACGCCAACGCCGCCGACTTCGACGCTTCTACGCAGGGGCTGCTTGAGCTGGTGCGTGCCCACTTCCCCAGCAGCGCACGCAAAGCCGATAGCGCCGAGCCCGCGAGCAGTGATAAAAAACCGGTGCGGAAGAAGCGTTAGGTTAAAAGGTAAGTAAGCACAGCGCCTTGGCAAACGACCAGGGCGCTTTTAGGCCAACGTTTGTTGAATGGCTCTTAGCGGTCGAAAATCGGCGTGTCGTCTTAGCTTATTGAATAGTGCGAAAAGGTGACCCCATGCAGCATCTTCACCAAGCCATCCAGCGCTGCCCTCGAGTCGCTGTGTACGGCACGTTAAAGCGCGGCCACCGCAATCATCATTGGTTAAACGGCGCGGACATGCTGGGTCAAGACTGCCTAAACGAGATTACGCTCTACGATCTTGGGCCCTACCCAGGCGCCAAGCTCACGCCGTCTGCCGGTGTGATCGTTGAAGTGTACGCCATCGACGCCGAGCGATTAGCGCGGCTCGATGAATTGGAAGATTACCTGCCCCTGGCCCCCGCAGAAGGCGTGTACGACCGGACGGTGCTGGCAACACAGTATGGCGATGCGTGGTGCTATATCTACAACCCAACGGTTGAGGCAACGCAGCTGATCGAGAGCGGAGAGTGGTAGAACGATCTACAAAAAGGCCAGCGCCTCTTCCATACTCACAATCTGCGCATACTCCCCGTCCAAATTCGCCAGCGACATCGCATGCACCTCGTCGGCTGTGCGAAAGCTACCTGTGTAATCTTGCTGTGCAAACGTGAAGGTGGCATCGCTCACCACGTAGGCATTGAAGCCCAAATTTCCCGCCGAACGCACCGTGGCCTCGACGGAGTTACTGGTACTGACGCCGACGACGACCAGCTGATGGACGTTGCGGGCGTGTAACCAGCGCTCTAACCCAGAGTGAGTGAACGCATCGGGCACGTTTTTATCGACGATATGCTCGGTGGCGAGTGGCTCAAACGCAGGCTGGAACAGCACGCCGCTCTGACCAGGCCAAAACGGCGATTCGGGTGAGCGAGAGAGATGACGCACATGAACCACTGGCTGCTGGCTTTGCCGCCAAGTGGCTAGCAGTCGCTGAATGTTGGCTTCGGTTTGCGGGTTATTGCGCTCTCCCGCCTTTTCAGTCGCCATGCCCTGCTGCATGTCGATAATGATCAGCGCCACACGCTGATTCTTCGTCGCGTACATGCTTTCCCTCCTGCAATCATCCAAGTAAGTCGTCCCTCTTTTCCCAAAATACCATTAGCGCTGTCGTGGCTGTACTGCCCGCTTGGTTGCGGTGCTGAGAAAACCTCATATACTGTATGCATGAACATATATTTCAATGCTACGTACGAGGTGGCAGATGACATCATTGGACCTCTCTCGCACTACCGTGCACAAAGGGCGCGGTGCTACCTACGACCCGCATAACCGTTTTGCCCCTACCCACAGCGTGGCGGAGGATGACGGCTGGTGGCAGGAAGAGGCCGCCAACTCGCTGGCAACGGAAGTGCGTGAAGAGCCCAGCAAAAGCGCGCTCTCTTGGAACCAGTCGCCCGACCTGCCCTTCGACCGCTCGCTCAACCCTTACCGTGGCTGTGAGCATGGCTGCGTGTACTGCTACGCCCGCCCTTCCCACGCTTATTGGGATTTATCGCCGGGGCTGGATTTCGAGACCAAGCTGATCGCCCGCAGCGGGTTGGTGGAGCATTTAAAAGAGGAGCTTTGCCACCCTCACTACGTTTGCCGTCCCATTAACCTTTCTGGCAATACCGACTGCTACCAGCCGCTGGAAGCCACTTACCAAACCACCCGCCGCCTGCTGGAGTTTCTACTGGCGTGCCGACACCCGGTCACGCTAGTGACGAAAAGCACGCTGATTTTGCGGGATATCGATCTACTGGCAGAAATGGCGGAGCATCGCTTGGTGCGGGTGTTCGTGAGTTTGACCAGCCTGGACGCTGACCTCAAGCGCACGCTGGAACCCCGTGCGGCATCGCCCCAGGCGCGTCTGAAAGTGATTCGTGAGCTGAATACAGCGGGAATTCCGGTGGGCACGCTGGTATCCCCCATCATTCCTGGCCTGACCGACCATGAGATCGAACGCATTCTGGAAGCCGCGAGCCGTGCAGGAGCGCGCACCGCCACTTGGATGCTGCTGAGGCTACCCCACGAGGTCGCGCCTCTATTCGAGGCGTGGCTAGAGGCCCACTACCCCGAGCGCGCCGCTAAGGTAATGAGTTTGATGCGCCAGTGTCGGGGCGGTAAAACCTACGAGGCGGCCTTTGGGAAGCGCTTTCGCGGCGAAGGGGTCTTCGCCGATTTGATTGCCCAGCGGTTTCAGCGTGCTAGCCGCCAGTGGAACATGCAGGCCCGCACCGATCAGGGGTTGAATACCCGTGATTTTCGTCCGCCCCGGGCGCAGGGGGATTTATTTGATTAGACTGCTGGAATACCCATCACTAAGAAGACGTTATTTCCATGTCGCTTAGCAAAACGAAATCCAGTTTTTACCGCCGCCTTTACGTGGCTCATTTGATCGAGCAAGGCGTGGCCAGCGTGCCCGCCCTGATGGAAGCCACCGGCATGCCCAGACGCACCGCACAGGACACCATTACATCGCTAGGGGAACTGGATATCGAGTGCGTGTTCGAAAAAAGCGACGGCGAACGCCACAACATTGGCCACTACACCATTAAACAGTGGGGAGCGATTGACCCGCAGTGGGTGACGTCGAATGCGGAGCGTTTGGGTCAGGCGCTGGGATATCGCTAGTCTTGCTAGGCTCTGACCATGCAAGTCGCGCTGCATTTAACGTCACGCTGAACGAGCTTGCCGCCATCGCCAGCACGGCGGCTAAGGGCGGAACCGCCATGATGATCACCAGCCCCAGCGCCAGCGTGTTATAGAGTGCCGAAAATACTAGGTTCTGCATCATGACTCGGCGTGTGCGCTTAGCCAACGAGAGTAAACACACTACACCACTCACTCCTGGCCGAAGCAGCTGCGCGGCGGCACCTTCACGGGCGGCGTCGCTGGCTTGCATGGGGACGACGCCTACCCCGGCTTCGGCAAGGCTCAAGGTATCGTTCACCCCGTCGCCCACATAGAGCGTGGGCGATGGCAGCGCTTTGAGCAGTGCCGCTTTGGCTTCCGGCGAGCGCTGGGCGTAGCACGCATTGTTTGCTAACCCTACCTGCTGGCCAAGCCAGCCCACCGGGCCCTGGCGGTCGCCGCTGATCAGCGCCACGATGTACCCTGAGCGCTTTAATTCGGCAAGGCTCGCTGTCGCATCGCTCACCGGCTGGTCGGCACAGTAGAGCGTGGCGAGCCAACCATGGCTATCCGCCACGACTACCTGCGATGCAAAGGCGTTGTCAGGTTGATGAGCGCTATCTGGCAAGGGCGCGCCAAGCTGCTGCTCTATCCATACGGCGCTACCTAACCACCACTGCTCTGCGTTTTGAAACGTGACTTGCTGACCTTTGCCGGGATGCTCCTCAATATGCTGTACGTTATGAAGCACGTTGGACGGCGCCGCTGTTTCAACCGTGCTGGCCCAATCCCGCAAACCGCTGGCTAAAGGGTGCTCGCTTTGACTGACGGCGCTGCTTAGCATCGCCCGAAACTGGGTGAGGTCTTCGCTTTGGCGCAGCGCGGCATTCACTACCTGATGCTGCCCACGGGTGAGCGTGCCTGTTTTATCGAAGGCAATGCCGCGTACGTTGGCCAGCGTTTCAAAAGCAGAAGGGTCGCGAAGCGCAATGCCCTGTTGTAACGCCTGGCTGGTACCGGCGAGGCTTGCCAGCGGCACCGCCAGCCCCACCGCGCAGGGGCACGCCACTACTAAAACAGACAGCGCACGCACGGCTGCGTCTTCCAAACCAAGGCCCATCAGCAGCCCGAGCGGAAGTGTCAGCACCGCCAGCAGCAGCGCCACGGGGCTTAGCCATGAGGCAAAGCGGTCGGCCAGCTTGTGCAATTCGCCCTTTTTTGCCTGGGCGCGGCGCATTTGCTCGCACAGTTTATCCATCCGCCGCTGGCCGACGGTAGCAGTCACAATCACCTTCAAAGGCGCAGCGTTTAGCCTCGCCGCATAGCGGCAGCCCGCATAGACGCGCTGCCCGGCATGCAGATAACGGGGCACGCTTTCCCCGGTTAGCGTGGCGGTATCCAGCCAGCCGGGCGTGTCCAGCAGGCCATCCAAGGGCACCTGCTCACCAGGGGGCACTTCAATCACGGCTCCTATAGCGACTTCCCCAACGGGCTGCGTGTCGCGCTGCCCGCCTTGGCAAACTACGACATCAGCCTCCGGCAGCCTTAGTGCATCAAAGGCTTTGAGCCCCCGCTGCCTGCACAGGGTTTCGACCAGCCGGCCCACCAGAAGTAGCACGATGAGCATCACTGCGGTATCGAAATAGACCTCGGAAGAGCCGCGTAGGAGCAGCCCTACCGAGACCACCATGGCACCAAGCACCCCCAGGCTTACCAATACATCCATGCCGGGGCGCTGGGCCAATAGCGTGCGCCACCCCGCTCGATAAAACGGCAGACCGGAATAGAGCACTACTGGCAGCGAGAAGGCACCGGCCACCCACGCGACGACCAGCTCTATGGCGGCATTAGGCAGCGCGCCCGCATAAATCAATAGCGACGCTAGCATGGTCCACATGCCCAATACCGCGCCCACGATAAGTCGCAACGATAAATAGCGGCTCTCTTTGGCAAGGCGCTGTTGAGCATCGTGCACAGGCTCCAACTCGCTTAGCCGATAGCCTAGCCGCGTCACCACGGGAGCTAACGCCGCCAACTGCGTTGAAGCGGGAGTGCCGTTTACCCATACCGTTGCGGTCGGATAATGAACGCTGGCCTGCACGACGCCTGGAAGGCGAGCTAATGCGCCCTCCACCGCCAGCGCACAGCTGGTGCACCACATACCGTGAAGCGTATAGAGCGGCGCCTCTTGCTTGGTAGCAACGTGTTCGGCCTCGGTTACAGGCAAGGCGGCACACCTATGATCGGCAGCCCCGCAAACGCCACCCCAAAGGCCGAGAACAGGTAGAGCCAACCGGATACCACCGCGTGGAAGCGCTGTCGCCCCTGGTGCTGTTTGGCCGTGCGACAGCTCCCCCAGCCCAAGAGCACAAGCCCGGCGGCACAGATTAGGGTAAAACCGCCCAAACCTACGTTGAGGAGCGTTAGCGCTCCCGCCTCGGGCGGAGGGGGGGTGACCGCGCACGCCACGGAAAGGCCGCTATACACGGCCACGAACCAAACGCTCCAAAGCGTTAGCCCCACCGCCAAATGGATAGGATGAGTAAAGTTGAGTCGTTCCATCGCCCTACCCTCCTAACACGCGGGGCAGCACCGCTAGCGCCGCTATTAATAGACCAAAGGTGACCACGTTATAGCGCCACAACAGTGTTACGACGCCAGGCTCAAAAGGCGCATGAGCGCCTACATAGCCATAGCCCACTCGCAGCCCTTGTAGCACGGTCAAGATGACGGCTAAACCGCCGTGGAACAGCGCATAGACAAGGCCGACCAGCATCACTGCGTCATGGGAGGTTTGCGTAGGAGCAAGCTCAGCTTGCCAAAGCGCCCAGCCCGTTAGTCCCACCTGAAGTCCGCCTAACGCAGCGGCTAGATAGAAGCCTGCGCCTAGACCAGCATCACGCTGCTGGCGCAGCCCACGCACGAGTTTTTCCATCACTGCGCTGCCGACTAAAACCGCCACGCCAGCCACCCCCATCAATAAAAGTGAGAGCGGCGGCGTCTCAGGCATGCGCCACTCGGGCGAAACGGTCCAGAGATAAAACCAACCAAACAGATAAGAGAGAAAGAACGAGCCATTGGCAATCAGGAAAATCCCCATCGCCCAGAGGCCGGGGCCATCCATGGTGCGCGAGTGAAGCGGTGGGTCGCCGGGTTTGACGCCTGCATCCGGTGCCGCCTTGGGGTGGGCACCGTTCTCCCAAGACCAGCGCAGCAAAAAGATACCGGCAATGATCACGAATACACCTGCCAGTAGGTACACACGGGTGAGAAGACTAAGGCATACCACCGCCAGGGCCGACGCGGCAAACAGCGGCCACCAGGAGTTGCCAGGCAGATGAATGATTTCCCGCACGCTGCCGGAAATCGGATCGGTGCCCCACATCTCCCGCCTGCCGTGTGAAGCAACCGCCAGCGAGTGCTTACCTTCGGCCATGGTATGCGGTAGGTTGGGGTCCTCCCACAGCGGGTGTCGGGTTTCCACGCGGGGTAGACTGACGAAATTATAAGCGCTGGGCGGCATGGTATTCGCCCACTCCAGCGTGTCGGCATTCCAGGGATTATGCTGAGCGGGCTTACCAAACCGGAAGTGTAGCGCGATATCCAGAAGCACCATGGCAATCCCCGCTGAAAGCACGAAACTACTCACCGACGAGAGCAAATTGAAAATTTCCCACCCAGTCCCCGCTTCATAGGTGTAAATCCGTCGGGGCATACCGAGCAGCCCGGTCCAGTGCATGATCAAAAACGTGCCATTAAAGCCTAGGAAGGTCAGCCAGAAGCCCCAACGCCCCAGGTTCTCGGAAGGCATTCGCCCGGAGAAGAGCGGCAACCAGTAGTACAGCCCAGCAATCAGCGGGAAGAACATGCCGCCTACCAGCACGTAGTGCATATGGGCCACCACGAAGTGAGTGTCGTGCACCTGCCAATTGAACGGCACCAGCGCCAGCATGACACCGGTAAGCCCACCACACACGAAGATGACCAAAAAGCCCATCACCCATAGCATGGGCAGCTTCATTTTGGGTTTGCCGAGCCAGAGCGTAGCCAACCAGACAAAGACTTGAATCGCCGTGGGCACGGCCACTAGCATGCTGGCCGCCGAGAAAAACGCCTGGGCCAGTTGAGGTATGCCGATGGTGAACATGTGGTGAACCCACAGCCCAAAACTGATAAAGCCCATGATGGTAATTGCCGCCACTACCCAGCCGTACCCCACGATGGGCCGCCCGGCAAACACGGGAATCAGCGTCGAAATGATCCCGGCAGCAGGCAGAAAGATGATGTACACCTCTGGGTGGCCAAACAGCCAGAAAAGATGCTGCCATAACACTGGATCGCCGCCGCCCGCAATTTGGAAGAACGGCATGCCGACCGCGCGCTCGAGTTCTAACAACACGCTGCCCAAGATCAGCGGTGGGAAGCCCACCACGATCATTAGCGCCATGGCGAGGATGTACCACGCAAACAGCGGCATCTTATGCAGTGCCATGCCCTGGGTGCGGGTGCGTAAGATAGAGACGACCAGTTCCACCCCCGCCGAGAGCGCCGAGATCTCCACGAAGGTAATGCCTAGCAGCCAGAAGTCAGACCCCAGATCCGGTGCAAACTCCTTACTGCTCAGCGGCGTGTACATGAACCAGCCGCTGGACGGTGCCATCTCGATGATCAAACTCGACGTCAGAATGATCCCGCCAAACAGATAGCAGAAGTAACCCAGCGAAGTAAGGCGTGGGCATACGAGATCCCGGGCACCGATCATTTTCGGAATCAGATAAATCGCCAGCCCCTCCAGCATGGGGATCGCAAACAGGAACATCATCACCGTGCCATGCATGGTGGTCACCTGGTTGTAGATCTCCGGTGACATGAAGTTTTGGTCAGGCATCGCCAGCTGGGTGCGCACTAGCATGGCGAGAATGCCGCCAATCAGGAAAAATACCATTCCTGTAATCATAAAACGCAGGCCAAGCGTCGTATGGTTCACGATGGTGAGCGACTTCAAACCCTTTGGGTTGCCCCAAATATCGTGCAGGTCTTCGTGTAACTGCTGCGGTTCCTGCTCTATTGCTTCTTGATTCACGCTTTTCATGGGGTCAAGGTCTCCAGCCAAGCACCCAGGGCATCCAAGGTGTCCGTGTCGATGTCGTTATGGGTAGGCATTTTGTTACCTGGCTTCAACGCTTGGTGGCGTTGCAGCCACTGGCTCACCGCGCCCTCTTCCATAGCCATTGCGCCCGCGCCGAGCGTTGTTCGGCTTCCCACATCCGAGAGGTTTGGCCCGACACCGCCTTCACTAACGCCCGCCACGCGATGGCAACTCGCGCAGTGGGTCATAAAGGCGTCTCTAGCATCGTCATGAGTTGAATCTTGCGTTGCCACTTCGCTTAGCGTGGCTTCCTGCCGAGCCGCCAGCCAAGCCTCGAAGTCGTCACGGGGTACGGCTTCGACGTATAAATGCATATGCGCATGGCCCACTCCACAGAGCTCGGCACACTGGGCACCAAACACGGCGGGCTCATCGGCTTCCAGGCGAATTTTATTCACTCTTCCCGGCAGCATGTCGATTTTGCCGCCCAGGCGCGGCACCCAAAATGCATGTATCACATCCGCGCCGCTTACATGAAAATCCACAGGCTCTCCGGCGGGCATGACGAGCTGGTTAGCAGTGATTACCTCGCCCCCTTCGGCACCGGGATAGCGCACCTCCCACCACCACTGATGGCCAATGACTTCGATCACTTCAGGCGGTTCATCGAGCGGCAGCGGCAGCATGCGCTGCCCAGCGGGCACGCCAAACGTCAGCAGCGCCGTAATGCTGGCAATGGGCAAGACGAGGCCACCCCCAATGATCCAACGCCGCGCGATACGGCGCTCTTGGGCGGGTGTGCGCTCGACGTTATGCGGTTTGAAAGCATATAGCCAAACCACGGTGACCCCGACCAATACAACGGTGGCAAACACCAGCATCACCCACCAAATTAACCGAACGTCTCTTGCGGCAGGCCCTGCAGGGTCTAAGATAGAGCTGTCGCCGCTGCAACCCGCAACGCCGAACAGCAAGCCAAGCCCGAGCCAACAGGCCGCTTGACGGGTTCGCGGCGCGGCGCGATACGACATGCTGGTGGACGTGGCGCTATTGCGTTCCCTCATGAGCGTTTTCCCTGACATGCAGTTGATCTATCAAACTGTTTTGATTTGTCTAACCACAGGAAGTGATCATGACACAGACGCCCCAACGCTCGATCAAAAGCCGCGCATCGCTGGCGGGCCATCCGCTTCATCCAGTGATGATTCACTTCCCAGTGGCGGCGCTGATGGCGTTGGTTGCCTGCGACTTGGCCTACTGGTACACCCAGGATACGTTCTGGCTGCGCGGCGGGCTTTGGCTGGCGGGCGTTGGCGCGTTTGGCGGCTGGGTTGCCTCGGTCGCGGGCATCATCGACTTGGTCACCGTCGCTCGCATCCGCCGACTGATTACCGGTTGGAGTCATGCCATCGTGGCCGTGGTGATGCTCTCTTTGGCATCCCTGAACTGGCTGCTGCGCTTCAACGAACCCAGCGCGGTGCTGCCCTGGGGCTTGGCGATATCGCTGGTCACGGCAAGCCTGATTGCACTGGCGGGATGGCTGGGCGGCCAACTGGTGTATGAACACGCGGTAGGCGTGGAAGTAGAATCGTAGCCGCTCGAAGCCAGCCATCATCTCTGGGGTTGCCATTGAGTTAGCTCCATTCCAGCGGTTTTGAGAGCACAAACCCAAGGACGCCAAAGATACCCAACACCGCCAGCAACAGCGCGCAAAGACTGGCCATCTTGACGCCCTTGAAAATGCCCATTTCCAAACGCAAGATGAGCCAGCCAAAGCAACCATGGGCGACCACCATCACCACCACGGCGCCCAGCTTGAGAATCAACCAGCCGCCCAGCAAGCCGTGTAAAAGAAACAACAGCGTGCCAGAGGCGATGGCAGCGAGCGCAGCAGGCGTGGCAATGGAATTATAAAAAAACCGCGGCATAGGCGGCGTGCCTTGGGCAAACCCAGCATCTTTACGCAGCTGAAGCGCTTGTAATAACAGCGCGGGCAGATAGAGAAGTGAGCCGCACCAAATAACCAGCGCGGCAATATGCAGCAGTTTTAGCCATGGCATCGGGGCTTCCTTGCGTAACGAGGGCAGTGTCTGTAGTGACTTACTAACCCTAGTCAACCGATGCCACTCTGGCTAGGCAAAATGCCTAATTTTCAGCCGACCGAAATTTCGTAACCCGTGAATTTACGTAGATTAATCACTCCCGTATCAAGCATGAGGTACTGCCCTTTGATGCCCTGGAGTATGCCTTCGACCAGGGACCGTTTATCAAAGTTATGCGATACGACTTTGCGCGGAAACGTCGCAACGGGATACGCAAACTGCAAAGGCGCTTCATCTAAGGTACGGATGGCGTCCTCGCCGTGTACACGGCGTAGCTGGTCCAACCCATCACCCAGGGTGCCCAGCAAGCGGTCGCGTTCGGCGCGGAGATCGAGTGGTTCGACCTCACCTTTGAGCATCGCACGCCAGTTGGTGCGGTCGGCCACCTGCTCTTTGAACAGCATTTCGACAAACCCGGACTGCTGGCGGGTATTCACTTCGAGAATCGGCAGCGCCTGAATAGCGCCTTGATCCAACCAGCGGGTGGGCATTTGCGTTTTGCGGGTAATTCCCACCTTCAGTCCAGACGAGTTGGCAAGATAGACGATATGAGGCTGAAAACAGTGCGCCTCGCCCCACTCCGGCTCACGGCAGGTGCCTTGGTAATAGTGGCAGGTCTCTGGCTTCATGATGCAGGTATCGCACTGCGCCAGTCGCTTGAAACAAGGGTAGCAGAAGCCTTGGGCAAAACTTTTCTTAGTTGCTCGCCCACAGTGAGTGCAGGCAATGGCACCGCTCCAAGAGAGGCGCAGCGGCGTACCAATACGCTCGTTCAACGCCACCCGATGCTCACCTGCGCGCAGGTGGTAAACCACCGGTTCGTCTTGGCGGCTAGGCAGCGCCGCCGCCATTTTCTGCAGACATCCTTTAACCGGAGAAATATCTGGAATCAACAGATCAGTCACGCGTGGCATCCCGGCCCAGGCCCGCCATTTCGGGACTCACACCGGCACCCGTCGCACCTGCACCGCAGGTGCGCCGTTCCAAGTACCCTACGCGGCTCTCTTCCGGGACGTTGTTTTCGACTTCGTAACGCATGACGGCTTCCAGACACAGCTCGGTTTGCTCGGCCGTCAGGCGGCGCCCATCGGGCCATTTACGTAGCGAGACTGCCTGTTTCAGGCTTTCATAAATCGCTGGCGTCATTTGGTTGATCATTTTATCGAAGGTCATATCGCTCACGGTCAGCACCTCACGTCTTGGCTGCGTTCAAATTGGTGGCATCAAGCTTTGCGTCGTTGAGTAGAATAATACCAGCCTGAGGCGAGCCCCACGAGCAGACCGCCCAGGTGGGCTTCGTTGGCCACGTTGCCAAAGCCGACGGTACTGGCGATATCGGTCATGGTGAACACCATCCAACCCAGCATGAAAACCACCAGCATTTGCGGCACGAAAAAGCCACTGTTCGGGGCACGGCGGGACATGAGCCACACATGGCCCAATAGCGCATAGACCACGCCGGACATACCGCCAAACAGCACCGTTCCGGTCACGTATTGCGCCAAGTTGGCGCCGATACCGGCGACGAGAAGCAGGAGCAGCATCGTTTTACTGCCTTGCAGCAGCTCGATTTGCCGTCCGAAGTACCACACCCACATCAGGTTGAATATCAGGTGCATCCAACCAAAATGCAGGAATGCGGGGGAGAGCAGACGCCATACCTGCCCTCCCAGCACGGTATCCGCTAACGAACCGTACACCAACTGGCCACCGGAAATACCCACTGGCACGATGGTCAGGGCCACCACCAGTAGATCGCCCAGCACGCCACTCAAGGCGAATATCAGCAGGCTAACGCCGATCATGAGTGCCGTGATGGGTACTTGGCGCAGAACAACCGCCCAATGTTGGGTACTGCGGGGTCGACGGGGACGCTCCTGCTCCCGAATGAGCGGTTCGCCGCGCTCCCATCGCTCGACCACGGCCCGCAGCTCGTCATGCTGGCGAGGGTCGGCGACCCACAATAGCTGGCCCTCCGCTTCGTCGGTGATGCGATGACCAATGCGGTAGTGCCACAACGCTTTGCGCAGTGCTTGTGTATCTGCGCCCGGGGGTAAGAGCATGACGGGATGCATGGCATCTCCCTAGTATCCAAGTGGTCGTGCAGCTTGCGGCCCGTTGCCAACGGAGAAGCAAAAAAATCCGGCGGAGGGGGCCGCCGGATAAAAGCAAGGGATCATTCAAGGGAACACTTACTCTGATATCCGGCAAGAGGGTTAGTTCAGCCGTTTTGCAAAAATTATGTAACCTTATGTAACCATTCTGCTTGATACTCAATCAAAATCGATTTCCCAAGGCTTGGGCAGCGCCCGCTCCTCTCTAGGCACTTGAATCCAAACGAAATGGTCAGCATTCAACTGCGTTTCACCGCTCCAACGATACGCCACTAACCGGCCAAACTTGACGGCGCTATAATCCAAACAAGCGATATTGGAAGCAGGCAGTGCAGGAATACCCTCACACCAGTAATGACCGATGAAGAGCGGCGGCTGATCGGGGCCGTAATAACTAAGCCGCTGTCGTTCGCTTTCGCTGAGTGGCTGCGTCTCTAAATCACCGGGAAGGTTATCAGGCTGAAACACCACATCGCCCCACTGCTGTGGATTGGCTGACCAAAAATGCGCTCGAAAAGTTTGCCGGGTAAAGCCATCGCCTGAATGGATCGCCACCCCTTTCGGTAACCGTATATGGGGACCGCGGGTGAGTCGATCAAGGATGCGATATGCCTGAGAGGACGGGTCAGTGGACTCCACCAAAAACTGGCTATCCATACGCGCTGTAGGCGCGCGCTGCTTGAGCTCATGGATCAGCGCGTCGTCCCAGCAGGCGTGCACGACACGGATTCCATCCAATTCTAAAAAGAGCGGAATGGTTTTGAACCACGCCAGCGTATCCTCCCACTCGTTGGTGTGATCACGGTACTGATTCAGCGTATCTTGAATGATGCGGTTGTGGCGTGGCGTATGCTCGCGAAGCCAACGCTTGCCGCTCCCGGCAGGCGCTGGGTGGGTATAGGCCAACGCGTTGTACTCGTGATTGCCCATCACGATGTGCGCCTCGCCCGCCTCTACCATGCGTCGTGCAATCGTGACGGCGAGCCGGATGCGCGGTCCGCGATCGATGAGATCGCCTAAAAAGATCACTTTGCGCCGAGGATGGCGGTAGACACCGCTACGCTGGTGATACCCCAACCTCTCGAGCAGCGCTGCTAGCGTTGCGCCGCAGCCATGGACATCGCCGATTAAATCATAGCCCTCCATATCAATCCCCTAGCCGATGGCTCCAGCCGAGTTTACTGCGCAGCACATCGTAAAAATTGTGCCCAATAGGGTGCACTAACTGAACGCGCTCTGGCTTACGGGTAATGACCAGCACATCGTCAGGTTTGGCCACCGCACGTGTTTGGCCATCGCAGCTAATATGCGGGTAGGTCTGGTTGGTTTCGCCGATGTGAATACGTATTTCGCTGGCCGCATCGATCACGATGGGACGACTGGAGAGGGTATGTGGAAACATGGGCACCAGCGTCACCACATCCAATTTTGGGTGCATGATAGGCCCGCCGCCTGACAGTGCATAAGCAGTTGAGCCGGTCGGCGTGGCGACAATTAGCCCATCGCTACGCTGGCTATAAACGAACTGTCCATCGATGAACAGCTCGAACTCGATCATGCGCACCGCTTTGCCAGGGTGTACGACGACCTCGTTCAAGGCGTCACCGTTGCCTACCGCTACTCCGTTGCGGTAGAGCACTGCATCCAGCAAAAAACGCTCTTCGACTTCGAATGCGCCTGCCAATACCTCGCCGACCCGGTTTTCGAGCTCATCCGGTGAGATGTCGGTGAGAAAACCCAACCGCCCACGATTGACCCCCAGGATCAGCGTCCCGCTGCGGCATAGGGTTCGTGCGGCACCGAGAAGGCTACCATCCCCACCCACGACGATCACCAGGTCACATAATTCCCCCAGCATTCGACGGCTCGCTTCAGGTACGCCGTGATGGGACAGCGCCGTAGCGGTACGGTCTTCGATGAGTACTTTATAGTCATGCTCGGTCAAGTAGCGGACCAAGCGTTGAAGGGAGTCAACGACTTTGTCGCTGCCGAGACGGCCAATCAATCCAATCGTCTTGAACGGCGTCGCTGGATGACGAGGGCTACCAGAGGGGGAGCCTTGCGATGGGGTGGTGGACATGGGCAACTCTCGCTAGCATCAGCCCACATTATGGAGAGGAAGACAGTCACGAGCAAATTACCCGGCGCGATGGCGGCTTGCACGGCGCCGGGAAAAATCAGCGATTTAGCTTAGCTCGCCGCCCACTGGCGGCGCTGCAGCCACCAGTGGTTCAGCCATAGCGAAGCGCCCATGATGGCAGCCCCCAGCAGTAACTTGCCAAGATCGGCATCGCGGTTCCAGATGACGAGATTGACGACCAGACCTGCAGGCACAAGCGCGTTGTTCATGATGGCCAGCGTACCCGCATCCACCTTAGTGGCACCCTGGTTCCAAGCGAAATATCCCACCCCCGACGCGACGAGGCCCAGCCACGCCAGAACGCCCCACTGAAGTGACGTCGAGGGTAGCGCCGCACCGTTGCCGAACAGCAAAAACGCAGGCAACGCCACCAGCATGGCGCCAATGAAGAACCAGCCAAACACGTTGTGCCACGCCAATGTCGGCGGAAGATCGGCTGCAAGACGACGGTAGCCGACTTGGCCAATGGCAAAACATAGGTTCGCGCCCTGCACGACCAAAAAACCTAACCAGAAACCGCTATCAACGCCATCGTAGCGAATGACCCCAGCCCCGATCACCGCGAGCACGGCGGTGACGAGATAGATGGGTGTAAAGCGCTTGAACATCAAATCGTCCAGCAGCGCGATGTAAACCGGCGTAAAAATAGTGAACAAGAGCACTTCTGGCACGGAGAGCAGTAAAAACGAGTGATAAAAGAAGGCATACATCACACCGAGCTGAATCGCGCCCAGTGCCATCAACGCCAGCCGCTGCTTACCGCGCAGCAGGCTTGGTCGTAAAAAAGGCAGAAATACCAGCATGGCCAACGTCACGCGCACCAGCACGGCAAAGTAGCTATCTACCTGACCAGCGAGGTAGACCCCAATCAACGAGAACGAAAACGCCCACAACGCCGTAACGCCTACTAGGTAGCCCATCAGTAAACCCCAAAGAAGAAGATAGTTGACGACAATTATACGTCATTCACCTCTCCTGCCAATGCACCAAGAGCGCAAAGCGGATTTATCGTTTACTCAACCAGACCAACGCGTAGATGACGCCTGGTATCCAACCCGCCAACGTCAGTAGCACACTAATGATCACGCGCCGCGCACCTCCGTCGGTCAGCCCGAGGGCCAAGGGTGGTAGCAGTACGGCCAGTGCTCTATAGGCCCACTCGAGCGCTGCCGGCTCGTCAGGCGTTGCTCGGCTATGGACAGCAGGGGCTGGCTGCGAGCTGGCGGTGGCCTTTTCGACCATTGGCGGAGGCGTAAAGTGCTCGACGGCAGCATTGGCCTGCTCAGAGGCCGCTTTCTCACGAGCGAGCGCCTTACGATGTGCCTCTTTGTCTATCTTTTGCTCTAGGGTGTCGGCACCTTCGGCAAGATCGTCATGGAAACGCTCCCAATCCTCCCAATCATGCGGAGTGCCTGATTTGGGGCGCTGCTGACCCGAACCTCGGGCACGCTCCCAGGCTTTCTCTTCCAGCGTATTGGGCTTGTCAGGATCTCGGTCCAAGCCCACGCCTTTGCGATTCAGGTATTCACGAGCGTCCATCACGACTCCTCACAGCATTCGAGGCTGATTTGAAAAAGCAAAGCGTTGAATAGAGACAGTATGGGGGCAGCGCAGAGTGAGTTAAATCACCTACAGTAAGAGAATCGGCCGCGGCCTGTCGATCACGATGAGGAGTGCTCTCATGAACAAAAAAATTCCGGATACCGTTAGAGACATCATGTCTCGTGACTGCTACCGCGTCTCAGGAGAGACATCCATCACGACGCTTGCCCAAGGGCTTGCGTTACATCGCCTGCCGGGGGCACCGGTCGTCGATATGTCGGACCGTTTGATCGGCTTCATCTCCGAACAAGATGTCTTGGGCCGCGTACTCGACAGCATTTACCATGACCACGAAGCCCCTCTGGTGAGAGAGCTGATGCGTCAAGACGTGCTGACCACCACCCCCAACAAAAGCGTGACCGACCTCGCGCAAGAGATGCTCGGCGCCAAACCGAAGATTTACCCCGTCGTCGAGCAGCATCGCTTGGTAGGGATCGTCACACGTCGCGACGTTCTCATGGCCTTACTCACGATTCGTCGTCATTGAGTGCGACAACACCAAAGCGTTAGAGTCAGCCCAACGTACCTACAAAAAAAACCGCTGCTTGGGATAAGCAGCGGAAGCAAGGGATCGAAAACAATAGCCAGAACAACACGATTAGCGACTGCCATCGCTATGTTGCCTGTACACACTCAGACACTGCTCAGGGAAAAAGTTCGCAAAAGGTTAAAATTTTCGTCTCGGCGGGCGCAGGCGTATACTGGGCAATGACTCTGATGCGGGCGCCACGAGTGACGTCCATTCTGATGCGGCCGGGAGCGTGAGATGGCACTTTATTTACTAGTGTTGGGCGTGTGTGTACTGGTCATAGGCGCCGTGCTGTTGGTGCTGATGAACGCCGGAACCCCCCGCTACCGCACTGAGCCAAAAGACCTGATTACCCTCTTTGACAAGGCGTTGGAAAGCAGCGTGAGTGAGACCGAGTGGAATGCATTGATCGGTTACCCCATTCGCCACGATGAGTATCTCGACAATATTCGTCGCCGCGCGTCCCATTTGATGGATACCCATGGCAGGCGCTGGCAGATTGCTCAAGGCAAACCGCTGCTCAACCAAGAGGGTTATGCAGAGCTGAAAGCACTGCGCGACCATTTGGCGGCACATACAGCGCTTCGTCAGCGCTAACCACGCTGTAGCGACGAGGAGAACCGTATGCCGAGCACCATCCGACAAATACCTCTGGAAACGGCGACGAAGCATCACTCCCACGACTTTCATCAGATCGTCATTACACTGTGTGGCTCGTCGGAGTTTGAGATCGAGGGCTTGGGTGGGCGTGTGAATGCGTTTTCCGGCTGCATAGTACCTGCCAACCATGAACACTACTATTCGGGCAATGGCCACAATCGCCAACTGATTTTGGACCTGCCCGAGGACGCGCCCGCCCTTACCGGCGAACATCGCGAGCTGGTGGCGCTTTTCGATGCGCCGCGTTTTTTCGCGCTGGATAGCCCACTGCGCCACTATCTAACCTTTGTGGAGAGCGAGCTGGCCCGAGGATTTGACAACTCGGCGACCTCGTTTCAACAAGACCGTCTAGCCGCCACGCTGCTGGGCTCGCTAAAAGCGCGATTGGGTGCGTCGGGCGCAACGAACCAGCGCCGGATCAACCTCGATCAAATCGATCGTTTTATCCGTCGTCATTTGGCTGACGAGCTGCGCGTGGCAGATCTAGCCAAGCTTGCCTGCCTGAGCGAAGCGCATTTCTCCGAGCGTTTTCGCGCCCAAACGGGTCTATCGCCTTGGCAGTATGTTCGCAGGCAACGGCTACACGCGGCGCGCCAGCTCATTATGCAGAGCCGCCTGCCGTTGACCGATATTGCCATCCAAACGGGGTTTGCCAATCAAAGCGCCCTCTCCCACGCGTTTCGGCGCAGCTATGGCGCTTCACCACGCCAGTTACGGCAAGGCTTCGCGAATCCGGCGCTCGATACCGTCCACAGCTCAACGAACCACTCAACGGCTCTTCCACCCTCCGGTCCATCGGTAAGTCCGGGCATATTCTCTTCGCGCCGATAGGCATTCGGTTAAACGAACACGACGCCGTTGAACTGAGCCCTCGCCAGTGCCTGCCAACTCTACTAAAGTCGTAAACAGGTACTGCTTGCCGAGAAATTGACACGTTTTGCCATGAAAACGACATACACCTAACGGCGGCTAGCTCTAAATTCGATCGTCAGACTGGGCACCAGCCCTGCCATCACTTTTTTAACGGTAGCCAACCCAGCTATCGTTAAAGTTGCTCGTTTCAGACCTGTCTTACGGGGGCTCCAATGCTCAATGCTAAGAAAATGCGTGACTCTGCCACCTGGCAAACCGACCTCGATACGCTCATGCAGCGTGTCAGCGAACACTACATCGTCGACGAAGATGCTTACGTGGGCGAGCTGATCAAGCTACTCAACGCCGATCAGGACGATTTCGCGCGCATTGAAGCCAACACGGCAGCGCTGGTACGCGACGTTCGCAACATGGACACCGCTGTCGATACCATCGACGAGCTGTTGCAACAGTACAGCCTGGATACCCACGAAGGGCTCATGCTGATGTGTCTCGCCGAGGCGATGTTGCGCATTCCGGACAAAGCTACCGCCGATGCACTCATCGAAGATAAATTGGGGCCAGCCGATTGGCAGTCCCACGTCGGCAAGAGCGAGTCGTGGATGGTCAACGCCTCGACTTGGGGCCTGCTGATGACCGGCCGGGTATTGAAGCTGGATCATCCTAAAGAGGGCCAGCCCGCCCATTTCATCAATCGCATGGTGAACCGCATGGGTGAGCCGGTCATTCGTCGGGCAATGACCGAAGCTATGAAAATCATGGGTAAACAATTCGTATTGGGCCGCGACATTAATGAAGCGCTAAAGCGCTCTAAGCCGCTGTTCAATAAAGGTTACACCTACTCTTACGACATGCTGGGCGAAGCTGCCCGCACCCGCGCCGACGCCAAGCGCTATTTCGACGATTACGCCCGTGCCATCGAGCAAGTCGGTAAAGCGTGTAAGTCCCTGGGCGACAAGACGCCTGCCCCCTCGGTCTCCATCAAGCTTTCCGCTCTTCACCCGCGCTATGAATTCGGCCGCCGAGAGCAAGTGCTGGCCGAGTTGGTGGATACCGTCATCCAGCTGGTCACCAAAGCACGCGCGCTAGACGTGGCCGTTACCATTGATGCCGAAGAAGTCGATCGGCTGGAACTCTCACTGGAAGTGTTCCGTGCGATTTATCAAAGCGACGCCGTCAAAGGCTGGGGTCACTTTGGCCTAGTGGTACAGGCGTACTCGAAGCGCGCGCTACCGGTGCTGCACTACATCAACCGCTTGGCCGACGAACAGGGCGATGAAATTCCGCTGCGTTTGGTCAAAGGGGCGTACTGGGACAGCGAGATCAAAGAGTCGCAGCAGTTGGGTATCGATGGTTACCCGGTTTACACCCGCAAGGCGTGTACCGACGTAGCGTATTTGGCCTGTGCGCAGTTCTTGCTCTCTGACGACACCCGTGGCCGCATCTTCCCGCAGTTCGCGACGCATAACGCCCACACCGTCACCACCATTTTGGAACTCGCGAACCACGACAAGCGCCCGTTCGAATTCCAGCGTCTGCACGGTATGGGCGAAGCGCTTTATGATGCGGCCCTGGAGCGTGCGCCCAAAGGCACCTACTGTCGTATCTACGCGCCGGTCGGGGCTCATAAAGACCTGCTGCCTTACTTGGTTCGTCGCCTGCTGGAAAACGGCGCCAACTCATCGTTCGTTCACCAGATCGTCGATCCCGACGTGCCGGTAGAGTCGCTGTGCCAGCACCCCATTGACACCCTGCGTCAACAGAAAACGTTCTATAACAAGCGTATTCCGCTGCCGAAAGACATCTATGGACCCAAACGTCGCAACTCACGCGGGGTCAATCTCAATATCCGTAGCCACTACTACCCGCTGATGGAGAAGATGGGCGGGTTCATGGACAAGCAGTACCCCACCAAGCCGCTGCTAGCCTTCGATGTGGCCGATGACAGCGCCAACACGCATCGCGTAACGTCGCCATTCGATCGTCGCCAAACCGTCGGTAGCGTGCAGTGGACCAGTAAAGAGCAAGCGGCGAAAGCCCTCGATGCCGCCTGGGAAGCCTTTCCACGCTGGGACGCGACGCCCGTCGCCGAGCGCGCGGCGATTGTGCGTCGGCTGGGCGATCTGATGGAAGAGCACATGGCGGAGCTGATGACGCTCTGCTCCCGCGAGGGCGGCAAGCTGCTCACCGATGGCGTCGATGAAATCAAGGAAGCGGTCGATTTCTGCCGCTACTATGCCATGCGTGCCGAGGCGTCGTTTGGCGAGCCGATCGAACTGCCTGGCCCGACCGGTGAGTCCAACCGGTTGACCATGGGTGGTAAAGGCGTGTTTGCAGCCATCAGCCCCTGGAACTTCCCGGTGGCGATCTTCTGCGGACAAATCGTTGCCGCCGCCGTTGCAGGCAACACGGTGCTGGCAAAACCCGCCGAGCAAACCTCGATCGTTGCCCACCGCGTCATCGAGCTGTTGTACGAAGCCGGTATGCCCCGCGACGTGGTGCAGCTATTGCCGGGCGACGGCCCGACCGTGGGCAGCGTATTGACGTCTGACCCGCGCATTACCGGCGTGGTCTTCACCGGCGGCACCGACACGGCGCAAATCATCAACCGCGCATTGGCCGCCCGCGAAAATGCGCCGCTACCCACGCTGATCGCCGAAACCGGCGGTATGAACGCGATGATCGTCGACTCGACGGCCCTGCCGGAGCAGGTCGTCGTGGATGTGATTCAATCGGCGTTCCAGAGTGCCGGTCAGCGCTGCTCGGCCCTGCGAGTGCTCTACCTTCAGGAAGACGTCGCTGATCGCGTCATCGAAATTCTTAAGGGTGCGATGAGCGAACTGCGGATCGGCGACCCCCGCGACCTGGGCACCGATGTCGGCCCCGTCATCGATGAAGACGCGCGTAAAGGCTTAATGGCGCACATCGAAAAGCTCAAAGGCGAAAACCGCTTAGTCGCCGAAACGCCTATGGCCGCTGAACACACCCAGCACGGTACGTTCGTGCCGCCAGTGGCTTTTACCATCGATAGCATCGATGCCCTTACCCGCGAGCAGTTTGGCCCCATCCTACATATCGTGCGCTACAAAGCACGCGAGTTGGACAAGGTCATCAACGACATCAACGGCCGTGGATATGGCCTGACGTTTGGGGTACATAGCCGTAATGAATCCTTTGCCGCTGAAATAGCGCAGAAAATTCGAGTAGGCAATGTGTATATCAACCGTAATATCATCGGGGCTGTCGTGGGCGTTCAACCGTTCGGTGGACAGGGGCTATCCGGCACTGGCCCGAAAGCGGGCGGACCGCACTATTTGCAGCGCTTCGTGACCGAAAAAACGATTACTAACAACACCGCCGCCCTAGGTGGCAACGCGTCACTTCTGGCGCTAGGGGATGAGTAACGGCTCGTCCATACAACTAACCTGAACTCCTGAAAAGGAACCGTCTCATGGTTGACAATAATAGAGCAACTGCCTTGACGCGGGGGGCCTTCACGGGCCTCCCGCCGGGCACGGGGAACACGAGATACGCACGTACCCATCAACTCTCTCATGCTTCGACGAGCGAATGCGCGACGCTTGGCAGTAGAAGAGCGACTCAGGATTAACAACAACAAGGCTGCTGATGGCCGCCATGGCCTGGCCAACGCAGCCCCTGTCGACGCTCGCCGTGTACAAAAGGGTCAGCACCCGCAGTCGCTTTTGTACTTATCGTAGCGTCGTCCTCACAAATTGGAGAAGTTTCATGGCTACAGGTGTCTGGATTAGCTTATTTGGTTACTTTGCGCTGATGATCGCCATTGGCGTGTACGCAATGCGCAAATCCACGTCTTCTTCTGAAGACTATATGTTGGGGGGGCGAACTCTTAGCCCACAGGTCGCCGCACTTTCCGCGGGCGCTTCGGACATGAGCGGCTGGCTGCTGTTGGGGTTGCCCGGCGCCATGTTCGTATCGGGCCTCGGTTCCGCCTGGATCGGGATCGGCCTGCTGGTCGGGGCGTTCTTTAACTGGCTGCTGGTGGCGCCGCGCCTGCGTGAGCAGACCATTCACTACGGTAACGCCATCACCATCCCGGCCTTTTTGGCCAATCGCTTCCCGACCCGGGCGCTGTCACTGCGCACGGTATCGGCCATCGTCATCGTGATTTTCTTCGCCGTTTACACGGCGTCGGGCCTCGTCGCTGGCGGCAAGCTGTTCGAAAGCGCATTCACGGGGGTTTATAACTTCGGTGACATGAGCAATTACGCCATGGGCGTGGTCATCACCCTGGGCGTGGTATTGATCTATACCGTCGTGGGCGGCTTTTTGGCGGTGAGCATGACCGACTTCGTGCAGGGCTGCATCATGATGTTGGCGCTGATCATCATGCCAGCCGTAGTACTGTTCGGCGAAGGCGGCGGCGGTTTCTCCCAGGCCTCCGAAACGCTGAATAGCGTTGACCCCACCCTGCTCTCTTGGACGACCGGCTTGACCTTTATCGGCTGGCTGTCAGCGGTTACTTGGGGCCTTGGCTATTTTGGTCAGCCGCATATCATCGTGCGCTTCATGGCCATCCGCTCACAAAAGGATGTGCCCATTGCGCGCAACATTGGCATGGGATGGATGCTGGTATCGCTCATTGGAGCCGTTTCTCTGGGCTTGGCAGGTCGTGCGTTTGCCGTTCGTAATGGGCTGGACGTACAAGACCCAGAAACCATCTTCATTATTCTAGCCAACCTGCTGTTCCATCCGTTGATCACCGGCTTCCTGTATGCGGCGCTGCTGGCGGCCATCATGAGCACCATCTCTAGTCAGCTGCTCGTCTCCTCTTCCTCGCTGACCGAGGATTTCTATCGTCTCTTCCTGCACAAAAATGCCACTGAGCAGCAGTGTGTGGCAGTGGGGCGGGTCTGCGTCGTGCTGGTCGGTATTGTGGCAGCCTTTATTGCCTCTGACGAAAACTCCCAAGTGCTGGGTCTGGTCAGTAACGCCTGGGCGGGCTTTGGTGCAGCCTTTGGCCCGCTGATCATCTTGTCACTGATGTGGCCACGTACTAACGGTGCGGGCGCGGTAGCCGGTATGATCGTCGGCGCAGTCACCGTCATGGTATGGATTGCACTGGGCTGGAACGGCTCCTTCATGGGTGGTCCCGGCGTGTATGAAATCATTCCAGGCTTCATCGCCTCGTTCATCGCCATTCTGGTCGTCAGCAGCGTGACGGCAGACGCCGGTGAGTACAAGCATATCGACCGTCAAGAAGTGTAACCCAAGATAGGATGCAATAAGCTCAGCGGGGCAACCCGCTGAGCTTTTTTGTGCGCGGTACTTTGTGTCGAAAGTTTCGAGCCACAAGAGCACCGCGATTGCTCCAGGTCAAGAACGCCTTCGCCCTGACTCGATACACTGTCCGCATGATTGCTAAGCAACTCACTTCCCTAAAATGAACGGTCAGGAGCGACGCCATGCGCCTTTTATCACTTCCCACCTTACTCGCCACTGGGTTTGCCGCTGCCACCTTGGCCATCAGCAGCCAAGCCATTGCCTACGGTGCCGGCGACTTTTTCACCCGTGTAGGGGTCGCTAAAGTAGCCCCCAAGAGCGACAACGGCTCGCTGGCAGGCGGTGCCTTCGCAGTGGATGTTCAGGATAAAACCGACTTCGCGTTCACCTTGGGCTACCGCTTCCACGATAAGCTGGGCGTCGAGCTGCTGGCCGCACTCCCCTTTGAGCACGACATCCAACTCAACGGCGAGAACCTCGCCTCTACCAAGCACCTGCCGCCGACCTTAACCTTGCAGTACTATCCGTTGGGCGGAAGCGACGCTCGCGTACAACCCTACGTTGGCGCAGGCATCAATTACACACGCTTCTCCGATGAGCAGCTAGCGATTGGCGAACTCGATCTCGACGACTCCTGGGGCGCTGCCGCCCAAGTTGGTGTCGACCTGCTGATCGACGAACATTGGGCATTGAATGCTGCCGCCTGGTACTTGGACATCGATACCGATGCCACCGTCAATGGTGCCGCTGCAGGCACCGTTGCCATTGACCCCATGGTCGTCATGGCAGGATTGAGCTATCGTTTCTGAAGCGACGCAGTCTCCACAAAAAAATGCCCAGGGCGAGCGCCTTGGGCATTTTCGTTGATGAGACACGCTCTTAATTCTCGGTGACGATTTGGTCGACACGCTCCACTGCTTTGACGACGAGCACTTGGTCACTGGCCCTGAGCTTCTCCTGCATCATGTAAGCCGCCACCGCCGGGGCAACGTCGCACTTGGCAGGCATGGCGGCTTTGGCATCGATTAACGCGTTCAGTCGCGCAATGAACACATAACGCACCCATTGAGGCAACGACATGGTATCGATACAGAAAGGCTGCTGGCTGGCAAACGCCGACGCCTCGGGCGTAGGGGTGCGCCATAAATTCGCGGCCTTCATGGCGGCTTCAAGCTCGAGAAGCGCGGTTTGAAGCTGTTGATGGACGCTCATAAACACCTTGGGGTTGAACAATGTTGACATCCATTATCCCAACTCTGTGGGTAAGTTGCCACTCGTACGCCTCTATCGAAGTCGTTATTCACAGATTCACAGAAAACCTGCAAGAGGCTGTGGATAAACTATGGAAAGGTGTCGCCACCGCTACTCTCACGCGGCTTACACAACGTTGTTCAATTTTTAACCACCTAGATAATAAAGCGCGGATTAATCAGCGGTTGCGGCTGACAGTGGCAAACCAGCAAGGTAGAGTGCAGGCTTGAAAAGCGGAAGGATGTCATGCAGCCAATTCACACCCTTGATGAGTTTTTTACGCGCAGCGGTGCGGAGGTATCGCTTTACCATATGGGGCGCCGGGTCACGGCGTGTCCACGAGACGTATTGCGCGCTTTCGAGAACGCCGAGCACGCATGGCCCGAGCCTTGGCAGGGTCAGGCACGGCTCGCCATCGTCTTCCGTTTGGGAGCCATGGAAGAGCCTGCCATTTGGTTCTTGGCACTGCCACTGGACGAGCAAGGCATGCTCTCGCCTGCCCAGCGTGACGGTTTCATCAACCGTCTGTTGGAAACGCTTGGGCGCAATGCCGCCGCCACCGACCTGGGCGCCGCCGACACGGCAGACGTCGATCATCTGATGAAAGATAATCCACTGGCGTTTACGCCGGACATTACTTTTCAGGCCATGCTCAATGCCCGGGCTACCCATGCCCATGGCCTATCTGCCAGCCAGCACCTAGAGGCTGTGGAAGCGTATTTGAGCGGCCAACAGACGATCGACTGGCAAGCTTTGGGGCTACAAGGCATTGCCGATTACGTCGTTCGCTTGGATAACGAGACCGCAGAGGCGCTCGCCGGCCGCATTCCCGGCCTGCCGACAAGTGTGATCCACTCCCTCTGCTACTGCTTGGAGCACCAACCCTTGCCGGATGCGCTCGTCGAAGCTCTGTGCGCGCGTGGCGAGGTGGCAGCCAGCGAGGGAGATTTAGAAACGCTGTGCGCCTGCGTGCGGTCCGTTGGCAGCTCCCGTGCAGCTCTAGCAGGCGAATGGTACAGCCACCTGCTAAACGACCCGGCAGCCTGCGGCCCAGATTTGATGGCCGCCATAGCCGGACGCGGCTGGCCATGGCTAGAAGACGCCGAACGCCTTCCCCGGTTCCTACAGCGCTTGGCGGAAGACGAGCGCAGCCACTTTGCCTCCGTGGTACGCGACATTGCGTTGATTCCTCGTCTACGCTTACCCGTTATGCTTACCCTACGTGACGCGCCTGCGGGTTCCGCTATCCAGGCGCGTTTATCGGCCATGCAGTCTTCGCATAACGGCTAACAACAAACGTCATCACTATGTCTTGTTTTTCTTATATCGTCAGGAGTGCACTGTGAAGGAATTACCCTATCAGGCCAAAGCGGTCATCGGCCGCCGCGAAATGGTGACGTTACCTGAGTTAGGGCTTCACCTCTGCTGCAAAGCCGATACCGGTGCGCGCACGTCGGCACTGCACGCTGAAGAGATCGAAACCCACGAAGATGCCGACGGGCAGCTATGGGTGAGTTTTTTGACCCATAGCGGCGGACCAGAAACCCCAGCACACCGCTACCGTTTACACCTACACGACCGTCGACGCGTCACCAGCTCAAACGGCCATAGCGAGTGGCGCTATGTGATTAGAACCCCTATGCAACTGGGCGAACTGAACTTTCCGGTTGAACTCACCCTGACCGACCGTAGCAATATGCGCCACGCGATGTTGCTGGGCAGGCGTGCCATGCGTCGCCTGCTCGTCGCCCCCGGTGCCGCTTTTTTGCACGGCGAGCCTTGAACACTTTTAAACGGCAACTTTTTCAACCCGGAGCCTTGCATGCATATTGCCCTGCTTTCGCGTAATCGCAACCTCTACTCTACCCGCCGACTGGTGGAAGCCGCCGAACAGCGCGGCCACACTGCCCGGGTTGTGGATACCCTGCGCTGCTATATGAGCATCGCCTCGCACCACCCTTCTATTCACTATAAAGGCGCGGAAATCGAGCCGTTCGATGCGGTCATCCCTCGTATTGGCGCGTCGGTGACTTTTTACGGCTGTGCGGTGCTACGTCAGTTCGAAATGATGGGCACTTACGTCCTCAACGACTCGGTCGCGATTACTCGCTCCCGTGACAAGCTGCGTTCGCTGCAGCTGCTCTCCCGTAAAGGCTTGGGCCTACCCATTACTGGTTTTGCTCACTCCCCTGACGACATTCCCGACCTGATCACCATGGTGAAGGGTGCCCCCCTGGTCATCAAGCTACTGGAAGGCACTCAAGGCATTGGTGTGGTATTGGCAGAAACCAACCAAGCCGCAGAGTCCGTAATTCAAGCCTTCATGGGCATGAAAGCCAATATCATGGTGCAGGAGTACATCAAGGAAGCACGCGGCGCCGATATTCGCTGTTTCGTCATTGGTGATAAGGTCGTCGCTTCGATGAAGCGACAAGCGGCAGAGGGCGAATTCCGCTCTAACCTACACCGCGGCGGCACCGCTAGCGTGATTCGCATTACCCCCGAAGAGCGTTCCACCGCAATTCGTGCAGCCAAGGCGATGGGACTGCGCGTCGCGGGCGTGGATTTGCTTCGCTCGAACCACGGCCCGGTGATCATGGAAGTCAACTCGTCTCCCGGACTACAGGGCATCGAGAGCGCCACCGGCAAGGATATTGCCGGCATGATCATCGAGCATATCGAAAAGAATGCAGTGCCTGCTCGCAAAGCACCACCCAAGCCTAAAGGCTAACGGTCAATTGCAAAAATAATCCCCATTAGGGGTGGCAAATCAACGCTGCCACCCCCACAATCTGCGTCACCGAAGGAGGTAGACGCTCATGTTTCTCGACAATCGCCAAGTGGCGATGGACAGCGTGCTGGAAGCGCTGGCCGATAGCATTGATTATTTCCAGGACAATATCGAACGCCTGCGCCCCTCGCTGCGCGATGCACTGAAGCCGCACTATACTGAGCGACTCCAACAAATGCGCACGTTGCAGGAGCTTGCCCGTGCTCACCTGAAAATGCTGCCACGGGATGCGGATGTCGAGCGGGACGATTTTCTGTGGCTGTGGAGCCGTTTGAAGAGTTTCGTGGGCAACGATAGCCAAGTATTGATCAATGAGCTGTTGGAACAAGAGCGTGTACTCATGCAGGCCCTTTCAACGCTATTCACTCACCCTCTGCCCGATCCCATCGAGCCGGTCGTGGACGAGTGCATGCAGGGTTGCCGAAAGCTTATCCGGGAGCTGTATAGCCTGCAAAAACGCAAAGCCCGGCGCTAGTATCGGGCATTAGGGGTTAAGTACTCCTCGGCACTCGGCTCTATCCCCCTTTCATCCTCCTGCGTCTGCAATAACAGTAGAGCAGCATCGCTATTAACGGTCGTTTCGAGTGCCGGTTTGCTGCTTTCAGTCGCACTACTACTCTCCGGCTGTAGATCGATCGGCTCAGCGGGACCAAGAAAGTAAGGCTCCCTCCCCCAGAGGTATAGGTCTCCCAACGTGGCAATGCGTGCGACCCACTCGCGCATCCTCAGCCGCCACTCGTCTGCTGCGGGTTGCTCCTCTGCGATGCAGCCCGTCACGTCCATGCCTAGCGCTCGACCAATAAAGATGGCCCGAGGCAAATGCCAGCTCTGAGTGACCAATAGCGCCTCATCCAACTGAAACACATCTCGCGCACGCACCATCGTGTCGTAGGTGCTAAAGCCAGCGAAATCCATCGTCAGCTGCTCCGCGGACACCCCTCGGCGATACAGGTCTCGCCACATTGCGCGCGGCTCGTTATACGCCTGGGTGCGATTGTCCCCGGAGATCAGCAGATGCTTCACACGTTGGTCAGCCACAAGGCGCGCTGAGGTTCGCATGCGGGCATGAAAGTGAGGGTTGCGCAGACCACTGCGCGTCCAGTGAGAGGTGCCAAACACAATCGCCACATCGGTCGGACGACACTGCGCCCAGTGGCCGTCGATATAGCGTGTGGTGCTCGCGAGCACCCACAAATTACCGGCTATAAACAGCAATGTCGCCAGCAGCAACAAGGCTCCTAGCGACATTAGCAAACGCTTCATCCAACGTAATAACAGGCTGTGCATCCAGCTCCCCAACAGGGGTTAGAACATGCCGAGCTCTAGCTTGGCTTCGTCGCTCATCATGTCACGACTCCAGGGCGGGCTGAAGACGATCTCGGTATGCACCTTGTTGATTTGCGGCGCTCCCAGGATTTTGTTGCGCGCATCGGCGGCAATCACGTCCCCCATTCCACACCCTGGCGCGGTCAACGTCATACGGATAGTCACCATACGCTCGCCGCTGATCAAGCGCTCGATTCGGCAGCCATATACCAACCCTAGATCAACGATGTTGACCGGTATTTCGGGATCGAAACAGGTGCGCAACTGATCCCACACGAACTGCTCGATCTCTTCATCGCTAGCGCTCTCAGGGAGCGTCGGCCGTGGGAGCGGCTCTAGCCCCAGCGCGTCCAAATGACGTCCTTCGATCAAGTATAAACGCCCTTCGAACCCGACACTGACCGAGCTGCCTTTGGCTTGCATGACGCTGACGACACTATCTTCCGCCAGCGTCTCCGTTTTGCCAAACGGAATGGCGATAGCGTCGACATCTCGTTGCAGCGGTAGTTGTTGGCCTCGTTCGAGGCTGGCCACTTGCTCGATATCCATAGCAGTCCTTAACGTACCATCCCAATCACGCGGTTGAGCGCTGCCACGAAGATATCCACTTCGTCGAGCGTATTATACGCCGCAAACGAGGCACGACAGGTTGCCTCGACACCAAAATGGTGAAGCAGCGGCTGAGCACAGTGGTGTCCAGTGCGAATCGCGACGCCTAACTGGTCGATAAGCAGGCCAATGTCCTGGGCATGCGCACCCTCGACCACAAAGGAGAGAACACCCGCTTTATGGGGCGCGGTTCCCAGGATACGCAGGCCGTCGATCTGGTTGACGGCCTGAGTCGCATGGTCCAGCAATACCGTTTCCCAAGCACTAATCGCGTCGACACCGACGCCTTCCATCCACTCCAAGGCGCGCCCTAGTGCCACGACCTCGGCAATGGCGGGCGTGCCCGCTTCGAATTTATGAGGAATATCGGCAAAGGTAGTGCCAACATCGAAAGAGACGGTGCTAATCATCTCACCACCACCCTGCCAAGGCGGCATGGCCTCTAGTAGCGCCTGCTTGCCGTAAAGCACGCCTACGCCCGTGGGGCCGTATACTTTATGACCTGAGAAAGCGTAGAAATCGGCGTCTATCTCCTGAACATCGACCTGCTGATGCGGCGTGGCCTGGGCGCCATCGACCAGGATCAATGCGCCGTGCTGATGCGCCAATGCCGCCATCTCTTTCACCGGGTTGATCGTGCCCAGTGCATTGGAGACATGATTCACGGCCACTAGCTTGGTGCGCTCGTTCAACAGCTCACGGTACGCCTGCATATCGAGCGAACCGCGAGCATCGACCGGAATCACCTTGATGGTGACCCCTCGCTCGGCTGCCAACAGCTGCCAAGGCACGATGTTAGAGTGGTGCTCCAGCATCGAGATCAATACCTCGTCACCCGCGCCGAGTGAGCTGCGCCCCCAGCTCTGCGCGACGAGATTGATGGCCTCGGTAGTACCCCGCGTGAAAATGATTTGGCGAGCATCTTCAGCATTGAGAAACGCTTTGACACGATGACGTGTGGTTTCAAAAGCGGCTGTCGCTTCATCGGCCAGCGTGTGCAGCCCTCGGTGAATGTTGGCGTTATAGCGCGAATAGTAGTCGCTAAACACCTCGATCACCTGTTGTGGCGTTTGGCTGGTCGCCGCGTTATCCAAATAGACGAGTGGTTTACCGTGCACTTCACGATTTAAAATCGGAAAGTCGCCACGCAGTGCCTCAACGTCATACGCCGCAGTGCTGCCCGCCATGGGCTTCTCAATCACGCTATGGGGCATCGATGACTCCTTGATTAATCGTTGAGCGCAGCCGCCGCTTCGACCAGTCCGGCCAGGTTGAAACGCTCCGGCAATTTACCCGCCACCGCCAACTCGACGCGCTCAGCGACGGCATCCAGTGCCACTTGCTCCAGCACTTCCCCAGCAAACGCCAGTGTCAGAAGGCCACGGGCGGTGGCTTCGTCGATACCGCGGGTACGCAGTGCGTAGATCGCGTCCTCGTCCAACTGACCGGTAGTGGTACCGTGGGAGCACTTCACGTCGTCGGCATAGATTTCGAGCTCGGGTTTTGCGTCGATTTGCGCGCGATCCGATAGCAGCAGGTTCTGGTTGCTCTGGAAACCTTCGATCTTCTGGCTGTCGCGCTTCACGTAGACCTTACCGTTGAAGACGCCGTGAGCGCGGTCATCCAGAATGCCTTTGTAGTTTTCGTTCGAGAACGTCAGCGGGGCGTTGTGGTTGACCTTGGTGTGGTTGTCCACGTGCTGACGCCCCTGGCCAAAGAACAGGCCGTAGAAGTTCGTCTCAGCGCCCTGCCCATTCAAATCGCTGATCAGGTCGTTACGCACCAGCGCGCCACCCAGATTCAAGTTGTGCGAGGTGTAGCGGCTGTCACGATTCTGCTCTACGTGGATGCTCGCCACATGCAGATCGCCGAGCGGCGCCTCCTGCAGCTTGTAGTGGTTCAAAATCGCCCCACGATCCAGCATCAACTCAGCCACCACGTTGGTGAAGTTGGTGGCATCCGCCTCGCCTACGTAGTGCTCGATCAGTGTCGCTTCGCTACGCCCAGCGGCTTCCACCAGAATGCGTGGATGGCTCATCACCGGCGTGCCCGCGCGGGAAAGGAACTGTAGCAAAATGGGCTTTTCGACTACGGTGCCGGGGGCGATACGCACTACAGCGCCCTCTTCCATAAAGGCCGTGTTCAGCGCAGCAAAGCTCGAGAAGTCGACACCGGTCAAACGACCCAACGGCCCTCCAACGGCTTCATGGTTATCCGTCAGCGCTTTGGAGAGCGGCATGACCTGAACGCTGTCGCGAAGCGCATCGAGGTCCGATAGCGCTGCCGAAAACACACCGTCCACGAACGTCAGCCGGTAAGCATCCAGGGGCAGCGTGAGGGCAGCCGCCTGGGCCTGAGAGAACTCGGCGTTCTCTGCCAAGGCAAAGTTGCCCTGGGCGATGGCGCGAACATCGGTGTATTTCCACTCTTCATCGCGGCGGGTCGGGAAGCCCATTGCTTCGAAGCGAGCCGCGCCCGCCTGACGGCGAGCAGCGATCCAGGTAGGCTCTCCAGCGCGCTGCTGACTGCGCGCCGCTAGCGTGTCCAGAAAGGTTTGGGTATCGCTCATGCCACGGACTCCTCAATGCCTTCGTAACCGTTGGCCTCTAGCTCTTTGGCAAGCTCGGCATCGCCGGTTTTCACGATGCGGCCGTCGACCAGAACGTGGACTTTGTCCGGTACGATGTAGTCCAGCAGGCGCTGATAGTGGGTGACCAATAGAATGGCACGCTCTTCGGCACGCAGGCTGTTCACGCCGTCAGCGACGACTTTCATGGCGTCGATGTCGAGGCCAGAGTCGATTTCGTCGAGCATGGCCAGCTTTGGCTGAAGCACCAGCATCTGCAGGATTTCATTGCGCTTTTTCTCACCGCCGGAAAAGCCTTCGTTCACCGCACGCTGCAGAAAGCTGGCGTCCATTTTCATGAAGCCAAGCTTCTCTTTCACCAGCTTCATGAATTCGGGGGCAGGCATTTCACCTTCACCGCGCGCAGCCCGCTGAGCGTTCAGCGCGGACTTCAGCAGGTAGATGTTCTTCACGCCCGGAATTTCGACCGGGTATTGGAAACCCAGCAGCAGACCCGCTTGGGCGCGCTCTTCGATTTCCATCTCCAGTACGTCCTGACCTTCGAACGTAATGCTGCCTTGGGTCACCTCGTAGCCATCTTTACCAGCAATAACTGCTGACAACGTGGATTTACCCGCGCCGTTAGGGCCCATGATGGCGTGAACTTCACCGGCATTGATGGTGAGCGTCAAGCCTTTCAGAATCTCTTTACCTTCGACGGTGACGTGTAAATCATTAACTTGCAACATAGTGATCGCCTTTTAAATGCTTGCGGGTCGCGAGCGCGACGCCCTTAAAATGAGTTGGGTGCCGGTGCGGTCAGCCCACCGCGCCTTCCAGAGTGACATTTAGCAGTGCTTCCGCCTCAACTGCGAATTCCATCGGCAGTTCCTGGAAAACGTCTTTACAGAAACCGTTAACGATCATGCTGACCGCGTCCTCTTCGGAGATACCACGGCTCTGGCAGTAGAAGAGCTGATCTTCACCGATCTTGGAGGTCGTTGCTTCGTGCTCGATGGTCGCCGTGCTGTTACCGATTTCTTGATACGGAAAGGTGTGTGCCCCGCACTTGTCGCCGATCAGCAGTGAATCGCACTGGGTAAAGTTACGCGCACCCTTGGCACGCGGCCCGATCTTGACGAGACCACGGTAGGACTGGTCGCTCTTACCCGCCGAAATGCCTTTGGCGACGATGTAGGAGCGAGTACCCTCACCAATGTGAATCATCTTGGTGCCGGTATCCGCCTGCTGGCGGCCATTGGTAACGGCAACGGAGTAGAACTCGCCGATGCTGTCTTTGCCACGCAGTACGCAAGAAGGATACTTCCAGGTGATCGCCGAGCCGGTTTCGACCTGTGTCCAGCTGATGCGGGAACGCTCACCACGGCAGTCTCCGCGCTTGGTCACGAAGTTATAGATGCCGCCCTTACCCTCTTCGTCACCGGGATACCAGTTCTGTACGGTGGAGTACTTGATGTAGGCATCGTCCAATGCAACCAGTTCGACCACGGCAGCGTGCAACTGGTTTTCATCGCGCATGGGTGCGGTGCAGCCTTCCAGGTAGGAGACCTCGGCACGATCCTCGCAGATGATCAGCGTGCGCTCGAACTGGCCCGTATTGGCCGCGTTAATACGGAAGTAGGTAGACAGCTCCATCGGGCACTTCACGCCTTTTGGCACGAACACGAACGAGCCATCAGTGAACACGGCGGAGTTTAGCGCAGCAAAATAGTTATCAGCCACGGGCACTACCGTACCCAGGTACTGCTTGATCAAATCCGGGTAGTCACGAATCGCTTCGGAAATGGAGCAGAAAATCACGCCCGCTTCCGCCAGCTCTTTTTTGAAGGTCGTCGCAACCGAGACGGAGTCGAAGACCGCATCGACGGCAACCCCTGCCAGGGCGGCACGCTCGTGCAGCGGAATACCCAGTTTCTCGTAGGTTTCCAGCAGTTTAGGGTCTACCTCGTCGAGGCTTTGGGGACGATCTTCTGGGCGCTTGGGCGCGCTGAAATAGGAGATCTCTTGATAATCGATGGGCGGATAGTCGAGGTGCGCCCAGGATGGCTCTTCCATCTTCAACCACTGACGATACGCATCCAGACGCCACTCCAACATCCACTCGGGCTCGCCTTTCTTCTTGGAAATGAAGGCAATGGTGTTTTCATCAAGGCCAGGTGGCAGTGTGTCGCTTTCGATATCGGTTACAAAACCATCTTTGTACTCGCGACGAACCAACTGTTCCATTTCTTCGCTTGCCATGGTGATACCCTCCGGGCAGTTGGGTGGCGAGGTCAGCTCGCCGTCAATAGGGTGATAGACCTAGCGGCTTATGCGGATGCCGCCGATAGGCTAATGCTTTGGATCGGTAACTGTACGGGCAGTTTGATAGGTGTCGTGTCGGCCAAGTGCGCCAACGTCACACTTTCGAGTAACGTGCGAATGGCCAGCGATACTCGCTGCCAGTTGTCGGCCACACCGCAGGTGGCCACCAAGTCGCACTCACCTTCGGCTTGGCTGCACTCGGTCATCGCGACGGGGCCTTCAATGGCACTGATAATGTCAGCCGCCGTGATGTGCGACGCTGGCCGCGCTAGGCGATAACCACCTTGAACCCCACGCTGCGACTCCAAGAGTCCTGCTTTCACCAGCATTTTAAGGGTTTTACTCACGGTGGGATGGGGTAGCTGTACCGCGTCTGCTAAGTCAGCCGCCGCATGCGACGCCTGGGGATGACGGGCAATTTGTGCCATCACCACAGCGGCATAATCTGTCAGCCGAGAAAGCTTGAGCATAGTCACTCCGTTTGCCATCGCGTTGGGCCGAACCGTTGGCCTACCCGCTAATTGGGTACCATTTTAGTCCTGTATAAATTTGATGTGAAGCCCTTCTGCAAAATCCTTATCAAATAGCGCGACTTCTTAGCACGTTCGCGGCTGATAACATCAAAAAAGCCAATCATTATCATTTAGGAAAACTATGACATGGACATAAAAAAGCCTGCTCGCAAGCGGCAGGCTGTCTGAAGGCGGGATTAAGAGGTGACTTTCTTGACGAACATGGACTTCAATTTCATAGGACCAATACCGTCGACTTTACAGTCGATGTCGTGATCGCCGTCCACCAATCGAATGTTTTTGACTTTGGTGCCTACTTTGACGACCGAGGAGCTGCCTTTGACCTTGAGATCTTTGATCACGGTCACCGAGTCACCATCGACGAGCAGGTTGCCGTTTGCATCACGAATGCCATCATCCAAGTCCGCTTCGCTGGCGCTTGGCGCTTTCGACCACTCGTGACCACACTCGGGGCAAACATACTGAAGGCCATCATCGTAGGTAAACTCAGAGGCACAGGTAGGGCAGTTAGGCAGGTCACTCATTAAAGACTCCATCGCAGCAGACAGTCACGCAAACAGTAGCAAGCGACGGAGCCTACACGGCTTGAGCGCAATGCTCCAGCCTAATGCCGGTTTAGCCTCGCTGGTAAGTACCTACCAAGCGATTCATTCCCAGCAGATGGGGTTCCACGGCCTGGAGTAGCTCAGGCAACGTCAGCCCTTCGGGCAGTGACGTCTGCTTGTCCAGCGCCAGTACCCAGAAGTAGTAAAGGTGGCTGCCATGTCCTTCCGGCGGCATAGGCCCGCCATATCCCAATTTACCGAAATCGGTGATACCGGACGTGCCCAGCGCAGTACTTTCTTCCAGCGAAGTGGTCTCACCAGGCAGGTTGTACAGCACCCAGTGAACGAAACCATAACTGCCCTCTTTCACCAGTGGCGCATCTGGGTCATGACAAATCACCGCAAACCCCTTAGTACCTTCCGGCGCCCCCTCCCACGCAAGCGCTGGGGAAACGTCTTCAGCCTCGCCCGTGTGCTTGGCAGGAATCGCTTGGTGATTCGCAAACGCCGAGCTAGTGACGCTCATTGAGGATAGTGCAAAAGCCATCATGCTCTCCTATTCTACGGATGTAATAGCAAGCCATAATGTAGCGAATGATTTAGCGAAACTCTAATCGCGACGAATGGCGCTCCCACCACTGCTGCGCAATTCGCCGATTTTCCGCATTTGCGTCAGGGTCTAATACGGAGGGCAATTGAATGTAGTCACCGTCCGTTTGAAACGTCACAAGCGGATCCTGTGTGGCGAGCTGAAGCGCGTATAGCACCAGCATCAACTCATAAGCGTCATCGGTGTGTAATCTCGAGAACAACAGCGGCACTGCCGGCAGGCCGATGTCGCCTAGTCGCTCGGCGGCGATGTACCAAGGCCTTGAGTTATCGGGGCCTCCATACTGGCTGACGAACCGGCGATCCGCCAAGCGGCTGACGTAATAAGCGGCCTCTTCTTCTGGACTCACCTGCAGTGGCGGCGCCCAATCATCGGCGCGCACCACGGAAGATGGCTGCGCTATCTGCGCGCTAGGCACTGTCGCTACTTGATTGACGGCAGGAGCCGCCGAGCGCTCGTTATCGGCAGGCGGGCGTGATGGGCCGGCACACCCTGCCAATAAGAGTGCCAATGTGCAAAAAGTGGTGATCCCTATCGCTTTGGTCTGCTGGCGCATGACGCAATTCCCTGGTTGATCGTTCAACGCTTGATACCCTATCCAAGATGCCGTGTGAGAGCGTTTGATTGGTTTACCCAAAGGCGACTAGGCTGTGCCATGGAGTGCTTACAGTGTGGCACCTCTTGAACTTACCGCCAATTGCCTGAAGAACGCCGAATGAAACGTCTATTAATCGTGGCCCACTCCCCCTCCATCAATACCCGCGCCTTGAGCGAGGCCGTACAGCGAGGTGCAGAACATGAGGATATCGAGTCAGTGACGTGCATCGTCAAAACGCCTTTCGACGCAGGACCGACGGACATCATCGATTGTGACGGTATCGTATTGGGCACTACCGAAAACCTAGGCACCATGAGCGGCGCGCTAAAGGACTTTTTCGACCGCAGCTACTACGGCGTACTGGAAGAGAAGCAGGGCCTGCCCTGCGCGCTCTACATCCGCGCGGGCCATGATGGAACGGGTACTCGTCGGGCAGTGGAAAGTATCGTTACGGGACTACGCTGGCGTTGGGTGCAGGACCCTCTGATTTTTCGCGGCGAGTGGCAAGAGGCGTTTATCAGCCAAGCCGAAGAGCTGGGCATGACCCTTGCTGCTGGGTTGGATAACGGATTGTTTTAACATCTTGAAACGAAAAACGGCACCGCTCAGGGTGCCGTTTTCATTACGGGGAAGAGCGCATATTACTTCAAACGCTCGAACACCGTGGCAACCCCTTGTCCCATGCCAATACACATGGTGGCTAGGCCCAGGGTGGTATCGCGCTGCTGCATGACGTTCAGCAGTGTCGTGCAAATGCGCGACCCGGAGCAGCCTAACGGGTGACCCAAGGCGATGGCACCGCCGTGCAGGTTCACTTTTTCGTCCATGACATCCAGGAAGCCTAGGTCTTTCAACACCGGCAGCCCCTGGGCGGCAAATGCCTCGTTCAGCTCGACGGTTTGAATATCCGCTGCAGACAAGCCAGCCGCTTTCAAGGCTTTTTTAGATGCAGGTACCGGACCATACCCCATAATAGATGCATCGCAGCCTGCGACACCGGTTGAGAGTACTTTGGCAATCGGCTCCAGCCCCAGCGCCTGGGCACGCTCGTAGCTCATCACGGCCATGGCGGAAGCGCCCACTGAAAGCGCTGACGAAGTGCCCGCCGTCACGGTACCGTTACGCGGATCGAAGACCGGCTTCAGGTTCGCCATGGATTCCAGGCTGGCATCGGCGCGAATCACCTCATCGTTTTTCACAAGCACTTTGAAGCCACGCTGGTCGTGACCTTCGACGCCGATGATCTCATTGTCGAAGTAGCCCTTCTCCATCGCCGCTTGTGCACGTTGATGCGAACGGACACCGAACTTGTCCTGATCTTCGCGGGAAATACCGTGCATTTTACCCAGCAGTTCCGCCGTGAGCCCCATCATCATGGCGGCTTTGGCCGCGTATTTACTCGCCGCCGGATTCACGTCGACGCCGTGAGCCATCGGTACGTGCTCCATGTGCTCAACACCGCCGATCACGTAAAAATCACCCATGCCCGCCTTAATGTTTGCAGCAGCAATATGCAGTGCGGTCATCGAAGAGCCGCAGAGGCGGTTCACCGTTTGGGCAGGCACCGTACGAGGAATACCGGTCATGATCGCCGCGTTGCGAGCGATGTTCATGGACTGCTCTAGTGTCTGATTGACGCAGCCCCAGATCACGTCGTCTACTTCCGACGGATCCAGATTAGGGTTTCGGGTAAACAGCGCCTGCATCACGGCAGCGGAGAGGTTTTCGGCACGCACGTTGCGGAAGGCGCCGTTTTTCGCTTTCGCCATGGCGGTACGAACACCGTCCACCACCACGATATCTCTCGGATTCAAACTCATCTTATTTCTCCTGTGGGTGGTGACTTAGGCCTGAGCGCTTGCCGTGGCGCCCGCATAGAACTGCTCGTTGCTCTTGGCCATGGCGCGGAGCTTCTCGGTAGGCGCGTACAGCGGCCCTAGTTCTTCTGCCAAACGATCCGCCATCGCGACGAACTCAGCCACGCCCAGCGCGTCGATGTAGCGCAGCGCACCGCCACGGAAGGGAGGGAAGCCAATGCCGTAAATCAGCGCCATGTCGGCTTCTGCGGGCGTATCGACGATGCCATCTTCCAAGCAACGCACGGTCTCAAGGCACAGCGGCACCATCATGCGAGCAATGATGTCCTCATCCGAAAACTCTTTTTGCTCTTTCACCACTTCTTTTACTAGTGCGTAAGCCTGCTCGTCGCTCACTTTCTTCGGCTTACCCTTCTTATCTTCTTCGTAGGCGTAGAAGCCTTTGTCGTTCTTCTGGCCCAAGCGCTTGTTATCGTACATGACCTGAATAGCCGTTTTACCCTCACGTGCCATACGATCTGGGAAGCCCTCAGCCATCACATCATTGGCGTGCACGGCGGTATCCATGCCGACGACGTCCAGCAGGTACGCCGGGCCCATTGGCCAGCCAAACTTCTCCATGACTTTATCGACGCGCTGGAAGTCGGCACCCTGCTCGACCAGGAAGCTAAAGCCACCGAAGTAAGGGAAAAGCACACGGTTGACCAGGAACCCAGGGCAGTCATTCACCACGATGGGGGTTTTACCCATGGCCCGAGCATAAGCCACGGTTGCGGCAACGGCGGCGTCCGAGGTTTTCTCACCACGAATGACTTCCACCAGCGGCATGCGGTGCACGGGGTTGAAGAAGTGCATGCCACAGAAATTTTCCGGGCGCTTCAGATTCTTGGCCAGACGGTTAATCGAAATGGTCGACGTGTTGGAAGTCAGAATCGTGTTCTCACTTACCTTGTCCTCTACTTCGGTCAACACGGCGTCTTTGACGTTGGGGTTCTCGACCACCGCTTCTACGACCAAATCGACATTACCGAAATCGCCGTAAGAGAGGGTTGGACGGATATTGGAGAGTTTTTCGGCCATCTGCTCGGTGGTGAGCTTCTTACGCTCTACCTGTTTAGCGAACAGTTTGCGGGCTTCTTTGAGGCCAAGCTCGATGGCATCGTCCTTGATGTCTTTCATCAGGATCGGTGTGCCCTTGCTGGCACTCTGGTAGGCGATCCCCCCGCCCATGATGCCAGCACCCAACACGGCGGTTTGCTTGACCGGCTGCGCCTGCTTCTCGTACTTGCTGCCTTTCTTCTTGACCACTTGGTCGTTCAGGAACAGGCCCACCAAGTTGAAGGCAACGCTGCTTAGCGCCAATTTGGCGAACGACTTGGCTTCGATGGCTTGAGCGCGGGCGCGGGTCTCACCGGCGCCTTTTTGGATCACTTTGATCGCTTCAACCGGGGCGGGATAGTGCGGGCCCGCTTTGCCAGCGACGTATCCTTTAGCGGTTTCGAACGCCATCATTTGTTCGATGGCGTTGAGTTTGAGCGGTGATTTTTTCTCTTCGCGACGAGCGTGATAATCCAATTCGCCTGCATTGGCGCGGTCGAGGATATCCAGTGCCGCCTCTTCCAACTGCTCGTGGGCAACAGCGGCATCCACGGCGCCTACTTTCAAGGCAGCATCGGCACGGTTTTCGGTACCACCAGCAATCCACTCGACGGCATTATCGGCACCGATCAGGCGCGGCAGACGCACGCAACCGCCCCACCCCGGCAGAATACCCAGCTTGGTTTCCGGCAAGCCAATTTTGGCTTTCTCACTCATCACGCGGAAGTCGGTGGTTAGCAGGACTTCGCAGCCGCCGCCCAGCGCCAACCCGTTGATTGCCGTCACCGTAGGGAAAGGCAGGTCTTCAATGGCGTTGAAGATGTCGTGAACCTTGAGGTTCATCTCCACCAAGTACTCTTCGCCCTTGTGGAACAGGCTGTGGAATTCTGTGATGTCGGCGCCGACGATAAAGGCGTCTTTGGCGCTGCGAATCATCAACCCTTCCAAACCACTTTCGGCCTGAATCGCTTTGACAGCGTCGCCTAGCTCGGCCACGACGGCGCTAGATAGCTTGTTGACGGACTCATCTTTCAAATCGAAAGTGAGCATTGCGATGTCATTACCACCCTGGGTGTCACGACGCTCCACCGTGATGGCATTGCCTTGATAGATCATTCGCGCTCTCTCCACAAGTTCGGGCTGGCACGTCGATAACGAGCCCGCCACGCATTTCATACGGTCGTTTGATTGCTTTAGCTTGGTTGAGTTACATCAGTACGTCAAGCCCTGACTTTTGGCTAATTGGCTTACCCCCAGTTCACATGGCCATGAGCACATTTCTTGCGCTTTTTTCTTCCACACTTCGTCGTCACATCGACTTTAATCACGATCCCAACGATCATATACGTTTCATTGATGAGTTTTTGACGCTATGGGGACACTCCTCACACCCGCGCGACTAGAAGCACTGCAAGGATGCATCGAACGAATCGTCGAGCGCTTGAAGCCCTGGAGCTGGCTTTGGCCACCGATGGCGTTTGCGGCCGGGCTCGGCAGCTTTTTTTTGGTGGATCGGCAGCAGTGGCTAGGCGCAGCTTTGGCACTCGGCCTGCTGTTCGCTTGGCTACTACTGCTATCTGAAAGTGTGATTGGCCGCTGGCTCTCCCATCGTGGTCACCCGACGCTGCCGAGAGGCGTAACGGCCTTTATTGCGCAAATGATCCACCAAGAGACGCTGTTTTTCACCCTGCCCTTTATTCTAGTCACTACGGTGTGGAACAGTGGACAAGCGCTCTTCGCGCTCTTGGTCATAGGCATGGCCGTGTGGTCGATCATTGACCCGCTCTACTACAAACTCGCTGGCCGCTGGCGCAGCCTCTATTTCATGTTTCATGCTCAGTGCGTCTTTCTTGTTCTGCTGGTGATACTCCCCATCATGGTTCACCTGACCACCGGCCAGAGCATGCTACTTGCCTTAGTCTTGACGGTACTCGTGGCGCTGCCCAGCTTCTGGCATCTACTCAAAAAACGCTCTCCCGCGCGCTGGTTGGGATTTTTTGCGCTTACCGTGGTACTGGCCTACGGGGCATGGCTTGGCCGCGTTTGGGTACCGCCCGCCAGCCTGTGGATGACCAGCACGGCGCTCTCCCCCGCTTTCGATACGCAGCAGCGCGCCCCGCAAGGGTCGCTGACCCTGACGCCCGAGGCCATTCGCAGCAGCGGCCTGTACGTCTATACGGCCATTCGCGCCCCGCGAGGGCTGAGCGAAACGATTTACCATGCGTGGCATCATAATGGAAAAGCGCTGGATACCGTTGCACTGGCGATCAACGGCGGCCGCGAACAGGGATACCGCGCCTGGAGCCATAAACAGAATTTCCCTCAAGACCCCTCTGGCGAGTGGCGTGTCGATATCATGACCGACGGTGGCCAGCGGCTAGGATTGATTCGGTTTACTGTCTCGGAAGATGTTAACGCCGCTACCGTGGCCGATGGCACGGTCCGTGCGAGCGGTTTGAGCGCTCTGAATTTACGTCGTTTCATTCCGGGCAATGGCTCCACCCAAAATGACGCTAATCAGCCCGAGTGACAGAACGCCTTGCATTCAGCGGCGCAGCTTATGACAATTCGTTCACTTACACTTTTCGGCAGTTAGTTACCTATGGCATCAACAATTGGTTTTCGTATTGCTCGTTTGCCCCATCTGTGGCGCTCGATCCTCGATCGCAGGCTGGCACCATTAGGGCTGACCCAAACCCGGTGGGTGACGCTGTACCATCTTTGGAAACTGGGGGAAGGCAATCCTCAGTGTGATTTGGCGCGCGCGATCGGTGTCGAGGCGCCGTCGCTGGTGCGTACTTTAGGACAGTTGGAGGCGCAAGGTCTGGTCGAGCGTCGCGCCTGCGATAACGATCGACGCAGCAAACGGCTCTATCTTACCCCAGCCGCCATGCCGCTCCTGGAGCAGATCGATAGTGTGGTACTGGCTGCGCGTCAGGAGATGCTAGCGGGCTTGAGCGAACAGGACCTGGACCAGTTGGATAAGTGGCTTGCGCTGATCGAATCCAACGGTCTGGCGATTCAGGCAAGGGACCAAGATAGCCCCACAGCCTAGTCATTAGACGTTTCCTTGTTCCACGCCATCTGGCGCTAGCGGTTTGGCGGGTGGGTGGTCTGAAAGGCCGCTTAACGCCTTCTTGAGAGGTTCGATATCCGCCAAATAGCGCGTAAACCGCTCGGCGGTTTGTGATTCCCACCACCATAACGTCAGCGAATGGGCGTTAGATTCCAATACCAACGCATCCTGAGGCAGACGCTCTAACAGAGTTCGTAAGTGTGTGCTGGCCACATCGGGCAAGGGACGCAGCGGCGCAATGCGCCAGCGCCAGCCTGCATGAAAGGGCTCTAATGCCTCACTGGCATTGGAGTTTCTCACCAATAAAAAATCTGGCCCAGGCGCGGACTGCGCGTAGTGCCAGCGATAAGCCGGCATGGTGCCTCTAAAGTGATGGAGCGGCGGTTTGGCCATTTTGACCGTCACCCCCTGACGCGCTGCGCAGGAGCGCAGCGCCATCTGGCGCTTTTGGCGCGGGCTTGGTTTTAACCACATGACTGGCGCAATCACAAACATCAGAATAAAAACGATGATCAACCATTCCATTGCAACGCTTACCCTCTTTTCGTCAAACTCAACTCGCAATATTTAAAAACCATGACCTAGGTCGTTGTTAAGATTCATTTTCAGACCTAAAGTAAAGGTATCGAACAGAGCCTTTCTGTGTGGCACATCACCAAGGAGATACGCCATGAGCTATCGCCATATCCTGGTCGCCGTCGACTTAACCAAAGACTCTCACAAAATCCTTGAGCGTGCGGTGGCGATTGCCGAGCGCAACAACGGCGCGAAAATTTCGATCATGCACACTCTGGAACCCTTGGGATTCGCCTACGGCGGCGACATACCCATGGACCTCACCAGCATACAAGACCAGCTCGATGATCATGCCAAAAAACGCTTGGCTGACATTGCTGCTCCCCACGTCGACGCCGCCGATCAACACGTAGTCGTGGGTATGCCTGACACCGAGATCCACCGTTTCGCCGATGAGCATAACGTCGACTTGATCGTGGTCGGCTCCCATGGTCGCCACGGTTTCGCGCTGTTACTGGGCTCTACGTCGACCGGTGTTCTTCACGGCGCACAGTGCGATGTGCTCGCCGTGCGTGTGGGTAAAAAAGGTGAAAAAAGCGACGAGTGACTTGTCAATCTCAAAGGCCCCTCACGGGGCCTTTGGCATTTCACTACGCGTTCTATTCTCCGTTCGCCATGGCTTCTAACTCCATCCAGCGCTCCATGGCACTATCCAACGCTTGCTGGGCCTTCTCGAGTGACTGTAGCTTGGCAGTGACCGCCGTGGCTTCCTGCTGATAAAAAGCGGGGTCGCCAATCTCTTTCTCAAGTGCTTCCACGTCACTCTCTAGCCGTTCGATATCAGCAGGCAGCGCATCCAATTCACGTTGAAGCTTGTAAGAGAGCTTGACGGTTTTTTTCGCAGGCTCCGCCGCCATTGCCGGTGGCGTTTTTTCTTCCGCTGCGCGAGTAGGCTCCGTTTGTTGACGCGCTGCCCCCTCCCAGGGAGCGGGCGGCAGCTGCCCTCCTTGACGAATCCAGTCGGTGTAGCCCCCCACGTATTCGCGCACACGCCCTTCACCTTCGAAGGCCAGCATGCTGGTCACCACGTTATCCATGAAGGTTCGGTCGTGGGAAACCAGAAGCAGCGTGCCATCAAAATCGAGCAGTAGCTCTTCGAGTAGCTCCAGGGTTTCCATGTCCAGGTCGTTGGTGGGCTCATCCAGCACCAACACGTTAGCAGGCTGCGTGAACAACTTGGCTAAGAGCAGGCGATTGGACTCACCACCGGAAAGCGCTTTCACTGGCTGACGAACGCGGTCTGGGGTGAACAGAAAATCTTGCAGGTAGCTCATGACATGGCGGTCTTTACCGCCCACGCTAACGCGATCACTCCCCTGGGCTACGTTGTCATACACCGTTTTTTCCAACTCGAGGCCGGCCCGTAGCTGATCAAAATAGGCCACTTTGAGATTAGTGCCCAACTGTACGCTGCCTTCGGTAGGGGCCAGCTCGCCAAGCAATATTTTCAACAGCGTGGTTTTACCGGCACCGTTACGCCCCAAGAAGCCGATGCGGTCGCCACGCATCACTTCCAGGTTCACGTTGCGCAGGATCACCTCATCACCAAAGCGCTGAGTAACGCCTTTGAGCTCGACCACCCGCTTACCGGTGCGTTCGCCACTATCCACCGTGAGATTGGCGGTGCCTTGACGCTCGCGGCGTTGGCTGCGCTCATTGCGCATGGCTTCTAGCGCGCGGACGCGCCCTTCGTTACGGGTACGGCGCGCTTTGATCCCCTGGCGAATCCAGGCCTCTTCCTGAGCGAGCTTTTTATCGAACAATGCATTTTCGCGCGATTCGACCTCCAGCTCGTGCTGTTTGCGCTCTTGATACTCGCTGTAGACACCGGGATAACGCCCGAGCTTCCCGCGATCCAGTTCTAAAATATTCGTGGCGAGTTTCGACAGAAACGCACGGTCGTGGGTGATCAGCAGCACAGCGCCGTTGAAAGCGAGCAGCTGCTCTTCCAGCCACGCGATGGTATCGAGGTCCAAATGGTTGGTCGGCTCATCCAGCAGCAGTAGGTCCGGCTCGGAAACCAGCGCACGGGCCAGCGCCACCCGACGACGCCAGCCGCCGGAAAGTGCGCTCATCTCCGCTTCGGGTGGCAAACCCAGTCGTGTGAGCACGACATCGATACGCTGATGAAACGACCAGCCGTCAATGGCCTCGAGCCGCGTCTGAAGCGTCGCCATGCGATTCATGTCCGGGTCAGGATCGTTGATCAGGTGTTGATATTCCGACAGCAGCTCACCTGCTTCGGGCAGGCCTTGGGCCACCATATCGAAGATGGTCATCCCCGAGGATTCGGGAAGCTCCTGAGCCAGCACGCCGATTTTCAAACCGGGGGCGCGCCAAATGGTGCCATCATCTGGCTGAATATCGCCCGCTACGAGCTTGAGTAGCGTGGATTTACCGGTGCCGTTGCGTCCGACCAGCGCCAGCCGCTCGCCTCTTTCAACCGTCAGGTCGGCGCGATCGAGCAGTACTTGGGTGCCGTAAGCGAGTTGCAGCTGTTCGAGTCGTAACAGGGTCACGCAGTGTCCTCCTTCATCGTGAGGCGCACAGTGTAACGCATGCTTCCGAATTACGATGCACCCTTGTAGAGCCAAGCGAGACAACGTGCTAACGTCACGGAAGGATCACGACTATAAAGCGGTGTTTAAAGATGCGGGCAAGGTGAAATCACCGTGACAGTTACGGTCTCCATGCATTTCGTCAACGAACTCTTTCGTGGCCTTACATTTGCGGGGCAGCCCCCCACGCATTATCTAGTACAGGCGGGCATTTCCCCCTTTTTACTCAGCGCCCCTCACGGGCGTGTTACCGTCGAGCAGTTCGCGGAGTTATATCGTCGGCTGGCCGTCGAGTTAGACGATGAAACGCCGCGCTTTTTCTCCCGCCCGTTACGCTGCGGAACGCTCAAGCTGCTTTGCTTGAGTATGTTGGACGCGCCAACGCTCCAGGTAGCCCTCCATCGCTACACCCAGTTTTTTCGCATCATGCTGGATGACTTTGGCTACACCTTTACCATCGACAACGACCTAGCGAGGATGGCGCTCGAGGAGCATGCGCCGCTGCCGGGCAGCCGTATTTTCGTGCACGAATTAATGCTCAAGCTTTTTCATGGCATCGCTTCATGGTTGATCGCTCGCAAGATACCGCCCGTGTTGATGGAGTGCAGCTATCCGCAACCCACACACAGTGCCGACTACCTCTACTTCTACCCTGGCAAAGTAAAATTCGATCAGCCACAAACGGCCGTTTACTTCGATAAGTCGCTATTGGAGCAGCCTATCCGGCAAACGAAGCGGCACCTGGGGGCTTTTTTACAGCGCGCCCCCGCGGATTGGTTCTATGTCTCGTTTGAAGATCGTTTAGCGACTCACCGGGTGAGAGAGCATCTCAGCCGTCACCTGCCGGATGCGTGTACCGTGCAAGAGGTCGCCGAGGCACTGCATGTCTCCGTTCGAACACTATCGAGGCATTTACGACTGGAGGGGACGCACTTCCAAGCCGTGAAAGATGAGTACCGCCGTGACTATGCGATTCAAGCGCTCACCCGAAGCCATCGGACGCTCGCTTCCATCGCAGAAACGCTGGGCTTCGAGGACTTAGCCTGCTTCAGCCGCGCCTTCAAGCAGTGGACGGGAAACTCCCCTGCCGCCTACCGTAAGGCGCAGGCGACAGGGTGAAACGTTGGCGTTTATATCTCCGTGCGGATGCGCTTTTTATCTAGCTTGCCGACGCTGGTTTTGGGGATTTCATCGACGATACGGATCAGCGAGGGAACGCCCCAACGGTTCAGCTTTCCTTGCGCAACAAACTGCTCCATAAAGCCCTGAATCGCTTCAACGGTAGGCGGTTGCTCGATATCACTGGGCACCACCAGCGCAGCCGGTCGCTCCCCCCATTTATCATCTGCCACGCCAATCACTGCTACTTCAGCAACCCCGGGGCACTGGCTGATATAGCTTTCCAACTCCAACGATGACAGCCATTCGCCGCCCGTTTTGATGACGTCTTTAATGCGGTCGCTAATCGATAGGAAGCCGTGCTCGTCCAGCGATCCCACATCCCCGGTATGCAGCCAGCCATCCTGCCACAGCTCTTCACTGCGCTGCTCTTCTTTATAGTAAGCCTGGGTGAGCCAAGGCGCTTGAACACGCACTTCGCCCACGCTTTTACCATCGTGGGGGAGCGGTTGGCCGTCGAGATCGACCACCTGCAGCCTGACAAACGGCACCGGAAGCCCCGCTTTGCAGCGCCACGGAAGCTGATGCTCGAAGTCAGCCTCAGTGACTTCTTTCGGTAATATATCGGCCGTGAGCAGCGGGCAGGTTTCCGACATCCCGTAGGCGCTACGGGTATCGATCCCCAACGCCCAGGCACGACTTGCCAATGCCTGAGTCAGTGCGCTGCCGCCTACCAGAACCTTCCAGCCAGTTAGATCGACCTTCTTCGACGCAATCGCCTCGGCACTGACCACCATGTTGAGCAGCGTCGGTACACAGTGCGAAAAATCGACCTTTTCACTGACCAGCAGCTTCACCAGCATCTCGGGCTCGTATTTGCCCGGATACACCTGTGTCGCCCCTAACAGCGTGGCGGTGTAAGGGACGCCCCAGGCATGCACGTGAAACATCGGCGTAATCGGCATATACACCTTATCTCGGTTCAGCAGCTCGAAGCCGGGCGCTTGGAACGTGCTGGCTTCACCTAGCGTGTGCAACACAAGCTGACGGTGGGTGAAAAACACCCCTTTCGGATTGCCCGTGGTACCGGTGGTGTAGAACAGGGTGGCCACGCCATTTTCATCGAACGTGGGAAACTCATAGTGGCTGGGTTGCTCAGCCAGCAGCGTTTCAAACTCTCCCACCAGGGGGAGCGGAGTGGTCACTTCCTGGGTGGTTTCCTGGCAGAGTAGATAACCGCGAATATTGGGCAACTGATGGGCCAGCGGTTCCAACAGGGGCACAAAGTCTTCATGCACCAGCACAAAGACATCTTCCGCGTGTTCCATGGTGTATAGGATCTGCTCAGGCGCTAAGCGGACATTCACTGTGTGTAGCACCGCACCGATCATGGGAATGGCGAAAAAACACTCTAGATAGCGGTGGCTGTCCCAATCGAGCACGGCCACCACGTCACCGGCCTGAACGCCTTGTGAGGTTAAAAGGTGGGCCAACTGATGAACACGCTCTTGAAACCGACGGTAGTCGTGACGGGTTTGATCACGATACACAATCTGATTGTTGCCCGCCATGCGCACACCGGACTCCAGCAGATCCTTGATCAGCATGGGAGGGTTGGTGGCAGAGGACGTCGAAGGAAGCAGTTTTGGCGTTATCGTCGACATAAGACCTACCTTTGATTGTTATTGGATACCGGGGCGGCTTAGCGCTCGATCAACAGCGCGATGCCTTGCCCACCGCCAATGCAGAGCGTAATCAATCCAAAGCGCCCCTGAATACGCTCCAACTCATGCAGCGCCTTCAAGATTAAGATGGCGCCCGTCGCCCCCACGGGGTGGCCAAGCGCCACCGCTCCACCATTGGGATTGAGCTTTTCGAGCGGAAAGCCGAGCGTCGCGGCCACTGCCATCGCTTGGGCCGCGAACGCTTCATTGGATTCAATCACATCGATATCGTTGATCGTTAGCCCTGCCTGCGTTAGGCAGCGCTTGACCGCAGGAATCGGCCCTAACCCCATCAGCGATGGCTCCACACCCGCGGTGGTGGCGACTCGAAGCCGCGCACGCACAGTGAGCCCCCGAGTCTGCGCCTCTTCGGCATGAGCCAAGACCAGCGTTGCCGCGCCATCATTAATACCCGAGGCGTTGCCAGCCGTGACCACGCCGCCGCGTTTGAACGCAGGTTTTAGACGTGCTAAATCACCGAGTTCAACACCCTCTCGGACATGCTCATCACGGGCAAAGGCCAGCGTTTGCTTACCTTTCGTCACCTCAACTGGCACGATTTGAGTATCAAAACGCCCTTCTGATATCGCCCGCGCTGCTTTTTGATGGCTATCGAGGGCGAACTGATCCAACTGCTCACGACTCAATCCATACTGCTGAGCGATATTTTCAGCGGTGAGCCCCATGTGACCACTGCCAAATGGGTCGCTGAGCACCCCCAGGGTCAAGTCTTGAAGGGAAGTGTCACCCATACGGATGCCATGACGCGCCTGGGGAGCCAATACGTAGGCACCACGGGACATGGTTTCGGCACCGCCCGCTAAGGCAAGACGGCTATCACCCATGGCAATTTGCTGCGCCGCTGACACCACCGCTTGGACTCCGGAGCCGCACAGCCGATTAACATTAAAGGCGCCGGCTTCTTTAGGGACGCCTGCATCGAGCGCAACATGGCGAGCCAAGTAGGCATCTTGTGGGCCGGTGGTAATAATATGACCGTACACTGAGTGATCAATATCGGCGCCGTCTACCCCAGCTCGGCGTAGCGCCTCTATGGCCGTGATGGTACCTAACTCGTGCGGGGCAAACGTTGACAGCGCCCCGCCAAACCCGCCGATGGCCGTACGTGCACCGCCCACGATGACTACGCTATCCAGCTGCATATCTTCTCCTTGTTGAACATGACACGCTCACGCTTTCCGCCTATTCAGAAGCTTTGCCCAGCAGCGAGCGCGCGATCACTTCTTTCATGATTTCAGAACTGCCGGCATAAATCGTTTGTACCCGTGCATCCAGATAAAAGCGTGAAATGGGGTACTCCTGGGTGTAGCCGTAGCCACCAAATAGCTGCAAGCAGCGATCAATTGCATGGCACTGCAGCTCGCTCAGCTGTAACTTGAGAATAGCCGCATCGGTGCTACTCATGGTGCCTTGTCGATACCGTTCGACACACTGCTCGAAGTAAGCCCTTGCCATCTCTAGCTGGGCTTTAATCTGCGCCAGCGTAAAGCGGGTATTTTGAAAATCGGCGATCCGCTGGCCAAAGGCTTCCCGCTGGGTGACGTACTCAAGCGTTAGCGCCAGCGCCCCTTCTATCGCCCCCAACGCTTGGGCGCCCACCCCCAAACGCTCACGGAGCAGCTCTTGCATGAGATAGCGAAACCCTTCGCCCTCTTTACCCAGTAGCGCGTTGGTAGGCAGCTGTAATTGATCGAAGGCTAGCTCCGCCGTATCACTGGCATGCTGACCTATTTTTTTGATCGGCTTACCCCGGGAAAAACCAGGCAACGTGGTGTCCACCAAAAATAGCGAGACCCCTTTTGCGCCAGCAGTAGGATCCGTTTTTGCGCAGACAATCACCAGGTCAGCTACTTGACCGTTGGTGATAAACAGTTTGCTGCCATCGAGCTGCCAACCCTGATCTGTTGGGGTGGCACGCGTTCTCATTGCGGCCAAGTCACTGCCTGCATGAGGTTCGCTCATGGCAATCGCTCCTAAGCACTCACCTTGAGCCATTCGCGGCAGCCATGTCTCTTTTTGTTCAGGCGACCCCAGATTCAGTACATAGGGCATCACGATATTGGCGTGAATGTTGTAGGCACTGGCAAGGCCACCAAAGCCATGGCGAGACATCTCTTCAAGCGCCAACTGTGTGATGGCAATATCCGCTCCAGAGCCGCCGTACGTCTCCTCTAGATCTATCCCAAGCAATCCAGCGGCTCCTAGTGCCTGCCATAACGAACGTGGAATCTCGCCAGCCTCTTCCCACTGTGGGTAATACGGCGCGACTTCCTGTGCTAAGCAGCGGGTTATCATGGTGTGAAAAAGCGCGTGCGTCTGCTCGTCCATCATGACTCCTTGAGATCATGACGCAGATGGCGCTTTAAAATTTTTCCCGCCGTGCTTTTGGGGAGTGCGTCGGTGAAGACGATCCGTTTAGGGACTTTGTAAGGCGCCATGATGCCTTTGACGTGGTGAATCAGCGTTTCTTCACTGACTGCCTGGCCCTCTTTTAATACCACCACTGCCGTAATCGCTTCGATCCACTTTTCATCCGGCAGACCTATCACCGCCACCTCAGAAATCGCCTCGTGCTTGAACAGCGCCTCTTCCACTTCGCGGCTGGCCACCAACACACCGCCGGTGTTAATCACGTCTTTAATGCGATCAACAATGTATAGATATCCCGCCTCGTCGACATAACCGACATCCCCTGAGTGAAACCAACCGCCTTGAAACGCTTCAGCGGTCATCTCGGGCTTATCCCAGTAACCCACCATGAGCTGCGGCGAGCGATGCACGATTTCACCGTGCTCCCCTGGGGCGACATCGTTTCCCTCTAAATCGACGATACGCGTTTCTACCGTGAGAATCGCACGACCCGCCGATGCCGGGCGCTCAGCATGCTCTTCGGGTCGTAAAACAGTCGCCAAGGGCGCTATTTCGCTTTGGCCGTAACAGTTGTATAACCCCACACCGCTAAAGCGCTGCTGCATCTCTTCGAGTACGGGCACCGGCATAATGGAGGCACCGTAGTAGGCTTTTTTCAGGCAAGAGAGGTCGTGCTGGCCGAACTGCGGATGGCGTAAGAGGCTTATCCACACCGTAGGCGGCGCAAAAAAAGAGCTAATCTTGTGTTGAGCCATGGCCGCTAAGCAGCTTTCGGGCAGCGGCGCCTCCAAAAGAGTGACCGGGGCACCGAGCAGTAATGCAGGCATTAAAAACACGTGCATTTGCGCTGAGTGGTAAAGCGGCAATGCGGCCAACATCGCCTCATTGCCTTTGATATCCAGCTCCACCATACACGCCATGTATTCAGCCATTAGCGCCTGATGGCTCATCATCGCGGCCTTGGGCGCGGCGGTCGTGCCCGAGGTGTAGAGCAGCTGGGCAAGGCTACTCCCTTCTAGCGCGACGTCAGGTTCTTTACTTGAGTGGGACGAACCGGCGCTGGCTAATACATCGAAGCCGCTAGGCTCTACAGCATGCAAGGTGCCATTCACCGTCAGCGTGATGGATTGAGTGGCCTCACACACTTTGTCAGCCAGCGACGCATCACTCAGCACTCCCTTAGCGCCTGACTGCTGCAAAATGTAGCCAAGCTCCTCACTACTCAGGGCAAAATTGACCGGAACATGCACCAGCCCAGCCTTAACCGCTGCCAGCCAAGCAATCACGTAGGCGTCGGAGTTTTTGCCATAAACGGCTAGGCGGTCTCCTGGCACCAGCCCTGCCTCCAAAAGGGCATTAGCCACTTGGTTAGCGGCAGCATTGAGAGTGTGATAGCTCCAAGAGCGCTCAGCGAAGCGAAGAGCCAGCTGCTGAGGATATTTACGTGCGCTGCGGTCAAGCGCAGCGCCAATGGTATTACGATGGATTGAGTCGGTAAGCGTCATGCTAAGTCCTTGTTGTTATGGTCTAAAAGGCTTCAGCGATGGATTAACTCGTTATCAATGGGCAGACGCTTTCAGACAGCGGCCTGAACGCTTCCTCTGCGGGGATAGTCCGCACGATGCGGAACAAGTCATCTTCATTGGCCGACTCTTCCGGTGTTTTCACTTCGACAAGATACATATCGTGCACCATGCGACCGTCTTCTCGGATATAGCCATTCGTGGCAAAGATATCGTTAATCGGCGTATCGGCCATCTGCTGGCGAACCGTTTGTGTATCATCGGTGCCTACCGCGGCAATGGCTTCTAGGTAGTGGCGCGTACTGGAATAAATTCCGGCGTGCACCATGGTCGGCATGCTGCCCGTGCGCTCACGAAAACGTTCCGCCCAGTCACGCGTCTCTTCATTGAGGTCGTAATACCACGCCTTGGTAAACTGCAGACCCTGCGCATTCTCAAGTCCAATACTGCGAATATCAGTACTAAACAGCACCATCCCTGCCAACACCTGGCCTGCCTGGGTAATCCCAAACTCCCCTGCTGTTTGCACTGCGTTGATAGTGTCCCCACCGGCATTGTTCAGGGCGATGACATCCGCCCCAGACGCTTGCGCCTGCAGCATAAACGATGAGAAATCGTTGTTGGGGAAGGGGTGGCGGGCGCGCCCTACGATGGTCCCGCCATTTTCAGTGACGACGCGCTCGACGTCCGCTTCAAGTGCGTGACCAAACGAGTAGTCAGCGCTCAATAAGTACCAATTTTTGTAGCCCTCTTGCGTAATCGCTTTAGCAGTACCATTAGACATTGCCCAGGTGTCATAAACCCAATGAATATGATTGGGAGAACAGTGCTCATTGGTCACTCCAGATGAAACCGCGCCGTTCACTAACCCCAGCTTATCGGCCTCTTGCAACAAGCTCACCGCCGCCAATGTGACCGATGAGGCCACCAAGCCTGTGACCATATCCACGTTACGCTCGTCGATCCATTCACGCACGACGCTGGAGCCCACGTCGGGACTATTTCGGTCGTCGGCACTAAACACAACGATATTGGCACCCTGCACGCTACCCCCCACATCTTCTATGGCCATATGAATGGCATCCTCACCAAGGGGGCCGATGGGGTCACGGTAAACCCCAGACATATCAGCTAGATAACCAATACGAATTTCGTTATCCGAGATCCCTTCATTGGCCATTACCTGGGGCGCACAGGCGGCCGTAAGCACCGCAGCGGATAGCGCTGTCATTGCGAAGTGACGTGATAATTGCATGATTTATACCTGTCTATTGTTGTTATTGAAGGAGTATTTACTGTGCATTTATTCGATGGACCCCTTGCATAGTAAAAGTAAACACCCGGCTACTGTTTACCTAACAAGCCAGTTTTTTTGCAATTCGTGCCATTCGTACCGCGTGCAGATTGTAGGCGCATTAGTGGTTGTGAGCCGCCAGCGTTACAATAGCGTTAATGACCCATGGCGGAGGAATACAGTTTGGCAAGCATTGAGGCCGATACGTTTTTACCCGAAGCACTGCAATTTCGCCCCGAGACACCCTTGGTGGACATTGGCGCGAACTTGACCCACGAAAGCTTCCAGCACGACCTGGATAACGTGCTAGCGCGGGCCAAGGCGGCCAATGTTACGACGCTGATCGTGACCGGCACCGATATCGCCCACGCTAAGCAGGCTGTGCACATGGCGCAGCAGTACCCGGGGGTTCACGCAACGGCGGGCGTTCACCCTCATGATGCCAGTGGATGGACCGACACGGTCGCCCAAGAGATGCGACGGCTCTATGGCATGCCGGAAGTGGTGGCGGTTGGAGAGTGCGGGTTGGATTTTAATCGCAATTTTTCCACCCCAGCGCAGCAGGAGCATGCCTTCGAAGCCCAGCTGGCACTGGCGGCAGAAAGCGGCCTGCCACTGTTTCTACATGAGCGGGATGCAGGAGCGCGTATGCGGGATATCCTCCGCCACTGGCGAGATGACATTAGTGAGGCAGTGATACACTGCTTTACGGCGGATCGAGCGACCCTGCATGGCTATCTGGACCTAGACCTACACATCGGCCTCACCGGCTGGATTTGCGACGAGCGCCGAGGGCATCATCTACGCGAAGTGGTGCGCGACATTCCGTTGGACCGACTGATGGTGGAAACCGACTGCCCTTACCTGCTGCCCCGGAATTTGCCTGCTAAATTGAAGGGACGCCGACACGAACCGGCTTTGCTGCCATGGATCGTGCAAGAGATCGCCCGTTGGCATGAGGTAAGCGACACCGAGCTGGGGGCTGCTTCGACGCAGACCGCCCGACGTTTTTTCCGTATTGAATGCTGATGCTTAAAAGGAGCAACTGCGTGGCTGACTATCCTGGCTTCATTGCCATCGAAACAGGCGAAGACCATGGCCTGCCGCTCTCCATTGCCTGGTCGCTGCCCGATGGACGTATCAAACAAACGCTGATTCAGCCTGACGATAGCTGGATCGACGAGGACAGCAACGTCATGGGCGCGTACAGTATCGAAGAGTTGGAGAGTTTGGGGGTCAGCCCGCTGGACGTGATTCGCGAGCTGGAGAACGACCACTTCTCAGCGACTCTCTATACCAGCGATAACGGCGAAGACGAAGCCGCGTTCGCCAGGCTTTTCGATACCTATGGTTTGGATCCTTTCGTTGAACTTGCACCGGCCAAGGTGCTCTACGACCGGTTGGATGCCGGAGAGTGGCATCGCCTACGTAGCGAAGCCTTCAACGATCTTGGCCTGGAACCGATGCGCCCTGAGCACGAAATAGAAGTGATGCTGACCCTCCACCGCCAGTTAAACATACAGGATTAAACCGCGGCACATGCCGCTAGCTGCGCTCTTCCCTTGTCAATGGCGTCATCGAGAGAGGCGTGTTGCTGATAATAGTGCGCCAACGCTGTATGAAAAGCGTTGGCGCGCAGCGGTAACCCCTCATATAAATAGCGCTGCGCTCTTGCAGCGACCTTTGCGGCGAAGGCGTCTCGGTCTACCTCGACCTCTCCCCCTAAATTGTCAACGCTGACGTGAAACGTGCGTCCACAGGCATGAGCGAACAGTCGTTCGAGGGCCTGTGGCGCAATTTCTGCTCGCTCGAAGGCCTGCTGCTGTTCGGCATTCCGACCATCCGGTAGATACCAGTAGCCATAGTCTTCGAGCTGCCGCCGCTTTTCCCCTGCGATACACCAATGACTAATTTCATGAAGCGCGCTGGCAAAATAACCACGAGCAAAAATAACTTGATGGTACGGAAACTCGGCACTTGCGGGACGATAAAGCGGCTCATCGCCCCCTTTGACGAGACGCGTTTGAAACTGCTCTAAAAACACACCATCGAACAGCGCCCTGATATCGTCGAGCGTCCAACGCTCTTTTTCGTGTGTGACCATGTTGATACTTTCGTGATGCATTTCACGCAGTATACCCCTGCCCCTCCACAAGGCTAAAGAGGAGACGGCAAAGCACAGCGACTCCTGCTACTCTATCGACTTTTCTTAGGTCTCTTTGCTAAACAGGAGCCATACCTTGGGCGGCTTTACTAGCGATATCAAATCCATCTACTGGCCAGAAACATGCACACTGGTCACATTGGCACTGCCGATTTGTGGTGCACAGCTAGCCCAAGCGGGCATGAGCGTGGTCGACGTCATGATGACCGGCCGACACAACGCCACGGACTTAGCGGCGGTCTCGGTCGGGTCGAGCTTGTGGATGCCGCTGATGCTCTTCATGACCGGCACCCTCATGGGCTTGACGCCCATCGTGGCACACTTGCTGGGTGGCCAGCGCCACGATGCCATTCGCCCGGCCGTGCATCAAGCTTTGTGGGTAGCGTTGGCATTGGGCCTACTCTCCGCAATCTTGCTATGGGTCGCCGTGACACCTATTTTCGAACGCATGGACGTGCCGTCGAGCGTTGCAAAGGAGTCCGCTGCCTACCTTAGCGCTGTGGCGTTTGGCATGCCGGGCATTGCTCTCTTCCAAGCACTACGCGCCTTTTCGGATGGTATGAACCACACCCGCCCCGCCCTGTGGATCAGCTTGATCGGTTTGGCCGTCAATGTCCCCTGTAACTATTTACTCATCTACGGCGGCGAGGGTTTGTCGATTCTGTTTGGCGATCTCGCCCCCGTCAGTTGGCAGCAGCTCCCGGCACTGGGTGCTTTTGGCTGTGGCATTGCCACCGCCATCTCCATGTGGACCATGGCCATCGCTATGGCGCTTTACACTCGCCGCGGCAACACCTATCGCAGCGTGTCATTATGGCAGCAGCTGACGCCACCTCGTTTAGCGGGCATTCGCGAACTCGTCGTCGTAGGGGTGCCGATCGGGGTGGCTATTTTCGTCGAAGTCACGCTGTTCACGCTGATCGCGTTATTCATTGCCAGCTTCGGTGAAGTGACCGTTGGCGCGCACCAAATCGCGCTCAGCTATACGACCATTCTGTTCATGTTACCGATGTCGTTGAGCATGGCACTGACCGTTCGCGTAGGTAACACGCTTGGCCAACAGCGCTTGACTATGGCGCGCCAAGTGGCTTGGAATGGTATCGTCATCAGCGTCATTGTTGCTGCCATCAATAGCACGCTATTGTGGTTCACTGCGCCCTGGGTGATATCGCTTTATACCTCGAATGCAGATATTCAAGCGTTAGCGCTTACCATCATTTCACTGGCGGTGATTTTTCAGCTTTCTGACTCCTTACAAGTCAACTTGGCTGGCGCACTCAGAGGCTACAAAGATACGCGGATCGTGATGGTAATTACCGTGCTCTCTTACTGGATCGTTGGTTTGGGAGGCGGGCACTGGCTAGGAACCTACGGCCTGGGGAGTGTGTCTGACCCGTTGGGTGTACACGGCTACTGGATGGGGTTGATTGCGGGCCTCAGCACAGCTGCCTGTTTATTGGCTTGGCGTTTAAAAAGGATCAGTCGACAGGAGTGATGTATGCCCAAACCATTCCGCACACTCTGGTGGCCGGTCGCTACGGTTTTTTTACTTGTTGGGTGTAGTGACGACAGCGCTGAGCACGCCTGGGAGCAATACCACCAGCAGTTGGCAGCGGCGCTCGATACACCACTGCCAACGCGATCAGAGCCGCGTAACATAGGTGCTTTCCCTGAGCGTCAGCAGCGCTTGATCGACGTGCCAGAAACCCGCGACGGCATGCTCAACATCTACGCGCTGCGTGAGTGCCAAATTACGTCCTTGATTGCTGCCCGCAATAATCAGTTGGGCCGTGTCGCCCCTCCCAGCCAGCACTGGCTTTATGAACGCTCTCTATGGCAACGCTTGGACGCTTGCTGGAATAGCGATATCCCCAACACTCTAGGCGATGACGACAAAGCACGCTTGGCGCAGCTAACCGATCTAAAAACCGAGCAGCTACCCGCTGTGAGCTGGAACGCCATCTTCGATTCCGACGAGTGGGAAAAAAGCTTTTCCAGGGCTAGCAGCCCACTACCCCCAGGGGGGGCGGACGACATTAGCGAGCAGCTAGCTGCCCTCACTTATCTTCGTCAAATGGTCAATGAGCAGTTCAGCCATCGATGGGAGCAAGACTCTTCACGACTTGAGAATCACCTTAAGACATTACAGGAACGACCGCTTACGGCAGAGGTTCTGCGCGCGCTCCTCCTCGCGGAACAGCGACTCCGTGAAGCTAATCAACTGCTCACGCAGACCTCTGACGAAGAAGCCTGTCTCACCGTGGACACACCCGTTTGGATCGAGACGATGGCCACTCACTCACAGCAATGGCTCGTTAGCGTCAATCAATTGATCGATGCCCACCCAATCACACCTCCCGATGCTGTTGCCACTTACCAACGCGACTGGCTCTCACTGGATAATCCAGAGGCACCGTGGTCGCAATTTCAATCGACCTGGAAAGAACATACCGCGTTAAAGAGCGCACACACTACTTGTACACCTGATTAAAAATCATGTTTACGCTTAACCTGACGGTCAAGCTGTGCTATTGGTGAAGGTAGCGGCAGGCGGTGATCGCTGCTTGCCAACGTCGTGGCCACGCAGTACAAGGAGGGACACCATGGGCGCACCCCTGTCAACTCGCTCTGCCCAGGTCATCGACCTGGAAACCGTGCGTCAGCGTCATCAGGCGCGAAAGTATTTAGTGCGTTTAGCCCCAGAGCTAGATGGATTAGAGATGGTCTACCAGCTCGCTGCGAGTCCCGACACCTACTACGGCCTGCCGATTCTTGCTTGGGGGCTGAGAGAAGATGGTAGTGTCGTTGGCCTCGTTCCTTGGATGGAGTCACTCGTTGCTTGTCATGAGCTAGATAGTCATGAGAGTGGTGTTTTCGTTGGTTATCGTGACCCAGAGACAGACGAAATCTTCGACACTCCGCCTGACCACAAATACGATGAGCTGATCGCGGCAGCCGGTTACTTCGAGTATGAATCATCTGGCGACGTCACACTGATTCAGCAGCTTCCCGACACGTTAGGCACTCATGCGCTCTGCATGAATCACCCTAGCGCTCCTTGGCACATGAAGTCGGTGTATGGATGGCGCCTTTATAGCAATGGCAGCGTCGAGGCGGTCTTGGCAGATGAGCAAAAGGCCACTATGACACCGATCCTACTGGGGGATGAATGCCTTTACGATGCCCACTCCCAGCATCAAACCGTCTACTTCTTCCAGCGCCACATTGCCAACCGCATTTTGGACGAGGACCCAGCCACACTAGAGGCACTTGCCATGATGGTCGTACCCAGTAGTGACCATCCATAATCCTCTATGCAAGGCGTTTACTCTTTAGTCGGTAAACGCCTTGTCTCTCTCCACAGGGTCATGCCAAGCGGATAAAGTAGACGTATTGATCGCCCTCACTCTCCTTATGTAACAGTTCGTGGCCAAGAAATTGGCAGAACTTTGGCACATCACGAGTGGTGGCAGGATCGGTCGCCACGACTTTCAAGATTTGGCCCGACGCCATATCTCGCACTTTGTTATGCATCAACATAATGGGCTCTGGGCAATAAAGCCCTGTGGTATCTAATGCCGTATCGAACGCGGTGGAATCATCCGTAGTATCAGTCATCGACTCTCTCGGTTAGGAAACGGACCTATGATAAAAATCATCATTGAACGACGCATTATGCCCGGTTTAGAAGACGAATATGAACAGGCCGCACGCGAGGCCATGCGTGTCTCTCTGGGTGTCCGAGGCTTCGTTGGTGGTGAAACCTTGGTAGAGCTTGGCCACACCGACCGCCGTTTGATGATCACCAAATGGCGCGACCTGCGCGCCTGGAAAGAGTGGCACGGGAGCGAAGAGCGCGCCATGGCCATGCAGCGTATTTTACCGTTGCTCACGGAAGATGAAACCATCCGCATCTACGAGCCGGGCTACTAGGACACAGCAGTTGCCATACTAATGCGCTAATCTGACGTGTACCGTCACTTCTTCGCGATCGTGATAGAGGTGGCGGCATCGAATCGTGGCGTGGACCCCAGACGCCGCCAATGTTTCTTCCAGTGCCGCCAGACAGCGTGTCACTTCATCCCAACGCTTTTTCATCGGCAGTTTGAGGTTGAAGATCGCCTCCCTGCACCATTTGCGCGTTAACCAGCGCTCAACCATGGCCAATACGCGTACTGGCTTATCGACAATGTCACACACCAGCCAATCCAATCGCTGGGGCGGCTCCCACGCAAAACCATCCTCACGTAGGTGATCGATTTGCCCAGTGTCCATGAGCTGCTTATTCATGGGGCCATTATCGATGGCATAGACATACATACCACGCTGCACTAACTGCCATGTCCAGCCGCCCGGCGCTGCCCCAAGATCTGCCGCTTGCATGTGCGCGGCCAAACGCTCATCCCACTCGTCTCTGGGTATGAATTCGTGCCAAGCTTCCTCCAACTTCAACGTCGAGCGGCTGGGCGCGCGTGAAGGAAAACGCAACCGACGAATTCCGTTGATGAGGTCGCTGCGATTATCAGGAAAACTCATCCCTAGCTGGACACGGTCACCATCGGTCCAAAATATGTGTAAGCGTCGGCCACCCGCCTTTTTGCGAAGCGCTCCTCGCTTTTTCAGCATGCTTTGCAATGGCTTGGTCAACGCCTTGATCAAACCCGCTAACGCTTTTCCCTCATTCGTATCCGGCGTTTCATGCCAAATGTCTTCAAAACTCCAACGGCTTGCTTTGATTTGCTCCAAGATAGCCGTTAGCCTATCATCACGCGACAATGCTAACGCAGGTAGCGCCGCTAAGCTCTGTCTGGCGAAGATGAGTCGATGGAAGGCGGCCCGACGATGTAAATCGTTAATGGCCTCTCCGTCTTGGCGCGTGACACTTACCCAACCTTCACCTCGCACCGACTCACAGGGCACGTCAAGTTGCTGTGCATGATGCTGCATCTCTGCTAACGCATCGTTTTCAAACCCTGGTCGGCAGTAAACAAGCCATGACGTGGGTACCGTATCGCTCACCTTTCACCTCAAAATCATTTGCAATCCATAAATGCGATATTTATCACTTGCTCGCTCGGCGGCCTGCATCATAGCACTTTGCGCGCCTCGCTCTAAGCGCGTCGTCTTTTCATTAGAAGTGTCGTACACTATCCAAACAGTATCTTGAGTCCTTCCTTCTTGGTGGGGCTTTTTTTATGCCAGACAGTACCATTTGACTAACAACGCACGCCGCGTCGTTCGGCCGCGTTTGCCAAGGAGAGCATCATGGGGCAGCGTCCTCCCCTCTTGATTAATCGTCTCGACGCAGATCGTCTGCAGCGCTTGATCGATAACGCCACCGACAAGGATCAAATGGTGGCTGAGCTTTTACAAGACGAGCTTAGTCGCGGAGAAGTAGTGGATCCTGAAGACATTCCCGACAACGTCGTCAGTATGAACAGCCAGATTCAGTTCACTGACCTAACGCGTAACCAGCAGATGGTGCGTACACTGGTGTACCCGCACTCTCTCAGCACGACGAAAGACGCTATTTCGATCATGGCCCCCATTGGAGCCAGCCTATTAGGGCTCAAAGTGGGCGACACCATCGACTGGCCGCTGCCCAATCAGCAAAATGCTCGCCTGCGAGTAGACGCGATTCTCTGGCAACCCGAACGCGAGAAGCAGTACCACCGCTAACGTCGATCAAAAGAGCCACTTATGCGAATAGGAAGGTGGCCAGTGCCCGTACCTTAGCAATGAACGGGATGGGTGAATAATAAATGCATGAATAATGCTATTCGCCCTTCCCCGCTTATGGTTTTTCACTTCCCCTTCGTGCACACAGCAAAAAACCCCGAGCACAGCGTACCCGGGGCCTGAATAATGGCACGCTTATCGAGCGCGCAACAAAAAACCCAGCCGGTTGGCTGGGTTCTTTGCGGTATAAGTGCCTGACGATGACCTACTCTCGCATGGGGAGACCCCACACTACCATCGGCGCTAAGCGGTTTCACTTCTGAGTTCGGCATGGGATCAGGTGGTTCACGCGTGCTATGGTCGTCAGGCGTAACGGGTCATGCATATCATGCTGAGTGCGTCGTTGACGCGGTAAGTGATCGTCTCTTGTCCGCCAGCGTCTTGGCGGGCGGATGCGTATCCGGTTTTTCGAGTGGCTGTCCACTCGGTCGTTATCACGGCGACCAGACCCCTTGGGTGTTATAGGGTCAAGCCTCACGGGCCATTAGTACACGTTAGCTCAACGCCTTGCAGCGCTTCCACACCGTGCCTATCCACCAGCTGGTCTCGCTGGGCCCTTTAGGAGGCTCTAGGCCTCGGGGATGTCTCATCTTGAAGGGGGCTTCCCGCTTAGATGCTTTCAGCGGTTATCCCGTCCGACCATAGCTACCCGGCAATGCCACTGGCGTGACAACCGGAACACCAGAGGGTCGTCCACTCCGGTCCTCTCGTACTAGGAGCAGCTCTTCTCAAACATCCAACGCCCACGGCAGATAGGGACCGAACTGTCTCACGACGTTCTAAACCCAGCTCGCGTACCACTTTAAATGGCGAACAGCCATACCCTTGGGACCGACTTCAGCCCCAGGATGTGATGAGCCGACATCGAGGTGCCAAACACCGCCGTCGATGTGAACTCTTGGGCGGTATCAGCCTGTTATCCCCGGAGTACCTTTTATCCGTTGAGCGATGGCCCTTCCATACAGAACCACCGGATCACTAGAACCTGCTTTCGCACCTGCTCGACGTGTCTGTCTCGCAGTCAAGCACCCTTATGCTCTTGCACTCATTGCACGATGTCCGACCGTGCTGAGGGTACCTTCGTGCTCCTCCGTTACGCTTTGGGAGGAGACCGCCCCAGTCAAACTACCCACCACACACTGTCCTCGATCCGGATCACGGACCTGAGTGAGAACGCCAATGATGCCAGGCTGGTATTTCAAGGTTGGCTCCACCCGAACTGGCGTCCGGGTTTCAAAGCCTCCCAGCTATCCTACACAGGCAACATCAGCGTCCAGTGTGAAGCTATAGTAAAGGTTCACGGGGTCTTTCCGTCTAGCCGCGGGTACACCGCATCTTCACGGCGATTTCAATTTCACTGAGTCTCGGGTGGAGACAGCGTGGCCATCATTACGCCATTCGTGCAGGTCGGAACTTACCCGACAAGGAATTTCGCTACCTTAGGACCGTTATAGTTACGGCCGCCGTTTACCGGGGCTTCGATCAAGAGCGTCGGCCGAGGCCTAACACCATCACTTAACCTTCCGGCACCGGGCAGGCGTCACACCCTATACGTCCGCTTGCGCGTTAGCAGAGTGCTGTGTTTTTACTAAACAGTTGCAGCCACCTGGTATCTTCGACCGGTTCGGGCTGAAGGAGCAAGTCCTCTCACCCTACGCCGGCGTGCCTTCTCCCGAAGTTACGGCACCATTTTGCCTAGTTCCTTCACCCGAGTTCTCTCAAGCGCCTTGGGATTCTCACCCTGACCACCTGTGTCGGTTTGGGGTACGGTCGCACATGATCTGAAGCTTAGAGGCTTTTCCTGGAAGCGTGGCATCAATGACTTCGACACCGTAGTGTCTTCGTTTCGTGTCTCGGCCTTGAGCGCCCGGATTTACCTAAGCGCTCAGCCTACTCACTTTCACCAGGACAACCAACGCCTGGCTCACCTAGCCTTCTCCGTCCCCCCATCGCAATCATGTCCGGTACGGGAATATTGACCCGTTTCCCATCGACTACGCCTTTCGGCCTCGCCTTAGGGGCCGACTCACTCTGCTCCGATTAGCGTCGAACAGAAACCCTTGGTCTTCCGGCGAGGGAGTTTTTCACTCCCTTTATCGTTACTCATGTCAGCATTCGCACTCGTGATACCTCCAGCATGCTTCTCAACACACCTTCATCGGCTTACACGACGCTCCTCTACCGCTCACACATCGTGTGAACCCGTAGCTTCGGTACCTGGTTTAGCCCCGTTACATCTTCCGCGCAGGCCGACTCGACTAGTGAGCTATTACGCTTTCTTTAAAGGATGGCTGCTTCTAAGCCAACCTCCTAGCTGTCTGAGCCTTCCCACATCGTTTCCCACTTAACCAGGATTTGGGGACCTTAGCTGACGGTCTGGGTTGTTTCCCTTTTCACGACGGACGTTAGCACCCGCCGTGTGTCTCCCACGCTGGCACTCACCGGTATTCGGAGTTTGCCTCGGGTTGGTAAGTCGGGATGACCCCCTAGCCGAAACAGTGCTCTACCCCCGGCGGTGATACGTGAGGCGCTACCTAAATAGCTTTCGAGGAGAACCAGCTATCTCCGAGCTTGATTAGCCTTTCACTCCGATCCACAAGTCATCCAAATCTTTTTCAACAGATCCTGGTTCGGGCCTCCAGTTGATGTTACTCAACCTTCACCCTGCTCATGGATAGATCGCTCGGTTTCGGGTCTATATCCAGCGACTGTGTCGCCCAGTTAAGACTCGGTTTCCCTACGGCTCCCCTATACGGTTAACCTCGCCACTGAATATAAGTCGCTGACCCATTATACAAAAGGTACGCAGTCACGGAACAAGTCCGCTCCTACTGCTTGTACGCACACGGTTTCAGGATCTATTTCACTCCCCTCTCCGGGGTTCTTTTCGCCTTTCCCTCACGGTACTGGTTCACTATCGGTCAGCCAGGAGTATTTAGCCTTGGAGGATGGTCCCCCCGTCTTCAGTCAAGGTTTCTCGTGCCCCGACCTACTCGATTTCACGTGATCAGATTTTCGACTACGGGGCTATCACCCGCTATGGCCAGACTTCCCAGTCTGTTCGCCTAATCATTCACACGCTTAAGGGCTGGTCCCCGTTCGCTCGCCGCTACTAGGGGAATCTCGGTTGATTTCTTTTCCTCAGGGTACTTAGATGTTTCAGTTCCCCTGGTTCGCCTCTTACGCCTATGGATTCAGCGCAAGATACTCATCTTGTGATGAGTGGGTTTCCCCATTCAGAGATGTCCGGGTCACAGGTCGTTTGCCACCTCACCGAACCTTATCGCAGGCTACCACGTCTTTCATCGCCTCTGGCTGCCTAGGCATCCACCGTGTGCGCTTCATTGCTTGACCCTATAACCCGAAGGGGTCTGGTGTCTCGCAATGATAACGATTGCCGGATACGCTTGAGACGTATCACTTAACAATTACGTATGAACGTTATAAAACGTTCATGTCAGCATGATATACATTGTTAAAGAGCGACTGCTATGCGCAGTGATAAGCGGATGCTTTTTTTCACTTCAAAAGAAAAAGAAAGACCTTTTTTCTTTTTTTAATGTGAAGAAAACGCTTATCACTGCGTAACAACAGTATTCTGATCAGGTAATTCATTGTGAGCGCTTACCGCGAGGATGAGTCATCGGTTAAGGAGGTGATCCAGCCGCAGGTTCCCCTACGGCTACCTTGTTACGACTTCACCCCAGTCATGAACCACACCGTGGTGATCGCCCTCTTGCGTTAGGCTAACCACTTCTGGTGCAGTCCACTCCCATGGTGTGACGGGCGGTGTGTACAAGGCCCGGGAACGTATTCACCGTAGCATTCTGATCTACGATTACTAGCGATTCCGACTTCACGGAGTCGAGTTGCAGACTCCGATCCGGACTGAGATCGGCTTTTCGGGATTGGCTCACTCTCGCGAGTTGGCAACCCTTTGTACCGACCATTGTAGCACGTGTGTAGCCCTACTCGTAAGGGCCATGATGACTTGACGTCGTCCCCACCTTCCTCCGGTTTGTCACCGGCAGTCTCCTTAGAGTTCCCGCCATTACGCGCTGGCAAATAAGGACAAGGGTTGCGCTCGTTACGGGACTTAACCCAACATTTCACAACACGAGCTGACGACAGCCATGCAGCACCTGTCTCTGCGTTCCCGAAGGCACTAAGGTATCTCTACCGAATTCGCAGGATGTCAAGAGTAGGTAAGGTTCTTCGCGTTGCATCGAATTAAACCACATGCTCCACCGCTTGTGCGGGCCCCCGTCAATTCATTTGAGTTTTAACCTTGCGGCCGTACTCCCCAGGCGGTCGACTTATCGCGTTAACTTCGCCACAAAGTGCGCTAGGCACCCAACGGCTGGTCGACATCGTTTACGGCGTGGACTACCAGGGTATCTAATCCTGTTTGCTACCCACGCTTTCGCACCTCAGTGTCAGTGTCAGTCCAGAAGGCCGCCTTCGCCACTGGTATTCCTCCCGATCTCTACGCATTTCACCGCTACACCGGGAATTCTACCTTCCTCTCCTGCACTCTAGCTTGACAGTTCCGGATGCCGTTCCCAGGTTGAGCCCGGGGCTTTCACAACCGGCTTATCAAGCCACCTACGCGCGCTTTACGCCCAGTAATTCCGATTAACGCTTGCACCCTCCGTATTACCGCGGCTGCTGGCACGGAGTTAGCCGGTGCTTCTTCTGCGAGTGATGTCTTTCCTAGCGGGTATTAACCGCTAGGCGTTCTTCCTCGCTGAAAGTGCTTTACAACCCGAGGGCCTTCTTCACACACGCGGCATGGCTGGATCAGGGTTCCCCCCATTGTCCAATATTCCCCACTGCTGCCTCCCGTAGGAGTTCGGGCCGTGTCTCAGTCCCGATGTGGCTGATCATCCTCTCAGACCAGCTACGGATCGTGGCCTTGGTGAGCCGTTACCTCACCAACTAGCTAATCCGACATAGGCTCATCCGATAGCGGGAGCCGAAGCCCCCTTTCTCCCGTAGGACGTATGCGGTATTAGCCTGGGTTTCCCCAGGTTATCCCCCACTATCGGGCAGATTCCTATGCATTACTCACCCGTCCGCCGCTCGTCAGCATCCAGCAAGCTGGATCTGTTACCGCTCGACTTGCATGTGTTAGGCCTGCCGCCAGCGTTCAATCTGAGCCATGATCAAACTCTTCAGTTTAAGATCAATGCGGTTCTTGCCTGTCGCCGAAGCAACAGAAGCGAACCAAACTTGGCTCAAGGGTCAAACGAATTCATTCATTAGGCCGAAGCCTGTTTGACGAGTCGCTTGCCTTGATAATGGGTGATTTATCACCCTCATCGGCAAGCGCCCACATGAATTACCTGATCAAATTGTTAAAGAGCAACTGTCTCAATGTCGCTGCGGCGGGCTCGATGACCTGACCCGTGTTGCCTCAGCGAGGAAGGCGTATTCTACGCATTCCGTGGTGTTTGTCAACCGCTGTTTTCAGCGGGCGAAGCGAGCGATCTGACCAACCTACCACAGAGCTCTAACTTTCTGACAAACAAGAGGTTTTTCAACCTCATCACCGCTGGTAACGCTGGGCGTCCCCGGCAGCGGATGCGTACTTTACGGATTCGATGCCGGGTTGGCAAGGGCTAATGTGAAAAAGTTTTCAAATAGCCGAGATAAAAAAGCGGCAGGCAATGCCCGAGGGCAAACCTGCCGCAAACCACCGATCAGTACCCTGACCAGAGAGTGCCTGGCAAAGGCATGGGCTCAGATCTCGAAGCCCAGACCAAAATCTTCGCTGGAAATCGCCATCAAGCTACCGGCACCTGCCTGGATCATGGCGGCGTGCGCCTTGGTACGTGGCAGCAGACGCTGGTAGTAGAAACGCGCCGTATTTAGTTTGGCGGTGTAGAAAGCCGCATCTTCCCCCCCCTGTGCGCTAGCGGCTTGCTTGGCAGCGCGAGCAAACAGGTAGGCGACAGCGACATAGCCGGAGTACATCAGGTAATCGACGCTGGCGGCCCCTACTTCTTCACGATCCTGCATGGCCTTCATACCGATACCCATGGTGAGCTCACCCCACTGGGCATTGAGCTTGGCCAGCGGCTCGATGAATTCCTTGAGCGCAGGGTTGTCGGCTTCGGCCTGGCAGAACTTATGAATCTCCTTGGTGAAGACCTTGAGGGATTCACCCTGGCTCATCAGCACTTTGCGACCCAGCAGGTCCAGCGCCTGGATACCGGTCGTGCCTTCATAGAGGCGCGTGATACGCGCATCACGTACCAGTTGCTCCATGCCCCACTCTTTGATGAATCCGTGACCGCCAAAAATCTGCACGCCTTCATTGGTACACTCGAAGCCCACTTCCGTCAGGAAGGCCTTCACGATCGGCGTCAGCAGGCCAAGCAAGGTCTCGGCACGCTCCTTCTCTTCGCCTGCTGCGCCATGCTCGACCACGTCCAGCATCTGGGCGGTATACAGCACCAGCATGCGACCGCCTTCGGCAAAGGCTTTTTGGGTCAGTAGCATGCGACGCACGTCAGGATGGACGATGATGGGGTCGGCGGCTTTATCAGGGGCCTGAACACCTGAAAGGCCACGCATCTGCAAACGATCACGGGCATAGCCGAGCGAGTTCTGAAAGCTGGCTTCCATCAGACCAAGCCCCTGGATCCCCACGCCCAGACGGGCCGCATTCATCATGGTGAACATGCAAGCCAAACCCTTGTTCGGCGCGCCTACCAGGTAGCCCGTGGCACCATCGAAGTTCATGACGCACGTTGCGTTGCCGTGAATACCCATCTTGTGCTCGAGAGAGCCACAGCTGACACCGTTACGCTGCCCGGGGTTGCCCTCGGCATCGGGCAGGAACTTGGGTACGACGAACAGTGAAATGCCTTTGGAGCCTTCGGGCGCATCCGGCAGCTTGGCCAGCACCAGATGAACGATGTTCTCGGCCAGATTGTGCTCACCGGCAGAAATGAAGATCTTGGTGCCGGTGATCTGATACGCGTCGCCTTCCGCAGGAACCGCACGGGTCTTGATCAACCCGAGATCGGTACCGCAATGGGGCTCGGTCAGGCACATGGTGCCGGTCCAGACGCCCTCGACCAGCTTGGTGAGGTAAGTAGCCTTTTGGGCATCGGTTCCGTGATGACGCAGCGCGTCTGCGGCACCGTGGGAAAGCCCCGGGTACATGCCCCACGCCAGGTTGGTGGCGCAAATCATTTCGGAGAGCATCATGGCCAGCGAAGGCGGCAGCCCTTGTCCGCCTTGCTCAGGGTCCGCCGCCAGGCTTGGCCAACCCCCTTCGACATACTGCTGGTAGGCTTCCTTGAAACCACGGGGCGCTTTGACCTCCCCACCTTCCAGCAGGCAGCCCTCTTCATCACCGCTCTGGTTCAATGGCAGCAGAACGTCACGGGCAAAGCGAGCGCCCTCTTCCAGAATCGCCCCAACGACGTCAGGAGACGCTTCTTCACCATTCGGCAGTGCCGCATAGTGGCTTGGGTAATCAAACATTTCGTTCATCACGAAACGCATGTCACGTAGGGGGGCTTGATAGCTCGGCATGTCACTTCTCCTAAACGGGGGCTGAAAGAGCCGGTACTCAGCAGCTACTTTCAAACACATGTTTGAAAATTAGCGCGCAGACCCGACACAGTCAAGCAGTCGTTTGAATTAAATCGAAAAACCGACTACAACTTTGGTCTTTACCTTAGTAACGTCATGGTTTGAAAATAAAAAAAAGCCCGCCCGAAAAAACCGAGCAGGCTGTTTATCAGAGCTTACTGAGCGTAAATCACTGCATGCGGATACCACCATCCAGGCGAATCACTTCACCATTGAGCATCGGGTTGGTGATGATCTGCTCGGCCAGCAGCGCAAACTCGTCGGCCTTGCCCAAACGCTTGGGAAAAGGCACCGCAGCGGCCAACGCTTGGGCGGCTTCATCCGGTATCTCGCTCATCATCGGGGTTTCGAACACCCCTGGCGCAATGGCCATGACACGAATCGCGTGGCGCGACAGCTCTCTGGCAGCAGGCAAGCTCATGCCCACGACCCCCGCCTTAGAGGCACTGTAGGCGCACTGACCGACTTGCCCATCGAACGCGGCAATCGATGCGGTATTGATGATGACGCCACGCTCACCCCCTTGGTCTGGCGGGTTGCTGGCCATGGCGGCGGCCGCCAGCCGCATGACATTGAAAGTGCCTACCAGATTGATCTGAATCGTGCGCGCATAGCCCTCGAGATCTGCTGGGTTGCCTTGCCGATCCACCAGCTTGGCTACGCTGACCACACCGGCACAATGAACCACCCCCGAAAGACCGCTTTCGCCCCCCAGCGCAACGGCTTTGTTCACCGCCTCCTGCATGGCGTCGGCGGAGGTAATGTCGGCGATGCATGCTTGCGCGTGAGCGCCCAACTGCACGGCAAGGTCCGTCACACGATCACTCATGTCGCACAGCACCACCTTCCCGCCCGCCTTTACCAGCCGTTCGGCCGTGGCGGCACCCAAACCCGACGCAGCGCCGGTAATCAAAAACGTACGATCCTGGACCTGCATGGCACTCTTCCTGTGAATGATATCCTGTGAATTATGAGCTGTGGCGCACTTGTTCGGCCGCTTGAGCACGCAGTTTGAAGCGCTGAATCTTGCCGCTGGGCGTTTTGGGCAGCTCATCGACGAACTCGATGATACGAGGAAAAGCATGCGTAGAGAGCCGTTCACGTACTTGCTGACGAATCTCTTCCGCCAGCGCATCGCTGGGCTCGTAGCCATCGCGAAGTACGATATAGGATTTGATGATCTCGCCACGAATCTCATCTGGCTGGCCAACGGCGGCGGACTCTGCCACTGCCGGGTGCGTCATGACGCTATTCTCTACGTCCGTTGGTCCCACTCGGTAGCCCGCCGTGGTGATGATGTCATCGTCCCTACCAGCAAACTGAAACGAACCATCTTCGTTACGAATCACTACATCGCCGGTCAGGTAATAGCCATTGACGAAGGGATCTTTCTCCTGCCAAGTGTATCCTTGGAAAAAGTGAGCCGGAGAATTCTTAATGTCCACCGCAAGCACACCTGGTTCACCGGGCGGCAGCTCATTGTACTCGGCATCGAGAATGGCCAATCGGTAGCCCGGCATCGGGACGCCCATGGCCCCCACGTGCTTGGGATGGTCAAGAGAGTGATGGTTATTACAGGTCATGCCCGTTTCCGTCTGGCCATAATGGTCCATCACCGGACAGCCCAACGATTTTTCCACCCAGGTGACCACCTCGGTATTAAGCGGTTCTCCAGCGGAACTGGCTGCACGCAGCGATAACGTTTGATGCGCGTCATCGAATAACCCAGATGCTTTCATCAAACGGTAAGCCGTGGGTGCCGCAGCAAAATTGGTGATCTGATGGCGCTTCATGAACGCCAGCGCCCCTTCGGCGCTGAAGCCTGCCTCGCAAAAGTGGGTCGTGACTCCAAGTAGCAGCGGCCCCGCGATGGCGTAATAAAGGCCGTAGGCCCAACCTGGATCTGCCATGTTCCAAAAACGGTCTTCCTCGCGCAGATCCACAGCGAGCTCCATATAAAGCGCGAAAGCCGTCATGCCTGCTAAAGGCACGGCAACGCCCTTTGGCTTGCCCACCGTCCCCGAAGTGAACATTTGCAGAAAGGGCTGATCTGGCGACAGGCGCGGTGGCGCATCGCTCATTGACGTATACGTCAATGCCGTTTGCCAATCGAGGTCATCGCCATGCTCACTGCTCGCACCACCCACGGCTAATACGGGTGGGCACTGGCTCAATCCATCGAATTTATAGCGATTGGCGTGATCCGTAATCACTAACTTGGTATCAGCACGACCGAGCCGATAGTCAACTGCATCAGGGCCAAAAGCGGTGAACAGTGGCTGATAGACCGCACCGATTCGCCAGGTCGCCAGCACGGCGACCAGCAAATTGACAGAACGAGGCAGCATACAGGCAATTCGGTCGCCCTCACCAAGCCCTTGGCTTATGAACCAGCCCGCTAGCTGGCTACTTTGGCTGTCAAGCTCGGCATAGGTCAGCGTATGGGTCTGGCCTTGGGTGTCTTCATGCACCAGCGCTAACACATCACCGCGGCCTTGGCGCACATGCCTTCCGCAGCATGCTTCATAGGCGTTCAGGTAACCATCTTGATGGTCGTCCAGCTTGGCGACGACACTCTCTATTGAAAATTTCTCGACAAATGAGGAATACGAGGGAAGTGACGATGATGTTGCTGTCATGACGGCTCTCTTATGTTGTTGGTCGTGAGCACTCAAGCAGGCAAAACTCCACGCGCTGTCAGCTTTATTATCAGTTTACGTTAACGGAAGCCTGCCAATAGACCAACGCTAAAAGTATTTCACCTATTGCGCAAGCCGCAAGCGCCGCAACAAGCTTAGACGTTGGTCGACCGAACAGAAGACTCGCTGTTAGGCTCACCGCGATAGGATCATCGCCACCAGCTCGTCGGCAAGGTCGTCTGGCGTTCGAGGACCGTTGGGGTCATACCAACGGACAGTCCAGTTCAACGCTCCTAAGATGAAGCGGGAAACGAGAAAGCGGTCACCATGAATCAGCCCGGCCGCCAAGGCGTCATCGATCACCTCGACCCACAGAGCCTCGTAAGCATCCCGCAGATGACTCAAATGCGCGCTGGCAGCAGGGTCCAATCGCCGCCACTCGAACAGTGCGACGACATGGGCGTTACGGTCTGCAAACAGTGTTTCCAGATGAGCTCTTGCCATAGCATGTAGCCGTGCCTCTGCACCGTCGGGACAGGACTGAAGCGCAGCTTTCGCAATGGCAAGCGCATTTTGGGTACCCTCTTCGATCACCGCTGCCAGAATTTCTTGCTTATCTTTGAAGTGATGAAACAGGCTACCCGACTTAATGCCCATTTCCTGCGCCAACATGCGCACCGTGGTGCGATCAAAGCCTTCTTGGACGAATAGCTGAGCAGCTAAGCGCGTCAATTCCTTGCGGCGAGGAGATGCATTCATTACATTCATGTCATTTACACTAGCGCTTGCTTGGTTACTCAGGAGAAAACCACAGCCCCGCGAATGGGTCAACGCATCGCTAACTACTCAGCTCGATAATCACAAAAAAGCTATCAGGAGATAGGTCATGAGTCGCGCTACCGACGTCGTTTTTTTATCTGCCACCCGTACCCCGATGGGCGGCATGATGGGCAGCCTGTCTAGTATGAGTGCCCCTGAACTTGCCGCCGTTGCCATCCGCGCTGCCATCGAGCGGGCGGGCATTGAGGCCGCCGCCATTGAAGAGGGCATCCTGGGCTGCGTGCTGCCAGCGGGCGTCAAACAAGGCCCTGCGCGCCAAGCGATGCGCCAAGCAGGCATTCCCGATGCCAACGGCGCCACGACCATCAACAAGCTCTGCGGCTCTGGCATGAAAGCGGCCATGTTGGCCCATGACCTGATCAAGGCGGGCAGTGGAGAAATAGTGCTGGCGGGCGGCATGGAATCCATGTCGAATGCCCCCCATGTGCTGACCAAGGCACGCGGCGGCTATCGTCTGGGCCACGGCGAGCTGAAAGACCATATGTTCTTGGATGGTTTGGAAGACGCCGAAACGGGCAAGCTAATGGGCGTTTTTGCCCAGGAAGTAGCCACAGAACGGGGCTATACGCGCGAGCGGCTGGACGATTTCGCCATTGCCTCACTGGAGCGGGCCATGGCCGCCACCAACCATGGCGACCTGGATGCCGAGATGGCGCCCGTCACCGTGACGACCCGCCAGGGTGAAACCGTGGTAAGCCACGATGAGCAGCCCTTTCAGGCCAAACTGGACAAGATTCGCCAGCTGCGCCCAGCGTTTGCAAAAGACGGCACCATTACCGCCGCCAATGCGAGTTCGATCTCCGACGGCGCCTCGGCGCTGATTTTATCGAGTCATGAAGCAGCACAGCGTCACGGTGTCAAACCGCTGGCCAGGATGCTGGGACATGCCACCCACTCGCGTCATCCCAGCGAATTTACCATTGCGCCGGTAGGAGCCATCGAGAAGCTGATGAAAAAGCTTGGCTGGGGCGTCAATGAGGTGGACCTGTTCGAAATCAACGAAGCCTTTGCGGTCGTCACGCTGATGGCCATGGATGATTTGAGCCTGCCTCATGAAAAGGTCAACGTGTTTGGCGGCGCCTGTGCCCAGGGGCATCCCATCGGCTCTACCGGCTCACGCATCATCGCCACGCTGATTCATGCCTTGCGCCAGAAAGGGGGCAAACGCGGTATCGCCAGCTTGTGCATTGGTGGCGGTGAAGCAACCGCCGTGGCGGTCGAGCTGATCGACTGATTTACAACGCGCTTCATGGCGGTAGCGATGAAGCGCGTCTGGCCCAGGGCTGACAAGATGATCGGTGTTGCAACAAAAGATATATGAAAATTCATATATCAATGCCAAAATGAAGGACATCGTTTTTAACGGACCTTCACATGGCACACTTCGACACCTTACCCAATCTCGATCCTGCCCTGTTCAACATTCCCAGCCCGGAATCCCTGGGGTTAACGTGTAACGACCTTCCCTCGCCTAAAATACTGCTGCTGTATGGCTCGCTACGCAAACGCTCCTTCAGCCGACTGGTCGTCGAAGAAGCCGCGCGCCTGCTCGAAGCCATGGGGGCTCAAACACGTATCTATGACCCCAGCGGACTGCCTCTCCCCGATGCCGAGGATGCCAGCCATCCCAAAGTGGAAGAGCTGCGCACGCTGGCCCAGTGGGCGGAAGGCATGGTCTGGTGCTCCCCCGAACGACATGGCGCCATGACCGGCATCATGAAGGCACAGATCGACTGGATTCCTCTGGCACTGGGGGGTGTCAGGCCCACCCAAGGCAAGACACTGGCGGTCATGCAGGAGTGTGGCGGATCCCAGTCGTTCAATACGGTGAATCAGCTGCGTATTCTGGGTCGCTGGATGCGGATGCTGACCATTCCCAACCAATCCTCGGTGCCCAAGGCCTTCATGGAGTTCGATGACGACGACCGCATGAAACCCTCCCCTTTCTATGACCGCATCGTGGACGTCATGGAAGAGCTGATGAAATTCACGCTGCTGACCCGAGAGCGCAGCGACCTGCTGACCGACCGCTATTCCGAGCGTAAGGAGAGTGCCGAAGAGCTCTCCCGACGGGTCAACCAGCGCGCCATTTGAACGAGGAGTGAACATGACACAGCCACAGCCAGCCACCCCCAGCAGCGCCGACATGGGACTTTTCGAGCGCTATTTGTCGCTCTGGGTGGCCATTGCCATCATGGTCGGTATCGCCGTGGGTCAATGGGCGCCCCAGGTACCGGAAACCCTGGCGCGCTTTGAATATGCTCAGGTGTCGCTGCCCATCGCCGTGCTGATCTGGGCGATGATTTTCCCGATGATGGCCCAAATCGACTTCAGCGCGGTCGCCGGTGTGCGCCGTCAGCCCAAGGGGCTGACCATCACCACCACCGTCAACTGGCTGATCAAGCCATTCACCATGTTCGCGCTGGCCTGGCTCTTCTTCATGGTGATTTTCCGCCCGTTCATCCCTGAAGCGCTGGCCAACCAGTATCTGGCCGGGGCGATTCTGCTGGGGGCCGCCCCCTGCACGGCCATGGTGTTCGTATGGAGCTACCTGACACGGGGCGACGCGGCTTACACCCTGGTACAGGTAGCGCTGAATGATCTGATCATGCTGTTTGCCTTTGCCCCCATCGTGGTTCTGCTGTTGGGCATCTCGAACATCCAGGTCCCGTGGAACACGGTGCTGCTCTCGGTCGTGCTCTACATCGTCATTCCCCTGGCCGCTGGCTATGTCACTCGCAAAGCGCTGATGGCCAGAAAAGGCGCCGAATGGTACGACAAGGTGTTCATGAAACGCCTGGCCCCGGTCACCCCCATGGGCCTGATCGTCACGCTGGTCTTACTGTTTGCTTTTCAAGGCGATGTCATCCTGAGCAATCCGCTGCATATCGTGCTGATTGCCGTTCCGCTGATCATTCAGACCTTTCTTATTTTCTTCATCGCCTATGGTTGGGCCAAGGCGTGGCGCGTACCGCATAATATCGCCGCGCCGGGGGCGATGATTGGTGCCAGCAATTTTTTTGAACTCGCCGTGGCCGCCGCCATCGCGCTGTTTGGCCTGCAGTCTGGAGCAGCCCTGGTCACGGTGGTCGGCGTGCTGGTAGAAGTCCCGCTCATGCTGGCCCTGGTGCGTATCGCCAATAAGACGCGCGCGCATTTTCCTGCAGCCCAACCCTCCTGATGAGGACCCCGCCATGATCGTGATCTATCACAACCCTGCGTGTGGCACGTCGCGCAATACGCTGGCCATGATCGAAGCATCGGGAGAAATACCGCAGGTGATCCACTACCTGGAAACGCCGCCCAGCCGAGAGCGGCTGTTGGCACTGCTGGCCATGATGCAGCTGCCCCCCAGGGCGCTCTTGCGCCAGAAAGGGACGCCTTATGATGAACTGCAGCTCGACGACCCAACGTTGAGCGATGACCAGCTCATCGACGCCATGATGGCTCACCCGCTGCTCATCAACCGGCCCATCGTCAGTACGCCCAAGGGCACGCGATTATGCCGCCCATCCGAGCAGGTATTGGCGCTCCTGGACCACCCTGTTGCACAATTTACCAAGGAAGACGGAGAGACCGTCTACTATCCCCCCACCTAACGGCCCGGCATGGGCAGCCAGGAGCGTCATGCGTCAAGTCATCGAGATGGAGCACCCTGCCGTGGCATTCATCCAGCAGCATGGAGGCGTGGTGACGGTACGCCGTTCACCACGTCATGGCTGCTGTGGCGGGACGGCACATATCGCCGTGGCAGAGCTGGGCGCGCCAAGCGATACATCGGCCTTCGAATATCATCAGTTGCCAGAGGCCGGCCTCTGGATAGAGCCGTCCCTTGCCTGGCAAGACCTGCGATTACGGGTGGAAGGATGGTGGAAATTCAGGCGGCTGTTCCTGGATGACGCCCCGTTAACGCCGAGGAGCCGGGATACTCAACAGCGCTAGCGTGGCTGCCAGCATGAGCAGCGACGTCAGCCATAACGCGGCTGCGCCCCACTGGTCGATCAGCAGCCCAAACAGCAGCGGCGCCAGAGCCTGCAAGGCCCGAGCGGGCATCATGATGAGCCCCTGCCTGCGCCCAAACCCCTGCGGGCCAAACAGTGCCAGGGGCAGCGTCCCCGAGGCAATCGTCATCATGCCGTTACCCGCCCCATGCAGCAACGCAAACCCGGCGGCCGGCATGCCGAAAAACGTCAGCAACCCGGCGCCCACGGGATGCAGCGTGGTAGCTATCCTGCCTGCGAACAAGGGGTGAAACCGGCGCAGCAAAACGAACTCCCCCATGCGCGCCGCTACTTGCGCAGGCCCCACCAGAGCAGCCGCTGCAATCGCCACCGACAGAGAAACGCCACTCTCCTGCAGCAGCCTGGGAAGGTGGGCGGCCATGGCCGTGGAGACGAACCAGCCCGCCGCGAACACGTACGCCAGCAGCAGCAGGGTAAAACGCGGGCGTTCAGGCGCCCCAGACGCAGGGCTCGACGCGCTGGAGAGCGCTCGCTCGGCCTTGGGCAAGCGAGCGTTCAAGGGCATTCCCAACACGACATGGGCCAGCGCCCAGCTGGCGCAGGCAGCACGCCAGCCCCACTCGCTCTCGATGAAGGCAGTGATGGGCCAGCCAAGAGTACTGGCAAATCCTGCCACCAGGGTCACGCCGGTAATCGATGCCCTGGCGTGACTCCCCAGCAGCCGCCCCAGCGTAGCAAAGGCCGCATCGTAAAGACCCAGCGCCATGCCCACGCCCATCAGCAACCATGCCAGCACCAGTGTCACCGCCCCTTGCGCCAACGCCAGTGCCAACAAGCCCACCGCCATGATGGCGTTCGAGGCCATCAGCACACCGCGCCCGCCCTGGCGATCGATCAGACGCCCGACGCTGGGTCCCAACATGGCGACCAGCAGCAACGCAGCCGAGAAGGCGCCAAATACCCAGCGAGTGGACAGCCCCAATTCCAGCGCCATGGGCCCCGCCAGAATGGCGGGCAGATAGTAGCTGGATGCCCAGGCAAGGGTCTGGGCACTCCCCAGGGTGAGCGTCAGACCAGCGCCAGGCGAACGAATCACGCCACCTGCCGGGGCAGCGCCAGTGCCATGAGTGCGCTGGCAGCCACCAGCGCCGCCGCCACCCACAGGCACGCACTCAAACCATAGGCCATGTAGAGCCAGCCCGAGAGCAGCGTGCCGACCAGGCGGCCCATGGCGTTGGCCATGTAATAGAAGCCTACGTCCATGGACACGCCATCGGCACGGGCGTAGTGGACGATCAGATAGCTGTGCCAGCTGGAGTTGACGGCAAACAGCACGCCAAAGGCCAGCAGCCCCACCACCAACCACCCCACTTGAACCAGAGGCAACAGTGCCATCAGAATGGCGAGCACGGCAAGCGCGGCTGCCCAGCCAGCCGTGAGCATACGAGCATCTCCATGGAACAGTGCGGTGAGCCTGGGCGCCTGGGTCTGCACGCCGCCGTAACCAATGATCCAGGCGGCCAACAGCCCTCCCACGGTCCAGTGGCTCCAGCCATGTTGATCATAGAGGAATACTGGCAAGGCCACGACAAACCACACGTCTCGAGAGGCAAACAAGCAGAAGCGCGCCGCCGAAAGCACATTGATGGCGCGGGACTTGGAGAAAATCTCGGAAAACTTTGGCTTGACCTTCTGTTTGCCGAGATCAGCCTTCAACCGCCACAGCGACAGCCCCAGCACGGCACCCAGCATCAGCGCCATGGCCACCACCGCGCCGCGAAAGCCGATCAGCGTCAGCAGCACGCCGCCCACAAAAAAGCCCAGCCCTTTCAGGGCATTTTTGGAACCGGTCAACATCGCTACCCAGCGGTACAGAGCGCTGTTGGCATTGGCACTATCTGCAGGCACCAGCACTTTCACCGCACTTTTGGCGCTCATCTTGTTCAAGTCTTTGGCAATACCCGACAGCGCCTGGGCCGTCATGACCCAAACGACGGTGAGCATCCCGGCAGGCACCATGAGCATGGCAAGCGCCACGATCTGCAGCCCCAGCCCCACGTTCATGGTGCGGTTGAGCCCCAACCGCGCGCCCAACCAGCCACCCACCAGATTGGTCACCACGCCAAACGCTTCGTAGAACAGAAACAGCATGGCGATTTGCAGCGGCGAGTAACCCAACTGGTGGAAGTACATCACCACCAGCATCCGCAGGGCCCCATCGGTGATGGTAAACGCCCAGTAGTTGCCCGTAATCAACATGTACTGGCGCACGTCGAAAGGCAGTGCGCCGATGCGTGCCCTGAGCGACTCAGCCACGGCGCGCCTGCTCCTTGCCCACCATCCAGGCAAGCTCAGCGGTGCGGTTGGCATAGCCCCACTCGTTGTCGTACCAGGCGTAGAGCTTCAACTGCGTACCATTCACCACCATGGTCGAGAGTGCATCGATGATCGAGCTGCGTGGGTCGGTGCGATAGTCGATGGACACCAGCGGCCGCTCCTCGTAACCCAGAATCCCCTTCAAGGGCCCCTCTGCGGCCATCTTGAGCGCCTGATTGACCTCCTCGACGGTTACCTCGCGCTCGAGCTCGAATACCATATCGGTCAACGAGGCATTGGCCAGCGGCACGCGAATCGCATGGCCGTTCAGCTTGCCGGTCAGCTCAGGGAAGATGGCCGTGATTGCCTTGGCCGAACCGGTGGTGGTGGGAATCAGGCTCATGCCGCAGGCGCGCGCCCGGCGTAGGTCCTTGTGCGGTGCGTCCAGAATCGTCTGGGTATTGGTAATGTCGTGAACCGTGGTCATGGAACCATGACGGATGCCGAACGTCTCTAGAATGACCTTGACCACGGGGGCCAGACAGTTGGTGGTGCAGCTGGCCGCGGTGACGATGCGGTGCGTAGCGGGTTCGAACAGATGATCGTTGACACCCACCACCACGTTGAGCACGCCCTCCTCCTTGACCGGCGCACTCACCACCACACGATCGACCCCCTGATCCAGGTAGGCCTGCAGCTTCTCCGTGGTTTTCATTTTGCCGGAGCATTCGATCACCACATCGCACCCGGACCAATCACCTTCGGCAATCGTCTTGTGGGCGCTAAAGGCGATAGTACGGCCATCGATGGTGATCGCCTCTGGGGCGGCGTCGATGCCCTGCCCCGGCGCCCACTGACCATGTACCGAGTCAAACTCCAGCAAATGGGCAAACGTCGCCGCATCGCCGCCGGGGTCGTTGATGCGCACCAACGTTACCTCGTCGGCAGCGGCTCGCGCCCACAGACTGCGTAGTGCCAAACGACCAATACGGCCAAATCCGTTGATACCAATGCGTAGTGACATGCTGAACCTCCAGAGCAAAGCGAGCTAGATATATGAAAAATCATATATTAAAGATCAAAAAAAAGCAGTGTTCTATCGCGCAGGCGACAAGCCGCCTGCGCGATAGGGAGTGAGCGGCGCTACATCATCCGAAGCGCCCCGTGATGTAGTCGTGGGTACGCTGGTCTTGCGGATTAGTGAAGATTTCGTCGGTGCTATCGACCTCCACCAGGTCACCCATGTGGAAGAACGCCGTGCGATCCGCCACGCGTGCCGCCTGCTGCATGTTGTGCGTCACCATGACGATGGTGTAGCTCTCGCTGAGTTCATCGATCAGTTGCTCGACCTTGGCCGTCGCGATGGGGTCCAGGGCCGAACAGGGTTCGTCCATCAAAATGACGTCCGGGCTAACGGCCACGGTACGGGCAATGCACAGGCGCTGTTGTTGCCCCCCCGATAACCCCGTCCCCGGCTGATCCAGGCGATCTTTCACTTCGTCCCAGAGGCCTGCACGGCGTAAGCTACTTTCGACGATGTCATCCAACTCCGCCTTGCGTTTTGCCAGCCCGTGCAAACGCGGACCATAGGCGATGTTCTCATAAATCGACTTGGGGAACGGGTTAGGCTTTTGAAACACGATACCGACTTGAGCGCGTAGCAACACGACATCGCGATCCGGCGCATAGATGTCCTTGTCATCCAGGGTGATCTTGCCCTCCACCCGACAGATGTCGATGGTATCGTTCATACGGTTCAAACAGCGCAGAAAGGTAGACTTACCGCAGCCAGAAGGCCCGATGAACGCCAACACTTCGTTTTCGTACACGTCCAAGTCGATGCCGTTGATCGCTTGGCTGGCACCGTAAAAGACCTTGACGTTCTGGGCGCTCATCTTGACCGTGTCAGTGGCTTTACTGGTGCGGCTCTCGCCAGCGCCCACGCTCACCATAGGGGATGTCTTTGGCTCTGTTGAAGTATTCACTTACCACCTCGTCTCGAATTTTTTACGCAGCCAGATTGCCAGTGCATTCAGGCTCAGCATCAACCCCAGCAGTACAATGATGGCCGCTGACGTACGCGCTTCGAAGAAATTACGTAGCTCGTTACCCTGCCATAGATAGATTTGCACGGGTAGCGCAGCAGACTGGTCCAACGGCGTAGCAGGCACGTTGGATACGAATGCATTCATGCCGATCAATAGCAGCGGCGCCGTCTCACCCAGCGCCTGGGCAACGCCCAGAATGGAACCCGTTAGAATACCGGGCAGCGCCAAAGGCAGCACATGATGGAAAACGGTCTGCACTCTCGACGCTCCAATTCCCAAGGCCGCCTGGCGTATGGAGGGAGGAATAGAGCGCAGCGACGCCCGAGTCGCGATAATGATGGTAGGCAAGGTCATCAGCGTCAGCACAAGGCCACCCACCAGCGGGGCTGATAGCGGCAAGCCCAGATAGCCAATGAAGATGGAGGCCCCCAGCAAGCCAAACACGATGGAGGGCACTGCCGCCAAGTTATTGATATTGATCTCGACGAGATCGGTCAGCCGGTTCTTAGGGGCGAACTCTTCGAGGTAGATGGCGCTAGCCACACCAATTGGTACCGATAGCACGATCACGATCAGCATCATGAACAGCGACCCCATAAACGCGCCTGCCAGGCCTGCCGACGCAGGCGAGCTGCGCGAGTCCGTATTGAGGAACAACGAGGTGCTGAAAGAGTTACGAATGACATTTTCATCGTAAAGACGATCCGCCCACTCGCGCGTTTGAGCGCTTAGCTGCTGGCGTGAATCCGGCAGGGAGCGGTCGATATTGCCTTTTATCCAGACATCGACATCCGCAGCGGCCAGCATTTTAACTTCGACGGTCTGACCCAATAGGGAAGGATTCTCGACGAACTGATCGCGCAGGGAAAAACGCTCATCCGACGCGACTAATGCACGTAAGTCGCGCAGTTGGCGTGGCTCGACCTCGACACCTAACGCCTCTTCCATGGCGCGGTCGATCAGCGACTGCCAATTTACCATTCCCGCTTGAATCAACCACTGTGTGTAGCGCTCATCGAAGGCCGCCTGGCTTTCACCACTGGCACGCTCGGGCTTCTCGTCAAGTTGAATCACTTCAGGATCGAAGTAAATTTCTGGATACAGAGTTGACTGCCAGAATGCCGGCACACCGCGCATCAAAATACTGATGAACAGAATGGTGACAAGCGTGAGGCCAATCACTACCGCGGCCAAACCCGCAAAGCGGAAACGCTTTTCTTGACGATGACGTCTTGCCAGCGAATTTTCGATCGTTGTCAGACGGTGCTGACGGCGCTGCTCAATCGTAATAGACATGGTCGCTTACTCGTATTGCTGGCGGTATTTACGCACCACAACCAGTGCGATGACATTCAGGCCAAGGGTAATGACGAACAGCGTCAGCCCCAGAGCAAAAGCCACCAGCGACTGCGGGCTGGCAAAGTCCATATCCCCTGTCAGCTGGTTGACAATGGTCACCGTAATGGTCGACACCGCTTCGAACGGATTGCCGTGAAGCACCGGATTATTACCAGCCGCCAATACCACGATCATGGTTTCACCAATGGCGCGGCTGGCGGCCAACAAAAACGCACCGACGATACCTGGAAGCGCAGCAGGCAACACGACTTGGCGAATCGTTTCGGACTTCGTTGCACCCAACCCTAGCGCACCATCGCGCAACGACTTAGGCACTTGGGTAATGATGTCGTCTGACAAGGACGAGACGAATGGAATGATCATGATGCCCATCACCAAACCCGCCGTTAGTGCACTGGTGGTGCGAATGTTGATACCCACCACATCCCCAAGGCTAGACAAAAACGGACCGATGACGATCAACGCGAAAAAACCGTAAACGATCGTGGGAATACCCGCCAGCACTTCGATGATCGGCTTGGCCACACTACGCAGCCAAGGGGGAGCGTACTCGGCCATGTAAATCGCCGTCATCAGACCCACAGGAATGGCCACCAACAAAGCAATGATACTCACCATCATGGTGCCCCATAGCAGAGGCAGTAAACCAAATTCGCCTTGCGCATCGGTACCCGAGGTACTGAAGCGAGGATTCCAGGTCGTTCCAAAGAAGAACTCTGCTGGACTGATGAAGCTAAAGAACTTCAGCGCTTCGCCCAGCATCGACAGCACGATGCCCACGGTGGTGAAAATCGCAATGGCCGAGCAAGAAGCCAGCGCAATAGAGATCACTTTTTCGACATGGTTACGTGCACGCCATTGGGGAGAAACGCGACGGCGAGCAAGCACCAGCCCCACCACCGCCACAACGGCCAACAGTGCGATCAGGGTCGTGTTCTGAAAGGTCTGCAAGCGAGCCATGTGAGCGGCCGCCGCTAATTCTTCGGGGCTTCCGCCACCCGCCACATTTCGCTCGTTGGCTAGCGCAGTAATGCGCCGTAACAAGGTAGCCATTTCACGTTCGTTCATACCCGCCACTAGCTCGGGGGGCAGTTGTTGAACGACCAGCATATCCATCAATTGTGGCGCCAGCAGCGACCACAATATAAACAGTGCAAGCGCTGGCAACCCGCACCAAAGGGCCACCAACGCTCCATAATAACCGGGGCGCGAATGCATCCGCACATCGTGCTCTGCCGCAACCGCGCGACTACGTGTTAACCCTAAGTGGTAAGCCAAGGCCATTATCACGAGTAGCGTGGCTATCAAGGCAATGTTACTCATTCTCTCTCCGCCCATGATTTCCTACGTTCAAGCGCCAGCATCATTTTCATGATGCTGGCGCGATACCTACCTACACATCGCTGTCAAGCGACAAGGGCAGTCTTACTCTTCTACGCTTACCACGGTACGGGCTTGGAACTCAGCCAGTGCTTCAGCACGCTCTTCTTCGCTCATCGGGATCAGACCAGCGTCTTCCAGCGGGCTGCCATAGCCAGAGATCATGTCGTTCAGGAAGAACTCGGTGTACTCGGCCAGACCAGGAATCACGTCCAGGTGCTCGCCCTTCACGTAGAAGAACAGCGGACGAGAAACGGGGTATTCGCCAGAACCGATGGTTTCCAGGCTGGGCGTTACGCCATCCACAGTAGCCACTTGCAGGCGGTCACGGTTCTGGTCGTAGAAGCTCAGACCGAAGACGCCAACGGCATCTGCCTGGGCATCCAGACGAGCCAGCGTTTCGGTGTAGTCACCCGCGATCTCGACGATACGGCCATCGCCACGCAGTGAGTTACAGGCATCGCCTTCTACGTTGGCATCGCTTTCACAGCCAGCGTGGATGACTTTCTCTTCGAATACTTCACGGGTGCCGTGGTTGGAAGCCGGAATCACCAGCACGATTTCCTGATCGGGTAGGCTGCTGTCGATTTCGTTCCAGCGGGTGTAGGGATTGTCGACCAGCTGACCATCTTGTGTGACTTGTGCGGCAGCGGCTTTGAACACGTGCTCAGGCGTTAACGCGAACTCTCCACGGTCGATACGAGAAGCAAACACGATACCATCGTAGCCGAACATCACTTCGAGAATTTCGTTGACGCCATTTTCGTTACAGCTGGCCACTTCGCCGCTGCGAATGGCGCGAGAAGCGTTGGCGATGTCAATGGTGTTTTCGCCAACGCCCTGGCAGAACTGACGCAAACCGCCACCGGAGCCGCCAGAACCGACGACCGGCGTGTTGAACTGGGGATAGGTGTTACCAAACTCTTCGGCAACGATACTGGCAAACGGAAGTACAGTGGAAGAACCGGCAATCTGCACCGTGTCACGAGCTACGGCGGCAGTCGATACGCCGGTAGCGAGTGCGGCAGCAACAACAACACCAAGTGTCTTTTTCGTTACTTTCATCGTCATGTCCCCTCTGGTTTCATGCCCGGGCTGCTTGAATTAACCCGTTCGGCAATGTTGGCGATTGGCCTTTCACACCGAGGAGTTTGCACAGTGACGATTGCAGAAATATGACAGTGGTAATTTTTTTAGCAAGGAATGTTAACGAAGCGTTGGCCCAAGGACTTCAAAGCAGCAGCCCCAGTGCTGCTAGCGTGCATAGTGCCAATGAACAGCGCTGCAGCAGCACTTTATCCAGCCGGTGGGCCACTGCATCGGCCAACGCATTGCCGACCAATACGGCAGGCAAAAACGTCAGTGCCAGCTTGAAATGCCATGCGCTGAGCTGCCCCGCCAGCGCCAGCGTCGCCAGAGTCAACAGCGAGGTGATGACGAAAAAGGCCGCCAAATTACCGCGCATTCGATCGGGCGAAAAGCCGTGCATCAATAGCACGATGGGCGGCCCACCAATCGCCGCCACGGTGCCGAAGATGCCCGACAGCACACCGGCCACGAACAGCGTGACGCGATTCACCGGCACATGAAAACGGCACAGCGTGACACCGACCGCAAACAGCACGATGGCGGCAATCAGCGTTTCCAGCACGGCCATGGGCGCCGCCAGCAGCAGCCAGATGCCCAGCCCATTACCCGGCAGCCGCCCCACCAGTGCCACGCCGATCTCGCTCAGATGCACTTCGTGCCAATAGCGACGTACCATCATTAGCGATACCGTAAAACCAAACAGCACCAGTACGACAGGCACCAACCGAGGCTCCAGCATCAGCAGCAGCGGCGCCCCAACGACGGCAAGGCCAAACCCCGTCGCACGCTGTACGAAGGCACCTAGTAGCAGCACCCCGGCACAGGCAAGCCACCTATCCAGTGAAAGTCCTAGCGAGAGCTCCAACCCTTCCAATACCATCACGCTCAAGACACCCGAGTAAGCTTTCTCACCCCAATATTCCCAAGCAGCGCCGCCCCTAACATGGTTAGCACCATTGGCCAAAGATGCTCGACCTGGAAGAGTCCCACGAGTACACCCGCCAACGCGCCACAGCTAAACTGGATGCCCCCCAGTAGTGCCGTGGCCGTGGCGCTGATATGACCGAAATGATCCAGCAGCGACGAAATGGCATTGGGTGTAATCAGTCCAATCATCCCAGTGAAGAGCATTACCAACACCACCACGACAGGTAATGAAGCCAGGCCAAGCGCCGTCGTGACGACTAACGCCAACGCCGCGAATAGCTGTACCGCCAAACCAAACCGCAGGTTCTGCTGCGGCGTCCGCTTACGCAGAAGATGAATATTCAGCCGATTAGAGAGAGCAATGATGACCACATTGACACCAAACACCAGCGGGTAAATTCCCGGAGAGAGGGAGAAGTAGTCTAAGTAGAGAAACGGTGATGCCGTCACGAAAGCGAACAGGCCTGCAAAAGAGGCGGCCACCGCACAAATGTAGCCCATTCCCTCTCGGTGACGCATCACGCTGGCGTAGTTGCCCAACACCTGACGTGGGGTGGCGGCGGGCCAACTGGGGTCACGGGTTTCGGGCAATCGCGTGCCCAACAGCCATAATAAGAACCCAGCATAGACCGCTAGAAAGACGAAGATCAGCCACCAGCCTGCAATATGCAGCAGCAGACTCCCAACCGCCGGAGCCACCAGCGGGGCCAGCATCATGATCATGGCCATGGTAGACATGACCTTGGCAGCCTCACGCCCGCTGAAGCAGTCACGCACAATGGCTGCCGAATTCACCACGCAAGCCCCGCCTCCCAGTGCTTGTACGAATCGCCATATCAACAGTGAGGTCAAACTATCAGCAGTGGTGATCATCAAGCTGGACAGCATAAAGACAACCAGCCCACTCAGCAGGACGGGTTTGCGTCCTATACGATCCGACAAAGGCCCAAAACAGAGCTGCCCCAGCGCAAAGCCGAACAAGAACATGCTAATGGAAAGCTCGGTATGGTGAATGCTGGCATCGATACTCTCCGCCAACACGCCCATGGCTGGCAGATAAGCATCTATCGCAAAAGGGGCCAATGCCGTATTCGCCGCCACCAAAAGCGCCACGCGACGCGGATTGAGTTCCATACATCTCCTCACAGCTACGCTGGTCGACCGCCTGGCGGCCATTTAGATAGGACGCTAATCATACACTCAACCCCAGGATCTCGCACCGTTCACTCAGAACTGAAACATTTGCCTATTAAGCTGGCTTCATGAGTCGAATGAGGAATACCTGGGGGCATGATGACACTCACAAAACTTGAAAACATTTCGTTACGCCAGCTAAGCCTATCGGCACTGCTCTTGATGGCGGGCTGCCTGCTGATGTTTGCCGCGCTAGCATGGCACATCATGCAGCAGAGCCAGCGTGATCTGGCCGCTTTGGAGCTGGTCAACGTGCAGCAAGCGTCTTCGCTGAATCGACTACACATCGCCAGTTTAGAAGGACTCAATCGCATGGATCGCGCTTTAGAGCGACAACTGCGCCCCTCGCTCGGTGATCCTATTGCAGCGCTTGAAGCGGTCGAGTACGAGTTGAACGAAATGTCACAGGCACTTGATAGCTTTCTGCAAGCCACACAGAACAGCCCGTATTCAGCGCTACGCGATGCCATCGATGATAGAGCCCATCAACTGCTGGCTAGCATGGATGCGCAGCACGATGCCATCACCTCCGGTGACCGCAGTGGCTATCGACAAATCACGCTGGAAGCCATGGCGCACAGCGAGGCGCTAGCCAGTCATGCACGCGCATTTTATCAGGTCGCCGATCAGCAAGGCGTCAGTCTGATGCAAAAGGCCGAGCAGCGTGGTGGCATGGTCGCCGTTGGCTTGGCCCTGGGTATGGCGATCTCACTCGCACTCATGGGATCGCTGATATGGCTTGGGCATTACCAGTTGCTTCAGCCCATTCGCCACTTGATCGTCCACTTCCGTCATATGGCCGACGGGGATTTGAGCAAGGCGGTTCCCGCTCGAGGTAACAATGAAATCGGCCAGCTCTATGCTGCCTTGGGCGTCATGCAAACCTCTCTCATTGGCACCGTCACCCAGCTACATGACAACAGTCAGCACGTCTTCCAAAGCGCTCAGCGTTTGGCATTGGGTAATGAGGACCTCGCCACACGCACTCATCAGCAAACCACCTCGTTGGACAGCACGGCAACCAACGTCCATACGTTAACCGATAGTGTGGCGCATACCGCTGAACATGCTCTCCAGGCTAAAGAGTTAACCGAACATGCGACGGCGCAGGCACAGCGGAGCCACCAGACCATGGAAGCCTTTCTGTCGACCATGGGAGAGATCGACACCCACGCCAAGCAGGTCAACGACATCGTCAATGTCATCAATAGCATTTCGTTCCAAACGAACCTGCTCGCTCTCAACGCCTCGGTAGAAGCCGCGCGAGCGGGTGAGCAGGGCCGCGGCTTTGCCGTCGTGGCTGCAGAAGTACGCTCACTGGCCACCCGCAGCGCGGAAGCCGCGACCCAAATTCGTCACTTATTGGCATCTTCCAATGCGAGTATCGAGCGGGGTAATCAGCTATCCCGCGATGCCAGTCAACAGTTCGAAGAGATGGTGGGCTCGATCTCCTCGACCCGCCGAGTAATCACCGACATCGCCGATGCTGCCCACCTGCAACACCAGCACATCGAAGAGATCAACAAAACATTACAGGAACAAACCCATGTGACACAGGCGAATGCTCGGCAGGTCGATGCCACCGCACAAGACGCCATGTCGCTGGAGTCGGCCGCCGAAGGGATGCGCGAGAAAGCGGCCCAATTCAAGGTAAACCAACAGTGCCGGGCATCTGATTACCAGTGGCGCGCCGCAGATTCTTCGCCAACGTTACCGATCAACCATACTCAACGTGAGTCAGCCTTGTTAGAGTAACCTTGACTCAAACAAGGAGCACTGCATGGCCACTAGCCTATTAAACCAATTGAAAGAGATGACCACTGTGGTGGCCGATACGGGAGACCTGGAGGCCATCCGCCGTTTTCAGCCCAAGGACGCCACCACCAATCCATCGCTGATTCTTCAAGCTGCCCAGCAAGAGGAACGACGGGCTCGCTTGGCCAGTATTGCCAAAGACAGCACCGATCTGGACGACGCGGTCGATCGTGTAGCGGTGGATATCGGTAGCGAAATTAGCAAGCTGGTACCCGGCTACGTATCGACCGAAGTCAGCGCCCGCCTCTCGTTTGACCGTGACGCCACGATTGCCAAGGCGCACTCGCTGATCGAGCGTTATGCCGAGTGCGGCGTGGGTCCTGAGCGTATTCTGATCAAGATGGCCTCTACCTGGGAAGGCATTCAGGCCGCCCGCCAGTTGGAGCGCGACGGCATTCGTACCAATCTGACATTGCTATTCGGCTTTGCTCAGGCGCAGGCATGTGCCGACGCCGGTGCCACGCTCATTTCACCGTTCGTTGGCCGCATCCTCGACTGGCACAAAGCCCGTTCGCCGGAAGCCGACTTTAGCGGCGCCAATGATCCGGGCGTACAGTCGGTAAAACGTATCTACGACTACTATAAAGGCCATGGCTACCCCACGATCGTCATGGGAGCGAGCTTCCGGAACGTCGATGAAATTCAGGCACTCGCTGGCTGCGATCGACTCACCATCTCCCCTGCTCTGCTCAACGAACTCGACGAGCTGCAGGGTGACTTGCCACGGCAGTTAACGCCCATGGGTGCTAGCAGCTCCATCGAGCAAGCGCTAGCGCAGGCTGATTTCCGGTGGGAGATGAACGAAGACGAAATGGCGACAGACAAGTTGGCCGAGGGTATTCGCAAATTCATGGCCGATCAGCGTAAGCTCGAGGAGCTGCTGAGCGCGCTACGCCAAGGGTAAGCGCTGCCTCGGCAGCCCCCAACCAGGACGCCCTCTTAACCGCTCGCTAAGAGGGCGTTTTACTTATGTGTCACCGTCGATTGCGATTCGAGCATTTCGACCAGCGGTTGAAACTGCTCACGATTATGCTCGTTCATGTGCATCAAAATACGGTGCGCTTCCAAAATACGTGTGCGCAGGCCCTCTTCATCGGCAGGCTCGGCTGGCAAATCTTGCATCGATGAACTGAGCGGGGTAGTGGGCTGCAGAGGCGCTTCCATTAGCGTAAAAAAGCGCGCAAATCCCATGACGTCGAGCATCTGCCGCACGTCGGGGTTATCGGCAATGATCGTCGGCGGCTGTTCCAACCGCCCTTTGACGGCCATAGCGACTTTCGCAAGGAAGCCGAGCGCGGTGGAATCCACGTTGGTCGCTTCGCGCAGGTCGATCATCACCGCCTGGAGCCCAGGGGTTTGGGCAAGGCGTTGCGCTTGCGTATCGAGCGTGGCACACAGCGTCAGTCGCACGTCTCCGCAGAGCTTCAAGACAAAAACACCAGAGTCGAACGCCGCTTTGATACGGCCCTCTTCAATCAGCATGACCAAATCCGCTCACCATCATGATTGTCAGGTCATCGGGTAAAGCATCGCGGTCTTGGTTCGCCTCATCATCCGCATCGCCCTTTTCGAGGAGCGAGTTGGTGCTGGCTAGCCGGTCGCGCAGCTGCTCAAGCGTGACACTTTCGCTAACGAGTTGCTCAAGTTCCGTGAGCCGCGTGTCGAGCGTTTTACCCGGCAAGCATTCCAATACACCGTCTGAACACAGCCATAAACGAAAATTGGCCGGTAAAGCACAGCTAAGCGCAGGGTACTCCACATCGGGGAAAAGGCCTACCGGCATCCCTTCCCCAGCAAGACGCTCTAGTTTACCGTCGGCTGCGAGCAGCGGCATCGGTAGCTGAGCACCGAGCGAATAGTGAAGAGTATGCGCCTCATGGTCAATAACACCGACGAATAAAGTGGCATGTTTTCCAATATCGGTATCCTGCAGCTCACGGTTCATCGCCGCGAGCCAGTGGGGGGGCAATTGCTCTGGGGCTTGGCCATCCCACTCGTTGAGCCAACGGTTACACAGATATTTGAGCAGCACCGTCACGAAAGCAGACGACGCGCCATGCCCCGACACATCGGCAAAGTAGAACGCACTGAAGCGATCGTTATAACGTTGGTAGTCAAGAAAGTCGCCTGATAAATACAGCGATGGCGCAAACCAGTAGTCGTAGTAAACGCCACTGATCACTTTGGGATGCGCGGGCAACAATCGGCGCTGAATATGGCCCCCGCTTTGTTGATCCATGCGCAATAGCGCCAAGTGCGTCTCGAGGCTCTCGTTGAGCTCTGCCAGGCGCTCACGGTCACGGTCACGCTCCTGCGCCAAAGCGTGCAGCTCGATCGCTTTGCGAATCATCCGGCGCAGTAGTTCAGTATGGCGTAGCGGGTGCACGATATAATCCACCAGCCCCACATCGATCGCCTTGATCAGGTCAGCATCCTGGCGAGAGTCGCTCACGATGAGCGTGGGCAGCCGAAGCGTTAACGGCGACCATTGCTGCCGCGGCACAGCGCGCGCATGGGCGACGATCAACGCAGTGCCGTTAGGCAAATGGGCTATGTTATCGGCGGCGTACACCCACATGCCGTCGCAAGTAATCGCCTCGGCCAGCGCATCGCGCTCGGGGCCAGGCTCATCGATTACTGCGATCAACTGCTTAGCGTGATCCATGTTGGGCCTCAATCGGCGAAATCGTCGTCACCAAAGTCGGTATCGTCGAAATCAAAATCATCCATGGCAAACGGGTCATCGCCCAGCGCTCCGTCATTCACCTCGAACTGTCGGCGCTGTAAATAGGCATCGCGTACGAACCGATAGCGATCTCCCGAAATCAACGACTCTTGATCCAGCAAGCCCGCACGTATATCGATGATGTTCAGCGCTGTCAGACCGATCCTGACACGATCTTCGTCTAGGTAAGTGGGCGGATAGGCGGCCATGTCGGCAGGTCGACCGGTGGCATCGCGCAGCGTGCTAGGGCCAAACAGCGGAAGAACCAAATAGCGCGAATCTTCCCAGCCCCATACGGCTAGGGTTTGACCAAAGTCCTCCTCATCGGCAGTGATCTCCATCAGAGTGGCGTAGTCCAGCAAGCCGCCGATACCTACCGTAGAATTGATCAAAAAGCGAGAGGTCGCGAGCCCTGCATTAGCAGGCTTGCCCTGGAGTAAGCTGTTGAGCGCCGTGCGTATCTCTGCCAAGTTGGAGAAAAAGTTACCTACCCCTGTTTGAACAGGTTCAGGCGTGATGGTTTTATACCCCTGCGCTACCGGCTTGAGAGCGTAGCGGTCCAATACGTCGTTGAACGCAAACACGCGTCGATTGAAACCTTCCCATGGATCCTGTGGATCAGCGGCCACTTGCGCCTCCGCCGCTCCCTCCTCTTGAGAAGCCCCTGTGCTCGCGCAGCCGCCCATGCCGAGCATCGTGAATAGCAGAAGCGGCAACAGCTTCTGCCATCCATTTCCCGCTTGTCTTTGCATTGCCCACCCCTTCAGCATGCGTTGTCCTCTTCCCGTATTGCTCGCGCTTCTCAACATTCACTCTCGAATCGCCACACGCTTACTGACGGCGCACCACCACGCTGCCCGCACTGTAACCTGCACCGAACGAGCAGATAACGCCGATATCCCCGTCCGTTAACGCCTCGCGGTGAAGGTGGAAAGCGATGATCGAGCCTGCCGAGCTAGTGTTGGCATAGCGATCGAGAATGATCGGGGCCTGTGTCTCGCTAGGTTCTACACCCAGCACTTTACGTGCAATCAAATCATTCATATGGCGGTTGGCCTGATGAAGCCACATACGCGTCAGATCAGCACCCGACAGCTCGAGCGAGGCAAGATGGTCGGTGATGAGCTTAGCCACCATCGGGCAGACCTCTTTGAAAACGCGTCGTCCCTCTTGCACGAATAGCTTGTCCAACGCCTGCGGATCACTGTCGGTCACACGGTTCAAAAACCCAGCATTGTTGCGAATCGCGTTGGAAAATTTGGTGACTAGCCGCGTGCCAAGGATCTCATAGCGTTCCCGGGCCACCGCCACGTCGTCATTTTCCAGTACCATAGCCGTACAAGCATCGCCGAAAATAAAGTGGCTGTCACGGTCTCTAAAGTTCAAATGCGCCGAACAGATCTCCGGGTTGACGATCAAGGCCCGCTTGACACTGCCTGCCGCAATCGCATTCGCCGCCGTTTCCAGCGCAAACGTGGCGGAGCTGCAGGCAACGTTCATATCGAATCCGTAGCCAGACGTACCCAATGCTTGCTGTACTTCTACCGCTACCGCTGGATAAGCGCGTTCTAAGTTAGAGCACGCCACGATGACCAGCTCGATATCTGCGGCATCCACCTCAGCCGCCGACAAGGCTTGGCGTGCCGCCTGGGTGGCCATCTCACACTGGATGGAGGGCTCGTCATTACGACGCTGTGGCAGTTTGGGTCGCATGCGCTGGGGATCAAGGATGCCGTCAGCATCGAGCACGTAGCGGCTTTTGATACCCGAGGCTTTTTCGATGAACTCACTGCTAGAATATGCCAATGCTTCTTGTTCGCCCCGTGCGATGGCGTTGGCATGCTGGGCGTTGTGCTGATCGACCCAAGCATTGAAAGCAGCGACCAACGCCGCGTTGTCAATGGCGTTTTCCGGCGTGTAAAGCCCAGTACCGGTGATCACTACGTTGGTCATGCTGTCTCCTTAAGAGGCCTCGACACGTCAAGCCGAAACCATCAGTCAAATAGTATCGTGCAGGCAGACCATCCTGCTCTGTGCTGACGAACGCTGTGTTAGGGATGCGTGATCTCTTCCCAGCGTTTTTCCAGGCGCTTTACTGACACCGGCATTTTTGTTCCGAGCTGCTGCGCAAACAGAGAAACACGCAGCTCCTGGAGCCACCAGCCGAATACCACGAGTGCCGGGTCTTCAGCGTTACCGCGTCGCTCGCTTTTGCGTCGCGCGTCGAAGCGTTCTTCGAGCGCCTGGACATCCTGCATCATCATTTGATCACGACCTCGTTCGCGGGCCGCCTTTTCAAGGCGAATCAACGCGGCTTCGGTATAGCGTGGATACTCATCAAGCCACTCCCCAGCATCGCGAATGAAGCCAGGATAGACCAACCGCTGCATCTGTGCGCTCACATCACTGTAAACGAGCGCTAACGCAAAATTGAGCTTCCCTTTAAGCACCTTGGTGACGGCTAAATGCCCTTTCAAGGCGTTTTCAACCCGCTCCAAAAGCGTTACCGCATAGGGAATCAGCGAGTCGCCGGTCCTATCGAGACGCTCGGCGAGCTCAGGGGCAGAGCGCGGCAGCGGATGTGTCGCCACCACCTGGGTAAACACTGCTAGCAGCAAGTCGTCCACGAGCACCTGCTTAGTGCCTACTTTAGCAAATAGCAGCGCGCACTTTTCCACCCCAGGCAAGCGTTTGATCGCTTTCACTTGCTCGGGCTGCTTTGCGATGGCTAACCGGGCAACGCCCTCTTGGTGGGCCGCAGTGGCTTTCGCAGGGTGATCGAACAGGCTGACGTTGAAATGATGCCCATTGGCGACCAGCGCTGGATAGGCTTCTACACGAATGCCCGCTTGCGTGGTCACACGCGACTCGGGCAGCGGTGTCTGAGGTAGTTCGTCCATCGAAGGCGCTTGGCTTGCCTGATCGGCCAACGCCTGGGCCCCTGCACTAGCCGCCTCTTCGAAACGCTTCTCTAGTGCCCTCACGTCGCGCCCCTGGCCAAGCATGTCACCCGCATGATCGACCACTCGCACGTTCATGATCAGGTGCGGGGGTAGCAAATCGAGACGCCAATCGTCTGGATGAACACGGGTGCCGGTACGTCGGCGAATGAACTCACCCAACGCTTCGGTAAGCGGCCGCTCATCGGGCGCTAGCGTCTCCAATGCAGCATCGACCCAGTCAGGAATGGGCACTACCTGACGACGAATGCTTTTCGGCAGCGATTTCAAAAGCGCAATACACTTCTCGCGTAGAAGCCCCGGCACCAACCACTCAAGGGCATGAACGGGCAACTGCGGTAGCATGGCCGCAGGCACGGTTAGGGTCACGCCATCGTCGGCGGCATCCGGGTCGAAGTGGTAACTGACCGGGTACGCGACGCCAGACAGCGTTAAATGATCTGGATACTGCGCCAGAGTGACGTCATGGGCATCCCGGGCCTTGAGAGCATCGATATCGAACTTGAGCAGCTCAGGGTCCTGACGCTCGGCCTGCTTACGCCAGTGCTCGAAGCCCTTGCCATTGACGACATCTGCGGGTATGCGCTCGTCGTAGAAGGCAAAGAGCGTCTCTTCGTCAACGAGAATATCCCGCCGACGGGCGCGATCTTCTAGCGCTTCGACTTCATCGATTAGCGCACGATTATGGGCGAAGAACGCCCCTTTGGTTTGAAACTCGCCTTCCACTAGCGCCCGGCGGATGAACAGCTCCCGCGACTCCTGTGGCGCAATGGGCCCATAATGAACACGACGGCGCGCTACGATAGGTAGGCCAAACAGAGTGACCTGCTCGAAGGCGACCACCTGGGCACGCTTCATCTCCCAGTGAGGCTCACTGTAGCTGCGTTTCACCAAGTGTTCCGCCTGCGGTTCGATCCATTGGGGGTCGATTTTGGCGACGGTGCGGGCAAACAGCTTGGTGGTTTCGATCAACTCGAAGGCCATGACCCATTTGGGGGTTTTCTTGGCCAGCCCTGAGCCTGGATGAATCATGAACTTGCGGTTTCGCGCGCCGAGGTACTCGCGGTTTTCAAGTAACGTGCCCAAATGGGAGAGCAGACCCGATAGTAACGCCTGATGCAGCTTACCGGACGTTTTCCGTCTGGCTTGCTTGGCCTGCTCTTCGCTTTCGTTCTCATCACGGGGTAGCGGTGCGGGCACCTCGATATCCATATCCCGCAACAGCTGGCGTAGCTGGCGAAACGTATCGTGCCACTCGCGCATGCGCAGGTAGTTGATGTAGTGCTCGCGACACCAGCGGCGCAGCTGGTTGCCGGATAGCGCATCGCGGGCGTTATCAATGCCATGCCACAAGTTCAACAACGCCACGAAGTCGGAATCCGGATCGTGCCAGCGCTGATGCGCCTGGTCGGCGGCTTGGCGCTTGTCGGCGGGCCGATCGCGGGGGTCTTGAATCGCCAGCGCCGATACGACAATCAGTACGTCACGCAGGCAGCCCCGCTCTGCACCAGCCAACACCATACGGGCCAAGCGAGGGTCGATGGGCAGCTTCGCCAGCTTACGGCCCAGTGTGCTCAGTTGCTGCTTCTCGTTGACGGCACCGAGCTCGAAAAGCAGCCTAAAGCCATCTTTGACGAAGCGACTATCGGGCGGGTCGACGAAGGGGAAGTCTTCGATACTGCCTAGCTTGAGTGCCAGCATCGACAAAATGACCGACGCCAGGTTGGTACGCTGGATCTCCGGGTCGGTGAACGCGGGCCGAGACAGAAAATCCTCTTCGTCGTAAAGACGAATACAGACGCCTTCGGCGATCCGGCCGCAGCGGCCCTTGCGCTGATTGGCGCTGGCCTGGCTGACTGGCTCGATGGGCAGTCGCTGAATTTTTGCCCGGTAGCTGTAACGGCTGATGCGCACAAGGCCCGGGTCAATGACGTAGCGTATCCCCGGCACGGTGAGTGAGGTTTCGGCCACGTTCGTCGCCAGTACGATCCGCCGTCCCCGGTGAGGAGCAAACACCCGATTCTGCTCTTCGTTGGAGAGGCGCGCGTACAGCGGCAAAATCTCGGTGCCTTTCAAGTCAGCACGGCGCAACGTATCGGCAGTTTCACGGATCTCCCGCTCGCCGGGTAAAAACACCAGTACGTCCCGGGGGCCATGCAGCCAGCCTTTTTCTCGTTCGATCGTTTCGATTTCTCGCACGGCGTGAACGATGCCTTCTTGCAGTGTGCGGTCCTCTTCATCCTCATCGCTGCGCGCCAACGGACGGTAATGCACGTCTACCGGGAACGTTCGGCCCGACACCTCGACCACCGGCGCTGGCGTTTCAGGCGTGCCGAAATGCGCCGCAAAACGCTCCACATCGATTGTGGCCGAGGTGATGATGACTTTCAGATCAGGACGCTTAGGCAGCAACCGTTTGAGGTAGCCAAGCAAGAAATCGATGTTCAGGCTGCGCTCGTGGGCTTCGTCAATGATCAGCGTGTCGTAACGGAGCAGCAGAGGATCGTGTTGAGTCTCGGCCAGCAGGATTCCGTCGGTCATCAGCTTGACGAGCGTGCTCGGTGAGCTTTGGTCGTTGAAACGGACCTGATAGCCTACTTGCTCGCCTAGTGGTACGCTCAACTCCTCCGCCAGACGCCCCGCGACGCTGCGCGCCGCCAGACGCCGTGGCTGAGTATGGCCAATCAACCCTTTACGGCCACGACCCAGCTCCAGACACATTTTAGGTAACTGAGTGGTTTTACCCGACCCCGTCTCCCCGGCCACGACCACCACTTGATGGTCACGGATCGCGGCGAGAATATCCTCACGGCGCTCTACCACCGGCAGCTCTGCCGGGTAATCCAGCGTCACGCGGAGGCTTTCCCGCTGGGCCAGCAATTGCTTGGCTTGGTCGACCTCCCGCTCCACCTCGTTCAAACCGCGGTCGATCGGTTTGTTCTCTCGCTGCCGCCGCCGTAGGCCCGCCACCCGACGCGAGAGCCGCTCCTGATCACGCCGCATGACGTGATCTAGCGACGCCTTGAGCGTTGCTAGTGAGGAAGCGTTGTCTTGCAGGGTGTCGATACGGGATGAGTGCGTGTCGGTGGTCACGTTAGGCTCGGTTCCATCTCAGAATAAACGTCGGCCCACTTGCAAGTGGGCCGACCATTGTAACGCTTTCGCGAACGAGACGCCTAACGTCCGCTTGACCGAGTACTCAAGCTTTATGGCGTAGAAGGCTTTTCCTGATCACGCAGTTGGCGGCGCAGCACCTTGCCAACGTTGGTCTTCGGTAGCTCATCGCGGAACTCGATGTATTTGGGCACTTTGTACGCAGTTAGCTCTTTCTTGCACCAAGCCCGTAACGTCTCGGCATCGAGCTGGCTGTTTTTCGACACCACGAATAGCTTGATGGCCTCACCCGCGTTCTCATCGGCGATGCCCACGGCCGCTGCTTCCAACACATCTGGATGTGCTGCGACGACGTCCTCGACCTCATTGGGGTAGACGTTGAAACCCGACACCAAAATCATGTCCTTCTTACGATCCACGATTTTGATGTAGCCGTCGCTCTGTAATACAGCGATATCTCCTGTCCGGAACCAGCCGTCATCATCGATGGCGTTACGCGTTTCCTCTTCACGCTGCCAATAACCTTTCATGACCTGAGGGCCCTTCACACACAGCTCCCCTGGCTCTCCAAACGGCATATCTTGGCCATCGCCATCCACCACTTTCACCGACGTACCCGCGACCGGTTTGCCAATGGTGCCCAATTGAATGGCATCGTTGGGGTTGAAGCTGACGATAGGCGACGTCTCGGTAAGGCCGTAGCCTTCGGCAATCGGGCAACCGGTGGTCTCTTCCCAGCGCTGAGCAGCCGCCTTGGTCAGCGCCATGCCGCCGGAAATGGTCAGTTTCAATTTGGAGAAGTCGAGCTGTTTGAAGTCATCACGATTACATAGCGCGTTAAATAGCGTGTTGAGGCCGATAAAACCGGTAAACGGCAGCCCTTTGAGTTCTTTAACGAAATTGGGCAAATCTCGAGGATTGGTGATGAGCAGCGAGTGATTGCCGGTTTCCATCAGGAACAAGCAGTTCACGGTAAAGGTGTAGATGTGGTAGACAGGCAACGGCGCAATCACCAGCTCTTCACCATCGGTGAGATGTTCACCGATGGCTGAACGGGCCTGTAGCATGTTCGCCACCAAATTGCGGTGGGTCAGCATGGCCCCTTTAGGCATACCGGTCGTGCCGCCCGTGTACTGCAGCGCTGCCAAATCCTCCAACGTGCGCTCCACAGGGGTGTGCTTTAGCGACGCGCCTTTCTTCAGTGCGTCTCTAAAGCCAACGGCGCTGGGCAGCGAGTAGGCAGGCACCATTTTCTTGACGTGCTTCACGACGGCATTGATGAGCCAACGCTTGGGGGCATCGTGCAGGTCGGCAAGCTGCGTTACCAATACATGCTTGATGTCCGTTTTATCGAGCACTTTTTCTAGCTTGTCGGCCATATTGGCCAAGATCACGATGGCCTTGGCATTGGAGTCTTTGAACTGGTGCGCCATCTCCCGCTCGGTATACAGCGGGTTGGTGTTGACCACCACGAGCCCCGCCCGCAAGGCACCAAACACTGCCACGGGGAACTGAAGCACGTTCGGCAACTGGATGGCGATCCTGTCTCCTGGCACCAAGTCGGTCTCATGCTGAAGCCAAGCCGCGAAGTGAGCCGAAAGACGGTCAAGGTCGGAAAAACTCAGCGTTTTGCCCATGCAGGTAAACGCGGGCTTGCTTGAAAAACGTGAGACGGCTGAGTGAAAAACATCCGTAATAGAGTGGTAGTCTTCCAACCCTTCAAGCGCTGGTCCGCTTAAAATAGAGGTGTTGGCGTGTTCGCTCATGGGCTATCTCCGCTATCCGTGTCGATATGAGACCGACCTTGTTATTGTGGTGGGGTTGTATAAAGCGACTAAATGCCAACGATATACGACGTTTAGGGCACTGTAAAACGATCGATTGAAACTTACGTTTCAACTTTAGCTTATACCCTTCGAACCCTATTGCATTATGGACAATATCGCGCGCTGATTTCTCCCTCACGCCATACCAGTAACTCCCCTGGCACCATGCGCTGCCATGCCTCGTTTTGAGTGAGCGGCTCAGTCGCAATGACCGATACGATATCGTTGGGCGTCGTATGCTCGATGAAATTGACCGTCATCTCAGCATCAGATAGCTCCGCCTCACCAAAGGGCGCACGCCGAGTGATGTGCGCCAACTTGGTGGTGCAATAGCTATAAAGATAGACGCCGTCAGAAAGGAGTAAATTAAAAACGCCTAAACCCCTGAGCTGCTCACATAGTGAATGCAGTGTTTCCCATAGTGCCTCTGGCGAAGCCGGTGGCATAGGAAACGTGCGCCGCAGTTCACCCATGATCCAGCAAAACGCATGCTCGCTATCGGTATTGCCCACCGGGGTGTACATCCCTAAGGGCAGCGACTGCCAGTCGCTCAGTTGACCATTATGAGCGTAACACCAAGGCCGACCCCACATTTCACGGGTAAACGGATGCGTGTTGGCCAGCCTTACCCCGCCCACGTTGGCTTGGCGAATATGACTGATGACGACGTTGGATTTGATCGGATACTCACAGATCAAGCGGGCAATCGGTGAATCTACGGACGGGTGAGGGTCTCTGAATTCGCGATAGCCGCCCTCCTCATAAAAGGCGATACCCCAACCGTCGCGGTGCGGGCCTGTGCCTCCACCGCGGTGCAAGAAGCCTGAGAAGCTGAAGCAAATATCGGTGGGCACGTTGGCACTCATGCCCAGCAATTCACACATGGGCGCGCTCCTTTGCTGCTTCTCCCACTAGCGGATGACCGGTTCACGGCGACGTGTCGGCTGGGGGGCCTCTTCCGCTTGATGGCGCGGCGGGGTGTGCTCTTCAGGCAACGGGCGACGCCACCACCACAGCGCGATGCCAATGCCTGCCCCCAGCGCTACGCCCAGCACGGCCCACAGCAGCCCGGTACGCATGGCGCTTGCGCTGTGCTCAAAGAAACCAACGGCCGCCACCATCGCCGAGGGCGCCCAGCCGGTATAAAACTCCCCCTCCTCAACCAGCGGCAAGCGGTAGTTCGCAGGCATCCACATGGCGCCCGGCACGCACCAGGTGATCACTAATCTTGGCAGACGTGGAAACAGGGCCAACGCAAAGTACACCGCTAACAGAACCAGCAGTGAAAGACCGTAATAACTTAACCACAGCAGTGACATTGAGTCTGCAAACAGCATAATACCCCTCATGTGGGTGGAATCACCCGACGTTGATTTCCCGTTATGGTACCTGTCAATTTATGAAAGCACAGCCTGGTATGCACGAAGGCTCGCCCGTCGCGCACTATTATCGCGCCGATGATCCTGAATGGCACTGGTTAGAAGACCGCGAGAGCACTGACGTCAGCGATTTCATCACTGCGGCCAACCAGCAGCATGCCGACTGGTTTGCCCCCCTCTCACCCCTAGCGGATACGCTCTACCGTTCGCACCTTGCACGCAGGGAGTTAGCGGTCAAGAGTCTAGAGACAGCGCTTGACCACTTTACGTTCTGGAGCGAGACCGGCGCGGAAGATGATTACCCTTGCTGGTGGCGTTACCCCAACGGCCAGCCAGAGCAAAAAACCTGTTTTCTCGATGTCCGCGAGCGCGCTGCTCATCAGCCGTTCTTTGATATGGGGGACATGGCCCTCTCTCCCGACGAGCAGTGGCTGGCCTGGACGGAAGATACTCAGGGTGACGAGCGTTTTACGCTGTGGTTGAAAAGGCTGCCTAACGGAGCGCCCCGTCAGCTAATTAGCGATATCGGCCCTAGCGTTTGCTGGGCGGAAGACCAAAGCGCCGAGGGTGCCACGCTTCTATTCACCCGCTTCGACGACACCCAACGACCAGACAGCTTATGGCGTCTGTGGGTCGCTTTTGCCAAGGACGGGGGTCAGCCATCTCCTGAATTGATCTTCCGCGAAGCCGATCCGGAATTCTGGGTCGGCGTGGGCAAAACACGCTCGAAAGCCTGGTTAATGATCGAAACTGGGTCGAAGGAGACCACGGAAGTGCTTGCTCTTCCAGCCCACCGGCCAGCCGTCCCGCCGGTATGTCTTCATGCTCGCCAACCGGGTGTAGAGGTAAGTATCGATCATCGCCCTGGCACGTTCTATCGCTTGAACAACCAAACGGGACCACACTTCCAGTTAGACATCCGCACCGATTCGTTGAGCAACCCACAGGCGCCTTGGCAAACGCTGATTCCTCACCGCGACGATGCAACGCTCGAAGGTATGGATGCATTCTCATGGGGGCTAATTCTGGCCGAGCGCAGCCATCAAGATGCACAGGTAAGGTTGCGCCGTGTGGAACTGGATGCGCAACATCATTTCCTATTCGATGGCTATTTGGCGCTGCCGGAAACGCTTTGCTCACAGCTTCTGGAAGACTCGCCCCACTTCGATACGCGCACGCTGCATCTACGAGAAGAGTCGTTCACCCGCCCGCCAAGCTGGTACGCCCTGGATCTCGATAGCGGTCAACGCAAACTGTTGAAGCGCGTCGCCGTTCACGGCCACCTGACACCTGAGCAATTGACCAGTCGCCGAATATGGGCGACCAGCCACGATGGGGAGCAGGTGCCCATCTCGGTGGTCATGCGGACCGACTTGGCCGACCAACCGCTGCCCACTCTGCTGTACGGTTATGGTGCCTACGGGGACGCACTGGACCCCTGGTTTTCGATTGCCCGACTGGAGCTTCTGGAACGCGGCGTCGCGTTTGCCGTGGCTCATGTGCGGGGTGGTGGTGAGCGCGGCGAACCGTGGTACTTGAAGGGCAAGATGGCCCACAAAGAAAACAGCTTTCACGACTTTTTAGCCGCCCGTGAGGCCCTCGTCACCGCCCATGTCAGTCAACCTGAGCGGGTGATCGCCTATGGGGCCAGCGCCGGTGGGCTACTGGTAGGCACCTGCCTTAACCGCGCGCCCGAGGCGTTCTGTGCCGCCGTATTGGATGTGCCTTTTCTGGATGTGCTGCGCACCATGCAAAACCCAGCGCTGCCGCTCACCACGGCCGAGTACACGGAATGGGGGAATCCTGAAGACCCAAATGTCGCCAAGCGTATCGCGGGCTACTCGCCTATCGACAACATCCAACCGCAGCGTTACCCAGCGCTGTGGGTCGAAGGAAGCTGGTTCGATACTCGGGTGAGCTACTGGGAGCCTGCCAAGTTCTACGCCCGCGTCACACAGGCGCAGCAGGGAGACGCGCCCATTCTGCTGCATACCGACATGAGCAGTGGGCACGGTGGCGCCTCGGGCAGGTTCAAAGCCTGGCGGGATGCCGCACGCCAAGACGCATTCATTCTATGGGCGCTAGGGCTGGCGTAATGGCGTCGTCGGCGGGAAGCGCCGCAGTGAGCGCTTGGTTGAACTCACCAAAGGCTTGGCGAGCGCCCATAACGACGTCGGGCCATGTGGACTCAGGACACACGGCTTCGGCATAGTGCCAAAAAGCAGCCCATGCGTGGGGAGTCAGCGGCACGTCGGTAAAAAAACGGCATGGCACCTGCTCCCCCAGTAAGCGCCGAACATGCCGACCAATCAGCTGTCCGCCCAGTCGAGACCCCTCTAGCACGTACATCATTCCCACCTTTTCGTATGCGTTGGCGGGGGCGGTGAACGGCCAAGCCGACTGCTGCGGTTGATTCAGGCCTACGAGGTCCTGGCGAAGCAGTGGCTCCCGCAGGGTCAATGGATAGCGCGCTTCGTCATCTACTGGCGACTGATCTAACGTAAACTCCAGCCCGGCAATGGCAGGATAAAGCGCCGCAAGCCCACGTCCAAAGCGGGTCCTATCAAGGTGAGGACTCAGCAGTGTCACCAATGCCGGATGATGGTCGATGCAGCGATGGTCGGCTTTCGTCGCGAGCCTTAGTGTCTGCGCCAGTAGCCCCCCTGCATCTTTATGCTTCATTTTGCCGCCACGGTATTGTCTTGGCTTGCTGGAGCAGCGCACGTAGTTTTAAAAGATGAAGACGGGTACTTTTGGTCCAGGGTCGGCTGTGCCCCAGTCGCTGTTCGACCCAAGCTTCGAAGGACCGCCTTGGTGACACCATGCTGCCTCCTTCGCGGTAATCCACCGGCTTATCGGGATTGCCTCCCCAGGTGACGTTGTAAATGTGCTCCACGCGGCATAAGTAAAGATTGACGGTATGATGCGAGTCGAAGGGAAGATCGCTGATCAATGCCACACCCGCCACTTCACTAAGCGGCATCCCCGGGCAGTCACGCTGCAGACACTCGCTGACCCAAACATTGCTGGACTCCTTCGCAGCCTGGGTTGCGACCATCGCCATCACATGAGGCGTCAACCCTACGCCTTGCTGGTAGTACTCCTCCCCCATCTGCAGTATGACGCCATCTACACTGAAGGTGTCCATCAACCACTCGCTCAACTCGTCCCAGGCGCTTTCAAGCTCGCCGTGACGCATCAGCACCGACTTAGCGTGATCGAAGTAGCGCTGCAGACCATCGATGACTTGCTGACGCCGACGCGCTTTGAAATCGCGCAGACGTAAGTTAAACCCCTCACTCAACGTACGTATGGACTCAAGCTGGCTGAGCGTAAGCTGTTTGGGCATAGCAGCATGGCAAGAGATAAGCGCATCCAACTCTCCCCCCTGGATGATCGGTAGCGAGACGGCACCCTCAATGCCCATATTGGCCATGTACTCCAAGTGCACTGGCGAGGCACTGCGCAGGTCGACGTAGCTCAAGTCAGGCGTTGCATCGGCCTGGGTCGCATAGATCGGTACAGGGGCGGCCGTGGCATCGGGAATCGTACGCCACGGGTTCTTCAAATAGAGTTGGCGAGCGATATAGGGTATGTCGCTGGCGGGAAAACGCAGCCCACGATAGCTGCCCGTCACGCCCTCGCGGCGCGCCTCGGCGATCACCTCACCATCACCCTCTGGCATGAAACGGTAATAGAGCACCCGGTCGAAACCACTCACCGCCAGCAGGCTATCCATTAGCGCCTGACACTGGCTTGCCAGCTCATCAGCACTCTCCGGCACAGCCGTAGGAGGGCTGACGGCAACCATCGGTGCGGCATGGGCATCGACAGGATACAATTCATAGATCAAACCGCGCCCATGATGCTGAGTCACCACGACATCGAACTCTTGCCGGGGCGTTTCGCATTGACCCGCATGCCGCTCTCCAGGACCTAGGTTGGGGAGCGTTTTGACGATACCGTCAAGAAAGGCGGGCAACGGCTTTCCCAGGGCTACTTGGGGCTCCACATCCCTCAATAGAGTCTCTGCATTGGCCGAAACGTGTGAGACCGTGCCATCGACATCGGTAATCAGCAGCACACCATGGGGCTGAATGGCGCCAGAAAGGTGTAGCGCCTCCTGCTCACAGTGGTGGATAAAGCCACGGGATTGGGTCATGACACTACATCCTGAGAGGGGGCATCGTGGGGGTGACCACTGCCGGTAATCAAGGCCGTGAATTCGGCCAGCGGTAACGGTTTCGAGAGTAGGTAACCTTGAACAAAGTCACAGTCGTTTTCAATCAACCACGCTAATTGAGAGGAGGTTTCGACCCCCTCCCCCACGGTGCGAATGCCCAAGGCCTTTGCCATACCCAAAATCGCCAGCGCAATGGCGCGATCACCCTCGTCTTTTTCCCCTAAACCATCCACGAAGCTTTTGTCTATTTTCAACTCGGCCAAGGGCAGCCGCTTCAAGTACGCTAGCGATGAGTAACCAGTGCCGAAGTCGTCCACGGCCAGTTTAATGCCCGCTTCACGCAGCTTTTCGATATTGCCCAACGCCGAACTCGACCGATCCACTAGGGTACTTTCCGTGATTTCCACCTGAATCAGTGAGCAAGGCACCCGGTACTGTTTCAAGCAGCCGAACAGATGCGTAATGAAGCGCTCCTCTTGAAAACTACGCGCGGATACGTTCATAGCCACTGGCGGCGGCGTCAGTCCATCGTCACGCCACTTGGCCAATTGGCGAATCAATTGCAATGCTACGTAGCGGTCCAGCTCCAGAATCAGGCCGGTCGCTTCGGCCACCGGTATGAAATCGACAGGACTTACCTGTCCCAGCGTGGGATCGACCCACCGCAGCAGCGCCTCGGCTCCGGATAACGCGCCTTGGTCGACACAGACGAATTTCGGCTGGTACACCAGCTGTAAACGGTCGTGTTCCATTCCGTCGCGCAGGGCATGCTCGATGGCGACATCACGCATCAGGCGTGCTTGAAGCTCGGGTTTAAACAATTCGAACCGATCACGACCATTTTCTTTGGCTCGATACATTGCCGTATCAGCGGCTTTGGTGAGCCCAGCCACGTCGTCACCATCATCGGGGCAGAACGCCAAGCCAACGCTAGAGGTCACGAACAGCGCATGACGGCGCACGTCGAAAGGCTTGGAGAGTGCCTCGACAATCCGCTTAGCGACCTGCTCGGCCCCTTCGATGGAGGTATCCACGAGGATGACCGTAAACTCGTCACCGCCTAGGCGGGCAACGGTATCCATGTCCCGCACCAGCTCTTTCAGACGATGCGCGACTTGAATGAGCAGCTCATCCCCAACGTCATGCCCCAGGGTATCGTTGATACTCTTAAAGTTGTCCAAATCCAAAAACATTAGTGCGCTGGCCTGCTCACTACGCTTGGCGTGAGCAATCGCTACTTTGAGACGGTCCTGAAACAGCGTTCGATTCGGCAAGCCGGTCAGCGCATCGTGGGTGGCCAAATACTCTGCTTGGCGCTGCGACTCCTTGATATGGCTGATGTCCGAAAAGACCGCTACACATAGCGCTTCGTCTTGGCTATCGGGCTCGATCATATTGAGCGTTAGCCACTGCGAAAATAACGTGCCGTCTCGGCGTTTGTTGAACACTTCACCCTGCCAATATCCGTGCTGTTTGACGATGTCCCACAGCACATAGCAAGTGCCCCGTCGTTGCCTACCCTCCTGGCTGTCATCGTCGCGGTACAGCAAGGGTAGCGCGGGCTGTCCCTCGACAGCGTCAGCCGCGTACCCCGTAATGCGACTAAACGCATTATTGACCGACCTAACATTGCCTTGGGCATCGATGACGACAATCGCCTCGCCAGCTTGCTCGAAGACCTTCGAGGCCACCAGCATTTCTCGTTCGGCGTGTTTACGCGCGGTAATATCTTCAGACTCAGTCAAAATCAAGTAGGGATGGCCTTGCTCGTCACGTAGCACTTGATGCACGCAGGACAAGACACGCGCAGTGCCGTGATCGCTGGGGAGCGTATGCTCAGCCTCAACGATTTTTTGAAAGCGCACCGCATCCATGTCCCGCGCCCATACCGAGCCTGCGTATGCGTCTGGGAAAAGCTCGAAGACACTTCGCCCAATCAATTGCTCTTTCGTGAGACCAAACGTTTTGAGAAACTGCGGATTGGCAAACGTGTAGCGTCCGTTGAGATCTTTCAACGCGACCATGATCGTGCTGTTTTCCATTAGCGCTTGCATTTGCGCTTGAGATTGTCTGAGCTTCGCTTGCACTTGGCTCAGGTCGGTCACGTCCATCAACGTAACGACCAGTAGCTCCACCGTCCCTTGCTGATTGATGCCGGGGGTGATCAGCCGCTGTAGTAGTCGCCCTTCGAGTTCGATAACGCTCTCCACCGGTGCAGCCTGCCGGGCAACGTCTGCCATGGCGTCCTCTAGATCATCGAACACCTGCGGTAAGCGAAGCCCCGCCACATGGCGCATCAGCGCGGTTGGACGAACATTGAACGAGCGTGCAGCAGGCGCATTGTAGCGTTTGAGACAAAGTGCACCATCGAATACTAGTAGCGGAAAATCGAGCGCATCGTACAGATAGGTATATTCTTCGTTGAGCTTCGTCAGCTCGCCGGTTTTCACGTTGAGCTCTTCATTCAAGCTGATCAGTTCTTCGTTCGTCGCTTGCAGCTCTTCGTTGGACGCTTCCAACTCTTCGTTCGTGGCCTGAAGCTCTTCATTAGACGCTTGGGCCTCTTCGTTGAGCGACTGCATCTCCTCATTGGCGGTCGCTAGCTCTTCAATGAGCGACTGTAAATGTTCGCGAGTGGCCTCTAGCTCATCCTCTAAACTATCGGCGCCATCGAGTAAAGGTGGCTCCATGAGCTGGTCGAGCGGCATTCGAGCTGGCTTTTCGATATCCGCCAGCGGTGCCAAAACGATCAAGATACGCCGCTCGTCTCCTTGGTCGGTGAGCCCACGAACGCTGAGCTGCCACCACTCATCGTCAAGCCGCCGACGTCGCCCTAGCTGTGGCGTTCGCTGTTTGTTGAACTGGTGTAACAAGGACATCAGTTCACCGCAAAAAGGGTCGATCATGACATCCTGAATGCCCACCTGCGTGCGTCCGGCAGGAAAGCGTAAGAAACGTTTTACCTCCCCGGCGGTATGCTGAACGTTACCCTGAGCATCGCATAAGGCCACGGTGATCCCCATGTGCGCAACTAGGGCATCCAAAAGCTGCTGCAGGTCTCGATCTTGGCGCTTCACGGGAGACATGACGCTTCTGGACGTCGGCGCGTTATTCATGATCTCGTGACTTTCGCCCTGTTTGGCAAATAGTCGTTCGCGACGGTCGACTGGAGTAAACAGTGGCTCACAGTGTCCAATGCTCTCGGAACGCCCTAAAAACAGAGTGCCTTTTACCCTAAGACCAAAATGGAAGCGCTGCAGGACTTTAGACTGAAGCTCACTATCGAAGTAGATCAAGACGTTCCGGCAGGTAATCAGACTCAAGCGCAAAAAGGGTGGGTCGTCGACCAAATTGTGCTTTGCAAACACAATCATATCCCGCAAGGTTTTGTTCACTTCATAAAAGTGTTCGAGGCGAGTGAAATAGCGGGCCAATAGGTCGGGCGATAGCGCCTCTAATGCAGCGCTTAGGTAACGACCACGCCGGGCTATCTCTAATGCATATTCGTCAATGTCCGTGGCAAAAATCTGCACCACCACGCTGCTATCGAGCATGCGCTTCGCTTCAGCGATCAACAGCGCAAGGGAATATGCCTCCTCGCCGGTCGCACAGCCCGCTACCCAGATACGCAGCGGGCCCGCATCGGCCTCTTCTACCATGGAATGAATCACTCGTTTGAGCGCGTCAAACGCCGTGGTATCTCGAAAAAAAGCCGTTACGGAGATCAATATATCGCGTCCAAGCTGTTCAAGCTCAGAGGGGTCGCGCTCCAACAATGCAACGTACTGCTGAATGTCCGCGACGTGAGTGGCCACCATACGACGGCGGATCCGGCGACTCAACGTGCCCAGTTTGTAGCCGGAAAAATCCAGATGGCGACGCTCTTTTAACAACGAAAGCACCCGCGGAGGCACCGCTATTTGGTTTCCTTCGAGGCTCGCGCACTCTAGGCGCGCCAACTCAGACAGCCGAGCAGCCATCTCGTCGACGTCGAGAATATAGTCGATGACCCCGGCATCAATCGCCGATTGGGGCATCCCATCGTACTTGGCGCTACTTGGCGTTTGCACCATGGTGATGCCACCGGCGGCTAAGATCGCCCGCAACCCGGCAGTGCCGTCCGATCCCGTCCAAGATAGCACGATGCCGACGGCAGATTCATGTGCATCACTGGCTAATGATGAGAAAAAATCGTTGATTGAGGGCTTAGGCACGATATGGGGCAACGCGGGCGTCGTGTGAAACGCACCTTCTTTGATCGTCGCGTTGGTGTTGGCGGGCACGACATAGATGACCCCTGGCTCAGGGCGCTGTAGATGTTCGAGCCTCACCACCTGCAGCCGTGTTTCTCGGCTGAGGATTTCCACCAGCATACTCTTGTGATTAGGAGACACATGCTGCAGCACAACAAACGCCATAGGCAACGCAGGGTCGAGCGGTCGGATCAGGTTGGAAATGGCTTCGAGCCCGCCAGCCGAGGCTCCGACCCCTACCACAATGGGCGGTACAGGCGCAGAAGTTGCAGCGGTCATGAGGTGTCCTTGCAAATCGAGAGGTCTTTCCCCAGTCTACACAGCTCTATGGTAAAGCTATATGTCCCCAACCGATAAACTATAAACGCAGTCGCTATTTAGCGTTGATAGGCGCACCTTGTAGAGCCGACTTTCGACGGATGGCGCCTTGCCAGCCTAGGGGATCGCTGAGAGTATTGGCCTGTACTGTGCAATCGCTATATCGATATCGATTCCCACCCTGTTTTAGGTGGCCGCTGCCTAATGGATGTCAATAACCGTGAGTTAGCGTTACAGACGGGCCTACTCATGCTGTTAACCACCACGGTCATTATCGGTGGTGCCAGCTTGATATTTGGTACTGTGCCTCGCCTGCCCCAGCCGCAAGCACTGGCGATACTTCCCGATAGTTCGCTCGTCATCCTACTCTCGGGATTGGGCTTGAGCGCCGTCATGGCAAACGCCCCTCGCTGGCGACGTATCGCGGGCATTACCCTGTTGTTGTTGGCGCTTTATACGGCTATCCATAACACCTTTGCTGGCAGCTCGGGCGTCTCTTGGCTCACCGGGCAGCCCAGGCTACCCAGCCAAGCCGCGCCTATTTCCCTGCTCGCGGCGTTCTGTTTATGGGTCGGACCCAAAGGTGCCTGGCAACGTCGCATATGGCAGAGCGGGGGGATGGTGCTGTGGGGGATCGGTGCAATAACGCTCCTCCACAATTTAGGTGTCGCACTGCCTAACTGGCTGCCTCGCGCCAGTGCTCCGTTACCCGCTTTTTTGTGTTTCTCGTTTGGCTTGGCCATGATCATGGTGAGTCGGCACGTCCCACACTTGGCGGCCTCGTTGAGCAAAGCCGCTGTTGCTGCAGGCATCGTGGGTGTAGCGCTGAGCATGAGCGCTTGGTTTTTATTGAGTTGGAGTCAGCATGCCACCATCCGCACAGAAGCAGAGAACACGCTCGCCAGTGTCACCACCAGTGTCGAACGTACACTGAACTCTCGTGCCGTCATCCTTGAACGTCTCGCTGAACGCTGGCAAAACCTGCCCGAAGAGGAGATCTTTCGCCAACAGGAAGTGGCTCGCTACTGGCGTGATTATCCCAGCATCCGCGCCCTGGCCTACTTCCTCCCCTCAGCGCGAGACGTCTGGCGACATGCTCAGCAGGAAAACGAACTTTTATGGCTGGATGACCAGCTCGTCAGTCAGCCGGTATTACGCTGGCTGAATCAGCCACGAACCGTTCAGTGGCTCTTTCCTGATCCACAGCGCCCTGATATGGCTCTTTTGGCAGTGACCCCCTCGGTCGAGGAACGGGCTCAGCTCGTGGCCGTCATCGATATAGCCTATCTCATTACTCAAGAGACCCAAATTGCGGATCAAGCTTTCTCGCTTTCGATCAGCCATGCAGGCGGTTCCATCCTCTCAGCCGACACCGCGACAGATGAGCAAGAAGCACGACCACAGGACGCCCCCCTTAGCGAGAAGCGCCTTGGGCTGCCAGGTGATGCGGCGCTAAACTTGAGCCTTTGGCCGCGCCCTTCACCTACGTTCGATGTCGCTCAATTCCTTGCTGCCAGTATCGGCATAGCGGGTTTGCTACTCACCTATCAACTGGTGCTTAGCTTCGCCTTGATCGCGGCAAGAGCTCAGCGGACACGGGAGCTTGCCAAAGCCAAAGAGGCACTGGAGGATCAGCACCGCATTCAAGCCATGATTGCTCGCGACGAGCCCTGCAGCGCCACCCTTCTGCAAATTTGCCGGCTCTTGGAACAACAAAGCCCACACTGCCACGCGGCCATATGGCGGCTAGACAACACAGCGACCTACCGAGTGGAAGTACTCTCCAGCAGTCTACCGTTTGCCCTCCAAGACTCGCTATCCTTCAGCGAGAGCCTCGTCACGCTGGCCAGAGAACTACATCAGCAAGGGCAATCGACGACGCGTCTTACCCCAGATACCAACATGTCGCTGACGTTTACCCAAATGGCGGCCGAGAATGGCTATGTTTGCGCCGACGTACATATCATAAGCGGCTCAGAGGAACTGCCTTTGGGCGTGGTGGTACTGCTGTCGCAGCAGATGCCCGCATCGGCAGCCAACCACACCGCCGATACCGAACCAACGCTGCTACCTAGCGCTCTGCGATTAATGCGTTTGGCTATCGAGCGTTATCACCACCAGCAAACCCTACAAGACAGCGAACAGCGCTTTCGCTCACTGTTTACTCAAAATCCAGACGGCGTGTTTTCGCTCGATATCGACGGCCACTTCCTCAGCGTGAACCAATCACTTCTGACGCTGATGGGCATGAGCGAAGCCGATATCATCGGTCAACACCTTGACAGTTTCGTGCCCACCGAGCAGCGCGAATCGATCGACGAAGTCTTTGGCCAGGCGCTCACCGGCGTGGCACAGCGTATAGAAATCGAGCTTCCTAGCCAAACGGGGCAACTGCACTTCGTCGATATCTCGTTTCTACCGACAGTGGTCATGGAAACGGTGGTAGGCGTGTACGGCGTGGTAAAAGAGATGACCGCCCTGCGTTTCAACGAGGCGCAATTGCGTATCTTTCAGCGCAGCCTGGAGGCGAGCAGTAATGGCGTGTTGATTTGTGAGGCTCGCGGCGACGACTTCCCAATCATTTACGTCAACCCCGCCTTCGTTGCGATCACCGGCTATGAACTCGACGATGCCCAGCAACAAAATTATGACTTTTTAAAGGGACCAGATACTGACCCCAAACAGGTACAAGAGATCCAAGACGCGCTCACCCGTCAGCAAGACATCAGCTTGACGATTCGTCACAATCGTAAAGATGGACGCGCATTCTGGAACAACGTGTTCATATCCCCCGTGCGTGCGCAAGATGGCAAAGCGACCCACTTTGTGGGCATTATCAACGATATTTCAGAACGAAAAGATCACGAAAACGAGCTGGCATTTCATGCAACGCACGATGCGCTTACTGGACTTGGCAACCGGGCGCTGTTCGAAGATCGTTTACGCCATGACGTCGACTTAGCCAAGCGACACCATCAGCAGCTCGCCGTGCTGTTCATCGATTTGGACGAATTCAAGCCGATCAATGACACGTTGGGCCATGCCATCGGCGATCAAGTATTGATCCACGTGGCACGTCGTTTGGAGGACGTGATTCGCCCTTCGGATACGCTTTGTCGCTTTGGCGGCGACGAATTCGTGCTTCTGCTGCCTGATTTGGACGCTCCCCATCAAGCACAAGAGGTGGCCGAACGCTTGCTCTTAGAACTCGCCCAGCCCTATCGCATCGACCGGCACGAACTCTATCTCTCGGCGAGTATCGGTATCGCGCTCGGCGATGAGGGCCTCGATAATCCGGCGGCTCTGCTTCAACAGGCAGACATGGCGATGTACAAAGCCAAACAGCAAGGGCGAAATACCCAGCAAATCTTTACACACGATATCAATCAGAAGTTGACACAGCGCGTCACGTTGAGAAACGACCTTCAAGAAGCCATCAGCCAAGAGCAATTCGAACTGCATTATCAACCACTGCTGGGTCGAGAGGGCGATGTACGCGGTTTCGAGGCGCTTCTTCGTTGGAATCATCCTGTCAAAGGCCCCATTTCACCTGCGCTATTCATTCCCATCGCCGAGGAGACGGGACAAATCATCGGCTTGAGTCAGTGGGTCATGGAGCGTGCCGCCCAAGACTTCATGAAACTGCCACCAGATCTACCGAGCGACTGCCGCATGGCGATCAACCTATCTCCCATGCAATTTCATCGCCCTAGCTTTTTGAGCTCGCTACGCAACACCCTCGACGCCGCAGGTCTCCCGCCCACCGCACTGGAGCTGGAACTGACCGAAGGTATTTTAATGAACGACACCGACGCCGCCATCGATACGCTGCACGCGCTACGAAACATGGGGATCAGTATTGCGATCGATGACTTTGGCACGGGGTTTTCGAGTCTTAGCTACCTACGCCACTTACCCATCGATAAAATCAAGATCGATCGCAGCTTCATTATCAATATTGGTGACAACAGCAAAGATGCCGCCGTCGTGCAGGGAATCATTGCACTCGCTCATCATTTAGAGCTCACCGTGGTTGCCGAGGGTGTCGAAACCCACCAACAGGAGCGATATTTACTGTCGCTGGAGTGCGACGTGCTACAGGGGTATTTGTTCGCCAAACCCATGCCATTCAATACCCTCATTGGTTGGCTAGCCAAGCATAGGACTCCCCAAGGGTGAGTCTTGACACCAGCAAACCAGCAGCGCCGAGGCGCTGCTTTTTTATGAGTACGTGTTGGCGTCGAGTTTATTTATGAAAACATTTTCCATAAAACTTCACAGGGCGCTTTTTTTACGTCATACTAGCCATAAGTTTCATATACCAACGTCTAACCAACATGACGAGGCACACCATGAATTATCAAGATAAGTTTCTGACCATCTGGGACGCACCGGTCACATCAGCGGCGCAAGAAAAAGCCAAGCAAAGCGTTCAGCAGCGTGCCAACAGGCCTCAATCTTCGGCGCTGAAAGAAGCGTTCCTAACGATTTGGGACAGCACGAAAAGCAAAACCGCCAGCTAACCCAGAGGGCAGCTAGCGGCCGAATTGCCAAGGAAGGCAAACACCACAACGAGCATCACATCATGTCATCGGGATCACGGCAATAATGTGCTCTTCGAGATTTTTCTCTGGCACGTCATCCTGCGACACGGCAAACCCACGCACACTCACTCCTTTGCGGTGCACCCGCTCGGCATCGTTACTCAACAATGGGTGCCAACCCGCCAGCTTTCGCCCTTCCGCTACGCGCCGATAACCACAGGTTTGCGGCAACCAAGTAAACTCTTTGACCAGCGCAGGCGTTAGCTGCGTACAATCCGGCACGCTGTCAAAGCGGTTCTCATAATCACTGCACTGACAGCTATGGGTATCCAGCAGCCTACAAGCTACGTTCAGAATGGCCAGCTCTTTCGTCTCGTCATCGTGCAGCTTGAGCAAACAGCACTGGCCGCAACCATCACACAGCGCCTCCCATTCGGGCTGGGTGAGTTCTTCCAGGGGGTAGCGTTCCCAGAAGCGCTCGCGTAGCGCGGTATTCATCTCTTATCACCTCAGCAAACCGTTACGTCTATTAGTGAATACTCTCAGCGCCATCGCTGGTTAGCTCTGCGCGGCACTCGCTCCACAGTCGACTGAAATCGCGTTCCAGTGCAGCGTAATCTTCACGCAGCCAGGGAACGAGCTCGGCCAAGCGGTTAGCGCCTGACAGCCGCTGCCCAATGCCCGATACCGCACGGCAGGTAAAGTCGAAATCCGCATAGCGGCGAAGCCAGTCTTGCTCGACCAGGACCGGCATCATCGTCGACAGCCGCTGGGGTGCAGGCCAAGCACTCAGTAAACGATAGCAGCGCTCGACCAACGCGGATTGCTCGGCCCCTGCATGCTGGCGGGCAATGAAGTGATCCCAGACGATATCCAGCGCAATGCCCGCGTAGCGTCGCTGCGTCCTCGGGGCACGCCGTTTGGCCAACAAAACACTCGGGTGCTGATCTACCCAGGCATCCACCCGTCGATGATGACGAATACCGCCTGCAACACTCGGCGACCACCCAGAGAGATCGCTGCCTTTTACGCCATCGGCAATCAAATTGCCGTACAAAAAGCCATCGTCGCCTGGCTGTGCCAGCCAGGCGTGGGCCAGAAAGTTCATAGTGCCCTACGCTGCCTTCGTTCGTTCACGAGCGGTCAGCTGACTGTGCTCGATGAATGTCGAGTAAGTAAGGCTCTTTGGCAGGCGGCATTTGCAAATAAAACCCCTGTTCATCGATGGCCGTCATTACGTCGGCTGCTTTGACGCGGGCAAGCGTCTTGTCCGCCGTCAGGATCATGGTCAGCACGGGCAATGGCTTACCAAACGTAGCCATCAGCGCGTCAGGCACACTCTCCAGACCTTGACGCTTGTCCACATAAAGATACATTTCGTCTTTGCGCGAACTTTTAAAGATCTCGCAAAGTAACTTTTCACTCATAAAGATGACTCCTCGAGCGATTGGTGAATCGCCTGGGTAAGGCAGCGGGCCCGCCAGCCGCTAAGCTCAGTCAGCGGCTGGTGCGCGAGCCGCTGCATGACCAGCGCCTCGATATCCCGTCGGCGCAGTAACATTTCAGGCGCGATGTTCAGCTCAGACGCCGTTTCCGTCACCACGCCTTTGATGATTTTGAATCGGCGTTTGAAAGCAGGTTGCATCGGGTCAGGCCAGGGTATTGGCAACGCGTTATCGGGACAGTGAAGCGCCTGTTTGACGAGCGCCAACAGGGCATCGCCCTCTTTTTTGACCAGCGACGGTTTGACGCCGTCTATCTCGGCGAGCTCATAGCGGTTTTTCGGCATCTTCTCGGCGATGGCAAACAGCAGCTTATCGCTCACCAGCCAGTTACGCGGCAGATCGCGGCGACGCGTTTCACCCTCACGCCAGATGGTCATCAGCCGATACGCCTCGAGTTGGCGTGGTGAAAGCCGCCACAACTGACGCTGGCGAGTATACCACTGACCATCGTTCTCCTCGCTGCGCCCTGCCTGCTCAATCAAATGGGTGCACTCGCTGTCTAGCCACTCCCGTCGTCCTAGACCGTCCAGTTTCTCAGATTGAAGTTGCCATACCTGGAGTAGATAGATGACGTCCAGCGCCGCATATTCACACTGAGACGGCGTCAACGGCCGCTCCAACCAGTTGGAGCGCGTTTCTTCTTTTGGCAGCGTCTCACCTACCCAATGCTCGACCAGCTTTTGATAGCCCATGCCGGGGTTTTCCCCCAAAAAGGCCTGCGCGACTTGGGTATCCACCAGCGGTGTAGGGAGAACGCCCGCCCAATGCTGGAAAACCTCCAGATCTTCGCTGCAAGCATGCAGCAGTTTCACCGCATCGTTTTGCAGCAGCGCTTTGAACGAGGCCGTGCAGGGCGTACAGAGCGGATCGACCAAATAAGCGACGTCATCACTTGCAAACTGAATCAACGCTGGGACGGGGAAGAAGGTGTTCTCGCGGAAAAACTCGGTATCGAGGGCAATGACACTAGCACCGGCCACCGCTTCACAGGCGGCATCCAATGCCTCGGCATTATCAATCCATTGATATAAAAAAGAGCTTGAAGAGGACAAAGCAGTTTTCCGGGTTGGCACAACCGCATCAGCGCTTGCGTTTCTTGTCAGTATTCGTCGCTAGCGAAAGGCTGGCGACCGTTAAAGGCGCGACTCAGTGTGCCACCATCGACATACTCCAGCTCACCGCCCATGGGCACCCCGTAAGCAAGACGCGAGAAAGCGACGCCGTAATGTGCTAACTGAGACGCAATGAAGTGGGCGGTCGCTTCACCTTCTACCGTGGGGTTGGTAGCCAACACCACTTCACGAACGCTGCCCTCGGCCACGATACTCTCGAGCACATCGAGCCCAATAGCGTCTGGCCCAATACCGTCGAGCGGCGAGAGATGGCCATGTAGCACGAAATAGCGCCCTTGAAAGCCACCGGCCTCTTCGATCGCTAGCTGATCAGCAGGGGACTCGACAACACAAAGTAGCGCATCGTCTCTGCGCGGACTCTCACACAGCGCACATATCTCGGCTTCAGTCAGCGTTCGACAGCGCTGGCAATAACCGACCTCATCGATCGCTTGCTGGATCACGGCGGCCAAACGCTTACCCCCCGGGCGCTCACGCTCCAAGAGATGCATGGCCATACGTTGAGCCGTTTTCGGCCCAACGCCGGGCAGCACGCGAAAGGCGTCCATCAATTGCTCGACAAGCGGAGAAAAACGCATGGTTTAGAAGGGCATCTTAAAGCCAGGCGGTAAATTCAGGCCGGCCGTTGCTTCTTCCATCTTCGCTTTAGAGTTGGCTTCTACTTTGCGAACGGCATCGTTCACTGCGGCGGCCAGTAAATCTTCCAGAAGCTCCTTGTCTTCTTCCAGCACGCTAGGGTCAATCGTCACATCGATGACATCGTGACGGCCGTTCATGGTGATTTTGACCATCCCAGCGCCTGCCTCACCATGTACCTCCGCCTGAGCGACTTCTTCCTGTACACGCTGCATTTTTTCCTGCATTTCTTGGGCTTGCTTCATGATGTTGCCCATTCCGCCTTTGAACATGCGGTGTTCTCCTCAATCATTGAAACGGATAAAGATAGCCGGTGGCCATTAAGAGCGTGCCGCTGGCGTCGGTTTGACGGACGACTCAATGAGCGTAGCCCCAAACGCCTGCTGTAGCTTCTGGATATTGGGGTCGTGATGCAATAGATCAACTGCCTGTGCGTGGCGCTCCTGCAGCAGGCGTTCTTCTTGCTGGCGAGGCGTTTCCAGCGCCGTGTCTAGCTCGGCGACGCTGAACTGAAGCTTTCTTGTCAACCCCAACGCCTTGAGCGCACGCTCGATTCGTCCATTGTGCACATCGGCTTGCATGGCCGACTGACTGGGGTCGAGCCGCAGTATCACGGTCTGCCCATCATCGCTCTCCAACTGGCAATGTGCCGCCAAATTGCGCGTCAAGCCTCCCAAACCCAACGCGTCAAAATGGGCTAACCACGTCTTATGGTCCCAACGACCAAGCTCGGTCACGGGTTCGGGTGTGACTTCAGACGTCGCAGCAACCAAAGAGGCGTCATGTGGCTCTGGCTCTGGCTCTGGCTCTGGCTCTGGCTCTGGCTCTGGCTCTGGCTCTGGCTCTGGCTCTGGCTCTGGCTCTGGCTCTGGCTCTGGCTCTGGCTCTGGCTCTGGCTCTGGCGCGAGCGTAGCCGTATGTTCCACTTCTTCAAGCGACCAGGGCGGGGGCTCCGACTCGTCTCGTTCGGCGCCAGTCGGCAAAGACAAGGCCGAGCCCGCATCATCCTCATGAGCCGCTGAAGCCTGCACCTCAGCAGGCGCTTGGGGCGAGTCCCCGGCGACTACGGATGCAGGCTCAGGCTTTTTTGTGCTAGATCCGTCGACAGAAGTAGCGGTCTCGGTTGATGCCTCGGCGGGTGCGCTCGTATCGGAGGCGGGCTCGCGGCGTAGCGGTAACGGCGTTACCGGCGGTTTCGGCACGCCCTGGGGGCGGAAGGCCAGCATACGCAACAAGGTCATTTCCAAGGCGCTGCGCAAATCCGGGGCATGCACCATGTCGCCACGTCCCTGAATACCAATCTGGTAGTAGAGCTGAATGTCTTCGGCGGTAAAACGGCTGGCCAACTGCTGGATCTGCGCACGATCACCGTGACTGTTATCCACAGCATCGGGCACCATCTGCGCCACGGCCAAGCGATGAAGAGTGGCCGTCAGCTCGTCTAGCACGGCGGCAAAATCCGGCCCCTGTTCGGCCAACTGCGCCACTTCCGCCAACAGCTTCTGCACGTCCACATCTGCCAAGGCATCGACGAGCGCGAGCACATGGCGATGATCCAGCGTACCCAGCATGGCCGCCACATCGGCGTGCCGAACGGCGCCTTGGCCGAACGCAATCGCTTGATCGGTCAGACTCATAGCGTCACGCATGGAGCCTTCGGCGGCTTTGCCCAGCAGCCACAGCGCGCTCTCGTCGTAATCGACGCCCTCTTGCCCCAGCACGTAGGTCAAATGCTCGACGACACGCTCAGGCGGCATGTGCTTGAGCGTAAACTGCAGACAACGTGACAAAACGGTGGCCGGGAGTTTCTGCGGGTCGGTCGTCGCCAGCAGAAACTTGACGTGGGGCGGGGGTTCTTCCAGCGTTTTCAGCAGCGCGTTGAAACTGCTGGTGGACAGCATATGTACCTCGTCGATGAGATACACTTTATAGCGCCCTTGTGTAGGCGCGTACTGGACATTATCGAGCAGCTCGCGGGTGTCTTCCACTTTGGTACGCGAGGCAGCATCGACTTCGATCAGGTCGACGAAGCGCCCCTCGTCGATGGCTTGGCAGCTATCACACTGACCACAGGGGGTCGAGGTAATGCCTTCGTCGCCGCGCCCATTCGCCGTGCAGTTGAGGCACTTTGCCAAGATGCGCGCCAGGGTGGTTTTGCCGACGCCTCGCGTGCCGGTAAAGAGGTAGGCATGATGCAAACGGCCCTGGTCAAGAGCATTGACCAGGGCGCGTTGAACATGGGCCTGGCCCACGAGCTCGTGGAATGTACGTGGCCGCCACTTGCGGGCCAGAACCTGATAGCTCATTGAGCAACACTTCCTTTGGCGGGCTGACAATCGGTGCGACGCGGCCCATCGTGAACCGCGTTTGCTAAGAGTAAGCGCTTAGTGATTGCGCACCATTCTAGCGGCTGCACCGCAGCCCGCCAACCGCCGGGCGGTCTTCAAACGGCTTGTGGCATCACGCTCAAGCGTTTTCACCACCTTCGGCGGCTGCAGCGCGCTGGGCGGCTTCTTTGACGAGTTTTTCCAGCTCGCCGTTTTGATGCATTTCGACCACGATATCGCAACCGCCAACCAGTTCGCCCTCTACCCACAGTTGCGGAAATGTCGGCCAGTTGGCAATTTTGGGAAGTTCTGCACGGATATCCGGATTGTCCAGAACGTTGACGAAGGCAAAGCGCTCACCGCAGCTCATCAGCGCCTGAACGGTCTGCGCGGAGAAACCACACTGGGGCAACTGAGGTGTGCCTTTCATGTAGATCAGAATCGGGTTTTCGCTGATTTGACGCTGAATGTTTTCGGCAGTCGTGCTCATGATGTGCTCCTAACGAGTGTTGTGTTCCGCGCCAGTCTACGCCATCCGCTCACTGGCTTTAACCCCATGACCGGCAGAGTAAGGTAGGCGCGGCTGCCGCCAATACCCGAGCAAACGACTCGGTCTTAACGCGTGGCCGCCATTCTACGCATGCTGCTCGCGTTGCGCATCCCCTGCCGCATCGCTAGGATGGTGTTTTTGTGTGGAGAGCAGTCATCATGGCGACACGCCATTTCCTTACTTTACTGGATTTATCCCCAGACGAGCTGGCGTATTTGATCCAGCGTGCCATCAAGATCAAAACGGATTTGAAAGCCAACGGTCCGGTTTATACACCGCTGCCCAACCGCACGCTGGCAATGATTTTCGAAAAATCCTCCACGCGTACTCGTGTCTCTTTCGAGACGGGTATGGCGCAGTTTGGTGGCCACGCGCTCTTCCTCTCTCCCCGCGATACCCAGCTGGGCCGCGGCGAGCCCATCGAAGATACCGCTCGCGTGCTCTCTGAAATGGTCGACGCCGTGATGATTCGCACCTTCTCCCACGAAGGATTGGAAACCTACGCCAGTGCCAGCAGCGTGCCGGTGATCAATGCGCTCAGCGACGACTATCACCCCTGCCAACTGCTGGCAGACGTCATGACCTGGACCGAGCTTCGCGGCAGCGTGAAAGGCCGTACCGCCGTATGGGTGGGCGATGGCAACAATATGTGTCACTCCTGGATCAATGCCGCTCGCCAGTTCGGCTTCCATTTGAGGGTATGTTGTCCGAGAGGATACGAGCCTCGCGCTGACATCATGGAAGCGGCTGGCAACTGCGTCACGCTACTCCACGACCCCAAAGAAGCGGCCAAAGACGCTGACTTGATCACCACCGACGTGTGGGCATCGATGGGCCAGGATGCAGAGCAAGCAAAGCGCGAGGCAGATTTCGCCGACTTTCAAGTCACCGAAGCCATGCTCGATACCGCCAAGCCCGACGCCCTCTTCCTGCACTGTCTACCAGCTCACCGCGGCGAAGAGATTAGCCATACACTGTTGGACGACCCGCGCGCCGTGGTTTGGCAAGAGGCAGGCAACCGTCTGCACGCCCAGAAGGCACTGATCGAATTCCTGCTGCTCGGGCAAATCGAAGGCTAAGTTCTTCGTAACCCAAGCTCCTCGAAGCCTAAGCTCTGGTGCTTTCCACCCACACTCGGGTGGAAAGCAGAGGAGCAAAGCTCGAGAGCAGGCATACGAAAACGCCGCGTTATAAATAACGCGGCGTTTCAAATTTGGTGGAGCCTAGCGGGATCGAACCGCTGACCTCAACACTGCCAGTGTTGCGCTCTCCCAGCTGAGCTAAGGCCCCAATCACTGCAGCAACCTGCAGCGGAGCGAATACTAAGCGACAAGCAGTGCAAGGTCAAGGTTTAAAGTAAACAAGCATCAACTAATTCTCCTTTGCCAAGAGCTGTGGCACTCTATAGTTTCGCAGCACGCGTATCGCCCGAGCCAACGATGACTACCTGCAGGAGCCAGACCCTTGATCAACGTTTTAATTGCCGATGATCACCACCTGGTGAGAACCAGTATCGCCCACCTGCTCAACGAAGAGTGCGATATCAAGATCGTGGGTGAGGTTGACGATGGCGAAAGCGCCGTGACTCAGTGTCGCCAGTTAAAGCCTGATATCGTGCTCATGGATATCCGCATGCCGGGAATCGGCGGGCTCGAAGCCACACGCCGTATCCACCGCACCTTGGCCGATGTCAAAGTGATTATTCTTACCGCGCATTTGGAGGATAGCGTGCTGCGACGGATGCTCGAGGCCGGCGCATCAGGCTTTCTTAGCAAAGGGGCAGACGCCGTTGAAATGACCGAAGCCATTCGGCAGGTCTTCCACGGACGCCGTTATGTCAGCCAAGAGATTGCCCAGCGGCTTGCCTTGGCGCACTTCACTGACGAGGATAACCCCTTTAGCCACCTCTCCCACCGTGAACTACAAATAGCGCTGATGATCGTCAACTGCCAGCGTGTACAAGACATTTCCGATCGCCTGCACCTGAGCCCAAAGACCGTCAACACGTACCGTTACCGCCTGTTTGACAAGCTGCAAGTCGCCACGGACGTCGAACTCACTCACCTTGCCTTACGCCACGGGCTCGTCGAGGGCTTTGACGCGATCCTGGGATAGACCTACCATCGCCTCTTCTGACGTTTGAGAGCGCCGATGCCCAGCCATGACTTTTGATGCCAAGCAGTTTCTAAGCTCCGTCAGCTCGTCGCCGGGCGTTTACCGCATGCTCGACGAGGAGCAAAATACGCTCTATGTAGGGAAAGCAAAACGCCTGAAAGCTCGGCTGGCAAGCTATTTCCGTGGCCAGCTCAATGCGAAAACTCAGGCGATGGTGGCGCGCATTGCCGACATTCAAATCACTGTGACCCGCAGTGAAACCGAGGCCCTGTTACTCGAACAAACGCTGATCAAGGAACTTCGCCCGCCCTATAACATTCTGCTGCGCGACGATAAGTCGTATCCTTTCGTCTTCGTCACTGATCGCCACCCCTACCCGGCTCTGGAGTACAAGCGTGCACGCCAGCGTCGCGATGACGGCCGCTACTTAGGCCCTTACCCCAGCAGCGGCGCGGTCAAGGAGAGCCTCACGCTGATGCAGAAAATATTCCGCATCCGCAACTGCGAAGACAGCGTCTTTGCCCACCGTTCTCGTCCTTGCTTGCAGTATCAAATCCAGCGCTGCAGCGCCCCATGCGTGGACTATATTTCCGAGGAAGAGTACCGGCGAGATGTGGAGCACGCCGTCATGTGCTTGGAAGGCAAGAGTGAGCACGTCACGCAGCTATTGACCCAAGAGATGGAAATCGCCAGCCAGGCGCTCGACTTCGAAGAAGCCGCTCGTCTGCGCGATCAAATTCAGCAGCTGCGTCAGCTTCAGCAGCGCCAATTCGTCGATAACGAGAGTGGCGATGCCGATGTGTTTGCGCTGGCCCAGCGACCGGGTGCACTCGGCATCTCTATCCTAAGCGTGAGAGATGGACGCTTACTAGGCGCGCGCCATCACACGCCAAAAAACGATCTCGACCTACCGCCGGAGATGCTGTTGACCGAAGTCGTCAGCCAGTACTACTTTGGACAGCCCCATAATGTTCCTGGGGAAGTGATTACGAGCCACCCCCTAGAGGATAGTGCGCTGATTGCCGATGCGCTCTCGCAACTGGCGGGCAAAAAAATCAGGGTCGCCAGCCAGGTACGCGGACATCGCGCCCAGTGGCAGCACTTGGCCATGACCAACGCCGAGCAGCAGCTCGCCTCACAGCTTGCCAACAAGTCTCAACTGACCCAGCGTTTCGAGGCCCTACAAAGAGCGCTGGGCCTTGACAGCCTGCCAGAACGGCTGGAGTGCTTTGACATCAGTCATAGCCAAGGCGAGGCGACGGTAGCGTCATGCGTCGTTTTTGATCATCAAGGCCCGCGTAAGAGCGACTATCGCCATTTTCGCATCGAAGGCGTTGCCGCCGGGGATGATTACGCTGCCATGCAGCAAGCGCTCACTCGGCGGCTGAAGCGAGTAAAAAGCGGTGAAGCGGTGGCTCCAGACATCTTGATTGTGGATGGCGGCAAAGGGCAGCTCAATATGGCGCGTGGCGTATTGAACGACTTAGCCGTTACCAACATCGTGCTGCTGGGCGTCGCCAAGGGCACTACCCGTAAAGCGGGTCTAGAAACGCTATTCTTAGAGACCAGCGATAACCCGTTACCGATGGACCCTGCTTCCCCAGCGCTGCACCTGATACAGCACATTCGCGACGAGTCGCACCGCTTTGCCATTGCCGGGCACCGCGCCGCCAGAGACAAAGCGCGGCGCACCTCTACTCTGCAAGACATCCCCGGCATTGGGCCAAAACGGCGGCGCGAACTATTGCGCTTCTTCGGGGGGCTACAGGGCGTACAAAAGGCAAGCCGCGATGAGCTGGCCAGAGTGCCTGGCATCAACGCCGCGCTGGCTGAGACGATTTATACGTCATTGAACGGATAAACGCGTTCTTAACATGGATGCAATGCGCTAAGGGGGATAGAATGACCCCACGCTTCACTCCGACTTTCATGATTCTCCGGCAAGGATCGCGCCCTGCGATGAATATACCCAACATACTCACACTGGCAAGAATCGTTTTCATTCCGCTACTGGTCGTACTGTTCTATCTACCCTTTAGCTGGAGCATGCCAGTCGCTGCGGGCTTGTTTGCCCTTGCTTCCGTGACGGATTGGTTAGACGGCTACCTCGCCCGTCGCTGGAATCAATCCACTCCCTTTGGCGCTTTCCTAGACCCTGTTGCAGATAAGCTCATGGTCGCCGTGGCACTCGCCCTGCTGATCGAACGCTTCGACACGCTGGTCTTGACGCTCCCAGCTTTGGTCATCATTGGGCGTGAAATCGTCATTTCGGCGCTTCGAGAGTGGATGGCAGAGATGGGCAAACGCGGCATGGTCGCTGTGTCCTGGATTGGCAAACTCAAAACCACGCTGCAAATGATGGCCATTCTGGTACTTCTGGCCTTCCCCCCAGGACATTTTATTGCCCTTTTAGGAGTGGTGGTGCTTTACATCGCCGCCGCCCTGACACTGCTCTCCATGGTCCAATACCTCAAAGCTGCTTGGCCTCACCTTAGCCGCTCCATGTAAAGGGCATTGCCTCAGTTTTACAATAGCTCTTTGAACCCATTGGTAAATTGATTGTTTGACAAGCGCGTGGCGATGCGTATAATTCGCCCTCGAGTCGAGCGGGAATAGCTCAGTGGTAGAGCATCGCCTTGCCAAGGCGAGGGTCGGGAGTTCGAATCTCCTTTCCCGCTCCAATTTGGTTGACCCCAATGAAATGACTTGCTTGGCTGGATGGCAGAGTGGTTATGCAGCGGACTGCAACTCCGTGTACGCCGGTTCGATTCCGACTCCAGCCTCCATTTTCAGTGTAACGATGGCTTTCATAGCATCGATACACTGCCCGGATGGCGAAATTGGTAGACGCAAGAGACTTAAAATCTCTCGGAGGTAACTCCGTGCCGGTTCAAGTCCGGCTCCGGGCACCATTGATAAACCATTAATTTAGATTGAAAGTAACGCTGCGAGATAGAGGCTATCTACGCGGCTTTTTTTTGTATCTGCCCCTCCCCTCCAACTCCCTGTTTTTTTGACCAAACACATCGCCTAGTCCGAAACGTCACGCTATCATGCCCTCCTGACTATTGTCGTAAAGAGAGGAAGCGGGCCAAATGAGCACGCCAGCATCTGACATATTGATTATTGGCGGCGGTGTCGCTGGTCTAACCTTGGCGTTGGAAGTTGCTGATCATTTGTCCGTTACCCTGGTTCGTCCTAAACAGGATGATCAAGGGGCCAGTCGCTGGGCTCAAGGCGGCATCGCAGCGGTGCTTTCCCCAGATGATTGCCTGGATGATCATGTACGGGACACGCTGATTGCAGGCGACGGTCTGTGCGACGAAGAAGCCGTTCGCTTTACCGTATCTCACGGACCTGAGGCCATTCAGTGGCTCATCGACAGGGGCGTGCCTTTCACCCTCGACCCCGACCCTCAGGCTCGCTACCCCTACCACCTCACCCGAGAAGGCGGGCACAATGCGCGGCGCATCATTCACGCCGACGATGCAACAGGCCGCGCCGTCGTCGATACCCTGGTCAGCAGCGTCACCGCGCACCCACGCATTACCCAACGCAGCGATCTCACCATCGTCAACCTGTTGCAAGATGCCAAGGGCCGTTGCATTGGCGCCCAGGGCGTCGACAGTAGCCAGCGGCGACAATTGCTTTTCGCCCAACACACGGTACTGGCGACCGGCGGAGCGAGTGGGCTCTATCGCCACACCACCACCCCTTCGCCCAGCAGCGGCGAAGGGATGATAATGGCAGCCGAGCTGGGCGCCTCGCTCTGCAACCTCGAGTTTCAGCAGTTTCACCCCACCTGCCTTTACGACCCGCACGGCCCGGCTTTCCTCATTAGCGAAGCAGTACGAGGTGAAGGGGGACATTTGCTCGACGAGACGGGCCACCGTTTCATGCCCGACCTGGACCCGCGCGCCGAACTTGCCCCGCGAGACGTGGTGGCGCGCGCCATCGACGCGCACATTCAGCAAGGCACACTGGGGCACGTTTGGCTAGACATTCGTCACCTCGGGCAGGCAGCCATACGCCATCACTTCCCCACGATTTTGACGCATTGCGCCTCACGGGGAATCGACATTACGCGCCAGCCGATCCCCGTTGTTCCCGCCGCCCACTATAGCTGCGGCGGTGTCGCAACGGATCACGTGGGCGCCACACAGGTCGCCAACCTCTACGCGATCGGAGAAACCGCCTACACCGGCCTTCACGGAGCCAACCGTATGGCCAGTAACTCACTCCTAGAGTGCTTGGTGTATGCTAGAAGCTGTGCGCAGCACATCCTTGCGTCCCCTAAGCACGCACGCGAGACGGTCACGCAAGAAACCGTAAGCCCCCCTCCCTTAACCCCAGACGCCCCTTTTGACGCTAAGCAGCTCGACCGGTATCGCCACACGATGCGTAGCATCATGAGCCAACATGTTTCCATCGTTCGGAGCGATCAAGGCCTAGAAGCTGCCCGCAGAGCGTTAGCCGCTCTGAGCGATGAATGGGAGTCGAACGAATCCGCCAAGGCACATCCAGAGAGCATTCGCTTCCAGCAGGCCCTGGCATTGGCCAAAATGACGGTGATGGCCGCCGCAAAGCGCCACGAATCACGGGGGTTGCACTACTCAAAGGATTGGCCGCGCCCCGCACTGGATACTCAGCCATCGTGGATAAAGCTAGATGACCTGGTCTAAAGGATCAGCGGCCCGGCCGATGAAAGCAGCGACGCAATGCGCGCTGACTGGCATTCGGCAATGAGTCGGGCCACACCCACATTCGCCGGGCACCGATACGCAGACCGACCAGCCAAGGCCCAAGGTAGTCACAGCTTACACCTAATCTCACGCCCGGCTCACCCGTGCTCTGCAGCCAGTAACCTTCCCACTGACTGCCGTTTTGCACCAGATGAAGCTCACCACACCGTTGTGTACGATAAGCCCTAACGATCAGCCACACGCTGATCACGAGCATACCTGACGACACCCAGACGCTTAATGCCCGAGCGGTGAGTAGTGCCAAACCCAGCACCAAAGCAACTTGAACACCAACGGCTAATTTAGAGCGTACGATAGGCAGCGTTATCGGTGGTTTCAGCATGCTCGACGATCATCTGGACGAGATGGCGAAGCTCAGGGTCTTCGGGCCATTCTCGATGCATCAACCACACGAACAGATCTTGATCCTCTTCTTCGATCAAGCGCTGGTAGGTGCGCTGTTCCTGTTCGCTTAGCGCGTCGAATCGCTGCTCCAAAAAGGGAATCAACAGCAGATCCAGCTCCCACATACCGCGTCGGGAGTGCCAGTAAAGCCGCTTTCGTAGAACGGCAGCAGGGGAAGTGTCGTCGCTCAACGGTCGCTTCTCCGAGTCAGTGAAATGAAAGGCCAGTATACCGAAGCTGCAGGGTCGCGCCAGCGCCGAGCATCGCCTATGCTGTTAATCAGCTTTGTACTTACCTAGTACCTTGTTTTATCTGAATTGTTTTATGCGTTTATGCGCAGTATGCTGATTTCGATGTTATCGAGGTCGCATGTGCGTCACGGCCTTTAAAGTTCGCAGGGAGCCAACCGATGACCAAATCTGAATTAATCGAACAAATTGCGATGCGTCAACCGGAGCTATCCGCCAAAGAAGTCGAGACGGCGGTGCGTATTATCTTGGACGATATGACCGATGCGCTTGCCAACGGAGGGCGAGTGGAGATACGTGGTTTTGGCAGTTTCTCGCTTCACTATCGCGAGCCGCGCACAGGGCGCAATCCTAAAACCGGTGACCCGGTGGACCTGGATGGCAAGTACGTCCCGCATTTCAAACCGGGCAAGGAGTTGCGCGAGCAAGTCGACGCCAGTCGTGCGCTCGGCTACTGACCGCGAAAGTAGCGGTATCCGACCTTCTGCGGGATGACGCCGTGCCGAGACTCAGACACAATAGCACCATGAATGTCACTGACTAGGAAACTCTCATGCGTTGGATCAAAGGGCTGATTCTGGCCGTCATTTTATTGGTAGTGCTGCTGGTCGGCATTTTGTTCGCCGTCAATAATCAGCAGGCCATCCCCTTGAACCTGATCTGGGCCGAACTGCCTCCGGTCTCGCTATCGGTGTGGTTGCTGGCCACGTTGGCGGTTGGCGTCATCGTCGGCATGCTGGCCATGCTCGGTGTGTACGTCCGCCTAAAAGCGCAGCTCGCCCGTAGCGAGCGCCACAACAAACAGCAGCGTAAAGAGCTAGACCGTTTACGTACGCAGGGGTTTAAGGAACTTGCCTAAATGCAGGATGCGGTGCTGCTAGGCGTTCTCTTGGCAGCCATAGCCATTGGCTTTGGCCTGGGTTTTCGCTACGCCCACCGCCGCGCCCAGCGACCCTCCCGCGCTCCGGGCCTCTCCAGAGAATACTTCGTCGGGCTGAACTACTTATTGAACGAGCAGCCTGACGAAGCCATCAAAACGTTCATCCATGCACTAGATGTCAACAGCGAAACCGTTGAGACACACATTGCCTTGGGGAAGCTGTTTCGCTCGCGGGGTGAAGCGGACAAAGCCGTCGGCATCCACCAAAACCTGCTCGCCCGCCCCGCCCTCTCTACCACGACCAATGAAATCGTTCAGCTCGAACTCGCACGGGATTTCATCGCCCTGGGCGTGCATGATAGAGCGCAGCGTTTGCTGCGGGCACTGCTGGAGCACTCCAGCCAAGAGGACCTGCGCCTGGAGGCTAAACGACTATTGATCGACCTGCTCGAGCGTGAAAAAGAGTGGCAGGATGCCTTAGAAATCGTTCAACCGCTCATGAAACAGCAGCCTGCCATGCGCCGACCTGCCTCTCACTGGCTATGCGAGCTTGCTCAGCAAGAGATCGACCAATCCAGCCGTGCTTTGGCACGTAAACATCTCAAAAAAGCGCTACAGCTAGACGAGCGTTGTGTACGTGCGACGCTGATGCTTGCCGATCTGGACATGGACAATGGCCAATACGCCAAAGCCATCGAACGTCTCAGCCATATTCCCCAACAGGATATCGCTCACATCCCGACCATGTTACCAGCCTTGCAACGCGCCTATGCACGCCACGACGACCTAGCTGGATTGGAAACCCACCTCTACCAACTATTAGGCGAAGCCCCCTACACTAGCGTCATCGTGGCACTAGGCGCACTGGTACATCAACGAGATGGCGTCGACAGCGCTATCGAGCGCACCGGCGAATGGCTAGCAGAAGCCCCTAGCTTGGGGGGACTGGATTATCTGGTAGACCTTTACTTGGAAAGCGAGCGCCTCATGGGTAAAGAGACGCCCGATACACGCTTGATGCTGCTCAAACATCACACCAAGGCCCTGATGGGCGGGAGGCCCCGCCAACGCTGTCGCCGCTGCGGCTTTAGCAGCGACAGTTTGGCATGGCAGTGCCCAAGCTGTCGCCGCTGGGGAACGATCAAACCGATTACCGGCGTAGAGGGCGAGTGATCACACGCCCGAAAGCTCGGCCTCGATGGCTGCCAACGCTGCCATGGGATCCTCGGCCTGGGTCACCGGACGACCAATCACCAAATGCGTACTGCCCGCGCGCATCGCATCAGCGGGTGTCATGATGCGCTGTTGATCGTTCGCTGCAGCAAAGCTTGGCCGTATGCCTGGGGTGACTTTCAAAAACGCCTCGCCACACTTCGCACGAATTTGGGCCGCCTCCTGGGCCGAACAGACGACGCCGTTCAAACCACTTTGCTGCGTCAAAGCCGCCAAGTGCATGACATGCTCAGCAGGGCTTGCCGTTAAGCCCACCTCCGCCAAATCCTCTTTGCCCATACTGGTTAACACTGTGACGGCGATCAAGTGAGTCGCGAGTCGATGATCGGATAACCGTTTGGCGGCTGTTTCCATCATTTTACGCCCGCCCGATGCGTGTACGTTCACCATCCAAACCCCCTGTTCCGCTGCCGCCTGAACGGCACTGGCCACCGTGTTGGGAATATCATGGAATTTAAGATCCAGAAATACCTGGAAGCCACGGCCGTGAAGCGCTTCCAGCACCGCAGGGCCACTGCGCGTAAAGAGTTCTTTACCGACTTTGACACGACAGCGAGCCGGGTCGAGCTGGTCGGCCATGCAGAGCGCCGCATCGAGCGAGGGGTAATCGAGGGCAATAATCAGTGGGGAATCGGTGGACACGCGCTTACTCCGTGTTCGTGAACGCTGTTGAAAAATCACGTCTTGGACGCAGGGGCAAGCGCCTAGTGTACCAGCCTCGCCATATAAGCTGTGTAAGCGATTCGCCATTACCCTGTAGCGAAAGACTTACAAAAGTTATCGTTGATCGCTTACAGCACTTACGTTTTGAAAAGTTTAAGTTCATTAAGGCGGCGACCATGAAGGTGACCGCGACTACTCGCCATCACGTTGAGCACGTGGCTGGCACCTAAGCACCAAATAAGGGACATGAACCATGCACACAGCCGTCAAACGCTTTGTCGTTGCACTTCTCATCAGTCTGAGCCTAGGACTTTCCAGTGCAGCATTTGCCCAAACCGTGGCTCCCATCAACGTCAACAGCGCCGATGAAGAACTGTTAGCTGAATTACCAGGCATCGGCCCAAGCCGCGCCGCCGCCATCATCGAAGAGCGCGAAACCAACGGCGCCTTTACGAATGCCGATGACCTCACTCGGGTGAGCGGCATTGGCCCTGCCACGGTAGACCGTATGCGCGACCAGGTCACGTTCGAAGAGTAACGTGAGCCATCACCGCGCTCTGCCGCCGCTTGACGATAGCCAGCGGCGGCAGACTACCTCTACCGATCAGAACGTATCGCTGGGGATACGGACCTCACCCTCCATCAATACCCTGGCACTGCGGCTCATCAACGCCTGATCGATTTGCCAACGGCCATCAACCAAGCTGGCTTTTGCTCCCACTCGAAGGGTACCTGACGGATGCCCAAACGTGACCGCCTCGCGCTCGATGCCTCCTGCGGCCAGGTTCACTAACGTGCCTTGAATGGCCGCGGCTGCGCCAATCGCCACCGCCGCTGTGCCCATCATGGCATGGTGCAGTTTACCCATCGATAGGGCTCGTACGACCAGGTCGACATCCTCCACACGAACGGCTTTACCGCTTGACGCGGTATAGCTCGAGGCCGGCGCGACAAAGGCGACTTTCGGGGTGTGCTGGCGGCTAGCCGCCTCCTCCACACGCTGAATGAGCCCCATTTTAACCGCCGCGTGGGCACGAATCGTCTCGAACATCGCCAGCGCCTTGGCGTCCCCGTTGATCGCGTCTTGCAGTTCGCATCCGGTGTAACCCAACGCCTCGGCATTGACGAACACGGTCGGGATCCCCGCGTTAATCAGCGTCGCCTTCAGGACACCAAGGCCCGGCACCTCTAGGTCATCGACCACGCTGCCGGTGGGGAAAATCGCTCCCTCTCCGTCCGCCGGGTCCATAAACGCGACGGGAATTTCTGCGGCAGGAAAGGTGACGCCATCCAGCTCGAAATCACCGGTCTCTTGCACCTCACCCTCCGCCATGGGTACTTGGGCAACGATGGTTTTCTGAATATTGACCTGCCAAATACGCACTTCCGCGATGCCGTTTCGAGGCACCTTGGCGGGATCGACCAAGCCGTTGGCGATAGAGTAAGGCCCTACCGCCGCGGATAGATTTCCGCAGTTACCGCTCCAGTCCACGAAGGGTTTATCGATCGAGACTTGGCCGAATAGGTAATCCACATCGTGATCGGGCGAGTCACTCTTCGAGAGAATCACCGTTTTGCTGGTGCTGGACGTAGCTCCTCCCATGCCATCAATCTGTTTTTCATAAGGATCGGGGCTACCGATCACGCGCAGTAGCAGCTTATCGCGCGCTTCACCCGGCACCTGAGCGGCGGTGGGCAGGTCACTCAAAGTGAAAAACACCCCTTTACTGGTGCCGCCCCGCATATAGGTGGCGGGAATACGCATTTGTGCTTGATGAGCCATGATGCACCTCTTAAACAATAGCCTGGCTACGGCCAGGCTATTCGCTATTCATCACCCCCTTACCATCGCGCTGAGACGACTAGGCAACGGAGGATTCCAAAAAGTCCTGAGCAAAACGCTGCAGCACGCCACCGGCAGAATAGATGGTCACTTCTTCGGCCGTATCCAATCGGCAAACCACTGGCACGCGCTCGGTGCTGCCACTCGTACGGTGAATGACTAGGGTGAGCATGGCGCGCGGTTCGGGCGTGCCTTCCACATCGAAGACTTCCGTGCCGTCCAACTCTAGGGTTTTCCGCGTGGTCCCTTCCTCGAACTGCAGCGGCATAACACCCATACCGATCAAGTTCGTGCGGTGAATACGCTCAAAGCCCTCGGCGACGATGGCCTCTACCCCCGCAAGGGCAACGCCTTTTGCCGCCCAGTCACGGGATGAGCCCTGCCCGTAATCCGCCCCGGCAATGATGATGAGCGGCTGCTTACGTGCCATATAGGTTTCGATGGCTTCCCACATGCGAGTCACCTTGCCTTCCGGCTCGATCCGCGCCAGCGACCCCTGCAGCACCTTACCCTGCTCATCGTGGACCATTTCGTTGAACAGTTTTGGATTCGCCAGGGTGGCCCGCTGGGCGGTCAGGTGGTCGCCACGGTGGGTGGCGTAGGAGTTGAAGTCCTCCTCCGGCAGGCCCATCTTGTGCAGATACTCCCCCGCCGCACTATCGAGCATGATGGCATTGGAGGGAGACAGGTGATCGGTGGTGATGTTGTCCGGCAAAATCGCTAGCGGACGCATGCCTTTTAGTCCACGCTCTTTTGCCATGTTGCCTTCCCAATAGGGCGGGCGGCGGATGTAAGTGCTTTGGGGCCGCCATTCGTACAGCGGGCTTACCTTGGTACGCGCGCTCTTGTCCAGGTCGAACATCGGGATATAGGTTTGGCGGAATTGCTCGGGCTTCACCGCCGACTTTACGATGGCGTCGATTTCGCTATCGTCGGGCCAGATGTCTTTGAGCGTGACCGGATTCCCCTGAGGATCGTACCCCAACACGTCTTTTTCGATATCGAAGCGGATCGTGCCCGCAATGGCATACGCCACCACCAGCGGCGGCGAGGCCAAGAACGCCTGTTTGGCGTAGGGGTGGATACGTCCATCGAAGTTACGGTTACCGGACAGCACCGCCGTGGCGTACAAGTCGCGGTCGATGATCTCCTGCTGAATGCTGGGCTCCAGCGCCCCCGACATGCCGTTACACGTCGTACAGGCATAGGCCACGACGCCAAAGCCGAGGTTTTCCAGCTCGTCCATCAAGTGCGCCTCTTCCAGGTACATCTTGACGGTTTTCGAGCCGGGCGCCAGGGACGATTTCACCCACGGCTTGCGCGTCAGCCCCAATCGGTTGGCATTGCGGGCAATCAACCCTGCCGCGACCATATTGCGCGGATTGGAAGTGTTGGTGCAGCTGGTGATGGCGGCAATGATGACGGCGCCATCCGGCATTTTCCCGGCCTGTTCATCGGCTCGGGCTTTATCCAAATCGATGGCAATGCCGCGCTTGGCGAGCTCCGAGGTCGGCAAATGGGCGTGGGGGTTCGAGGGGCCCGCCAACGTGCGTGCCACGCGGGAGAGATCGAAGCGGAGTACCCGCTCGTACTCGGCCGTCGTCAAACTATCGGCCCATAGGCCGGTCTGCTTGGCGTACGCTTCGACCAGCGCCACCTGTTCGTCTTCCCGCCCGGTGAGCTTGAGGTACTCGATGGTTTGATCATCGATGTAGAACATCGCCGCCGTGGCACCGTACTCCGGTGTCATATTGGAGATGGTGGCACGGTCGCCCACGGTCAGCGCATCGGCCCCTTCGCCATAAAACTCCAGATAAGCGCCCACGACCCGCTCTTTACGCAGAAACTCGGTAATCGCCAGCACCATGTCGGTGCCGGTGACGCCCGGCTGTAGCTTACCGGTGAGCTCGACACCGACGATGTCCGGCAGGCGCATCATGGAGGCGCGCCCCAGCATGACGCTTTCGGCTTCTAAGCCACCCACACCCACGGAGATCACGCCTAACGCGTCGACCATGGGCGTATGGCTATCGGTGCCCACGCAGGTATCGGGATAAGCAATACGCAACCCTTGTTCATCTGGGCGGCACTGCACCACCGGCGACATCTTCTCCAGATTGATCTGGTGCATGATGCCGTTGCCGGGAGGAATCACGTCGACGTTCTCGAACGCCAGCTTGGTCCAGTTGATGAAATGGAAGCGATCATCGTTGCGACGATCTTCCACTTGACGGTTTTTCTCGAAGGCATCCTTCTCGAACCCCGCGTGCTCCACCGCCAAGGAGTGATCGACGATGAGCTGGGTAGGCACCACGGGATTCACTTTGGCGGGGTCGCCACCTTTTTCGGCAATGGCGTCACGCAGCCCCGCCAGATCCACCAGCGCCGTCTGGCCGAGAATGTCGTGGCACACCACCCGCGCCGGATACCAGGGAAAGTCCAGCTCCTGCTTGCGCTCGATGAGCTGTTTTAGCGCATCGCTAAGCAGCTCAGGGTCGCAGCGACGCACCAACTGTTCGGCCAATACCCGTGAGGTATAGGGCAGCGTGGCATAGGCGCCGGGCTGTATGTCCTCGACCGCCTGACGTGCATCGAAGAACTCTACCGGCTCGCCCTCTACCAGAACGCCCGGTAGCGGCTTGCGATAATTCGTGTTCATAACGCCTCTCACTTAGTCACCACGCGACCGATCAATCACGCGCTTCGATGGGTACCCATTCGCTCTTCTCAGGGCCGATATAGTCTGCGCTGGGGCGAATAATGCGGTTATTGGCGCGCTGCTCGAACACGTGCGCAGCCCAGCCGGTCACCCGTGACATGACGAAAATCGGCGTGAACAGCTTGGTGGGAATATCCATGAAGTGGTAGGCGCTGGCATGGAAGAAATCGGCGTTGCAGAACAGTTTCTTCTCCCGCCACATCACCTCCTCACAGCGAACGGACACCGGATAGAGCACGGTGTCGCCAACGTCGTCGGCCAGCTTCTTCGACCACTCTTTGATAATGGCATTACGCGGATCCGACTCCCGATAGATCGCATGGCCAAAACCCATGATCTTCTCTTTACGCTCCAGCATACCCAGCATTTCCCGCTCGGCTTCTTCGGGAGACGTCCAGTGCTCGATCATCGCCATGGCCGCTTCGTTGGCTCCGCCGTGCAACGGGCCGCGCAGCGAACCGATCGCACCGGTCACGCAGGAGTGCATGTCGGACAGCGTCGACGCGCACACTCGGGCAGTGAAGGTAGAGGCGTTGAACTCGTGCTCGGCATACAGAATCAGCGAGACGTTCATCACCCGGGCATGCAGTTCGGAGGCGGGCTCGCCGCGTAGCATATGCAGAAAATGGCCGCCTACCGAGGCGTCATCGGTGTCGGTGTCGATACGCACGCCATCATGACTGAAGCGGTACCAGTAGCAAATGATCGAGGGCAGCACGGCCAACAGGCGATCCGCGACATCCTGCTGCTCGTCGAAGCTCTCCTCGGTTTCCAGGTTGCCCAGCATGGAGGCACCCGTGCGCATCACGTCCATCGGGTGGGCGTCTTTGGGAATCTGCTCCAGCACGGTTTTCAGCGCATCGGGGAGACTACGAAGGCCTTTCAGTTTGGCAATGTAGTGATCGAGTTCGGCTTGGTTGGGCAGCTTGCCTTTCAACAACAGGTAAGCGACCTCCTCGAACTTGGCTTTTTCTGCCAGTTCTTTGATATCGAAGCCGCGGTAGGTTAGGCCTGATCCGGTTTTACCCACCGTACACAGGGCCGTCGTCCCCGCACTTTGTCCTCGTAACCCTGCACCTGCTAACGGTTTATCGCTCATGTGTTGTCTCCTGACGTACGTATTTATAAGAATTGTTGGTCAATAGGGGTAACGTTTAGGCGTCTTTTTGCTCGGCAAACAGCGCGTCGAGCTTCTGCTCGAAATCGTGATAATTCAAAAAGTCATACAGCTCATCGCGGGTTTGCATGGTGTCGATGACCTCACGCTGATGGCCATGCGTCATGATGCTCTGGTACACCTTCAAGGCAGCGGCGTTCATGGCGCGGAAAGCCGAGAGCGGGTAGAGCACCATGCGGCAGCCCACATCGCCCAGCTCCTGCTGACTAAACAGCGGCGTCGCGCCGAATTCGGTAATGTTGGCCAGAATGGGGGCGTTCACTCGCTGGCAGAATGCCTTGTAGTCGTCCAGCGTATGCACTGCCTCGGCAAAAATAGCGTCTGCACCTGCTTCTACGCAGGCATTTGCCCGCTCGATGGCGGCGTCCAGGCCCTCTTTTTGGAATGCGTCGGTGCGAGCAATGAGATAAAAATCAGAGTCCAACTTGGCATCCGCAGCGGCTTTGATGCGGTCGACCATCTCTTGCTGCGACACGATGGCTTTGTTGGGGCGATGGCCACAGCGTTTTTGCGCTACCTGATCTTCCAGGTGAACGGCGGCCACGCCCGCACGCTGCATCTCTTTGACCGTGCGGGCAATGTTGAACGCACCGCCCCAGCCGGTATCGATATCCACTAGCAGTGGTAAGTCCGTCGCGCCGCAAATCCGGTGAGCGTCTTCCACCACATCGTTCATGGTCGTCATGCCCAAATCTGGCAAACCAAACGAGGCGTTCGCCACGCCGCCACCGGACAGATAAATAGCGTGATGCCCCACTCGTTCGGCCATCATGGCCGTATAGGCGTTGATGGTACCTAGAATGGGTAGCGGCTGGTTGGCATTCAGCGCGGCACGAAAGCGTGCTCCAGGGGTTGACGAGGGTGATGATGACGGCATGGGCGTAAGCTCCTAATCAGACGTTGTTGTGGCTTGTTGTTCGTTCTTTGTAAACGCCGGTACGCTTGCTGCAGGCGATTGCTCAAGAATCGCGGCGTAGCGGTCGGCGACATTGGCGCGGGAGGCGCTGACATGACGGCGCATTAGCAGTTCGGCCAGCTCGGCATCGCCCGCCTCAATGGCGTCGACGATACGATGGTGCTCGACGAATGCCCGCTGAGGCCGTGTGCCGCTGGCACTAAACTGCGTGCGATAAAGACGCACGAGGTAATAAAGGTCGTCGCACAGCAAGTTCATGAGCATTTTGTTGTGACTGCCCTGAACGATGCGATAGTGGAAATCCAGGTCGCCTTCACGCTGGTAGTAAGCTTCACCACGCTTCAGGTCACCCTGCCTTTCATGGAGCGCCAACACGTCGCGCAGTCCTTGAATCTCCTCGGCCGACATGTGCTCCGCCGCCAACCGAGCCGCCATGCTCTCCAGAGCTTCACGCACGTCGAAAAGCTCCAGCAGCTCTTTCATGGAGAGTTTGACCACCCGTGCGCCCACATGGGGCACTCGCTCGATCAAGCGGTGCGCCTCCAAACGACGCATGGCTTCTCGCAGCGGCCCACGTGAGATACCGTAAGTTTTAGAGAGCCCAGGCTCGGTAATTTTGCTGCCCGGTGCCAATTCGCCACGTACGATATCGCTCTGTAACTGATGAAACACGCGCTCCGCGAGCGTACGCACCTCTGGCGACACCGGTTCAGCAGAGCCGTCATGGGAGGTCGAGGAAGTAGTTGCAAGTAACGTCATGGGGAATTGTCGACAATTAGGGAATAAAAGAACTTTAGCCCGCCGCATTTCCCTCGTCAACCATGCAAAAAGGCCGTTTTTGTTCACCTTTCGTTGCAAGTCCTTTCTTCACCGCCCAACCAATGTCAACAATCAGCGATGCCATATCCTGAATGGAGTTTGCTGCGTGAGAAAGGCGTCGACGGCCATACTGGTGTCATGAGGTTACGGCCTCTAAAATACGTCGCCCCCCACTGGCTTGGCGTTTGCTTCATGACAACGGCGTTGACGATTTCAGCCCTGCCCTACTCTACTGACCCTTTGGCGCTCTTCGCCAAATTGCGGCACCGCCCCGGCGCAGTGCTGCTTGATAGCGGCCGCCCAAAAGCGACGACCGGCCGTTTCGACATCGTCAGCAGCGATCCGCTGGCAACGCTGACAATGACCCCAGAGGGCGACACTCGACTGTCGTCTGACATGCTCACTCTTCCCGCCTCACTTGCCGAGGACGTAACCGCGCAACAGCAGTGGTTGATCGAACAGCTACCCGCGGTCAACGTAAAGAGCGAATTGCCTTTTCTGGGCGGGCTGATGGGCTACTGGAGCTATGACCTGGGCCGCAATCGCGCCGATATCGCCAGTCAACACCCTGCTGCCACTCGTCTCCCGTTATTACGTGTGGGGCTATTTGATTGGTGCATCACACTAGATCATGTCAAAGAGCAAGCGTGGTTCGTTGGCAGCCCGGCGCGACGTGAACAAGTAGCGGCATGGCTGGCGGCGCCCGACACGCCAACAACGCCTTTCAAGCTCACTCAGCGATTTTCCCCGGAGTTGACTCAGGCGGCCTACACCGAGCGTTTCGATGCCGTTCAGCGCTACATTCGTGCTGGGGACTGTTATCAAATTAACCTCGCCCAACGTTTTACAGCGCATTACGAAGGCGATGAGTGGCAAGCGTATCTTCAGTTGCGTAAAGCAACCCCCACGCCATTTTCTGGTTTTATGGCCTGGGGTCATCAGGCTGTGCTATCGCTCTCTCCCGAGCGCTTCATTCAAAGCCGTGACGGCTTAGTGGAAACACGCCCCATCAAAGGCACACGGCCACGAGGCAAAACGCCCGACCAGGACCGTGCCCTGGCGAATGATTTGCTCAGCAGCACCAAAGACCGTGCAGAGAACGTGATGATCGTGGATTTGCTGCGCAATGATTTGGGTCGCGTTTGTGTCCCCGGCTCCATTCGCGTGCCGCAGCTATGCCAGTTAGAGAGCTATCCCAACGTCCATCACTTAGTCAGCGTGGTGCAAGGCCAACTGGCGTCCCAACACTCACCGCTTTCATTGCTCACGGCAGCGTTTCCCGGCGGCTCGATTACCGGCGCACCCAAAATACGGGCAATGCAAATAATCGATGAACTGGAGCCCTGCCAGCGCAGCGTCTATTGCGGCAGCTTGGGCTATATCGACGTGCGCGGCAGCATGGATACGTCGATTGCCATACGCACAATGGTGGCTGACGATGGCGCTCTCCACGTGTGGGGCGGCGGCGGGTTGGTGGCAGATTCACAAGCCGAGGAAGAGTACACCGAGACATTGGACAAGATTCGTCATTTGATTGGCGCCTTGGAATAAACAAACTACTTTTTTAAATCCAAAAGAAATATAAAAGCCTAACCAAACGGTATTGGGGAGAAGTCCTTCGCTTTTGGTAGCCTAGAGACATTGCACGCTTTTTCACATAGGAGGCCGCATGTCCTCAACGCTCGAACAGATCAATCGCGATTTCGCCAACGACCCGCAAGGGCTTATCGAGTGGGCGTTCAGCCAGGGTGAGCGCCCTATTTGCACTACCAATTTTCGCCCCTTCGAAGCCGTCATTTTGCACATGGTGACGCAGGTGCGTCCGGATATTCCCATCGTATGGATGGATAGCGGCTATAACACCGAGGCGACCTATCAGTTCGCAGACGCACTCATTCAGCGTTTGAATTTGAACATCGTCAGCTTCCTACCCCAACGCACCCGCGCCCATCGTGAAGCCTTGGATGGGCCAATGCCTGGCATCGATGACCCGCGGCACAACGCCTTTACGCAAGAAGTGAAGCTAGAGCCTTTCGAACGGGCGCTTCGCGAGATGAAGCCTGACGTATGGTTCACAGCCCTGCGCGCCGAAGACACGCCAGAGCGAGCGAAAATGCAGGTCGTCAGCCGTAATAGCGACGGCTTACTGAAAGTGGCGCCGCTGCTTCAGTGGACGGCCAAAGATATGTACTACTACCTGGAAGCACATGATCTACCCAACAACTTCGACTACTTCGACCCCACCAAGGTGGAAGAGAAGCGCGAGTGCGGCCTACATCTTCAGCACTAAGATCAGCACGGATCAAAGCGCCACGTAACATAAAGTTCGTCATGCCTCCCTTCACCTGCTTCGGCCTAACTTCCGAAGCAGGTTTTTTTGGGATCAATACTCTGGCAGCTCGACGCCTTCGAACAGCGTCTGTTCGAAGCGCGGCCCGGCCATTAGCGCCTCATCCACTCGGTCACGGGTCAAATGCGGTGCAAAACGCGCTAGAAAATCGTACATGTAGCCACGCATGAAGGTCCCGCGCCGAATACCGATTTTCGTCGTCGAACTGGCAAACAGATGGCGGGCATCCAGGGCGACCAAATCACTATCCAGTGCCGGGTCGACCGCCATGTGCGCGACGATACCCACGCCCATTCCCAAGCGCACGTAGGTTTTGATCACGTCCGCGTCGGCCGCCGTTAGGACGACATTGGGCGTCAAGCCCTTGGCTTTGAACGCATCGTCGAGCTGAGAGCGTCCGGTAAAACCAAACACGTACGTCACTAGCGGGTGTTCGGCCAATGCGTCCAGGGTCAAGGGTCCGTCGAGGGTGGCCAGCGGGTGCTCCTTAGGCACCAGCACACAGCGATTCCAACGATAGCAGGGCAGCAACACTAGGTCGGTGAATAACTCCAATGACTCCGTGGCAATGGCAAAGTCCGCCTGCCCTTCGCTGACCATTTGAGCAATTTGTTTGGGCGTGCCCTGCTGCATGTGCAGCGCCACTTCAGGATACTTCAGCGTGAATTCGCTGATGATCGGTGGCAGCGCATAGCGCGCTTGTGTATGTGTGGTGGCAATCGCAAGGCTACCGCGACGCTCATCGCTGTGCTCTTGCGCTACTTGCTTGATGTTTTCGGTGAGTTTGAGTACCTGCCCCGCCAATTCGATGATCGACTGTCCGGCAGGCGTGACACGGGTGAGGTGTTTTCCGCTCCGAGCAAAAATCTCGACACCGAGCTCATCTTCCAGCAGGCGAATCTGTTTGGAAATGCCCGGCTGGGAAGTAAATAAACTTTGAGCTGTCGCCGAGACATTGAGGTTGTGTCGATTGACTTCCCAAATATAGCGAAGTTGCTGTAGCTTCATATCCTCACCTTATTGTCTATGCCGTAAGCACGTCATAGCGCATCCTCGTGCTGCGACTCCGTGCTTGGCCAAGCACCCGATAACCGTGCTTCAATGAGCACATTTTTGAATAAAAAAACGCCTCATAATTCCCTTATAGTATAAAAAATAGCGCCTATGAACATCTATTAATTTTTTCTATTTAAGGCTGAATCGTATCAGGAATTTGCCAGCACCCTTCTCGCCCGCTAACATCTGGCAACTTGGCGCGGTGAAAGTGCGCTAATATATCGCGTAATGACCGTTGCTCCATTTGAGGCAACGAAACAGCAAGAGCAACGCAAACGGGAGAAGCAAATGGCTAATAATGTTGATGTCACCAACGCCAATTTCGAGCAAGAAGTCCTCAACGCCGAACAGCCTGTCCTGCTGAAATTCTGGGCCCCCTGGTGCGGCCCATGTAAAGTCATGGCGCCTGTTGTCGATGAAGTGGCCGCCGAGCGTGGCGACAACTTGAAAGTCGTCAGCGTGAACGTTGACGATGCCCCGGAAATCGCTGCCGAGCAAGGTGTTCGCGGCGTCCCCACCGTCATGTTGTTCAAGTCGGGCACCAAGGTCGCTTCTCTAGTAGGTGCGCAGTCCAAGTCTCAGTTGACGCAGTTCATCGACCAGAACGCTTAAGCCGTTCACGTTACCGCTGGCATGGCCAGCGGTAACGACGCTTCCTCTTCTCCTTCTCCGCCTTATTCACGCTTCGACCATACACCTCGTCGCCAGGGTGGACGACGCGCATCGCCAGGTCGCCTTACCTGCACGTTCCGTTGCCTGCCAGGTCCTAACAAGTGAGCGATCCAGCGCGTTTGTGGATGGCTATCCAACGCGATTTTCAGCGTCATAGTGAGCACCACCGACAGCAACATACCCGCCGCACCAAAGATCCAACCCCACACCACTAGCGAGAGAAACGCCACGAACGTGGATAATCCCAGCGCTTGGCCCATCACTCGTGGCTCGATCAAGTTTCCCAAAATGAAGTTGATGACAAGATACGCTGAAGCCAATAAGAATGCCTGAAGTAAACCGCCATCCTGAGAGACCAAGAGCAACAGCACCGGCGGAATGGCCGCGAGCGCGGAACCGATATTGGGAATGAAGTTGAGCGCAAAGGCCAGCACTCCCCAGAGCAGCGGAAATTCCACGCCCACCATGAGGCATGAGAGCCACACCAGCACGCCGGTCGCCAAACTAATCACGGTCTTCACCGCCAAATAGCGCTTTAACGTCACACTGAACTCGCTGAACCGTTTGAGGCTCGGCGCCGGATTCTCTAGCGCGCGCGACACTTTATCGCGGAAGTGCAGTGTTTCGAACAGCATGAAGATCACCAGCAGTGCAACGATACTGCCCTGCATGAACAGCGAACCCAGCTCGCCCAGAAGCGTAGCGACCCAAGAACCGTCATCTTCCATGGCGAACATCGAACTGAGCTGATCAGGATCGATGGCCAGCCCGTGGGAGGCCAGCGTATTGAGAAGATCCCAATAGTGCTCGTAAAGCCTTGACTCGATATCCGGCAGCGCCTCGATGAACGTACTGAAACTGTTCACGACCAGTAAACCGATCAGGGAAAGAAAGCCCATCAACACCAGTAGCGTAATCAGCGCCGACATTCGTCGACTCAGGCCGCAGTGATGCAGCCACTGAACGGGAGAGGTACACACCACGGCGATGAATACCGCCAGCAGCAGCGGCACCAATAAATCGGCACCTATTTTCATACCCGCGATGATCACGACTAGCGCAGCAATCGCCAGGGTGGCGTTGAGGGGAATACTTCGATAATCCTCATCCGACAACTTCGACATAGCCCTTTCCTTAGCATGTTATCCATACATGATGGTCGTTTAGATGACGTTGCACAAACCATGCAAACATTCAGCAACCGCTTTTCGTTTTCGCTTAGCCTGTGAACTTTATGTCCACGCCCCCTTCAAAGCAGCGACATCTCACGCTATTTAGCGCACACAACGTATTGGCTCTCTCAGCAAGGAAGTGACCGATGAAAACAGCAACACACTCGTTGAAACGGCTTCGTCATGGCGTGCTGGCCGGCGCGTTACTAGCCCTTTTGGCAGCCCCTAGTGCACAAGCGGCACCACCCGCGCCCCCCAGCCTCAGCGTCCAGGCACAGTCGTGGGTAGAGGTCGAACCCGACAAGGCCACGCTCTCTGCTCGCCTTTGGGAAAACACGCCGGCAGTGTCCACCCTCGAAGAGACGGACAGCGCCGCGCTTGGCAGCGCTCGTGAACGCCTCGAAGAGCGTGCCAGTGAACTCATCACCGCCATGGAATCACTGGGCATCGAGCAGCGTGCGATCCACGCCGGCTCATTGAACGTTTACCCTGAGCACGTTGCAGGACCGCACAACGAAAATGGCGAGCAGGAACCGCTGATGCGCACCCGTTTGGAGCGTCCCTTCAGCGTCGAGCTAACTAATATAGACCAATTAGGCGATGTGCTGGACGCGCTGATTGGCGCTGGCGTCAATGCGTTGGATGGCGTGCAGTTCGATCTACAAGACCGGGAAGCAGCTACCGACGAGGCATTGACCAAGGCGCTGGAAAAAGCCCGCCATAAAGCCGACCTCATGGCGAGCACCCTCAACGTCACGCTTGGCCCCGTTCAGCGTATCGAAGAGACGCAATCGCCCATTTTCCAGCCCCGGATGATGGCCATGCGCGCCGAAAGTGACACAGTCGGCGGCGGTGCCGCCAGCGACTACCGCCCCGGCACCATTCGCATCGATGCCGGGGTAAACGTCGAGTGGGCGCTTAGAGGACAAGACGCTCGAGGCCGCCCAGGTAGGGTTGCAGGGGAGCCGGAACAGTAATCGATCCATCTGCCTGCTGGTGGTTTTCGAGCACCGCCAGCAGGCAGCGCCCTACCGCAAGGCCAGAGCCGTTGAGCGTATGCAGTAACTGCGGCTTTTTGACATCTGGATGACGGTAACGCGCTTGCATCCGGCGCGCCTGGAAGTCCTCGCAGTTAGAGACAGACGAGATTTCCCGGTAGGTGTTTTGGCTTGGCAGCCACACTTCCAGATCGTAGGTTTTCGCTGCGCCGAATCCCATGTCGCCGGTACATAACGTCACTACGCGATACGGCAACTCGAGTGCCTGCAGAATGGCTTCTGCATGCCCACGCATCTCTTCCAACGCGTCGTAGCTCTTCTCCGGCTCCACGATCTGTACCATTTCGACTTTGTCGAACTGGTGTTGACGAATCATGCCGCGCGTATCGCGTCCATAAGCGCCAGCTTCCGAACGGAAACATGGTGTATGCGCCGTGAGCTTCATCGGCAGTGCGGCCAGCTCGACGATCTCATCACGCACGAAGTTGGTCAGCGGCACTTCAGAGGTGGGAATTAAGTGGTACTCCCGCTCATCGTTCAGCTTGAAGAGATCCTCGCCAAACTTGGGCAGCTGACCCGTGCCCATCAGCGAATCGCGGTTGACCATGTAAGGCACATAGCACTCTTCATAGCCGTGCTGCTGGGTTTGCGTATCGAGCATAAACTGCGCCAACGCACGATGCAGTCGCGCAACGGGCCCGCGCATCACTGCAAAGCGCGCGCCGGTCAGCTTGGCCGCCAGCTCGAAATCGAGATAACCAGACTTCTTGCCCAAATCCACGTGATCCAGCACGTCGAAATCGAACTCTCGCGGCGTCCCCCAGCGGTGCAGCTCGACGTTATCGTCTTCGCTCTTGCCTTCCGGCACGCTTTCATGGGGCAGGTTGGGGATACCGCTGATGGCCTCGTCCCACTCCTCCTGCACGTCAGCCAATTCTTTTTTGGCTTTATCCAGGCGGTCGCCTAAATCGCTGACTTCATCCAGCAGCGGTTGAATATCTTCACCGCTGGCCTTGGCCTTACCAATCGCCTTAGAGCGCATATTGCGCTCGTTCTGCAGTTGCTCGGTCTGAGTTTGCAGTTCACGACGACGCGACTCTAGCGCCTTAAGCGCTGCAGTATCGAGTTCAAAGCCCCGGCGGGCCAGTCGTTGCGCAGTCGCATCAAGATCACCGCGCAGCAGTTTCGGATCGAGCATGGATTATCCCTTGGCCTGAATTCAGTGGAACACGGCACATCGACGCCGTGGCAAAGGGGCCTATTGTAGGCAAAAGCGAGACAAGGGGCTATGGGGCATGGCCACCACAACCACTAGGTAAAGCGCCGGTATGCGCTATGAACAATTTACATACCCATCCCCGATCATTAGGCAAAAGTGATAGAGTGCCCGCCCTTCGTCAGCAAGAACCACTAACAACGGATCTAAAAAAGGAGAAACAACGTGCAGGAAACCGCACCGAAAGGAGCATGGGGATGGTGGCGTCGCATTGCCCTGTGGAAAAAAATACTGGCGGGCTTGGCCCTCGGGGTAGTGGCAGGAGCGCTGCTCGGTGAAACCGCCAGCATCTTCAAACCGCTGGGCGATATCTTCATCAACGCCATCATGATGCTGATCGTACCGCTGGTCTTTTCTACCCTGGTGGTCGGCATTACTTCAATGCGCGACCCGCAAAAGATGGGCCGAATCGGCGCTCGTACGATAACGCTTTATTTGGTGACCACCGCCTTCGCGATCACCATTGGCCTCGTGCTCTCGACGCTTTTGCAGCCTGGGGTAGGCGTGGGGCTGAGCTTCGATGCCGAGGTATCGGCCAACGAAGCGCCCTCTCTGGTCTCCATCCTGGTCAACCTCGTGCCGCGCAACCCGCTGGATGCCTTGGCGAACGGCAACATCATGCAGATCATCGTGTTTGCCATTGGGCTGGGAATCTCGCTGACGCTGATCGGCGAGAAAGGCGAACCGGTCATGAAGGTTTTCGATAGCTTCGCAGAGGCCATGTACAAACTCACCGGCTTGGTGATGGCGTTCGCCCCGTTCGGGGTCTTTGGCTTGATTGCCCACGTCTCGGGTCAGTACGGCCTGGAGATCCTGCTGCCGCTCGCCAAGCTAATTGGCGTGGTCTATGTAGCCAGCATTCTGCATGTTCTGGTGATTTACTCAGGTTTTATCTCCCTGCTGGGTCGTTTGAATCCCGTGCGCTACCTGAAAGGCAGCCTGGACGCCATTGTCGTCGCTTTCTCCTCTGCTTCCTCTGCGGGCACCCTGCCCGTATCGATTCGCTGTGCGCAGAAAAACCTGGGCGTATCGGAAGGGGTATCGGGCTTCGTCCTGCCCGTGGGCGCCACCATCAACATGGACGGCACTGCGCTCTACCAAGGTGTGGTGGTGCTGTTCATTGCCCAGATGACCGGCACCGACCTGAGCATGATGGATTACGCCATGATCGTTGCTACCGGCACACTGGCTTCGATTGGCACGGCGGGCGTGCCCGGTGCGGGGCTGATCATGCTCTCCATCGTCATGGCGCAAATTGGCCTGCCTCTGGAAGCCATTGCCGTGGTAGCGGGGATCGACCGCATTCTAGACATGGCACGCACCAGCGTGAACGTGGCCGGTGATTTGATGGTCACCACGCTGGTGGGTAAAAGCGAAGGTGAGCTCAACGAAGAGATTTACAATACCAGCCGTTCTTGACATCGGCTTTCTGACCCTAGCGCGCCCGCTGCCCCTGGCAGCGGGCGTTTTTTATCGTGGCCGACAAGCTGCTAGGATACCTCCATTCCACTCCCTCCAAGCGAGCCCGCCATGTCGTCCGCTTTTGACAAGACCCTTGCCGCCCTCGACGCGCTGCACGCCCAAGATCCCCAGACGACCACCCTCTCGGATGGCACTGCCCAGCCCCAAGAGCTGGCCTATGCCCAGCGTATGAGCCGGTGGCTAGAGCGACTCCAGGAGACGCCCAGCGACCTATTGGGCATTGCCGTGCGCGCGCAGCATCTGCAGCGTTGGAAGCTGCAGCGTAGCGATTATCCGGAAGGCCGTATTGGCTATTTGACTTGGCGACGCGACCAGAGCGCTCGAGCAGGCGATACCACGGCAGCGATCATGGAAGAAGCGGGCTACTCCCAAGAGGAGGCCAAGCGCGTCGCCAGCATGATCCGCAAGCAGGGCCTGGGGCGCGATAGCGATGTGCAAGCCCTGGAAGACTGTGCCTGTTTGGTGTTCTTGGAAAACTACTTTGCGGACTTCTCCCGCAAGGTAGAGCACGATCACATGGTGCGCATCGTGCAAAAGACCTGGGGTAAGATGTCGCCGCAGGCGCACGCACTGGCCCTGACGCTGCCCATGAACGATACCTGTTCAGCACTCGTCAAAGAGGCTCTCGGCAGCGACTGAGTCCGGCTATCGAGATGCACCGCTACGGTAGCTGCGGTAAAGTAGCGCTTATCCCTTATCCGCTTCCAGCAGTGACGGCTCAACCTCCTATGATTGCATCCCTGGACTCTCGCACGGCCCCTTTCGAACGCCTTGGCAGCCACTACGTGCGTTTTCTCGACGCTCTGCGTGCCCGCGGTTTCGAAGGTGAAATAGCGCCGGATTACGCCCACCGCACCGTGCTGGCGACGGATAACTCGATTTATCAGCGCCTGCCCCAAGCGGCGGTGTTTCCCAAGCATGCCGAGGACCTGGAGCGTCTCGCCAAGCTGGCCTGCGAGCTGCCCCACCGGGATATCGTGCTGACGCCCCGGGGTGGCGGCACCGGCACCAACGGCCAGTCGCTGACTGACGGGATCGTGGTGGATGTCTCCCGCCACATGAACCAAATTCTTGAAATCGATGTGGAAGCCCGCCGGGTGCGGGTACAGGCGGGCGTGGTCAAAGACCAGCTCAACGCCGCGCTGAAACCCCACGGGCTGTTTTTCGCCCCGGAGCTCTCGACCTCGAATCGCGCCACCATTGGCGGCATGATTTCCACCGATGCCAGCGGCCAAGGGAGCTGCCAGTACGGCAAAACCCGCCACCACGTGCTGGAGCTGGATACGGTTCTGCTCGGCGGGCAGCATTTACACAGCCGCCCGCTGAGCGCCGATGAGGAGCAGCAGGCGCTGGCCCAAGAGGGTGTGCTCGGCAAGGTACACCGCACCGCCGCGACGATCATCGACCAGCAGCGTGAATTGATCGAGGCGACCTTCCCACCGCTCAACCGCTGCCTCACCGGCTACGACTTGGCGCATCTGCGCGAAGATGGGCGGCTCAACCTGAACAGCCTGCTGTGCGGTTCGGAGGGCTCGCTGGGCTTCTTGAACGAAGCCGTGCTCAACGTACTGCCAATCCCCAAGCACTCTACGCTCGTCAACGTGCGCTATCCAAGCTTCATGGATGCCCTGCGGGATGCCAAGGCGCTGATGGCCAGCAGCGCCAAGCCCACCTCCATAGAAACGGTAGACGATACCGTTCTACAGCTGGCGATGGACGACTTCGTTTGGGACAGCGTGGCGGAATTTTTTCCTGCAGGCAGCACGCCCATTCAAGGCATCAACCTGATCGAGCTCAACGATGATGACCCCGAACAGCTCGCGGCGCGTGTAGCGGCCTTTACCCAGCACCTGAGCCAGGATGCCACCGTGGAGCGGCTGGGCTACACCCTGGCGGAAGGCCGTCCGCAGATCCAAAAAGTCTACGCCATGCGCAAACGCTCGGTGGGCCTGCTGGGTAACGTTCAGGGAGAGAAACGCCCGCTGCCGTTCGTGGAGGACACCGCCGTCCCGCCGGAGCACCTGGCGGATTTCATTACCGAGTTCCGCGCCGCGCTGGATGCACGCAAGCTCTCCTACGGCATGTTCGGCCATGTGGATGCGGGGGTGCTGCACGTACGCCCGGCGCTGGACATGAAAGACCCGGCCCAGGAAGCGCTGATTCGCGAGATCTCCGATGAAGTCGCCGCCCTCACCCAGAAGTACGGGGGGCTACTGTGGGGCGAACACGGCAAAGGGGTGCGCTCCGAATACGGCCCTAAGTTCTTCGGCGAACTTTACCCCTACCTGCAGCAGGTCAAGGCAGCCTTCGATCCGCACAACCAGCTCAACCCCGGCAAGATCGCGTCACCTTCCGAAAGCGCCACGCTGATTGCGAAAGAGAGCGACCCGGAACTGCTCACCATCGACGGCGTGCCCATGCGCGGCCAACTCGACCGCACCATCGACGAGCGGGCCTGGCAGGCCTACGACGCGGCGGTGTACTGCAACGGCAACGGCGCTTGCTACAACTACGATGTGGACGACCCCATGTGCCCCTCGTGGAAGGCCACCCGCGACCGCCGCCACTCACCCAAAGGCCGCGCCAGCTTGATGCGTGAGTGGTTACGCCTGCAGTCGCAAGCGGGCATCGACGTGGTGGAAGAGTCGCGTAAGAAAAAGCAGGAGCGCACCTGGGGCTTCATCAAAAGCTTCCCCAAGCGGGTGATGAACACCCTTAGCCGCCAGCAGCAACACGACTACTCCCATGAGGTGTACGACGCCATGGCGGGCTGCTTGGCGTGCAAATCCTGCGCGGGCCAGTGCCCGATCAAAGTCAACGTGCCGCAGTTCCGCTCGCAGTTTTTAGAGGTGTATCACGGCCGCTACCTGCGCCCGCTGCGCGACTACGTGATTGGCGGCACCGAATTCATGTTGCCTGCGTTGACCAAGATCGCTCCGCTCTATAACGCCGCCCTTGGCCAGCGTTGGGTCGAGCAGCTGATGCAAAAAGGGCTCGGTATTAGCGACTCCCCCGCGCTCTCTCGCGCCAGCGTGAAAAAACAGCTGCGTGCCTGGGGCGTGGCGGAAGCCACGCCCACATCGCTTGCGCTCCTCACCGAGCAGCAGCGAGCCAACAGCGTCGTGATCGTGCAAGACGCTTTCACCACTTATTTCGAAGCCAAGCTGGTGATGGACGTGGTAGAGCTGCTATCGCGGCTGAACCTGCGCGTGTTTGTGATGCCGTTTTCCGCCAACGGCAAGCCGCTGCACGTACAGGGCTTTTTAGGTGCCTTCGAGCGCACGGCAGAAAAGCAAGCCAAACGCCTTCGCGCACTCAGCGAGTTCGAGGTGCCCATGGTGGGCATCGACCCTGCCATGACGCTCACCTACCGCCAGGAGTACGTCAAAGCGTTGGGCCCTGAGCAAGTGCCGAACGTACTGATGCTTCAGGAGTGGCTGGCGACCCGCGTCAACACCCTCGCCACCAACAAGCTCACGCTCGAAGACCCAGGCTTTAAGCTACTCTCCCACTGCACCGAAAAAACCAATGCACCGGGCAGCCCGAAAGCGTGGCAGCAGGTGTTTGCCGCCTTTGGATTGCAGTTGGAGCTGGCCACCACGGGCTGCTGCGGTATGTCCGGCACCTACGGCCATGAGACCCGTAACGTCGCCACCTCCAAAACGATCTACGCTCAGTCGTGGCAGCCCCAGGTCGAAGCCGAAGAGAAAAGCGGCAAGCTACTGGCCACCGGCTACTCCTGCCGCAGCCAAGTAAAGCGCTACTCGGCGCAAACCCTGCCCCACCCGCTGCAAGCCCTGCTCTCCTGCATCAAACAGGCCAGCCGCTAACGCGACTGGCCTGCTGGGGCTTGCTTGTATCCGTGTGAAGCGTTTAGAAAAACAGCCGCTTGAGGGCCAAACCAGGGTCCTCTTCGCGCATGAACGCCTCCCCTACCAGGAAACCATTGACTTCGTGGTCACGCATCAGCTCTACGTCATCACGCGTGTGAATACCTGATTCGGTGATCACGGTGACGCCATCAGGAATACGCGGCAGCAGGTCCAGGGTGGTATTCAAACTGGTCTCGAACGTGTGCAGATTACGGTTATTGATACCCACTAGCTTTAGGTCCAAGGCGAGCGCCCGCTCTAGCTCCTCTGCATCGTGAACTTCCACCAACACGTCCATGCCCAATGCGTTGGCCTGCTGGTGCAGGTCGCGCAGCTGAGCGTCATTGAGCGCCGCCACAATCAATAGGATGCAGTCCGCACCGATGGCGCGCGCTTCTGTGACCTGATAGCCGTGGGTAATGAAGTCTTTACGGATCACCGGCAGGTCACAGGCATCGCGAGCGGCGATGAGGTAATCCTCATGGCCCTGGAAGAAGTCGGCATCGGTGAGCACCGAAAGACACGCCGCCCCGCCCTGGGCGTAGCTTTTGGCGATATCCGCTGGGTGAAACGCTTCCCGCATCACGCCTTTAGAGGGCGAGGCTTTTTTCACCTCGGCAATCACGGCCGCATCGCCTGCCGCAATACGCTGATTCAATGCCTCAATAAAGCCACGGGGCGCGCTCTGCTTTTCCGCCAGCGCAAGCAGATCCGCTTTAGATACCGCCTGCTGACGCTCAGCGACTTCCTGGTCTTTACGGGCCAAAATGCGCGTTAAAATAGTCGGCGTTGCCTGGTCACTCATTGGAAGTTTTACCCTTTAAAGACGCTAGTGAAGTGCGAAAGCTCTCTGAGCTTCTCAAGCGGTAGTTTGGAGGCCTGGGCATCCTGGGCCACCATCACGCCCTCTTTCAAGCTATCGGCCACGCCCGCGCAGTAAAGCGCCGCCCCGGCGTTGAGCGCCACCATATCTGCCGCTGCGCCTTCACCGCTAAGCGCGGCTTTCACCAAACGCAGGCTATCTTCCGCGCTGGACGCTTTGAGGTTGGCCAGGCTTTGGCGCTCGACGCCCAGGGATTCCGGCGTAATGGTGTACTGGGTAATTTCGCCCTCTTTTAGCTCCGCCACCAGCGAGGGTGCCGCGAGGGAGATCTCATCCAGGCCATCCTCAGAATGCACCACCATGACATGGCGGCTACCCAGCTTGCGCAATACTTCGGCCATCAGCGGCACCAGCTCGGCCGAGTAGACGCCTAACACCTGGTTGGGCGCCCCGGCCGGATTGGTGAGCGGGCCCAGAATATTGAACAACGTACGTACGCCCATTTCGCGCCGCGGTCCAATGGCGTAACGCATGGCCGGGTGGTGGTTAGGTGCGAACATGAAGCCAACGCCCACCTGCTCAATGCAGCGGGCTACTTGGTCGGGCTTCAGGTCAAGATAGATGCCTGCGATATCGAACAGATCCGCGCTACCCGAGGAAGAGGAAACGCTGCGATTGCCATGTTTAGCAACGTGAGCCCCCGCCGCCGCCGCCACGAAACTGGACGCGGTCGATACATTGAACAGGTTGGCACCATCGCCGCCGGTACCGACGATATCCACCACGTTCTCGGTGTGCAGCTCGACGCGCTTCATGAGCTCACGCATCACCTGGGCAGCGGCTCTGATCTCTTCAGCGCTTTCCCCTTTCATGGCCAACCCCACCAGTAGACCGCCAATTTGCGCGTCGGAGGCTTCGCCAGTCATGATCTGGCGCATCAGCGCGTGCATCGCATCGAAAGAGAGGTCTTCGCGGCGCATCACCGCGTTAATTGCGTCTCGCATTTGCATGAGCAGGAAAGCCCCTAAAGCGTATGAATGTGGCGATCAGCCGCGTTGTAAAAAATTGGCCAATAACGCATGGCCCTGGCGCGTGAGTATCGACTCAGGATGAAACTGTACGCCTTCCACATCAAGGGTACGATGACGAAACCCCATGATCAGCCCAGGCGTCACGTCATCTTCGGCGGTCCAGGCGGTCACTTCTAGGCAGTCGGGCAGGCTCTCATGCTCAACCACCAATGAGTGATAGCGCGTCACTTCCAGCGGGTTTTCCAGCCCGCTGAACACGCCCTGCCCACGGTGTACAACGGCCGAGGTTTTGCCGTGCATCACCTGGGGCGCCCGCACGACCTTGCCGCCATAGACCTGGCCAATGGCCTGGTGCCCCAGGCAAACGCCCAATATAGGCAGTTTGCCCGCAAAGTGCTCGATGGCTGCCAACGAAATGCCTGCCTCGTTGGGCGTGCAAGGGCCGGGCGAAATTACCAGATGGGTCGGTGCCAAGGCGCACATCTGGGCTAAGGTAATTTCATCGTTGCGGTAGGTCATCACCTCGGCATTCAGCTCACCCAGATACTGGACGATGTTAAACGTAAAGCTATCGTAGTTGTCTAGCATCAACACCCGTTGCACTGCCTGTGCTTGCGACATCGCCCCGCTTACTCCATCACATAATTAACACTCACTGGCAGGATGATACCCCAACCCAGACGCTCCTTGCAGGGGCAGAGCTCGCTTAGTGTGGCGGCGGCACTGCTGCGCGCTCCAGCCGACAGGCGGCGTACTTGAACTCGGGTATTTTGCCGTAAGGATCCAAGGCCGGGTTGGTGAGCAGATTGGCGGCGGCCTCGGCGTAGGCAAATGGCACGAAAACCATACCATTGGGGATTTTGTCGTCCACTCTGGCGGTCAGCGTGATCGCGCCCCTCCGCGTAATGATGGTGAGCTTCTCGCCCGGCGACACCCCCAAGCGATGGAGTTCACCCGCTGAAAGACAGGCGACCGCTTCTGGTTCTAGCGCGTCGAGCACCTGGGCGCGCCGCGTCATGGAGCCCGTATGCCAATGCTCTAACTGACGACCCGTGGTCAATACCGTGGGGTACTCGTGATCCACCGGCTCATCCGGGGGAAGCGGACGCGCAGGGGCGAATTTGGCCAGCCCGCCAGCGCGCGGAAAGGCGTCGCTAAACACCACATCCTGACCCGGTTCATCCTCGGCTGGGCAGGGGTATGTGACAGAGCTCTCCCGCGCTAGCCGCTCCCAGCTAATATGGTTGAATGAGTGCATCCCCTGCTGCATTTCAGCAAACACGTCTTGCGGGTGCTGATAGCGCCAGTTCAGCCCAAAGCGGTTAGCGATCTCCTGGATGATCCACCAGTCTGGCTTGGCGTCTCCTGGCAACGGTAAGGCAGCACGCCCAAGCTGTACTTGGCGGTTGGTGTTGGTCACGGTGCCCTCTTTTTCGGGCCATGCAGAGGCAGGCAAAATGACATCGGCAAACTGGGCGGTTTCAGTGACGAACAGATCCTGCACCACCAAATGCTCGAGCTTACCCAGCGCGGCGCGGGCATGGGTAAGGTCCGGGTCAGACATCGCCGGATTTTCACCCAAGATGTACATGCCACGCACCTCGCCTGCATGAATCGCATTCATCACTTCCACCACCGTCAGTCCAGGCTCATTGCTCAGCGGCGTGTTCCATAGCGCTTCAAACGCGGCGCGTAGCTGGCTATCGCCTACTGGCTGGTAGTCCGGCAGCACCATGGGAATCAGCCCCGCATCCGACGCCCCCTGCACGTTATTTTGACCCCGCAGCGGGTGCAGGCCCGTGCCGGGGCGACCGGTATGGCCGCAGGCCAGTGCCAGCGAAATCAGGCAGCGGGCGTTGTCGGTGCCATGGGTATGCTGGGAAATACCCATGCCCCAGAAAATCATCGCTTTTTCGGCGTTGGCGTAGCGCCGCGCCACTTCACGAATGGTGTCGGGGGAGACGCCGCATAGTGCGCTCATGGCTTCCGGTGTACTGTGAGCGACGCTCAGCTTGAGCGCGCCAAAGCCCTCAGTGTGGGCGTCGATGTAGGCTTGGTCATACAGGCCTTCCGCAATGATCACATGGAGCAGCGCGTTGAACAGCGATACATCCGCCCCTGGTGTAAAACGCACGCTCATGCTGGCGTATGCGTCCAGCGCCTGCCCGCGAGGGTCGAGAATAATGATCTCGGTGCCCTGCTTGGCTGCCTGCTTGAAGAATGTCGCCGCCACGGGGTGATTCACTGCCGGATTGCAGCCGGTAAGGATCACCACATCAGCCTCCAGCGCCTGCATAAACGAAGCGGTCACCGCGCCAGAGCCTAAGCACTCCATCAGCGCCGCGACGGAGCTGGCATGGCAAAGCCGCGTGCAGTGGTCCACGTTATTACTGCCAAAGCCGGTACGCACCAACTTCTGGAACAGCCACGCCTCTTCGTTAGAGCATTTGGCGCTGCCAAAGCCCGCCAACGCTTTGGGGCCTTGCGCCTGTTTAATCGTCATTAGGCCGCCCGCCGCGATTCCCAGCGCTTCGTCCCAATTGGCCTCACGGAAATGGCTGAAAGGATTGGCAGGATCAAAGGTAGGGTCGAGCGCTTTGGGAATCCCAGGCAAGCGTATCAGTGGCTTGGTCAGGCGTGCCGGGTGGCTCACGTAATCAAACCCAAACCGGCCTTTCACGCACAGGCGGTTCTGGTTAGCGGGGCCGTTGCGCCCTTCCACATAAGCCAGGGCATCGTCGTTAATATGGTACGTCAGCTGGCAGCCCACCCCGCAATAGGGGCACACGGAATCTACCTGCCGCTGGCTTTGAGAATCGCCCTGACCTTGGGCATTGACCACGGTGGCAGGCATCAGCGCGCCGGTGGGGCACGCTTGCACGCACTCGCCGCAGCCCACACAGGTGCTCTGGCCCATCGGGTCGGCAAAATCAAATACCACGGTGGCGGCTGCGCCTCGCTGCGCCATGCCGATGACATCGTTACTCTGCACCTCGCGGCAGGCGCGCACGCACAGGTTGCAGGTAATGCAAGCGTCCAAGTTGACGTGCATCGCCGGGTGACTGGTATCCGGCTGGCTCACCTTCGGTGCCGCCGCCGCATGGCTGACGGCGACTGAGCGGCGTGCTGGCAGCCACGACTTAACGGCCGCTTCGTCGACCGCCAGTTGGTCGGCTACTTCCCAGAAGTGGCTGGAGCGGTCTGGGCTTTGGGCGCGGCTGGGCTGGTCGGCCATCAGCAGTTCCAATACCGTTTCACGCGCTTGTGTGGCACGGGGCGAGTGGGCGCTGCGCACCACCATGCCGGGTTTGGCCTCGCGGATACAGCTTGCCGCCAGCACGCGCTCGCCTTCCACTTCCACCATACAGGCACGGCAATTGCCATCGGCACGGTAGCCGGGGGCGTCTTTGAAACAGAGGTGAGGAATGGTCTCGCCAGCGCGCTTGGCCACCTGCCAAAGAGTTTCTCCGTGGTAGGCAGTGACGTCTTGATCATCCAATACAATAGTGAACGAAGCGCTCATGGTGCACTCCCTTCAGCGGCATCACTGACGATAATCTGCTGCTGGGCGAGCGCAGGGCGGAAATCCTTGAGTAGTCCTAAGACAGGATTCGGTGCCGCTTGCCCCAGGCCGCAAATCGAGGCGTCCTGCATCACTTGCGCCAGCCGAGTGAGCGCTTGCACATCCCATGTGGGTTGCTCCAGCAGGCTGAGCATTTTCTCGCTGCCTACCCGGCAAGGCGTGCACTGCCCGCAGGATTCATCGGCAAAAAAAGCCAGCAGATTGGTGGCCACCGCCTGAAGGTTATCCTGATCAGACAGCACGATTATCGCCGCTGACCCAATAAAACTGCCGTGCGCCTGAAGCGTATCAAAATCCAGCGGCACATCGGCTTTGCTGGCCGGCAGAATGCCACCCGAGGCCCCGCCGGGCAGGTAAGCGGCCAGCGTATGTCCTTCTGCCATGCCGCCCGCATACTCTTCAACCAACTCGCGCAGCGTGATGCCTGCTGGTGCCAAGTACACACCGGGCTTGTTCACTCGACCAGAGATAGAAAAACTGCGTAGGCCCCGCCGTCCGTGGCGCCCATGTCCGGTAAACCATTCCGCCCCTTTGTGCCAAATGGCGGGAATCCAGTAAACGGTTTCGACGTTATTGACCAGCGTGGGACGATCAAATAGCCCCTCTTGGGCCACGTAAGGCGGTCGGTGGCGCGGCTTGCCGGGCTTGCCCTCCAGGGATTCGATCAGCGCCGACTCCTCGCCACAAATATAGGCGCCCGCTCCCCGGCGCATGATGATGAAGCCCCGCGCGACGATGCCCGCCTGCTCAAGCTCTGCAATCGCCTCATGGAGCACGCGGTGTAGGCCGGGGTACTCGTCGCGCAGATAGATATAGAGCGCCTCGGCATCGATTGCCCAAGCGCTCACCAGTGCGCCCTCCAGAAACTGATGCGGCGCGCGCTCTAAATAGTAGCGGTCTTTGAACGTCCCCGGCTCGCCTTCGTCAGCGTTGATGACGCAGTAGCGTGGCCCGGCGGCTTGACGCACGGCCTGCCACTTTTTGAAGGTAGGGAAGCCCGCGCCTCCCAAGCCTCTCAGGCCCGAGGTTTCAAGCGTCTGCAGCACCTCATCAATGTTGACCTTACCGCTTCGGGCATTGGCCAGTAACTGGTAACCGCCCATCTGCTGATAGTCGCCAAGCCGCTGCCATAGGATCGCTTCAGGATGAAAGTGCCCCGTGTCCACGACAGCTTCTACACCGTCTGCGGTGGCATACAGCACATGGTGGTGGCCAACTTCAGCCACCGGCGCGGTATCGCAGCGACCCATACAGGGCGCACGGATCACCCGCACGCAGTCAGGGTCAACGCGGGCTTCCAACGCTTTGTGTAGCGCACTGGCCCCTGCTAATTGGCACGAGAGAGAATCACAGACGCGAATCGTCGTATCCGGGGGAGGCGCTTGTTGGTCATTCACGACATCGAAGTGGGCGTAGAACGTCGCCGTCTCGTACACCGCCGCCATAGGCAGGTTCATATAGGCTGCCAGGGCGCGCAGTTCCACGAGCGATAGATGGCCGTGGGCGTCCTGAAGGGTGTGCAGGTGCTCTATCAGCAGGTCGCGGCGTTTCAAGCTGGGCGTTTGGCGCTCATCGCCCAATAAATCGCGAAGTGCCGCCAGCGCCACGGGGGCGATATCGCGCCCATTGGGGTAGCCCCGACGGCGGCGAGAAGACGTAACAGATTGAGAAGTCATGACGCGCCATCCAGAGCTAGGCCAAAGAACGTTACAAACACCGCCGTCAAAGCCGCTATGCTCAGTGAAGCGTACAAACGTTGCGACAGCGACTCGATGGGCAGCCCGCCAAGAGCGATGCCAGCGTTGAGGGCTTTTCATAGCATAGAGGGTAAGCGTCAGCGGGGAAACCATCGCGTCTGTTGGTGGTGCAGCTCACTATGGCCGCTCTCTACACCAAGCAAGACTGGCAACGGGGCGCGACTCTCTTTATTATCTCCCGTCATTTTAATGGGTTAGGAGCGTGGCATGGATAAGCGAATATCTTGGATCATCACGCTCTTGTTAGTAGCAACATTCATCTCTTCGCCGTCATTCGCCGCATCGTCTGCCAAGATCATCGCCTCGTTTTCGGTGATCGAGGATTTGGTCAAACGCGTTGCCGGTGACGACATTTCCATTACGACGATCGTACCGATCGGTGAAGATGTGCATCGCTGGGAACTCACCCCGCCTAACGTACTCGCCGTCGAAGAGGCCGATATCGTGTTTTACAACGGCCATGGATTAGAGCCGTGGATTCGTCATTTAAAAGCGATGGCCAGCGATAGGCTGACGCTAGTCGCACTCGCCGAGATGGCCGACTATCCGACCCTGACACTACAGCAGGGGCAGTACGAGGGAAGCCCTGACCCACATATGTGGATGGCTCCGCAAGGTGCAGCGGCCTATATCGATGTCATCACGCACACCCTCAGCGCCCGCTTCCCCGAGCGTGCCGACGCATTTCGAACGCGCGCTGAAGAGGCCAAGGACGCGCTTTCATTACTCGACCAGCAGGTCATCGAACGCTTGGAGGGCATCCCCCACACCAATCGACTGATCACCATGAGTGAAGCCGCACTAAGCTACTTTGCCCACGCTTACGGATTCGAGTTCGCGGCCATTTGGGGGCTGAATAGCGAAACGATGGGCAGCGCTCACGACATGGCCAGCATGAGTGAGCGTCTGGTTGACAAGCGCCCGCCAGCGCTATTTTTTGAGAGCACGACACCCGACATTCACATGGACGCCCTAGCCCGGGAGACCGGTTTGACGCTGGCAGGCCCGCTCTACGTTGATACGTTGAGTGAGGCCGACGGGCCCGCTTATAACTACCCCGCTTTGCTACACCACACTACCGAGCTTTTGCATGAAGCCCTGGGGGGCGCAAGAGCCGAGGAGTAGCCGTTAGCTGAGTTAGCCGAGTAGATCGCGGAGGGAGGAGACGAGCAGATCAGGCTGGCTCTGCGCGATAGGCTCGCCGTGGTTATAGCCGTACGGCAACGCCACGGTGGCAAAGCCAGCCGCCTTACCCGCCGCAATATCGTGGCGAGAATCACCTACCATCACGCTGGCTGACGGAGCAATGTCTAACGCTTGCGCCACATGAATCAATGGCACCGGACTTGGCTTTTTCTCGCTGAGCGAATCGCCCCCCACGGTAAGCGTAAACAGTGCTAGCAAACCGAAGTGATCTAAAATAGGCGCAATGAACCGCTCGGGTTTGTTGGTGATCAGGGCCAGGGCAAAACCTGCTTCACGCAGTGCGTGAAGCGCTTCCGATACGCCAGGGTAAAGCGTCGTCAACGCGTTGGGTGCAGCTCCGTAGTGGCGCATGAACGCTTCATGGCCGTTCTGCTGCAGCGCCGCCTCGGGTCGCTCACCTAGCGCCCAGGTCAGCGCTCGCTCCACCAGCACCTGAGCGCCGTTGCCCACCCAGTCGCGAACCTGCGCTTCACTCGGCTGGGCCAGCCCAACGTCGTGCAGCGCCCGCTGCACGCCAACGGCCAAATCCGGCACCGAGTCGATCAACGTACCGTCTAGATCAAAGGCAATTAACCGTTTTTCTTGCAAAATGGTATGCACGCGCCGGCCTCACTGATGCGTCTAAGCGACTGGTTCACGATAATGTCGATTAATTCCATCATCTTACCCGTTTAGACCTTCGTCATACAGCGTAGAAAGTTCTATGCTGTGGCTATATTTGCCAAGGAGAGAGTAATGGCCATTCCCCGAATTGTGATTGTGGGCGGCGGTGCAGGCGGGCTAGCCCTTGCCACACGCCTTGGGCATACGCTGGGCAAGAAAAAGCGCGCTGAGATCGTCCTACTCGACCGCAATGCCACCCACGTATGGAAACCGCTGTTGCACGAGCTAGCTACCGGGGTACTCAACTCCAGCATGGATGAAGTGGATTATCGCGGTCACTCCTCGGCCCACTACTACCGCTACCAGCGCGGCTCGCTGAATGGCTTGGATCGTGACAAGAAGGTCATTCACCTAGCGCCCATCGAAGACGAAGATGGCATGGAAGTGCTTCCCGCCCGCCAGCTCACCTACGATTACTTGGTACTTGCGCTAGGCAGTGTATCCAACGATTTTGGCACCCAAGGCGTTGCAGAGCACTGCCACTTCATCGACTCTCCCCAGCAGGCCAAAGCCTTCCAGCGGGACATGATCAACACGTTTCTGCGCTATACCGACCCCAGTCTGCGCCAACACACTCAGCTCACCATTGGCATCGTCGGGGGCGGAGCGACGGGCGTTGAACTGTCCGCCGAACTCCTCGACGCATCTCGGCTGCTCAATGCCTACGGCGTCACAGCGGTGGATCACCAAACGATCAGCGTGCATTTGATCGAGGCAGCACCGCGTCTGCTGCCCGGCTTATCCGAACGTATCAGCCAGACCGTTCAGCAGGAACTCGAGAGCCTGGGTGTCACCGTGCATGTCGGCACGGCAATTCAAGAAGCTCAGGAGTATCAGTTGGTCACAGGGGACGGGGAAATAATAGAAACCGACCTGAATGTGTGGGCGGCAGGCATCAAGGCTCCCTCGTTTTTGGCCGAGCTGGGTTTGAGCACGAATAAGCGCCATCAGATCAACGTCAAACAGACACTACAAAGCGTGGACGACTCGCATATTTTTGCGATGGGCGACTGTGCTTGCTGCCCCCAAGGCGACGAAGCCACGGTACCGCCTCGCGCTCAGGCTGCGCATCAGCAGGCAAAGCTACTAGCGAAGAATTTAGAACACTGTCTAGCTAAAAAGCCGCTGCAAGACTTTACCTATCACGACCATGGCTCATTGGTATCGCTGGCCCGCTACGATGCCGTCGGGAACTTGATGCGCAGCTCGGCCTCGCGAGGTCTATTTTTGGAGGGATGGCTCGCGCGCCAAGCCTACGCGTCGCTCTATCGCATGCATCAGCTCTCGATTCACGGCGCGCCGAAAACCGGGCTTGCTTGGCTAGTGGATAAATTGAACCGCTACCTCAAACCACGTATGAAACTTCACTAAGGACATGTAAAGGGCGGAAGATCAGCCGCCCTTTTGTGTTTTAGCGCGCTTTCCGTCTCAGCGCACCTTAGCGAGCTGCGTTCGCATCTGCTGAATCACGCTGTCGTAGCCATGCGGGTCGCTTGCCTGATGGGCGTTAAAAATCGCCGAACCAGCAACAAAGGTATCGGCACCAGCGGCGGCGATGTCTGCAATATTGTCGACTTTCACGCCGCCATCGATTTCAAGGCGAATCGGCAAGTCCGCCGCATCGATACGCGCCCGTGCCTCGCGCAGTTTGTCCAACGTACCGGGAATGAATGACTGGCCGCCAAACCCAGGATTGACGCTCATCAGCAGCACCATATCCACTTTATCCATCACATAATCGAGGTATGACAACGGTGTGGCCGGGTTGAACACCAACCCTGCTTTGCAGCCGCCATCACGAATGAGCTGCAAAGAGCGATCGATATGTTCGGAGGCTTCGGGGTGAAAAGTGATGTAGCTAGCCCCAGCCTCGATGAAATCGCTGATCATACGATCCACTGGCTTCACCATCAGATGAACATCGATGGGTGCGGTCACACCATGGTCGCGAAGGGCCTTGCATACCATCGGCCCAATGGTCAGGTTTGGCACGTAATGGTTATCCATCACATCAAAATGCACCACATCGGCGCCAGCCGCCAGAACGTTATCGACCTCCTCGCCCAACCGCGCAAAATTGGCGGAGAGTATCGACGGGGCAATCAAAAATTCCTGGGCAGCGCTCATGGCGGGGTCCTCGGATAAACAGTACGTGATGATGAGATAAGAAAGACATTCAAGCGCATATCTTACCAGAGCTGCTCACGAAGCCCTATGCCCAGAACGCACGACCAACCAGCCTGAAAGACGGGCCATGCTCGCTCGATACGTCAACACATATTTCCAAATAGAATATAAAACACGATTGTAATTCCACAATCCAAGGTTTAACCTTAACAGCATTGCGAGCATCATCGCCCATCGTTTCTAGGAGTTTGCAATGACGTCATCCACTGCATTCCGTACTACCCTTCGCCGCAGCCTGCTGGCCGTCGCCCTAGGTACTGCCGTTTCTGGCATGACCTTCTCCAGCGCTGCCGTTGCTCAGGAACGCGAGCTACTGAACTCTTCCTACGACATCGCCCGTGAGCTGTTTGCCGCCATCAACCCAGAGTTCCAGGCATGGTGGGAAGAGGCGCATGACGAAGAAGTCGCCATCAGTCAGTCGCACGGCGGCTCCTCTGCTCAGGCGCGTGCCATCATGCAGGGGCTACGTGCCGACGTCGTGACGTTCAACCAAGTGACCGATGTTCAGGTACTGGCCGATGCGGGTCTGGTAGCAGAAGATTGGCAGGATGCGTTCCCGAACAACGCCTCGCCCTACTACTCCACCACGGCGTTTTTGGTGCGTAAAGGCAACCCTAAGGGCATCGAAAGCTGGGATGACTTAGCCCAGGAAGACGTTCAGATCGTTTTCCCTAACCCGAAAACCTCGGGTAACGGCCGCTACACCTACTTAGCCGCTTGGGGCTTCGCCGAAAACGAATTCGACGGTGACGAAGAGCAGATACAGGACTTCATGCGCACTTTCCTGCGTAACGTTGCCGTCTTCGACACCGGCGGCCGTGGTGCCACGACCAGCTTCATCGAGCGCGGCATTGGTGATGTATTGATCAGCTTCGAGTCAGAAGTGAACAATATCCGCAGCGAGTACGGCAGCGATGACTACGAAGTGGTCGTTCCGCCAGTCAGCATTCTGGCCGAATTCCCGGTGGCAGTCGTGGGTGAGAACGCCGAGCGTAACGGGAACAGCGACCTCGCCCAGGGCTACCTGGAGTACCTCTACACCGAAGAAGCGCAGCGCCAGCTAGCAGGTTTCAACTACCGCGTTCATAACGAGACGGTGGTCGACGAGTTTGCCGACCAGTTCCCCGACACCGAGCTATTCGAAGTCGAGAACGTGTTCGGCAGCTGGGAAGAAGCGATGGAGACCCACTTCGAAGGCGGTGCTCTTCTCGATCAACTGCAGCGTCGTTAACGGTATCTCATGAGCCAGTTAGCATTTTGGCGATCCGGCAGCACGCGCGTGCTGCCGGGTTTTGGTCTATCCATGGGCATCAGCGTGCTGTTCATCTCGCTGGTACTGCTTCTGCCGATGACGGGGCTGTTCGGTCAGCTTTCCGAACTGAGCTTGGCCGAGTATGTTGCGATCATCACCGAGGGCCGCGTGGTGGCCAGCTACATGGTCACCATCGGCGCGGCAGCGGTCGCCGCGCTGGTGAATGCGGTATTTGGCCTGCTTTTGGCTTGGGTACTGGTACGCTATGAGTTCCCCGGCAAACGCCTGCTCGATGCGCTGATGGATCTCCCTTTTGCCCTGCCCACCGCAGTGGCAGGCATTACCCTCGCCACGCTTTATGCGGGCAACGGTTGGGTGGGCAGTATCATCGAGCCGATGGGGTTTCAGGTCGCTTATACTTGGGTGGGAATTGCCCTAGCGATGGCCTTCACCAGTATCCCTTTCGTGGTGCGCACGGTTCAGCCGGTGCTGGAAGATTTACCCGCCGAAGTGGACGAAGCCGCGATGTCCCTGGGTGCCACCGATGGCGTGGCATTTCGCCGCGTCATCATGCCGCATCTATGGCCCGCGCTCGTCACCGGCACCGGGCTTGCCTTCGTGCGCTCACTGGGCGAGTTCGGCGCGATCATCTTCATTGCGGGTAACATGCCCTACGAAACCGAAATTACCGCGCTGATGATCTTCGTCAAGCTGCAGGAGTATGACTATGCGGGGGCATCCGCCATTGCCTCGGTGGTGCTGTTCGTCTCGCTAGCACTGCTGCTCGCCATCAACATCTGGCAGGGGCGTTTCGTGCGCCGCCTGCATGGAGGAAAAGGATAATGCGCCGGATTGGTGACGCGCCCACCGTGCGGCGCTTGTTGATTGGCGCAGCCTTGCTGCTGTCCGCGCTATTTCTGCTGCTGCCGCTGGTGGCTATTTTTGCTCAAGCGTTCTCTCAAGGTGTGGCAGTGTTTTGGGGGAACGTGAGCAATACGTTCACTCTGCACGCCATTGGTCTCACGCTGATCATCGCGCTGATGACCATCCCCATCTGCTTGGTCTTCGGTGTCGCCTTGGCGTGGCTGGTGACGCGCTTTAGCTTTCCGGGACGGCGCATTCTGCAAACGCTGATCGACATTCCGTTTGCCGTCTCTCCTGTCGTCGCTGGCTTGATCTATCTCCTACTGTACGGCCGCAACGGCTGGATCGGAGGCTGGCTCGATAGCCACGACATTCAGCTGATGTTCGCCTGGCCGGGCATTTTGATGGTGACCGTCTTCGTCACCTGCCCATTCGTGGCGCGGGAATTGATTCCGCTCATGCAGGCGCAAGGGTCACGCGAGGAAGAAGCCGCCGTGACGTTAGGTGCTTCTGGTTGGACGACGTTTTGGCGGGTCACACTGCCCAACATCCGCTGGGCACTACTGTACGGCATCATCCTGACCAATGCCCGTGCGGTGGGTGAATTTGGCGCGGTGTCGGTTGTCTCAGGAGCCATTCGCGGGCAAACCAATACGCTACCGCTACACCTAGAGCAGCTTTATCAGGACTACAACGCCGTCGGGGCGTTTGCCAGCGCTGCGCTGTTGGCGCTGATTGCCCTGTTCACGCTTGCGGCCAAGGCAGGCCTTGAATGGCGCGCATCGCGCCGGGAGGCATTCTCATGAGTATTCGCTTACAGAATATCGCCAAACACTTTGCCAACACCCAGGCGCTCGAACCGATCAATTTGGATATTCACGAAGGTGAACTGGTGGGCTTGCTAGGCCCCTCCGGCTCGGGCAAAACCACTCTGCTACGCATCATAGCCGGCCTGGAAAGCGCCGACCGCTCGCCGCAGCCGGGTAAAATACTGTTCGGCGACCGTGACGTTACCCACGTGCACGTTCGCGATCGTCGTATCGGCTTCGTCTTCCAGCACTACGCCCTGTTTCGCCATATGAGCGTCTATGACAACGTGGCGTTTGGTCTCACGGTGATGCCGAAAAAGCGTCGTCCTTCCAGCGGCGACATTCGTGCACGGGTGTTTAGACTCCTGGAAATGGTTCAGCTTCAGCACTTGGCAAATCGGCTCCCTGCACAGCTTTCCGGTGGCCAGCAGCAGCGCGTATCGTTGGCGCGCGCACTCGCCGTAGAGCCAGACGTACTGTTGCTCGATGAGCCGTTTGGGGCATTGGATGCTAAAGTGCGTCAAGATCTGCGCCGCTGGCTGCGTCGCCTGCACGACGAGCTGAACTTCACCAGCGTGTTCGTCACCCACGATCAGGAAGAAGCACTGGAGCTCTCAGACCGTGTGGTCGTCATGAGCAACGGCCGCATCGAGCAGATCGACACGCCGGATACGCTCTACCGCGCGCCGAAGAACCGCTTCGTGTTCGAGTTCTTGGGGGATGTGAACCACCTAGAAGGGCGCGTTCGCAATGGCGTACTGACCTGCGGCGATGCCCACCTGAACGTGGACTTGTCCGACGGCGATGAAGAGCTGTTGCTCCGCCCCCATGAGGTGCGCCTTGCAGAGGAGCCCAGTGCGGAGTGCCACCTACCGGTGACCGTTACCGCCATCTCCCCGGTCGGTGCCGAAGTGCGCGTAGAGCTAGAGGCCGACTGGCTAGCCACTCCGTGGCAAGCCACCGTTCGCCATGCCGATTTCGAGCGCCTGCATATGCGCCGCGGCCAGCGGTTGTTTGCCCATCCGCGCCAGTGGCACCGTTTCAAAGAAGAGGCCAAAATACCCGAGCAACAGACCCGCGTGGCCTAGCCATGGCTGGCGTCTCGCGTAAACTCAGGTCTATACTGCGGCCTTTGTCTCGTTCAACCAGGATGATTGCGGAGAGTAATATGCGTCGGCGTCACTTTTTACGCGCGTCGGGTGCGCTGCTGGCCACCTTACTGGTAGCAGGCTGCGCAAGCCCTCAGTATCTACAGCTCAACCCCACCCGTAGCGCCAACGTGCCACAAACCGGCTCGGGTCAACAAGTTACCGTCGTGGCCGTCGACGCCCGGCCGAGTGAAGTCATTGGTACGCGGACGGGCGGCAACATGTCCACCGCGCAGATTACCGTCAGCAGTCACGAATTGATCCCGCGCCTGCAGGCCGAAGCCGAACGCGCCGCCAGCGATATGGGGTTCACTCCCACCCGCGAAACCGCGCAGGGTCGTCCCAGTTTGACGCTAGAGCTTGCCAGCTTGGATTACGGACGTGGCGACAGTGGCCAGCCGCTGATCGATGAAGCGCGCATCGAAGGGGTGTTCCGTGCGATCGCACACAACCAGGGCACGACTTATACCGGCACGTATACGTCACGCCGTACCCAAGGCTACGCCATCAAGCCCGGCGAGGATGCCAATACACGTATGCTCAACGATCTGCTTAGCGATGGACTGAATCGGGCGTTCAGTGACCCAGAGCTGGGCAGGCTGCTAGCCCGATAAGCGCTCGTTTATACCCGTGGCCCGCGACGTTCTAACGCCCATAGGCTCTCGCTGCGGCCACGAGCATCAGCCTCTAGACGAGCCAGCAGCTCGACATGGAAGTTGGGCGTCATCAAGCGCTCGATTTCGTCATCCGGCACGCTAAAAGGCGGCCCCGCTTCGCCATCGCCATGGGTAAGCCCCACCAACAGCCCTTTTGCTCCCGGCGGGGTCAATTGCGCCAAATGAAAGGCATAACGCTCTCGCGTTGCCGGTGGCAATGCAATCAAAGAGGCCCGGTCGTAGAACGCGCCCACTTCTGCCGCTTGCTGAATATGCAGATGAAAAAAGTCACCGCACCACAGCTCGATACTGCCCTGCCGAGACACCTCGAACCCCGCTTGGGTATAGCGCGAAACACCGCTGCGTCGCTGAGCCAAAAACTGCTCGATGGCCTCCGGTGCAAGCTCGATGCCGAGCACTGGGTGCCCGCGATCCGCCAGCCAGCGCATGTCTAGGCTCTTCCCACATAGTGGCACCAGCACTTTGGTCCCATCGGCCACGCCTAATTCCGGCCAGTGCTTGACCAGCGCAGGATGAGTCTCCTCGAGATGAAAGCCGATGCGCCCCTCTTGCCAGCGCTGCCGCCAGGGATTCTCCATGAGCTACCTCGTTATTGCTTGGAAAGCACGTTTAGAACCAGCGATCGCGCTTTTTACGACGGCGCGGTAAATGCGGCACGATCAAGCCTACCAACAGACCGGCCCCTGCCACACCGCCACCGTACATGAAGTAGCGCATCAGCAAGTCCTCCTCCTGGGTATCCAAGCGGGCCTGCAGGGCGCGCACCTGCTGGCGAGACTGCTCCGCTTGATTGTCCAACTCGGCGTTTCGGGCTTCCAGGTCGGCGATACGCTGCTCGCGAATATCCAGAGTTTCCGTCATGGAGGAAACCCGCTGCTCCCAGGTATCGTTGATTCCGTCTAGCTCTTGCGTCAGCTCTTCAACTTGGGCTTGCAGCTCGGGAAGCTGCTGACGCGCGCTGGGCGTTTGCTGCAGCTCATTGCTGAGCACCCAAACGGTGTCGCCGCTGTTACTGCGTACCCGTGTGTAATCGCCGCTGGTTTCCAGCACCTCGACCTGCTCGCCGGCGTTCAGCGTTCCCACAATGCGATAACCATCTGTCGGCCCGCTACGCACATAGGTGCTCAGTTCATCGCTCACCCAAGCTTGGCTATCGGATTGAGCTAGCGCTGCTTGGCTGCTCACGGTTAACAGCACGCCCACAGCGGCGGCATAACAGTTACTGCGAATTTTTTCTACTTGCATGACGTCATGTCCTGGTCAAAAAAACGCGCGTGGCCGACGAAGCCGCCGCGCGTGTCGCTCAAAGCGTTGCGCATGTCTTAGGCGCTTACCCTTCCCCGCGGGGCGGTAACGGGAAGGGACGAGGAAACTCTGCGACGCGAGCATCACTTTTCACGGCTTTCAACGGGCCTTCACGCTCTACCTCATCGATCCGCACAATGGCATTCAACGGCAGGTAGCTACGCTTCACTCCCTCGAAGGTTCGCTGCAGTTTTTCCGCTCCTGGATCCACCACCACCCGCGACGCATCGTCAAAGACAAACTCCTCGACTTCAATAAAGCCCCAGAGTTCGCTTTGAAAGATCTCTCTGACGTATAAATCCCAAATTTCACCCTGCTGGTGAACCACTACACGGTAGATCGGCTTGGCCGCCATCTTGGCCTAATCCTCTTGCCACTTGAACGTATCGTTACTGGGCAAGCCTACCATATTCGCGCTGGGCTCTTTAGCAGACATCGCTAACGTGGGCGAATTCCCGCTATTTTCGCTTCAGAAGCTGCTAATTAGCCCAGAATGGTTCGGGTCGTGTATGGTGAAGAGAGCAGTTGGCAAGACCATTCATCACCCCAGAGGAGTCAACACCATGCAAAAGGATCCCAATAAGGGCTATATCGCCCTCTTAGGCTGGAGCCTCAATGCGATCGAAGCGGCGGAAAACTTTGACCGCCGATATATCGTGGTGGCACCCGACTGGGCGGAGGAGTACTGCCAAAAGCACGACATTCCCTACGTCCCTTGGAACTTCGAGCGCCTCAATGACCGCTCCATGGAGATCGCCGAAACGCTCAAGGAAAAAGGCGTCGACGTGGCGATCCCCCTATTCGAAGAGACCGTGGAGTGGGCGGGGGCCATCAACTCGGTGCTGCTCGACAATCCGCGTCTTTACGGCCAGTCGCTGCTACTGCGTGATAAGGCACTCATGAAACGCCGCGCACAGCTTGGTGGCATTCGGGTGGGCATTTTCGAAGAAGCCCACGACAAAGAGGATGTCATCCGCTTTCTCAAGCGCGTCAACCAGACGCTGTTGAAGCTCGATGGCGACCCCAACGACCCCATCCACCTCAAGGCCTTCGACAAAGCGGGTTGTTTGGGCCACCGGGTCATTCGTACCCCTGACGAAGTCGATACGATCCCCGAGGAGGAGTTTCCAGTCCTGATGGAGTCACACCTGGATGGCTGGGAGTTCGCGGTAGAGGCGTGGATTCACGATGGCAAAATCGCCTTTTTGAACATTTCCGAGTACGTCACGCTGGGCTACTCGGTCTTCGTGCCTGCTTCCCCAGAATTGGAGAAGTATCGCGCGCAAATCACCGCGCAGATCGAAAAACTGATCAAAGCCTTCGATATCGAATTCGGTCTGATTCACCCCGAATACTTCGTCACCAGCGACGGTGAGATGTACTTTGGTGAGGTCGCCTACCGTCCGCCGGGCTTCAAAGTCTTCGAACTGTTGGAGCGGGTTTACGGCTTTAACGCCT